>NZ_JBWKTP010000030.1:0-1099 GCF_059420385.1 Phreatobacter sp. GW821-FHT04C01 | reverse complement strand
GCCCCGGAAGGCAACGCCGCCATTGCATCAAGCCGGTTCGGCCGGGCTATATAAGGGCTTGCGGAAGACCGATATCGCGCCACACATCGGCGCCCAGGAAGCAGATGAAGACAATAGGATTTCTCTCGTTCGGGCACTGGTCGCCCTCGTCCCAGTCGGCGACGCGCTCGGCAAGGGATACGCTGCTGCAGTCCATCGAGCTTGCCGTGGCGGCCGAAGAGCTCGGCGCGGACGGCGCCTATTTCAGGGTCCATCATTTCGCGCAGCAGCTTGCCTCGCCCTTTCCCTTGCTCGCCGCCATTGGTGCGAAAACGAACCGGATCGAGATCGGCACCGGCGTCATCGACATGCGCTACGAGAACCCGTTCTACATGGTCGAGGATGCGGGCGCCGCCGACCTGATCAGCAATGGCCGGCTGCAGCTCGGCATCAGCCGCGGCTCGCCGGAACAGGTGATCGACGGCTGGCGTCATTTCGGCCATGTCCCGGACGAAGGACAGAGCGATGCCGACATGGGGCGACGCCACGCCGAAGTCTTTCTCGATCTGTTGAAGGGAGAGGGCTTCGCCCGGCCCAACCCGCGCCCCATGTTCCCCAATCCGCCTGGATTGCTGCGGCTCGAACCCCATTCGGAGGGTTTGCGCCGGCGCATCTGGTGGGGATCGGCGTCGAACGCAACCGCGCTTTGGGCGGCCCAGCAGGGCATGAACCTGCAAAGTTCGACGCTTAAGGCCGATGAGACGGGCGAGCCGTTTCACGTTCAGCAGGCCACGCAGATTCGCCGCTATAGGCAGGCGTGGAAAGAGGCCGGCCACGACTGGGAGCCTCGCGTGTCGGTGTCCCGATCGATCTTCGCGCTCATGGACGATCGCGACCGTGCCTATTTCGGGCGCGGCGATGCCAGCGACCAGGTCGGCATCATCGACAATATGCGCGCCGTTTTCGGGCGCTCCTATGCCGCGGAGCCCGACCGGCTGATCATGGAATTGAAGGCAGACGAGGCCATAGCCGAGGCCGACACATTGTTGCTCACCGTGCCGAACCAGCTCGGCGTCGCCTACAATGCCCATGTGATCGAGGCCATTCTGAAGCATGTCGC
>NZ_JBWKTP010000029.1:0-1209 GCF_059420385.1 Phreatobacter sp. GW821-FHT04C01 | reverse complement strand
GATCTCGAAAGGAGATCTGCGATGCCGTTCACGGGGGTCTCGGTGATGGATCTGAAGCGCGAGTTCATTCGCCTGGCGCAGATCGATGGTGTGAACAAATGCGAGCTGTTCCGGCGGTTCGAGATAAGCGCGAGCCTGGGTTATCGGCTGCTGGCACGCTATCGGGCCGAAGGCGAGGCCGGGCTTGAGGAACGCTCGCGCCGGCCACTGACGTCGCCGCGGCGCACGCCGGAGCCGATCGAGGCGGAGGTGCTGGCGGTGCGCGGGGAGAACCCCTGCTGGGGCGGGCGCAAGCTTGCCAAGGTGCTGAAGCGGCGCGGGCTGGCGGCGCCGGCGCCCTCGACGGTGACCGAGATCCTGCGACGCAACGGTGTGCCCTTGGGCGCGTTCGGCGGCGGCGTGCCGGCGTTCACACGCTTCGAGCACGCCGCTCCCAACAACCTGTGGCAGATGGACTTCAAGGGCCATGTGGCGATGCGCACAGGGCGGCTGCACCCGCTCACCGTCCTCGACGACCATTCCCGCTTCGCCGTGGTGACGGCGGCCTGTGCCGACCAGCGGACCGAGACGGTCAAGACCCGCCTGATCCAGGCTTTCCGCCGCTACGGCCTGCCCTGGCGTATCATGACCGACAACGGCTCGCCCTGGGGCAACGGTCCAGGCGACCCTTACACGCCGCTCGGCGTGTGGTTGATCGAGCAGGACATCACCATCGGCCATTCGCGGCCCTATCATCCCCAGACGCTCGGCAAGGACGAGCGCTTCCACCGCACCCTCAAGGCTGAGAAGCTCTCCGGGGCACCCTATGAAAGCCTCGCCCAGGCCGAAGCCGCACTCGAACGCTGGCGCCAAGTCTACAACACCGAACGGCCGCACGAGGCCATCGGCCTGGTCACCCCGATCGAGCGCTATGCGCCCAGCACACGGTCCTATCGCGAGCCCCCGCAACCCTTCGAATATGGCCCCGACGACAAGCCACGCCGCGTCCAGGCCGGCGGACACTTCAGCTTCGAGGGCCGCCGCCTCAAGGTGCCGAAAGCCTTCGAAGGCAAAACCATCGCTCTACGCCCGGCAGGACGCGATGACGTCTACGACGTCGTCTTCCGCACACAGCGCATCAAATCCATCGACCTCACAGTCACAAACCACCATGATTGAACCGTCTCGGATGTCTCCGAACACCTGTCTCGGATGTCTCCCGTCTATACA
>NZ_JBWKTP010000028.1:0-1496 GCF_059420385.1 Phreatobacter sp. GW821-FHT04C01 | reverse complement strand
CTACGGCATGCACACGTCTCTAAGTGTCCAGCCCTTTGCGATGGCGCGGAAATATTCGAGGCCGTGACGCGAGGTGATGGGGCCGGGCGGTTTTGAGGAGGGGTAGCCGTCCCAACCGCCTAGGCGGGCAATGATCCAGGCGGCCCATGCGAGGCTGTGTCTAGGGTGTGGGTTGCGTTGCAAGGCGGTGCGGCCCTGATAGCTGGCGTCGAGGCTGTCGAGCACGGCGATGTCGGCTGGGCTGAAGGCATTGCCGGCCGGTTCAGCGCCGTTGCCGTCGCGGGCCTGGACGAGTTGCAGGATGACAGTGGCAGCCTTGGTGGCGATGGCGGCGAGCTTGATCAAGACCTCGGCGCTGGCGAGCTGGCTGTCCTCCAGGCGCAAGCCGTGTGTCTTCATCAGACGGAACAATTGCTCGATGGTCCAGCGCCGCCTGTACCAGTCGACGATCTGCCAGGCGGTGGCGGCGTCGTCGACCGCATGGGTGGTGAGCAGGCGCCAGTGCACCGGCTCGACATCGGCTGGAGGACACAGTTCGACGACTTCGACCAGGTTCAGCGACACGGTCTTCGGCCAGTCCCTGGCGCCGGGAGTATCGGGCCGGCACACCTCGACCTTGCTGAAGCGCAGGCTTACCTCGGTGTCGCGTGCCGCCCGCTTGTGGGTGGCCAACAGCTCGAGGCCGCGCGTGGCCGCGAACGGCAGCGCTGCCGTGACTTTCGACAGGGTACCGCCGCCCACGACGGCGCGTTCATGCATCACGCGTGTCAGCAGATGGACATTGCCAGTGGGCACCGTCGCCCATCCGGCATAGATGTCGCTCTCCCGGTCGGCCACGATGGTCACGGTGGCGGCTTGGGCCAGCACGCTCCTGGCCTGAACGGCCGTGTCGATCCAGCGGCGCGATTCCTTGTCCTTGACCGCGCGCTTGGCGTGCGACGTCTTGACCCGACCCTGGCGCGTATAGACGCTGCCGGCCACCAGACCCAGGCAACTGCCGCTCGCCGCGTCGACGGCCAGCATCGCATGCACCAGCACGCCGCGGCCGCCGCCCTTGCCGATCTCGCCCAGGCCGCGGCGCCGCCTGGGCGTGGTGGCAAAAGTGATCTCGCTGGTGTCCTGGATCGCCAGCACATGCCGCCCGGCGACCGCCGCCACCGTCTGTTCGCTCCAGCCTTCGATCAACCGCTCAACCGTCACCTTGTCGTTGGCCAGTAGGCGATGGAAGCCGACCTCTTGCTCCCGTCGGCCCTCGCTCAGCCGGCGCAGGCAGATATCTTGGCGCGCGACCATGCGATCGAGCAACAGCGCCCCCTTTTATCGAGGCGGCGATCCCCGAAACGGCCCAGCGACGGCTGCTCAACCAACATGGCGACACCTCGAAGCAATCTGAAGTGCCCAGCAATGAATCACACCGGTAGCCGCAATGGCCAGCCCCGCCGCACACCCGAGTCAATCCGCCGCACTTCCTCTCCAGAGATATGTGCATGCCGTAG
>NZ_JBWKTP010000027.1:0-2840 GCF_059420385.1 Phreatobacter sp. GW821-FHT04C01 | reverse complement strand
CGGCGATCTCGGCGAGAGCTTCTTCTTCCGCAAGACGGTGTGGGAACTGATCTCCGACCGGATCGAGCCGACCTTGTCGCTGGCCGCCTTCACCATCATCATCGCTGTGCTCATCGCCATCCCGCTCGGGGTGCTCGCCGCCTATAAGCAGGGCACCTGGATCGACCGGATCGTCATGGGCTTCTCGGTGATCGGCTTTTCGGTGCCGGTCTTCGTGATCGGCTATCTGCTGGTCTATATTTTCGCGATCAAGCTCGGCTGGTTCCCCGTGCAGGGCTACCAGCGCATCGCCAATGGGCTGTGGCCGTGGTTCGTCAGCCTGGTGCTGCCGGCCTTCACCCTGTCGGTCATCTATGTCGCGCTGATCGCGCGCATGACCCGCACCAGCGTGCTGGAGGTGCTGTCGGAAGACTATATCCGCACCGCCCGCGCCAAGGGCCAGACCGAGATCAAGGTGCTGTTCCATCACGCGCTGAAGAACGCCGCCGTGCCGATCGCCACCGTCGTCGGCATCGGCATCGCCCTGCTGATCGGCGGCGTGGTGGTGACCGAAAGCGTCTATTCGATCCCGGGCCTCGGCCGCCTGACCGTGGATGCGGTGCTGGCCCGTGACTTCCCGGTGATCCAGGCGATCATCCTGTTGTTTTCGCTCGTCTACGTGCTGATCAACCTGCTCGTGGACCTGTCCTATACGATCTTCGACCCGAGGATCCGCTATTGACCGCGCCTGCCGCCTCCACCCCGCTCGCCGCTTCCCTCGACGTCCCCGCGCCGTCGAAGCCGAATGTCTGGCGCAAGCTGAAGAAGAACCCGTCGGTCGTCGTCGGCGCCGCCATCGTGCTCCTGATGATCTTCATCGGCCTGATCGCGCCGCTGATCGCCACCAACGACCCCTCCGCGATCAATCCGGCGGCGCGCAACCGCATGCCGATGGCCGAAAGCAGCTACCGGCTCGATGACGGCACGCGCAAGACGATGGTGCATTACATGGGCACCGACACGCTCGGCCGGGACGTCTATTCGCGCGTCGTCTACGGTGCCCAGGTGTCGATCTTCATCGGCGTCGCCGTGTCGATCATCTCGGTCACCATCGGCCTGATCATCGGCATGCTCGCGGGCTATTTCCGCTGGCTCGACAATATCATCATGCGGATCATGGACGGGTTGATGGCGATCCCCGCCATCCTGCTCGCCATCGCGCTGGTGTCGCTGTCGCGCGCCGGCGTGCTCACCGTCATCATCGCCATCGTGGTGCCCGAGGTGCCGCGCGTCGTCCGCCTGGTGCGTTCGGTGGTGCTGTCGGTGCGCGAAGAACCCTATGTCGAGGCCGCGATCACCGTGGGAACGCCGACATTGCAGCTCTTGGTCCGGCATATCCTGCCCAACACCATCGCGCCGCTGCTGGTCCAGGGCACCTTCATCTGCGCTTCCGCGATCCTGGTGGAGGCGATCCTGTCGTTCCTGGGCATCGGCATTCCGCCGCAGATCCCGACCTGGGGCAATATCATGGCCGAGGGTCGCCAGGTGTTCCGGCTGTTCCCGCACAACATCCTCTATCCCGGCATTTTCCTCGCCGTCACGGTTCTGGCGGTCAACATGCTGGGCGACGGGCTGCGCGACACGCTCGATCCGAAAATGGAGAAACGCGGATGAGCGGCCCGGTCCTCGATATCAGGAACCTGTCGGTCAGGCTGCCCAAGGGCGGCGACCGCGCCAATGCCGTCGACAGCGTGTCGTTCTCGGTCAATCCCGGCGAGATCGTCTGCGTCGTCGGCGAATCCGGCTCGGGCAAGTCGGTCACCGCCCATTCGGTCATGGGGCTCTTGCCCAAGGGCCAGCTGGCGCCGGTGGCGGGCGAGATCCTGCTCGAAGGCGAAGACATGCTGAAGGCGAGCGGCAGCCGCCTGCGCGCGCTGCGCGGCACCCGCATGTCGATGATCTTCCAGGAACCGATGACCGCGCTGAACCCGGTGGTCACCTGCGGCGAGCAGATCGACGAGGTGCTGGAGATCCACACCGGCCTGTCCTTCGCCGAACGCAAGGACAAGGTGCTGGCGGTGATGGATGCGGTGCGCCTGCCGGATCCGGCCAAGCTTTACGACGCCTATCCGCACCAGCTGTCCGGCGGCCAGCGCCAGCGCATCATGATCGCCCAGGCGCTGGTGCTCGACCCCTCGCTCCTGATCGCCGACGAGCCGACCACCGCGCTCGACGTGACGACCCAGGCGCAGATCCTGAAGCTGGTCGCCGAGATGCAGCAGCGCCGCGGCACCGGCGTGCTGTTCATCACCCATGATTTCGGCGTGGTCGCCGAGATCGCCCACCGGGTGGTGGTGATGCAGAAGGGCAGCGTGGTCGAGACCGGCACCGCCGACGACGTGCTGAAGCGCCCCGAACATCCCTATACCAAGATGCTGATCAACGCGGTGCCGACCCTCACCCCGCCGGCCCGCGAGGTGAAGACCGGCCAGGTCATGCTGGAGACCGTCAAGCTGTCCAAGGTCTATGGCGGCGGCGGCTTGTTCAAGAAGGCGCGCGAGGTGCGGGCCGCTTCCGAAGTCGACATCCAGATCCGCAGCGGCGAGACGCTCGGCATCGTCGGCGAATCCGGCTCCGGCAAGTCGACGGTCGCGCGCTGCATCGCCCGGCTGATCGAGCCGACCTCGGGGACCATCCGGGTCGGCGATCTCGATGTCGCCATGCTGCCCGAACGCCAGCTCCGCCCGCACCGGCGGATCTGCCAGATCGTCTTCCAGGACCCCTATCGTTCGCTCAATCCGCGCCGCTCGGTCGGAGCCTCGATCGTCGAGGGCCCGTGCAATTTCGGCATGGCCGCGGAC
>NZ_JBWKTP010000026.1:0-3060 GCF_059420385.1 Phreatobacter sp. GW821-FHT04C01 | reverse complement strand
GTCGATGCCATTCTCAGGCGCGACTATCCGGTGATCCAGGGCCTGGTGCTGCTGTTTTCCTTCGTCTACGTGCTGGTCAATCTCGCGATCGACCTCGTTTACACGCTTGTCGATCCGAGGATCCGCTATTGACCCTGCAGAGCCCCGATATTCCCGCCGGCACCGCGGTCGCGCCGCATCTGCCGGACGTTCTCCCCGAGGTCAAGCCGCGGCGCGGCTTCATCGGCTTCCTCAGGCGCTATCCGATGATCGCGCTCGGCGGCGCGCTGCTGCTGCTGATGCTGATCGCGGCGGTGTTCGCGCCGTGGCTGGGCACGGTCGACCCGACCGCGATCGCGACCTCCAGGCGCACGCGTGAGCCTTCCGCGCTCTACTGGTTCGGCACCGACATGCTCGGCCGCGACATCTATTCGCGTGTGCTCTACGGGGCCCGCGTGTCGCTGATCGTCGGCTTCTCGGTGGCGCTGCTGGCTTCCGCCGGCGGCCTGCTGATCGGCCTCGTCGCCGGTTTCGTGCGCGCCGTCGACAGCGTCTTCATGCGGGTGATGGACGGCATCATGTCGATCCCGCCGATCCTGCTGGCGGTGGCGCTGATGGCGCTGACCCGCGGCTCGGTCGGCAATGTCATCATCGCCATCACCATCGCCGAGATCCCGCGCGTGTCGCGGCTGGTGCGCGGCGTGGTGCTGAGCTTGCGCGAACAGCCCTATGTCGACGCGGCGGTCGCCGCCGGCACGCGCGCGCCGATGATCATCCTGCGCCACATCCTGCCCAACACGCTGGCGCCTCTGATCGTGCAGGCGACCTATATCTGCGCCAGCGCCATGATCACCGAGGCGATCCTGTCGTTCATCGGCGCCGGCACGCCGCCGATCACGCCGTCCTGGGGCAATATCATGGCCGAGGGCCGGGCGCTCTGGCAGGTCAAGTTCTACATCGTGCTGTTCCCGGCGATCTTCCTGTCGCTGACGGTGCTGGCGGTGAATCTTCTCGGCGATGGTCTGCGCGACGCGCTCGATCCCCGCATGGCCAAGGGGGACTGATCGGCGATGACCACTGCTGCCACCATGACCGCCAAGAGCCCGACATCCGGGGCGCCCGGCGAACCGCTGCTGGAGGTGAAGAACCTCCAGACCCATTTCCGCACGCCCGACGGCATCAACCGGGCGGTCGACGGCGTCTCCTTCCACGTCAATGCCGGCGAGACGCTGGCCGTGGTCGGCGAGAGCGGCTGCGGCAAGTCGGTCACCGCCATGTCGCTGCTGCGGCTGATCCCGGATCCGCCGGGCCGGATCGCCGGCTCGATCCGGTTCCAGGGCACCGACCTCCTGGCGCTCAGCGAGAAGGAGATGCGGGCGATCCGCGGCAACGACATCTCGATGATCTTCCAGGAGCCGATGACGAGCCTCAATCCGGTGCTCACCGTCGGCAAGCAGATCGGCGAGACGCTGCGCCTGCACCAGGGGCTGAACAAGGACGAGGCGGAAAAGCGCGCCATCGCCATGCTCACTTTGGTCGGCATTCCCGAGCCGGCGCGGCGGGTGCGCGAATATCCCCACCAGCTCAGTGGCGGCATGCGCCAGCGCGTGATGATCGCCATCGCGCTCGCCTGCAATCCCAAGCTCCTGATCGCCGACGAGCCGACCACCGCGCTGGACGTGACCATCCAGGCGCAGATCCTCGACCTGATGCGCGACCTGAAGCACCGGGTGGGGGCGGCCATCGTGCTGATCACCCATGACCTCGGCGTGGTCGCCGAGGTCGCCGAGCGGGTCATGGTCATGTATGCCGGCCGCAAGGTCGAGGAGGCGACGGTGAAGGACCTGTTCCGCAACCCGCGCCATCCCTATACGCAAGGGCTGCTCGGGGCGGTGCCCAAGCTCGGTTCCTCGCTGGAGGGCACCGCCACCCGGCTCGCCGAAATCCCCGGCCTGGTGCCGAGCCTGAAGAAGCGCATCGAAGGCTGCGTCTTCGCCGGCCGCTGCCCGAAGGTCACCGATCTCTGCCGGGCGGTCGCGCCCGGCCTCGAGGCCAAGGCCGCGCATCACATCGTCGCCTGCCACCACGCGCCCAAGGAGGCAGTCGCCGCATGAGCCAGCCCCTGCTCGAGGTCAGCGACCTCAAAAAGCATTTCCCGATCACCGGCGGCTTCTTCGGCGGGGTCACCGCCAAGGTCTATGCGGTCGACGGCATCTCGTTTGCCATCGCCAAGGGCGAGACGCTGTCGCTGGTGGGCGAGTCCGGTTGCGGCAAGTCGACCGTCGGCAAGGCCATCCTCAGGCTGTTCCCGATCACCTCGGGCCAGGTCGTGCTGGATGGCCAGCGCATCGACGACATGTCGGCGGGCACGCTCAGGCCGCTGCGCCGGCGGGTCCAGGTGGTGTTCCAGGACCCGTTCTCCTCGCTCAATCCGCGGCTCAGGGTGCGCGACATCCTGGCCGAGCCGATCACCAATTTCGGGCTGGCCAAGAACCGCGCCGAGGTCGACGCGCGCATCGCCGACCTGATGGACACGGTCCGGCTGCCGCGCGACGCGGTCAACCGCTGGCCGCACGAATTCTCCGGCGGCCAGCGCCAGCGCATCGGCATTGCCCGGGCGCTGGCCGCCGAACCCGACCTGATCATCTGCGACGAGGCGGTCTCCGCCCTCGACGTCTCGGTCAAGGCGCAGATCGTCAACCTCCTGCAGGACCTGCAGAAGGAGCTCGGCCTGGCGCTGCTGTTCATCAGCCACGACCTCGCCGTGGTCGAGCACATGACCCACCGGGTGGCGGTGATGTATCTCGGCAAGATCGTCGAGCTGGCGCCGCGCCGCGAGATCTTCGCCAACCCCAAGCATCCCTATACCCAGGCGCTGCTCTCCGCCGTGCCGGTGCCAGACCCGGGCGCGGCGCGCGACCGGATCATCCTGAAAGGCGATGTGCCGAGCCCGATCAATCCGCCCAAGGGCTGCCGCTTCCACACCCGCTGCCCCTATGTCTTCGATCGCTGCAAGGTCGAGGAGCCCCAGCTCAAGGCCACCGGCGAAGGGCATTTCGCCGCATGCCATTTGCACGACGA
>NZ_JBWKTP010000025.1:0-5404 GCF_059420385.1 Phreatobacter sp. GW821-FHT04C01 | reverse complement strand
TGACCGTCTTCATGTTGTAGACCTCCAAAGTTTCTCCTGAAAGGGAGCTTGGGTTCGTTGATCTTGCCGGTTTCCCGGCGAGCCTTCGGCCCTTAATTCCCCGCGAGCCGACTTTCTTGTCTTCGGGGGTTGCGAAACCTGCGAACCCAAGAAAGGCGGTGCGACCGGGGTGCCCCCCTTCGTCGCCAGGGCACCATTGCCGAAGGGATCGCGCCGATCAACGGAAACAACGCCTCGCCACAGGTGCCAAGGCGGCTTTGCACAGGACTGTTGCAAGAAGGCCACGCAGCCGTTAACCGGCCGGTTAGCAGGGATTGATGCCGCAAGTCCTTAAACGGATGGATAAATTCCACCGACATGGGGAACAGCGGGCGTTAACCAATAGGGTGCTGAGCCGGTCTGCGGGCGGGTCGAAGCGCGCGGCTCGTGGCCCGATGCGGCCGTTCCGGTGGATATCCGGCAAATCGGCTGCGTCCGCGGGCACAGGAGGCCGGTTGGGGCGGTTTTCCGCTTCCCGCGGGCTCTTTTTGCCCAGAAAGGGGCGATCCGCGCCGCCCTTGTCTTGTGGGCATCGTCCGGGCGCGGGAATCGCTCCGCGTCACGCTGCGGCGAATCTGCGGCAGGATTCGCCCCCGAATCCTCGCCCCCGCCGACTTCGCCGATCAGATCGCGGCGCCGTCGACCACCAGTTCGCCTTCGAGCGCGGCGCGCACGGCGAGGGCCGTGTTCTGCAGGCCGTGGTCCTGGCGCCGACGCGGATGCGGCAGGTCGATGCTGTGCACGCCGGCAATGCGCCCCGGCGAGCCCGCCAGTACGACGATGCGATCGGCCAGATAGGTTGCTTCGTCGATGTCGTGGGTGACGAAGAGGACCGTCTTGGCGGTTGCCTGCCGCACCCGGGTCAGTTCGTCCTGCAATCCCTCGCGGGTGATGGCGTCGAGCGCCGAGAACGGCTCGTCCATGAGCAGAGCCTCGGGGTCGACGGCGAGCGCGCGGGCGAGCGCGACGCGTTGGCGCTGTCCGCCGGAAAGCTGGTGCGGCCAGCGCTGCGCCAGGTCGGCAAGGCCGACGACGGCAAGGGCCGCGGCCGCCTTGTCGCGCCGCTCGCTGCGCGCAAGACCGGTCTTTTCGAGCCCGAAAGCGACATTGTCGATGACCCGGCGCCAGGGCAGCAGCCGGGCGTCCTGGAAGACGAAGGCCAGCGCCCGGCGGCCGGCGGCGGCCGGTGCGATCTCCACCGCGCCGGCAGTCGGTCGGGCAAGCTCCATCAGGACCCGCAGGAGGGTCGACTTGCCGACCCCCGACGGGCCGACGATCGCAAGGAATTCGCCGCGCCGGACGGTCAGGTCCAATCCGGACAGCACCTGGGTCAGTTGCCCGTCGCGCTCGAAACTCAGCGACAGGCCTTTGATGTCGATCACGCCTTCCATCGGAGCAACCATCCCTGCAAGGCCACGAAGGCGGTGTCGAGCAGGCCGTAAAGGCCGGCCATGGTCAGCATGTAGACCACCACGATATCGGTCGCGAGCAGGCTGGAGGCCTGCATCATGCGCTGGCCGAGCCCGGCCACGCCGAAGATCTCGGCCGCCACCACCGCCATCCAGGCCTGGCCGATGGCCGTGCGCAGGCCGACCAGGATGCCGGGAGTTGCCGCCGGCAGCAGAACCTTGATCAGCCGTTCCGGGCCGGAACGGAAACCGAAAGCATCGGCCACTTCGATCAGGTCGCGATCGACGCTGCGGACCGCGCCATGCGCAGCGAAATAGACGATCCAGAACACGCCGATCGCGATGATGAAAACGGCCGCCGACGGCGCCACGCCGAACCAGATGATGGCGAAAGGCACCCAGGCGAGCCCGGGAATCGGCCGAAGCAGCCGCACCACCCACGATGTCAGGCTCTCCATCGACCGGTACATGCCGGTAACCACGCCCAGCCCGACGCCCAGAGCCGAGCCGGCGATCAGCCCGACGGTATAGTGGCCGAGGCTGTTGCGGATCGCCTCGGGCCAGGCCCCGGACGCCATTTCGCGCCAGAATGCCGCCGGCAGCACGCTCGGCGGCGGCAGGAAGGCGGCATTGACCAGGCCGAGCCGCGGCACGGCCTCCCAGAGGCCGAGGAACGCGGCAAGGCCCACCAGGGGCAGGAGAAAGTGCGAGGCTTTCACGGCGTCACTGGCTGGCGCTGGCGCGTTCGAAGAAGCGGGTCTCGAACAGGCCGTCGAGCGGCACCTCGCGATCGAGCGAGCCGAGCTTCACCTGATAGCGCTGCAAGGCGGCGGTCGCCTCGATGATGCTGCGCGGGTCGGCGGTGAATTTCGACGCCGGCGATACCAGGGCCTTCGCGATGGTCGCGACGTCGACAATGCCCTTGCCCAGCGCCTGCTCGACATGCGGCGCGACTTTGGCCGGGTCGGCCTTGATCAGGGCGACCGCCTTCACCACGCCGCTGACCAGCGCCTGCACCTTTTCCGGCTCGCGCTGCAGGAAGGCCGCCGTGACGGCGACCACGGTGCCCGGCTGGTTGGGGAACATTTCGCCGCCGAGCGCGACGATCTTGATGCCGGAGTCGCGCTGCGTGACGATGGTCACGGCCGGCTCGCGAATGGTCGCGCCTTCGACCGCGCCGACCAGGACCGCCTGTTGCGTCGCGTCGATGCCCATCGGTACGACAGTCGCATCGGCCTTGTCGGTTTTGGTCACCTCCCACAGCCAGTGCTGCAGCGTGGTATTCGGCACGGAGCCGGCCGGCTGGGTCGCCATGCGTGCGGCCTGGCCGGTGGCGGCGCGATAGCGCTTGAAAGCCTCGGCGGGCGCAACGCCGGCCTCGAAGAAGCGGGCAAGCTTCGGCGTGACCACCGCCGTCATTTCCTCAACCGCGGTGGTCGCCACCACCTTGATGTCGATGCCGCGTGCACGGGCGACGCCGAGCGGCGCCACCCCGGCGACATAGATGTCGATCGTGCCGGAGGCCAGGGCCTGGATCATGTTCGGGCCCGACTCGAATGTCGTGTAGCTGGTGTTGAGGCCGGCGGCCTTCAGCCAGCCCTCCCGGTCGGCGACGAAGACCGGCGCCGCCGCCAGGATCGGGATGACGCCGATGCGGGCTGCGGCGGGCGCTGCGCCCTGTGCATGGGACCTGGCTGCGAAGGTCGCCACCATGGGAGCGGCGAGGACAAGGCGGCGAGACAGCGGCATGGGGCAATCCGGATGATGGCGCGACGCGCGCGCTGGTTTCGGGGGCAAATAGAATGATATCGTCGAAGATCGCAAGAAGTTGGCAACGAGCAGGAATTGCATTCTCCGAAATGAGCCTTTGACGACATGGAAATACCAGCCGGTGTCGTTTCGCGGGAATGAAGCTGTGGTGCCGTCGATGGCCGTCAAGGCTTGGGCAGCGCCGGCACCTGATAGGCGGTGGTCGACTTGATGCGCTCCATGGCGAAACGCGAGGTGACGTTCTTCAGCGGGATCGTCTCGATCAGCCGCTTGTAGAAGGCGTCATAGGCGGCCATGTCGGTGACCACGACGCGCAGCATGTAGTCGACGTCACCGGCCATCCGGTAGAATTCCATTACTTCCGGCAGCGCCGAAACGGTCTCAGCGAACTTGCCCAGCCATTCGCGCGAATGATCTGACGTCTCGATGGAGACGAAGACGGTCAGGCCGAGGCCGAGCTTCTCGGGCGAGACCAGCGCGACCCGCCGGACGATGAAACCGTTGGCCTCCAGCTTCTGAATGCGCTTCCAGCACGGCGTCTGCGACAGGTGAACCCGTTCCGCCAGTTCGGCGATCGAGATCGTGGCGTCGTCCTGAAGAATCGTCAGGATCTTGCGGTCGATGGCATCCATTCTCTGCTAGGCCTCGCATGTGACACGACATTTCGTCAAACAAGGCGAATGAGGAAAATATTTCTCATAAGCCCAATTTTCATTGAGATATGAGAATATTTATTCTGTTTTGGCAAGAGGCGGTGTTTCTTTCCGGTGCCGGAGACCCATGCCGGGCATGATTTTCGGCAGGATGCGCGCGCGAAATGCCGGAGGAGCCGCAGAAGGTATCGGCGAGCGATCTTGCCGCCGTTTCGTCTTGGCCGGCCTCGTGGCGGCCATCCCGCATTGCCTCGGCCGCGGACGACGTTGATGGTCCGTGACGAACACGGCCGCGACGCGACGCATTCGGCCCGGCATCATTGAAGGCCGGCGGGGCCTCCTGGCGGCCTGGGCGTGCCAAAAGAAAAAGGCCGGCGTGAAGCCGGCCTTTCGGGTCTGGTCAGATCGGCGGCGACCTCGCCGATCCCGCCGCTACGATCGTCAGGCGATCAGCCCGAACCTCGCGGCGGAAGAATTCTGGCGGGACGCCCGCGGCGAGACTTAGCGGCGCGATCCGCGCTGGGCGCGCTGCGTGGCGTAGAGCACCGCCTCGCGAAGCATCGCCTTCGGCCGGTCGGCCTCGCGCTGGGCCTGGCGCTCGGCTTCGAGAATGCGCTCAGCCTCTTCACGCGCGGCCCGTTCTGCAGCTTCCTGCGCTGCCTTGGCGGCGCGCTCGGCTTCGCGGGCGGCCTCGCGGGCCTCCCGCGCTTCGACCACGGCGCGGCGGGCTGCCTCGCGCTTGATGGTCTCCGGATGGTCCGGACCCGGGCGCGAACGGAATTTCTCAAGCAGGTTCTGCTTGGCCTTCTGGGCGGTTTCGCGACGTCCGGTGAAAGTGGTCTGCTGGTGGATCGACAAAGGTTAGCCTTGGTTCGTGCTGGGGTGGGGTGGATATAGGGATTCACTGCCTTCATTGCCATGGCGACCGAACGCATCCGACCGGAATGCGGTATCCGCCATGACCGCTTTGAGGGGCGATATCGGGGCGGGAATCGAGCCGCTGAAGCCGGCCCACCTCGCATCGCGACTGGTCAATTGCGGGATGCCTCGGCCTGTGCACGAGCCCTTGCGTGGGATCGCCAGGGTCCAACATTCAGCACCGTCAAGTGGTTCCCGCCAAAAGCGCGTCTGATCCAGCTCTGCGCTCTCGTCACTGATCTTGCAACCGGCCTCACATCTCTCAGGACAACGTCCGCATTACCTAAAGTCTGGCGGAGACGGAGGGATTCGAACCCTCGGTACACCTTTTGAGCGTACACTCGTTTAGCAAACGAGCGCCTTCAGCCTCTCGGCCACGTCTCCGCGATGGCCGCCTCTATGCCCGCGAACGCGACGAATGGCAAGGCAATCGCGGTCGCAACCGACCAGCTTTTTTGCGAGAGACGGTCTGCGGTCCGCCAAAGCCCGCCGAACCGGTCAAAGCAAATCCCATCCTTGCGCCGCCCGTCCGCCGACAGTTCGGCCGAGCCGGAAAAATTCCCACGCTCCCGGCCGATCCGATGGCGTCGAAGGTGCCGAGTCGCCCTCGGGCGC
>NZ_JBWKTP010000024.1:0-15016 GCF_059420385.1 Phreatobacter sp. GW821-FHT04C01 | reverse complement strand
GGCCAGCCCCGCCGCACACCCGAGTCAATCCGCCGCACTTCCTCTCCAGAGATATGTGCATGCCGTAGACGTCTTCGCGGGAGAGGGGTCACGCGCGTCAAGCCGCGGTCACGCAGGGCGAAGGATGTGGATGTTCACGCTGAATCAGAGCCTTCGCCGAGCCGCGCAAGACGCTGATTCGGCTGGGAATTGCCGGCGCTTCTCCGCGCCGTCCACTTAAAACCGGCGCCGTCCTTGCCGGTCGCGGACGCGTCGATGCCGTTCAGAAGATCGTCGGCATCATCGAGCCGATGGCGATCGCCATGATGAAGCCGATCACCATCAAGGTAGAAACATAGGCGAAATCCAGGCTGCGCATCTTGGCCTCCCTTCGACCTTGTCGACCGGGCGTTGGGCCGCCCTTCTTGTTGATGGTTGCTTGGCGCCCGGCGGGGCGCCATGGCCCCGGCCTTGCGCCTCTGCTTCAGGCCGCCGGCCTGTCGCGCCGGGCAGCCGACAGGCCCGCCGAAAACAGCGGCTGCACCGTGCGGGCGCCGGCAAGGCCGGACCTGACGATGGCGGCGGCGATGCTGGACCGCAAGACCACATCGGCCATGGGAATGCGCAACTGATCACAGCAACGGCGGAACACCGCGCCCATCAGCCGCAGCTCCTCGGCGGAAAACTCCTCGGCCGACGGCGGTGTCGTCGCCTTCACGGGCATGCCTGCACTCCCTCGGTTTCGGGGGCGGGAGCACGGACCGTCTCGCAGCCGCCGGAGCCCAGGCTGTCCTGTCCGGCGATGGCGTGACCATACCACGATCCGCGCCAAGTTTCGCGCAAAATCGATCACCCGGCCACGGCCGCTGCCCTGGTGGAACTTGCCGCATCGCACCATCTGAAGGTGGGCCGTTGTGGTCAGGTCGACGCGCCGGGTGTTGCAGCCGGCAATCGGCATTGGCCGAACGGCCGGCGGCGGGCTACACCCCGCCGCGCCGGATCGCGGATCCGGGATCGGAGATTCGATGCACGTGCTTCGCTTTGCAGGCAATGTCCTGTGGTTTCTGCTCGGCGGCCTGATTGCTGGCGTGATGTGGTACCTCGCCGGCCTGATCGCGGCGATCACCATCATTGGCCTGCCCTGGGCCTTTGCCTGCTTCCGGCTGGGCAATTACACCTTTTTTCCCTTCGGCCGCGAGGTCATCTCCCGGCACGAATTGTCGGGCGAAAGCCAGGGCGCCATGGGGCCGCTGCGCCTGATCGGCAATATCATCTGGTTCGTGCCGCTCGGCTTCTCGCTGATGCTGGTGCACATCCTTGCGGCCATCGCCTGTTTCGTCACGATCGTCGGCATTCCCTTCGGCTGGGCCCATCTGAAGCTCGCCCAGGCCTCGGTGTTCCCGCTGGGCAAGCGCATCGTCGCGACCGACGTCGCCAATCTCGCCCGCGAACGCAATGCGGCGAGCACGCTCGCGGCGCTGCGCTGGCGTTAGGGCGGACGGGCATCAGAAATGCAGGTTGAGGCCGAGCTTGACGTTTTCGGTCGAGAAATTGCGGGTCTGCAGGAATTCCAGGGGATAGGCGCCCATCACCTTGCCGAGCATCAGGTAATTATACTCGGCCCTGATCGAGATCGTGTCGGTCAGCGCATATTCCAGACCCGCCCCGAACAGATAGCCGGCCTGCCACCTGCTGTCGCCGAGGTCGCCGCCGATGCTCTCCCGGCGCACCAGGGCGAGGCCGGCGGTGGCGAAGGGAAGCAGCCGGTTGAACACCAAGCCGTAACGCAGCTTCGCCGCGCCGTACCATTGCGGCACGATCATGCCGGCGGGTGGCCCCGGGCGGGAAGCCTGGTGCCAGAGATAGCTCGCCTCGATCTCGGCGCCGAACACTACGCTCATGGCGCTGCCCTGGACCTGCAAGTTGTAGCCCGCCTGCAGGCCGGCCATGAGCCCGCCGTCGATCTTGACCCGTTCGGCATTGCCGTTGCTGGCATAGCCACCGTGCAGGCCGACATAGGGGCCGGTCCAGCTGAAGGCGCGCGGCTGTTCGCGCGTCTGGGCGCGGACGGCCGGGGCGGCGAGAAAAACGAGGGTGAGCACGGCGATGGTGAGGAGCAGGGCGGGGGTGGTGAAGCCTGCTGTTCGGCAGCGCCACCTCATGCTATCAGCCGGCGCCAGGGATATTGCGATCCCGTCCATGGATTCGACCCATTAATTATTGTGAAGCGATATTGAATTACCGTTTTACAATAAAGTAAGGCCAAAATGTGGCGATGCGTTCGGACGTTCGCGCGTCAAGGGCTTCCCAAAGAGCGCGTAGACCCTCGCCCACAGGCGGGCGGGGGCTTGCGCACACGGCGCGATCAGCTTCATCTCCACGCGCCACTCGCTATTCCCCGCTCGCCCCCACCATCGCTCCGATCCTTTGCAGCTTGTCCGGATTGCGGGTGACGTAGACCGCCACGATCCGGTCGTCCTCGATGGCGAAGCAGGTGGTCTGCAGCACGCCGGCCTGCAGCGAGACGATGCCGGGCAGGCCGTCGATCAGGCCGCGCGCCAATATCTGCGGCGGTTGGTAGCCGGGCTTGCGGGCGAAGCCGGCGAACAGCCGGGCGACCGCGCGGCTGCCGAGGATCGGCCGGCCCGCCGCCGGGCGCTTGCCGCCGCCGTCGGCCTGCGCCACCACATCGGCGGCGAGCAGGCTCTGCAAGGCCGTCACGTCGCCCGAGCGCGAGGCCGAAAAGAACGCGTCGGCGATTTCGAGGCCCCGGTCGCGCGACACCGGAAAGCGCGGCCGCGCCGCCCGCACGTGGCCGCGGGCGCGCGTGGCCAGTTGCCGGCAGGCGGCCGGATCCCGGTCGATCGCCGCCGCCACCGTGTCGAAATCCTGGCCGAACACGTCGTGCAGCAGGAAAGCCGCCCGCTCGAGCGGCGACAGCCGTTCGAGCGCCAGCATCAAGGTCAGCGTCAGGTCGTCGGCGTCGCCGGTCTCCGCTTCGGCCTCGAAGATCGGTTCGGGCAGCCAGGGTCCGATATAGGTCTCGCGTCGGGTCCTGGCCGATTTCAGCTGGTCGAGGCAGAGCCGGGTAACCGTGCGGGTGAGGAAGGCTTCCGCATTGGCCACGGCCGCCCGGTCCGTCCGGTGCCAGCGCAGATAGGCGTCCTGCACCACGTCCTCGGCCTCGGCGACGGAGCCGAGCATGCGATAGGCGATGCGCACCAGCCGTGGCCGCATCCGGTCGAAAGCCGCTGCGTCCGCGCCGGCCCTTGCCTCGTCCGGCCCTGCCTCCCTCGCCATCGTCAGGCTGCCTGCACGGCCGGCCGGTCAGCCTTGTCGACCGGATGGACCACGCCGAAACCGACGGCGAAGCGGTTCCAGGCATTGGTGGTGACGATCATCATGGTGAGCTCGACCTGTTCCTCGGCCGAGAATTCGGCCTGCAGCAGCTGGTAATCCTCGTCCGAGGGACGACCGTCGGCAATCCGCGTCAGCGCTTCGGCCCAGACCAGCGCCGCCCGCTCGCGCGCCGTATAGAGCGGCGATTCCCGGAACGCGTCGAGCAGCAGGAGCCGGATCGGCGTCTCGCCGGCCTTCAAGGCTTCCTTGGCATGCATGTTGATGCAATGGGCGCAGCCATTGATCTGCGAGGCGCGCATCTTGACCAGTTCCAGGAGGCTCTTCTCCAGGCTGCACTGGCTGATCCGGGTGCTGAAATCGAGCAGGGTCTGCATCGGGCCGGGGGCCGCGGCAAACAGGTTGAGGCGGGGCTTCATCATGTCGTCTCCAGTTAAGGCGCTTCACCAAGCGTCCGATGCCAAGACGAGGTGGGGCGGCCCCATGTGACATGGCCCACCGAAAAAAAGTTTCGAACCGACACCACTGCGCGGCGCGCCGGCGCTTGGCGGCGGCGAGCGGAACCGGTCGGGCGGCCCGGCGTTGTCGCCTGTGCCAGCCGGCAAGCGAATTCCGTGCGAATTCTCGAGAGGGCTTCCGACATGACCAGCCCGGGCCGACGCGCAGCCACGCTTGCCGAGATCCGCAACCGCAAGATGGCGCGCTCGCCCCATGCCTATGTCCGGGGCAATACCGGCAAGTTCTACCAATGGCTCGCGGCGAGCCCCGGCCAGGTTCCGGACGGGCCTGCGGTCTGGATCTGCGGCGATTGCCATCTGGGCAATCTCGGTCCGGTGGCCGATGCCAAGGGCCGTGTGGCCGTTGAGATCCGCGACCTTGACCAGGCCGTCATCGGCAACCCCGCCCTGGATCTGATCCGGCTCGGCCTGTCGCTCGCCTGCGCGGCGCGCGGATCGGACCTGCCGGGGGTGACCACCGCGCGCATGCTCGAGCACCTGGTCACCGGTTACGACGAGGCCCTGGCCGGCGATTTCGCGGCCGAGCACGACAAGAGCCATCGCTCGCGCCGGATCCAGAAGATCTTGGCGCAATCGGTGCATCGCCGCTGGCGGAACCTGGCCAGGGAACGCCTGGAGGATACCAAGCCCAGCCTGCCGCGCGGCAAGCGGTTCTGGAGCCTCGCGGCGCAGGAGCGGGCGGGCCTCGT
The DNA here is from genome assembly GCF_059420385.1 of Phreatobacter sp. GW821-FHT04C01. Taxonomy (NCBI): domain Bacteria; kingdom Pseudomonadati; phylum Pseudomonadota; class Alphaproteobacteria; order Hyphomicrobiales; family Phreatobacteraceae; genus Phreatobacter; species Phreatobacter sp. GW821-FHT04C01. The sequence goes on along the minus strand of NZ_JBWKTP010000024.1, from coordinate 10,473 downwards.
CGGGCTGTTCGGCGAGGAACCGGTGCGCGCCATGGTGACCGCGCTGAAGAGCCGCGATTCCGGCGATCCCATCGAGATGGTCGACGCGGCCTATTGGGTGAAGGGGTGCAGCTCGCTCGGCCGGCTGCGTTATGCGGTGCTGCTGCGCGTCGGCGACGACCCGCGCCTGTGCCTGGTCGACGTCAAGGAGGCCACCACGGCTGTGGCGCCGCGACTCGCCGGGATCTCGATGCCGCGCGACAACGCCGCGCGCGTGGTGCGGGGCGCCGAAGTGCTGGCGCCCAATCTCGGGCATCGGATGGTGGCCGCCCGGCTCGCCGGCACCGGCGTGGTGCTGCGCGAACTCATGCCGCAGGACCTCAAGATCGAGGTTGAACAGCTGACCCCGAAAGAGGCGATGCGGCTCGCCGCCTATCTCGCAGGCATTGTCGGCCGGGCGCACGGGGCCCAGATGGACGCCGCGACGCGCCGGTCCTGGCGCGCCGAGCTCGCCCGGGCGCGAATGGGAAGGCTGGATGCGCCGTCCTGGCTGTGGTCCAGCGTCGTGGCCCTGGTTGCCGACCACGAGGCGGCCTATCTGGAACATTGCCGCCGATTTGCCCTCGGGCCCGCGGCGCGGCCGGTCGCGCGCGGCATGACGGCACGCCACCCGCCGGCCTGAGCCGGCCAGGGTTTGTCCTGAATGCCATGGGCAAACACCCTGATGGCTCCGCCGGCCCGAACGACCGATGTTGCGGCGGGAGCGGTTGCGAGCGGCACGCCGGCGCGCGCGGCCACGGCCCATCGCTCTTGAGATCCGGCGCCTTTGCAATCGCAATGCATGGGAGATCGGCCATGTTCTCGTGTACCCCGGTTGAGACGCTGGCTGCCGCCGATCATCTCGGCTGCCTCTGCCACAGGCCGGAAATCCGATCCCTGACGCGCCGGATCGGTGCCGATCTCTCCCGCCGCGGTTTTGTCGCGGGCATGGCCGCGTCGGTGGCGGCGCTCGGCCTGCCCAACTTCGCCAGCGCGCAATCGGCGCCCGTGCCCGCGCAACCGTCGCGGCCCCTGCTGTTCGTCAATTTCCGGCTGTTCGACGGCAAGTCCGGCAGCCTGCGCCAGGGGCTCGGCTTGCTGGTCGAGGGCAACACGATCAAGGCGGTCGCGGAGGGCAACCCGGCGGCGCCCGACGGCGCGCGGGTGATCGACTGCGGCGGCAGGGTTCTGATGCCGGGGCTGATCGACGCGCACTGGCACTCCCTGCTCGCGGCCCTGCCGCCGCAGGTTCTGGCGAGCGCGGATGTCGCTTATGTCCATCTGGCCGCCAGCGCCGAAGCCGAGCGCACGCTGCTGCGCGGTTTCACCACGATCCGGGATCTCGGCGGGCCGGCCTTCGCGCTGAAGGCTGCGATCGACGAGGGGCTCATCTCCGGCCCGCGCATCTATCCGTGCGGTGCCATGATCACCGCCACCGCCGGCCATGGCGACCTGCGCGACCTGGCCGACCTACCGCGGGCGGGCGGCATGCTCAGCCGCATCGAGCAGATCGGCGGCAGCATCATGGTCGACAGTCCGGAGCAACTGCGGATGCGCGTGCGCGAGCAGCTGCTGCAGGGCGCCTCGCAGATCAAGCTGGTCGGCAGCGGCGGGGTCTCGTCGCCGCGCAGCCCGCTGGATGCCGCGACCTTGACCGCGCCGGAATTGCGCGCGGCGGTCGAAGCGGCGGAAGACTGGGGTACCTATGCCACGGTCCACGCCTATACGCCGCTCACCGTCCAGCGCGCGATCGCGGCGGGCGCAAGGTGCATCGAGCATGGTCACCTGATGGACGACGCGACGGCCGGCCTGATCGCCGAGAAGGGCATATGGCTGAGCATGCAACCCTTCCTCAGCGATGCCGATTCCGTGCCCCTGACGGGCCCGAGCCGGACGCGGCAGCTGCAGGTCTTCGCCGGCACGGACAGCACCTACGCGCTGGTCAAGAAACATGGAATCAAGACCGCCTTCGGCTCGGATCTGCTGTTTTCGAGCGTTCTGGCGCGGCGGCAGGGCACCATGCTGACCCATTTGGCGCGCTGGTACACGGCGTCGGAAGCGCTGACCATGGCGACCGCCACCAATGCCGAACTGCTCCGCCTGTCGGGCCCGCGCGATCCCTATCCGGGCAAGCTGGGCGTGATCGAAACCGGAGCCTTCGCCGATCTCTTGCTGGTCGACGGCAATCCGCTCGAGAACATCGCGCTGATGCAGGATCCCGCCAGGAATCTCCTTCTCATCATGAAGGATGGCCGGATTCACAAGGATGCGTTGGGCCTGGCCGCCGCGAAATAGGCCCCCCCTTCTGCGCCGCGTCGCGTGTAAGGGCCCGCCCATAATCCTTAGGCCGGGTCGGCCGCGGCCGGGCTATGCGCGTCCTGGCGGAACCGCCGCGCCGATCCCACGTTCTCCATGAGCAATGGCGCCGTTCGCCGGACCTGGCGAACCATTGTCCGGCCGAACCCAGGAGCAGTTCATGCTTGATCGTCGGATCTTTCTTGCAGGCCTTGCCGGGCTGGCGACGCTCGGGCTCTCCGCACCCGCCGCGGCGCAATATCCGGGTTATCGCAACGACGAGCGCTCGCCGCGCCGGCGCCGTTATTGGCGGCGGCCCGAGCGCTGGAGCCATGGCGGCTGGCGTCGCCCGGCGGTCTCTGCGCGCGACCGCATGCTGATCGATCGCCAGGAGGTGCCGAGCTCTTATGGTTCGCCCTCGCCGTGGAACTGACCGGCCGGTGGCGTCGACGAGCCACCGGCCTTTTGTCGCGGCACTGCGGCCGTCACCTGGCCATGGCCACGCGTGCCACGCTCCAGTCCCAGATCCTGCGGACGATGCCGCCATCGGCGACCGCGCGCAGATGGGCGGCGACGCTGCGCCCGGTCATGGTGCCCTGATAGTGGCAGTCGCACAGCAGGCGATGCGTCTGCCCATAGCTCAGTCCGAAGAAGGTCATGGCGTCGCCGAGCCTGTCGCTCTTCAATCCTGCGGCGCGCAGCACCGGGTCGGCGAAGGCGAGCGCCACCGGCGTCTCCTCGTCGCGCAGGTTCCGGCATGCGTGCCGGGATATGTATTCCATTCTTTCGAACGGCTTGACCCGCCCCTCATGCTGTTCCAGCACGGCGGCCCAGCGCAGCAGGCGCTCGCGGCGGGACGTCAGCTTGATGGTATCGAGGGGGACGACATCGGCTCTGCGACTGATCTCAACCAGGCTCTCGTGCTTCATGGCGATCTCCGCTTGGCATCTTCCCGATGAACGGGCATCGAGGCGCAAGATCACGGTATCGGTCGGATACCGCGAGCCGGTCGGAGACGGCGCAAACTTTGTCGGGGCCGCCGGAGCTTCGATCCGGCCGCCCCCATAATAAGCCCAATCGCGCCGGGCCGAGAGCGGAAATTTGAGGCAGCGACCGGCAAGCGACGGGCGCCCGAGAAAAAGCCCGCTCCGGTATGGGAGCGGGCCAGGCTGGAGTGTTCTACAAGCTGCACTGCCGGGCGATCCTTGGCCGGTGGCGGCTTTGCCGCAAGCGTCGCCCGGAGGCAGGCCGGCGGAAGCGCAACCATCGCGACTGGAACCGATGGGAGAAGCGGGCTGATCACGCGCCATTCACGGACATATGATGTCGTACGACATGCAACGCTCAGGCGAGCTCGACTAGCTTGCTCGCGGACGGAGGCCGGACCGCCGCCGCCATGCAGCAATGCCGGGAATTGGAGCGTGAACCCAGGGAGCGCCGGGCATGCCAGGACCAGCATTCGTGATCGGTGACCGCGTTTTGGCCAAGGCCGACGGACGCACCATGGATATCGTCAGCATTCGCGCCAGCGGTTCGAAGCGGACCGTCGTCTATTGCGCCTGGGGCCCCAAGGGCCACCGTGTCATCCAGCTGTTTCAGCCCGAGCAGATCCAGAAGGCGCCGAGACCGGCCAAGGCCGGCGCGCGGCGTGCCGCCGGTCCCGTCCTGGTCGGATCGCCCGGCGCCGATGGCTGAGGCCTGATACTCACACCGCTTTCAAGTCGCCGAGCAAGGTCGGCACCAGTTCCGACACCGTCGGATGGATGTGCATGGCCCGCGCCATGAGGCTCGCCGGCGCATTGGCGATCATCATGTCGAGAATGCCATGCACCACCTCGTCGCCGCCGGGACCGAGAATGGCGGCGCCGAGGATCGCCTCGGTCTCGGCGTCGACGACGATCTTCATGAAACCCTGCGTCTCGCCCTTCTCGACGGCGCGCGCCACCCGGGTCATCGGCCGGGTTCCCACCAGCACGCGCCGGCCGGCTTTTCGCGCCTGCTCCACCGTCATGCCGGCCCGGCCGAGCGGCGGGTCGATATAGAGCGCATAGGTGTCGATCCGGTCGCCGACCCGGCGCTGGCCGCCGTCCAGCAGGTTGGCGGCGACGATTTCGTAGTCGTTATAGGCGGTGTGGGTGAAGGCGCCTTTGCCGTTGCAGTCGCCCAACGCGAAAATGCCGGGCACATTGGTGGCGAGCTGATCGTCGACGACGACATAGCCGCGCGTATCGGTGGCCACGCCAGCGGCCTCCAGGCCGAGGTCGTCGGTGTTTGGACGCCGTCCGACCGCCAGCAGCAGATGCGAGCCTTCGATCTCGGGCGGGCCGTCGCCGCAATCAAGCCTTACCGCGACACCGCTGCCGTGCTTTTCCACCGCGATGCATGCGGCATTGAGGCGGATCTTGACGCCCTCGGCCTCGAGGATGGCGCGGATCGCATCCGACACGTCCTCGTCCTCGCGCTGGATCAGCCGCGCTCCGGTTTCGACGATGGTCACGCCGCTGCCGAAGCGGCGATACATCTGGGCGAATTCCAGCCCGATATAGCTGCCGCCGACGATCACCAGGTGACGGGGCAGGATGGCCAGATCCATCAACGAGGAATTGGTCAGGTAGTCGATGCCGGCAAGGCCCGCTATCGGCGGCGTCGCCGCGCGGCCGCCGACATTGATGAAGACCTGCGCGGCCGCCAGCGTCTCGGTCCCGACCCGCACCGCTTCGGGCGACAGGAAGCGGGCGTGGCCGCGACAGAGCGTCACGTTCGGCTCCGCCTCCAGCGCGGCCTTCAGCCCGTGCCGGCTGTGCAGCACCACTTGCTCCTTGCGCGCCATGACACGCTTCATGTCGACGGTGACCGGACCATCGATGGCCACGCCATAGTCGCCGGCGCGGCGCGCCATGTGGGCGGCATGGGCGCTGGCGATCAGCGTCTTGGTCGGGGTGCAGCCGGTATTGACGCAGGTGCCGCCGACCAGGTCGCGCTCGACGATGGCGACCTTGCGGCCGGCCTTGCCCAGGCGCAGCGCCAATGCCGGCCCGGCCTGGCCGGCTCCGATGATGATGGCGTCGAAGTCAGGCATCGAAGCCCCCGTGCCGGAGCCCGTGGTCGCCCCGTGTCGTGACGTGGGGCAAGTCTAGAGCGTCGGGCGGCCGGGTGGAAGCCGGGGCGGGAACGGTGCGGCCCCCGGTGTGACCCGTCATGGCGATCCCGCTCGTCATGGCCGGTCTTGGGACTGATCGAGACGAGGGAGATACCAGGCCGGCGCTCGGCCGCCCGGTCCGTCACGACCGCCCCTGTTGAGGAGCCCTTGGTGACCAGGATCGCGGTTCGCGATAGACCGTCACCTTGAAGCCCTCCTCGGCTGACAGTGCCACGAAATGGCTGGTCATGACGTCGAACTCGGCGTCGCTCGCGGCGAAATCATGGGTGCCCGCGGCGTTGCGTGCTCTCAGGCGGTCTTTGCAGACCATGCTCGGCACATCGAGGAAGTACAGGCAGTGGTCGGCGCCTGCCCGCTCGAACAGCCCGCGCATCCATTGCCGATTGGCGAGCGTGTTGGCCGGGAAGTCGAGCGCCACCGAGACGCCCGCCTTCAAGAGCGCCTCGATATGCGGTCCCATGGCCGCGCGCAGCCGGCCGGCCGAGCGGACGTAGTCGGCGATGGTCCTGATCTCGTCGCCGTAGAGCCGGGCGAGCCAATGATCTTCGCTGATCAGCACGGTTTTGGGCTCGGCTGCGAGCCTGGCGGTGAGCGTGGATTTGCCCGCCGCGATCTTGCCGCAGACCATGTGCAATACGGGCTTGGAAGGGGACATGGCGGTTCCGAACAAAGCGCATGACGGGCACCGCCTGGACGCGGATGCCCCAAAAAAACACGACGGCGACCGGCCCGGTGTTTCAGGCGGGGGTGCTAATTTGCGTCGTAGGCAGGTTCGGAGCCATGCATGAAGCTTAGCACGAAGGCGCCGGGCCTTGGAACCGCCCGGTGCAGGGGACGGGCCTTCGCCAACGGCGAAGCCGGTGCGCATGAGGCTGAATGAAACAAAGCGGGTGCCGCTTCAGGGAAACGCCCTTATAGTCGGTGCTTCATTCGCTCCGCATGAGGTTTCATGGCCGCCACGACCTCGCCCCGATCCGCCGCGACCCTGGACGACGCCCGCGCGGATCCCGAGAGCACCGGGCGCCAGCCGGCGGATCTGGTGATCACCGAAGAATTGCGCCGCCGGCCGTGCAAACCGGTCAACCTTCAGGCCGAGGCCGAGGCCTTTCGCGAATTGTCCGACCTCATCGCCCGCAATCCGAACCGGGCGATCAACCGGTTCATGGAGCTGGCGGTCGAGCTCTGCCGGGCCGGTTCGGCTGGCCTGAGCCTGCTGGACGAAAACGAGGCGGGCGAGCAGGAGTTCTACTGGGAAGCCATAGCCGGCGTGCTGAAGGACCATGTCGGCGGCACAACGCCGCGCCATTTCAGCCCGTGCGGCCTCTGCCTCGATGCCGGGCGCACCATCCTGGTCAGCCGCCCCTTCGAGGTGTTCGACTATTTCAACGCCGCCGAGCAGCCCTTGATGGAAGGCCTGGTGGTGCCGCTCTACGACACCGGCGGCCTGCCGCTCGGCACGCTCTGGGTGGTTCACCACGACGTCGCCAGGCAGTTCGACGCCGAGGATGCGCGCGTCATGGAGCAGCTCGCCGTGCAGCTGGTGCTGGCCTTGAAGCTGCGCGACCGGCTGGAGAAGAAGGTCAGCGCGCACCGCACCAACGTGGCGCTGCGCGAGACCAATATGGAGCTCGCGGAGACCTCGGCCTTCCTTCAGAGCATCCTGGATTCCAGCACCGACTGCATCAAGGTGCTGAGCCTGGACGGCACGCTGGAACTGATGAATTCCGGTGGTCTCGGCGTCATGGAAATCGACGACCTGGCCGATGTCGCCGGCTGCTCATGGCCGGTCCTGTGGAGCGGCGGCCGCGACGACGGCGAGGACAATGAGGCGCGGCGCGCCATTCGCATCGCCGCTGCCGGCGGGGTCAGCCGTTTCCAGGGCTTCAGTCCGACCGCCAAGGGCGCGCCGAAATGGTGGGACGTGGCGGTGACCCCGATCATCGGCGAGGACGGCCGGCCGCAGAAGCTGCTCGCGGTGTCGCGCGACGTCACCGGCATCAAGGCGGCCGAGGAACGGCTGGCGGCGAGCGAGCGGCGCCTGAGGGTGGCGCAGAATTTCGCCGAGGTGGGCACTTTCGAATGGGCGATCGACAGCAACGTTGTCTACCCCTCCGAGGAGTTTTGCCGGCTCTGGGGCATCGAGCCGCAGGCGGCGCTGCCCGGCGACGTCTTTTCGACCCATGTCCATCCCGGCGACAAGCATATGCTGCTGGCCCGTCGCGACGGGCCGATCGAGAATGCCGGTGACTATGTCGAATTCCGCGTCATGCACGGCGATGAGATACGCTGGTTGGCGCGCCGCGGCGATGTGCTGCGCGATGCCGAGGGCCGGCCGACCAGCGTGCTCGGCGCCTGTTTCGATGTCACCGACCGGCGCAAGGCCGAGGAGCAGCAGCGCCTGCTGATGCAGGAGCTGACGCACCGGGTGAAGAACACCATGGCGATGGTGCAGGCGATCGGTTCGCAGACCCTGCGCAACGCCAATTCGGTGGAGGAGGCGGGCAGGGCCTTCGCCGCCCGCATGCAGGCGCTGTCGGCCGCCCATGACGTGCTGATCCATTCCAACTGGTCCAGCACTGGCCTCAGGCCGCTGATCGAACGCGCCATCCGGCTGCATGACGACACCGGCGTGCGCTTCGACATGGCCGGCCCCGACCTCGTGCTCGGCCCGCGCGCGGCGCTGACGCTCGCGCTGACCCTGCACGAATTGGGCACCAACGCGCTGAAATATGGCGCCTTGTCCAATGACGCGGGGCGGGTGATGCTGCGCTGGGACATCGCGGGCGCGGGCGAGGCTCGCCAGCTGACCATGACCTGGCGCGAGACCGGCGGCCCGCGGGTCGCCCCGCCATCGTCGCGAGGCTTCGGCTCGCGGCTGATCCGCCTCGGTTTCGGCGTGCCGTCGGGCGCGGTCGAGCTCGATTTCTCGGTGGACGGCGTGACCTGGACCGCCAGCGCCGGGCTGGCCGAGATTCAGTCCTCCTCCGGGGACTGAGCGGGGCGGCCGGGCCTGCTGCGGCGCGGGTGATGCGGTGTCGCTTCCAACTGTTCGTAAAGCGTGCGGCCGTCGGCGGTCAGCGCCGGGCCGCCGAAGGTTTCCGCGGCGAGGCCAAGCGCGATCAGCCGTTCCACCAGCGCCTGCCCGGGCGTGCCGGCATGCTCAGCCAGCATGATCAGGGCCGCGGTCTCGGCGACACTCAAGCCTTTGGCCTGTCGTTCGGCCTGTGGTTTCATGGGTTGCTCCACAACCTTGAGCAGGCAACCGGAAAGCGGCGATCGAAAGGCGGGCGGGATGGCCCGATCCCGGTGGTTTTGCTGCGAAAATCCGGCCTTGGCGCCCAAGCCGCCCGGATTCCGTCGTGATCATGACGTCACGGCGGTTGCGGGGGCGGGAATGCGGGCCGGCGCCTGCCCCGGAATTGCCGGCCCGGAAAAAAAAGCGGCCCGTTCCGGGCACGGAACGGGCCTTTGGAGGTCCAGGCGGGAAGGGCGGGAAACCGCTTCGAGGCTTCAACCCTGCACGGCGGGATAAAGTTCCATGGCGTCGGAACTTCACCGTGGCGGTTTCGATCCTCGCGCGGCAGGCGCGTCACGCGCGGGCCGGCGGCCGGCTGCGACATAAGGCTCCGATCGTGGGGCGGCTGTCGGTTGGGGGAGGAAGCCTCGGGCGAATCTATGCTAACATCGTGGCGCCTCGGACCTCATTGGCCTGGATTGCGTCGAACTCCCATGCGTCTGTCCATCATTTCCGTCTTCAGTCTCTCGATGTTGCTTGCCGGTTGCTCCACCGCCATGGCGCCGCCGACGGTGGTCAATTCCGCCCGTTCCATGCAGGACGAGGCGGCCTGTATTGCCGGATTGTTCGGCACCCGGCTCGAGCGGGTGAGGGCTGTCGACATTCCCGGCGGGCGCGAGATCGCCTCGATCGACCAGACTGGCCTGATCGTCGCACGGGTCGAGGTGAAAACCGTTGGCCGCGGCAGCCGGGTCACGCTCGAAGTGCGCGATTTCGCCCGCTATTTCTACGAGGACATGGTGCATCGCTGTGCCGGCTCACGCTAGCGCCTATTGCCCTGGCTGCATTTGCCTCGCGTGATCCGGCGCCGCCGCCTCGCGCTCAACCGGCGCTGGCGACGGATGCGCCGGGCATGCCGGCCGGCGTGCCGCGCAGCAGGCCTTTCAGCCTGTTGAAGGCGCGTAACGCGAAACCCACGGGCTGCGGCAGAGCGTGGCGGCAGAAAGCGAGCTTCCTGACATAGCGCGGCACGTGCCAGCGCGCCGTCACGCCCGAGCGGAACAACGCGACATCGCCGGCTCTCAGCACACGCGGAGCGGCGCCCTCGGCACTGACCTCGACCTCGCCTTCCAGGATGTGGACAGTCTCGTCGACGCCGAAATGCCAGTCGAACGTGCCGGCCGTGCAATCCCAGACCAGGCTGACCGCGGTGCCGTCGGACGAACGGGACAATTCGGCGGCGCGCGCCACCGGATCGCCGTCGATCACCCAGGCCGGCGTGATCGGTGCCGGCAGAAGCGCGACACTGTCGATGGCGGCGCTGACGATCGGGCTGGTCGGGTTCATGATGGCCTCCGTTGCCGGCCATGAAACCGCGGAAAGGTTAGCCCGGGATTAGGACATCCGGCGGGAGACGCGGCATTTCAGGGGTTTGGTAAACGCGTTTGCAACAGCGAGTAGCGAGTAGCGAGTGGCGAATGGGGCATGATGCGGCAAGCGCGCCACCCTCGCCCGCGTCTGCGTGGGAGAGGGGGCCGGAGGACCCGGGTGAGGGTGGCTGCGCCCGCCCGCGCCGTGCATTCCGCCCTTAAATGATGACCAGCCCTCTTCGAATCTTCACCCGGCGCCTCATAGCATCGAGCGAACGCGAGATGCGTTCGCACTCGCTATGCGGCCGACCTCTCCCCGTGTATAGACGGGAGACATCCGAGACAGGTGTTCGGAGACATCCGAGACGGTTCAATCATGGTGGTTTGTGACTGTG
>NZ_JBWKTP010000023.1:0-18523 GCF_059420385.1 Phreatobacter sp. GW821-FHT04C01 | reverse complement strand
GGAAGAGAAGCTGCGCTTCGCCATCCGCGAAGGCGGCCGCACCGTCGGTGCCGGCGTCGTCGCGTCCATCATCGAGTAATTGCGTGGATCAATCGCATCGCGCGATTGATCGGGGAGCCGCGGGGGACTATATCCTGCGGCTCGTTCAGCGGTTCCTCTTAGGGGTATAGCTCAGCTGGTAGAGCGGCGGTCTCCAAAACCGCAGGTCGCGGGTTCGAACCCTGCTGCCCCTGCCAAATTCGAAAACCCCGGCGATGGCATCGCCGGGGTTTTCTTTTGGCCCTATCCTCGAGGCCCTGGTGCCGCCACGCGCGGCTATGGAGCATGGGCATGACGAGGCGCGACATTGCCGGCATTGGCGCTCCGTCCTGGCGAGACCGGCTCGTCTTCGCCTACCTGGAGGAGCCGCCGTTCTGCGGGCGGAACGGCGCGGGGCAGGTGACCGGCTGCGACATCGCGGTCGCGCGCCATGTCCTGTCCGCGGTCGGCGCCGGTCCGGTCGACTTCGTCATGACCGAGTTCGCCGCGCTGCTGCCGGGCCTTGCAGACGGCCGCTGGACGATGACCACGGGCCTTTTCGTCACGCCCGAGCGGGCTCGCCAGGTTGCCTTCAGCCGCCCGATCTGGGCGCTGCCCGACGGCCTGCTGGTGGCCTCGGGCAATCCGCGAGGCCTGACCGGCTATGCCGCGATCGCCGGTGCGGGGCATGCGCGTCTCGGCGTGATCGAAGGCCAGATCCAGCATCAGGCAGCCTTGGCCGCGGGCATTGCGGCGCACCAGGTGGTGATCTACGCAAGCCAGGGCGAGGCCGCCGAGGCGGTGCGGCGCGGCGAGGTGGATGCCTATGCCAGCGTCGCCATGGCCCATCGCGGCTATCTCGCCAAGACCGGCGGGCAGGGCCTGGAGGTCATCGAGATCATGGCGCCGGCGCAGACGGGGGCCTTCGCCTTCACGCAGGCCAATGACGGGCTGGCCGAGGCCGTCGATGCCGCGCTCGAAGGCTTTCTCGGCACGCCCGCCCATCGCGCGCTGATGCGGGCCCACGGTTTCGGCGGCAGCGACGTCGACCGGATCACGCCGCGCTATTGAATGGCAGGCTCCGGCCGGGGCCTGAACACCGTGGGCCGTGCCCGCGCGATCGGCGTTTTCCTTGACGCCTCGCCTGCTTTCGGTTAGCAGACCCTCTCCCTGCCGGCCCGGTGACGGACATCCGGCGGGACGTGCTTCCTTCTTGAGAGGCCGATGCGCCGGCTCCGGTCCGAAATGGACCAGGGCGGTGATCGGCCTTGTTCGGATTCAGTTCATGGCCAAGACCAACCCTTTCGAGTTCATGCAGCAGGTTCGCCAGGAGGCCAACAAGGTCACCTGGCCATCCCGCAAGGAAGTCGGAATCACCACGATGATGGTCTTCATCTTCATGGTCGTGTCGGCGATCTTCTTCTTTGCCGCTGATTCCATCATCCGCTGGGGCGTCCAGACGCTCCTTTCGGTCGGCAGCTGATCGGGAGGACGGCATGGCGAAGCAGTGGTACGTCGTTCACGCCTATTCGAACTTCGAGAACAAGGTCGCCGAGGCGATTCGTGAGGGTGCCGCCCAGCGCGGCCTGTCCGAATTGTTCGAGGACATCCTGGTGCCGAAGGAGCGGGTGGTGGAAGTGCGCCGCGGCCGCAAGGTCGACACCGAGCGCAAGTTCTTCCCCGGTTACGTCCTGGTGAAGATGGACATGACCGATCAGGCCTATCACCTGATCAAGAACACCCCGAAGGTGACCGGCTTCCTCGGCGCCGACAAGAAGCCCATGCCGATCCCGGAAGCCGAGGCGATGCGCATCGCCCAGCAGGTCCAGGAAGGTGTCGATCGTCCGAAGGCCACCGTGTCCTTCGAGGTCGGCGAGAAGGTCAAGGTCAATGACGGTCCCTTCGCGTCGTTCGAAGGGTTTGTGGAAGAGGTCGACGACGCCCGCGCGCGGGTCAAGGTCGCGGTCTCGATCTTCGGCCGGCCGACGCCGGTCGAACTGGAATTCGGTCAGGTCGACAAGCTCTGATCGAAACCGGCCGGCCGGGCCTTGTCCCGGGCGGCCGCATGCCGGAACGGCCTGGCCGTTCCGTTCACCCGTGGGAGGCGAGGGGAGGCGGTCCGCCAGCTCTCCGAACCCGACCACGAAACCCAACCCGACGACCCCCCGAGGGTCTGTTAGGAGGTCATCATGGCGAAGAAAATCGTCGGCTTTATCAAGCTGCAGGTGCCGGCGGGTGCCGCTAACCCGTCGCCGCCGATCGGCCCCGCGCTCGGCCAGCGCGGTCTGAACATCATGGAATTCTGCAAGGCCTTCAATGCGAAGACCCAGCAGATGGAAAAGGGCGTGCCGATCCCGGTGATCATCACCGCGTATCAGGACCGGTCCTTCACCTTCGAAATGAAGCAGCCCCCGGTGAGCTACTTCCTCAAGAAGGCGGCCAAGATCGACAAGGGTCACCCGACCGTCGGCAAGGGCTTCGCCGGCAAGATCACGCGCGCCCAGATCGCCGAGATCGCCAAGGCGAAGATGGTCGACATGAACTGCGACTCGGTCGACTCGGCCTCGTCGATGATCGAAGGCTCGGCCCGTTCCATGGGCCTCGAGGTCGTGGGGTAAGATCATGAGCGGCAAGCGTTATCGCAAGACGGCCGAAGGCATCGACGCCAACAAGGCCTACGCCATCGACGAAGCAGTGAAGCTCATCAAGGAGCGCGCCACCGCCAAGTTCGACGAGACGATCGAGATCGCCATGAATCTGGGCGTCGACCCGCGTCATGCCGACCAGATGGTCCGCGGCGTGTGCAACCTGCCGAACGGCTCCGGCCGGACGCTGCGGGTCGCCGTGTTCGCGCGCGGTCCGAAGGCCGAGGAGGCCCTGAAGGCCGGTGCCGACATCGTCGGCGCGGAGGATCTCGTCGAGATCGTCCAGAGCGGCAAGATCGAATTCGATCGCTGCATCGCCACGCCGGACATGATGGGCCTGGTCGGCCGCCTCGGTAAGGTGCTCGGCCCGCGCGGCATGATGCCGAACCCGAAGGTCGGAACCGTCACCATGGACGTGACCGGCGCGGTGAAGGCCTCCAAGGGCGGCGCCGTCGAGTTCCGCGTCGAGAAGGCCGGCATCATCCACTCGGCGGTCGGCAAGGCCTCGTTCGACCAGGCCAAGCTGGTCGAGAACATCAAGGCCTTCGCTGACGCAGTCGTGAAGGCCAAGCCGACCGGCGCCAAGGGCACCTATGTCCAGAAGATCGCGATCTCCTCGACCATGGGCCCCGGCCTGAAAGTCGAGACGGCGAGCGTGCTCTCCGCCTGATAAAGGCATCGAGCCATTGAAAACGGAAGGCGCGCCACCTATTTGCCGTGGTGCGCCCTCCGGGTCTCCCGGGGGCTGTCGCGCGATTGTCAATGAAAAAATTGTATTCTCCACTTGGCAAGTGGAACAGCCTTTGCTAGATGAGCCGACCTGGGGTGTGGGTGACCGCGCCCCGATTCCGTTTGGGCCATGGATCGCTGTGCAGTTGTCGCGGCGGTCGCAAGCGAGGATCTGACGGCGGAGTGATCCGGGACCTCGATCAGAGTCCGATACGAATTTAACGAGCTTCCGTTCGGGGCAACCCGGGCGGCAAGGCCGGCCGAATTTGTCTCCGCGCCGAAGGGCCAGGAGAGGATGCGGCCGGGATGTCCTGTCCGAGACTGCAGGCGAGGGGGCTTCTCCTCTTAATCGCCAAGCCTGCACAGACGGGTGAAGACCGTTTCACCGGCGGCAACGCCGAAGGACCGGTTCGAACTCAATGCACCTCGGCCGACGGATGGCAACATCCGGCGGTGTCCTGAGGGGACAGGGCCGAACGTCGATCGTTCGGTGGCCGGCTCGAAACCGGCAGCCGATGATCGGCAGGTGCAACCCGAGGGGCCCGCGAGGGCGCCTCGACCTAGAGAGAGCAAAAGTGGATCGCGCGGAAAAGAAAGAGCTCGTCGGCTCGCTCAAGGAGGTCTTCGAGACCTCGAGCGTCGTCGTCGTCGCTCACTATTCCGGCCTCACCGTCGCGCAGATGCAGGACCTTCGTCGCAAGATGAAGGCCCAGGGCGCTTCGGTAAAGGTCGCAAAAAACCGCCTCGCGAAGATCGCTCTCGAAGGCACGGACGTCGCGTCCATTGGAGCCCTGTTGACGGGCCCCACGATCCTGGCTGTCAGCCATGATCCGGTCGCGGCACCGAAGGTCGCCGTCGAATTCGCCAAGGCCAACGAAAAGTTCGTGGTCCTCGGCGGTGCGATGGGTAAGACCGCACTGAACCCCGACGCGGTGAAGGCTCTGGCCACACTGCCGTCGCTCGACGAACTGCGCGCCAAGCTCGTGGGCCTCATCCAGGCTCCCGCGACCAAGCTTGCCCAGCTCTCGACCGCGCCCGCTGCCAAGCTTGCGCGTGTGTTCGCTGCTTATGCCGACCGAGACAAGGCTGCGTGAGGCTCCTCTCACACTCTAACGGTTCGAACCGATCAATAAGGAAGTTTGGAAATGGCTGATCTCGCCAAAATCGTCGAAGAACTCTCGTCGCTGACCGTCCTCGAGGCCGCTGACCTCGCCAAGATGCTCGAAGAAAAGTGGGGCGTCTCGGCCGCCGCTGCCGTCGCCGTGGCCGCTGCCCCGGGCGCTGCCGCTGCCGTGGTCGAAGAGCAGACCGAGTTCACCGTCGTTCTCGCCGCCGCCGGCGAGAAGAAGATCGAGGTGATCAAGGAAGTCCGCGCCATCACCGGCCTGGGCCTGAAGGAAGCCAAGGACCTGGTCGAAGGCGCTCCGAAGGCCGTCAAGGAAGCCGTGTCGAAGGACGAGGCCGAGAAGCTCAAGAAGCAGCTCGAGGCCGCTGGCGCCAAGGTCGAACTCAAGTGATTTGCGTGCGGGCGGCCGTTCAGGCCGCCCGCATGTGCCTTCCCGTCGCGGGCAACTGCGGCGGGGCCAGCGCCGCGTCGCGGCGTGTCTTCGATCCGCGGGTTTGCCCCGCGTAGTGCAACAGGTGTCGAACGCTTGACCGGACGGTCCAGGGTGGTGAAAACCGACCCGTTTTGGACCGTCCGGTCAGGCGTCTGCGGAGAGATGGTTCGTTGATGACCGTTTCTGCCGCTGGGACCAGGGCCGCCGCCGACGCCGAGCGGCCCAAGCGAGGGAGCGACATGGCTCAGACCTTCACCGGCCGCAAGCGGTTCCGCAAGTTCTTCGGTAAAATCAGGGAAGTGGCGACGATGCCGAACCTCATCGAGGTTCAGAAGTCGTCCTATGACCAGTTCCTGATGGTCGACGAACCGCGGGGCGGACGTCTCGACGAGGGACTGCAGGCGGTCTTCAAGTCGGTGTTCCCGATCACCGATTTCTCCGGCAGCGCCATGCTGGAGTTCGTGAAATACGAGTTCGAGCCGCCGAAATACGACGTTGACGAGTGCCGCCAGCGCGGCATGACCTTCGCGGCCCCCCTGAAGGTGACGCTGCGCCTGATCGTGTTCGATGTGGATGCCGATACCGGCGCCAAGTCGGTCAAGGACATCAAGGAGCAGGACGTCTACATGGGCGATATCCCGCTCATGACCTCCAACGGCACCTTCATCGTCAACGGCACCGAGCGCGTCATCGTCTCGCAGATGCACCGTTCGCCGGGCGTGTTCTTCGATCACGACAAGGGCAAGACCCACTCCTCGGGCAAGCTCCTGTTCGCCGCGCGCATCATCCCCTATCGCGGCTCGTGGCTCGATATCGAGTTCGACGCGAAGGACATCGTCTTTGCCCGTATCGACCGGCGCCGGAAGATCCCGGTGACGTCGCTGCTCTATGCGCTGGGCATGGACAACGAAGAGATCCTCTCGACCTTCTACAACCACATCACGGTTTCGAAGGACAAGAAGGACGGCTGGCGGATGCCTTACGACCCGGCGCGTATGCGCGGGTACAAGACCACCACCGACCTGATCGACGCCGACAGCGGCGAAGTCGTGCTGGAAGCGGGCAAGAAGCTCGCCGTCCGCGACGCCAAGAAGCTTGCCGAAAAGGGCCTGAAGGCGCTCCGCATGACCGCGGAAGAGCTGGCTGGCCGCTATCTCGCCGAAGACATGGTCAACATGAAGACCGGCGAGATCTATGCCGAGGCCGGCGACGAGATCACCGAGAAGATGCTCAAGACGCTGGTGGCCGAGGGCTACCACGACATCGAGACGCTCGACATCGATCACATCACCATCGGCGCCTATATCCGCAACACGCTGGTCGGCGACAAGAACATGACGCGCGAGGACGCGCTGTTCGACATCTACCGGGTGATGCGCCCGGGCGAGCCGCCGACCGTCGACACCGCGGAAGCCATGTTCCATTCGCTGTTCTTCGACAGCGAGCGCTACGACCTCTCCGCGGTCGGCCGCGTGAAGATGAACATGCGCCTCGACCTGACCGCCGAGGACACCGTGCGCATCCTGCGCAAGGACGACATCCTGGCGGTGGTCAAGACGCTGGTCGAACTGCGTGACGGCAAGGGCGAGATCGACGACATCGACCACCTCGGCAACCGCCGCGTGCGTTCGGTCGGCGAGCTCATGGAGAACCAGTACCGCGTCGGTCTGCTGCGCATGGAGCGGGCGATCAAGGAGCGCATGTCGTCGGTCGAGATCGACACCGTCATGCCGCAGGACCTGATCAACGCCAAGCCGGCGGCTGCCGCCGTGCGCGAGTTCTTCGGCTCGTCGCAGCTTTCGCAGTTCATGGACCAGACCAATCCGCTGTCGGAGATCACCCACAAGCGCCGCCTCTCGGCGCTTGGACCGGGCGGTCTGTCGCGTGAGCGCGCCGGCTTCGAGGTGCGCGACGTGCATCCGACGCATTACGGCCGTATCTGCCCGATCGAGACGCCGGAAGGTCCGAATATCGGCCTGATCAATTCGCTGGCGACCTTCGCCCGCGTCAACAAATACGGCTTCATCGAAACGCCCTACCGCAAGGTGCGCGACGGCCGGGTCACCGACGAGGTGATCTATCTGTCGGCCATGGAAGAGGGCAAATATGCGGTGGCCCAGGCCAACGCGCCGATCGACAAGTCGGGCAAGTTCGTCGAAGACCTGATCATCTGCCGCCAGGCCGGTGAAGTCCTGCTGCTGCCGGTCGACCGCGTCGATTTCATGGACGTGTCGCCGAAGCAGCTGGTGTCGGTCGCGGCCGCGCTCATTCCGTTCCTCGAGAACGATGACGCCAACCGCGCTCTGATGGGCTCGAACATGCAGCGCCAGGCCGTGCCGCTGGTGAAGGCGGATGCGCCTTTCGTCGGCACCGGCATGGAAGCCGTGGTGGCACGCGATTCGGGAGCGGCGATCGCCGCCCGCCGGACCGGCGTGGTCGACCAGGTCGACGCGACCCGTATCGTTATCCGCGCGACCGAAGATCTCGATCCGACCAAGTCGGGCGTCGACATCTACCGGCTGATGAAGTTCCAGCGTTCCAACCAGAACACCTGCATCAACCAGCGTCCGCTGGTGCGTGTCGGCGACATCGTCAAGAAGGGCGAGATCCTGGCCGACGGCCCGTCGACCGATCTCGGCGATCTGGCGCTCGGCCGCAACGTGCTCGTCGCGTTCATGCCGTGGAACGGCTACAACTTCGAGGACTCGATCCTGCTGTCCGAGCGGATCGTCAAGGAAGACGTGTTCACCTCGATCCATATCGAGGAGTTCGAGGTCATGGCCCGCGACACCAAGCTGGGCCCTGAGGAAATCACGCGCGACATTCCGAACGTGTCGGAAGAGGCGCTGAAGAACCTCGACGAAGCCGGCATCGTCTATATCGGCGCGGAAATGCAGCCGGGCGACATCCTGGTTGGCAAGATCACGCCGAAGGGCGAGAGCCCGATGACGCCGGAAGAGAAGCTGCTCAGGGCGATCTTCGGTGAAAAGGCCTCGGATGTCCGCGACACCTCGCTGCGCGTGCCGCCGGGCGTCACCGGCACGGTGGTCGAAGTCCGCGTGTTCAACCGCCACGGCGTCGACAAGGACGAGCGTGCCCAGGCGATCGAACGCGAGGAGATCGAACGCCTCGCCAAGGACCGCGACGACGAGCAGGCGATCCTCGACCGCAACGTCTATGGGCGCCTCGCCGAAGTCCTGGAGAACAAGACCGGCATCGCCGGGCCGAAGGGCTTCAAGAAGGACACGCTGCTGACCCGCGACCTGATCACGGAATTCCCCCGTGGCCAGTGGTGGGCCTTCGGTGTCGCCGACGATGCGCTGATGGCCGATATCGAGGCCATGCGGAAGCAGTACGACGAATCGAAGCGCCGCCTCGAGCAGCGCTTCCTCGACAAGGTGGAAAAGCTCCAGCGCGGCGACGAACTGCCGCCGGGCGTCATGAAGATGGTCAAGGTCTTCGTGGCGGTGAAGCGCAAGATCCAGCCGGGCGACAAGATGGCCGGCCGTCACGGCAACAAGGGTGTCGTGTCGCGGATCGTGCCGCTGGAGGACATGCCGTTCCTCGAGGACGGCACCGCCGTCGACATCGTGCTGAATCCGCTCGGCGTGCCGAGCCGCATGAACGTCGGACAGATCCTGGAGACCCATCTCGGATGGGCCGCCGCCGGTCTCGGCAAGATGGTCGGACAAGCCTACGACGCCTATATGAAGTCGAAGGACGTCAAGCCGCTCCGGGAAACCTTCGACAAGATCTATGGCGACGACGCCCAGATCCTGGCGCTCGACGAACCGAACCTGGCGGAACTCGCACGCAATACGCGTCGCGGCGTCCATTTCGCCACGCCGGTCTTCGACGGCGCGAAGGAAGCCGATATCGAGCATATGCTGGATACCGCCGGCCTGAACCATTCCGGTCAGGTGAAGCTGTTCGACGGCAAGACCGGCGAGGGCTTCGATCGTCAGGTGACGGTCGGCTATATCTACATGTTGAAGCTGCACCACCTCGTGGACGACAAGATCCACGCCCGTTCCATCGGCCCTTACTCGCTCGTCACCCAGCAGCCGCTGGGCGGCAAGGCGCAGTTCGGCGGCCAGCGCTTCGGCGAAATGGAAGTCTGGGCGCTCGAGGCCTATGGCGCGGCCTATACGCTGCAGGAGATGCTGACGGTGAAGTCGGACGACGTCGCCGGCCGTACCAAGGTCTACGAGGCGATCGTCCGTGGCGACGACACCTTCGAGGCCGGCATCCCCGAAAGCTTCAACGTGCTGGTCAAGGAAATGCGGTCGCTCGGCCTCAATGTCGAGCTCGCCTCCACCAAGCAGGTGCGCGGCCCCGACGACGTCGGCCGGCAGGCAGCCGAGTAATCGTTCGACGCTTATTACGGGATCGGGTTCGCCCGATCCCGGACAAGATGTTCACATCGGTCGGGAGCGTTTCGCCCCGGCCCGGATTTTCTCCCGGTAAACCGGGGCTTTGGAGACGGCGATGAACCAAGAGGTCGCGAATCTCTTTAATCCGACGACGCAGCCGGCGACTTTCGATCAGATCAAGATCTCGATCGCGAGCCCGGAAAAGATCCTGTCGTGGTCGTTCGGTGAGATCAAGAAGCCGGAGACGATCAACTACCGCACGTTCAAGCCCGAGCGCGACGGCCTGTTCTGCGCCCGCATCTTCGGGCCGATCAAGGACTACGAGTGCTTGTGCGGCAAGTACAAGCGGATGAAGTACAAGGGCATCATCTGCGAGAAGTGCGGCGTCGAGGTCACCCTCTCGCGGGTGCGCCGCGAGCGCATGGGCCATATCGAGCTGGCCGCCCCGGTCGCCCATATCTGGTTCCTGAAGTCGCTGCCGAGCCGCATCGGCCTCTTGCTCGACATGCCGCTCAAGGATCTCGAGCGGATCCTCTATTTCGAATATTACGTCGTCCTCGAGCCGGGCCTGACCGCCCTCAAGGAGCGCCAGCTCCTGTCCGAGGAAGAGTATATCCGCGCCCAGGACGAGTACGGCGACGACAGCTTCACCGCCATGATCGGCGCCGAGGCGATCCGTGAGCTGCTGCGCGGCCTGGACCTGGAGAAGCTCGCCGCCGACACCCGCAAGGAGATCTCGGAGGCCACCACCGAGCTGAAGCCGAAGAAGCTCGCCAAGCGCCTGAAGATCATCGAGGCCTTCATTCAGTCGGGCAACAAGCCCGAGTGGATGATCCTGACCGTCGTGCCGGTGATCCCGCCGGACCTGCGTCCGCTGGTGCCGCTGGACGGCGGCCGCTTCGCCACCTCGGATCTGAACGACCTCTACCGCCGCGTCATCAACCGCAACAACCGCCTGAAGCGGCTGATCGAGCTGCGCGCGCCCGACATCATCATCCGCAACGAGAAGCGCATGCTTCAGGAAGCGGTCGATGCGCTGTTCGACAACGGCCGCCGCGGCCGCGTCATCACGGGCGCCAACAAGCGCCCGCTGAAGTCGCTCGCCGACATGCTGAAGGGCAAGCAGGGCCGGTTCCGCCAGAACCTGCTCGGCAAGCGCGTCGACTATTCCGGCCGTTCGGTCATCGTCGTCGGCCCGGAAATGAAGCTGCACCAGTGCGGCCTGCCGAAGAAGATGGCGCTCGAGCTGTTCAAGCCGTTCATCTATGCCCGGCTCGACGCCAAGGGCCTGTCGGCCACCGTCAAGCAGGCGAAGAAGCTGGTCGAGAAGGAGCGTCCGGAGGTCTGGGATATCCTCGACGAGGTCATCCGCGAGCATCCGGTTCTCCTGAACCGCGCTCCGACCCTGCACCGCCTCGGCATCCAGGCCTTCGAGCCGGTGCTGATCGAGGGCAAGGCGATCCAGCTGCATCCGCTGGTCTGCTCGGCGTTCAACGCCGACTTCGACGGCGACCAGATGGCCGTGCACGTTCCGCTGTCGCTCGAAGCGCAGCTGGAAGCGCGCGTCCTGATGATGTCGACCAACAACATCCTGCATCCTGCCAACGGCGCGCCGATCATCGTACCGTCGCAGGATATCGTGCTCGGCCTCTATTACGTGTCGCTGATGTCGGACGGCATGCCCGGGCAGGGCAAGGCCTTCGCCAATATCGGCGAGCTCGAGCATGCCCTGACCCAGAAGGTCGTCACCCTGCATACCAAGATCCGGTATCGCTGGGAGGGCCTCGACGCCGACGGCAACGAAGTCCGGCGCATGTATGACACCACGCCCGGTCGCGTTCTGCTCGGCCAGCTCCTGCCGCGCTCCACCAAGGTTCCCTTCGACGCAGCCAACAAGCTGATGACGAAGAAGGAGATCTCGGCGATGATCGACACCGTCTACCGCCATTGCGGCCAGAAGGAATCGGTCATCTTCTGCGACCGGATCATGGCGCTGGGCTTCTACCATGCCTACAAGGCCGGCATTTCGTTCGGCAAGGACGACATGGTCGTGCCGGACAACAAGTGGCCGATCGTCGAAGAGACCCGCTCGCTCACCAAGGACTACGAGCAGCAGTATCTCGACGGCCTGATCACCTATGGCGAAAAGTACAACAAGGTCGTGGACGCCTGGGCCAAGTGCTCGGATCGTCTGGCGCAGGAAATGATGGGCCGCATCTCGGCGGTCCAGAAGGACGCCAACGGCCAGGACAAGCCGATCAACTCGATCTACATGATGAGCCACTCGGGTGCCCGTGGTTCGCCGACCCAGATGCGCCAGCTCGCGGCGATGCGCGGTCTGATGGCCAAGCCTTCGGGCGAGATCATCGAGACCCCGATCATCTCGAACTTCAAGGAAGGCCTGTCCGTGATGGAGTACTTCAACTCCACCCACGGCGCCCGCAAGGGTCTGGCCGACACCGCCTTGAAGACGGCCAACTCGGGTTACCTGACCCGTCGTCTGGTCGACGTGGCGCAGGACTGCATCATCACCGAGGTCGATTGCCATACCGACAAGGGCATCGGCATGCGGGCGATCGTCGACGCCGGCCAGGTGGTGGCCACCCTCGGCCACCGCATCCTCGGCCGTTCGGCCGCCGTTACCGTCACCGACCCGTCCTCGGGCGCGGTGCTGGTGGAAGCCGGCCGGATGATCCTGGAGAAGGACGTCGAGGCGATCACCGCCGCCGGCATCCAGGAGGTGAAGATCCGCTCGGTGCTCACCTGCGAGACCAAGGTCGGCGTCTGCGGCCAGTGCTACGGTCGCGATCTCGCCCGCGGTACGCCGGTCAATATCGGCGAGGCTGTCGGCGTCATCGCCGCGCAGTCGATCGGCGAGCCGGGTACGCAGCTCACCATGCGCACGTTCCACATCGGTGGCGCGGCGCAGGTGGTCGACACCTCGTTCATCGAGGCGACCTTCGAGGGCACGATCCGGATCCGCAACCGCAGCGTGGTGAAGAACTCGGACGGCGAACTCATCGTGATGGGCCGCAACATGGCGGTGATCATCGTCGATGCCGACGGCTCCGAGCGCGCGACGCACCGTATCCAGTACGGCGCCAAGCTGAGGGTCGACGAGGGCTCGAAGGTGAAGCGCGGCCAGCGCATCGCCGAGTGGGACCCCTATACCCGGCCGATCATCACCGAGATCGACGGTATCCTCGGCTTCGAGGATCTGGTCGACGGCCAGTCGATCGCCGAGACCACCGACGAATCGACGGGCTTCACCAAGCGTATCGTCATCGATTGGCGGACCTCGACGCGTTCGGCCGACCTGAAGCCGGCGCTGGTGATCAAGGACTCGAACGGCAAGATCCAGAAGCTGCCGCGCGGCACGGATGCCCGTTACGCGCTGGCGGTGGAAGCGGTCATCTCGGCCGATGCCGGGGCACAGGTCTATGGCGGCGACGTCATTGCCCGTATCCCGCTGGAAAGCGCCAAGACGCGTGACATCACCGGCGGTCTGCCGCGTGTCGCCGAACTGTTCGAGGCCCGCCGGCCGAAGGACGCCGCGATCATCGCGGAAGTCTCGGGCGTGGTGCGCTTCGGCAAGGACTACAAGCAGAAGCGCCGCCTGACGATCGAGCCTTTCGAGGCCGAGCTCGATGCGGCCGAATACCTGATCCCGAAGGGCAAGCACATCCACTTGCAGGACGGCGACGAGGTGCAGAAGGGCGACTTCATCGTCGACGGCAATCCGGCGCCGCACGACATCCTGGCGGTCAAGGGCGTGGAGGAGCTCGCAGCTTACCTCGTCAACGAAATCCAGGAAGTCTACCGGTTGCAGGGCGTCGTCATCAACGACAAGCATATCGAGGTGATCGTTCGCCAGATGCTGCAGAAGGTCGAGGTCACCGATCCCGGCGACACCGATCTGATCCAGGGCGACCAGGTCGACCAGACGGAGCTCGAGGAAGCCAACGAGGCCATCAAGGACGACAAGAACAAGCGGCCGGCCTCCGGCCTGCCGGTTCTGCTCGGCATCACCAAGGCCTCGCTGCAGACCCGGTCGTTCATCTCGGCCGCCTCGTTCCAGGAGACCACCCGCGTGCTCACGGAAGCTGCCGTCAACGGCAAGTCCGACACGCTGGAAGGCCTCAAGGAGAATGTCATCGTCGGCCGCCTGATCCCGGCGGGTACCGGCGCGACCATGAGCCGGATCCGCGAGATCGCCACCAAGCGCGACGACCTGATCCTGGACGAGAAGCAGAAGACCGCCGGCGTCCAGGCCGGTGCCGCGCCGGTGGAGCTCGCCGCGATCGAAGCTCCGCAGGTGTGATGTCGGGGCAGGGGCATCGCCCCCTGTCTCACCCATAAGAAAAGGGCCGCCCCTCGGGGCGGCCCTTTTTTGTGCTTTGCGCTCCGGAGGCGGCCTATTGCAGTCGGCAGGAGCCGGGCCGGCTGCAGACCAGGGTGCTGGCGCGGCAGATATTGACCTGGCGCTGCTCGAAGCGGCTGTGATCCTCGAACACCACCAGGATGTCGAAGCGGCAATAGCCGCGGTCGCTCTGGACGGGATGGGGGAAGACGCGAGCGGCCCGGCCGGGATCGACGACGCGCCGGCCGAGCAGGTCGTTGCCCCAGCCGCGCGTGTCGACATCGGTCATATGGAACCGGTAGATCGGCACATTCGAGCGGTTGACGACATTGAGCCAGCGCTGCTGGCCGTCGGCGTCGGACGGCGTGCCGGCCGCCAGGGCGGCGCCGAGGCAGCCGAACAGGACCGCGGCCGCCATGGCGGCGACCGAGACGTTCTTCGACTTCATTTCGATGAGTCCTTCATGCGGTCACCGCCGTGATCGCGCCGGGGCGCGCTCGAGGCGGCGACATGCCAACAAAAAGGGCCACACGCAGGTGGCCCTTCCATTTCCGTGATCAGGCGCGGTGGACGTCCGGCCTTACTGGGCCCGGCACTGCCGGGTCGAGTTGCAGACGAGATTGGTCGTCGCACACAGGTTCACGCCGCGCCGCTCGACGCGGGCATTGTTGGAGAACACGACGAGCATGTCGTACTGGCAGTAACCGCGGTCGCGCTGGCGCCGCGTCGGCACGATCCGCATGGAATCGCCGTCGTCGATCGTCTCCTGGCCGAGGCGGTCGTCGCCCCAGCCGCGGGTGTCGACATCGGTCATGTAGAATTCGCGAATCTCGACGCCCGACCGGTTGACGATGTTGATCCAGCGCTGCTGGCCATCCCGGTCGGTCTGAGCCATGGCCGGCGCCGACGCGCCGACCGAGCCTGCAACCGCAATCGCCGCCATGGCAGCAAACACTATGCCTTTAAAAGTCATGATAGGTCATTCCTCTCCAAAAGGGCGTCGGCACTCATGAATGCCGAAAGCCCAGATCTGATCGTCGCACGGCCTGCTTCGGCCGACGCAGTGATCGAATCCCCCCATCAGTCCCCCCGGCACCGCCTTGAAAAGGCCATGCCGCGAGCTTCCGATAGGGCAATATGCGCGAGAAGCCAAGCGCGCACATGCCGTGGATCTACGTATGTCGCCGATTCGACAGGGGGCGACAATCCGGCCGCGAAGCGCTATGGAACGGCGCGGGCAGGGGATGCACCGGCTGCGGTGCCGCAACCGGGCGCGTTAATCGTTTCGTCACGGGGGCGGTAAACGAAACATCGCGTCGTTGGCCGGGTCAACACACCCAAACGCTTGACGGAGCGCGAGTCAGCGTGTAATGCCCGCTCACTCTTCCGGCGTACGTCGGTTGCACACCCGGTCCCGTGGCGGTCCACCGCCCCCTGACCGAAGCAAACCGAGACTACGCCGCCTGACGTCAGTCAGATCCGATTGCATGATCGCCTCGCTTCATCGCGGGTGATCCTCTGTTTTCGCCGGGCGCCGTTTGCCTTCACAGGCAGGCTGAGCGTCCGGTTGTTCGTTTCGCTAATGAGACGGACGTTCCACGCTTTGGTGGGGACCGGGCAGCCGGACCTCGTAAGGTTTAAGGACAAGGCCGCCGATGCCGACCGTCAACCAGCTGATCCGCAAGCCGCGTCAGCCGCGCACCTACCGCGAAAAGTCCCGCCACATGGAGGGCTGCCCGCAGAAGCGTGGTGTCTGCACACGCGTCTATACGACGACCCCGAAGAAGCCGAACTCGGCGCTCCGCAAGGTCGCCAAGGTGCGTCTTACCAACGGCTTCGAGGTCATTGGTTATATCCCGGGTGAAGGCCACAACCTTCAGGAGCACTCGGTCGTCATGATCCGTGGCGGTCGCGTCAAGGATCTTCCCGGCGTTCGCTACCACATCCTGCGCGGTGTGCTCGATACGCAGGGCGTGAAGAACCGCAAGCAGCGCCGTTCGAAGTACGGCGCCAAGCGTCCGAAGTGAGGTTTCCACTGGCTGCTCCGGCCGAGACGCGGTTTGCGTCGGGCCGGAGCGCTGGTGGCTCTAGAAGTTTACGGAGAGAACGATGTCGCGTCGTCACCGGGCAGAGAAGCGGGAAATCATCCCGGACGCCAAGTACGGGAACGTCGTGCTGACCAAGTTCATGAACTCGGTCATGTACGAAGGCAAGAAATCCGCTGCTGAACAGATCGTCTATGGCGCCTTCGATATCATCGAAGCCAAGACGAAGCAGGAGCCGCTGACGGTGTTCCAGTCGGCGCTCGAGAACGTCATGCCGGCGATCGAGGTTCGGTCGCGGCGCGTCGGCGGCGCCACCTACCAGGTGCCGGTCGAGGTTCGCCCCGATCGCCGCCAGGCGCTCGCGATCCGCTGGCTGATCCAGGCCGCCCGGTCGCGCAACGACAAGACCATGGTCGACAAGCTCTCTGCCGAGCTTCTCGATGCTTCCAACAACCGCGGTAACGCCGTGAAGAAGCGCGAAGACACGCACAAGATGGCGGAAGCCAACCGCGCGTTCTCGCACTACCGCTGGTAACGAAACCCAGGCCCCCGACGGACCTGAAGGATCACGATCATGCCGCGCACCCACGCGATCGAGGACTACCGCAATTTCGGCATCATGGCCCACATCGATGCGGGCAAGACGACGACGACCGAGCGGATCCTCTATTATACCGGCAAGTCCCACCGTATCGGCGAAGTCCATGACGGCGCCGCGACCATGGACTTCATGGAGCAGGAGCAGGAGCGCGGCATCACGATCACGTCGGCCGCGACGACCGCCCATTGGGCGGGCAAGCGCCTGAACATCATCGACACCCCCGGCCACGTCGACTTCACCATCGAAGTCGAGCGTTCGCTGCGCGTGCTCGACGGCGCCGTTTGCGTGCTCGACTCCAACCAGGGCGTCGAGCCGCAGACCGAGACCGTCTGGCGCCAGGGCGACAAGTACAAGGTTCCGCGCATCGTCTTCGCCAACAAGATGGATAAGACCGGCGCAGACTTCTACATGTGCCTGGACGACATCAAGAAGCGTCTCGGCGCCAAGCCGGTTCCGATTCAGCTGCCGATCGGCGCCGAAAGCAATTTCAAGGGCGTCGTCGATCTGGTCCGCATGAAGGCCGTGGTCTGGTCGGGCGAGGCGCTCGGCGCCGAGTTCAACGCGGACCTGGAGATCCCCGAGGATCTCAAGGAAAAGGCCGCCAAATATCGTAACGAGCTGGTCGAAGCCGCCGTCGAACTCGACGACGACGCTATGGCCGCCTATCTCGACGGCACCGAGCCGGATGAGGCGACCCTGAAGCGCCTGATCCGCAAGGCCGTGCTGAACGGCGCGTTCTTCCCGGTGCTCGCCGGTTCGGCGTTCAAGAACAAGGGCGTCCAGACCCTGCTCGACGCGGTGGTCGATTACCTGCCGTCGCCGGTCGACGTGCCCGCGATCAAGGGCATCGATCCGCGCAACGACAGCGAGATCGAGCGCAAGTCGTCGGACAGCGAGCCGCTGTCGCTGCTCGGCTTCAAGATCATGGACGACCAGTACGGCGTCCTGACCTTCTGCCGCATCTATTCGGGCAAGCTGGAGAAGGGCACCAGCCTGCTCAATTCCAGCCGCGAGAAGACCGAGCGCGTCGGCCGCATGGTTCTCATGCACGCCAACAACCGCGAGGAAATCGCCGAGGCCTATGCCGGCGACATCGTGGCGCTGGTCGGCCTGAAGGACACCCGCACCGGCGATACGCTCTGCGATCCCAGCAAGCCGGTGATCCTGGAGCGCATGGAATTCCCCGAGCCGGTCATCGAGATGGCGATCGAGCCGAAGACCAAGGCCGACCAGGAAAAGATGGCGCTGGCGCTGATCAAGCTTGCCAGCGAGGACCCGTCCTTCCGCGTGTCGACCGATGCCGAGTCCGGCCAGACCCGTATCAAGGGCATGGGCGAACTGCATCTCGACATCAAGGTCGACATCCTGCGCCGCACCCACAAGGTCGACGTCAGCGTCGGCGCTCCGCAGGTGGCCTTCCGCGAGAAGATCACCAAGAAGGCCGAGATCGACTACACCCACAAGAAGCAGACCGGTGGTACCGGTCAGTTCGCCCGGGTGAAGTTCGTGGTCGAGCCGAACGAGCCCGGCAAGGGTTTCGAGTTCGAGTCGAAGGTCATCGGCGGTTCGGTTCCGAAGGAATATCTGCCGGGCGTCGAAAAGGGCCTCAACTCGGTCATGGGCGCGGGCATCATCGCCGGCTTCCCGGTGGTCGACATCAAGGTGACGCTGATCGACGGCGCCTACCACGAAGTCGACTCCTCGGCGCTGGCCTTCGAAATCGCCTCGCGCGCTGCCATGCGTGAAGCGCTGCAGAAGTGCGGCTCGGTTCTGCTCGAGCCGATCATGAGCGTCGAAGTCGTGACGCCGGAAGAATATACCGGCTCGGTCATCGGCGACCTGAACTCCCGGCGTGGCCAGATCCAGGGCCAGGACATGCGCGGCAACGCCAATGTCGTTCACGCCAAGGTGCCGCTGATGAACATGTTCGGCTACGTCAACCAGCTGCGTTCGTTCAGCCAGGGCCGTGCCAGCTACACCATGCAGTTCAGCCACTATGAACAGGCGCCGTCCAACGTCGCCGCCGATGTCCAGGCCAAATACGCGTAAGCGTTGGTCGCACCTATCGACTGGGGTCTGAAGACCCGACGTCGGAGCGAAGATTGAAGGAGGCCGTCATGGCCAAGGAAAAGTTCGCACGCAACAAGCCGCACTGCAACATCGGCACGATTGGTCACGTCGACCATGGCAAGA
>NZ_JBWKTP010000022.1:0-19955 GCF_059420385.1 Phreatobacter sp. GW821-FHT04C01 | reverse complement strand
CCGCACACCCGAGTCAATCCGCCGCACTTCCTCTCCAGAGATATGTGCATGCCGTAGACGTCTTCGTGGGAGAGGGTGCCGGCGGAGCCGGCGGGTGAAGATTTGAAGAGGACAGGCCCATCAATGCGGCCCGAAATGCGCTGACAGCGCCGACGCAACCACCCTCACCCGGATCCTCCGGACCCACCCTCTCCCGCGAAGGCGCGGGCGAGGGTTTATGCGCGTCGCGGCTGCCGTCTCATCCTCACCCGCGTTCGCGGCGCAGCTTGTCCCACCATTCCATGCGCTTCCTGATCTCGCGCTCGAAGCCGCGCTCGACCGGTTCGTAGAGGCTCTGCCGGCCGATCGCCTCGGGCCAGTAATCCTGGCCGGAAAAGGCATCCGGCTCGTCATGGTCGTAGCGGTAGCCGTCGCCGTAACCTTCGGTCTTCATCAGCTTCGTCGGGGCGTTCAGGATGGTTTTCGGCGGCATAACGCTGCCGCGCTCCTTGGCGAGCTTCGAGGCCGCCTTCCACGCGGTATAGGCGGCGTTCGATTTCGGCGCGGTGGCGACATAGATCACCGCATTGGCCAGCGCCAGCTCGCCCTCGGGACTGCCGAGGAAGTCGTAGGCGTCCTTGGCGGCATTGGCGACGACCAGCGCTTGCGGATCGGCAAGGCCGATATCCTCGACCGCCATGCGGACCACGCGGCGGGCGATGAACAGCGGGTTCTCGCCGGCATCGAGCATGCGCGCGAGATAATAAAGCGCCGCGTCGGGATCGGAGCCGCGCACGGTCTTGTGCAAGGCCGAGATCAGGTTGTAGTGGCCTTCCTGGGCCTTGTCGTAGATCGGCGCGCGCCGCTGGACCACGTCGGACAGGCCGGCCGTATCGAAGACCTCGCCCTCGCCGGCCGCCCGCCAGACCTCCTCGGCCAGCGTCAGCACCGCCCGGCCGTCGCCATCGGCCATGCGCACCAGCGCGGCCCTGGCATCGTCATCGAGCGGCAAGGGCCTGGCCTCTTCGACCTCGGCGCGCTTCAAGAGCTTTTCCAGCGCTTCCTCGTCCAGCGCCTTGAAGGTCAGCACGCGGGCCCGCGACAGAAGCGCGGCATTCAGCTCGAAGGACGGATTTTCGGTGGTGGCGCCGACCAGCGTCACCGTGCCGTCCTCGACCACCGGCAGGAAGGCATCCTGCTGCGACCGGTTGAAGCGATGGATCTCGTCAACGAACAGCAGCGTCGCCCGGCCCTGGATGCGTCGCGACCGGGCCTGTTCGAACACCCGCTTCAGGTCGGCGACGCCGGTGAAGATCGCCGAGATCTGCTCGAAGGCGAGATCGGTCTCGCCTGCCAGCAGCCGCGCCACCGTGGTCTTGCCGGTGCCGGGCGGCCCCCAGAAGATCAGCGAGCCGAGCGACCGGGTGCGCAACAGCCGCGTCAGCGCGCCGTCGGGACCGGTCAGATGGTCCTGGCCGGCGACCTCGGCCAGCGTTTTCGGCCGCAAGCGGTCGGCCAGCGGGCGCGGCGTTTTCGGATCCGGCCCCGCCGCCTCGAACAGGTCCACCTCAGCCGCCCGTCATGGAATTGATCACCTGCCCCTGTCGGTCGATCTGGAAGCGCCAGAGCCTCGAGCGCTGGGCGGTCGCCTGCTGCAGCGACCGCGGCGTCTTGATCTCGGTGCCGTTGACGCCCAGCACCACGTCGCCCGGCTGCAGGCCGATCTGCTGCGCCGGCGAACCCGGTTCGACCGTGGTGATCACCACGCCCTCCGAGCGGTGCGAGACGCGGATCTCTTCGGCGAGCGCCGGCGACAGGGTGGCGGCGGTCACGCCCTGGAACGGCGACGGCCCGGTCATCTTCTCGGCGTCGCGCGGACCTTCCGGCGCCCGCTCCAGCGGCACCGAAACGGTCATGCTGCGCCGCTCGCGGGTGATCGTCAGGTTCGCCGCGCCGCCGAGCGGGCGAATGCCGAAACGATAGCCGAAGCTGTCGGGCTCATCGACCGCCTGGCCGTCGACCGCGGTGATCAGGTCGCCGGGCTTGAGGCCGGCGCGGGCGGCCGGCGAGTTGGTCACGGTGCTGACGATCAGCGCGCCGGCCGGCCGCGACAGGCCGAGGCTTTCGACCAGTTCGGCGGTGACCGGCTGCAGGGTCGCGCCGAACCAGGGGCGGCGCACCACCTGGCTGCCGTTGCGCGCCGAATCGAGCACCAGCCGGACCATGGCGGTCGGGATGGCGAAGCCGATGCCGTGGCTGCCCCCGGAGCGCGAGAAGATCGCGGTGTTGATGCCGACCAGGCGGCCGCTCATGTCGACCAGCGCGCCGCCGGAATTGCCGGGATTGATGGCCGCATCGGTCTGCACGAAGGACTGGTAGTCGGAGACGCCGACCTGGGTGCGCGCCAGCGCCGAAACAATGCCATGGGTCACGGTCTGGCCGACGCCGAAGGGATTACCGATCGCCAGCACGAGGTCGCCAACCTCCAGCCCATCGGAATCGCCGAGGTCGAGCACGGCCAGATCGCGCGGCGGCTCCTTGATCTTCAGGACGGCGAGATCCGTGCGCGGATCGCGCAGCAGGATCTCGACCTCGAACTCGCGCCGGTCGGCGAAGGCGATCTTCACCTCGGTCATGCCGTCGATGACGTGATTGTTGGTGATCACCAGGCCGGCCGCATCCGCGATGACGCCGGAACCGAGCGATCGGGCGACCTCTTCGCGACGCGGCCCCGAGCCGCCGCCGCGATCGCCGAAGAAGCGCCGGAAGATCGGATCCTCGAAGAACGGGTTGCGCACCTGTTCGACGCGCGCGCCATAGACATTGACCACCGCCGGCGCGGCGCGGCGGACCACCGGGCCGAAGGACAGCTGGACTTCGGCGCGAGTGACGGGGGCCTGCCTCTGCGGCGCCGGCTGGGCGGATGCCGGCGGCGCGGCCAGACCGAGAAGGGCGACGAGGGCGGGAACGACGGCGATGGGAGCAAGCTTGGTCATGCCCCTGATATAGCGCCCTCGCCCGCCGCCCGGAAGAGAAGCGGCGAAGAAGCTGTCGTCCGAGCTGGCGGCCCCGAGCACTGGTCGAATGCGTCCGCGTCGGTTGACCGGCCGGCGCCGAGCCGCGACGCTCCCGGCCATCGCGGACCATTCGAGAAGCCAGCGCACGGGAGCCCGGACACGCCATGACATCGACCGATTTCGCCGCCGGAAACTATCGCTTCATCCCGAGCGTGTTCCAGTATTCCGCCGGAGCGGCCGCCCATCCCGGCTACCATGTCGAGCGGGTCATGTTCCGCGCGCCGGTACCGCTGAAGCAGGGCTTCGAGCTCATCGCCGCGATGATCAGGACCGCCGGCCGGCCGCTGACGGCGTTCTGTGCCTGCGAACTGCGCTCACCCGCCCCCTTCTCCGATTCGGGTTTCCGCTCCTTCAACGAGGCCTATGTCGAGACATTGCGGGAGTGGGGCCTGTTTGACGGAAAGACCAATCCGGTCGCCCGCTCCAATGTCTGTCCGGAACTGGCGCCGCCGGCCGAGCCGTCGTTTCACGCTTTCTCCTATGTCGCCGAGGGCGACGCCGGGGCGCCCTCCTTCGTCATCTCGGGCGGCGCCGAGGCGCGCGGCGGCAGTGCCCCCTATGCCGAGCGGATCGTGCGCTACCAGGAGACCGGCGCCGGGGCGCTCCGCGACAAGGCCGCCTTCGTGCTCGACGAAATGGAAAAGCGCATGGCCCTGTTCGGTTATGGCTGGACCGACACCACGGCGACCCAGGTCTATTGCGTCCATGACGTCCACCCGTTCCTGGCCGACGAAATCGTCGCGCGCGGCGCCGCCCGGGCCGGCCTCACCTGGCACTACAACCGGCCGCCGGTGATCGGCCTCGAATACGAGATGGACTGCCGCAGCGTAGCGGTCGAGCGGGTGGTATAGCCTGCCCGTCGCCAGCCAGCAGCAGCCTTGCCGCCTTCAGGACCAGAGATCATGACCAGCGAGCCGTCCCGCCGTTTCCTCGGCCCCGCGCTCGCCGGCTTCTGCGGCATGCTGATCGGCGTCGGGCTCGGCCGTTTCGGCTACCCCCCGCTGATCCCGGTCATGGTCGAGGCCGGCTGGGCCAGCCCGACGGCGCTCCGGCTCGCCGGCGCCTTCAACCTCGCCGGCTATGTCGTCGGCGCGGTCAGCGCGATCGGCTTCGCCAAATGGCTGGGGCTACGCCGGGCCGCCCTGGTCGCGGCTGTCCTGTCGGTGCTCGCCTTCGCCATCTCCGCGGTGCCCCTGCCGGAATGGGCCTTCATCGCGCTGCGTGCCGTGTCCGGCATGACCGGCGGCATTTTCATGATCGTCGTGCCGCCGGTCATCGCCAGCGTGGTGGCGCCGAACTATCGCGGCCGCGCCGGCGGCATCACCTTTGCCGGCGTCGGCGCCGGCTTCGTCCTGTCCGGCATCGCCGTGCCGCTGCTCGCCGGCACCGGGCCGGCCGGTGCCTGGCTCGGGCTGGCCGCCGTGCTGATGCTTGCCAGCATCGTGATGATGATCCTGCTGCCGCGCTCGCCGGCGCCCCAGTCATCGGCCGCATCGGCGCCCGCGGCCTCGACCGCCTGGCGTCATTCGGCCCCATTTCTCGGGTTGGCCGCGGCCTATGGCGGCGCGTCCATCGGTTATGTCCCACACACCTTGTTCTTCGTCGATCATGTCGCGCGCGATCTCGGCTACGGGCTCGCCGCCGGCGGCTGGATCTGGATCGCCTCCGGCGCCACCGCGGTCGCAGCGCCACTGATCGCCGGCGTCGCGGCCGACCGTTTCGGTTATGCCCCTGCCTTGCGCATCGTGGTGGCACTGATGACGGTCGGCGCCGCCTTGCCGGCGCTGACCACCAACTTCGCGCTTCTGATGCTCTCCGGCATGCTCTGCGGCGGCCTGATGATCGGCCTCGGCTCACTGACCGCCGGCCGCACCCGCGAAATCGTCGGCGCCGAGGCCCATACGCCGGCCTGGGCGCTCCAGACCATTCTCTTCGCGGTTCTACAGACGCTCGGCGCCTATGGCTTCACCGCCCTGCTGGCCGCGACCGACAGCCACGAACTGGTCTTCGCCGCCGCCGCCGCCATCCTGGCGGCAGGCCTGGCGATCGAATTGCTCGCCAGTCGGGGGGCTCGGGCCGCGACGTCTGGGCCATAGCATCAGAGCCTGCACAAAGGTCAGCCGTCCTTCGAGGCGCGCTTCGCTCCCACCTCAGCATGAGGAACGTCGGGCATTGCAGCAACGGCAATGCAGTGCTCCAACAAACCTCGCCCTGAGGTGGGAGCGAGGCTCCCCTCGAAGGACGGCTTCCTTGGTGCAATGCGTTTCAATTCGAAACGATGACGCTCCAGTCCTCGACGCTGACCGGATCAGCGACGGCTCAAGCAGGCCGCCTCCGAGGTCTCGCCGCATCCTCCGATCTGGCCACGCATAAGAAAAAGGGCGACCCGAAGGCCGCCCTGCACCGGCCCGCGCAAGCGCGAGCCTCACTTTCCGTGGGTATCAGTCGATCAGGCCGCGGCCTGCTCGCTTTCGGTCGCGCGCGCCTGGACCGGACCGGAGTCCAGGCCCTTGGCGTTGACGTCGCGATCGACGAACTCGATCACCGCGACCGGCGCGTTGTCGCCGTGGCGGAAGCCGGCCTTCAGCACGCGGGTGTAGCCACCCTGGCGTGCCTGGTAGCGCGGTCCGAGCACGTCGAACAGCTTCTTGACCATGGTCTCGTCGCGCAGCTGCGAGATCGCCTGGCGGCGAGCATGCAGGTCGCCCCGCTTGCCGAGCGTCACCAGCTTCTCGACGATCGGACGCAGGTCCTTCGCCTTGGGCAAGGTCGTGACGATCTGCTCGTGCTTGATGAGCGCGGCGCACATATTGGCGAACATCGCCTTGCGATGCTCGGCCGTCCGGTTGAATTTGCGGTGGGCTTTGCCGTGGCGCATCCCATGTCCTCCGATGACCCGCGGACCTCACGGTCGGCGGGAGTGTGATCAGTAATGGTCCTCGAAGCGCTTGGCCAGCTCTTCGATATTCTCCGGCGGCCAACCCGAAACCTCCATACCGAGGTGGAGGCCCATCTGGGCAAGCACTTCCTTGATTTCGTTCAACGACTTGCGGCCGAAGTTCGGGGTGCGGAGCATTTCCGCCTCGGTCTTCTGGATCAGGTCGCCGATATAGACGATGTTGTCGTTCTTCAGGCAGTTGGCCGAGCGGACCGACAGTTCCAGTTCGTCGACCTTCTTGAGAAGCGCCGGGTTAAAGGCGAGATCCGGGATCTGCTCCTGGATCACTTCCTTGCGCGGCTCCTCGAAGTTCACGAAGATCTCGAGCTGGTCCTGCAGGATGCGCGCGGCATAAGCGATGGCATCGTCAGGGGTCACCGAGCCGTTGGTTTCCACCGTCAGCGTCAGCTTGTCGTAGTCCAGCACCTGGCCTTCGCGGGTCGGCGAGACCTGGTAGGACACCTTCTTGACCGGCGAGTAGAGGCTGTCGACCGGGATGAGACCGATCGGCGCATCCTCGGCGCGGTTCTTTTCGGCCGGGACATAACCCTTACCGGTGTTGACGGTGAACTCCATGCGGATGGTCGCGCCCTCGTCGAGGGTGCAGATCACGAGCTCGGGGTTCAGCACCACCACGTCGCCGACCGTCTGGATGTCGGCCGCCGTCACGGTGCCCGGGCCGTCCTTGCGCAGAACCATGCGCTTGGGTCCGTCGCCCTGCATCTTGATGGCGATGTCTTTGATGTTCAGGATGATGTCGGTGACGTCTTCACGCACACCGGCAATCGACGAGAACTCGTGCAGCACGCCGTCGATCTGCACCGCCGAAACGGCGGCGCCCTGCAGCGACGACATCAGGATGCGCCGCAGCGCATTGCCCAGGGTCACGCCGAAGCCACGCTCGAGCGGCTCCGCGGTGGCGGTGGCGAAGCGCTTGGCATCGTCGCCGCCCACAATGTGGAGCTTCTCCGGCTTAATCAGTTCTTGCCAGTTCTTCTGGATCACAGGATCACCTTCGCTGATATCGGGCAGCTGTCTCGTCCCCTGCAGGACCTTGACGCCCGGTTCCCCCGAAACGGGGGCATGGAACTACCGGCCGCTGCAGGGCGCGCCGGCAATTGCGAGACGAAATGAAATCAGACGCGGCGACGCTTGCGCGGGCGGCAGCCATTGTGCGGGATCGGCGTCACGTCACGGATCGAGGTGACGGTGAAACCGGCCGCCTGCAGCGCGCGCAAAGCCGATTCACGGCCCGAACCCGGACCCGACACTTCGACTTCGACGGTGCGCATGCCGTGCTCGGTGGCCTTGCGGGCGGCGTCTTCGGCTGCGACCTGCGCCGCATAGGGGGTCGACTTGCGCGAGCCCTTGAAGCCCATGGTGCCGGCCGACGACCAGGCAATGGTGTTGCCCTGGGCATCGGTGATCGTGATCATCGTGTTGTTGAACGACGCATTCACGTGGCAGACGCCGGAGGCGATGTTCTTGCGTTCGCGACGGCGGACGCGATTGGCTTCTTTAGCCATGATTCTCTTCCTTGTCCTTCAGGCGCGCCCGTGATGCCAGGCGCTCGGGAAAACCGAGCCGGGACGGCAGAGCGTCCCGGCCAGGTTCTTACTTCTTCTTGCCGGCGATCGCCTTGGCCGGACCCTTGCGGGTGCGGGCGTTGGTGTGCGTGCGCTGGCCGCGGACCGGCAGGCCCTTGCGGTGACGCAGGCCGCGATAGCAACCGAGGTCCATCAGGCGCTTGATGTTCATCGACACTTCGCGACGAAGGTCGCCTTCGACCATGTAGTCGCGGTCGATGACTTCGCGAATCTGCAGGACTTCCTGGTCGGTCAGCTGATTGACGCGACGCTCGGCCGGAATCTTGACCTTCTCGCAGATCTCGCTGGCGAACTTGGAACCGATGCCGTGAATGTACTGAAGCGCGATGACGGTGCGCTTGTTCGTCGGGATGTTGACACCCGCTATACGAGCCATTTCTCGTCTCCATGTCGGCGGCGCCGGAGCACCGCGGTTTCAAAAAACCATGCGTCCGGTGGAGGCCGGCCTGTGCATGGTGCTCGACAAACGAAAAAGGCACCGCTTGCTCACGCAAACGGAGCCGTCTTCCGTTAAATCGAACGAGGCGTGCGACATAGCCGCTAAGCGCCCGTTCGTCAACCCGAAATTCAGGTTTCCAGGATCTCGGCGATCGCCTTGGTGACCTGGTCGATCGGCGCCATGCCGTCGACCGCGTGCAAGGCGCCCTTCGAGGCATAATAGCTGGCCACCGGGGCGGTCTGCGCCCGATAGGCCTCGAGCCGCTTGTGCAGCGCCGCGGCGTTGTCGTCCGGACGGACCGCCTCGCCGCGCGCCGTCATCTCGGCGACCCGCGTCTCGATTCGCTGGATCAGGATGGCCTCGTCGACCTCCAGTTCGATGACCGCATCGAGCTTCAGGCCGTGCCTGGTGAGCATGGCGTCGAGCGCCTCGGCCTGCGCCACCGTGCGCGGAAAGCCGTCAAGGATGAAGCCGTTGACGCAATCCGGTTCGGCGATGCGATCCTCGATGATGCCGACCACGATCTCGTCGGAGACGAGTTCGCCACGCGCCATCACATCCTTGGCCTTCAGCCCGACCGACGTGCCCGCCTTGACCGCCGCCCTCAGCATGTCGCCGGTCGACAGCTGCACGATGCCGTGCTTCTCGACCAGCCGCTGTGCTTGGGTCCCCTTCCCCGCTCCGGGAGGCCCGAGCAATATGAGTTTCATCGACGCTTCCCCCGCAATTGCGATTTCTTGACCAGCCCTTCGTACTGGTGAGCCAGCAGATAGCCCTGGACCTGGGCGACCGTATCCATGGTGACGGTGACGACGATCAACAGCGACGTGCCGCCGAGCAGATAGAAGCTCTGGCCGAGCTGCGCGATCATCATTTCCGGAATGAGGCAGACCGCGGCGATATAGGCCGCGCCGATCACGGTGATGCGGGTCAGCACATAGTCGATATAGCTGGCGGTCTTTTCACCCGGACGGATGCCGGGAATGAACCCGCCATATTTGCGCAGGTTGTCGGCCGTCTCCTGCGGATTGAACACGATCGCCGTGTAGAAGAAGCAGAAGAAGATGATCA
Organism: Phreatobacter sp. GW821-FHT04C01; assembly: GCF_059420385.1. Classification (NCBI taxonomy): domain Bacteria; kingdom Pseudomonadati; phylum Pseudomonadota; class Alphaproteobacteria; order Hyphomicrobiales; family Phreatobacteraceae; genus Phreatobacter; species Phreatobacter sp. GW821-FHT04C01. The sequence continues at coordinate 10,844 of NZ_JBWKTP010000022.1, read as the reverse complement.
GCAGCAGATAGAAGACCATGAACAGCGGCTGGCCATGGCCGAGCAGCTGGGCGGTCAGACGCAGCCATTCCGGCGGATTGGCCTGGAACGACAGCGCCGTGGTCGGCAGCAGCAGCAGGGACGAGGCGAAGATCGGCGGAATCACGCCGGCGGTGTTGAGCTTCAGCGGCAGGTGCGAGGAATTGCCCTCGAACACCTTATTGCCGACCTGGCGCTTGGGGTACTGGATCAGCAGCCGGCGCTGGGCGCGCTCGCAGAACACGATCACCGCCACGGTGACCACGATCAGCAACAGCAGGCCGAGCAGCAGCGGGGTCGAGAGCACGCCCTGGCGGCCGAGCTCGAAGGCCTGGGCCAGCACGCTCGGCAGCTCGGCGACGATGCCGGCGAAGATGATCAGCGAAATGCCGTTGCCGATGCCGCGCTGGGTGATCTGCTCGCCCAGCCACATCATGAACATGGTGCCGCCGGTCAGCGTGATCACCGTGGTCAGCATGAAGAACACGCCGGGATTGGCGACGATGGTTCCCGACGACTGCAGGCCGGCCGAAATGCCCCAGGACTGGAACAGCGCCAGCACCACGGTGAGGTAGCGGGTGTACTGGTTGAGCTGCTTGCGGCCCATCTCGCCTTCCTTCTTGAGCTTCTCGAGCTCAGGAACGACGGCGGTCATCAGCTGGATGATGATGGAAGCCGAGATATAGGGCATGATGTTCAAGGCGAAGATCGCCATGCGGCCGACGGCGCCGCCGGCGAACACGTTGAACATGGCCAGCACGCCGCCCTGCGACGAGGTGAAGATCTGGCGCAGCGCTTCCGGATCGATTCCCGGCAGCGGGATATAGGTGCCGACCCGATAGACCAGCAGCGCGCCGAGCGTGAACCAGATCCGCTTCTTCAGGTCCTCGGCCTTGGCCAGGGCGCCGAAATTCAGGTTGGCTGCCAGTTGTTCCGCTGCCGATGCCATGGTGGCTCCGATGCAAATGGTCGAAGGGCGGGCCAAGGCCACGCCCGTCAGAGGTTGAACTCACTTAGCGGCCCCAAGCCGCCAGCGCCAGTCCCCGAAAGGGCCGGTACCGGAATTCTCGGGTGCGGCGTCGTCGCAGACGAAAGGGGCCGGTCCTTGCGAACCGACCCCTTGCGCTTATGTCGTTGAGGCTCCGGGGCAGCCGATCAGGCCGCGGCCACGGCCTTCGGCTTCACGAGGGTGATCGATCCGCCAGCCTTCTCGATCGCGGCGACGGCGCCCGACGATGCACCGTGCACCGTCAGCTGCACGGCAGCCTTGATCTCGCCGGTGGCGATCACGCGGATACCGTCGCGCGAGCGCCTGACGACGCCGGCGGCGACCAGCGCCGCGGCATCGATCGGACCGGCCGCCAACTTGCCCGAATCGATGGCGCGCTGGAGACGCGCAAGCGTCACCTCGACGAAATCGAGCCGGAAGATGTTGGTGAAGCCACGCTTCGGCAGACGCCGATGCAGCGGCATCTGGCCGCCCTCGAAGCCGTTGATCGCAACGCCCGAGCGAGACTTCTGACCCTTGACGCCACGGCCGCCGGTCTTGCCCTTGCCCGAACCGATGCCGCGGCCGATGCGCATCTTGCGCTTTACGGCCCCGTCATTGTCCTTCAAATCGATGAGTTTCATGGTCTCAATCCTCGACCACTTTCACGAGGTGAGCCACCTTCGCGATCATGCCGCGTACCGCGGGAGTATCCTCCAGCGTGGAACGGCGGTGCAGTTTGTTCAGCTTGAGCCCGATCAGGGTGCCCTGCTGCGATTGCTCGCGGCGAATGGACGATCCGATCTGCTCCAACGTGACGGTCTTCTTGCTCATCGTCTGATCCTCACGCGTCGCCTTCGCCCTCCTCGCGGCGACGGCCCTGGAGGGCAGACACCTTGAGGCCGCGGCGCGCTGCAACGGAGCGCGGGCTATCCTGGTTCTTGAGCGCGTCGAACGTGGCGCGCACCATGTTGTAGGGGTTCGACGAGCCCATCGACTTGGCGACGACGTCAGCCATGCCCAGCGTCTCGAAGACGGCGCGCATCGGGCCGCCGGCGATGATGCCGGTACCGGCCGGAGCCGCCCGCAGGATCACCTTGCCGGCGCCGTGGCGGCCGTTGACGTCGTGATGCAGCGTCCGGCCCTCGCGCAGCGCCACGCGGATGAAACCGCGCTTGGCCGCCTCGGTGGCCTTGCGGATCGCTTCCGGCACTTCGCGCGCCTTGCCGTGGCCGAAACCGACCCGGCCCTTCTGGTCGCCGACGACGACCAGCGCTGCGAAGCCGAAACGCTTGCCGCCCTTCACCGTCTTCGACACGCGGTTGATGTGCACCAGCTTGTCAGTGAATTCGCTGTCCCGCTCCTCGCGGTCCCGTTCACGTTCACGAGCCATGATTTGTCCTTTCGGCGGAAAACCGCCCGTGTTCGCTTAGAAGCTCAGGCCGCCCTCGCGGGCGCCTTCGGCGAGAGACTTGACACGCCCGTGATAGTGATAGGCGCCGCGGTCGAACACGACCTCGGTAACGCCGGCCTTCACCGCACGTTCGGCGAGCAGCTTGCCCACGGCACTCGCCGCGGCAACGTCAGCACCGGTCTTCAGCGAAGACTTCATATCCTTCTCGAGCGAGGAGGCACTCGCGACGGTCACGCCCTTCAGGTCGTCGATGACTTGAGCATAGATATGCTTCGACGACCGGAACACGCTAAGCCGCGGACGCCCATTTGCCGCCGCGCGCAGTGCACGGCGAACACGCGCCTTACGACGCTCCGTTGCATCCTTCGTATTGGCCATGATCGGCTCCTCTTCGATGGATCGGCCCCGCGAGCGGGGCCGTCACCATCACTTCTTCTTGCCTTCCTTGCGGAAGATGAACTCACCAGCGTACTTGACGCCCTTGCCCTTGTAGGGCTCCGGACCGCGGAAATCGCGGATCTCGGCGGCGACCTGTCCGACCTGCTGCTTGTCCATGCCGGTGACGAGAATCTCGGTCGCCTTCGGCGTGGTGATCGTGATGCCGTTCGGCACCGGGTAGTTGATGTCATGGCTATATCCAAGGGAGAGGTTAAGAACCTTGCCCTGGGCCGCCGCCTTGTAACCGACGCCGGTGATCTCGAGCTTCTTTTCGAAGCCCTTGGTCACGCCGACGAACAGGTTCGACACCCGTGTGCGCGACATGCCCCACATGGAGCGGGCGCGCTTGGTCTGGTCGCGCGGCGTCACCTTCAGGCTGTCGCCCTCCAGGGAAACCACGACGTCTTCCGGGCAGGTGAACGCGAGCTCACCCTTCGGGCCCTTGACCTTGACGGTCTGGCCGGCAACCTGGGCATTGACACCCGCGGGCACGGCGACCGGTTTCTTACCGATACGAGACATTGGAAATCGTCCTCGTCCTGAGAGCGCTCCGCCGGTCAGAAGACCGTGCAGAGCACCTCCCCGCCCACGTTCTGGTCGCGCGCCTCATGGTCGGCCATCACGCCCTTCGGGGTCGAAATGATCGTGATGCCGAGACCGTTGGACACGCGCGGCGTGTTGCCGACGCCGGCATAGACCCGGCGGCCCGGCTTCGAGACGCGGGCGATCCGACGGATCACCGGCTCGCCGTCGAAATATTTGAGCTCGATTTCGAACTCGGAGCGGCCATTCGGATGGGTCACCGTGAAATAGTCACGGATATAGCCTTCCGACTTGAGCACTTCGAGCACGCGAGCACGGAGCTTGGAACCAGGCGTCGTGACGCGGTTCTTGCGGCGCATCTGCGCATTGCGGATGCGGGTCAGCATATCGCCGAGCGGATCGTTGAGAGCCATTTGTCCCCTCCTCTCACCAGCTCGACTTCACGAGGCCCGGAACGAGCCCCTTGTTGCCGAGTTCACGCAGAGCCACGCGGCTCATGCCGAGCTTGCGATAGAACGCCCGGGGACGGCCGGTCACTTCGCAGCGGTTCTTGATGCGAACCTTGGCGCCGTTGCGCGGCAGGCTCGCAAGCTTCACGGTAGCCGCGAAACGCTCCTCGATCGGGAGCGACTGGTTCATCACGACGTCCTTCAGCGCGGCGCGCTTCTTGGCATCGCGCGCAACCAGGGCGCGGCGGTGGTTGTTCTTCTCGATGGAGCTAGTCTTCGCCATCTGAAGGTGTCTCCTAGTTTCCGCGTCTGAGACGGGCTTCTGTTGTTCTAGAAACCCGGCTCACTGCCGGAACGGGAAGTTGAAGGCCGCAAGGAGGGCACGAGCCTCCTCGTCGGTCTTGGCGGTGGTGCACACGATGATGTCCATGCCCCACATCTGATCGACCTTGTCATAGGCGATCTCGGGGAACACGACGTGCTCCTTCAGGCCCATGGCGAAATTGCCGTGACCGTCGAAGCTCTTCGGGTTGAGGCCGCGGAAATCTCGAACACGCGGCAGCGCGATCGTGACCAGGCGGTCGAGGAATTCATACATGCGCTGCTTGCGCAGGGTGACCTTGCACCCGAGCGGCATGTTCTCACGAACCTTGAAGTTCGAGATGGCCTGGCGGGCCCGGGTGATGACGGGCTTCTGGCCCGTGATCAGCGCGAGATCCGCGGCGGCGACCGTCGCCTTCTTGGAATCGGCCGTCGACTCGCCGACGCCCATGTTCACGACGATCTTTTCGATCGACGGGATTTCCATGGCGTTCTTGTAGCCGAACTGCTCGATGAGCTTCGGCCGCACGACGGCATCGTAATGCGCCTTGAGGCGCGGGGTTTCAGCGGCCTCAGCCATTGATCGTCTCCCCGGATTTCTTGGCCACGCGCACCTTCTTGCCGTCGCTCAGGACCTTGAAGCCGACGCGGGTCGGCTTGTTGTCCTTGGGATCGGCGATCGCCAGATTGGACAGGTGGATCGGGGCCTCTTTGGAGATGATCCCGCCTTCCTGCGTCTGCGACTGGCGCTGGTGGCGCTTCACCATGTTGACGCCGCGCACGAGAGCCCGGCTCTCGGTCGGCATGACCTGGATCACCTCGCCGACGCGACCCTTGTCGCGACCGGTGATGACCACAACCTTGTCACCCTTGCGGATCTTGGCAGCCATTACAGCACCTCCGGGGCAAGCGAAATGATCTTCATGTGGTTCTTGGCGCGCAGCTCGCGCGGAACCGGCCCGAAGATACGGGTGCCGATCGGCTCTTTCTGATTGTTGATCAGCACGGCCGCGTTGCGGTCGAAGCGGATCACCGAGCCGTCGAGGCGACGAATGTCCTTGGCAGTGCGAACGACGACCGCCTTCATGACGTCGCCCTTCTTCACGCGGCCGCGCGGAATAGCCTCTTTCACCGACACCACGATGATGTCGCCGACATGGGCGTACCGACGCTTCGCGCCTCCAAGCACTTTGATGCACATGACGCGGCGCGCGCCTGAATTATCCGCCACATCAAGATTGGTTTGCATCTGGATCATGACGCAACCTCTTCCTTTCGCGCCCGTCTCGGATCAAGCCGACGGCGGCGCGCTGTTCTGAACGAAACCGAAAGCCTCAGGCCTTCGGCAGCACGACCCAACGCTTGAGCTTCGAGATGGGCTTAGTTTCCTCGATGCTCACCAAGTCGCCCGTCTTGAAGGCGCTGCCTTCATCGTGGGCGTGATAGTTCTTGGACCGGCGCACGGTCTTCTTCAGCAGCGGATGGGTGAAGCGACGCTCCACCTTCACCACCACGGTCTTTTCCTGCTTGTCGCTGACGACAACGCCCTGGAGCACACGCTTCGGCATGTCGCTCTCCTTACTTCTTAGCGTCGCGCTTTTGCGCGGCGATTGTCTTGACGCGGGCGATATCGCGGCGGACCTGGCGGACACGCGCGACGTTTTCCAACTGGCCGGTGGCCTTCTGGAAGCGCAGGTTGAACTGCTCCTTCTTCAGGTCACCGAGCTGGCCCTCGAGCTCGTCGAGGGTCTTGGTCCGGATTTCTTCGGCCTTCATGATCCCTGTCCTCACTCGGCGATGCGCTGAACGAAGCGCGTCTTGATCGGCAGCTTGGCAGCGGCCAACTCGAGCGCCTTCTTGGCGACATCGACGGGCACGCCGTCGATCTCGAACATGATGCGGCCCGGGGCGACCTTGGCGGCCCAGAACTCCGGAGCGCCCTTGCCCTTACCCATACGGACTTCGGCGGGCTTCTTGGACACCGGCACATCCGGGAAGATTCGGATCCAGACGCGGCCGGCACGCTTCATCTCGCGGGTCATCGCGCGGCGAGCCGCCTCGATCTGACGCGCGGTGATGCGCTCCGGAGCCATCGCCTTGAGGCCGAACTGGCCGAAGTTCAGGTCCGTGCCACCCTTCGAGGCGCCGGAGATCCGGCCCTTGAACTGCTTGCGGAATTTGGTTTTCTTGGGCTGAAGCATGGCTCAGACCTTCCCTCTCAAGCCGCGTCGCGGTCGCGGTCACCACCGCGTGGGCCACGACGGGTCGAGCCCTCACCCTCGGCCAGGCGCCTGTCCTGGGCCATGGGGTCATGCTCCATGATCTCGCCCTTGAAGATCCACACCTTCACGCCGCACGTCCCGTAGGTCGTGAAAGCGGTGGCGACGCCGTAGTCGACATCCGCGCGCAGGGTGTGAAGCGGCACGCGACCTTCGCGATACCACTCGAGGCGAGCGATTTCGGCGCCACCGAGGCGGCCCGAGCAGTTGATACGGATGCCTTCGGCACCCAGACGCATGGCCGACTGCACGGCGCGCTTCATGGCGCGACGGAAGGCCACACGACGCTCGAGCTGCTGCGCGATCGATTCCGCCACCAGCGTCGCGTCGGTCTCCGGCTTGCGGATCTCGACGATGTTGATGACGACCTCGGCCGAGGTCAGCTTGGCGACGGCCTTCTTCAGCTTCTCGATGTCGGCGCCCTTCTTGCCGATCACGATGCCCGGGCGAGCCGAGTGGATCGTGACGCGGCACTTGCGGTGCGGACGCTCGATGATGATCTTCGAGACGGCCGCCTGCTTCAGGAGCTTCATCAGCTCACGGCGGATCTTGAGATCCTCGTGCAGCAGCCTGCCGTACTCGCCCTTGTTCGCGAACCAGCGCGAGTCCCAGGTGCGGTTGATGCCGAGGCGGAAGCCGATCGGATTGATCTTCTGACCCATGGTCTTCTCCTCAGGCCTTGGCTTCTTCGATCTGGCGAACCACGATCGTCAGATGCGAGAACGGCTTTTCGATCCGGGCACCGCGCCCACGGGCACGGGCATGGAAGCGCTTCAGCACCATGGCCTTGCCCACATGGGCTTCGGCCACGACCAGATCGTCGACGTCGAGATCATGATTGTTCTCGGCATTGGCGATGGCGCTCTCGAGGCATTTCCTCACGGCACCGGCGATGCGTTTGCGTGAGAACTCAAGGTCGGCGAGCGCGGTATCGACCGGCTTGCCGCGGATCAGCGCGGCAACCAGGTTGAGCTTGCGCGGGCTGACGCGCAGCATGCGCGCGATAGCCTTTGCCTCGTTGTCCTTCAGTGCACGCGGAGTGGCGGTCTTACCCATGGCTCACCTCACTTCCGCTTTGCTTTTTTATCGGCCGCATGGCCGTAAAAAGTGCGGGTCGGCGAGAATTCGCCAAACTTGTGGCCGACCATCTCCTCGGTGACTTGCACCGGGACATGCTTCTGACCGTTGTAGACGCCAAAGGTCAGCCCCACGAAATGGGGCAGGATCGTGGAGCGTCGGCTCCAGATCTTAATGACCTCATGCCGACCCGACGTACGGGCGGTATCGGCCTTCTTCAGGAGGTATCCGTCGACGAACGGACCTTTCCAGACGGAACGTGCCATGACGGGCCTCGATTACTTCTTCTTCGAGTGACGGCTCGACACGATAAACTTGTCGGTCCGCTTGTTCGAACGAGTCTTCTTGCCCTTGGTGGGGAAACCCCAGGGCGTGACGGGATGACGGCCACCAGACGTGCGGCCTTCGCCGCCGCCATGCGGATGGTCAACCGGGTTCATGGCCACGCCGCGATTGTGCGGACGCAGGCCCTTCCAACGGTTACGGCCGGCTTTGCCGATCGAAACGTTCATATGGTCCGGGTTCGAGACGGCGCCGATCGAAGCCAGGCACCGGCCGTGAACCAGACGCTGTTCACCCGAGTTGAGACGCAGGATCACATAGCCCTCGTCGCGACCGACGATCTGGGCATAGGTGCCGGCCGAACGGGCGACCGCGCCGCCCTTGCCGATCTTCATCTCGACGTTGTGGACGATCGTGCCGACCGGAATATTGGCCACCGGCATGCAGTTGCCCGGCTTCACGTCGACGCTTTCACCCGCCAGCACGCTGTCGCCGACAGCAAGCCGCTGCGGTGCCAGGATGTAGGAGAGCTCGCCGTCGGCATATTTGATCAGCGCGATGAAGGCCGAGCGATTCGGATCGTACTCGATCCGCTCGACGACGGCAGCAACATCCGTCTTCCGGCGCTTGAAATCGACCAGGCGGTACGACCGCTTGTGGCCGCCGCCGCGGAACCGCGAGGTGACGCGGCCGAGGTTGTTGCGACCACCGGTCGACGACTTGCCCTCGGTCAGCGACTTGACCGGCTTGCCCTTGTAGAGGGCCGACCGGTCGACCAGGACCAGCTGGCGCAGGCCCGGCGTGATCGGTTTGAAGGTCTTGAGTGCCATGGTTAGATCCCTCGCCTCACAGACCGGTCGTGATGTCGATCGAATGGCCCTCGGCGAGGGTCACGACCGCTTTTTTCACGTCCGAGCGCCGGCCGAGCATGCCCTTGAAGCGCTTGGTCTTGCCCTTTTGGACGAGCGTGTTCACGCTCTTGACCTTCACGTCGAACAGCTTCTCCACCGCCGCCTTGATCTGCGGCTTGGTGGCGTCGCTGGCGACCTTGAAGATCACCTGGTTCTGCTCCGCGACCAACGAGCCCTTCTCGGTGATCAGCGGCGACTTGATAACGTCGTAATGACGCGGATCGACCGTGCTCATTTGAAGCGCGCCTCCAGCGCATCGACGGCCGCTTTGGTCAACACGAGCGTGTTGCGGCGCATGATGTCGTAGACGTTGATGCCCTGGATCGGCAGGACATCGACGAGCGGGATGTTGCGGGCGGCCAGAGCGAAGTTCTTGTCGACCTGAGCGCCGTCGATGATCAGCACGCTCGCGAAGCCCAGCTTCTCGAACTGCGCCTTCAGCGCCTTGGTCTTGGTCTCGGTCGCCATGGCGTTTTCCAGCACGACGATCGAGCCGGCCTTCACCTTGGCCGAGAGCGCATGGCGCAGGCCGAGCGCACGGACCTTCTTTGGCAGCGCGTGCTCATGCGAGCGCGGCGTCGGACCGAAGGAACGGCCACCACCACGGAACAGGTTGGCCCGGGCAGACGAGTGACGGGCCGAACCGCCGCCCTTCTGCTTGTAGAGCTTCTTGCCCGTGCGATGGATTTCCGCGCGGTTCTTGACGTCATGCGTACCGGCGCGACGCTTGGCGAGCTGCCAGCGGACGACCCGATGCAGGAGATCGGCGCGCGGCTCGAGACCGAAGATCTCGTCCGACAGATCGACCGAACCGGCATCGGCGCCGTCGAGGGTTTTGACCACGAATTTCATCTCAACCCTCCGTCGACTGTGCGGCGGGAGCGTCGGCGCCCGGCAGCGTGAAGCTACCCGGAAGCGGAACGTCCTTCGGCAGCGGCTTCTTGACGGCGTCACGAACGAGGATCCAGCCGCCCTTGGAACCGGGGACCGCACCTTCGACCAGGATGATGCCGCGCTCGACGTCGGTACGCACAACCTTCAGGTTCTGCGTGGTCACGCGCACGTCGCCCATATGGCCGGCCATGCGCTTGTTCTTGAACACCCGGCCCGGATCCTGACGCATACCCGTCGAACCGTGGGAACGGTGCGACACCGACACACCGTGGGTGGCGCGCAAGCCGCCGAAGTTGTGGCGCTTCATGGCGCCGGCGAAACCCTTGCCGACCGTGGTGCCCGTCACGTCGACGAACTGGCCCGCCAGGAAGTGGTCCGCCGAGAAGCGCGCGCCGACCGGCACGACTTCCGTGGTCCCAACGCGGAACTCGACGATCTCATGCTTCGGCTCGACCTTCGCGATGGCGAAGTGGCCGCGCTGGGCTTTCGTCGTGTTCTTCACCTTGGCAAGACCGGCACCGAGCTGAAGCGCGGTGTAGCCGTCCTTGTCCGCCGTGCGATGGGCGACGACCTGACAGTCGTCCAGCAACAACACGGTCACTGGGACGTGCTCGCCGCCATCGGTGAAGATACGGGTCATCCCCATCTTCTTTGCAATCACACCGGAACGCATCTCGCGCATTCCTCTGTCCTTGGGGTCATCCGAAAAGTCCTTGCGAGGACCGGAGAGGACCCGGGTTCAACGAGACGCACCGTCATCGGTGCGTCATGCGACTCAGAGCTTAATCTCGACGTCAACACCGGCAGCGAGATCGAGCTTCATCAGGGCATCGACCGTCTGCGGGGTCGGGTCCACGATATCGAGAAGCCGCTTATGGGTGCGGATCTCGAACTGCTCGCGCGACTTCTTGTCGATGTGCGGCGAGCGGTTCACCGTGAACTTCTCGATCCGCGTCGGCAGCGGAATCGGCCCGCGGACCTGGGCGCCGGTACGCTTCGCCGTATTGACGATTTCGCGCGTCGACGAATCCAAGACCCGGTGGTCGAACGCCTTGAGGCGGATCCGGATGTTCTGACCGTTCATAGGTTCAGCCCCTTCAGGCAAAACGACCAGGGTGCGCGGCGAACCGCGCAACCCCGAAGAAAGATGATCACTCGATGATGGACGCGACGACGCCGGCACCGACGGTGCGGCCGCCTTCGCGGATGGCGAAGCGCAGCTTCTCTTCC
>NZ_JBWKTP010000021.1:0-24800 GCF_059420385.1 Phreatobacter sp. GW821-FHT04C01 | reverse complement strand
GGGCGGTAGCTGCGGCCGGCGCGGACCTGGCCGACCAGCTTGCGCCAATGCTCTTCCGGCCACTGCCAGGGTTCCATTTTCGGGGTCTCGGCCATCGATCGCTCCTTAGGATTCGATCAAGAAAGGGGGACGTTCACACCAGCGGCGCGCCGGTCACCGGCAAGGTCTGGCCGGTGATCCAGGAGGCGAAGTCGGAGGCGAGGAAGGTCACGGCGTCGGCGATGTCCTCGGGCCTGCCCATGCGGCGCATGGCGATGCGTTCGGTGAAGCCGGCGCGGAACTCCGGCGTGTAGCTCGCCCATTGCCTCTCATAGTCCGGGCTGGTCGCCATGAAACCCGGGGCCACCGAATTGACGGTGATGCCGGCGGGCCCGAGCTCCTGGGCCAGTTGCTTGACCAGGCCGATCTGGCCGTGCTTGGCGGCGGCGTAACTCTGGATGCCGGTCAGGCTGGTGGCGAGCCCGGCGCGGCTGGAAATCGTGATGATGCGGCCCGAGCCCCTGGCCTTCATGCCCGGCGCTACCGCCTTGGCGAACAGGAAGGCGCCCTTCAGGTTGACGTCGACCACGGCGTCGAAATCATCGGCGCTGACATCCTCCAGGGGTTTCGGCCGCTGCCCGCGCACGCCGCCGGCGACATAGACCAGGATATCGACCGCGCCGGCGGCCTCGACCACGGCGCCGATCGAGGCCTCGTCGGTGACGTCGACCGGCAGCGCATGGACCGCGCCGCCGGTTGCGGTCTTGCCGGTGAGGGGTTCGAGCGCCTCGGCCAGCAGATCGCAGGCGAAAACCTCGGCACCGTCGCCCGCCAGCGATCGGGTGATGGCTTGGCCGATGCCGCGGGCGGCGCCGGCCACGATGGCGGTCTTGCCGTCGAAGCGGATCAGCATATCGGGGGCTTGCTCCCTGGTCTCATTGCAGGTCCTCGAAGGCCGTCTCGCGCAGTTGCCAGATGACGATGGTCGAAACCACGGCGGCGGCCACCAGATAATAGGTATGGGCGATGGGCGAGCCGAACGTGCTGATCAGCCAGACCGAGATGAACGGCGCGAAGCCACCGAAAATGGCGACCGCCAGGGCATAACCCGTGGTCATCCAGGTCGAGCGGTTGCGCGTCGGGAAGATCTCGGCGATCGCTGCCGGCCCGGCGCCCGAGAACATCGAGATCATCACGGCGAAGACGATCTGCACGATGATCAGCGAGGTCAGCGACACGCCGCCCGACAGGAGATAGCTGAACACCGGATAGGGCACGACGACAAAGCAGAGACAGCAGGCGATCAAAAGGGGCTTGCGGCCGAAGCGGTCGGACAAGAGGCCCATCACCGGGATCGACAGCATCAGCGCCAGCAGGCCGATGGTATTGGCCCAGAGCGCCTGCGACGCGGTGAGGTTCATGTAGCGCTGCGTCCAGGTCGGCATGTAGTTGAGCAGCACGTAGAAACACACCGTCCAGACGATGGTGAAGCCGAAGGCGCGGCCGGCGAGCAGCCAGGGGCTGACATGGTCGTCGATCGCCTTTGCCACTGCCTTGCCCTCGGCCACGGCGGTGTAGGCCGGCGTCTCCTCGATGGTCCGGCGCATGTAGAGGCCGATCGGGCCGAGAATGCCGCCGATCAGGAACGGCACGCGCCAGCCCCAGCTGTCCATCTGGGCCGTCGTCAGCACCGTGTTCATCAAGGCCGCGACGCCGGAGCCGAGCAGCAGGCCGGCGACCACGCTCATCTGCTGGAAACTGCCATAGAAGCCGCGCTTGTTCTTCGGCGCCCATTCGACGATGAAGGCGGTCGAGCCGCCCCATTCGCCGCCGGCCGAGAAACCCTGCAGCAGGCGGGCGACGACCAGCAGCAGCGGCGCCAGGAAGCCGATGCTCTCATAGGTCGGCAGCAGGCCGATCATGACGGTGCCGGCCGCCATCAGGAACATGGTCAGGAGCAGGGCGTTCTTGCGGCCGCTGACATCGCCCATGCGGCCGATGACGATGCCGCCGAGCGGCCGTGCCAGGAAGCCCAGGCCATAGGCGAGGAAGGCCGACAGCAGCGCCGCCACCTCGTCCTGTCCGGGAAAGAATTTTCGCGCGATGATCGCCGCGACATAGGCGTAGACGGCGAAATCGTACCATTCGAGCACGTTGCCGACGACCGCCGCCGATACCGCCTTCTGACTTTTTGCCTGATCCTGTGCCGACATGAAGTGCCCCCGCTCTGGCCATGGGTGCGTCCGGCCCGGACCATTTTTTGTTCTCGGGAGATTGGCGCCCCAGCGGCCAGGATGGCGTGCCGGTTCCGGCGTGGCAACGGCGCAGATGGGCGGCAGAGCAGCGTTGCAAGACGAGCTTGCGTCAAGGCTGTCATATCATCTGTAATATTGGGCGCGCGCCGCAGTGCGAATGGATTTCAAATCTTTGCAGGCGCGGTGGATCAAAGTCGCCGCAAATGGAATCATCTCGATCATTCTTTGCTCTCGACGGGCCCGGCGAAAACCGGGACAGTGCGGACCCGCGCCGCCGGCCTTCTTGCGCGCCGCCGGCACGAAAGACGTTGGGGAACCAGGGCTCGAAGGGGCATGCCATGATGACAGTCGATCATATCAGGAGCGGCGTTCTGGCCGTGACGCTGGCCCTCGGGCTGGCGACGGGCGTCCAGGCCCAGGCCCCGGCGCCGGCCGCAGCACCCGCCGCGCCCCAGGCCGACACCTTGCAGAAGATCCAGCGCGAGGGCGTGCTGAAGGTCGGCGTGCGTGCCGATTACCGGCCCTGGGGCTTCCGCAATCCGCAGGGCGAATTCGTCGGGCTGGAGATCGACATGGCGCGCGACATCGCGCGCACGCTCGGCGTCCGCGTCGAATTCGTGCCGGTGGTCGCCTCCAACCGCATGCAGTTCCTGCAGCAGGGCCAGACCGACCTGATGATCGCGACCATGTCCGACGTCGCCGATCGCCGGCGTGTCGTCGGCATCGTCCACCCGAACTATTATTCCTCCGGCTACAACATCATCATGCCGAAGACCGTCACGCCGGCGGCCTGGGAGGCGCTGCGCGGCCGCACGCTCTGCGCCATTCAGGGCGCCTGGTACAATCGCCCGGCGACCGAGCGCTTCGGCGTCGAGATCCTGGCCTTCACCGGCGTCTCCGAGGTCGAGACCGCGCTGGAGCAGCGCCGCTGCCTCGGCTGGATCTATGACGACAACCTGATCGCGGTGATGCTGGCCGACGCGTCCGGCCGCTGGAAGGATTTCCACCAGCCTTTGGCGAGCCAGAGCGACACGCCCTGGGGTGCTGCCGTCAGGCTGGAAGACCGCGACCGCGCCTGGGGTCGGTTCGTCGGCGGCATGGTTGCCGAATGGCACCGCACCGGCAAACTGCTGGAGTGGGAAAAGGCCGCCGGCATCGCCGAGAGTCCGTTCCTGCGCCGCATGCACGAGGCGCTGCGCGATCATATCAGGACCAATTGATCGTTCGGTCCCGCCATGTCCTCGGTGTCGCCGCCCGGAGCTGGACATGCCGCTCCGGGCGGCCGCATCGTCACGGCCCAAGCCGCTTGAGCCTGATCCTCCATGCTTGATCTCGTCGCCGAGTTTTTCCGCAATCTGAAGGATACGACGGGCCTCAACTTCACGATCTTCTACGATCCGTTCGACCGCGCCCGCTTCTGGAACGCCTTCCTGACCACCATTCAGCTCTCGGTGCTTTCGGTGGCCGGCAGCCTGGTCATCGGCGTATTGGGTGCCTTCGTGCAGAAGGCGGCGTTCCGGCCGCTGGCCTGGCTGGTCAACGGCTATATTGCGCTGTTCCGCAACACGCCGCCGCTGGTCCAGATGTATTTCTTCTATTTCGCGCTCGGCGCCATCACGCCGACCATGCGCGACGATATCGGCATGGAAGTGCCGATGGTGTCCAATTTCACCTGGGCGCTGGTCTCGCTGTCCTTTTTCGCCGGTGCCTTCAATGTCGAGATCTTCCGCTCCGGCGTCGAGGCGATCCCGAAGGCGACCATCGAGGCGGCCGAGGCGCTCGGCTATTCGCGCCTCAAGGCCTATCTCCATATCGTGCTGCCGCTGGCCTTCCGGGTCTGCCTGCCGGCGCTCAACAACAACCTGGTCAACCTGATCAAGACCACCACGCTCGCCTATGCCATCGGCGTGCCTGAAATGCTCTATGTCGCCAACCAGATCTGGTCGGACACGCTGAACGTGCCGGAGATGATGAACCTCCTGATGGTCATCTATATCGCGCTGGTCAGCCTGCTGGTCTGGCTGATGCACCGCTGGGAGAAGGCCATGCGCATGCCAGGCTACGGGAACTGATGGTCATGCGTGCCTTGCCCGACAAGACCGACCTGCCGGTCCTGCTGCCCGTCGCCGACCGGCTCGCGGCACGGGCCGCCGCCGATCGCGCCTTCGGCCTGCCGCGGCTCGATCTCGACTGGCGCTTCGGCGTGATGCTCACCGGCCTCGTGCTCACCTGGTGCGGCGTCGCCGAGGCGCAGGCGCTTGCCGGCGGCCAGGAGAGCGTGCTCGCCGCGATGTGGAAATGGACCCCGCTGATCGGCCGCGGCTTCGCGCTCAACATCGCCATCAGCCTGATCGCCATGGGCATCGGCAGCCTGCTTGGCCTGTTCCTGGGGCTCGCCCAGATCTCGCTGCTGCCGCCGGTGCGCGCCGGCTCCTGGGTGCTCACCCAGTTCTTCCGCAACGCGCCCTGGCTGGTGCTGCTGTTCTACTGCATCTATGTCCTGCCGTTCCGGGTCACCCTGTCCGGCCAGGTCTATGACGTGCCGAACTGGCTGCGCGCCACCATCGGCCTGATCCTGCCGGTCATGGCCAATGTCTCGGAAATCGTCCGCGGCGCCGTCCAGTCCCTGCCCAAGGGCCAGTGGGAAGCGGCGGAATCGCTCGGCTACCGGCGCTGGGCCACGCTGCGCTCGATCATCCTGCCGCAATGCGTCAAGCGCATGCTGCCGCCCTGGATGAACCTCTATGCCATCGTCATCGTGGCGACGCCGCTGACCTCGATCGTCGGCGTCGAGGAGGCCATGGCGCTGACCCGCGGCGCGCTCAACGCCGAGCGGCGCGGCGACCTCCTGATCCCCTTCTACGGCTACCTGCTCCTGTGGTTCTTCGCCTATTGCTATCCGATCGCAAGGGCCACGCGGGTCATGGAGCAACGTTACCAGGTGAAGATCTGAGCCGATGACCGAGCCCTCCGTCCTGGTGTCGATCCGTGCCGTCCACAAGCGCTTCGGCGCGCTCGAAGTGCTGAAGGGCGTCAGCTTCGACGTCGCCCGCGGCGAGGTCGTCTGCATCATCGGTCCGTCCGGCTCCGGCAAGTCGACACTGCTGCGCTGCATCAATGCGCTGGTGCCGATCGAGGCCGGCGCCATCCTGGTCGGCGATACCGACGTGACCGATCCCAGGCTCGACAAGATCGCGCTGCGCCAGCGGGTCGGCATGGTGTTCCAGCAATATAACCTGTTCCCCCATCGCACCGCCCTGCAGAACGTCATGATGGCGCCGATCCAGGTGCTGAAGCAGGACCGGCGCGTGGTGGAGGAAAGGGCCCGCGCGCTGCTCGCCAAGGTCCGCCTGACCGACAAGATCGATGCCTATCCCGGCGAATTGTCCGGCGGCCAGCAGCAGCGCGTCGCCATTGCCCGCTCGCTCTGCATGCAGCCGGAGGTGATGCTGTTCGACGAGGTCACCGCCGCGCTCGATCCGGAAACGGTGAAGGAGGTGCTGCACACCATTCGCGAACTCGCCGAAGACGGCATGACCTGCCTGCTGGTGACCCATGAAATGAACTTCGCCCGCGAACTCGCCGACCAGGTCTATTTCACCGACCGCGGCGTGATCGTCGAACACGGCGCGCCCGCCGAGCTGTTCTCGGCCCCGCGCGACCCACGCACGCGGGAGTTTCTGGGGAAGATTTTATAGGTCGGGAGGGCGTGGGTTAAGCCGAACATTTGCCGGCAAATTCTCTGCGTCATCCCCGGCCGAGCGAAGCGAGGGGAAGGGGATCCAGGGGCCGACAGGCCGCGCCTTAAGCGCAACAATTCGTAGCAAGCGTCATCGCGTCGGGAGGGGTTCGCGGCGAGCAGGTTTCTGCCCTGCCACTCCTGGATCCCCTTCCCCTCGCTTCGCTCAGCCGGGGATGACGTCGAGCGTTCTGGCCCCAGCGCAGCCGCGTCTTATCCCTCTCACGCACTCGCCGCATCGAGCCTGGCCACCGCCTCGGCCGGCAGCACCAGCTGCGCCGCCTTCAGGATCTCGCCCAGCTGCGTCAGATTGGTCGCGCTGACGATCGGCGCGGTGACGCCCGGGCGGCCGATCAGCCAGGCCAGCGCCACCTGCGCCTGGGTCGCGCCGATGCCGGCGGAAACCGTGTCGAGGGCGGCCAGGATCCGGAAGCCGCGCTCGTCGAGATATTTCTTCACGCCGGCGCCGCGCGGGCTCTTCGCGAGATCGGCCTCGGAGCGGTATTTGCCGGTCAGGAAACCGGCGGCTAGGCCGAAATAGCTGATCACGCCCAGGCCGTTGTCGATCACGACCTTGGCGAGCGCGCCTTCGAATTCGGCGCGGTTATAGAGATTATAGGCGGGCTGCACGGACTCGTAGCGCGGCAAGTGCTGGGCGCCGGCGACATCGAGCGCCGAGGCGAGGCGGGCCGCGGTGAAATTGGAGGCGCCGATGGCGCGCACCTTGCCGGCCTTGATCAGCTGCCCATAGGCCTCCAGCACCTCGTCCTGCGGCGTCTGGTCGTCGTCCTTATGCGACTGGTAGAGATCGATATAGTCGGTCTTGAGCCGCTTCAGCGATTCCTCGACCGCGACTGCGATGGTTCCGGCCTTCAGGTTCGGGTGCTTCGCCCACATGCCGACCTTGGTGGCGATCACCACGTCGTCGCGCCGGCCGCGCCGCTTCAGCCAGTTGCCGATCACCGTCTCGGATTCGCCGCCGGCATGGCCGGGCGCCCAGGCCGAATAGACATCGGCCGTGTCGATGGCGTTGAAGCCTGCGGCGACGAAGGCATCGAGCAAGCCGAACGAGGTCGCCTCGTCGGCGGTCCAGCCGAAGACATTGCCGCCGAACATCAGCGGGGCGATCGACAGGCCGGAACGGCCGAGCGGGCGATGGTTCATGGTGTGGTCCCGTCAAATCAAGCTGGTGAAGCGGCGCCCGTGGCGCCGCCCGCATTCGGCTGTCATCTACCCTGCCATGGCGCGGGCGGCGGCACAGCGTGTCCCGGCGCATGGCAGGGACCGCGAAACCCCTTGCGTCAGGCCGCGCGCACCAGTTCGGCATGGATCGGCGTGCCGCCCTTGATGGTCTGGTAGACCACGCAATAGCGCTCGGTCAGCTTCATCAGGCTGGCGAGCTTGTCCTCGGGCGCGTCGGTCTTCACCGAGAAGGTGACACGGATGTCGCGGAAGCCGACCGGCGCCTCGCGATCGACGCCGAGCGTGCCGCGGAAATCGAGGTCGCCTTCGGCATCGACGGTCGCATCGTCGAGCTGGATCTCGAGCGCGGTCGCCACCGCCTTCAAGGTCACGCCGGCACAGGCCACCAGCGCCTCCAGCAGCATGTCGCCGGAGCAGAGCTCGAGGCCCGTGCCGCCGGAGGCCGGATGCAGGCCGGCGGTCGCAAGCGCCCGGCCGGTCTCCACCTTGCAGGAGATCGACTGGTCGTCGATCCGGCCGTGGGCCTTCAGCACGATGACCGCAGCATCCGGATCGGTCTTGTATTTGTCCTTGATCGGCGCCTGAAGCGCGCGCAGGGCATGGGCGTCCATGATCAGGTCTCCCCGGGAGGTGCTTAGCGCGCGCCGGCGGCGCGCTGGTTCCGGCGGCCATCTAGCGCGCCGGAAAGTGACCTGTCGAGCGCCGCCAGCACCTGCCGCCTGACGGCGTTGAAGCCGTCGCTGGTGCGGTCGCGCGGGCGCGGCAGGTCGTGGACGATCTCGGCATACAGCCGTCCCGGGCTCGGCTGCATGACGATGATCCGGTCGGCCAGCACGATCGCCTCGTCGACGTCGTGGGTGACGATCAGCAATGTCGTGCCGGCCGGACCGGCGTCCTCCCAGAGCGCCGCCAGCTGGTTCTGCAGGTCGGCCTTGGTCAGGGCGTCGAGCGCGGAGAACGGCTCGTCGAGGATCAGCACCTCGGGATCGGGCGCCAGCCCGCGCGCGATCGCCACCCGCTGCGCCTGGCCGCCGGACAATTCGCGCGGCCAGGCGCGCGCCTTGTCGGCGAGCCCGACCGCGGCGAGCCGTTCGGCGACCCGCGCCGCCCGGGCCGTCGCATCATGACCCTCCAGCATGAAGCCGGCATTGGCTTCGACCGTCAGCCAGGGCAGCAAGCGCGGCTCCTGGAACACCACGCCGACTTTCGGGTGCGGACCGGTGATGGTCTCGCCGTCGATCTGGAGGCGGCCCTCGGACGGGCTGTCGAGCCCGGCAATCAGCCGCAGCAAGGTCGATTTCCCGCAACCGGAGCCGCCGACCAGGGCGACCGTCTCGCCGCGCGCGATGGTGAGCGAGACGCCGTGAAGCGCATGTGTGCCGTTCGGATAGGTCTTGCCGACATCGGCGACTGCAAGCATGTCAGCGCGCCTCCGCCGTGACGTCCTGCCAGGCCAGGAATGGCCGGGCCACCGCCGAGACGAGGCTGTCGGTCAGCTTGCCGAGCACGGCGAAGACCAGGATGGTGGCAAGGATCTGGTCGGCCTTGCCGAGCTGCTGGCCATCGACCAGGAGATAGCCGAGCCCTTCGGAGGCGCCCATGAATTCGGCCGCGACGACGAACATCCAGCCGAGGCCGAGGCCGGCCCTGAGCGCCAGGACATAGGCCGGCAGGATCGCCGGCAGCAGGATTCGCCTGATCATGCCGAGCCGCGACAGCCGCGCCACCCGCCCGACCTCGACGATCTTGCGGTCGATCGCCAGGATCGCGCCGGAAACGCCGAGATAGACGGGAAAGAACACGCCGACCGCGATCAGCGCCACTTTCGACGCCTCGAAAATGCCGAGCCAGAGGATGAACAGCGGTACCCAGGCGATCGAGGGGATCGAGCGCAGGCCTTGCAGCGTCGGGTCGATCAGGCGGCGAGCGAGCGGCGAGGCGCCGGCGGCGGCGCCGAAAAGCGTGCCGGCCGCGACGCCGAAGGCGAAACCGGCGCCGACCCGCGCCAAGGTCGTCACGATATGCAGCCAGAGGTCGCCGGATTGATAGAGCGCGGTGAGCGTCGCGGCGATCCGCGAGGGCGGCGGCAAGAGCCGTCCCTCGACGAGGCCCGAGCGGACGGCGAGCTCGAAGGCGAGCGCCAGCACCACCGGCAGGACCAACCCCAGCGGCGCGGCCGACAATGTCAGCCGCGGCCGGCGCGGCCGCGTCGTGACGGTCTCCTCGGCGATCGGGAAGGTCACCCCGGGGCCTCAGGCCGAGCGGGGCGCGAGCGAGGCGTCGACCAGGTCGCGGCTGACCAGGGCGACATCGACATTGGCGGCGATGACGCCGGCGGCCTGCAGGGCCTCGCCCGCGGCCTGGATCGTCGCGACCTGGGCCGGGCCGATCTTGGCATGGGTCAGGTCGGTGCGTTCGAGTTGCCGCGCGATGATCGGGTCGGCGAGCTTGGCTTCCTTGGCGAGCGTCGCGGCGAGCTCGGCCTGGTTGGCGAGCGACCAGATGCGGGCCCGCTCATAGACCTGCAGCACGCGGGCGACCAGTTGCGGGTTGCTCGCCAGGAAGGCCTCGCGCGTGTTGAGAATGCCCCAGGTATTGGCCTCGGCGTCGCGGTGGAACAGCGTGGCGCCGTTCTCGAGCTCGGCGGCGGCCATGATCGGGTCGAGGCCGGCCCAGGCGTCGACATCGCCGCGCACCAGCGCCAGCCGGCCGTCGGCATGCTGCAGCGGCACCACCTTGACGTCGCGCTCGGTCAGCCCG
The DNA here is from genome assembly GCF_059420385.1 of Phreatobacter sp. GW821-FHT04C01. NCBI lineage: Bacteria > Pseudomonadati > Pseudomonadota > Alphaproteobacteria > Hyphomicrobiales > Phreatobacteraceae > Phreatobacter > Phreatobacter sp. GW821-FHT04C01. The sequence goes on along the minus strand of NZ_JBWKTP010000021.1, from coordinate 14,864 downwards.
GCGGCGGCGATCGCCCGGACCAGGAAGATATGCGGATCGGTGCCGCGGGTGACCGCCACGCGCCGGCCCTTGAGATCGGCGGCCCTGGCGATGCCGCTGTCCGGCTTGGTCACCAGCGCGGTCCATTCCGGCTTGGAGAAGACGCCGACCGCGCGTACCGGATTGCCGTTGACGCGGGCGACCAGGGCGGCGGCGCCCGCCGTCGAGCCGATGTCGAGCGATCCGGCATTGAGGAATTCCAGCGCCTTGTTCGAGCCGGCCGAGAACACCCAGCGGATGGCGATGCCGTCGGCCTTGAACTCCTCCTCCAGCCAGCCCTTGGCGCGCAGTACCAGGCTGACCGGGCTATAGGTGGCATAGTCGACGCGCAGCTCGCGGACCTGGGCGGAAGCGCCGCGCCCGGCGGCGATGAACGGGCTCGCCAGCAGGAACGAGGCGGCGGAACGGCGGGTGATCACGGACATGGCGGCCTCGAAAGCACGGAAAACAGCGGCCGACTAAAATAATGTTCTCATCCAAGATCAATCTCTTGTGAAAAATAGAAAATAAAATCTCTCCTGCGCGATGCGTGTAGCATGGGGGTGCTGCCACCTCGCCATATCCGACCACCGCTTTCTTCGTTCGCGCGGCAAGCTTTCGACCGCCGGCCTTTTGCCGGTTTCGCAGGCGTCTCGGGCGCTGTCCCGGCCTTGACCATGGCCGGATTTGCTTGCCACCTTGCCGGCCGATCCACGGCGCTTCCCGGCCCCGGATCATTGCCGGCAGGCCGGGGCCGTAACCCGTCGCTCGCCCATTTCATGCGTGAGGTCATCAAGCCATGGCGCGTCAACTTCGCCTCGGCGCTTTCATGCGTCCGGTCAGCATTCACACGGCCGCCTGGCGTTATCCCGGCGCCTATCCCGATGCCAATTTCAACTTCGCCCATCTGAAGCGGTTCATTCAGACGCTCGAGCGCGGCCGCTTCGACGCCTTCTTCATGGCCGATCACCTGGCCGTGCTGAACATGCCGATCCAGGCCCTGAAGCGCAGCGCTACCGTCACCTCGTTCGACCCGCTGACGCTGCTGCCGGCGCTCGCCGCGGTGACCGAGCATATCGGCCTCATCGCGACCGCTTCCACGACCTACGAGCAACCCTATCACATCGCCCGCAAATTCGCGTCCCTCGACCATATCAGCGGCGGGCGCGCCGGCTGGAATCTGGTCACCACGGCCAATCCGGACGTGGCGCTGAATTTCGGCCTGGACGAGCACATGGAGCATGGCGAGCGCTACAAGCGCGCCCGCGAGTTCTATGACGTGGTCACCGGCCTGTGGGACAGCTGGGCCGACGACGCCTTCATTCGCGATGTCGAGAGCGGCATCTATTTCGATCCCGACAGGATGCATGTGCTGAACCACAGGGGGCCGGAACTCGCGGTGCGCGGGCCGCTCAACATCGCCCGGCCGGTCCAGGGCTGGCCGGTGATCGTCCAGGCCGGCGCGTCCGATGCCGGCCGCCAGATCGCCGCCGAAACCGCCGAGGTCGTGTTCACCGGGGTCGGCACGCTTGCCGACGGCCAGCGTTTCTATGCCGATGTCAAAGGCCGCATGGCCGCGCTTGGCCGGTCGCGCGACGATCTCAAGATCCTGCCGGGGGCCTTCGTCGTGGTCGGCGAGACGGTCGAGGAGGCCCGCGCCAAGCGTGCGCTGCTCGACAGCCTCGTCCATTACGACAGCGCCATTGCTTCGCTCTCCATTGCGCTCGGCACCGACGCCTCGGTCTTCGATCCCGATGGGCCGCTGCCCGAAATCCCCGAGACCAATGCCTCGAAGAGCGGCCGGGAGCGGGCGATCGATCTGGCGAAACGGGAAAACCTCACCGTCCGCCAGCTCGCCCAGCGGCTCGGCGGCTTCGCCGGTCTTGCCTTTGTCGGCACGCCGAAGACCATTGCGGATCAGATGGAGGAATGGCTGACCACCGAGGGCAGCGACGGCTTCAACGTCATGTTCCCCTATTTGCCGGAAGGCCTCGACGATTTCGTCGACAAGGTGGTGCCGGAGCTGCAGCGGCGCGGCCTGTTCCGGCGCGAATACGAGGGCCGGACGCTCCGGGAAAACCTCGGCCTGGCCCGTCCGGGCAATCGCTTCTTTCCGAAATAGGGGACATCCCGCCGGCATCCTGCCGCGACCGATCACGCGGCCGTGATCACCGTTTGCCTTTGCCGCATCGTAACAAATGATGCGAGCATGGGGCTGCGTCCGATCATCGACCCCGGCCGCCGAACGAGATGCCGTATGGAGGCCCCGGGATGCTGAAGTTCTATTTCAACGGTTCGCCGAACCCGACCAAGGTCGCGCTGTTCCTCGAGGAGTCGGGCCTGCCCTATGAGGCGGTGCCGGTCGATACCCGCAAGGGCGACCAGTTCAAGCCCGACTATCTGGCGATCAATCCGAACGGCAAGGTGCCGGCGATCGTCGACGATGGCGCCGTGGTTTTCGACAGCAATGCCATTCTGCTCTATCTCGCCGAAAAGACCGGCCAGTTCCTGCCGGCCAACACCCCGGCGCTGCGCGGCGAAATGCTGTCCTGGCTGATGTTCGTGGCGACCGGGGTCGGCCCCTATTCCGGCCAGGCGGTGCACTTCAAGCATTTCGCACCGGAAAAGCTGCCCTATGCGTTGAACCGCTATCAATATGAGTCCGAGCGCCATTTCGGCATTCTTGACGCGCATCTGGCCAAGCATCGCTACATGGTCGGGGACACCTATACGATCGTCGACATGGCGGCCTGGGGCTGGGCGCGCATGGTGCCGTTCATTCTCGGCGACGACGCCTGGGCGAGCTTCCCCAACCTCAAGCGGCTGTTCGACGAGATCAGTGCCCGGCCGGCGGCGGCGCGTGCCAACGATCTCAAGAACAAGCACGTGTTCAAGGCCGAGATGGACGACGAAGCCCGCCGCCACATGTTCCGCCATATCGCCAACAGTGCGGGGTGAGGGAGAGGGCGTCGCACCAGGATGACCTCAGGCGAGGCGCGAGAAGCAACGAACCGACCCTCTCCCATAGGGAGAGGGTGGCGCCGTCAGGCGCCGGGTGAGGGGGCGTCCATTTCCGGATAAGGCGGCATGCGCGACGCGCGCCGGGGTAGTTCTGGGCGCTCACGCCCCTCACCCGGCAGCTGACGCTGCCACCCTCTCCCTATGGGAGAGGGTTGGTTACGTTGAGCTTTTCCGATGAGGAGAGCTCTGAACTGGGGCTGGCGCGGCACGACCTTTCGCCCTCTCAACAAAAGGGCCTCGCCGTCAGGCGAGGCCTTCCGTCTTCGCTACATCAACCCCTCAACGCGGCTTGCCGACGTTCCAATAGACTGGCAGGCCGGCGGCGATCAGGCCGGTGAGGCTCGCCTGATGCGCCCTGACCAGCCAGAACTGGCCGACCGGCACATAGGGCACGGTCTCCAGCGCGCGCTCCTGGATCTGCCGGGCGATGGCCTGGCGGCCTTCCAGGGCCGGCTCCATGGTGAAGGCGGCGCGCAGTTTCTCGATCGCCTCGTCGCAGGGCCAGCCGAACCAGGCGGCGTCGCAATTCGAGCGCAGCGCCAGATGGCCGACCGGCTCGGCCATGTCGGGTGATGCCGGCCCCGACATGAACACCGACCAGCCGCCCTGGCCGACCGGGTTCTTGCTGGTCCGCCGGCTCGACAGCGTGCCCCAGTCCATTGCCTGGTAATCGACGTTCAGGCCGATCTCGCGCATTGCCTGGGCGACCACCTGGGTGGCCGGGCTCAGCGCCGTCTCGGTGGCGTCGAGAACCACGATCCTGGTGCCGTCATAACCGCTGTCGCGCACCATCTGGCGGGCGGCGGCGGCATCCGGCGCGCGCCAGCCGGCATTGGTGAAATAGGGCGAGTCGCACATGTAGAACGACGGGCAGTTGGTATAGAGGCTCTTGTCGTCGACATAGGCGCGCAGCGTCTGCTCCTGGTCGACCAGCCGGAGGATCGCCTGGCGCAGCTTCGGATTGTTGAACGGCGGCTGCAGCTGGTTGAAGCGCATCACGCCCTGCAGCGCCGACAGCCGGGCGACCGCGATCCTGGCATTGGCCTTGACCAGCGGCAGCATGTCCGGCGGCATTTCCTCGAAAATATCGATCTCGCCCGCCTGCAGGGCGTTGAGCGCGGTCTGGGCATCGGGGATGACCAGCCATTCGACCCGGTCGACATTGGCCTGCTTGCCGCCGGCGAGCCCGCTCGGCGGTTCGGCGCGCGGTACATAGGTCGGCGCCCGGACATAGACGATCTTGGCGCCGGGCGACCATTCGGCCCGCACCATCATGAACGGCCCGGAGCCCGTGGGGTCGGTGATCGACTGGTTCGACGGCGTCTGCGCGATCCGCTCCGGCATGATCACCGGCAGCATCGAGCTCGGCTTGCCGAGCGCATCCAGCACCAGGCCCCAGCGGTCTTTCAGCACCAGGGTGACGGTCTTCGGATCGGTGGCGGTGAGCGACGCGGTATGGGCCAGCAATTGCTGGCCGAGGCCGTCGCGTTCGCCCCAGCGCTTCAGCGAGGCGACGACGTCGGCGGAGGTGACTGCGGCGCCGTCATGGAATTTCAGCCCGTCGCGCAGCACGAAGGTCCAGGTCAGGCCGTCGGCCGAGGTGGTGAACCGGTCGACCATTTGCGGCTTGATCGCACCCTGCGCGTCCTGGGCGAACAGCGTATCATAGACCATGTAGGCGTGGTTGCGGACCATGTAGTCCGAGGTCACCATGGGATCGATGGTCTTCAGGTCGCCGAACGGGCGCACCTTCAGCACCGTCTGCGCCATGGCCGGCAACGCCGCGATGGTGCCGGCCGCGATGCCCAGAGCCGCGGCGAGCAGCGCCGTTTTCAATCGGCCTCTCAATGTCGTCATGTCTTTCTCCCTTGAACCTTTGTCATTGTCTTGGGTCCGCCCGTGACCGGCGGTTTGACGCACGCCGTCAGGGCGTCTTGGCGATGTTCCAGTAAATCGGGATGCCGACGCTCAGGAGCCCGGTCACCGTCTTCTGAGAGCCGCGCAGCAGGAAGAACTGGCCGGTCGGCACATAGGGGACGGTTTCCAGCGCCCGCTGCTGGATCGCCTGGGCGATCGCCCGGCGGCTGGCGAGGTCGGAGGCGAGCGTGAAGTCGGCACGCAGCCTTTCGATCGCCGCGTCGCAGGGCCAGCCGAACCAGGCGCCTTCGCAATTGGAGCGCAGCGCCATGTGGCCGACCGGCTCGGTCATGTCGGGCGCCGCCGGGCCCGAGACGAAGGCCGACCAGCCGCCTTGCGCCACCGGGTTCTTGTTGGCGCGGCGCGCCGACAGCGTGCCCCAGTCCATCGCCTGATAATCGACGTTCAGGCCGATCTCGCGCATCGCCTGGGCGATCACCTGGGTGGCCGGGCTGCCCGAGGTTTCGGTCGCGTCGAGGACGACGATCCGCGCGCCGTCATAGCCGCTTTCGCGCACCAGCCGGCGGGCGGCGGCGATATCGGGGGCGGGCCAGCCGGCATTGGTGAAATAGGGCGAGTCGCACATGTAGAACGACGGGCAGACCGTGAAGAGGCTCTTGTCCTCGACATAGGCCGACAGCGTCTGTTCCTGGTTGACGAGGCGCAGGATCGCCTGGCGCATCCGCGGATTGTCGAAGGGCGGCTGCAGGTGGTTGAACCGCCAGACACCCTGCAGCGACGACATCTTGCCGATGACGATGCGCGGATTGTTGCGGACGAGCTGCACCATGTCGGGTGGCAGTTCCTCGAAAATGTCGATCTCGCCGGCCTGCAGCGCGTTGAGCGCGGTCTGCGCATCGGGAATGATCAGCCATTCGACCCGGTCGACATTGGCGCGCTTGCCCCCGGCGAGCCCGTTCGCGGGTTCGGCGCGCGGCACATAGGTTGGCGCCCTGACATAGACCACCTTGGCGCCGGGCGCCCATTCCGCGCGCAACATCATGAACGGGCCGGAGCCGGTCGGATCGGTGATCGCCTGGTTCGACGGAGTGCGCGCGATGCGTTCCGGCATGATGAAAGGCACGATCGAACTCGGCTTGCCGAGCGCGTCGAGCACCAGCCCCCAGCGGTCCTTCAGGGTGAGGGTGATGGTCTTCGGATCGGTCGCGGTCAGCGAGGCGGTGCGCGCCATGAGCTGCTGGCCGAGGCCGTCGCGTTCGCCCCAGCGCTTCAGCGAGGCGACGACATCGGCCGCGGTCACCGCCGCGCCGTCGTGGAACGTCAAGCCGTCGCGCAGCATGATGGTCCAGGTCAGGCCATCCGCCGACGTGGTGTAGCTCTCGGCCATCTGCGGCTGGATCTGGCCGCTCGCATCCTGGGCGAACAGCGTGTCGTAGACCATGTAGCCGTGATTGCGGACCTGGTAATCCGAATTGATCGTCGGATCGATGGTCTTCAGGTCGCCGAACACGCGGACCTTGAGCACCGACTGGGCCGCGGTCGGCAGGGCGGCGGCGGTCAGTGCGGCGATGCTCAATGTTGCGGCCAGCAGTGCCGTCTTCAATCGGCCTCTCAAGCTCGTCATCACCGTCCCCCCTTTGGGCCCTTCAGGTCCCGGTTCCGCCGGTTGCGCCCGGCGGTATGTCCTTGGCCACGAGATGGCAGGCGACCCGGTGCCCCGCGCGCTTTTCTTCCAGTGGCGGCGCCGCCTCGGCGCAAATGGCGGTGGCGAGCGGGCAACGCGTGCGGAAGCGGCAACCCGAGGGCAGCGCGCTGGCGCTGGGAATCTCGCCCTGCAGCAGCCGCCGCGTGCCGCGCTGGCGCGGATGGGTGATCGGCACGCTGTCGATCAGCGCGCGCGAATAAGGATGCAGCGGCTCGCGGAAGAAGGCGTCGCGCGGCGCGATCTCGACGATGGCGCCGAGATACATCACCGCGACTGTCCGGCTGACATGTTCGACCACGCTCAGGTCGTGGCTGATGAACAGATAGGCGAGGCCGCGCGCCCGCTGCAGGTCCTGCATCAGGTTGAGGATCTGGGCCTGGATCGAGACGTCGAGGGCTGCCACCGGCTCGTCGGCGACGACCAGGCTCGGATCGAGCGCCAGTGCCCGGGCGATGCCGATCCGCTGGCGCTGGCCGCCGGAGAATTCGTGCGGATAGCGGTCGGCCTGGTAACGCGCCAGGCCCACCTGCTCGAACAGGGCGGCCACCTGCGCGTCCAGCGCCTCACCCTGGGCAATGCCGTAATTGATCAGCGGCTCGGCGACGATGTCGCGCGCGGTCAGGCGCGGATTGAGCGAGGCGAAGGGGTCCTGGAACACCATCTGCATGTTGCGCCGGGCGCGGTGCAACGGTTCACCCGAGGCCTGGGTGATGTCGTCGCCGTCGAGCCGGATGGTGCCGGCCGTCGGTTCGATCAGCCGCAGGATCAGCCGGGCGACCGTCGACTTGCCGCAGCCGGATTCACCGACGATCGCCAGCGTCTCGCCCTTGCCGAGCGAGAACGAGACGTCGTCGACCGCCCGCACCGTGCCCTTGGCCCGGAACAGCCCGCGCCGGAACGGGAAATGCTTGGAAAGGCCGCTGACGGAAAGCACCTGCGTCATGACGCGGCTCGCTGGCTCGAGGGCATGCCGGCGCTGTTGTCATGGGGGTGCCAGCAGGCGACCTGCCGCCCGTCGAGACCGAGGGCCAGCACCGGATCGAGCCGGCAGCGCTCGCTCGCCCGGTCGCAGCGCGGCGCAAACGAGCAGCCCTCCGGCAGGTCGGTCGGCGGCGGCACCGTGCCGCGGATCTCGGTGAGGCGAAACGCGGCGTCATGGGCCTGGCCCGCGGTCAGCCTCGGCGTCGAGCGCATCAGCCCGCGGGTATAGGGATGGCGGGCATTGTCGAACAGCGCGAAGACGTCGGTCTCTTCGACGACCTTGCCGGCATAGAGCACTGCCACCCGGTCGGCGACCTCGGCGACCACGCCGAGGTCATGGGTGATGAAGATGATGGCGGTGCCGAGCTCCTCGCGGATTTCCGCCATCAGCGCCAGGATCTGCGCCTGGATGGTCACGTCGAGCGCCGTGGTCGGCTCGTCGGCGATCAGCAGCTTCGGCTTGCAGGCGAGCGCCATGGCGATCATCACCCGCTGACGCATGCCGCCGGAGAGCTGGTGCGGATAGGCCGCGATACGGCGCGCCGCGTCCGGAATGCGCACCCGCTCGAACAGTTCGAGCGTGCGCCTGCGCGCCGCGCGGCCCGACAGGCCTTCATGGCGGATCAGCGTTTCGCCCACCTGTTCGCCAATGGTCAGCACCGGGTTGAGCGAGGTCATCGGCTCCTGGAAGATCATGGCGAGGTCGCGGCCGCGCAGGTCGCGCATCGCCGGCTCGTCGAAGCTTGCGATGTCCTGCCCGTCGAACAGGATCCGGCCGGTTTCGATGCGCGCGCCGCGCGGCAGCAGGCCCATCACGGCCAGCGCCGTGAAGCTCTTGCCGCACCCGGATTCGCCCACCAGGCACAAGGTTTCGCCGGCTGCGACCTCGATGCTCAGGTCGCGCACGATCGGCGTCCAGCCGGCCGATGTCCGCACCGAGACGGTCAGGTTCTCAACCGACAGGAGAGGCGGCTTCGTCATCGCGCCCTCAATTCCGCGGCCGCCGCGCCAGGCGCGGGTCGAGGGCATCGCGCAGCGCGTCGCCGAGCACGTTGACGGTCAGCACCAGCAGCGCCAGCGCCACGCCCGGGAAGGCGACGAGCCAGGGCGCGCGCTGCAGATATTGCCGCCCGTCGGCCAGCATGTTGCCCCAGCTGGGAATGGTCGGCGGCGTGCCGGCGCCGAGAAAGGACAGGATGGATTCGACGATCATGGCGGAGGCGAACACGTAAGTTGCCTGGACGATGACGGGCGCGGCGACATTGGGCAGCACGTGACGAACGAGCAGCCGTGGCAGGCGCGTGCCATTGGTGGTCGCGGCCTCGACGAACAATTGCTCGCGGATGACCAGCACCGAACTCCGGACCACCCGCGCCATCCGCGGGATCTCGGCGATGCTGATGGCGACGATGACGTTCTGCACGCTGGAGCCGAACAGCGACATCAGCGCGATGGCGAGCAGGATGCCGGGGATCGCCATGATCCCGTCCATGACGCGCATGACCACGCTGTCGAGCCAGCGGGTGAAACCCGAGACCAGGCCGATCGCCAGGCCGAAGACCGTGGTGACCAGGGTGACGAGCGCGCCGACGGTCAGCGAAACCGTGGTGCCGTTGAGGGTGCGCGACAGGGTCGAGCGGCCGAGCTGATCGGTGCCGAACAGATGGTCGAGGCTCGGTGGCCGCAGGCGGACGATGGGGTTGAGCCGGGCCGGGTCGGGCAGGAACAGCGCCGCCGCGATGGCGAGCGCGACGAAGCCGGCGAGCACGGCGATGCCCGAGAGAATGACCGGCTGGCCGCGCAGGAATTGCCCGAGCGCGCGCAGCCGGCGCAGGGCCCGCGACGGTGGCCGCATGGCATGGCCGGTGGTTTCGGTCATCGCCATGGCGGCCTCAATACTGCACGCGCGGGTCGAACAGCACATAGCTGAGGTCGACCAGGAGGTTGATCAGGACATAGATGGTCGAGAACACCAGGATCAGCCCCTGCACGACCGGATAGTCGCGGCGCAGGATGGCATCCGTGGTCAGCCGGCCGAGGCCGGGAATGTTGAACACCGTCTCGGTCACCACCACGCCGCCGAGCAGCGCGGCGATGCCGACGCCGACCACCGTGACGATCGGAATGGCGGCGTTCTTCAGGGCGTGGCGCAGGATGACCCGGCCCGGCAGCAGGCCCTTGGCGCGGGCGGTGCGGACATAGTCTTCCGACAGCACCTCCAGCAGGCTGGCACGGGTGATCCGGGCGATCAGGGCGGCATAGAGCAGCGCCAGCGTCAGGCCGGGCAAAGCCAGGCTGTTGAGGCAGGGCCCGAGGCCCCGGGCCAGCGGCACATAGCCCTGCGTCGGGAACCAGCCGAGGCCGAGCGCGAAGACATAGACCAGCAGGAAGGCGATGACGAAGACAGGCGACGAGAAACCGAGCATGGCGAAAGCCATGACCGCGCGGTCGAACCGGCTGCCGGCCTTGACCGCTGCGACCGTGCCGAGTGGGATCGCGATGACCAGCGCGAGCACGATGGCGACCAGCGCCAGCATGGCGGTCGGCTCGACCCGCATGCCGATCAGGCGGGTCACCGCCATGCCCGAGAAGATCGAGCTGCCGAGATCGCCGCGGGCGAGCTGGCCGGCATAGGTCAGGAGCTGTTCGCTGAGCGGCCGGTCGAAGCCGAGCTTCTGCCGGATGTCTTCGATCTGCGCCGATGTCGCCTGGTCGCCCGCGATCAGGATCGCCGGGTCGCCGGGGGTCAGGCGCAGCAGGAAGAACACCAGCAGTGCCACGAACACGAGAACGGGAACGGTCGCCGCCAGGCGGCGCAGGATATAGCCGAGCATGGCGGTTACGCCGATGCCGGGATGGTTGCGGTGTCTCGCCGTGTCATGTCTCGAACCCTCCCGCGCTGCTTGTTGTGAAACGTTTCAATTAGGCTGTCACAGATGAATGTGTGGCACAAGCCAAATGTTTTTAGCCATGGGCTTGTCATTTGTCGCGGGCTCGGGAAAGATTGTGCGAGACGTTTGTATCGTTTCAGAGAGCGGCCTCCGCTCGGTCGAGGGGGTGTCATGGCGACGATCCGCGACGTGGCGCGACTGGCCAATGTGTCGGTCGCCACGGTGTCGAATGCGCTGAACAATGCGGGGCGGGTCAGCCCGGAGCTGCTGGCACGGGTGCGTGCCGCCGTCGACAAACTGGGTTATGCGCCCGATGCCGCCGCGCGCAGCCTGCGCAAAGGCTCCAGCCGGCTGATCGGGCTGATCGTCGGCGACATTACCAACCCGTTCTTCTCCGACCTGTTCGAGGCGGTGGAGGATGCCGCGGCGGCGCGCGGCTATCTCGTGCTCCTGTGCAATTCCAACGAGCGGGTCGAGCGCGAAGAGGCGCATCTGCGGATGTTGCGGTCGCAGCGCATCGACGGCCTGATCCTCGCCCCGACCGGTGCGGTCTCGATGAACCGCGCGGCCCTCCTGGCGGCGCTGGAAATTCCGGTCGTGCTGGTCGACCGGGCCATGGACGGGCTCGGTTATGACGCCGTCGTGCTGGACAATCACCGCGCCGCCTATGAGGCGACCGCCCATATCACCGGCCACGGCCACCGGCGCATTGGTCTGATCAACGGCCCGGAGATCGTGCGGACCGCCGCCGATCGCCTGCAGGGCTACCGCGAGGCGCTGCTTGCCGCCGGCCTCGCCTTCGATCCGGGCCTGGTGCGCGATGCCGACTTCCAGGAACAGGCGGCCTATGACGCGGCGGTCGACCTGTTGCGCGGCGAGGCGCCGCCGACCGCCATTCTCGCCACCAACAACCTGATGACCATTGGCGCCTTGCGCGCCTTCGCCGATCTGGGGCTGAACTGCCCGGGTGACGTCTCGATCGTCGGCATCGACGACCTGTCCTGGGCCGAAGCCGTGACGCCGCGGCTGACCACGGTCGCCCAGCCGGTCCGCGCCATGGGCGAGGCGGCGCTCGATGGCGTGATCGAGCGCATTTCCGGTGCGCGCACCACGGCCGGCGCGACCATGGTCATGGCGCCCCGGCTGATCATCCGCAATTCCTGTGCAACCCCCGCCTTGTCGAAGGCCGTCCATGTCCGATGAAACGACGTCCAGCGAGCTGATCCGGCTCGATGCGCTCGCGGTGCGCAATCTCCTCCGGCGCGGCGAGGTGACCTCGCTCGAACTGGTCGAGGCGGCGGCGAGCCGCATCGCGGCCGTCGAGCCCAAGGTGAATGCCGTGCCGACGCTCTGTCTCGATCGGGCGCGCGAGCAAGCTGCCGCCGCCGATCGGGCGCGCCGGGCGGGCGAGACGACGCTGCTCGCCGGCCTGCCGATCGTGGTCAAGGACAACAATGATGTCGGTGGCGTCCGCACGACCGGCGGCACGCTCCTGTTCAAGGACCGGGTGGCCGAGGTCTCCGATCGCACCGTCGCGCTGATCGAGCGCAACGGCGCGGTCGTGCTCGGCAAGTCGAACCTGTCCGAGCTCGGCGGCGCGCAGACCACCAATCGGGTGCTCGGCACGACGCGCAATCCCTATGATATCAGGCTGACCTGCGGCGGCTCGTCGGGCGGCGCCGCGGTGGCGCTCGCCACCGGCGAGGCCTGGCTGGCGCATGGCAACGACTATGGCGGCAGCCTGCGCATCCCCGCGGCCTTCTGCAATGTCGCGGGGCTTCGGCCGACACCCGGCCGGGTGCCGCGCAAGCGCCTGGCCGACCCCTTCGATACGCTCGCCGTCGAGGGGCCGATGGCGCGCAATATTGCCGATCTCGCGCTGTTCTTCGATGCCATGGTCGGCTTCGATCCCGGCGATCTCCTGACCACGCCGGCGATCGAGGCGCCGTTCCTCGATGCCGCGCTGAACCCCCGCAGGCCGCAGCGCATGGCGATCTCGGCCGATCTCGGCATCCTGCCGGTCGCCGCCCCGATCCGCGCGGCGCTCGGCGCCTTCGCGCAGCATATGGCGAAGGCCGGCGTCGATATCACCATGGGCGCGCCCGACGTCACCGGCGCGATGGAGGCTTTCCGTGCCTTGCGCGGCGCCGGCTTCTTCGGTGCGTGGAAGCCGTTCCTGCCGGCCGAGCGCGACAAGTTTCCGGCCGTGGTGCTCGAGGATCTCGACCGGGGCCGCGACCAGCCCGGCACGACGCTTGCCGAGGCCCATCGCTATCGTTCCGAACTGTTCCGCCGCACCACCGATTTTCTCGACGAACATCAGTTCCTGGTCTGCCCGGCGACCCAGGCCATGCCCTTCCCGGTCGAGACGCTGTTTCCGGCCGAGGTCGAGGGCATCGCCTCGAGCTCCTATCTCGACTGGATTTCGATCACCGCGATCTGGTCGATGACCAGCCTGCCGGCGATCTCCATTCCCATCGGTTTCGCCCCCGATGGCATGCCGGTCGGCGTGCAGATCCTGGCCCATAGCCGGCACGAGGCCGCCTTGTTCAGCCTTGCGGCCTGGATCGAACGGGAGCTTGCTTTGCCGGTCCTGCCGATCGATCCGAGATGATGCCCGTGAGCGCGCCCGATCCTCAGCCCATCCCCGCCGGGCCGATGGCCGCATTGCCGCGCCGGCGCATCGGCGCGCGGCTCGCGCCGACGCTGATCGGCTTCGGCGGCGCGCCGCTCGGCGATCTCTTCCAGAGGCTCGACGAAGCGACGGCGCAGGGCGCGGTGGCGGCAGCGCTTGGTGCCGGCATCAATCTGGTCGACACCGCGCCGCTCTACGGCCACGGCCTGTCGGAGCACCGCATCGGCGCGGCGCTGAGATCCGTGCCGCGCGACCAGGTGATCCTGTCGACCAAGATCGGCCGCTGGATGGATCCGCGCGCGTCGAGGGCCGACGGCTCGGGTTATGTCGGCGGCCTGCCGCACCGGGCGGTGATCGATTATTCCCATGACGGTGCGCTGCGCTCGCTCGAACAGTCGCTGATCCGGCTCGGTACCGACCATGTCGACATCCTCCTGATCCATGATGTCGACCGCTGGACTCATGGCGACGCCGTCGAGGAGCATTTCGCTTGCGCCATGGCCGGCGCCTACCGGGCCCTGGTTCGCCTGCGCGACGAGGGCGTGGTCAAGGCGATCGGCGTCGGGGTCAACGAGGCCGCCATGTGCGAGCGCTTCGCGCGCGCCGGCGATTTCGACGTGATGATGCTGGCCGGCCGCTACACGCTGCTGGAGCAGGGCGCGCTCGACACCTTCCTGCCGCTGGCCGAGGAGCGCGGCATCGCGGTGTTGCTCGCCGGCGTGTTCAATTCCGGCATTCTCGCCACCGGGCCCCGGCCCGGCGCCTTCTACAATTACGCGCCGGCCCCGCCTGCCATGCTGGCGCGCGCCAGCCGGATCGAGGCCATCTGCAAGGCCCATGGGACGAGCCTGGCCCATGCGGCGCTGGCCTTTCCGGCCGCCCATCCGGCGGTCGCATCCATCGTGCTCGGCGCGGTCAGGTCCGAGGAGATCAGCCAGAATATCGCCCAGCTGGCGCGGCCGATCCCGGTCGAACTTTGGAGCGATCTGAAGAGCGCCGGATTGCTGCCGGCCCATGCGCCGACGCCGGCATGACCGCCATGGCCCGCGCCTTCGATTTCGGCTTTCGGACCTCTTGCGACAGGATGCCATGATGCTCAGGGGATTGGACCCGCTGCTGACACCGGATCTCCTCTGGATCCTCGCCGCCATGGGCCATGGCGACGACCTGGCTCTGGTCGATGCCAATCACCCCGCCGAGAGGATCGCGGGGGCGACGACGTCCGGGCGCCTGGTGCGCCTGCCCGGCCTCACCATGGCGCGCGCGGCGCGGGCCATCCTGTCGCTGTTGCCGGTGGACGATTTCGTGCCCGATCCGGTCCGGCGCATGCGGGTGGTGGGCGATGCCGATGCGGTTCCGGACGTCCAGCGCGAGGTTCAGGCCGAGATCGACCGGGTCGCCGGCCGCCCTCTCGCCATGGCCGGCATCGAACGCTTCGATTTCTACGCGGCGGCCGAACAGGCCTTCGCCGTCGTCCAGGTCGGCGATACCAGGTCTTATGGCTGCTTCCTAATCCGCAAGGGCGTGATTGCGGGCTGAGGCGAGGCGTGCGCTGGCCGGTTCGCACACGTCTCTCAAAGCGCCTCTTTTCAGTGTGTTGCGCGGCGCCTTTCTGTCCTTCGAGGCTCGCGCCGGAATCACTGTCCTCACCTCTCCCCGTGTATGGACGGGAGACATCGTGGACATTCGTTCGGAGACATCGTGGACACTGTTGAGATCTCGAAAGGAGATCTGC
>NZ_JBWKTP010000020.1:0-51741 GCF_059420385.1 Phreatobacter sp. GW821-FHT04C01 | reverse complement strand
CCCCCCCCCCCCCCCCCCCCCCCCCCCCCCCCCCCCCCCCCCCCCCCCCCCCCCCCCCCCCCCCCCCCCCCCCCCCGGCCGGCATTGGAGAATAGCAAAATGACGCCGAAGGACGGAAACGGCCCGATGACGATCACCCGCCGATCTTTTCTTGCGGCCCTTCCGCTGGTCGCCGGTGCTGGCATCCGCGCGGTTTCGGCCGCCGAAAGGCCCGTCGTCGTCATGCACAAGGATCCGTCCTGCGGCTGCTGCGGCGCCTGGGCCGATCACATCGCGACGGCCGGGTTTCCGACGAGAATCATCGAGGAAACCCGGATCAATGCCGTGAAGGCCCGGCTCGGCGTGCCCGCCGCGCTGTGGTCGTGCCACACCGCCGAAGTGGATGGCTACATCCTCGAAGGCCATGTCCCAGCCGCCTCACTCATCCGCCTCCTCGCCGAACGGCCGGCGATCCGCGGCCTGGCGGTTCCCGGAATGCCCGTGGGATCGCCGGGCATGGAGGTTCCGGGCGTGGTGGCCGACACCTATGACGTCATGGCTTTCGGCGCCGACGCCCCCTCCGTCTTCATGCGCTTTCACGGATCGGCTCCGATCCGCGGCTGAATGGACGCCCCCCGCCGGGCGTCGATGCGCGACCGATGCGGCTTCTCGCCGGCGGCGGCACCGCGTGGCCCGAAACGACAGGGCCCTGCCGAAACAATTTGTAATGAGCCAGAAACGCCGCTGAGATCTACGCTACTTATGAATTTTGCGATGAAACCTCGGATCACTGAGTTCGTCGCCGATGATCTCCTCGCAAACGAATAACGGCATTGCCGCCGGCACCGCCTCGGAACCCGGCAGCGGCGCCCACATCCTGCTCGTCGACGACGACGGCCAGATCCGCCAATTGGTCGCGAAATTTCTGCGGGCGAACGGCTTCAAGGTCAGCGCCGCGCGCGACGGCTACGAGATGCGGGAGGTCGTCGCGCATACCACCGTCGACCTCGTCATCCTGGATGTCATGCTGCCGGGCATCAGCGGCTTCGACCTGTGCCGCGAAATCCGCGCCCAATCGCAGACCCCCGTGGTCATGCTGACCGCCAAGGGCGACGAGACCGACCGGATCGTCGGGCTGGAAATCGGCGCCGACGACTATCTCGCCAAACCGTTCAATCCGCGGGAATTGCTGGCCCGCATCAATGCGGTACTACGCCGGAGCTTCGGCCCGCGCGAAAGCGAGCCCGGCGCGCGGTCGCGAAAATATGCTTTCGAGGGCTGGACGCTGGACACGCTCCGGCGCGATCTCATCAATCCGGAAGGCGTCATCATCGAACTGACCAGCGGCGACTATGATCTCCTGCTGACCCTGCTCGAGGCGCCGCAGCGCGTGCTGACCCGCGAGCATCTGCTGGACGCCGCGCGGAACAGGACAACGAGCGGGTTCGACCGCAGCATCGATGTCCAGATCAGCCGCCTGCGGAAAAAGATCGACGAGGCGGGCGGCGCCCATTCGATCATCAAGACGGTCCGCGGCGTCGGCTACATGTTCAGCCGCTCGGTGAGACGCGAGTGAAAAATCTGCTCAATTCGATCCCCGGGCGGACGATCCTCGTCCTACTGGTCGCGATCGGTGCCCTGCACGTCGCAAGCCTGTGGACCTATCAGGCCGCGCTTCAGGCGGAACTGACCTCCAACAACGACGCGCGCCTGGCCGAGCGCCTGGTATCGATCATGCGCACGGTCAAGCAGGCCCGCCCCGCCGAACGCGAGCAGACCGCGCATGCGCTGGCTGGCGGCCCGTTCGACGTTCACTGGAGCCTCGCCGAGCACGCCGTTCCCGGTGGCAGTGAGGTCGCACGCCTGGACGGGCTGCGCGGACGGCTGATGACCGTCGCGCCGGAACTCAATGGCGGCAATCTCGTGATCGGGACCAGCGCCAAGCTGCGCGATGACGAGCATATCGCGATGATCTCCATGCAACTGCCGGATCAGAGCTGGGTCAATGTCAGCGTCGTCTCCGTGCGCGACCTGCCGATATCGAGCCACGGCACGATCTATTCGACCTCGCTCATGGCCGGCGGTCTCGTGCTGGTCGCCATTCTCCTGCTGGGCTGGCTGACCCGGCCGCTGAAACGCTTCGCCGATGCCGCGCTGCAGTTTTCGGCGGGTGCCGAAGTGGTCAGGGTCGCCGAGGCGGGACCGACCGAGGTCAGGCAGCTGGCGGCGGCGTTCAATATCATGCAGGTCCGCATCAAGAAGCTCATCGACGACCGCAGCCAGACGCTGGCGGCGATTTCGCACGACCTGAAATCGCCGCTGACACGCCTGCGCTTTCGCGCCGAGGACGTCGCGGACCCGGAAACCCGATCCGATATCGAAGCCGATATCGGCGAGATGGAAACAATGATCGAAGGCGCCCTGGCCTTCCTCAGGGGCGACCGCTCGGATGAACCGATGCGCCCCGTCGACCTGGTCTCGCTGGTCGAGGCGATCGCGACCGATTTCGACGAGATGGGCAAGCCGACAAGCGTCTCGGCGCCGCCTGCCGTCGTCATTCTCGGGCGCAAGCTCGCTCTCAAGCGGGCCCTGACCAATATCATCGAGAACGCCATCAAATACGGTGACCGGGCGGATATCGACCTGTCGAGTGACGGGACAACCGCGAAAGTCGTGGTGACCGACCAAGGCCCAGGCATCGAAGACAAGGACAGGGAGATCGTCTTCGCGCCCTTCCACCGCCTCGAATATTCGCGCAACAAGGAGACCGGCGGCGTCGGTCTCGGCCTCACCGTCGCCCGGTCCATCCTTCGCGCCCACGGTGGCGACGTCGTCCTGTCGGATCGGTCCGCCGGGGGCTTGTCCGTGATCGTCACGTTGCCGTCGCCGCCATCGGCGCCGGCAATTCACCAGGCCTAGGGCGGCCGGGCCCAGGCTTCGCCGCCTTCGATCCGTCGCCCTCAAGGCTTGTGCAACCGCCACCCCTTGATCAGGCCGTAGATGGCTGGGATCACCAGCAGCGTCAGCACGGTCGACGAGATCATGCCACCGATCATCGGCACGGCGATCCGTTGGATGACCTCGGAACCGGCCCCGGTGCTCCACATGATCGGCAGCAGACCGGCGATGATGGCAACGACCGTCATCATCTTGGGGCGCAGGCGCTCCACGGCCCCCAGCATGATGGCCTCATGCAGGTCCGCCTTCGTGAAGCTGCGTCCTTCGGCCAGCCGCTTCGCCCTGACCTCTTCCAGCGCATGATCGAGGTAGATCAGCATCACGACGCCGGTCTCGGCCGCGACGCCGGCGAGCGCGATGAAGCCGACGATGACGGCGACCGACAGGTTGAACCCCAGCGCCCACATCAGCCAGACGCCGCCGACCACCGCGAAGGGCAAGGACAGCATGACGATCAGCGTTTCCGTGAGCGAGCGGAAGTTCAGGTAGAGCAGCAGGAAGATGATCATCAGCGTGACCGGCACGACCACCTGGAGACGGGCCGCCGCACGCTCCAGATATTCGTATTGGCCGCTCCAGATCACATAGGCGCCAGGCGGAAACCGGATGCCGGCCTGCACCGCGGCCTGCGCATCGGCGACATAGCCGCCGAGATCACGATCACGAATGTCGACATAGACATAAACAGCCAATTGGCCGTTCTCGGTGCGGATCGTGGTCGGGCCGCGCGACAGCGATATGCCGGCGACCTCGCCCAGCGGCACCGCCCCGCCCGCTGGCATGGGCACCAGCACGTCGCGCGCGATCGCCTGGGGATCACTCCGCAAATCCCGGGGGTAGCGGACATTCACCGCGTAGCGTTGACGGCCTTCGACGGTGGTGGTCACGGTCTGCCCGCCAAGCGCGGTCGCCACCACGTCCTGGACGTCCTGGATCATCAGGCCGTAGCGGGCAAGCGAGGCACGATCGGGCACGATGTCCAGGTAGTAGCCACCGATGACGCGCTCGGCATAGGCCGAGGACGTGCCGGGCACGCTCTTCAGGACCCGCTCGATCTGGCGCGCCAGCGCTTCGATCTCCTGGAGATCATTGCCGATGACCTTGACGCCGACCGGCGTGCGGATGCCGGTCGAGAGCATGTCGATGCGCGCCTTGATCGGCATCGTCCAGACATTGGAGACACCGGGGAATTGCAGCGACCGGTCCATTTCCGCGATCAGGCCGTCCAGGGTCATGCCCGGCCGCCATTCCAGCTTCGGCTTCAGGTTGATGATGGTCTCGAACATCTCGGTGGGGGCGGGATCGGTGGCGGTCGACGCCCGCCCCGCCTTGCCGTAGACCGACGCCACTTCTGGAAACGACCGGATGATCCGGTCCTGGGTCTGCAGCAGTTCGGCCGCCTTGGTGATCGACAGGCCTGGCAGGGTCGTCGGCATGTAGAGCAATGTCCCCTCGTTGAGATTGGGCATGAACTCCGAGCCGAGTTGGCGGGCCGGCCAGGAGGTCACCGCCAGCACCGCGAGCGACAGCACGATCACCAGCGTCTTGGCCCTGAGCACGCCCTTGATCAGCGGGCGGTACAGCCAGATCAGCACGCGGTTCACCGGGTTCCGGCGTTCCGGCATGATCCTGCCGCGCACGAAGATGATCATCAGCGCCGGCACCAGGGTGATCGACAGAACCGCCGCGGCGGCCATGGCGAAGGTCTTGGTGAAGGCGAGCGGGCTGAACAGCCGCCCCTCCTGTGCCTCCAGCGTGAAGATCGGCGCGAAGGACACCGTGATCACCAGCAGCGAGAAGAACAGCGCCGGCCCGACCTCGGACGCCGCCTTGATCAGGATCTCGACGCGCGCGCTTGCCGGGTCGGCGCGCTCCAGATGCTTGTGGGCGTTCTCGATCATGACGATCGCCGCATCGACCATGGCGCCGATGGCGATGGCGATGCCGCCGAGACTCATGATGTTGGAGCCGAGGCCGAGCAGCTTCATCGCGCCGAAGGCCATGAGAACGCCGACCGGCAGCATGAGGATGGCCACCAGCGCGCTGCGGACATGCATGAGAAAGAGGATGCAGACCAGCGCCACCACCACGCTTTCCTCGAACAGCGTGGTCCTGAGCGTCTGGATGGCCGCATCGATCAGTGTCGAACGATCATAGACCGGCACGATCGCAAGCGATGCCGGCAGGCTGCCCGCAAGCTCGGCGAGGCGCCGCTTCACATTGTCGATGACATCGAGCGCGTTGACGCCGAAACGCTGCAGCACGATGCCGCCGGCGACCTCGCCCTCGCCGTTCAATTCGGTGAGGCCCCGACGCTCGTCCGGGCCGAGCTCCACCCGCGCCACATCGCCGAGGCGCACCGGTGTGCCACTCGCCGTCTTGAGCACGACCGCGCCGAGATCCTCGACGCCTTTCAGGTAACCTCGGCCCCTGACCACATATTCGAACTCGGAGAGTTCGACGGTGCGCCCACCGACGTCCGCATTGCTGGCGCGAATGGCCTCGCGCACCCTTTGCATGGGGATGCCGAGGTCGCGCAGGCGCTGCGGGTCGAGCACCACGTTATATTGCCGGACGAAACCGCCGACGCTGGCGACCTCGGCGACCCCTTCGGCCCTGGCAAGCCCGAACCGCAGGGACCAGTCCTGAACCGCGCGTGTCTCGGCGAGATCAAGCTCTCCGGACGTCAGGGCATATTGGTAGACCCAGCCGACTCCGGTCGCGTCCGGTCCGAGCGTCGGCGCGACACCGGCCGGCAACCGCGCCGCCGCCCCGTTGAGAAACTCGAGCACACGCGCGCGCGCCCAATAGATATCGGTGCCATCCTCGAAGATGACATAGACGAAGGAGACCCCGAAGAACGAGAAGCCACGCACCACCTTGGAGCGCGGCACGGTCAGCATGGCCGTGGTCAGGGGATAGGTGACCTGATCCTCGACCACTTGGGCGCCCTGGCCCGAATATTCGGTGTAGACGATCACCTGGGTGTCGGAGAGATCGGGAATGGCGTCGAGCGGCAGGTGACGCAAGGCATAGAGGCCACCGGCGACCGCGAAGGCGGTGCCGATCATGACCAGCATCAGATTGCGTGCCGACCAGGCGATGATGCGGGCGATCATGGCTGGGCCCCCGCCCCGGTGAAGCCTCGGAGCGCTGCCCGGAGATTGCTCTCCGCGTCGATGAGAAAATTGCCTGTGACGACCACGCGCTCGTCGACCCTGACGCCCTCGCGGATCTCGACATAGCCGCCGCCACGCGCGCCGAGCTTCACGTCACGTGGCTCGAACCGCCCCTCCCCCTTGTCGACGAAGACGACCTGACGGCTGCCGCTGTCGATCACCGCGCTGTCCGGCACAGCCAGAACCGGTTGCTGGCTGCCGATATCGACCTCGGCGTCGACATACATTCCGGGCAGCAAGGCGGTATCGGCATTGGGCAGCTCGACCCGCACGCGGACAGTGCGGGTCTCCCGGTTGATCTGCGGGTAGATGACGCCGATCACCCCGTCGAAAACCCGCCCAGGATGAGCGCGGGCTCGGACAGCGACCGGCTGGCCGACGGCAAGACTGGCGAAATCGCGCTCGGCGACATCGATCAGCGTCCAGACCACCGAGACGTCGGCCAGCCGGAACAGGACGTCGCCAGGCTGGACCCGCGTTCCCTCGACGGCATTGCGTTCGAGCACGATGCCGTCGCGTGGTGCCGACCAATCGATGGCGAGGGGCGCTGCGCGCGTCCGCTCGATGGTCGCGATGACGGCCTCGGGAACGTCGAGATTCATCAACCGCTGGCGCGAGCCGCGTCCCGCACTTGGCGGCGGCCCGACCTCGGCCGGGCCCCGCAGCTGGGCGGCATAGTCGGCCGCCGCGGCAGAGATCGCGGGGCTGTAGACCTCGATCAACGCCTGGCCCTGGCGCACCCGGACACCGGTCGTCACATCCGCGACCCTCTGGATCCAGCCCTCCGCACGCAACGAGATCACGGCGATCCGGCGCTCATCGAGCTGGATCACGCCCGGCGCCCGGATGGTCATCCGGACGACCCGCGGCCCCGCCGGTTCCGTCCTGACGCCGCTACGCTGGATTCGACCCGGCGTGAGCCTGATCGCCCCGCCATCGCCGTCATCACCCTCGTAGACAGGGACATAGTCCATCCCCATCGGGTCCTTCTTGGGCACTGGCGAAGTGTCCGGCAGGCCCATGGGATTGCGGTAGTAGAGGGCGCGTCGGCTCGCCCCTCCGGATGGCGGCATCGGCGCGGCTGCCGGCGCCTCCTCCGCCGGTTCGAAGCTGAGATCCTGTCCCGCGAACACAGCTCGGAAATCTCGACCGTCCGCCGCCTTCCTCGGTGTCAGCGAATAGAACGGCCGACCATCGGGATCCTGGTAATAGATCACGGTCCTTTCCGACTGAGCCAGCGCGGGCCTGATCACGCTGGCGACGCTTCGCGTCCGCAACGGCTCCGGCAGGCCAGCCACAAACCCGCCTAACCCCGCCACCCCGAAGGCAGCGAAGGCGGCAACGGCCCAAAGGCGGCGGCTCATCGCCGGGCTCGAATGATCAGCCGGCTCTCGACGGTGCCGGTCTCGCCCTGGACCTTGGCGCCGAGCGACAGCAGCCATCCGCCGGCCATGCCGACATTGGCCCTGAACCGATAGGTTCCCGGCTCCCCGCCGGGCACCGGCGTCACCGGGGTCGCCATTTCCTGCATGCCATCGGGCGTCATATCGAGGCGGGTCGCGAAGATCACCGCATCCGGGACGGGACGGCCGGTCGTCTTGTTGATCAGCCGGACCGCGATGACCGTGTTCGGCCCGGTTCGCATCGTCGTTTCGACAAGCTGGAATTCGTAGTCCTCGACATCGGCGAAGGCCGGTCTGGCCGAGCCGATCATGGCGAGACCGATGAGCGCCGCCGCGAGGGCGCGCGTGGGTTTGAACGTGTTCACGGTGACATATCCTCAAAGCCTGAGCGGCCGTCGCAGACGGCACGAACCATCACCGCGCGACGCGAGCCGCGCGGCAGGGACCGGCGCGTTACGCCGGCAGGCTGAGGCTTCGAGGAGGGCGTGGCGGCGGCGGATCGCCGCGGTCGTCCGGGCGGCCGTCATTGATCGGCGCACCGTTCCGCGAAAGGCTCCATCCCGGATGCGAGATGGTCGCCTCGGTCGGCATGCCCTGGAAAGTCTTGGCGAGACAGAGGCCGATCAGCGGGCACTTCTGGCAGTCGCCGGAAAGAGGCGACGGCGGACAGCACGGCATGTCGGCCGCCATGCCGGCCCCGGCATCAGCTGGCGTCGTGGCCACAGCCGCAGACGCACCCATCGGCGCGAGAGCAAGTCCCGCGACGACAAGAACAGCCAACAATTGGCGAAAGATGCGAAATTCGACCACGGCCGAAATCTCTCACAAGCCCGGCTTCGATGAAAGATGGCCGCCATCACGACCGCGTGGCCCCCCGGCCTCCGGCTCGGCGAGGGCCGTTCCTAGGTCTCGTGCGGCGGGCTTGGCCCGCAGCAAGCCGGACCGCTCGCTCCCGCCGACCGTGCTGCCTGAATCGGTGGACAGGGAACATCCCCATAGGAACAGAACACGCAGCAGTCACCAGGCTTCGGCTTCAGCAGCACGCCGCAGCCCCCGCACGCATAGAAAAACTGGCAGGCATCGGTCGGCATCGTTTCCGTCGCCTGATGGCCGCAGTCCGGACAGGTGATGGTGGATTCCAGTTGCATCGGCATCACCTGACTGTCCGGACGGCGATTGTCTCGGAACATGGTCCCCACAGCAGCGCGAGCGTGGCGCACGCCGTTGCGAATGCGAGGCTCCCCTGCCCGGTCGTCTCGGCGATGTCGCCAAGGGTCATGCCTGGTTCTCCCTGTCCTACCGTGGCATCCTGCATCCCGTAGTCG
The DNA here is from genome assembly GCF_059420385.1 of Phreatobacter sp. GW821-FHT04C01. Classification (NCBI taxonomy): domain Bacteria; kingdom Pseudomonadati; phylum Pseudomonadota; class Alphaproteobacteria; order Hyphomicrobiales; family Phreatobacteraceae; genus Phreatobacter; species Phreatobacter sp. GW821-FHT04C01. Next base: position 42,897 of record NZ_JBWKTP010000020.1, on the reverse strand, counting down.
CTACGGGTTCAAGAGGACAATGATCACAGGGATGCGCGGCATCACCATCGGACAACTCGCCAGGGCGGCCGGGGTCAATCTTGAAACCGTGCGCTATTACGAGCGCATCGGCCTGATGCCCGCGCCTGCTCGCACCGGGGGCGGGCACCGCGCCTATGATGGCGAGCATGTCCGGCTGCTCGCCTTCATCCGGCACGCGCGGGACCTCGGCTTCGGTATCGACGACGTCCGCGCGCTGCTGGCGCTGCGCGACCCCAGCCACCGGTCATGCGCCGAGGTCAGGACGATAGCCGGCGCCCATCTCGCCAAGGTCCGCGCCAAGCTTGCCGACCTCGCCAGACTGGAAGGCATCCTGGCCGGGACGATCGCGCAGTGCAGCGGCGAGCCCTCGCCACCTTGCCCCGTGCTCGACATGCTCGACCCGCGAGACCAGATGCCCCGAACTCCTGCGCCGTGAACCCAGGTCGGCCGTCCTTCGAGCCCGCTTCGGCCGCACGTGACCGTGCGTATCGGGCTCCACGCCCCGGCATATTGGGCGGGCTCCGGGCGGCCCATTCGCCGGCGCTACCGGTTGATCCGCGCCGCCAATGCGTAGCCAACCCACGCGGCGGCAAGCGACAGGCCGACGACCGTCACCAGATAGATCGCGGCGAACGCCAGGTCGCCTTCGAGCAGCAGGATGAAGGCATCGAGGCTCATCGCCGAGAAGGTGGTGAAGCCGCCGCAGAGGCCCGCCATGACGAATTGGCGTCCCGCCGCGCCGACAAGCAACCGGCCGTCCGGCCCGGTCAGGGTGGCAAAGAACATGATCACGAAGGAGCCGACGACATTGACGAAGGCCGTCGTCAGCAGCGCGCTGAGACCCAGCGCCGAGACGATCAGCACGCCCGACAGGAACCGCAGGAGCGATCCGATGGCCGCACCAAAGCCAACTGCCCAATAGACCGTCACGGCCGGCATCTCCTCTTGGCCAGGGGCAGGTTCAAGCGAGCCATTGCCTGACCGTCCAGAATCCCATGGCGACCGCCAAGACGCAGAGGCCCGCCGACAGGGCGATGTTGAAGACCGCATGCCGGCGCTCGCCGGCAAGCGCCAGGTTGAGCGTCTGCAGGCAGAAGGACGAGACGGTGGTATAGCCGCCGAGCACACCGACAACCACGAAATCGCGGAACAGGTCGCCGGCAAAGACCCCGCCATGGAAGCGCGCGAGACCCGCCGTCACGCCGATCAGGAAGGCGCCGGAAACGTTGACGGCCAGCGTGCCCCAGGGAAAGGTCTCACCGACACGGCGTCCGACAATGCCGGACAAGGCAAAACGCGATACGCCGCCGAGGAAGCCGCCGACCAGAACCAGGAAACAGGCGGCGACGCTCATGGTGGCAGGGATCCCGGATAGCTTGCGAAGGGGCCGTCAGCGCCCCGCCTCGCCCTCGATGGGCGGAGCGGGAGAAAGGCCTGAATCGTCTTCGCCATAACGGATCACGGTGACCTTTTCGAGCGTGATCAGGCAGCTCTGCGTGAGCTTTCGCAGAATCGGCAGGAAGGCCTGGATCTTCGCTTCGGTATCGACGATCTCGATCACGATCGGCAAGTCCTGCGACAGGCGCAGGATCTTGGCGGTGTGGAGCACGCTCGACCGACCGAAGCCGAGGGGGCCACGCAGCACGGTGGCACCGGCCAGATGCGCTTCGCGAGCCCGCAGAACGATCGATTCATAGAGCGGCCGGCCATCGTCCCGGTCGTCCTCGCCGATGAAGATCCGCAATAGCGCGGCCATTTCAGGGATCTGCATGAGAACCTCCGCGCGCAAACACAATAGGGAAGCGCCGCTCGGCGGGAGAAGTGTCAGCCAGCGGAACCACGCTTCTCGAAATGCCAGTCTGCCGCGTTCGGCCGGTTCCGCAAGGCCGTCGAGCGAATGGCCTCATTTCGGCTCTCGCGCCGCGCCTGGTGAGGCCGGCCGATGCGCAACTTGGCTTGCCACCCGCCAGAAGGTCCGGTCCATGGCGCCGGTGCGGCTGGTGAGCCAGGGGAAATGGCCATAACGGAACGACAGCTGCCCATCCGCCTCCGCCGCCGGTCGGCGCATGTTCAGCAAGCTGTAGAGCGCCGAGGCCAGCCCAGACCGGTCTGCGCCAGCCTCGCAATGGATGAGCAGAGGTCGTTCCGCCGAGCCCAGGACCTCGATCAGCGCAGCGAGCAGCGTCTCGTTCGGCTCGACATTGGCCGACATGGGCAGGCTGACATGCCGGGCGCCGGCCGCCCGGGTCACCGCCACTTCGCCATCGTACCACGGACGCCCGGCATTCTCGCCGCGCAGATTGATGACGGTCCGAATCTGCTTGTCGTGCAGGAGAGCTTCCAGTTGAGACGGCGACAACTGGCCGGAGCGGTAGGCTCGCCCAGCCTCGATCTCGTGGACATTGCCGGTGAGGCGGAGATAGCCGGCCCAGCCACCGGCGCCCGCGGCCGCAAGCCCGACGACCGAAACAGCAAGCATCAGCACAGATCGCCAGAGCGGCCAGGTTCGAAAGCCACTCATGATGCGCCCCTCGGCGCGCTGGAAGGCGCAACCGCCGAGCCCCCGCCCTGGGACCTTGGTCTGCCTCGCCATTTCAAGACTTGCCGCGCGCATTGAGCGCGCTCGACATCAACACGGCAATCGAGCCGGCAAGCAGCACGCCGCCGACGACGAGCGGCGGCGCCGTCAGCCAGAAGGCGAGCGCCGCGGCGAGCGCCACGACCATCAGGACGGCGATGGCCAGGAATTCGTCATCGATGAACATGCCGACGAATTCTCTGACGATGAGGGACAGCAGGTTCATCGGGCAAGCTCCAGGCTGGGCCGGCGGGCGAGCCGCACGGTGCCGAGGCCGACGGCAAGGAACACGAGGGCGAAGCCGAGAATGGCGAGATCGTGCCCAGGCCAGGAGACCCCCAGCCCTTCGCCGGTCCAATAGACGCCGAAAGCGGCGAGCATGATGCCGACACCGAATTTGAGGGTGTTTTCCGGCACGCGGGCAAGCGGCCTGTGCACGATGACGCCGATCGCCAGCACCAGGGCGCAGGCGGCCAGCGCCCCTAGGCTCGCCGGCCAGAGCAAGCCGCGGCCGGCACCGACCGCCACGACGATGAACACCACTTCGATCCCCTCCAGCACCACCGCCTTGAAGGCCGTGATGCCGGCGATCCAATCGAGGTGCTCGCGACCGCTGCCGGCCGAGCCGCGGAGCGTGGCCGTCTCCTTGGCGAAAGCCGCCGTTTCATCGTGCAGCGCGATGATGCCGGCCGAACGCAGGATCGCCTTGCGCAGCCAGCGCAGGCCGAACAGCAGAAGCAGGACGCCGATGACCAGTTGCAACGCGTGCAGGGGAACCTGATCGAGCAGCGGTCCGAGCACCACCACCAGCACGGCCAGAAAGGCGAGCCCCACGCCGGTGCCGATCAGCGCCGGCCGCCAGCCGCTGACGGTGCCGACGGCGAGCACGATGGTGAAAGCCTCGACGACCTCCACCATGGAACCGAGAAAGGCCGCGGAAACGGCGGGTGCGGCGGTGGCCCAGGCAATCATGAGAGATCTCCGCTCACGCGATGCTTGCGATCATGAGGCATGCCCCCGCGGTGTCGCCATGCTGGCAATATCGCGCGAGAGCTGTCACGCTGGCCGCAGATTGAATGCGACGATCTGCGCATTCTATATGTAACCGCCGTAACTGTCGAGATGTACGATGAACGCCCATGAATGGCTCTTGCTGACCTACAAGATCCCGCCCGAACCCGCCCGCAAGCGGGTGTCGGTCTGGCGCAAGCTCAAGGGCATGGGAGCCGTCTACCTGCAGGGCGGCGTCTGCCTGCTGCCCAAGACCGACGACCATCTGCGCCGTTTGAAAGTGCTGGAGAACGAGATCGCGGAGGCCGATGGGGAGGCGCTGCTGCTCACCACCGTCGGCCTCGATCAGAAGCAGGAGGCGAAGATCATCGCCCGCTTCAATGCCGATCGGGATGACGAATACAAGGAGTTCGTCGAGAAATGCATCGCCTTCGAGGACGAGGTGGCGGAGGAGACCCGGGTCTCCCATTTCACCTATGCCGAACTCGAGGAGAACGAGCAGGAATACAAGAAATTCAGGAGCTGGATCGAGAAGATCCAGAAGCTCGACTTCTACAAGGCGCCGCGCGCCGAGGAGGCGATGGCGCGCCTCGCCCGGTCGGAAGCGGTGCTCGACGCCTACGCGCACAATGTCTTCGCCGCGCAAGAGGAGAACCGGCCGCCGGACGCGACAAGAAAGCCGGCGAGTTGATCATCCGATGGGCCTTGTCGTCCCGGCGACCGGCCACGCCTGTTGTTGCGCAAGGCAGGGGAGGCCCGGAGCCTGATCGATGTCCGCGCCGAAAGATCGGATCCCGCTTCTCCATCTCGTCCGGCGCGCAAGGAAGATCGGACACGAAATGGCGGGCGGGCGCGAGCCCGCCGCCGGGATCGATGAGATGTCACGCTCGATATGTCAGGCTGCCGCGGAGGTCGGAGGCGCGACCACCGGCTTGGCATCGCCGAACATCGCCGGATCGATGATCAACTGGAAGCGCTTGAAGCGCCAGCCTTCCGCCGTCCGCGTGACGATGCAATCGCCGCCCGCGGTCGCGATCGCGACCGGACCGATCGCGATGTTCATCTTGATGATGTAGAAGCGGTATCGCGCGCCGTCCTCATGCGCATCGACGACATGATTGGTGAGGAAATGGCGCACGCCATCTTCCTTGCCGGCGGCGATGTGACCGGTGATGAAATCCTTCACCGCGGCGGGCCCGACGAATTCGCCATAAGGAGCGACGAAGACCCCGTCAGCGGCAAAGCCCGCGGCAAACCCGGCAGCATCCTCGCTGTCCAGCCCGATATAGGTCCGTGCGGCGAGGTCCTGGATTTCGATCTTGTCGTCCGTCGTCATGGTCATCGATGGTCTCCTGGCAATGATGGGGTTCAGGCGGAGGCGACATGCCTGCGCAAAAGGTCGTTGAAGGGTGTGCCGAGCTTCTGAACGGCGTGCCCGGCTCCCGGCAGGCGATGGCATGCGACACCGAGCAGGCCGGCGAGCCGCCCGCTGATGCCATCGAAAGCCTCGCTCCAGCCGCCGGTGACGACGAGCTTCGGGAAAGAGGTGTCGGCCAGCGCGCCAACCGTTACGTCGACGCGCCATGGCCGTTCGGTGACGAGATTGACCGCCGCGGCGGCGACCGGCGCAGGAAGCGGATCGGGCAGCGGCATTTCCATTTCGAGCGCTGCAACGAATCCGGCCACGAAAGCATGACCCGCGATCGGGCCGGCGCTTGCCCAATGGGCTTTCAACGCATCCGAGACGCGGCGCACCGCCGGCAGATCACGCGCGAGTGCGAAAGCCGGTGGCTCGATCACCGTCAGCGATCGCACGAGATCGGGACGGAGGCCCGCCGCATTCATGGCGACGACACCGCCCATGGATGTTCCGACGAGATGAGCGCCCTGCCCCAGCAGCTCGACCACGTCGTCGGCATCCCGCCGCACGTCGACGGCATCGATCCGCTCGGTGTCGCCATATCCTCGGCGCGTCATCACCGAGAGCGCGAAAAAATCGCCGAGCGCACGCTGCTCGGAAAAGGCGGTTGCGCCAACGCCAAGACTACCGTGAACGAAGACGACCCGATCTTCTCCAGCACCCCAGTTTTCGACTGCATAGGACATGCGTTTCTCCAATTCATCCTTGTAAGATGCCCTTCCGGAAGCGCTCGAAATCGACGCTCCACGATGAATTCGCCGGCCGCCGGATCGGGCGGCTGCGGACCGTGCAATGGGTGTGGGATATCGCCTCGAGCGACCAAGAAAACGCCTTCACGCTACCTGCGAAGCGTCGGCCGCGACGGCGCGGCGACGAGCGCATCAGGTGCCCACAGCCGATAGCTCAGGCTGGCGAAAACGCTGAAGCCCCGGGAGATTGTCGCGCTGTCGGCGCCAGAGCGTGGTGTGCCGCCGAAGGCATTGGCCGAAATTTCCTGCGTCGCCCAGACGTTCAGCGAGGCTGGACCGAAATTATATCCGACCATCGCGCCGGCAGCCCAGATATTGTAGCGATTGGCGTTGATCGCCCCGCCATAGAACGCGCTGGACCGGTCGTTCGTCACCTGCCCGGCGTAATAGGCGACCGGCCCGATCGTCCAATTGCCCATCGTCCTGATCGCGGTGAATTCGGCGTGAAGCACGTCGCCGCTTCGATACCCGGTCACGCTATTGGCAGTATTGATCTCGTGAAAGACGTTGGCTGTGAGGTTCCAACCGTCCTTGACGTAGGAAATCACGAGATTTGGCTGGAACGTCCACCAGGGAGCGCCGATATTTCCCAGCCCATTCGCACCATTGACCGTGCCGGTCGGCAACCACACGCCGAGACCAGCCTTGGCGTAAAGGCCGCTATCGCCGAGCTTCCAACTCAATTCGATCGGAGCCAGAAAGGTGTTGTGCATGCCCGCCGGATTGACGTTCACCGGCGCGCCGACATCGACCATCATGAAAGGCTGGACGACAACCGCGCTGTAGGTCGCACCGAACAGGGTCCATCCGGGAACCCACAGGAGCCCGACAGCGGCGCCTGCGACATGAACGGCCGTTCTGTCGCCGCCTGCACCAGGCGCCCCCGGACCGAGGAGATGTCCCGAATAGGCCAGCACTTGGTTGAACGCGTAGAGGCCGGGCGGCGGCGCCGCCGCCGAAAGCCCCAGCACGAGACCCGGCTTCTGCGCCGAACCGATATAGCCGGCCTCGTAGGCGGCAAGAGGTTTCGGGGTGGCCGCCAGACAAACTGTCAAAGCGGTCGCAAAAATCCCTTTGGAAAGCATCTCTCCCCCCGGTCCAAGGTCTCTGCTCTGTTCGCGAAACGGCGACGGCAGAGTTCAATGGCCGGATCATGAACGGGGTGGGAGCAGGCGCTATCGGGATCGCGAGGAGCACTATCGGGATCGCGCATTTTTCCTAGGCGCGCGCCGGGTTCATGGGCGCCGTTTGGCCAGAACGGCGGAAGGTTTTTCGCCGAACCGCGCCTTGAATTGCGCTGCGAATTCGCCCAGGTGGAAGAAGCCCCATTGCAGGGCCACGTCCGTTATCGCGAGACTGCCGGGTGCGGCCGCCGAAAGAACGGCGTGGACACGCTCCAGCCGTTCCGCCCGCAGCCATTGCCCGGGAGAGGTTCCCAGGTCGCGCTGAAATCCGGCCTGCAGGCTGCGCAGGCTGACACCGCAATGGCGCGCTACTTGGCTCGGACGGATCGGCTCCGAGATGTGCTGGCGCATATATTCCATGGCCTTCCGCACTTGCGCGGAAGGTGCAAGCCGAGCGGGCGCGGAAATCGCGGCGCTGAAATTGTTTGGCTGTGCGACGAGCAGCGACTGGATGATCAGTTCTTCAAGCTGCGCATAGATCTTCGCGTGCGCGGACGCCGCGCTGAAGGTCGACAGGCTCGCCGCCGCGTCGAGGAGCTTGCGCCAGAAAGCCGGCATGTCGCTCAGCGAAAGGGCGAAGTGAACCGGTGCCGCCTTCTCCGTACCCAGCAGGTTCGCGCAAACGGCTTCAACGCGCCGACGGTCGAGCCGCAGCAGAATCTGGTCGAAGGCAGCATCGATATCCAGACGAAAGTCCTGATAGGGCCCGACGATTGTCCCCTGCCCCGACGCGACATCCGCGGTCGAAGAGCCGCAGCAAAATCGCGCATTGCCTCCCAATGGCAAGGTGATGAGGAAATTGTCCGCCTCGGGCATGGCCGGGACGACGGTAACGTCGCCGCCATAGCGCAGCCGACTGAGCGAAAGCGGGCCGATCGGCAGATGGTGCAGCCGCGCGGCAAGCGTCGCGCTCCTGCCCCGCATGAAGAGATCGTGCGGGCGGAGGGCTCGACTGCATCCGTGGACGACCTCGTCAAAATCGCCACTGGCAAGCAGCAGATGTTGTGCGTCAAACAGATGGTCTGCAATCGGTGACGAGGATGCGGTCATCGCTATGCCCACTCGACGTGCCGCCGCCAACCGCGCGCGAAGTCATGCATCAAACATATTCCATAGAGCATGAACATGCGACGCGTTGCAAAGTCATCGTCCGGAACAGGGGGGCCGGCACGTCTGACGCCGTGCACGGCAGGATGACCGTCAGGTCAGCTCCTTGCCTGTACCCAACCGAGCACGCGGGCAAGCTGGCCATCATGAAATCGGCAAGCCAATAAGTCTCCCAGACATCTATCGATTGGCCGCCTCGGCCCAGTTGCGCGGATCCTGGACGAGACGGTGATCCCTGACCCGGATTTCGCCGTCGACCAGCACGTCGCGGACGCTGCGCGGCGAGGCCGAATAGACGACGTTGGAAATGGCGTCGTGCAGCGGCGTCATCTCGAGCGCATCGCGGTCGAGCACGACGAGGTCGGCGCGCTTGCCGGTTTCGACACTGCCGACGAGATGGTCGATGCCGAGCACCTTCGCCCCGTCAATGGTCGCCAGCCGCAACATCTGCCTGGTGTCGAGAACTTCCGGATCGTCGGCCTTCATCTTGCCGACGAGGGCCGCCAGCCGCATTTCCCAGAACATGTCCATGCTGTTGTTGGAGGCGGTCCAGTCGGTGCCGAGTCCAACGGGCGTGCGGCCGACATAGCGGGCGAGCGGCAAGGTGCGCGCCTCGATCTTGAGATTGCTCGCCGGGCAATGGCAGATCGCCGTGCCGTCGGCGCAGACTTCGTCGATCTCGGTCTCATCGAGATAGATGCAGTGGGCGGCGACCACGCTGGGCCCGGTGAGGCCCGCGCAGCGCAGACAGGCGAGCGCGCCGGCATGACCGCGCCGGCGGATGCTCGCGACCTCGGCCTCGCTCTGCGCGACATGCAGGAACACTTTCGCGCCGATCCGGAGCGCCCGGCGGGCGCATTCGGCGAGCAGAGCATCCGAGCAGGTGTCCAGCGCATGGGGCGCGATGCCGGCGAAAACCCGCGATGCCGCGGGATCGACGCCATAGCGCTCGAGGACCCGCTCGGTCGAGCCCCAGTCGGCTGGCCCGGCAACATCGGCAAGGGTGCTGCCGACCACCGCGCGCATGCCGCTTGCGGCGATGACCGGTGCCAGCAGATCCATCTTGGCGACACGGTCGGCAATGGTGGTGACGCCATTGCCGAGGAATTCGGCGCAGGCCCCCGCCAGCGAGGCGCGATAGTCGGCCGCCGTGAAGCGCTCCTGGCCCGGCACGCTGTAGCCGCCTTCCGGCCAGAACTCGCGCGGCTTGTCGTCGGCGAGGCCGCGGAACAGCGCGGTGGCGGCATGGGTATGGGTGTTGACGAAGCCCGGCATGACGACGCCGCGGGCGCAGTCGAGGCTGGTATCGCCGGGGCCCGCCAGCGAACCGCCGGGCCCGATCGCCGCGATCCTCGTCCCCTCGATCCGGATGTCGCGGTCATCGAGCACGCGGTCGGCGCCGTCCACGGTCAGAACGGTCGCGCGAGTCAGGACCAGGGCCATGGCGATCTCCTCGAATGGCGAGGCAAGCACCGGCCGAACAAAGGGTCAATCATTCTCCAGGCGTGCTAATTTTTAGGACGGAACTGCCGAATAATTGATCTTCTGAGAACGCTATTGTTATGGTCTGATGACGGTCCATCAACAGCCGGAACCGGCGGAAATCCAGCGCAACCAGGGGAGCGCGAGAGATGATGGATCGAAGGACATTCCTGAAGACGACGGCTGCGACCGGAGCCCTCGTCAGCATCGACGCGGGTTGGGACGCCCAGGCGCAGGCGCACCCGGTGATCAACTTCCAGCTCGGCTGGCTTCTGTCGGGCAACCAGATCGGCGAGGTCTGCGCCAAGCAGCTCGGCTACTACGCCCAGGAGGGCGTCGAGCTGCGCTTCCAGGCCGGCGGTCCCAATGTCGACGGCGTCGCGGTGGTCGCGTCCGGCCGGCACGAAATCGGCCAGGTCTCGTCCAGCCCGTCCCTGATGCTGGCGGCCTCCCAGGACCTGCCGATCCGCTGCTTCGCCACCGGCGCGCAGGTGCACCCCTACACCTATTTCTCGCTCAAGAAGAACCCGGTCCGCGAGCCCAAGGACATGGTCGGCAAGAAGGTCGGCGTCCAGGCGACCGGCGTGATCCTGCTGCGTGCCCTGCTGGCCAAGAACAAGATCGCCGAGCGCGACGTGCAGATCGTCACGATCGGCTCGGACATGGTGCCGCTGCTGACCGGCCAGGTCGATGTCGTCACGGGATGGCTGACCAACACCACGGCCCTCAAGGTGCTCGGCCCCGACCGTGTCGACCTGAGACTGTGGGATGCCGGCGTCCGGCTCTATGCCCTGCCCTATTACGCCACCGCCGATACCATCCAGAAGAAGGGCGACGTGCTGGCGAAATTCCTGCGCGCCAGCGCCAAGGGCTGGGCCTATGCCCATGCCAACCGGGACGCGGCGACCGACATGCTGGTCAAGGAATTCCCCAATCTCAACCGCGCCGACGAACGCATCGCGCTCGACGTCATGCTCGAATATGCCTTCTCGTCGCGCACCGCGGCCGAGGGCTGGGGCACCATGGATCCGGCTGTCTGGCAGGAACAGATCGACCTCTATGCCCAGCTCGGCCAGTTCAGCCGCAGGACGCCGAAGCTCGAGGAGGTCATGACCCTCGACATCCTCAAGGCGACTGCCGAGACGCGCGCCCGGATCGGCTGACCGCCGCGAGATCCGAGCGACATCCGTCCGGCGATGCGCAGCATCCGCCGGACATCGCTGCCTTATTCGAACGAGCCGGGACGAGCCCACCATGCGCGCGCCTTCGAATGCCGTCGATTGCAGGAATATCTCGGTCCGTTTCGTCACGGACCGGCGCACCGTCACAGCCCTGCACGACGTCTCCTTCTCGCTCAACCCGGGCGGCTTTCTCAGCCTGCTCGGGCCGTCCGGTTGCGGCAAGTCGACGCTTCTCAGGGTGGTGGCCGACCTGGTCTCGCCATCCTCCGGCGACGTCTCCGTCTTCGGCATGTCGCCGGAGGAGGCGCGCCAGGCTCGCTCCTTCGGTTTCGTGTTCCAGGACGCGGCCCTGCTGCCCTGGCGCACCGCCCTGCAGAATGTCGAGCTGCCGCTGGAAGTCGGCGGCCGGCGACCGCTGCCGGCCAATGCGCCGACCCCGCGCGAGCTGTTGAAGCTGGTCGGGCTCGAAGGCTGGGAGGGCAGCTTTCCGCACGAACTCTCCGGCGGCATGCGCCAGCGCGTGTCGATCGCCCGCGCGCTGCTCGGTGGTCCGCGCCTGCTGCTGATGGACGAGCCGTTCGGTGCGCTCGACGAGATCACCCGCGACCGGCTCAACGAGGAGCTCAGGCGCATCTGGCACGAGACGAAGACGACCATCCTGTTCGTCACCCACTCGGTCTACGAGGCCATGTTCCTCGGCGAGCAGGTGCTGGTGCTCGCCGCCAATCCCGGCCGGGTCGCCGCCACGGTGCCGGTCGACCTGCCCGTCGACCGCGACCTCGGCATTCGTGAAACGCAGGCTTTCGTGACCATGGCCGGCACGCTCCGCGACGCCTTGGGGAGGGGCATATGACCTCAGTCGATCTCGCCGTCGATCCGGGCCTCGCCGCCGCCGAGGAAGCGCATCGCGTCGCCCGCCGCAGGCTGCAATGGCGCCGGCGGCTGCTGCCCACCGCCGGTATTCTCTCGGCCCTGCTGCTCTGGGCCGGCATCGTCTGGCTGTTCAACGTGCCGGTCTTCGTCGCGCCCTCGCCGCAGCTCGTCGCCTATACGCTGTGGACCAAGATCGACGTGCTGCTGGCCAACCTCCTGCCGACCGCGATCGAGGCGCTGGCCGGCTTCACGCTCGGCAATCTCGCAGCGATCCTGATCGCCACGGTCTTCGTTCACAAGAAGGCTCTGGAAGAGGCCTTCTTCCCCGTGGTGGTGGTGGTCAACACGATTCCGGTCGTGGCCAAGGCGCCGATCCTGGTTCTGCTGCTCGGCAACGGCATGGAGCCGAAAATCGCCATCGCGGCGCTGATCTGCTTCTTCCCGACCCTGGTCAACATGGTGCGCGGGCTTGAATCGGTGAACCCGCAGGCCATGGAGCTGATGCGCGTGCTGTCGGCCTCCAACCGCGAGGTCTTCTTCAAGCTGCGCCTGCGCAACTCGCTGCCCTTCCTGTTCTCGGCCCTGAAGATCGCCGCCTCCACCTCGGTGATCGGCGCCATCGTCGGCGAGTGGATCGGATCGACCACCGGCATCGGCGCCCTGATCATCCAGTCCACCTACAATTTCGACTCGGCGATGCTCTACGCAACCGTCCTCGTCGGCTCCGCTTTCTCCGTGCTGTTCTTCGTCACCATCGTCGCCGTCGAGCAACTGGTGGTGCGCTGGCAGCCGGCAAACACCCACTGAACCATCGGGAGGTCGTCGTGACCAAGAAGCATAAGGGCCAGGATCACGATCCCCGGGATCGTATTGTCGAAGCGCCGGGCGAAGCGACCGTGGTCGCGCGTTCCGACGTGGTGGTTGTCGGCGGTGGCCCGGCCGGTTTTTCGGCGGCGGTCGCCGCCAGGCGCGAAGGCGCCTCGGTGACCATGATCGAGCGATATCCCTATCTCGGCGGGCTTGCCGCCGGCGGCATGGTGCTGGTGCTCGACGACATGCATAACGGCGACGAGGTGACCACGACCGGCATCTGCACCGAGATGATCGACCGGATGGCCAAGGTCGGCGCCTGCGTGTTTCCACCGCCCGAAGAGCGCGGCCAGAGCCATGAGCTCTACCGCAAATGGGCGCGCTGGGGCGCTTTCGACTTCCGCGCCCAGACCAAGCCCGCACCGATCGTCATGGCCGCCTCGTTCGACCCGGACGGCTGGAAGCGCGTCGCCAACGAGATGATCGCCGAGGCCGGCGTCGACGTCCGGCTGCATTCCTGGTTCTCGCGCGCGGTCATGGACGGCAACCGGATCAAGGGCGTCGTCTGCGAGACCAAGGCCGGCCGTCAGGCCATCATGGGCGACGTGGTGATCGACGCGACCGGCGATCTCGACGTGGCCGCCGCCGCGGGCGCGAATTTCGTCCATGGCTCCTACATCCTCACCACCGTGTTCCGCCTCGGCGGCGTCGACACCGAAGCGGCCGAACGCTTCCGTTTCGAGGAGCCGGAGAAATATGCCCTGGTCGACCGCCAGGCCAAGCGGACCATGGGCGGCTCCTGGGACCTGTGGTGGCTGAAGACACCGCTGCCGGGCGTGGTCTGGTGCAATTGCCCGCATATGACGGGTCTCGACGGCCTGACGGTCGAGGACATCACCAAGGCCGATTTCGAGGGCCGCAAGCGGATCTATGCGTTGGTCGATTTCGTTCGCGCCAGCATGCCGGGCTTCGAGAATTGCTTCGTGGTCGACGTCGCGCCGCAGCTCGGCGTGCGCCAGACCCGCCTGCTCGAGGGCGACTATGTCGTCACCAAGGAAGACGTGATGGACCGCGTCCACTTTCCCGACACGGTGGCGCGTGGCCGCGACTACTACACCCCTTACGGCGCCATGCTGCCCAGAGGCGTCGACGGCATGATCGTCGCCGGCCGGCATTATTCGGCAACCGAATCCGCCCAGAAAATGTCGCGCGAAATCCCGCCCTGCATGTCCATGGGCCAGTCCGCCGGCGTCGCGGCCGCCCTTGCCGTCTCCGCCGGCATCCAGCCGCGGGCAGTGGCCCCGCAAGCTATCTGCGCCCGTGTGCGCGCCCAGGGCGGCGATCCCGGCGATCGCCCCTCCGCCAACGCAAAACTTCTGGAGAAGGCCGCGTGACCGCTCTCAGCACCCAGCCGCAAACCGTTCCGCAGGACCTGCCGCTGTCCGGCGTCAAGGTGATCGATTTTACCCAGGTGATGATGGGGCCCGTCGCCACCCAGATGCTGGCCGACTATGGCGCGGACGTCATCAAGATCGAAAAGCCGGGCACCGGCGACCTCTCGCGCACGGCCTTTCCCAACGACCCCGCCGGCCTCACCGGACCGGTGTTCTGCTCGCTCAACCGCAACAAGCGCTCGGTCGTGCTCGACCTGCGCAAGCAGGAGGACCGCGACTTCGTCATCGCGCTCGCCCGCACCGCCGACGTGGTGGTCAACAATTTCCGCGCCGGCGTGATGGAGCGCCTGGGCTTCGGCTACGAGGACCTGGCCAAGGTCAATCCACGCCTGATCTATGCGGTCGGCACCGGCTTCGGCCTCGAAGGCCCCTATGCCCACAAGGGCGGCCAGGACGTGCTGGCGCAGGCGCTGAGCGGCGTCATGTATCGCCGCTCCAACGAGGACCAGCCGCTGGCGGTGCATGCCACGACCTTCGCCGATTATTCGGCGGGCATGCATATGGTGCAGGGCGTGCTGCTGGCCTTGTTGCAGCGTCAGAAGACCGGGCGCGGCCAGCGCATCGCCGTGTCGCTCTACAATTCCATGCTGGCCGCCCAGACCCAGGAGGCCGCGGCACAGCTGATGCGCGGGCGCGAGGTGAACTGGGGCGCCATGCCGCTCTCCGGCGTGTTCGAGACATCAGATGGCGCGCTCGTCATGGTCGGCGCCTTCAAGGCCGACCCGCTCGGCGACATCTCCACCGCGCTCGGCATCGATCACCTCGGCAAGGATCCGCGCTTCGCCACCTTCGCCGAACAGGTTGCCAACAAGCAGGCCCTGCAGGCGATCTTCCGCACGCATTTCAAGTCCGCCGGCACGGCCCACTGGCTGGCGCGCCTGGAGGCCCAGGACCTGCTCTGCGCCCCGGTCAAGTCGCTCGCCGAGGCGCTCGCCGACGAGCAGACCTTGGTCAACGCCATGATCATCGAGGCCGACGGTGAGGTCGAACGGATCAGGGTGGTCGGCTCGCCGATCGCCATGACCGACGCGCCGGTGACCATCCGCACCGCGCCGCCCTCGCTCGGCCGCGACACTGAACAGGTCAGGGCCGAACTGGCCGGCCTGACGATCCGGGCGGCCGAGTGATGGCCGTCCGTTTCACCATCGCCGATCACGTCGCCCGCGTCACCATCGACCGCCCCGAGGTGATGAACGCCGTCGACCAGGCAACCGAGCAGGACTTGCAAGCGATCTGGACGCGCATCGAAGCGGATCGCTCGGTGCGCGTGGTGGTGCTGACCGGTGCCGGCGAGCGGGCCTTTTCGACCGGCGCCGACATGAAGGGCAGCAGCGGCGGCTCCGGGCTCGACTATTGGGCCATGCCGCGGCCGGGCGGTTTCGGCGGCATTGCGCTGCGCCAGACGCTCGACGTGCCCATCATCGCCCGGGTCAACGGCCACGCGGTCGGCGGCGGCTTCGAGATGATGCTCGGCTGCGACCTGGTGGTCGCGGCCGATCACGCAACCTTCGGCCTGCCGGAAGCACGCGTCGGCCGCATACCGCTCGACGGCGGCATGACCTTGCTGCAACGACAGATCCCGCACCGCGCCGCCATGGGCATGCTGCTCACCGGACGGCGGATCAAGGCGGCGGAAGCGCTCGCCTTCGGGCTGATCAACGAGGTGGTGCCGCTGGCCGAACTCGACCAGGCGGTCGACCGCTGGGTCGGCGAAGTGCTGGCCTGCGCGCCCCTGTCGATCCGCGCGACCAAGCAGGTGGTGCGCCGCACTGCCCATCTCACCGCGATCGAGGCCCAGGCATTGCGCCTGCCGGCCCTGGTCGAGGCGCTGAACTCGGAAGACTCCGACGAGGGCGTGCGTGCCTTTGTCGAGAAGCGCAAGCCGGTCTGGCAAGGACGATAGGCGCACCATGCCCTATGTCATCACCGACGCCTGTATCGACGTGAAGGACCGGGCCTGTCTCGACGCCTGCCCGGTCGATTGCATCTATGAAGGCGGCCGAACGCTCTATATCCATCCGGACGAATGCATCGATTGCGGCCTGTGCGAGACCATCTGCCCGGTTGCCGCGATCTTCGCCGACGACCGTTTGCCGGAGGACATGATGAGCTGGGTGGCGGTGAACCGGGACTATTTCGGGCCTGACGTGAGCGGGCTCGGCTCGCCCGGCGGCGCCGACGCCAAGACCGCCACGGCCAAGGATCATCCGACCGTCGTCGCCTGGACGCCCCGGGAGCATTGATCGCCATGCATGCCGCAGCGCTCGCCTATTTCCGCGAGACCGCCCGGCTCGGCTCGATCCGCAAGGCCGCGCAAAGGCTGAACGTGGCGGCGAGCGCGATCAACCGGCATATCCTGAAGCTCGAGGACGAATTCGGCACGCAGTTGTTCGACCGGCTGTCGAACGGCGTGCGGCTGACCGCGGCCGGCGACCTCCTGCTCGCCCATATCACCACGACGTTGCACGACTACGACCGGCTGCGCGCCGAGATCGACGACCTCCGGGCGGCACGCTCCGGCCATGTCGCGCTGGTCGCGGTCGATTCCCTGCTGGTCGACTTCCTGCCGCGCTCGCTGGAGCGCTTCCGCGCCAGCTTCCCGGCCGTGACCTTCTCGGTGATGGCGGTCGCACCCGCCGACGTACAGCAGCTGGTCGCCGACGGCGACGCCGATATCGGTTTCACCTTCGTCAGCCAGATGCCGAAGACCGTGCGCTTCCTGGCCGAGGTTTCCGCCCCGATCGGCGTGGTCATGCCGGCCGACCATCCGCTCGCCCATCGCCGCGCGGTCACCTTCGACGAAGTCGCCGCCTATCCCTTCCTCGCCCAGGCCGGGCCCTTGCCGCGCTCCGCCGATATCGACCCCGATTTCGCCCGGTTCCGCGAGGCGCTGAAACCCCGGCTGGTGTCCAACTCGATCCAGATGGTCAAGCGCGCGATCCGCCTCGGCATGGGCCTCGCTTATTTCACCAGGCTCGGCTTTCTCGAGGAGATCGAGCAAGGCGAGCTCGTCTGGCGGCCGTTCGTCTCGGCGCCGATCAATACCCTGCGTATCGGGCTGTTGGCCGCCACCGGCCGCTCGGTCAGCCCGCCGGCCCGGCAACTGATGCGCTGGCTGGCCGATGATGTCGAACGGCTGCGAATTGCCTGACGTGCCAGCTTCGACAGATCCAACGCGCCGCGGCATTCGTAGACCGGTGATCTGGACATCCACTGCCGTGGATCTCCCGTGACCTCAACTGGCCCGCTTCGGCAACGGAGCGGGCCGCTGTTTGTTCGGCGACATGAGGAACAATGTTCACCCTTGGCCGTTACCCGGATTAACCCCGAGGCAAACCTCGGGATTACCCCGAGGAGATTCGGCATGAAAAAACTCATTCTCGCGACGCTTGCTGCCGCAGCCCTTTGCGGCGCGACTGTCGCTGCCTCCGCCCAGGATGTCCGCATTCGCGCCGGCGACGGCGGCGTGGTCGTGCGCACGGACCGCGACCATCGCTCCGGCAACTGGGACCGCCGCGACGGCCGCCGCCATGTCGAAGAGCGCGTGATCAGGCGCGACCGGCGGGTTACCGTCATGCACGGCGACCGCTGCCGTGTCGTTTCGGTGCGCAGCGTGCGGCCGAATGGCGATGTCGTCATCCGCCGCTCGCGTCAGTGCCGCTGAGCCTGACGCGCCGGCTGGCGCTCCGTTGAGCGGCGCCGGAACCGGCCGACAAGGCCCCCCATAAGCTCGTGCCCGCCTCGATCGCCGAGGCGGGCATTGTTGTTCCCGCTGGCGGCTCAACCGCGCGTGACATGGGCCGAGACGGCGAGCCAACTACCCTGCCGGCGCGCCCAGACATCGGTATATCGGCCACGCGCCAAGCGCCCGTCCGGCGCTACATAACGCGTTTCGGCATGGATGATGGCGACGTCGCCCATGATCCGGATCTTGACGTCATGGGCCGCCAACGCTGCGATGGTGACCGGCTGGGCCGTTTGCTCGAGGAACTGTGCCCGGTCGATCAACCTGCCATCCGGATTGCTGCAGAAGAAGTCGTCGGCCAGGATCTCGTCGAAGCGCGCGACGTCGCCGTTCTGCACCGAATTGATATAGTCGAGGTTGAGCTGGGTGAGAGCGTCCAGGTCGGACATCTGACGGGTGTCGCTCTTTGTCGCCACGGCCTGCATCACGTCGCCCTCCCTGTCGTTGCATCCCGCGCCGCCCGCAAGGTTTGATCTCGGGGGAAGCGGTGCCGCCACGCGCAGCGGCCCGGATCGCCGGAGGCGAAGGTTAATCGAGGAAGCGACCGCTCGCCACGACCGGTCACGGCCTGTGCGAAAGACCACTTTCTCGGAGCGAGGCTGCCGGTTATTCTGCCGCCTCCGGCAGGTCGCGCACCTCGATACGGGCGGCGAGCGCGTCGCCGAGCCCGGTCGTCGGCTTGGCCGCGGGACGGCGGAAGGTGCCGACCGTCGCCTTGCGGGGATTGAGCGCGACCAGCGCCTCGGCCTGTTTTACGGCGGCTGCGATCGGATCGACCAGCGGCACCGGAACCTGATCGCGCACCTTCGCGGCAAGGCCGGCGAGCGGCGCGCCCGCCAGGATGACGACATCGGCGTCGTCCTCCTTCACGGCCTGATTGGCGAGCGCGACCAGCATCGCCTCCTTTTCGACCTGCACGTCGGAGACCGAAGCGAAGCTTTCGCCGAGCGAACGGATGCCGGCGCAGCGGCTCCACAGCCCGTGCATGTCGACACAATCGCGGTACCAGCTGCCCAGCGCCGTGGCGAAAGTGACGATGCTGAAACGCTGCCCGAGCATGCAGGCGGTCAGCATGGCGGCCTCCGACATGCCGATCACCGGGATGTCGAACAATTCGCGGGCGGCGAACAACCCGGGATCGCCGAATGCGGCGATGATGGCCGCGTCGACCCCGGCATGTTGCTCGGCCAGGGTCTCCAGGGCGATGGCGCCGCCAATCAGGGCTTCGCCCCGGGTCGAGATATAGGGCAGGCCGCGCGGTGCCGTGGTCGCGACGATCCGGGTCTGGGGGCCGGCCACCGGGCGGGCCGCGGCGACCAGGAGGTCGGTGACGCCGGCCGTGGTATTGGGGTTGAGGATCAGAATACGCAAGATAGCCTCCAGGTCAGGCCGCGACGCCGGCGAGCGTCGGATGATCGGCCAGGATCTGCACGACCTCCCGGCCGGTATGCTGGACATGCTCGGCGAGCAGCCGGCCGGCGGTTTCGGCCTGCCTGGTTTCCAGCGCGGTGAGAATGGCGCGGTGCTCGCCAATCGACTCTTCCCAGCGCCTGAGCGAACTCAGCGCGAAGAAGCGGGCGCGCTCGGCGCGCGCCAGCAGCCATTCATGGGTCTCGCGCAGCGTGACATTGCCCGCTCCGGCGACGATGGCTGAATGGATCTGCTGGTTGATGGTGAAATAGCCGTCCATGTCGCCGGCTGCCCCATGACGTTCCATGTCGTCCTGCAGGCGGCGCAATTCGGAAAGATCGGCTTCGGTCATGCGACTGGCGGCCAGTTCGGCGGTCAGCCGTTCGAGCCCGCCCATCGCCTCGAACAGGTCCTCGATGGTGTCGATGCGCATCGGCGCGATGCGGGCGCTGCGGTTCTGCCGCAGTTCCACCAGCCCCTGCGCGGCCAGAAGCTTCAGGGCCTCACGCAGCGGCGTGCGCGAGACGCCGAGCATGTCGCAAAGGTCGGTCTCGACCAGCACCGTCTCGGGGGCGAGCTTGCCGCGCACGATCATGGTGCGCAGCCGATCGAAGGCGCGCTCGTGCAGTGCGGCCCGGCTCAGCCGGAATTGCCCGGGCGCCTTTGCCGAGACCTCCTTGCGCGGTCGGCCGCGCTTGCGCGGCACCGGTTCAACGGTCATGCCCTGATCCTCGATCGGCCGATGGCCCGCGGCATCCGCGAGCCATCATCATTGTATGCAAAATTCCAAAAAATTCCCGCGACCGTTGCGCAGCATCTTGCCGCACGCCGCCTGGTTCGTCGAAGGGGCCCGGCATCGCGCTCAAACCCGCGAATTCATGCGGTAGAACGGCTCATGCGTGGATGTGTCGACATAATCGGCATAGAAGGCGCGGATGAACGGCAGGATGGCCTTGGACAAGCCGCGACGCTCCAGTTCGGCCTCGCCAAGAGGCCTCTGCAGTCCCTCGTGCAAACGCCTGAGAGTATCCTTCCGGTCGACGCGGGTGAACTCGCCGTCGCGGTAGAGCACCTCGCCGTCGCACATGGTCAGCCTGACCCCTTCGGTCTTGGCGCGCTGGATCACCGCATCGATGAGCGGCGTATCTTCGTCGAGATAAGGAAAGGCGATCTGGTGCCAGTCGATGAGCACGAGATCGGCCGCCTTGCCGACCTCCAATGTCCCGATGGTGTCGCCAAAGGGTGTCGTCCGGGCACCGCCAACCGTCGCCATGCGCAGGACCTGCGCCATGGTCGGCACATCGGCCTCGGTCATGCCCGGCACGCGATGGGCGCGCAGCACCAGCCGCATTTCCTGTAGCATGTCGCGGTCATCGTTGATGCCGGCCTCGTCCATGCCGATGGCGGTATTGATGCCCTTGGCCTCGAAACAGTTGAGCGGCGCGATGCCGGAGCGCAGGCGGAAATTCGACGAACAGTTGTGGCAGATGCAGACGCCGGTCTCGGCGACCTTGTCGATATCGCGCTCGGACAGCCAGACGCCGTGGCCGAGCGTCAGGCGTGAATTCAGGAGGTCGAAGCGGTCGAGATAATCCAGCGCCGTGCCGCCGCCGCGCTTGGCAGCGTAGGCCTTCTGATAGGCGGTTTCGACCAGGTGCATGTGGATCGGCGCGTCATATTTGCGCGACAGATCGGAAAAGGCGGTGAGTGCCGCGTCCGAGCACCAGTGCAGGTTGGCCGGCGCCAGCTGGACCTTCACCCGCCGCTTGGCATTGTGGCTCGCGTGCAGCCTGACGAACAGGTCCATGCTTTCGTCGAGACCGATCTTGAAACGGCCGAACCAGTTGCGCATGCGGCCCTGCAGCTCGCCCGGCAGGCTAGCGATCAGGTCGTCGTCGGTCTGATACATCAGCCGGTTCTGGTCGCGCACGGCGTAACAATAGGACGCCCGCATGCCGACATCCTGATAGGCGCTGATCACCTGGTTCGATTTCGCCTGAACCTCTTCCAGCGTGCCCGGCACCCAGCCATGCAGGTGCTGCACCGTGGTGACGCCCGAGGCGATCATTTCGAAGGCCGAATAGAGCGTGTCGAGGTAGAGATCGAGGTCGCGGATCACCATGCGGGTGATCCACCAGAGCTCCAGCGGCATGTCGGGCGAGCCGAGCTGAACCGGGGTCAGGCCGACATGGTGGTGGGCGTTGACGAAGCCCGGCAGCATGATCTCGTTGCCGCTGCCGATGACCGGCACATCCGGATGCTGCTGCTTCAGCACCTCGAAACGGCCGATAGCGGTGATCACGCCATCCTCCTGCAGCAGCGCGCCATCGGCGATCTCCTCGACCGAATGGCGGTCGAGGGCGCGTGTGATCATGGAGCGGCTGCGAATGATCGATCTGGCCAAGACTGTCCCCTGAAACGTTGATCCGATCTTTTGTCGCGCGAGCTTAACCGGTGACGCGCGCCGGCGGCTCCACCCAATGTTTCCAGCCGCGCCTGACCGCCTCGCATTCGGCGACACGCACGCCGTCGACCACCTCGAGCGCGCTGCACGTCATGTCGATCAGTGTCTCGACCGAGTAGCGGCCGTAGTCGATGCGGCGCATGCCGGCATGGCGGGCGCCGAGAACGATGCGGCCGATCTTCGCCTCCTTGATCGCCCAGCAGCACATCGGGCAAGGCTCCATGGCCGAATAGAGCGTGGCGCCGGACAGATCGCTTTTGCCGAGATTGCGCGCGGCATCGCGGATCGCCTCCACTTCGGCATGGGCGGTCGGATCGCCGCCGGTCGCCACCCGGTTGGAACCCTGGCCGATCACCTGGCCGTCACGAACGATGATCGAGGCGACCGGGCAATCGCCGCGCGCGTCGGCCTCGCCGCAAAGCGCGAGCACCTGGCCCATGAACCGTTCGTGCTCGTCGAGATCGCTATCACTCATGTCAGTCTGTCCCTGGCAATGGTCGGAAAGATGATCCCGGGCCCTGTCGGTCCGGGATCTTGCCT
The DNA here is from genome assembly GCF_059420385.1 of Phreatobacter sp. GW821-FHT04C01. Lineage (NCBI taxonomy): Bacteria > Pseudomonadati > Pseudomonadota > Alphaproteobacteria > Hyphomicrobiales > Phreatobacteraceae > Phreatobacter > Phreatobacter sp. GW821-FHT04C01. The sequence continues at coordinate 20,868 of NZ_JBWKTP010000020.1, read as the reverse complement.
GTCACGTCGCATCGCTCACGCGGCGTCGGCCTTCGGTTGGCGCATGGTGACGATGGCGCCGACGATCAGCAGGGCCGCGACCAGCCAGAGCGCGATCGTCACCTGGCCGGTGGCGTCCTTGACCACGCCCATCAGGAAGGGCGCGCCGAAGCCGCCGAGATTGCCGATCGAATTGATCAGCGCGATGCCGGCCGCCGCTGCCGTGCCGACCAGGATCTTGTTGGGCAACTGCCAGAACACCGGGATCGAGCAGAGGATGCCGGGAAGAGCGATCCACAGCGCCAGGATCGCCCATTGCGAGCCCTGCAGCACGAAGAGGCCGAGCAGCGCGCAACCAATGCCGCCAGTCAGGATGCCCAGGCCGCAGTGAAAGCGCACCTCCTTCATCCGGTCGGAATGGATGCCGTTGAGCACGGTGGCGACGACCCCGATGAAGAAGGCGACCGAAACGATGGCACCGATGGTCGAGGTGTTGGTGAAACCGAGATCCTTGACGATGGTCGGCGCCCAGAAGATCAGCGCCGACTGGCCCATGATGATGCAGAAATAGATGAAGATGAAGGTCCAGACACGGCTGTCCTTCAACGCGCGGCCGAGCGAATGCTCGCGTGCGCCGATCATGGCGCGGTCGCGCGCGAGATCCTCGGTCAGCAGGCGGCGCTCTTCCTCGGTCAGCCAGCGTGCCTCATTCGGCTTGTCGCTCAAGACCCAGAAGGCGGCGATGCCGAGCAACACCGACGGAATGCCCTCGACCAGGAACACCCATTGCCAGCCGGCCCAGGCATTCAGGCCGTTCATGTTCTCCATGATGAAGCCGGCGATCGGGCCGCTGACCACGCCCGAGGTCGAGGTCGCGCAGCCGAGCAGCGCGAAGACCTTCGAGCAGCGGGTCGTCGGGAACCAATAGGTCAGATAGAGGATGACGCCCGGCCAGAAGCCGGCCTCGCAGGCACCCAGCACGAAGCGGATGATGTAGAAACCCGCAGGCGTCGTGACGAACATCATGGCGATGCAGGCGAGCCCCCAGCCGATCGCGATGCGCGAAATGGTCTTGCGCGCGCCGTAGCGCTGCAAAGCCAGGTTGCTTGGCACCTCGAAGAAGAAATAGCCGATGAAGAACAGGCCGGCGCCGAGGCCATAGACCGTCTCGCTGAAGCCGAGATGAGCATTCATCTGCAGCTTGGTGAAACCGACATTGACCCGGTCGAGCCAGGCCATCAGCCAGACGATGAACAGGAACGGGATGAGCCTGAGGGTGACTTTCCTGTAGATGGCGTCGAGCTTCGCGCTGTCGTCCGCCGCGGATCGGGCGCCGACGCGCGCCGCCGTGTCGATGGTCTCTACCGAACTCATCCGGTCCTCCCCGTATCGTTTCCGTCTGTGCGTTTCGTCCTGGCCGGCAGCGACGCGACGAGCGCGCTCCGGCCTGCTTTGCTGCGAATTATTTTTTCGCATGTTGCATACAATCTAATAATAAATCGGATCTGTCCAGATGCGAACGAGGCCTGTGGATGGCAAGGGTGCCGGGCGACCACACAGGGCGCAGCGGCAGGGCTTTCGCCGGGCTCCGGCAGCGGCACGAGCGCTGCGCATCCGTCGCCCGGTCGCGCCGGCCCGAGCCGATCATCCGCATCCAAATGACGATGCCGGGTGTAATCCGGCTGGTCGGACCAGCGGTAAACCCCATGATGCAGCAGCAGAAACAACGCCGGGCCTGGGTGACGGGCGCCGGCAAGGGCATCGGGCGCGCGGTCGCGCTCAGGCTTGCGGGCCAAGGCTGGATCGTCGCGGCCAGCGCACGGACCGAGGCCGATCTCACTGCGCTCGCCGCCGCGGTGCCGGCCAATGCCGGCCAGGTGGCCTGCTATCCGCTCGACATGACGGATGCGGCGGCGGTCGCCGGCACGGTCGCCAGGATCGAGGCAGAACTCGGCCCGATCGATCTGGCTCTGCTCAATGCCGGAACCCACCGGCCGATCAGCGCCGGCAGTTTCGATCTCGCCGCCTTGCGCGAACTGGTCGAGGTCAACCTGATGGGAACGGCCCATGGCCTCGCCGCCCTGATGCCACGCTTTATGGCACGCCGGACCGGCCAGATCGCCGTGGTCGCCTCGGTCGCCGGCTATCGCGGCCTGCCGACCGCGGCCGGCTATGGCGCGACCAAGGCCGCCTTGATCAATATGTGCGAGGCGCTGAAGCCCGAGCTGGAGGCGGCGGGCGTCGATCTGAAGCTCATCTCTCCGGGCTTCGTCGCGACGCCCCTCACCGCTCGCAACCGTTTTCCCATGCCGTTCCTGATCACCGCCGAACAGTCGGCCGATCATATCCTCGCCGGCCTGGGGGCCGGCCGCTTCGAAATCGCCTTTCCCTGGCGCATGGCGCTGGCGATGCGGCTGCTGCGCCTGCTGCCGAACCGGCTGTTCTTCGCGATCAGCCGGCGCATGGTTTCACCTGCCCTACCCCGTCAATCCGAGGGTTGAACCATCCGGCGAGCGAGCCGACGGCGGATGGCCTCGTGCCGGCGCGCGGTGATCGGAAAGCCCCAGAGCAGCGCGACCGCGGCGAGCTTCAGGCCGACAGGCAGAACCGCGTAGAAAGCCGTCAGCGCCATCATGCCCTGCGGGGTCGGCCGCGCCGGATCAAATCCGGCGAGGCTCGCCCCGATCAGGCCGAGCCCCGCCGACAGCGCCATGGCGAGCTTGGTGGCTGCGTGCCACAAGGCGAAATAGAGGCCGGTGCGCTCCTCGCCGTGGCGAAGCCGGTCGAAGTCGACGACATCGGCCTGCAAGGCCGGCGGCAGGACGAGATCGGCGCCGAGCGCCAGGCCGGTGACGATGCAGACGGCAAAAAACCTCGCGAACTGGCCAGGCGCCAGAAAAGGCACCAGGCCGAAAGCGAGGCAGGCCGCACCCATGGCGCAGCACCAGGCGCGATGCTTGCCGAGCTTCAGGCTGAGACGATACCAGAGCGGCAAGCCGATCATGGCGCTGACGAAATAGGCCAGGATGAACAGCGGCTGCCGGTCCGGGGCGGCCCCGAGGCCGTGGGTCAGGTAGAGCAGGAACAGCGCCGCCGGCAGGCCATTGGCAAGGCCGTTGACGAACCAGGCGGTGATCAGCCTGACGAAGGGACCATTGCGGGCGGCATCGCCGAGAGCGGCCGCGAGGCTGCCCGAAACCGGTGCGCGGTGGGGCCGGCTCATGTCGGCGGGCCTGTCCGGCACCAGCAGTCCCAGGCTTGCCAGGCCGGCCGCGCCGAGCCCGATGGCCGCCAGCGCCAGCATGCCCAATTGCGCGACGGCGCCACCTCCGGCGAGCGCCGGCACCAGGCTCGCGAAAACGATGCCGGCAAGACCCGCGCCCTCACGTGCCGTGGTCACCCGCACGCGTTCGGCATAGCCCGGCGTCAGTTCGGCGCCCCAGGCCGTGTAGGGCACCACGACCGCGGTCCAGCCGATATAGAGCACGACCAGCCAGAGGGTGAGATAAACGGCTCCCACGCCGTCGGGCGGAAACGCGATGCGGGCAAAGCCGAGGGCGGCTGCCAGTGCCCCCGCCATGATCCAGGGCTTGCGCCGGCCGAACCGCGATCGCGTGCGGTCGCTGAGCAGACCGATCAGCGGATCGCTCAACGTGTCGAGACAACGGCTGACCAGCAGGGCCGTGCCGGTGGCGGCAAGCCCGAGGCCAAGCGTATCGGCATAGACCGAGGGCAACAGGACATAGACCGGAATGGCCGGGATGGCGAAGGCGAAGGCCGGGGCGGCATAGGCGGCGAGCCTGCCGGGGGCGAGCCGAGGGATGTCGTCCCGGGAGGCCGCCAATGTCGTTGCTCAGCGCCGGCCGGGACGGACGATGGTCTCGCCGATCGTTTTCGCCGCCCTGGCATGGGCGATCAGCGGCACGCCTTTCCACCAGAGTTTCAACGCCTCCCAATGGATGCCGGCGACCACTTTCAGCGTCATCAGCGGATAGGTGAGGAACATGCGTGCCAACATGGCGTCGGTCAGCTCGCGGCGCAGGCCCGAAAAGACGGCGGTCAGCAGCGGCCCTTCGCCGTCGTTCTCGACGATCGAGATCACCGCCCGCCGGTCCGGCACGGCGGTGCGGAAATGGTAGCTGCAGTTCATCGCCACGAAGGGCGAGACGAAGAATGCCTTGTCGCAATGCTGCCTGATCCGGCCGCCGTCACCGGGTTCGGCCGGGATCACATAGGTATGGCGCTCGCCGAAGGTGTTGTGCACCTCGTAGAGCATCGCCCGCAGCAGGCCGTCCCTGCCGTGACAATAGTAGATGCTGAGCGGATTGAAGACGTGGCCGAGAATGCGCGGATAGCACAGCACCAGCACCTGGCCGCCGTCCGGCGCGAGGCCCGCGCGCCACAGGCGCTGGTCGATCCAGGCGCGCAAGGCGCCTGGCTCGCCGCCACCATGGTCGCGGTCCTGGAAACTGAACAGCGCGCGGCGATTGTGCCCGAACAGGCGCAGCCGCCGGTCGAGCGCGGGCAATTCGTCGAGATCGATCAGCAGCGAGAAGACGCGATAGCGCAGACGATGCCGCCTTGGCCTGAACCGCTCGTGCATCACCTCGCCGGCATAGAGGCCCGATGTCGTGCTCATTCGGCCGCCACCAGGTTGGCCGGGCCGTGAAGCGGCGGCATCGACAGCACCCGGGCGGATTCGGCTTCCACCTGCCAGGGCCGGCGGACTTCGCCCAGCGCCTCGGCCACGGCGAGCCCGGCCTGCAGCGCATCCTCGTGAAAACCGTAGCCGAAATAGCTGCCACAGAACCAGGTGTTGCGGCGCCCCTGCAGCGACCAGAGATCGCGCTGGGCCCTGAGCGCGGCCTGGTCGAACAGCGGATGGCTGTAGTTGAACATGCGCCGGATCGAGCCGACCCTCGGCTCGCGGACCGGATTGAGCGTGATGAAGAGTTGCTGCTCCGTCGGCAGCCCCTGCAGCCGGTTCATCCAGTAGCTGACGCAGAGCGGCTGGTCTTCGGCCCGCGGCTCGCCACCGATATAGTTCCAGCTGGCCCAGACGCGCCGGCGCTTCGGCATGAGGCCCGGGTCGTCGTGCAGCACCGCGAGATTGTCGGTGTAGCGGAAGGCGCCCAGCAGGCGCCGCTCCTCGCTGTCCGGGTCGGCCAGGAGCGCCAGGGCCTCGTCGGCATGGGCACCGATCACCACATCGTCGAAGCTCTCGCGCCGGCCGGTATAATCCTCGACCGTGACCTGTCCGTCGGTCCGGATGATCCGTCTGACCCCGGTCGCGATACGGACCGGGTTTTCGAACGAAGCCCGAAGCCGCCGGACATATTCGCGGCTGCCGCCCGCCACCGTGCGCCAGTCCGGCGCCTGGGCGAGGTCCAGCAGGCCGTGGCTCGAGAAGAACCTCAGGAACGAACGCAGCGGATAGTCGCGGATGCGGGCGGCGGTGGTCGACCAGATGGCCGCGCACATGGGCAGGACGTGATCTTCGACCAGGCCCGCCGAATAGCCTTCGCGCGCCAGGAACTCGCCGAGGCTGACGCCGTCGGCCGAGGGGCAGTCGACCAGCGTCCTGGCCTTGGCATAGAAGCGCACGATGTCGCGCAGCATGAACCAGAAGCGCGGTCGGATGATATTGCCGCGCTGGCCGAGAAGGCTGTTGAGATCGGCGGATGAATATTCGAACCGGCCGCGACCGGCGGATGCCGCGAACGACATGACGGTCGGCTTGTGGGCGACGCCGAGATGATCGAACAGCGCGACCAGGTTCGGGTAATTGCGCGGGTTGTAGCAGATGAAGCCGGTATCGACCGCCACCGGGCCGGCCGGCCCCTCGACATCGACCGTATTGGCATGGCCGCCGAGCCAGTCGGCCTTCTCGTAGAGCGTCACCTGGTGGGACCGGCTCAACAGCCAGGCCGCCGACAGACCGGCAATGCCGCTGCCGACAACGGCGATCCGCCGCACAGGCGCCGTCGGGCCGCCGGTGCGGGCATCAAACGCATTTCTGTTCATGAACAAGCCGTGCCCTGGTTTTCGCATCACCAGCGGCAACACCGCAGCCCCGGGCTTTGGATGAGTCCCGCAGCGGATTCTTTTTCGCCGGCCGCGCACGGATGCGTGATCGCGCCCGGTGATCGGCCGGCCGGCGTCTCCACGGGCGCCGCCGCTTTGCATCCATCGGCCCGGCGCCGGTGTATTCAGCCTGTTCCGCGCCCGGAAACAGGGGAATGACATGCATCGTTTCGCGATCGCCTATGGCGCCTCGGCCGTGGTGCTGCTGGCACTCGATGCCGTCTGGCTCGGCTTTGCGACCCGCCTTCTCTATCGGCCTCAGCTCGGGGCGTTGCTCCTGGACGAGCCCAAGCTGATGATCGCCGCGCTGTTCTACCTCGTCTATGTCGTCGGCATCGTGGTCTTCGCCGTCCTGCCGGGCGCCGAGGCGCACTCGCTACCCTTGGCGCTCGGGCTCGGCGCCCTGCTCGGCCTGGTCGCCTATGGCACCTATGACATCACCAATCTGGCGACGCTGAAGGGCTGGACCGTCATGGTCGCCGTCGCCGACATCGCCTGGGGAATGGTGGTCTCGGCCTTGTCGGCCACGGCGGGATGCCTGGCCCTGCGGCTGTTCGCGCCGGGCTGACGGGCCGTCGCCCGGTTCACGCTTTCGTGAGATTGCAACCGTGGCCGCCGGTCGCGGGTAGATGCGGCAGCCGAAATGGAGCAGCCGGATGCCAGAACTCCGCATGGTCGCCGCATGGGTCGTGGTCGCGGCATCGGGCATCGCTTCAGCGGCGCATGCTGATCCGATGACATCGGACGAGATCCGCCAGGACATTATCGGGCACAACATCTTTCTGGCGGCGCCGCTCGGCGGGGAATTTCCGCTGAACTACCGCCGCAGCGGGCGGGTCGACGGCAACGGCCAGGCCCTGGGGCTCGGCCGTGTCATGCAGCCGCGCGACAGCGGCCGCTGGTGGATCGCCAATAACCGGCTCTGCCAGCAGTTCCGCACCTGGTATGACGGCACGCCCATGTGCTTCGCGCTGACCCGCACCGGCGGCAGCTCGCTGAAATGGCTGCGTGACAATGGCGAAAGCGGCACCGCCCGCATCGGCGCGCCGATCAGTGATTGACGCCGGCTCCACTCAGCCGAAGCGCTCGAAGAAGCCGGTGACATCCGCGAGAACCGGCGCCCGTCCGCGAAAGGGCGCCGCCAGCGCCACCACGGTGCCGGCGTGATCGACACCGGGATAGATCCTGACCGAGACCACGGCCCCTGCCCGCCTGAGCCGCACGGCCAGGGCTTCGGTATTGCGCGGATAAACCGTGGTATCGGCCGATCCCGTGACAAGCAGCATGGGCGGCGCGCCGCGGCGGGCGAAGCTGACCGGCTGCGTCGCCGCGAGATCACGCGCCATGCCGAAAGCCGCCACCGAGGCCGGCTGGTCGAGCGGCAGGAAATCATAAGGTCCGGACAGGCCGGCAACGGCCTTGATCGTGCCGGGGCCGAGCCCGGCACGCGCCAGGAAGCGCGGATCGAGCGCCAGCATGGCGGCGTTATAGGCACCGGCCGAATGACCGGCCACGTCGATGCGGTTGCGGTCGCCGCCATAGCGGCCGATCCGGTCGTGGATCCACGCCAGGGCCCTCGCGCCGTCATCGACGAAATCGGGAAAGCGGACCTCCGGCACCAGGCGATAGTCGGCGATGACGGTGACAAAACCGCGCGCGGCAAAGGCGTGGCCAATGAAGGCGTAGTCGGCCTTGCTGCCGGTGTTCCAGGCGCCGCCGTAAATGAACAGGACGACCCGCCGCCCGGAGCCTGACGATGCCGGGGCATAGATATCGAGGCGCTGGCGCGGATGCGGGCCGAAGGCGAGGTCACGTGCCACCTGGCCTGCGCCCGGCTCGGCCGGCGACACGGCATTGAGCAGGCCGGCGCCGGAACAGCCGACAAGTCCGATCGACGATCCGACAAGCGACAGAACCGCACGACGGGAGAGGTGGGAGTTCATGACGGCCGCGTCCTGTTCGCCGGTCGGGCCTGGAATGCCAAACCCCGCCGCGGATAACCACGACGGGGTACTTTGGTTGCGCGACGCACGGAAATATCGGCCGGAGGCGGCCCGGCGTCAGAGCTTCAGGGCTTGAACCCGTCGATTGGCCGCGCGGCCGGCCTCGGTGGCGTTGTCGGCGATCGGCTCGGCACGGCCGCGTCCGTCGATGGTCAGGCGGCCGGCGTCGATGCCTTGCTGGACGAGCCAGCGTCCCACGGATTCGGCGCGGCGGTAGGACAAGGAGCGATTGTAATCGGCCGTACCCACCGAATCCGTATGACCGATCAGCCCCAGCCTGAGGCTCGTATCCGCCGCCAGGACGCTGCGCAATTGACGCAAGGCGTCAGCGGCGGAGAGATCCAGCTCCGCCGAATTGAAGCGGAACTGGACATAGAGATCGACCTCGCCGCGCTCACGCAGGCTCTGGGCGATGTCCTGCTGGACCGGCGCCGCCGCCAGTTTGGCCGGCGCCGGTTGAGCCGCACCCTGGCGCGGCGGAAACCGGAAGCTGCCGTCATAGGGCCCGTAATTCGAAGACGTGATGCCGTTGCGGGTGAGGCCCGGATAGGCGTTGCGGCCGGGCTCGGGAATGACGCTCACCAGGCCGCCCTGGCGCGGCAACGCGCCAGCATGGACCGCCGCCTTACAGATCGAGGAATCGGCCGTGTAGATGTCCATGCCCCAGACCGAGCCACGCGCGGTGGCAGCCGCGTCGCAGGTGCAGGCGAGCGGTTCGGCGATCTCCTGGAATGCGACGAAATTATCCGGGCAGACCGTCGGGCCGGCAGGCGCCGGGCCGAAGCGGAAGCTTGCGGCATAGGCGCCGTAATTGGAGGACGAGATGCCGTTGCGGGTCACCCCCGCATAGGTCGCCTGGCCGGCCTCCGGCGTCACCGTCACCTGGCCGCCGCGCCGGTTGATCACGCCGGCATGAACCGCTGCCTTGCAGACCGAACTGTCGCCCGTATAGACGTCCATGCCCCAGACCGAACCACGATCCGCCGCCTGCGCGTTGCAGGTGCAGATCAACGGGTCGGAGGTGTCGGCGAAGGTCGAAAAATCGTTCGGGCATTCCGAGATCAGCACCTGGGTGGTCTGGCCTGACGGCGCGCCGGCGGCGCGCCCCTGGCCGGCGACGCGAAAGCTCGAGGCATAGGCGCCGTAATTCGACGAACTGACGCCGTTTCGAGTCAAGCCGGGATAGGCCGACCGCCCCTCTTCGGGCGTCACCGTCACCTGGCCGCCGCGCCGGCTGATGGCGCCGGCATGCACCGCTGCCTTACAGACCGAGCTGTCGCCCGTGTAGATGTCCATGCCCCAGACCGAACCGCGCTCGGCAGCCTGCGCGCTGCAGGTGCAGGTGAGAGCCTGGGTCGAGCCCGCGAAGGCGGAGAAATCGTCAGGGCATTCCGAAATTGCCGCCGTTTCGGTCGTAGCGCCACCCGGCCCCGACTTGCCGTCGCCAGACTTGCCGCCGGCGGCATTGGGCGCGGCGGCCGCGCCCGCGAAGCGGAAGCTCGAGGCATAGGCGCCGTAATTCGATGAACTGACGCCATTGCGGGTCAGGCCGGGATAAGCCGGCCGCCCGGCTTCCGGCGTCACCGTCACCTGACCGCCGCGCCGGCTGATCGCGCCGGCATGGACCGCCGCCTTGCAGATCGAGCTATCGCCCGTATAGACGTCCATGCCCCAAACCGAGCCACGGTCGGCGGCCTGCGCATTGCAGTTGCAGACCAGCGCTTCCGTCGAACCCGCGAAGGCGGAAAAATCGTCGGGACAATCGGAGATGGTCTGGGCCTGGGCCGGCGCGCCCGCGAGGGGCGCCAAGGCCAGCGTCAACAAGATGATCCATTTCATGTGAGGCATTCCGTCCTGGGTTTGACAGTCTTGACCCCGGCCAGGCGAGACCGACGTCGGCGCAGCTCAACACGACGCTCGGACCGATGCGGACCAGACAACCCCATTCGCCCCCGCGAATGTCCCGCAAAACCGACAGTGCAATGACCCCCGCCGGCCGGTCGAGAACAGGAAAAGCCGCGCCAGGCGGACCTTGTGAAGAGTCGATGCCGACCTTCGGAAGGGTCCGGAAACGGAGAGGCTGACGTGTTCGTGACCGTGCCGACATCGACACGATGGTCATCGGCGCATGTCGTCCGATTATCGCCAAAATCTATAGTCGAGACCGGCGACAGCTGTCCAGCCGAGCCCCGTCGGCCCGATTTTCACGCGCCGACGGCGCCGGCCGGCGGTTCGCTCACACGGAAATCCGGCTCGCTCGGCTCGGTCCAGCGCAGGTATTCGCGCGGCGAGATGCCCATGATGCGCCGGAACATGGCGCTGAAGGCGCTCGGGCTGTCATAGCCAAGATCGAGTGCCACATTGGTCACCGGCTCGCCCGAGGTCAGCCGGGTCAACGCCTCCATCAGCCGCACCTGCTGGCGCCATTCGGCGAAGCTCATCTCGGTCTCCTGCCGGAACAGCCGGGTCAGGGTACGCCGGCCGAGGCCGCCGACGCGGGCCCAGTGTTCCAGGTCCTGGTCGTTGCTCGGGTCGCGCAGGATCGCCTCGCAGATACGGGCGAGCCGCCGGTCGCGCGGCATGGGCGCGCTCAGCGGCAAAGCGGGCATGCGGCCGATCTCCCCCAGCATCAGCGCCACCACCTGGCCGTCGCGGCCTTGTTCGTCATATTCGACCGGCAAGGTCACCGCCTCGTTGATCAGCGCGCGCAGCAGCGGCGAGACCTCGAGCAGCCGGCAGGCCTGGGGCAGGTTGGCCGCAGCCTCCGGCTCGACATAGAGCGTGCGCAACTGCACGTCGCCCCAGCAGCGGCTCTGGTGGACCACGCCGGAGGGGAGCCACAGGGCATGCTGCGGCGGCACGGCCCAGCTGCCCGCCTCGGTGATGACCGTCATTACTCCGCTCAGCGCATGCAGCAATTGCGCCCGCCGATGGCTGTGGCGCGTGCCGACGGTGCCGGACGCATATTCGGCCGCCATGGCGGCGACCGGGCGGCCGGAACTCTGCAGCGCGTCGGCGCGCCGGCCGCTCGCCTCGAAACCGGCGAAGCAGGTGACGGTCTGCGCGCCCGCCTCACGACGGGAACGCCCAGGCGGCAGGGGAAGCATATGGCCCATCTGCGACAATTCCTGACCCTGAACAGACAGCGTTGGCCCGCTGACCTCGTACCCTCGTGCCCGAGAGCCTTGGCCGCATCATCGACCAATCGCCGCAGAATTTCAAAGCACGCGCCGTGCCAAGACACCACACAGGGCCCCACGCAACCGCATGACCAGCATTACCTTGATGAGCGAACTCGGTGTTCTCTCCTTCCTCGCGGCACAGCTCGAAAGCGCCCTGCCCGGCGCGACCTTCAGGAACTGGCTCGAGCCGGGCGCGATCGACGCCGAAATCGCCATCTGCTGGGCTCCGCCCAAGGGCGCGCTCGCGAGCATGCCGAACCTCCGGCTGGTGCATTCGATCGGCGCCGGCGTCGACAACATCCTGTCCGATCCTGCCCTGCCGGACCTGCCGATCTGTCGGGTGGTCGATCCCAAGCTCGCCGCCGCCATGGCCGAGTTCATCCTGTGGGGCACGCTTTATTTCCACCGTCGCTTCGACGAGGTGACGGCCAATGCGCGCATCGGGCGCTGGCATCGCCTGGAGCAGACGGCCGCCGGCGACAAGCGGGTCGGCATTCTCGGCCTCGGCGCCATGGGCGAACGGGCGGCGCGCCTGCTGAGCCAGGTCGGCTACCGCGTGTCAGGCTGGTCACGCGCGCCGAGGCAGGTCGACGGCGTGACGGTGCATGCCGGCGAGGCGGCGCTCGACGCGTTCCTCGCCGAGGCGGATATCCTGGTCTGCCTGCTGCCGCTGACGCCGGCCACCTCGCAGATCCTGAATGCCGAACGGCTGGCCCGCCTGCCCAAGGGCGCGGGCCTGATCCTGGTCAGCCGCGGCGAACACCTGGTGGTGGACGATCTCGTCGGCTTGATCCGTTCGGGCCATCTGCGCGGCGCCATTCTCGACGTCTTCGATCATGAGCCGCTGGCCCCGGAGCATCCGCTTTGGCGCGAGCCGGGCGTGCTGGTGACGCCGCATATGGCGGGCCTCGCCAAGCCGCGGGTCATCGCCGAGCAGATCGCCGAAAACATCCGACGCCTGAAGGCGGGCGAGCCGCTGCTCAATCGGGTCGATCCGGCGCGCGGCTACTAGGCCGGCCTTGCCGTCCGGCCACGTCATGCGGCCCGATCGCGACAGTACTCGGCCCGTTGGCGGCGGCATGAGCCGCGCGCGGGCGAGAACATCCAACACCAACAAGGCCGGGGCCGACCCGGCGGACGAACCAGGGGAACCCGTGATGAACAGACGCGAATTCGCCAAGCTCATGGCCGCGGCCGGCGTGGCCGGCGGCACCGAAATCTCCTGGGGACTCAGCCGCGCCGTCGGCCAGACCCGCGGCGGCACGCTCAACACCATCATCCAGCCTGAACCGCCGATCCTGGTCACGGCCATCAACCAGCAGCAGCCGACCCTCACCCTCGGCGGCAAGATCTATGAGAGCCTGCTGCGCTACAGCTTCGACCTGAAGCCGATGCCGGGCCTCGCCCAGTCCTGGGAGGTCTCGCCGGACGGCCTGAAATATACTTTCAAGCTGTTCCCCAACATCACCTTCCACGACGGCAAGCCGATGACCTCGGCCGACGTGGTGTTCTCGGTGATGACCGTGCTGATCGAGACCCATCCGCGCGCCCGCGGTACCTTCCAGCGCATCGAAAAGGCCGAGGCGCCGGATCCGCTGACCGTGGTGTTCACGCTGAAACAGCCCTTCGCGCCGTTCCTCAGCTCGTTCGACTGCACCACGGCGCCGATCGTGCCGAAGCACATCTACGAAGGCACCGACATCCGCAAGAACCCGGCCAATGCCCAGGCCATCGGCACCGGCCCGTTCAAGCTGAAGGAATGGGTGCGCGGCTCGCATATCCATCTCGTCCGGCACGAAGGCTATTATCGCCCGGGCGAGCCTTATCTCGACGAGATCTATTATCGCGTCATCCCGGACGGCGCCTCCCGTTCGGTCGCGCTCGAGAAAGGCGTGGTCCAGCTCACCCAATGGACCGATGTCGAGTTCTTCGACGTTGCGCGCCTGCAGAAGCTGCCCAACCTGGAAATGACCACCAAGGGCTACGAGTTCTTCGCCCCGCATCTGTGGCTCGACATGAACAACCGTGTCGCGCCGATGAACGACAAGCGTTTCCGCCAGGCCTGTTCCCACGCCATAGACCGCACCGCGATGAAGAACCGGGTGTTCTTCGGCCTCGGCAAGGAAGCCACCGGGCCGGTCTCGTCGAAGACCCCGTTCCACGAGAAGAACGTCAAGCAATACGACTACTCGCTCGACAAGGCCAAGGCCCTGCTCGACGACATGGGCCTGAAACCCGGCGCCGGCGGAAAACGCGTCACCATCACCTTCCTGGTGCCGCCCTATGGCGAGATCTGGCAGCGCATCGGCGAATTCATCCGCCAGTCGCTCGGCCGGGTCGGCATCGACATCGTGCTCCAGGGCCTCGATCTCGCCGGCTGGGCCGAGCGGGTGTCGAACTGGGAATATGAGATGACCGTCAACCTGCTCTACCAGCTGGGCGATCCGGCGCTCGGCGTGTCGCGCAGCTATACCTCGACCAATATCCGCAAGGGCGTGCTGTTCTCCAACATGGCCGGTTATGCCAATCCGGAGGTCGACCGGCTGTTCGAGGAGGCGGCGGTGGCGATCGACGAGACCAAGCGCCGGGAGCTCTATTCCCAGGTCCAGAAGATCATCGTCGAGGATTGTCCGCTGGCTTGGCTGATCGAGCAGGACTTCCCGAACTTCATCGACAAGCGCCTGAAAAACGTCATCACGACCGGCATCGGCGTGCACGACACCTTCGGCACGGTGTCGCTCGGATGAGCATGGCGGCACTCAAGGCGGGTGGCGGGCGCGGTTTCGCGACCGCCCTAGCCGTCCTGGCCTGGGCGGTGAAATTCGTGGCGGTGGTGCTGGTCATCGCCACCTTCAGCTTCATCATCGTGCGGTCGGCGCCGGGCGATCCAGCCCAGGTCATGGCTGGCCAGACAGGAGCGGCCGACGAGCAGATGCTCGCCCAGCTTCGCCAGGAATATGGGCTGGACAAGCCCTATGTCGTGCAGCTCGGCAGCCACCTGAAACGGGTGCTGACCCTCGACCTCGGCTATTCCTACCGCCAGCAAAGGCCGGTGCTGAGCCTGCTTGCCGAACGCATGCCGGCGACGCTGCTGCTCACCGGCACGGCCTTTCTGGTGGCGCTGGCCGCCGGCATCGTGCTCGGCACGCTTGCCGGCATCCGCGCCGGCCGATGGTCCGACACGCTCCTGACGGTGGTCTCGCTGCTGCTCTACGCCATGCCGGTGTTCTGGCTCGGGCTGATGCTGGTGCTGCTGTTTTCGGTGCAGCTCGATTGGCTGCCGGCGTTCGGCTACGTCACCATCGGCGTCGAGATGTCGCCGCTCAGGCGCATGCTCGACATCGCCGCGCATCTCACCTTGCCGGCTCTGTCGCTCGCCGCGGTCTATCTCGCCATCTATGCGCGGCTGATGCGGTCCTCGGTGATCGAGGTCATGCATCAGGACTTCATCAAGACGGCGCGCGCCAAGGGCCTCGCCCAAGGCCGCATCATCGCCCGCCACATCCTGCGCAACGCCATCCTGCCGGTGGTCACGGTCGCCGGCATGCAGGCCGGCGCATTGGTCGGCGGCGCGGTGGTGATCGAGACCGTCTTCGCCTGGCCCGGCCTCGGACGGCTCACCTATGACGCGGTGCTGCAGCGCGACTATCCGGTGCTGCTCGGCATCTTCCTGGTCATGTCGGTGCTGGTCATCGTGCTGAACCTCGCAACCGATGCGATCTATCGCCTCATCGATCCGCGCGTCACCACGCGCCCGGCGTCCTGAACGGAGATCCCGCGGCATGGACACGCTCAAAGCTTTCCTCCGCCATCCCAGCGGCATGGTCGGCCTGGTCATCCTGCTGGTGATCGTGACCCTCGCCGTGTTGGCGCCCCTGCTCTATCCCGACGACCCCTGGGACATGATCGGGCGGCCCTTCGCGCCGCCCCTCACCGATGGTTTCCTGCTCGGTTCCGACACGCTCGGCCGCGACGTCGCCGCCGGCATCGTCCACGGCACGCGCGTGTCGATGACCATCGGCGTGGCGTCGACGCTGGCGGCGGTCTTCATCGGCGTGCTGATCGGCGCGGTCTCGGGTTATTGCGGCGGGCTGATCGACGACGCGATGATGCGCGTCACCGAATTGTTCCAGACCATCCCGGGTTTCATCCTGGCCATTCTGCTGGTGGCGACCCTCGGCCCCTCGCTCAGCCATGTCATCTTCGCCATCGGCATCGTCAGCTGGCCGCCGCTGGCGCGCCTGACGCGCGCCGAATTCCTCAGGCTGCGCAATCGCGAATTCGTCCAGGCCGCCGCCTGCCAGGGCCAATCGCCGCTGGCGGTGGTGCTGCGCCACATCCTGCCCAACGCGATTTCACCGATCATCGTCACGGGATCGCTGACCATCGCGACCGCCATCCTGATCGAGAGCGCGCTGAGCTTCATGGGCCTCGGCGACCCCAACCTGATGTCCTGGGGTTTCATGGTCGGCGCCTCGCGCACCGTCATCCGGCAGGCCTGGTGGATGAGCGTGTTTCCCGGCGTCGCGATCCTGCTGACCGTGCTCGCCATCAATCTCCTCGGCGAAGGTCTGAACGACACCTTGAACCCGCGCATTTCCCGCGGAGGACGGCACTGATGGCCGATGATGCCCTGCTCTTCCTCGACCAGCTGTCGATCGCCCTGCCGCGCGGCGCCGACCGGCCCTTCGCCATCGAACAGGTGTCGCTGACCGTCCGGCGGAACGAGATCGTCTGCCTGGTCGGCGAATCCGGCTCGGGCAAATCGATGACGGCCCATGCCGCCCTGCGCCTGCTGCCCGACAATGTCGGCATCGCCTCGGGCGCCATCCGCTTCAAGGGCGCCGACATCGCGCGCGCCGACGAGGCGATGATGCGGACGCTGCGCGGCGGCGAGATCTCGATGATCTTCCAGGAGCCGCTCAGCGCGCTCAATCCGCTGACCCGGGTGGGCGACCAGATCGCCGAGGCGATCATCACCCATACCCGCCCGCTGCCGGCCCGCGCGGCGGTGGACGCCCGGGTGCTCGCGCTGATCGCCGCCGTCGGCCTGCCCGAACCGGTCACGCTGGCGCGCAGCTTCCCGTTCCAGCTCTCCGGCGGCCAGCGCCAGCGCGTCATGATCGCCATGGCCATGGCCAACAACCCGGCGCTGCTGCTCGCCGACGAGCCGACGACCGCGCTCGACGTGACGACGCAGCGGCAGATCCTGGCGCTGATCCGGCAATTGCAGACCGAGCGCGGCATGGGCGTGTTGCTGATCACCCATGATTTCGGCGTGGTCGCCGATATCGCCGACCGCGTCGTGGTCATGCGCCACGGCCGCGTCGTGGAGGAAGGCCGCGTCGACGACGTGCTCAGCCGGCCCCAGGACAGCTACACCAAGGCACTGATCGCAGCCGTGCCCGGCGCGCGGCCCCTGACCCGTTCCGACCGCAAGCTCGGCGCTGAGCCGCTGCTGACGGCGACCGGGCTCGGCAAGACCTTCGTCACGCGCCAGGGGCTGCTGCGTCCGCCACGGCGAGTGGCGGCCGTGAACGACGTCACGCTGGCGCTCAGGCCGCGGGAAACGGTGGCGGTGGTGGGCGAATCCGGCTCCGGCAAGTCGACGCTCGGACGGATGATCATGCGCCTGATCGAACCGGACCGGGGCTCGATCGACTTCGACGGCGGCGATCTCCTGAAGCTGCGCGGCGCAGCCCTGCGCACCGTCAGGCGCAAGATCCAGATCGTCTTCCAGGATCCCTTCGCCGCTCTCGATCCGCGCCAGAAGATCGGCGATGCGGTGGCGCGCGGCCCGATGGCCTATGGCACGCCGGCACAGGAGGCCATGGCCGACGCCCGGCGCCTGCTCGCCCGGGTCGGCCTGCACGAGAGTGCCACCGATCGCTATCCGCACGAATTCTCCGGCGGCCAGCGGCAGCGCATCTGCATCGCCAGGGCGCTGGCCTTGAAGCCACGCGTGCTGGTCGCCGACGAAGCGGTCTCGGCGCTCGATGTCTCCGTGCAGGCGCATATCCTGGCGCTGCTGGCCGAGCTTCGCGAAGAAATGGACCTCGCGATGATCTTCATCACCCATGACCTCAGGGTGGCGGCCGAGATCGCCGACCGCATCGTGGTGATGCGCCGCGGCGAGATCGTCGAACAGGGCGAGACGCAGTCGGTCTTCGTCAACCCGCGCCACGCCTATACGCGCGAGCTGCTCGAAGCGATCCCCGGCCGCCGCCTGTTCGCCGGCCCCGGCAGCGCCAGGCCCGTCGCGGCGCTCACCGCCTGATCCCCAGAAACAACCGGTCGAGGAAACCAAGATGCCCGATATCGTCGTGCCGTTGCCGCCGCTGGATCCGCAGATCGCCCAGTTCGTCACCCGGATGCGGGCGGATTCGGCCAAGCATCCGCCGCGCGAATCCATGCCGGTTTCACGCGCCCGCGAAGTGGCCGAAATCGTCCGCAAGCCCTGGACCGAGGGTGGCCCGGTCATGGCGGAAACGGTCGAGCATCAGGTGCCGACCCGCCATGGCCCGGTGCGCATCCGGATCTATTATCCCGAGACGAAACGCCCGCTGCCGGTGTTCCTCTATATTCACGGCGGCGGCTGGACCCTGTTCAGCATCGACACCCATGACCGGCTGATGCGTGAATATGCGGCAAGGGCCGGCGTGGCGGTGGTCGGCATCGACTATACCCGCGCGCCCGAAGGCCGTTTCCCGCAACCGCTCGAGGAGACCATCGACACCATCCGCTGGCTCGCCCGGGAAAGCGCCGCCCTCGGCCTCGATATTTCGACCCTGATGGTCGGCGGCGATTCCGCCGGCGGCAATCTGACGGTCGCGGCCGCCCTCGCCTTGCGCGACGCGGGTGAACCTCTGATCAAGGGCATGGTGCTGAACTATGGCTGCTACGAGGTCGACTTCCTCGCCGACTCCGTCGTGCGTTATGGCGGCGGCGACTATCTCCTCACCACCCACATGATGGTGTGGTTCTTCCGCCAATATATGCGCACGCCCGAGGATGCGAAGAACCCGCTGATGTGCCCGCTCCACGCCCGGCTCGACGGCTTGCCGCCGGCCTTCATGGCGATCACCGAGCTGGACGTGCTGCACGACCAGAACCTCGCCATGGAGCAGGCGCTGAAGGCCGCCGGCGTGCCGGTCGAGGCCCATATCTACAAGGGCACCGTCCACTCCTTCCTCGAGGCGATGTCGATCGCCGATATCAGCGTCAGAGCCATCACCGACGCCGCGGAGTGGCTGAAGCGCCTGATCGCGTCCCGGGCTCATTGAGGCGCCGCAATGTATACGCCACCAGCCTATCGCGAGGACCGGCTCGACGTGCTGCACGACCTGATGCGGCAATGGAGCTTCGCCACCCTGATCACGTCGGGCCCCGCGGGAATCCTGGCGACGCAATTGCCCTTTCTCATCGACGGCAATGGCGCCAAGGGCCGGCTCATCACGCATCTGGCCCGGGCCAATCCGCAATGCGACCAGCTCGCCGGCGGCGGCGAGGCCCTGGTGGTGTTTCAAGGCCCGCATGCGTTCATCTCGCCGAGCTGGTATGAAAACCGCGAGACCTTCCCCACCTGGAACTATACGGCGGTTCAGGCCTATGGCCGGCCGGTGATCGACGACGACCCGGAGGTGCTGCGCGCCCTGTTGAAACGGGTCATCTCCCGCTACGACACGCCGCTCGGTGGCCCATGGCGTTTCGAGGACATGCCGGAGGCTGCGATCGCGCCGCGTCTGAAGGCGATCATCGCGGTCGAGATCGACATCGACCGCCTGGAAGGCAAGCTCAAGCTGAACCAGGACAAGACGCCGGCCGACCGGGCGGGCGTCATCGCCGAGCTCGACGGCAGCAATGATCCCGTGGCACGGCAAACCGCCACGATGATGCGCAAACTCGGCCGGAAGCCCGACTGACAAGCAGGCCGGCTTCCGCCCGGCGGCGCCCAGGGCAAGCCAAAAGCCGCGTATTTCCAGACAAAGAAAACGCCGGGGTGGGAACCCCGGCGTTGGTCTTGGACAGGACCGGCTGACGCCGGCCGATTCCCATTCAGTTGGACGAAGAGAAAGCCGAGGACGGCACCGCTTCGCGATCGACCAGGCTTGGCGCCGTGGACAGCGACTGGCCGCGCATCATCTGGCGGGCCGAGAATTCGCGGGGCTGCACCGGGGCATAGGTGGTGACCGACGGGGTTTCGATGAAACCGGCAGCATCACCGGCACCCTGGGCGAAAGCGGGAGCGGCAACGGCGAGGGGCGCGAGCAGGGTCGCGGCGAGAATGAGCTTCTTCATGATGATCTCCATTGGGTTGCCCGGCTGGCGATGAACGCTTCAGGCCGGATCATTTGCTTGCGTGTGGGTGAAACAGGCGCCCGCGCTCAGTTCGCGGAAGAGAAGGCCGAGGACGGCACGGCTTCGCGGTTGATCAGGCTCTGGTCGGCCGCCGATGCACGTCCATAACGCGCCGTGAACTCACGGGGCTGGGCCGGTGCATAGGTGGTGACCGAGGGGGTCTCGATGAAACCGGCGGCATCGTCGGCAAGGGCCGGAGCGGCGACGGCGAGCGGAGCCAGGAGGGCGGCGGCGAGGATCAGCTTCTTCATGACAGTCTCCATTGGAAAACCCGGTGGTGGGAGGGACACGCCAGATCCGGGATGTTTGCTTCGGTGTCGGCAGGAGGTGTCCGCCGCCGACATCCTCAACATAGGTGCTCGCCCGGCAAATTGCCAATCACGAAATTGAGAAAACGCACATACTTGTTCAGTTTTCTTATTTTTAATGTGCATTGTCGCAATTCTTACAATTGCGACGCCCGAGCGTCTCGATAGCAACCAGCGCTCATTGGAACGGCCTGAAAGCGACGGCGCGATCGCAACGAGGCGTGCCACGCCCGCCTCTCCGAGTGGCCGCGGCAGAGCCCGTCCACATCATGCGTTCCGTGTTTTTTATCATGATCACAATATCTTATCGGATTTCACACCGTTCACCGGCGCCCGTATTGTCCAGATGGATCATTGAAACGGAGAGACGCCATCGGTGCGGGCATTTCAACCGATATGCCGACAGAGGAACGCCAAAATGTCGACAAGCGGCCAGGACCCCAACGCGGGAAATCGGAAAATTATGTGCGTGTGAAGGGACAATTTGACCGATAGCGACCCACACCTTGCACCAGCGCAACTTACTCCGAGCGGCGATGCAAGACCGAAATCAAGCGGACCGATCCTAAAGAAAACGCCGGGGTGGCGCCCCGGCGTTGGTCTTGAACGAAGCCGGCTCGTGCCGGCATGCGCAATGCTTCAGTGAGCGGCGATGCCCGATGACGTCACCACTTCGCGCTCGATCAGGCTGCGCTCGAGGTCGGTCATGCCGCCGGCCCGGCCGCCGCGGACGTGATGGGCGCTGAACTCGCGCGGCTGGTTCGGCGCGTAGGTGGTGACCGAGGGAGTCTCGATGAAACCGCCGGCATCGCCGGCGCCCTGGGCGAAAGCCGGAGCGGCAATGGCGAGCGGCGCGAGCAGGGCTGCGGCAAGGATAAACTTCTTCATGACAGGTCTCTTTTTGGTGGTCCGGCTGGCGACGAAGGCTTCAGGCCGGAATGTGGGCGGGTCGGT
>NZ_JBWKTP010000019.1:0-55492 GCF_059420385.1 Phreatobacter sp. GW821-FHT04C01 | reverse complement strand
CGCAATGGCCAGCCCCGCCGCACACCCGAGTCAATCCGCCGCACTTCCTCTCCAGAGATATGTGCATGCCGTAGACGTCTTCGTGGGAGAGGGTTTGCGCGCCACTCACCCCCTATAACGACTGTTCCAGTGCGCCCCGGTCGATGGCGGCGCCGCGCAGCCGGGCCGCGTCGCGGGCGGGCGGCGCGCCGAACAGCCGGCGATATTCGCGGTTGAACTGCGACGGGCTCTCGTAACCCACGGCGAAGCCGATGCTGGCGGCGTCCGCTTCATCCGCCAGCACACGCAGGCGCGCCTCCTGCAGCCGGATCCGCTTCTGGAACTGCAGCGGGCTCATTGCCGTCACCGCCTTGAAATGGCGATGCAGCGAGGACGGGCTCATCCGCGCGATCTCGGCCAGGACCTCGATCCGGAGCGGCCGATCATAGTGCTGCTTGATCCAGCCGATGGCGCGGCGGACCTGCGACAGCCGGCTGTCGGCGAGTGCGATCTGGCGCAGCGTGGCGCCCTGCTCGCCGCGCATCAGGCGATAGAGGATCTCCCGCTCGATCAGCGGTGCCAGCATGGCGATGTCGCAGGGCCGATCGATCAGGCGCACCAGCCGCAGCACGGGGTCGATCAGTTCGGCGGTGACCGGACTGACCGTGAGACCCGGGCCCGCGACCGCATCGACGGTTTGCTCGGGCATGTCGATCAGCATGGCCGCGAGCATGGCGGGATCGAGCCTGAGCGCCACGGCGAGATAGGGCGTCGCCTCGCTCGCCTCGGCGATCTCGCCCGATGCCGGCAGGTCGACCGAGGCAATGAGATATTTGGCGGCGTCATAATCGAACAACCGGCTGCCGAAGGTGACGCGTTTGCGCCCCTGCACGACAAAACAGACCAGCGGCTCGTAGAGCCCCTGGGCCGGCGGCGTCGTGACATCGGAACGCATCAGCGACAGGCGCGGAATGATCGTCTGGCTGCGCCCGGCCAGGCAATGGCGCGCCACCAGCGCGCGCAGTTCATGCAAGGGTTCCATCGGATCTCCCAAAGGCGGCGGCCGCGCCTGGCGCGCAAGGCCGCCGCTCCCGCAGATCGGTGCTTTGCGAGGATTGTGCAAGAACCCGCCAGCATTCGGCTCACGCCTTGCGCGCCCACTCTGGCATTGCCTCCGCCCGGCATCGCGCCGTCGAAGCCGGGCATCAGGGGGCAGACCATGGCAAATACCATCAAGACCGCGCTGGTCACCGGCGCCAACAAGGGCATCGGCCGCGCGATCGCCGGACAGCTGGCGGGCCTCGGCTACCGCGTCTGGCTCGGCTGCCGCGACATCGAGCGCGCCGAAGCCGCCGCTCGCGAGATGCGCCAGACCATCGGCGACGTCCGCGTCCTGCGGCTCGACGTCGCCGACGGCGACAGCGTGATGCGCGCGGCCGCGGCGCTCGCCGGCGAAACCCGCCGGCTCGACGTGCTGGTCAATAATGCCGGCATCGCGCTCGACAGCCGGCTGCCACCGAGCGCGGTCGACATGGCGCTGCTGAAATCGACCTACGAGGTCAATGTGTTCGGGCCGGTGCGCGTCACCCAGGCCTTCCTGCCGCTGCTGCGCGCCGCGCCCGCGGCCCGCATCGTGATGATGAGCAGCGGCGCGGGTGCGCTCGCCAAGCTGTCCGACCCGTCCTACGCCACCAATCTGCTCGCCTATAGCTCATCCAAGACGGCATTGAACGCGGTCACCCTGGCTTTCGCCAAGGAGTTCCGCAACACGCCGATCAAGATCAATGCCGCCAATCCCGGCCATGTCGCGACCGACCTCAACGGCCATGCCGGCCCGCTGAGCGCCGCCGAGGGTGCGGCCGTCGCAATCCGGCTGGCGACGCTCGGCGCCGACGGCCCGAGCGGCGGCTTCTTCAACGCCGCCGGGCCGGAGCCGTGGTGAGTGGAATGTGCGAGATCAGGTCGATCCCGTTCGGCCTGACCACGACTTGTTTCGGCCGAAGACATGCGCGGTTCCGCTGACCATGAAGGGCCGGCCCTCTTCAAGCCCTCACCCGCGAGCGGGCGAGGGTTTGCGGCTCGTCGCATCATGCCCCATTCGCCGGCCGGCGTCCGCCGAGGCTGCCGCGAACGGTGCCTGCAATGGCCGGCACGAGAACCGCCGCGACCAAGGCCAGCGCCAGCCATCGCGGGTCACGGACGATCAGCCCGCACAGCACGAGGCCGACGCCGCCGAGCATCATCAGGATGCCGGTCAGCCGCTGCGTGGCTCGCCAATGGGCCGGGTCTGCGCTCATCCAGGGCAGGCGCAGGCCAGCCAGCCGGTTGGGCTGGGTCTTCGGCAGCACATTGCCCAGCAGGATCAGCATGACGCCAATGCCCAGGCTGATGATGCGCACCATCAGGTCGGGATAGCCGATCCCGATCAGCACGATTCCGGCCTGGATCGCCATGGCGAGCCCCGAGACGGCCGGCACGGCGATGGCCAGGACATGCTTGCCGGCAGCCAGTTGTTCAGGTGGCGCGAAACGGCCGGCGATGCCGAAGATCGCCGCGTTGACAATGACCATGGCGGGCGCGACGGCCAGCGCCGCGCTACGCGGCCAGAACGCGTCGGGCTGGCCGTTCAGTCCCCAATGCACCGGCAGGGCGGCGTCCGCCGGCACCAGGACATGGCCGGCGAGCGTCACCAGCGCCAGCGCGGCCCAGAGCGCGAGGTTGAGGCGCGAGAACAGCATTCGGCTCATTGATCCTGATCCTTCAGGCTGAGAAGCCCGGCCAGGGCCTCTTCGAGAATGGAGGCGCTGAGGTGATAGATCAGGCTGGTCCCCTGCCGCTCCACGACGACGAGTTCCGCCTGTTTCAGCTTGTTGAAATGAACCGACAATGTCGGCTTGCTCAGCTCGAAGTGACCGGCGAGGTCGCCGGCGCTCATCGGGCCGGCCTTCAGCAAGGCCAGCACCTTGCGTCTCACCGGATGCGACAAGGCTTCGAAAACTGCGTTGATACCCATGGATCTCCGGTTGGCGCTGGTGAGATCCATATTTAGCAATTTCTCTAATTAGAGTCACGACGAAATTTTCGAGACGGCTCGACCGATCCCGGCATGGCCCTTCCATGACCTCGGACGTCATCGACCCCGTTCCCTCGAACCGCGATGGTGCACCCACGAACCGGCCGCCCCGGCCCGGTCATCGTCCGAGGAAGACCAACATGTCCGCCTATGCCATCGCCCGCCTGCGCAATGTCCGGATGGGTGCAGAGATCGTCGAATATCTCCAGCGCATCGATGCGACGCTGGCGCCGTTCGGCGGCCGGTTCATCATCCATGGCGGCAAGGTCGAACTGCTCGAAGGCAACTGGTCCGGCGATCTCATCGTCATCGCCTTCCCCGATAGACCGAGCGCTCAGGGCTGGTATCGTTCGCCGGCCTATCAGGACATCCTGGCGCTGCGCACCGGCAACTCCGAAGGCGACACCATCCTGATCGACGGCGTCTCAGAGGACCACCGGGCGACCGACGTCCTGGCCGGCTGACGCCCCGGCGCCTGGCTCGACGAAATATCGAGGCAGCCTCGCGCAATTCCGTATTCTCTTTGCCGCCCCCCTCCGGCAACCTCGCCACGCGGCCTGTCGGGGGACATATCTTGGGTGCATTTTCATTGACCGGCGGCCTGCTGCTGCCGGCGCTGGTGACGGCCGTGGCGATCCTGCTGTGGGCGGCCGCCCTGCTGCCGGAATTCCTCACCGCGCTCCTGTTCTTCACCGCCGCCATGGTGCTGCATCTGGCGCCGGCCGATACTGTGTTCTCCGGCTTCCAGTCGCCGGCCTTCTGGCTGGTGCTGAGCGGTTTCGTGCTGGGCGTCGCCATTCGCAAGGTGGGATTAGCCGAACGCTGCGCCCGCCTGCTCGCCGCCCGCCTCACCGGCACCTGGTGGCGCATGGTGGCCGGCGTCGTCGCCATGACCTATGGCCTCGCCTTCGTCATGCCTTCCAACATGGGCCGCATCGCGCTGCTGATGCCGATCGTCATGGCGCTCGCCGACCAGGCCGGCCTCGGCAAGACCAGCCGTGGCCGCATGGGCCTGGCGCTTGCCGTCGGCTTCGGCACGTTCCAGCTCTCGGCCAGCATCCTGCCGGCCAATGTGCCGAACCTGGTGATGTCGGGCGCCGCCGAGACCGCCTTCGGCGTTCATTTCGGCTACCTGCCTTATCTCCTGCTGCACGCGCCGCTGCTCGGCCTGGCCAAGGGCGCGGCGCTGGCCGGCCTGATCGCGCTGATGTTTCCGGCCACGCCCGCGCCTGCCGCTGCCGCACCGCCCGCCGCGCCGCTCAGTCCCGCCGAACGCCGGCTCGGCCTGCTGCTCGCCGTCACGCTGGTGCTGTGGGCGACCGATTCCCTGCACGGCATCCAGCCGGCCTGGGTCGGGCTCGCCGCCGCCTGCTTCTGCCTGCTGCCGCGCGTCGGTTTCGTCACCGGCGACGAATTCGCCAGCGGCGTCAATATTCGCACCTGCATCTATGTCGCAGCGATCCTGGGATTGGCCGCCGTGGTGACCCAGACCGGGCTCGGCGACACGCTCGGCCGCGCGGTCATCGCCTGGCTGCCGCTCGATCCGGCCCGGCCGGCGCAAAGCTTCGCCTCGCTGGTCGGGCTCACCACGCTGATGAATTTCGTGGTTACCGCCAATGGCGTGCCGGCCCTGTTCACGCCGCTGGCGCGCATGCTGGCGGATGCCACCGGCCTGCCGCTCTCGACCGTGCTGATGACCCAGGTGATCGGTTACGCGACGCCGCTGATGCCCTATCAGGCCGCCCCTATCGTGGTCGCCATGGCCATGGCCGACGTGCCGGCACGCGAGGGCCTGAAGCTCTGCCTGGCGCTCGCCGCCGTCACCTTCCTGGTCCTGCTGCCGCTCGACTATGGCTGGTTCCGGCTCACCGGCTGGCTCGGCTAGCGGCGCCCGCCCGGCGCGGCGGGGAACGATCGGCCTGCCGCTGCGTTGCCCTGCTGCATCGACAGCCGGAGGATAACGCATGATCGATCGTCGCGGCCTGGTCTTCGGGATCCTCGCAGCCGCCGTGGCGGGCCCGGCATTCGCGCAGGTGCCGCCCGCCCAGCGCGACGGCGGCCATGGCGGCGCCAGTTCGGCCGGTGGCGCCATGGGCGGCGGCATGAGCCGCGACGACGAGATCGCGCAAGGCGTCGAGGCCGGCGCCGACGGGCCGACCCGGCCGAGGCGATCCAGCCGGTCAGGCGCCGCCGAACGGCCGAGACGCCCTGCCCGGCGCAACCAACGCCGCAACCGGCAGAGCCGCCCGATGCGTGAGCGCCGCCCATCATGAGCCGCGGCAAACCGGCCAACCCGTTCGGGTCATGGTTCAACCTGGCGATGCTCGCCGTCGAGTCGCAACAGGTCATCGGCCTGCGCATGGTCAGGCTTGCTTTCGGCGGCCCTCGCGCCGATGTCGAATCGCGCCGGATGGTGAGCGAGAAAGTCGCGGCGGCGACCGAGGCCGCCGGGCGGTTGATGCTGGGCGCCTCGCCCGACAGCATCGTCCGAGGCTACCGCACCAAGGTGCGGGCCAATGCGCGACGGCTGCGAAAAGGCTGAGCCGCGACGCGCTGGTCAGGCGCCGCGCCGCCGCAGCCGGTGCCACAACACGAAGCCGATCCCGAGCACGCCGAGCCCGACAATGATGACGTCGGCCTGGTGGAAGATCGCCTTGACCGTCGGATTTGTGTTCCATTCGGCGCCGAGCCGGGCGCCGACATAACCGAGCGCGTAGCACCAGATCCACGAGCCGACGAACGTATAGATCTGGAAGCGCCAGACATTCATCCGGGCGATGCCGGCAGGCAGCGCGATGAAGGTGCGCACGACCGGCAGCAGGCGGCAGACGAAGACGGTGACCGAGCCGTAGCGGGCAAAAAAGCGCTCGGCCATGTCGATATCGGCCGAGGACAGCAGGACATAGCGGCCCCAGCGCTCCACCGCCGGCCGGCCGCCGCGCGCGCCGACCGCATAAGCGACCGTCGAGCCCAGATTGCATCCGATGGCGCCGGCAGTGGCGATGCCGAACAGCGTCAGTTCACCCGTCGAGACGAGATAGCCGGCAAACGGCATGATGATCTCGGACGGCAAGGGAATGCAGGCCGACTCGATCGCCATCAGCAGCGCGACACCGGCATAACCCATGGCGGAAATGGCCGCGACGGTGCCCTTGGCGAGGAATTCGATGATCTGATTCAGCATGAACGGGGACGTCTCTCGAGCAAGGGCGACGGGCCATCGGGGACGGCGCGCATGCGGGCCCGGCCGGCAAAGGCGACGCCCCGGCTGACGACCGGCACGCGGGCGCGCTGAAAAAGCCCGCCTTCGGCCCTCAGGTCAAGAGCGCGGCGATGTGAGCATCGCGCCGCGCCCGTGCCACGGCGGTCCGCCGCCGGCCCGGACGCCGGTCACGCCGGCCGGTCGAGCACCGGCGCGCCCATCTTGAACCAGGCCTTGGCGATCCGGCCGCCTTCGACCTCGTAGATCGCGATAACCTCGACCTGGCCCCGGCCTTCGGGGAAATTGCGGGTGACGACCTCGCGGTCGACCACCATGGTGCCGAGAGACATGCGGCTCATCAGCCGGCCGAACAGATCCGGCTCCTGGAAGCGGGTGACATGGCGCGCGCGGATGTCGGCGGCACCTTCGGCCAGCAAGGTCGCGGGATGAGCAAAGAGCTGGGCGTCGTCATGCCAGCACGCCATGAAGGCCTCGATATCACCAGCATTATAGGCATCGAGCTGGCGGGCGACGACGGTTTCGGCATCGGGCGTGGCGGCGGGCATGGCCAGTCCTGGTTCGAGCGGGACTGCACCATAAGCGAGACGATACCGCCCGCAACACCGCCGCGGCCATCATGCGGACATCCGGTTCCGGCATAAGGGCGGGCGCGGAACCGCCGCCGGTCGAGAGCCCATGCCGAGATCCCCTTTTGCCGACGCGCTGGACACGGTGCAGGCGACGCTCGCCAGCCTGTTGAAGCCCGTCGGGTTTTCAAGGCATGGCCGCAGCTTCAACCGCCGGGCGGAGGACGGCCTCGTCCAGGTCGTCAACCTGGAGACCGGCCGGCCGGCGCTCGGCACGGTTCCACCTCTGCCGGCCGATCTCGGCCATCTCGCCCGCGACCTCTCCGGCCGCTTCACGGTCAATCTCGGCATCCATGTCCGCGAGATCTGGGACAATGACAATCCGGTGCCGCCCGGCGCCGTCATTCAGGATCAGCATTGCCAGATCCGGACGCGGCTCGCCGAGCTTTATCGCCTGCCCGACGCCTGGTGGTCGCTCGACCGGCCGACGCATCCGCTGGCCCTCGACATCGGCCGGCGGATGAGCGCCATGGGCCTGCCCTTCCTCGACCGCTTCGGCACGCGCGCCGCGATCATCCGCGGCTGGGTGGCGTTCAACGACGACGAACTGCTGCTGTCGAGCCGGGCCCGGGTCGACGTCGCCTTGCTGCTCGCAGCGCGCGGCGAGCAGCAAGGCGCGATCCGGCTGCTCGCCGAACAGGCGAAGGCGACACCGCTCAGGGGCCACGCCGACTATGTCCGCGCGCTCGCCCGCAGCCTCGGGCTCGACGAATTGCCGGGGTGAGGGGTGGGATACGGGGTTGCGCTTCTTCCGAAGAACGCCGTCCCCCGGTCCCCTACCGCCTGGCCGGCTGGGCGGCCTGCGCCACCATGGTCCGCACGATCACCCGGTGGAACGGCAAGATCGCCGCGAGATAGGCCCGGCCGAGCAGGTTGTGGGTGAGCACCAGGGTGGTCGCGGTGACGCGCCGGCGGCCGGCGGCTTCGGACACGTCGACGATCACCCGGAAATCCAGGTGCTTGTCGTCGAAGCCGGCGACCAGCCGCTCCGGCGTCTGGCTGAGCACCGGGAAGATGCCGATCATGCCGGAGGCATCGGCCGGCGGCGGGGCGGCCGTCTTGAGCCCGAACGGCGCGACGGCCAGATTGCGCAGGGCCAACAGGCCGGTGACCCAGCGCGGCGAGCGCGTGAACATCCGCTCGGCGGCGGTGCGCGCGTCGATCGCGGCATCGTCGACAAGCGTGCTGAAGGCATCGGCGAATTGCGCACCGGCCAGGAACCGTGTGGTGTCGATGGCGGGCTGCACGGCCTGGACCGTCATGATTGAGACCCTCTCGAGCGGCGGCGCATGTTGCACCGCAAGAGTAGCAGGCCGTGCCCGTTCGGGCCAAGGCGCAGCAATGTCGCAAGGGATTCGGCAACCGCCGAGACGGCATCTTGGCCACCAGGCGCCGGCCCGCTAGACTCGGCGCGGGCCGGACGGCGACATTGGCGCCGGAGCGGCGGGATGGCGAGTCATGCTGACAGTGCGTCGGGTCCTCAGGTTGCAATTCTGGGCCACCACGGTTGCCGTTCTCGCCCTGCTCTACGCGGTGCTCGCCTATCTCGCCTTGCCCGAGGTCTGGTCGCATTATGAGCACCAGCCGGGCCTTGCCGGCCGGCCGATGCTGACCACCACCCCCACGGGCATTCCCGGCGACCCGATCAATGTCGGGCTGGTCGGCACGCGCGGCGAGCTGGTCCAGGCCCTGGTCACGGCCGGCTGGACGCCGGCCGACGCCATCACCTTGCGCTCGAGCCTCGGCATCGGCCTCAGCGTGCTATTCGCCCGGCCCTATCCGCAAGCTCCCGTCAGCACCCTGATGTTCGACGGCCGGAGGCAGGATCTCGCCTTCGAGAAACCCGAGGGCGGCAGCGCCGACCGCCGTCACCATGTGCGCTTCTGGCAGGCGCTGGACCGGGGCACCGAGGGCCGGCCGGTCTGGCTCGGCGCCGCCAGCTTCGACCGCGGCGTCGGCTTTAGCCATTTCACCGGCCAGGTGACCCATCACATCGCGCCCGACATCGATGCCGAACGCGATTTCGTCATCGCCGGGCTGACCGCGGCCGGCATGCTCGACGCGACCTACCAGGTCTCCGGCATCGGGCCGACGCTTGCCGGTATCAATGGCGGCGGCGACCGCTATTTCACCGATGGCGAGGTGACCATCGGCGTGCTGAGCCTCAATGCCGCGAAGGTGGCGGAGGCCCCGCGGGAACTCGCCAATCCGCCGGCGGTGGAGGTAAAGCAGGGCGCCTGGCAGGCGGTGGCGCGGCTGTTCAGGTGGTTCTCCGGCGGACGCTAGTGCGAGGGCGATGCCGTGGCCAAGACAACTGACAGCAAGCCGGTGCAATGACGCTATCCCCGCCGCCATGGTATCCCTCGCCTGTGAATCCAGAGATATCAGTCATGCCCCGGCTCATTCAGGCCCTGCTCATTGCCCTGTCGGCCCTGGTCCTGCCCACCGCCACCCAGGCCCACAGCCCCTATTTCACGGAGAGCGTGGAGATCACGCTGCCCGACGGCCGGACCGGCCAGTTGCGCGTGCTGAAGGGCGACGGGATCCTCGGCGCCGACCCAGCCCGCGCGGTCATCCTCGATGCCGAGGGACGCTCGCTCGCGCGCACGCCGAGAACCACCGTGATCCAGCTCGCCTGCGATGCTGCCCGGCGCTGCATCGCGGTCGATCCCGGCAGTTGGACGACCTATGAAATCGACCCCGCGTCATTCCGGGTCGGCGAGGTGATCCGGCCTCGGGAGGACGCGATCTGGGCTCTGGAACATGGACCGGAGACCTGGGGATTCCGCGCCAGGCCGGCATCCCTGCCGGAGCTGATCCGGGCCGAGGTGACACAGGCCCGGGAGCTGGGCACGACGATGCTGCCTTTCGTCGCTATCGGCGCGTTCTTGGGTCTCGCCATGACGATCGGCAACCGGGTACCCGCCTCAAACCGCCCCGGCCGGCGCGTCGCCTTCGTCATCTGGACCATCCTGCGCCTGCTGATATTCATCGCCGCGGCCGGCATCAGCCTGCTCCACGCCTCCATGATCGGCATCACCACCTTGCTCTGGCTCGCGCTGATGGCGTTCGGCGCGGTCATTGCGGCGGCGCCGATCATCGCGCTCTTGCGATGGCGCGACGGCAGGGCCGCAACATAGATCGAAACGCCCGCGCGAACCGGCCGCGCCGGCCGGCGGCAGCGTCACCCGGGCGAATTTCGCCCTGAGCTGGTGGGCCCGATCACCGCGTCTCGTCCAAGGCCCCGTTCATCGCCCGCCGGGCCCGTGCCGAACTCGCCGCCTCCTCGACCAGCCATTTGACGAAGGCGGCGGGCAAGGGTTCGTGGCGCTTGTCGAGCGGCACCACGGCGTAATAGGCGCCGGTGCCCGGCAAGGGCCGGCCGAACAGCACCCGCAACTGGCCTTCGTTCAGCTCGCGCTCGACCAGGAAGGTCGGCACCAGGGCGACACCCATGCCGGCGGCCGCGGCCTCGAGCGTCGAGGCGAACTGGTCCATCAGCGGCCCGCGATAGGGGTGCGGGTGGGCGACGCCGGTCATGGCGAACCAGTGTTCCCAGAGGTTCGGCCGGGTCGCCATCTGCAGCAAGGTGGCGCCCAGGAGGTCGCCGGCCTCTGCGAGGCCGAGGCAGGCGACATAGGCCGGGCTCGCCACCGCCACCACCGCCTCGTCGCAGAGATAGGTCATCTCGGCATGGGGCCAGTTGGGCGCGCCGTAATGGATCGCGACATCGGCCGGCTTCTCGCTGAATTCGAAGGGCTTGGCCTCGGTGGTAATGTTGATGGTGACGCCGGCATGGCTCGCCTGAAACTTCGGCAGGCGCGGGATCAGCCAGCGCGAGGCAAAGGTCGGCAGCACGGCAAGGTTCAACATGTCGCCGGTACCGCTGGAGGCGATGACCGAATAGGTCGCGCCTTCGAACGAGGCCAGCACCTGACGCATCTCGCCGAGATAGGCCTGGCCCGGCTTGGTCAGCACGAGCCGGCCCTTGCTGCGGTCGAACAGCACGACGCCGAGCGTCTCCTCCAGCTTGCTCACCTGCTTGCTGACGGCGCTCTGGGTCAGCGCCAGCTCCTCCGCCGCCTTGGTGAAATTGCCGTGGCGGCCGGCGGCCTCGAAGGCTACCAGCTCCTGCATCGAAGGCATCAGCCGGCGCGACAGCAGCACGCGACACTCCCTGGGGCATTCCAGAATGGCATGGCGTCGGGCTTTAGCATTGTTTGCCGGTGGCGCCCAAGATCTTGGGGGGACCGTTCGAGCCCCGTTCCGGGCAGCCAGCCGCCGCTCGTCGTACCAGGGCTTGCCCCGAGGGACCTTGCACTTGAAGGCGGGGCAAGTCGTGGGTGGCCGGGACAAGCCCGGCCAAGACGCAGTGAGGACGATAGGCGCGCGACCAACGAAAGTGGTCCCTATCGCCTGGCAGATCGGACCGGTTCGTGCTGATTGGGTGCCCCCTATCCTCCTCACCGCCCCCTTTCGTCCTGGCCGGGCTTGTCCCGGCCATCCACGAATTCTCTTGGCCAGAGCGAAACCGAAGATGGCTTGTCCCGGCCAAGGCGACATGAGCCCTTCCTGCAACGCGTTCTCAAACGGACCTTCGGCGCCGCACGCCGCCGCATTCCAGAACGGAATGCGGCGGCCCATACCGCCACACTGTCAGAAACGCGTCGCGGCGAAGGGCTCGAGATCGATGGCGGGTTGGCGGCCGCCAACGAGATCGGCGGCGAGCCGCCCGCTGACCGGGCCCGCGGCCAGGCCGACATGGCCATGGCCGAAGGCATAGACGATGTCGGACGAGGCTGAGGCGAGACCCAGCACCGGCAGGCCGTCGGGGGTGGACGGCCGATGGCCCATCCAGCGTGCCACATCGGGCAAGGGACCTTTGTCGAGCGCGGGATAGGCCGACAGCGCGTGGCGCAGCAGGATGTCGGCGCGCCGCCAGTCGGGTGGCGCATCGACGCTGGCGAGTTCCACCTGGCCCGCCGCGCGCAGACCCTGGCGGGTCATGGTATTGCCCATCTTGCCGTCGCTCGGCATCACCGGGACGCGCGGCCCGGCTGCCGGATCGACAATGACGACGTGATAGCCGCGCTCGCTTTCCAGCGGCAGCCGGTCGCCGGCGGCGCGCGCCAGTGCCTTGGAGCGAATGCCGGCCGCCAGCACCGCGCGGTCGCAGGCGATCGGCCCGGCGCTGGTGGTGACCGCGCGCAGGCGGCCGGCGACGATGTCGAAACCCGTGGCCTCGGCTGCGATCAAGGTCGCGCCCTTGGCGACCGCATGCGCGACGATCGCGGCGACATAGCCGCCGGGATCGACGCAATGGCCGCCGTCCTCGACCAGCACGGCGAAGCGATAGTGCCGGCCAAGCGAAGGCTCGCGCTGGAACAGTTCCTCGGCGCCGATCTCGATCCAGCGCACGCCGTTGTCGCGCCTGAGCCGCCAGGCTAGCGCCTCGGCCTCGAAGGCCGCGCGATCCGGATAGACGTAGAGCAGCCCCTGGCGCTGCACCAGGTCCGGCGCGCCGATCTCGGCGGCGAGCGCGGCGTGGCGGGCGGGAGCATCATGGAGCAGCGACGACAGCCGGCGCGCGGTGGCCTCCACCTTGGGTACCGTCGCGCCGGCGCGCAGGAAGCGGATCAGCCAGGGCGCGAGCCTCGGCAGCATGCGCCAGCGAATGGTCAGCGGCCCGCCGGGATCGAGCAGATAGCCGGGAACCTTCTTCCACAGGCCCGGCATGGACATCGGGATGATCGAGGCCGGGCTCAGCCAGGCGCCATTGCCATAGCTCGCCGCCTGCGGCCCGCCGGGCGCGCCGGGCTCGATGATGGTGACACGATGGCCGTCCCTGAGAAGCTCGATGGCGGTTGAGGCACCGACAATGCCCGATCCGATGACGACGACATGCAGGGGCATCACGAGAACCGATCCGCAATGGATGACATGAGCCGAGGCATCAGGCGCGCTCCGCCAGGATCTTCGCGTTGGCGCGGATCGAGGCCTCGCTGACCTTGATGCCGAGGCCTGGGCCGTCGGGCACCACGACATGGCCGTCGCGGTTCGCCACGCGCTCCTCCAGCACGTCCTCGGTCAGCACGTGATGCGGCATGTAGAATTCGCAGCCGAGCGAGATGCCCGGTGTGGCGGCGATCAGCTGGGTGCCGGCGGCCAGCGCCACGCCGCCCTCCCACAGCGTGCCGCCGTAACCCGGCAGCCCTGCGGTGTCGGCGATCGCCATCAGGCCCTGGGCCTTCAGAAGGCCGCCGCATTTCATCAGCTTGACCGAGATGGCGTCGGCTGCCTGCAGGCGAAGGATATCCATCAGGTCGACGGCGTCGAAACAGCTCTCGTCGGCCAGGATCGGCGTGTCGAGCGCAGCGGCGAAGGAGGCCATGGCGTCGAGATGGCGGCGCGGCACCGGCTGCTCGATGAAGGTCGGCTGGAAGCGGTCGACGTCACGCAGGATCTTCATCGCGCCGAACGGCGCCAGCGCCTGGTTGTAGTCGAGCCGGAGATCGACGCCGTCGCCGAATTCGGAGCGGATCGCCTCGAGATGAGCGAGATCCTCGGCATGCGGCTTGACGCCGGTCTTGACCTTGAAGATGCGGTTGCCGGCCGGCACCATCTGGCGCATCCGGTCGAGATCGGCGGCGAAATCCGGATCGGCGATGGAAAAGGACAGCGGAATGGTGTCGCGCACCCGGCCGCCCAGGAGATCGGCGACCGACAGCCCGGTCGCCTTGCCGAGAATGTCGAACATCGCCATTTCCACGGCGACCTTGGCCTCGGCATGGCCGATCAAGGCCTTGTCCAGGCTTGCCATCAGGGCGCGGATGCGCTTCACCGGCTGGCCGAGGATCAACGGCCGCAGGTAGATGTCGAGCGCCGCGAAAGCCGCCTCGGCCGTACCGGTGAACACCTCCCAAGGCGCCGCCTCGCCCCAGCCGACCAGGCCGTCGCCGGTGGTCAGCTCGACCAGCACGCGCTTCACCGACCCCTTGACGTTGCCGACACCTTGCAGGCGCGCCATCTTGATCGGGCTTTCGATCAGGAACAGCCGCAGACGCTCGATCACCGCTTCAGTCACATCGTTCCTCATCGTCAGGTCGCGCAGGGCCACCGGCCAGACGGCAACAGGTTCAGCGCGGCGCCGCGGCGGTCTCGCCACCACGCTTGTGGAAATGGCTCAGGAAGGCCTGGGTCGAGGGCTCGCGCGGATTGTCGATCACCTCGCGTGCCGGCCCCTCCTCCACCACCTGGCCGTCACGCATGAACACCAGGTGATCGGCGACCTCGCGGGCAAAAGCGATCTCGTGGGTGACGATCACCATGGTCATGCCCTCCTTGGCGAGCGCCCGCATCACCGCGAGCACCTCGCCGACCAGCTCGGGATCGAGCGCCGAGGTCGCCTCGTCGAACAGCATGACCGCCGGCTCCATGGCCAGCGCACGGGCAATGGCGACCCGCTGCTTCTGCCCGCCTGACAGGCGGCTCGGATATTCGCTGGCCTTGTCGGCGAGGCCGACCTTGGCGAGCAGGCCGCGCGCCAGAGCTTCCGCCTCGGGTTTCGACTTGCGGCGCACGGTCAGCGGGCCCTCCATGACGTTCTGCAGCACCGTCATGTGGGGGAACAGGTTGAAGTGCTGGAACACCATGCCGGTATTGGCGCGAAAGCGCGCCAGCGCCCGGGTGCCCGGCAGCCGGGTGCCGGCGCCGAACCGGAACGTGTCGGCGCCCACCCTGACCGCACCGCCATCGGGCACGATCAGCAGGTTGATGCAGCGCAGCAGCGTCGACTTGCCGGAACCGGACGGCCCGATCAGCGCCACCACGCCGCCGGCCGGCACCTTGAAATTGATGTCCTTGAGCACGGTCAGGTCGCCGAACCGCTTCCGCAGCGCGGTGATCTCGATCATGTCCTGCGAAGTCACGTCTTGCGGACTCATGACGCCCCTCAATCGCTGGTCGCCAGCCGCTTCTCGCCCCATTGGACCAGCAGCGTCAACGGCAGCAGCACGACGAAATAGATCAGCGCGACCAGGGTGTAGATTTCCAGCGGCCGGTAGCTGTCATGGGCCGCCACCTGGCCCTGGTAAAGCAGGTCCGGCACCGCCAGCACCGAGACCAGCGAGGTGTTCTTGAACTGGATGATCGACTGGTTCATCAGCGGCGGGATCATACGTTTCAGCGCCTGCGGCAGGATGATCCGGCGCATGGTCTGGATCGGCGTCATGCC
The DNA here is from genome assembly GCF_059420385.1 of Phreatobacter sp. GW821-FHT04C01. Taxonomy (NCBI): domain Bacteria; kingdom Pseudomonadati; phylum Pseudomonadota; class Alphaproteobacteria; order Hyphomicrobiales; family Phreatobacteraceae; genus Phreatobacter; species Phreatobacter sp. GW821-FHT04C01. The sequence goes on along the minus strand of NZ_JBWKTP010000019.1, from coordinate 40,358 downwards.
GAGCGCCATGCCCGCTTCGCTCTGGCCGCTGTCGATGGAGACGATGCCGCCGCGAATGATCTCGCCGTAGAACGACCCGCCATAGAGCGACAGCGCCAGGATCGAGGCGAGCGTCGCCGAGATCTCGATGCCGGTCAGGATCGGCAGCGCGTAATAGAACCAGACAAGCTGTACCAGCACGGGCGTGCAGCGGAACACCTCGCTGATACCTGTCGTCAGCCAGCGCAACGGCGCGAAACGCGAGAGCTTGGCGAGGCCGAAGATCATGCCGGCGACCAGGCCGAGCACGACGATGGCGATGGTGAAGGCCACCGTCAGGCCCAGGCCGTTGACGAACAGCCAGCGATAGGTCCACAGCGACCCGAAATCCCATTGATACATCGACATTTCCCTTGTGGTCTTGCCGTGTCCCGGAGACCGGAACGCAGGCGCCGTCCCCCGCCGCCGGAAAGACGACGGGAGAGCGGCGCGGCGGGCGCCTGGCCTCAGAGCGTGATGCCGGCGGGGAAGTCGGATTCGGAAATGCCGACCAGCTCCATGTTGGACATGATGACCGAGCGGATCAGTCCGAGTCCGCGATTGAACTCGAGCCAGGTGTTGACGTAGTCGCGCCAGGTCTTGTCGGCCTCGCGACGGAAGCCGGCATTGGAGGTGGTAGCGAAAACCGGGGTCGGCAGCAGGAACTGACCGATCGCCGGGTTCTTCTTCAGCACGGTCAGGGCCAGGATCAGCACCAGGCATTGCACGTCGGCGCGGCCGGTCTGCACCGCAATGGTCGCTTCGTCGGTCGTCTTGAAGCGCGAGATCTGCGCCTTGGGACAGAGGCGCGTCACAACCTGGTCATGCGACGAGCCGACATCCACGGCGATCTTCACGTCGGGGCTGTTCAGCTCGGCCCAGTTGCGCGGCGCGAAGCCCTTCTTGGTGACCATCGAAAAGGCGTTGCTGAACACCGGCACCGAGAAGTCGACGACCAGCGCGCGCTTCGGCGTCGGGTTCAGGCCGAAGAAGATGTCGAGCTTGTTCGACTGCAGGTCGAGCACCGAATTGCCCCAGGTGGTCTCGAGGATTTCCAGCTCGACCTCCAGCTCCTCGGCGAGCGCCTTGGACAGGTCGATATAGAAGCCGCGCCATTGGCCCGACGCGATGTCCTTGTGGTAATAGGGCGCGCCGCCGGCGATCGCGCCGATACGCAGCTTCTTGGTCCGGCGGATGCGGTCCAGGGCGGTTTCCGTGGCCGCCTGTGCCGCGGCCGTGCCGACACCAGCGGCCATCGAGGCGGCCAGCGCACCAATGCCGGCGGCGGCTGCAATGTTCCTGCGCGAGATCATGGTCATTCCCCTCTTTTATGTGGCCGGAGCCAGCGTCGGGCCTGGAGCATTCCTCGCTCTCCGGGCGTGAATTGTGAAGCGCTTGTTTTGCGTTATGTGGCGCGCAGCATTGCAGCAGGCGGGCGAGGATGTCGGGGGATCGGCGGGTGGGTGGGCTGGGCGATGGCTCAAGAGGTCGGGCCGGCGGCGGTTTCGGCACGAAAAGCACCGGCCAGCTAACCCTCTCCCCGAGGGAGAGGGTGGGTCCGTCAGGACCCGGGTGAGGGGCGTAAGCTCTTAGGATTGGTGCCGGCGCACGAGCAGGTTCCGCCCTCTCCGGAGATGGACGCCCCCTCACCCGGCGCCTGCCGGCGCCACCCACTCCCTCTGGGAGAGAGTTGTCTTGCCTGCGTTTTTTCGCTTTGGCGTCGGTCCGGAATACCCCGATGATCTTGCTGTTCCCGACGCTGTCCGCACCTGCCAAAACCGCCCGCTCGCGCAACCCCAATTCCGCATGCCGTTCGCATTGCGCGCCCGGCAACCCATGCTATCGTCGTGGCCTGATTTCCGGGGGGAAATGCCGGCTCCGCTCCCATGCGCAGGCGCGTCGGGCGGAACGGCCTGGTGGGCGAGGCGACGATGGGCATTTTCTGCAAGGCGCGGCTCGCCGCGCGCGGCCTTTGCCGCATGGCCGCGGCGGCGGCCATCCTCACCTTGCCGGGCCTCGCCCTGCGCCCGGCGGCGGCCGAGACCACGCTCAGGGTGGCGTTGCATTCCGACCTCAAGATCATCGACCCGATCTGGACCACGGCGCTGATCTCGACCCATCACGGCTTCATGATCTACGACACGCTGTTCGCGGTCGACGAGAAGATGGCGGTGCAGCCGCAGATGGTCGACAGCTGGACCGTCAGCGACGACAAGCTGACCTTCACCTTCAGGCTGCGCGACGGTCTCGAATGGCATGACGGCCAGCCGGTGACGGCCGAGGATTGCGTCGCCTCGATCCGCCGCTGGGGCGCCCGCGACGGCATGGCGCAGAAGCTGATGGCGGTGACGGCGGAGCTCCGGGCGGTCGACGCCAAGACCTTCGTACTGCGCCTGAAGGAACCCTATGGCCTGGTGCTGTCGACGCTCGGCAAGGCCTCGTCGAACGTGTTGTTCATCATGCCGAAGCGGGTCGCCGAGACCGACCCGAATACGCAGATCACCGAAACCACCGGCTCCGGCCCGTTCATCTTCCTGCGCGACCAATGGAAACCCGGCGAGCGCGCCGTCTATGTCCGCAACCCGCGCTACCGGCCGCGCGCCGAGCCGCCGTCGGGCATGGCCGGCGGCAAGGTGGTGCGGGTCGACCGGGTCGAGTGGATCTGGCTGCCCGATGCCCAGACCCAGGTGAATGCCCTGCTGCAGGGCGAGATCGACCTGGTCGAGGCGCCACCGCACGACCTCCTGCCCCTGGTCGAGAAGGATCCGAACATCGCGCTGGCCGTGCTGGCGCCGATGGGCCGGCAATATGCCTTCCGCTTCAACGTGCTGCACAAGCCGTTCAACGACGCGCGCATCCGCCAGGCCGTGGCCTATGCCTTCAACCAGCAGGATTTCCTGCAGTCGACCATTGGCGACCCGCGCTATTTCCGCGTCTGCCGATCGCTCTACCCGTGCGGTTCGCCGTTCGAGACCGAGGCCGGCTTCGAGGACAAGCTGGAGAGCAATTTCGTCCGCGCCCGCGCGCTGCTGCAGGAGGCCGGCTACGACGGCACGCCGGTCGTGCTGATGCAGTCGACCGATATCGGCTCGCTCGCCAATCTCGCGCCGGTCGCCAAGGCTCTGCTGGAGCGAGCCGGCTTCAAGGTCGACCTGCAGGCGATGGACTGGCAGACCCTCGTGTCCCGGCGGGTGAAGAAGGAGCCGCCTTCTGCCGGCGGCTGGAGCGCCTTCCTGACGTCGTGGGGCTCGATCGACGTGCTCGACCCGGCCTCCACCTCCTTTCTCAACGCCAGCTGCGAGCGGGCCGCCTTCGGCTGGCCCTGCGACGCTGAACTGGAACGCCTGCGCGACGCCTTCGCGCGCGAAACCGACCCCCAGGCGCAGAAGGCGCTGGCCGAAGCCGTGCAGCGCCGGGAGGCGGCCTATCCGACCCATATCCAGCTCGGCCAATATCTCCAGCCGACCGCCTACAGGCGCAACCTGACCGGCGTCTTCGCGGCGTCCAATCTGGCGCTGTGGAATATCGAGAAGAAGTGACCGGACGCCTGTCCGCGCATGGTGCCCAGCATGAAGGCTTTCGCATGAAAGATGTGGCATGAAGGATGTGGCATGACTTGGTCGATCGTCGCCCATGATCCGGCGAGCGGTGCCTTCGGCGTGGCGGTGGCGACCCGCGCCTTCGCGGTCGGGGCGAGTTGTCCCTTCGTGCGATCCGGCATCGGCGCGGTCTCTACCCAGTCGATGACCAATCGCTATCTCGGCCCGGCCGTGCTCGACGGCCTCGCTGCGGGCCTCGCGCCGGCCGAGGCGATCGAACAGGCGCTGCGACACGACGAGGGGCGCGGGCTGCGCCAGGTCCACGCGGTGGACGCCCAGGGACGCAGCGCCGCCTGGACCGGGTGCAACTGCGTCGAATGGTGCGGCGAGCGCACCGGCGCCCATGTCTCGGTGGCCGGCAACATGCTGGCCGGCGCCGAGGTCGTCGGCGGCTCGTTCGACGCCTTCGCCACCGGCGTCGGGCTCGCCCTGCCGGAGCGGATGATGGCGGCGATGCTCGCGGGCGAAGCCGCCGGCGGCGACCGGCGCGGCCGGCAGTCGGCGGCGATGCAGCTGACCACGACGGAGGATTTCCCTGACCTCGACATCCGCGTCGACGATCACGCCGATCCGCTCGGCGAGTTGCGGCGCCTGCTGGCTCTCTGGCGGCAGAACTGGCCGGCCCGCAAGGCCTGGGCACCGAGCAAGGCCAACCCGTCAGGCCAGGCCGACATGGATGCGATCGAAGCCGGTTGGGCCGCGCAGGGTCTGGATCTCAGGTTCCGACGGTAGGCCTTGGAGCGCGCCACCCCTCGCCCAGGTCGGCGCGGGAGAGGGTTTGTGCGAAGCTCGAACCATCGTGCCCCATTCGCCGTCCCCACTCTCCATCCAACTCCCTACCCCCTATCCCCTACTCCGGACTCGCCTCCGGCCTAACCTTTCGGCAGCGTTACGAAATCGGTGACTTCTGTTGGTCTATCCTGACGCGCCGTAGACATGCTTGGCGGGATGCCCGTGCCCATCACCGCCTGTATCGCTCCGGCCATGCGAAGATGTGTCCGAGGTCTGTCGTGCAAGACGTGCTTCTGAACAAGATTCGACAGGTCTTTTCGGGCGACCTGGCCGTTTTCGGCGGCCCCGCCACCGATGCGACGGTCGCCGGCCGATTGCGCGCCGAGCAGCTGGCGGGCGTGCTCCGGCACTCGCGCGGCATCATGATCGCCAATGCCTGCAATGCGCTGATCTTCGTCGCCGCCGAATGGCACACGCCCGATGCCGGCCGCGCCGCGATCTGGGCCGCCCTGGTGATCGCCCTGGTGGCCCTGCTCTATCTCAGGCAGCGGCAACGGCGCGGCCTGCCGCCACCGCCGACCGTGTCGGAACGGGCGGTGCGTCGGGCGGTCCTCTATGCCTTCGTGCTCGGCGCCTTGTGGTCGGCGGTGCCGCTGCTGTTCTTCAACACCGCCCCCATTGGCGTGCAGCTGGTCGTCGCCTGCCTCTGCGCGGGCATGCTGGCCGGCGGCGCCTTTGGGCTCGGCGGCATCCCGATCGCGGCCGTCGCCTTCACCGGTCCGATCTTCGTCAGCTCGGCGATCGCCATCGGCCGGTCCGGCGACATGACCTATATGCTGGTCGCGGCCCTGCTGGTCGTCTACGCGCTGGTGCTGCTGCGCACCGTCTTTTCCTACGCCATCGAGAACGCCAGCCGGCTGGTCGCCCAGTTCGACGCTGAGCAACGGCTGCGGCGGGATCCGCTGACCGAATTGCCCAATCGCGTCGGCTTCACCGAAACCGTCGAAGCGGCTTTCGTCCGCCTGGCCCGGGACCGCCGGCCGTTCACCTTGCTCTGGCTCGACCTGGACAGCTTCAAGGCAATCAACGACCGGTTGGGTCATACCGTCGGCGACGACATCCTGGTCCAGGCGGCGGACCGACTGCGCGCCTGTGTCGGCATCGGCGATGGGCTCGCCCGGCTCGGCGGCGACGAGTTCGCGGTCATCGCCTCCGAGGTCGCGAGCCCCGAGCAGGCCACCGCTTTCGCGCGCCGGATCGTCGACGCCTTCGCCCAGCCGTTCCGCATCGACGGCCAGGAGGTGGTGAACACGATCAGCATCGGCCTGGCGACCGCGCCGGCCGACGGCGACAGCCCGCGCACCCTGCTCAGGAGCGCGGATATCGCGCTCTATCACGCCAAGGGCGCGCGTGGCGGCTCGTTCCGCTTCTTCGACGCCAGTGACCACGCCTTCGCGCGGGAGCGGCGCGCGCTCGAGCACGACCTGGGCAATGCCCTGCACCGCGGCGAGTTTCGCCTCGTCTACCAGCCGATCCTGAACCTCGGCGACAACAGCATCGTCGGTTTCGAGGCGCTGATCCGATGGCATCACCCGACCCGCGGGCTCGTCGCCCCGGTCGACTTCATACCGGTGGCCGAATCGACCGGGCAGATCCGGGCGATCGGCGACTGGGTGGTCGAGGAGGCCTGCCGCGCCGCCAGCGCCTGGCCGGACGGCATTCGCATATCGGTCAATTTCTCGGCGGTGCAGTTCCGCGATCCCGGTATCGCCGCCCGCGTCAAGACGGCGATCGCGGCCAGCGGACTGGCGCCCGGCCGGTTCGAGGTCGAAGTCACGGAGACCGTGCTGCTGTCCGACGACGCGACCGCGCTCGAGATCCTCCTGGCGCTGTCGGCCGAGGGGGTCCGCGTCGCGCTCGATGATTTCGGCACCGGCTATTCATCGCTGAGCTATCTCAGAAAGCTGCCGCTGCACCGGGTCAAGATCGACCGGTCCTTCGTGCAGGACCTGCAGACCGACCAGCAGAGCGCGGCGATCGTCAAGTCGGTGATCGGGCTGGCCGCCGATCTCGGCATCGACACGACCGCCGAAGGGGTCGAGACCGCCGAGCAGCTCGCCTTCCTGCGTGTCCACCACTGCAGCGAGGCGCAGGGCTTTCTGATCGGCCGGCCGATCGATGCCAGCGAAGCCACCGCCCTGCTCGCCCGCCCCCCGCGCACGCCGAAGACCAGGCGGGCGGCCAAGGCTTCCGCCAAGGCCAAACCAAAGGCGCATTGCGGCTGAGCCCCGGCGCGGTCCGTCCCGGACAGCGCCGGCGGCCCGCCTCAGCCCCGGATGAAGGCCAGGAGATCGGCGTTGAACTGATCCTGCTGGGTCAGCGTCAATCCGTGCGAGCCGCCCGGATAGACCTTCAGCGTCGCCTTCGGCACCAGCCTGGCGGTCTTGCGGGAGGACGCGTCGATCGGCACGATCTGGTCGTCATCGCCATGGATGACCAATGCGGGCACGTCGATCTTCTTCAGGTCCTCGGTGAAATCGGTCTCGGAGAACTGCTTGATGCAATCGAGCAAGCCCTTGATGCCACCGCTCATGCCCTGCAGCCAGAAGGCGTCGCGGGCACCTTCCGAAACCTTGGCGCCGGGCCGGTTGAACCCGTAAAAGGCCATGCTCAGGTCCTTGAAGAACTGCGAGCGGTCGTCAAAGGTAGCCTTGCGAATGCCGTCGAACACGGCGATCGGCAGGCCTTCCGGATTGGCCTCGGTCTTCAGCATGATCGGCGGCACCGCACCGACCAGCACCGCCTTGGCGACCCGGCGCGTGCCGTGCCGCCCCATATAGCGCGCCACCTCGCCGCCACCGGTCGAATGGCCGACCAGCACCGCGTCCTTCAGGTCGAGGGCCTCGATCAGGCCGGCCAGATCGTCGGCATAGGTATCCATGTCATTGCCGTCCCAGGGCTGGGACGAGCGGCCATGGCCACGCCGGTCATGGGCGATCACCCGGTGGCCCTGCTGGCCGAGAAAGACCATCTGGCCGTCCCAGGCATCGGCCGAGAGCGGCCAGCCATGGGAGAAGACCACCGGCTGCCCCTTGCCCCAGTCCTTGTAGAAAATGGTCGTGCCGTCCTTGGTGGTGAAGGTGGCCATGATCGGTCTCCAGGGGGTTGAAAGAACAACAGGGAGGCGAGCCTCGCCGCCGATCCGGCAAGCTGGCGAAGGCAGGCGCGAACCGCATGGCCGGGGATGATCCGGGCTGCGGCTGGTCTTCTTATGACGGCCGGCCGTGAGCGCCGGCCGGCGGCGGATCGAGCACCAGGAAGTGTTCGGCGCCGGCATGGGCGGGTTCGGGCCGGTATCGGTCCAGCTCCGCCTGCAGAGTGGCGTCGGCCCTGGACACCCGGCGATGCTGGCGCAGGTGCTCGGCCCAGGATTCGACCATGAACCACTCGACGATGCGTTCGGGATCGGCGGCATCCTCGGCCACCCACCAGGCATAGGCGCCGTCGCGCCGCCGCTGCTCGGAAAACCGGTAGAGCGTGCCGAGGAAGGCCGCACGCTCGGCCAATGGCACGCGATATTCGATGACGATCTTCACCGGCCCGCGGTCGTTCTCCACCGCCTCCGCCAGCAGCGGCTCGGGCCAATGGTTGGAGGGCGTGAGGTCCGCCTCGCCGGCCGGCAGCCGGATGCGTCCGGCGACCAGGCCGACCAGCACCAGCCCGGCACCACCGAGCTGCAGCGCCGCCGGCACGCCGACCCAATGGGCCACCGCGCCCCAGGCGAGGCTTCCTGCCGCCATCGCGCCGTTGAACACGGTGAGGTAGATGGCAAGGCCCCGTCCGCGCACCCAGTTGGGCAGGATCGCCTGGGCGACGCCGTTGAGGGTGGTCAGCGCCGCGATCCAGCCGGCGCCGAGCGCCAGCAACAGCAGCACGGCGAGCCAGCGCGGCGGCCCGACGGACAGGCCGGCCATGACCACCGCGGCGATGAGGGCGGCGCCAAGCATCAGGCCGTCGGACGAGAAGCGCTGGCGCGCCCGCGGCAGCAGGACCGCGCCGACGACCGCGCCGGCGCCGACCGCGCCGAGCAACAGGCCGTAAAAGCCGGCGCCACCGCCCAGCAGGTTGCGCGCGACCAGCGGCAGCAGCGCCCAGATGTTGCTGGCGAAAGCGAAGAACAGCGCCGCGCGCAGCAGCACCACATGCAGTTCGCGGCTGGCGCGGGCATAACGCAGGCCGGCGCGGAAAGCACCGGCGAAACGTTCCGCCAACGCGGTGTCGGCCTCCGGCGCGCGCCGCCACCAGACGAGCGCGGCGATGACGACGAGGTAGCTGACGACATCGGTGCCATAGGTGACGGTGGCGCCGAACGCCGCCAGCATGACGCCGCCCAGCGCCGGGCCGATGGCGCGGGCAATGTTGAAACCGAGCGAATTCAGCGCCACGGCATTCTTCAGCTCGGCCCTGGGCACGAGCTCGGGCACGATCGATTGCCAGGTCGGGCTCATCAGCGCCGCGCCGACGCCGCCGAGAAAGGTCAGTGCGACGATGCCGGTCACGGTGATGGTGCCGGTCGCGGCCAGCAGCATAAGGCAGAAGCTGACGCCAGCGAGAAACACCTGGATGCCGATCAAGAGCTTTCGCCGGTCGACAATGTCGGAGAGCACCCCGGCGGGAATGGCCAGGAAGAAGATCGGCAGGAAGCCGGCCGCCTGGACCAGGGCGACCGCCGCCGGCGCATTGGTCAGCTCGGCGACGATCCAGGCGCTGGCGACGTCGCGGATGAACACGCCGGTATTGCCGAGCACCGTGGCGACCCACAACACCAGGAAAACCTGGTGGCGCAGCGGCGCGAAGCCGCCGGGTGCAGGCTGCGGCGGCGCGGTGGCCGGGGCGTCGTGATCATGCGTCATGCTACCCTTCGACCGTTGACGAACAGGGTCACCATCGCGAGGCCGCCGACGATAGCAAGATTACCGAGGAAGGTCGCCATCTGATGGCCGCGCTCAGGTCCCTCGAAGGTCCAGAACGCATGCGCCAGCAAGGTCGCGACGACGGTGAACCCGGCCAGAATGCCGGCGCCGAGCCAGCAATAGCGCCGTGTCAGGAACAAGAGCGAGCCGCCGAGCTGGGCCAGGATGACGGCGACCGCCAGCAGCGCCGCCCGCCCCGCCCCGATGCCGCCGCCGACGAGGCCGACGACCTCGGCGGTGGCGCCGGAGAAATCGGTCAGCTTCACGATGCCGCTGATCAGGAAGGGCGAGACCACCGCCAGCCGCGCCAGGATGGCGAGCCCCGGCAATGCCAGCAGCCAACGGATCGGTACGGGAACGCCGCTGTCGTCTCTCATGGTCTGGCTCATTCGCCGCTCCCCCTAGAACGCCCAGCAGGAGCAGCCGAGCGCACCCCAGAAGGAGCGCTCGTCCGACACCGGGACATCGGCCGCCCAGGACTGGGCGTGGGCATGACCATGCACGCCGCATTGGCTGGCGCAGCCGCAGGCCGCGGCCGCGAAGGCATGGCCGGTGCCGGTTTCGCGCCCGGCGCGCTTCTGGTAACCGCCGAAGCGGCCGACTGGCGACCAGTCCGGCATGGCCGGCGGCAGGGCTGGCGCCAGGTCCTTGTAGTCGCCGTCGCCATGGACCGGCGCCCCGCCGAGCAAGGTGAGCACCGAGGTGATGTCCTGGATGGCCTCGCCGGGCACCGCGAAATAGTCGTCGGAGAGCACCACCAGGTCGGCGAGCTGGCCCGGCCTGATCTGGCCCTTCTTGCCGGTCTCGGTGGAGAACCAGGTGTTGGACTCGGTCCACAGCCGGAGCGCCGTCTCGCGGTCGATCAGGTTCGCGGCGGGATAGAGCGAAAGCCCGCCGAGCGTCCGGCCGGTGACCAGCCAGGACAGCGAGACCCAGGGGTTGTAGGAAGCGACACGGGTGGCGTCGGTGCCGGCCCCGACCTGGACGCCCATGTCGAGCATGCGGCGGATCGGCGGCGTGCGCTCGGCCGCGCGATGGCCATAGCGCTCGACGAAATATTCGCCCTGATAGGCCATGCGGTGCTGCACGGCGATGCCGCCGCCGAGCCTGGCGATGCGCTCGATATTGCGGTCGTCAATGGTCTCGGCGTGGTCGAACAGCCAGTTGATGCCCTTCAACGACACATCCCGGTCGACCTTCTCGAACACGTCGAGCGCGCGGGTGATGGTCTCGTTATAGGTGGCGTGCAGCCGCCAGGGCCAGCGGTTCTCGGCCAGCAGCCGCACCACCGGCTCTAGCTCGCCTTCCATGCCCGGCGGCAATTCGGGACGCTCGACCTGGAAGTCCTCGAAATCGGCGGCGCTGTAGACCAGCATCTCGCCGGCGCCGTTGTGGCGATAGGTGTCGTCGCCCTGCCCCGGCGTGACCTGCCTCGCCCAGGCCTGGAAGTCGGCGAGCTCCTCCTTCGGCTTCTGGGTGAAAAGGTTATAGGCGATGCGCACCGTCAGCTGCCCTTCGGTATGCAGCTCCTCGATGATCCGGTAGTCGTCGGGATAGTTCTGGAAGCCGCCGCCCGCGTCGATCACGCTGGTGACGCCGAGCCGGTTGACCTCGCGCATGAAATGGCGCGTCGAGTTCTTCTTGTATTCGGCCGGCAGCTTCGGCCCCTTGGCAAGCGTCGCGTAGAGGATGGTGGCGTTCGGCCTGGCGATCAGCAGGCCCGTCGGTTCACCCCGGGCGTCGCGCACGATCTCGCCGGCCGGAAAGTCGGGCGTGTCCCTGGTATAACCGACCGCCCGCAGCGCCGCGCCGTTCAGCAGCGCCCGGTCGTAGAGATGCAGGATGAAGACCGGCGTGTCGGGCGCCGCCGCATTGATCTCTTCGATCGTCGGCAGGCGTTTCTCGGCGAATTGATGAGCGGTGAAGCCGCCGACCACCCGCACCCATTGCGGCGCGGGCGTGCGATCGACCTGTTCCTTCAGCATGCGCATGGCGTCGGCCAGCGAGCGCACGCCGTCCCAGCGCAGCTCCATATTGTAGTTCAGGCCGCCCCTGATGATGTGCATGTGGCTGTCGATCAGCCCGGGAATCGCGCGCCGGCCCTTCAGGTCGATGCGCCGGGTGGCCGGCCCGGCAAGCGCGATGATGTCGCGCTCGTCGCCGACGGCGAGGAAGCGCCCGTCGCGAATGGCGACCGCCGCCGCCTCGGGCCGCTGCCGGTCGAGCGTGGTGATCTTGCCGTTGAACAGGATCAGATCGGGACTGTGAGCCATGGCTTGAGCCTCGGCAGTGCGGGGGCGATTGGCAAGACCTGCGGCGAAGGCGCCCAAGCCGGCGGTGACGAAACGGCGATCGATCGGGTCCATCACAGGTCGCTCCGGGCTGCGGTGCGTGTGGTGGCGGCACGCCCGGGCAGCTCGCCCAGCACGTGCTGCTTACAGTCGGCCAGCACCTCGGCGGCCGACAAGGGCGTGCTCGCCACGAGGTTGCGGACGATGGGGACCAATTGCTCGCCGATCAGGATACCAAGCAGGCCGACCAGCGCGACGACCGGCGGCGCCGGCGAACGCACGCCGACCAGCGCATAGATCGCGCCGACCATGAGGCCGACCCCGAGGGACAGGAGATAGAGCTTCATCCGACGCTCCTCATGCTCATTGCCGCGCTGTCGACCGGGGTCCCTGGCGAAGCGCTTGGCCGTCCTTCGAGGCTCGCAAGCGAAGCCCCGCCCGTTCAACCCTCATGCGCGCCGAACATCGCCTTGGCGTAGATCAGCCCGAGGCCGTAGCCGCCGCCATGCTTGACCGCGATGCCTGTCGTGAGCGCATAGGTCTCGCCACGCGCCCAGTCCCGCTGCAGCTCGAGCAGATATTGCAGGGCGGTCATCGGGCGCGCTCCGGCTTGGACCATGCGGTCCATGGCGCAGCGATGGGCCTCGTCGGAAACGTCACCGCAGGCATCGGCGATCACATGGACCTCGAAGCCCTGGTCGAGCGCCGAAAGCGCCGGTCCGACGATGCAGACGGAGGTCCACAGGCCGGCGAGCACGAGGCGCTGCCGGCCGATCTGATTGACCCGGTCGCAGATCCGGGCGTCCTCCCAGGTGTTCATGGTGCTGCGGTCGATGATCTCGGCGCCCGGGAAAGGTGCCTTGACCTCCTCGAAGATCGGGCCGGAAAAGCTCTTCTCGGCCACGGTGGTCAGAATGGTGGGGACGCCGAAACCGGCGGCGGCGGCAGCGACCATGCCGGCATTGTTGCGCAGCAGGACGGCATCGATCGACTTGGTGGCAAAGGCCATCTGAGGCTGGTGATCGATCATGATCAGCGCATGGTTGGACGGATCCAGCAGCGTCTTGCCGGGATTGGGACGGGCGTTCACGGCCATGGCGAAGTCCTTCCAGGGTGTCAGATTTTCCTTCGAACCGGCGCGGGTCGCTCCCGAGGGCCCGGGCCGGATGGCGGCGAAGCTAGACGCTCTGCCCGTCGAGGAAACCCTGTTTCATTTGTTTCCATGCAAGCCGACCTTGCGGGCCAGTACATCGTCGTTTTCCGCCGGCTGGACCGGCACCTCCGACGGCGGCCGCCCGGGCGGCGGCGAGGACCTGGCCAGTCCGGGCTCGCCGCCTTCGATGAGCGGCCGGAGCTGGGTAAGGCGCGCGGCCAGGAAATCCAGGAAGACGCGCACGCGCGCCGACTGCCTGAGGTCGGGATGGGTCAGGAGCCAGAGGTCGGCGGCATGGTCCGGCACCGGCGGCGCGAGGCGACGCAGCAACGGGCTGGCATCGCCGACATAGGAGGGCAGGTAGCCGATGCCGAGCCCGGCCTCGATCGCCTCGGCCAGGCCCAGCACGCTGTTGACCGTGCAGGCGACATGCCCGACGGGAACCTGGCGCAGCGTTGCCCGCACAGCGGCGGGAGCGCCGCCATCCTCCGACAACATCACCCAGGGCCGCTGCGCCGGCGCCGCGTCATTGGCCGAGGTCGGCGCGGCATCGGCGATCCGGCCGTACAAGGCCCAGGCGACCCGGGCGACGCGCCGGCCGACCAGGTCGTGGGGCGGCGCGTCGATCGCCTGCACCGCCACGTCGGCGTCGCGCCTGGCCAGGTCCAGCGTCCGGTTGCTCAACACGAGGTCGAGCTGGACATCCGGGCATTTGGCGCGGAACGACAGGAACAGCGGCATCAGCAGGCGCGCGTGCAGGGCATCGCTGGTGGTCACCCTGAGTTCGCCGGCGGGCGCCTGGCTCCAGCCGGCGAGCTTGCGCGTCGACGCCGTAAGGTCGGCGTCGATCCGCTCGGCCAGCGCGATCATCTCCTGGCCCGCCGGCGTCGGGACGTAGCCGCTCCTGCGCCGCTCGAACAGGGTGGTGCCGAGCATCGTCTCGATGGCCGCGAGGCGCCGGAACACGGTGGAGTGGTTGACGCCCAGCGCCGCCGCGGCCGACTGCAGTCCGGCACCGTCGGCGATCGCCTTCACCAGGCGAACGTCGTCCCACATGAAGGTCTTGCGGGTGGTGGTCATTGGCTTGCCGATCTTGCGCTGGAGGTAACGGATACAATGTGGGTATTTCACGTTTGCAAATCAAATATGAATTCTGCCGCAGCCACATTGCGCCAACGCAATCAACCGCATGGGCCGGGTCCATGGATCACACTCGGCATGTGTGCCTTGGCGGCGCTCGACCATGGGCAATCGCCTGAAGCGGCCGCTGGCTGAACCCCGCGTCGAAACGCCGCTCCGGCGCCGGCCCGGCCAATGCTGGCGCCGCCACGAAATCGCCCCCGTTGCCAAGGACATGCTGACCTTACCTTGGGTCAGAAACGCGCCTGCGGCGCGGCCATTTCCGGTGTCGTCACAATGCTGAATTCCGCACGCAAATCGCCGCGCCAGGCACGCTCGCGGGCAACCGTCGACGTGATCCTGGACGCAACCGTGCTGGTGCTGGCGGCGGAGGGTTACGCCGCCGCCACCACGACCCGGATCGCCGACCGGGCGGGCGTCAGCGTCGGTTCGCTCTACCAGTATTTCCCGAACCGCGAGGCGCTGGTGAATGCGGTCGCGCACCGGCACGACATGGCGCTGCAACGCGAGGTCGGACTGTCCCTGGCTGCGGTGCGCGGCGCGAGCCTGCGCACCGTGCTCGGCCGCGGCCTGCGGACGGTGATCCAAGCCCATGGCCGAAACCTGGCGTTGCAGCGGGTTCTGGTGGAAGAGGCGCCCCGCCTGGGTGCCAGGTCCTGGGTCATCGACCCCGATGCCTATCGTCACACGACCTCACGCCAGGTCTTCGACCAGCATGAAAGCGAATTGCGGGCGGGCTTCAGCCGCGAGGCCGCGGCCTTCCTGATCCCCAATGTGGTCGGCGCCAGCATCGCCGCCGCCACCCTGTCGCGGCCGGCCGCCTTCGACAGCGGCGAGCTGGAGACGGAGCTGACCGAGATGATCTATTCCTACGTGGCGGGCCGCTGAGCCGAACCGGCTGATGGCGATTGCGCCGCGCGCGTCAGCGCACCCTGATGTCGAAGGAATAGGAGGCGCCGAAGCCGACGGTCACCTGGTCGGCCGAGCCACGCAGCCGGACCAGCGGGCTCGCCGCGCCGCCGCCGAGCAGCCGCGCATATTCGACATAGGAATGCACCGTCCATTGCGGATTGATCCGATAGCGCAGCAGCGCGCCCGCACCGACCGAGCGCGCCCCGCCCTTGGGGTCATGGACCGGCAGGCCCGAGGCAAGCGCCTGGGCCGCATCGATGCCGAAATAGGGCTTGAGCGCGCTGCC
Organism: Phreatobacter sp. GW821-FHT04C01; assembly: GCF_059420385.1. Classification (NCBI taxonomy): domain Bacteria; kingdom Pseudomonadati; phylum Pseudomonadota; class Alphaproteobacteria; order Hyphomicrobiales; family Phreatobacteraceae; genus Phreatobacter; species Phreatobacter sp. GW821-FHT04C01. The sequence goes on along the minus strand of NZ_JBWKTP010000019.1, from coordinate 25,254 downwards.
GTCGCCGACCGAGAAGCGCGGACCGCCCGACAGCGTGAAACCGTACCAGGACGGCGCGATCAAGTCGGCCGAGAAGTCCGCGACGATGCCCTGATGGCCGCCAAAGCCGCGGCGCAGCTCGACCCGGCCGCGCAACCAGTCGGTCGGGAAATATTCGGCGAAACCACCGATCTCGGCGGTCCATTTGACAGTGTCGAGGCCATGCAGGACGGCATTGCCGCCGACCGAGCGCTCGGGCACGAATTTGCCGACAGGGCCAGCGCGAAAGCCGCCGAAGTCGATGAGTGCGAAGCTGATTCCGTCACGCGGGCTGCGGAACCGTTCCGGCGTGCCGGCACGGCGGATCGAGAAGATCGGCACCGGGTTGAGCAGGAAATCCTTGGAGCCGTCGAAGCGCGGCTTCGCCTCGGCGCCAAGGCCGATCGTCACGGTCCAGTCGCCGAGCGGCGACGGCAGGAACGGCAAGGTGAAGGGCGGCGGCGGCAAGGTGAAAGCGGGCTCCGCCGAAGCGGTCGTCGGCATGGCGAGCGGGCCAGCCAACACGACGAGAAGACCTGGACGGAGCATGAATTTTTCGACCTCGGAGCCGGCGCATGTCGGAAGGCGGCCGGCGCGGGGGGATCTGCCGCGCCGGCCCCGGTTTCGCTCGGAAGGGCTGGACAACGTCCGAGCCCGCTCAAGGTAGTGGGTTGGCGGGCGCGGAGAATTCGCGTTCCGGGAGGGCGAAGGGGTGGCGGGTAAGCTCTTGATATGGCGCGCGTAATCGGCGCCAAAGGGCGACCGAACGGCGTTTTTCGGGGCGTGGTCTCGCATTTGAGCAACGGGCCGCTCACGCGCGCAGCCTGACCAACCCTCGCCCGCTTACGATCGAGGGTGGCGCCGCATGGCGAGTGCGAGCGCAGCTCGCGTTCGCGCGATGTCATGAGGCGTCGGGCAAGGGTTCCACGAGCGCCGGCCCTTCAACTCGAGCCGGAATGCACTGATCGCACCAACGCAGCCACCCTCGCCCGGCCGCTGCCGTCAGGAGAAGCAATTGCTTCAGCCGTGGCCCCCCTGTCTCACGAAGGCGTAGGAGAGGGTTTTCTACCCGCCGAAATCAGCATAGCTCGCCGGAAAATCCTGCCCTGCTCCTGCCAGCGCCGGCTTGCCACCGATCGCCGGCGCGGCGTGCCAGGGCCGGGCCGCCTGGTCGGTCAGCCGGTTGATCTCGGCCATGTAGCCGCGCGCCTCACCGGTGAGGCCGGCATCCATGGCGGCGAGGTCGGGATAGGCGCCGAAGGCCTTCCACCAGATCGCCCGGCCGGCGAGATAGCCATTGGCACCGGCGCGATAGGCAAAGCCGAGCACCCGGCGGAATTCCTCCATGCCGGCACCGGCCGAGAGCATCACCCAGGGCCGGTCGATGATGGCGCCCAGCTTGTCGAACCAGACCTGCGCCACCCGCGTCTCGGCGCTGTCGGCGGCCGGATCCGGCAGGCTCGCCGCGGTCAGCGGGCTCTCGAGCTTGTAGATGTCGACGCTGAACGAGGCGTCGGCGAAGTCGCGCACGCTTTGCAGCACCAGCTCGGGCCGCTTGTCGCGGTCCTCGACATAGTCGGTCGTGTGGTGGGCCGCGCCTGCGAAGGGATAGACCAGCAGTTCCAGCAGCAGCGGAATGTCGCAGCGCGCGCAATCGGCGCCGACCTGGCGCACCAGGGCCTGCTGGTGGCGGATCACGTCGGGGGCGGCATCCGGCCGGTACCAGAGCAGCAGCTTCACGCCGTCGGCGCCGAGCCGCTTGATCTTGTCGACCGACCAGCCTGCCATGATCCGGGTCTTGCGGCCGCCCGGCGTCTCCTCGAAGCGGAAATCCTCCAGCGTGATCAGCAGGCCGCGGTCCGGCCGGATATCCGGCTCGGCGACCGAGAAGCCGTAATCCGGATCGATCAGCACGGCCGAGCCGTCGGCCAGCAACCGGCGGGTGAGCAGCGCCTTGACGGCCGCCAGCTCCTCATAGACGGCCGGCCGACCGGCCTTTTCGCCAATGGCCTTCAACAGCGGCGGCCGCTGGTCGACCGCCACCATCTTGAACCGCCCCCGGGCATCGCAAAGGCGCTTCAGGCCGCGCAGCTTGCCGGCAGATATCAACATCAGAGAACCTCGGTCTGGAAGAGCATGCGGTCAACCTCGGCGCGGGTCGGAATGCCCGCCCGGCCACCGCTGCGGGTGCATTTGAGGGCGGAGGCCGCATTGGCGAAACGCGCGGCGCGCGCGACGGCGTGGCCCTCGGCGACGGCCAGCGCAAAGGCGCCATGGAACACGTCGCCGGCGCCAAGCGTATCGACCGCCTCGATCGGGAAGCCCGGCTCGTGCCTGAACTGGCCTGCCTCGAGCCAGCGATAGCCGTCGGCGCCGAGCGTCACGCCGACATGGCCCGATGTCAGCGCCTGCGCGACCTTCAGGCCGGCGAGCGGATCGGCCTCGGCCGTCAGACGGCGCAGGGCCGGCGCCGAAAACACCGCGTAGTCGGCCAACGGCACCAGGCTGCGGGCAATATCGTCGGTGGTCAGGTCGGCATCGAGCACACTTGGCACGCCGAGGCGCCGCGCCTCCTTCAGCACCAGTTCGGCGGCGCGCGGCCAGCGCAGGTCGGAGAGCACGGCATCGGCGTCCCTGAGCCGCGCCAGCGGCAGCCAGGACGGATCGGTGTCGAGCGCCGGGTCGGCGAAGGCGAAGATCAGTCGCTCGCCCTTGGCGTCGACCGCGATCGACGAGACGCCCGAGCGGCCCTGGCGCGCGTGGCGGATCACCGGCTCGACACCCCACTCACCGATCTCCTCGACGATGCGCCGGCCGACCGGGTCGTCGCCGACGCGCGCCCAGAGTTCGACCTTGCCGCCGAGACGGGCGGCGGTCACCGCGCCGGTGGCCGCCGGACCGCCGCCGATCTCCTGATAGGAGCGCGCGAAGACCTTGGTCGCTTCGGTCGGCATCGCCTCGATGCCGAAGATCTTGTCCATGACCGCGATGCCGACGGCAATGACCCGTTTCGAACCGGTGTCGGGGAGCATCACTTCGCCTCTGCGCCGGCATCGGCCGTGGCGACCTGGCGCGACAGCGCCAGCGACCGGCGCACCGCGCTGACGGCGGCGAGCACCGCCAGGATCAGGATGCAGGCGGCGATCGGCCGGCTGACGAAGATCATCAGATCGCCTTGGCTCATGGCGAGCGAACGGCGGAAGTTGGATTCCGCCATGGCGCCGAGGATCTGCGCCAGCACCATGGGCGAGACCGGGAAGTCGTAGCGCTGCATGAGATAGCCGAGAAAGCCGAACAGCAGGCAGACCCAGACATCCGACGGATTGTTGTTCAACGCATAGGCGCCGATCAGGCTGAACAGAAAAATGGCGGGCACCAGCAGGCGCCGGTCGACATTCAGCACCTTGGCGAAATAGCGCGCCCCCAGGAGGCCGATGAACAGGAAGGACAGGTTGGCCACGATCATGCCGGCAAAGATCTGGTGCACCACGTCGGGATGGTCGCGGAACAGGAGCGGCCCGGGCTCGAGACTGTGAATGGTCAGCGCGCCCATCAGCACGGCGGTGGCGGCGTCGCCCGGCACGCCGAGCGTGATCATCGGCAGCACGTCGCCGCCGGTCGAGGCGTTCTCGGCGGTCTGCGCCGCGACCACGCCGGCCGGCTCGCCCTTGCCGAAGTCCTCCGGATTCTCGGCGGTGCGCTTGGTTTCGGAATAGGACATGAAGGCCGCGGTTTCCGGCCCCATGGAGGGCATGACGCCGACCGTCATGCCGATCAGGCAGGCGCGCAGCAGCACCCATTTGTGCACGACGATCTCGGCGATGCGCGGCACCACCCGGCCGATCTTCGCCGTCACCTGCTCGGCCTTGCCGATAATTTCGACCTGGCGGAAGGCTTCCGACAGCGAGAACAGGCCGATCAGCATGGGCACGAAGCTGATGCCGCCGACCAGTTCGGTGGAGCCGAAGGTGAAACGTGGGAAACCGCCGATCGGGTCGAGCCCGACCATGGCGATGAGCAGGCCGCCAGTCGCGGAGACGGCCCCCTTCAGCGGCGAGCGGCCGGTCATGGTGACCGTGACGGCGAGGCCGAGAATGGCCAGGGCGCAATATTCCGGCGCGCTGAAGCGCAGCGCGAAGGTCGCCAGGATCGGCGCGAACAAGGCGAGGCAAATGGCCGAGAACAGCCCGCCTATACCGGAGCCGACGGTGGCGAGCCCCAGCGCCTGGCCGGCCAGGCCTTTCTGCGCCATGGGATAGCCATCGAGCACGGTGACGACGGCCGCCGGCGTGCCGGGCGTGCGGATCAGGATGGAGGCGATGCCGCCGCCATAGATGCCGGCGGTATAGACCGCCAGCAGCATGCAGATGCCGGTCGTCGGCCCCATCGAGAAGGTGAAGGGAATGAGCAGCGCGATCGCCATGGTGGCGGTCAGCCCCGGCAGCGCGCCGACGATGATGCCGCCGATCGTGCCGAGCACGATGGCGAGCAGGTTCGGCCCGGACAGGACGGTCGCGAAGCCGTGGAACAGCAAGGTCAGGTCAAGCATGGGCGGATCCGCGCGGGTGGGAGATTGCGCCGGGAAAATGACCCTCTCCCTCCGGGAGAGGATGCCCGCGTCAGCGGGCGGGTGAGGGGCGTGACCGTCGCGAAGAATGGCGGCGTGCGAAGCTCGCGCAGCGCACCGTACGATCCGGAAATAGACGTCCCCTCACCCGGCGCCTGACGGCGCCACCGTCTCCCTCTGGGAGAGGGTTGGTCGCGCGGTCCCTTTTGCGCATCTGCTTCGAGATTCGGACCACTCCCCATCCCCATTCCCCTCAGAACGGCCAGGCCGCCGGCGGCAGTGGCACTTTCAGCACGGTGCTGAAGACGAGATGGAAGGCGGCGGGCAGGCCCACCGCGTAGCCTGCGATCGTCGGCCAGCGGCGCATGCCGAGCACCAGCGCGAAGACCGCGAGATAGACCATGGTCGCCGGCAGGAAGCCGAAGGGCTCGAGCGCCGCGGCATAGGCCCCGGTCACCACCAGCATGAGGCCGAGGCGCTGCTTCTTGGCCCCGTCGAGCGGCTCCTCGATCACCTCGGAGCGGCCTTTCAGCGCGTTCCAGCCGAGGACCGCGGCGGCGACGAACAGGACGACCGCGATGACCCGTGGCACCACCGCCGGCCCGCCGATGAATTCGGGCGCCGGCCATCGGCCTGACTCGATCACCGCCCAGGCCGCCGCCGCGAAGGCGAGGCCGGCGGCGACCAGGTCCGGCACGGTCATCCGCTTGAGACGGGTGCCGCTCATGTCTTGAGCAGCCCGACTTCCGCCAGGGCCGGCTGCAGGGCAGTCTCCATGCCGGCGAGGAATGTGCCGAAATCGGCGCCGTTCATATAGACGCGCGGCAGTGCCACCTGGTCCATCAGGGCGATGAAGTCGGGGTCGTTGGCCATCTTGGCGAAACCGTCGTTCAGGGCCTTGGCGATGTCCGCCGGCAGGCTCTTCGGGCCGGCGATGCCGCGCCAGTCATAGATGACGTTCTGGATCGGGAAGCCGGCCTCTGCCACCGTCGGCACGTCGGGAAAGCTCGGATGGCGCTGCTCGCCGACCATGGCGAGGAAACGGACCTGCCCGGTCTTGACATATTGCAGCACCTCGTCCGGTCCGGAGACCAGCGCCGAGACATGGCCGCCGACCATGGCGGTGCGGGCCGGCGCGCCGCCGTCGAAGGGCACGAAGCTCAGCCGGATGCCGGTGTTCTTGGCCAGCACCGCGGCCGACAGGTGGGTGTTGGCGCCGGCGCCGCTATTGGCCACGGTCACCACGCCGGGATTGGCCTTGGCGTAGTCGACCAGGTCCTTCAGCGTCTTGAACGGCGAATCCGCCTTGACGCTGAAGGCTGCCGGCGTGCGGTTCAACAGCGCCAGCGGCTGGAAGTCGCGATAGCTGAGCTGGCTCAGCCCCATCAGCCGGTAGGCCGAGAGGTGGAAGGTGACGAGCCCGACCGTATAGCCGTCGGGCCGCGCCGCCGCGACCGATTGCATGCCGACCGCCCCGGTGCCGCCGGTGCGGTTCACGACGTTGACGTTGACGCCAATATGCTGCTTGGCGTTCTTCACCAGCGTGCGGGCGAGCGTGTCGGTGCCGCCGCCGGCGGCCCAGGGCACCACCAGCGTGATATCGCGCTGGAAGGTCTGGGCCAGCGCCGGCGCGGAGAGGCCCGCCAGCGCGGCACCGGCCGTGAATGTCCGTCTCGTGAGCGTCATCGCTCCCTCCCTGATTCCGTTTCGTCCCATAAACCCCTGTTTTCAGGGGCTATTTTTCATTGTCTTGAAGAGGGGCCGGAGGATGGCTCGACCCACCGGTATTGCACGTGGGGCAGCCGTTCTTCGGAATGCGCTGTTCGGTTTCGAAGGCTCAACTTTCACCTCTCCCCGGCGGGGCGCGCAGGATATGCGCAAACCCCTGCCCGCCTGCGGGAGAGAGTGGCGGCGCATAGCGAGTGCGAACGCATCTCGCCTTCGCTCGATGCTATGAGCTGCCGGGCGAGGGTTGACGCTTCCGCCTCAGGCCGCGCCCTTCAGCGCGTCCGTGCGCAGATCCTTGATCCCCAATCCCTGCAACGCCTTGGTCACCGCCGCCTGCTGCGCGGCGGAGGCCACCGGCATGGGCTGGCGCGGCAGCATGGCCGGCACGCCTTGCAGCGTTTGCGCGAACTTGGTGCAGGCCGGCAGGTTGTCGGCGATCATGGCGTTCCACAGCACCAGCAGCTTGCGGTGCAGGTCGTGCGCCGTGGCATGGTCGCCGGCCTTGACCGCGTCCCAGAGATCGACGGAAGCCTTTGGCGCCGCCGACAGGATGGCGGCGATCGAGCCGGCCGCTCCCAGCGTGTAGGACGAATACATCAGCGCATCGACGGCCGAGAAGATCAGCTTGTCCTTCGGCGCGTTGAGCATCAGGTCGGCGAACAGCTTGAGGTCGCCGGCGCTCTGCTTGACGCCAATGACCAGCGGCACCTCGGTCATGATGCGGATCAAGAGCGCCGGCGACAGATAGCTCCAGGGCACGACGTTGTAGATGATGATCGGCATGCCGGTCTCATCAGCCATGGTGCGGAAATGGCGGACCATGGCGTCGTCGTCGGGTTTGAACAGGTAGTGCACCGGGGTGACCTGCAGCGCCGCGACGCCGAGATCGCGCACCGCCTTGCCGCGGCGGACCGCGTCGCGGGTGGAATCGACGATGATGCCGGCGATGACGGGGATGCGGCCGGCGGTGGCGCTCACCGTCTCGGCCATCAGGTCGCGATATTCCTCGTGATCGAGGGCATGGCCCTCGCCGGTCGAGCCGCCGGCCGCCAGGCCGTGCGAGCCGGCCTCGACCAGGAAGTCGACCTGCGCCTTGACCGCGCTCAGCACCATGTCTCCATCCGCACGGAAGGGCGTGGTCATGGGCGGAATGACGCCATAGAGTTTCGAAGTCATCGGAGAGGTTCCTTGGGTTTCCACAGGTCCGATTGGGACTCTTATTCCGGATAGCAGAACTCAACAGCCGAAATGGACATTGGTCAAGGGCCAATTCCGATTTTCCTAGCCTGCAATATCGGCTATGAAGGCTGTGCATGGCCGGGGAGCGGCCCCATGACCAGATGGCCGAGAGGGCAGACGTGAGCGGCGGAACGGCGAGCGGATCTTCGGCCAAGGACCAGGTGCAGTCGCTCACCAAGATGGCGCGCATCCTGCAGTGCTTCTCGGTGCAGCACCGCACGCTGGGGCTGGCCGACATTCACGCCCGCACCGGCTTTCCCAAGGCGACCACGCATCGCCTGCTCGCCAGCATGAAGGAGATCGGCTTCATCGAGCAGGCGCGCGGCCGCGACCGTTACCGGCTCGGCCTCAAGCTGTTCGAGCTCGGCAGCATGTTCCTGGCCAATCTCGACCTGCACCGCGAGGCGCAGCCTTATGTCGACGGGCTCGCCAAGCTCTCCGGCGAAGTGGTGCATCTCTGCCTGTTCGACGGACTGCACGCCGTCTATGTCGACCGCAAGGAGCTGGAATCCGGTCCGAGCTCGCTGATCATGACCATCGAAGGCGCGCCCTGCTATTGCACCGGCGTCGGCAAGGCGATCCTGGCCTTCCGCGATCTCGCCACCTTCGACCAGGTGGTCGCCGCCGGCCTCAAACGCTACACGCCATCGACCATCACCGAGCCGGAGGCGCTGCGCCGCGATCTCGCGGAGACCCGGGCGCGCGGCTATTCGATCGACCGCAGCGAGCACCAGCCCAACCTGCAATGCGTGGGCGCGCCGATCCGCGACGCCGGCGGCTCGGTCTTCGCCTCCATCAGCGTCTCCGGCCCGCGCGAACGCATCACCGATGCCCGCGTGCCGGTGCTGGGCCCGCTGGTCGCCGAAACCGCCGAGACCATTTCGCGCGCGCTGGGCTGGACGCCCGAGGTCGAGGCGCCGGTGAAGCGGGCGAGCCCCGCCGTGGGCAGCTAGCGCGGCGGCCCGCTCAATTGGCGTCTCGGCTCCGGCCAGGATCTGGCGATTGAGGCAAAGGCGGGGTCCAGTGGTTCGGCGCCCACAAGACCTCGCCCGATTCCGCAGCGGGTACAGGCTTCCGGACGAGCATTGTCTCGGGTCGGTCGGCCCGTGGAGACATCGGGATATTGAGAACCGAGGGCATCGCGATGTTCATCCCGAACAGAACGATATAGAGCGCGGCCAAGACGCCGAAAACCATCCCGTCTTGTCTTGCCGCCGGCGTTCCAAACTGCGCGGAATACTTGGCGTTCCGCCACTCTTTTCGGATCAAGGGGATGTCCATCAAGAGCGACGCGGACATCGCCGCGCAGGCCAGAGCCAGCCCCAGTTGGCCGAAGGGAAAGGTCAGCGGCAACCTCGCCTCCGGAGACAACAGGCGGACTGTCAGCGGCCAACTGGCGATGATCACACCGATGCAGAGCGTCGTGACCAAGATGGAAGCGAGGTGTCGCTTGGCGTGATTGTCCTGCATGAAGGGCCGCTGCAATGATATCGACAACGACAATTAGACGCGCTCGAGCGGCCATTTCAACCGGAAGGCGCATAGACACTTAATGTGCCCTTGTCCCGGCCGGCCGTCGATAGCCGCGGCCGACCTCTCCAGCATCCAGTCGCAGCCCCCTGCCCCATGGCCAGCTCCCCGGCCGGTGGTTCATGAGGCAAGATCAGCGTGAGGTCGCGGTCGCCGGGGTCATCACATTCCGGGCCGTTGCGGTATAGTCGAGCAACCAGGCTCCGGCGCGGCGACGCGTCTCAAGAGAGCGAAAGAACCGGGAGAGAACGACATGGTACACGCGCTCGACAAGACCGGTGCCGAAGCCCTGCCCGACTACGCACAGGCGGCCGCGGCCTTCGATTTCGATGCCCTCGCCACCGCACTCGACGGCAGTCTGTCGGATGGCCTCAACGCCTGCGTCGAATGCTGCGATCGCCACGCCGGGACCGGCCGCGTCGCACTCTACTGGGAGGCCCAGGACGGCCGCAGCGCCAGCTTCACCTTCGCCGAGCTCCAGGCGCTCTCCGCCCGCTTCGCCAATTTGCTCGTCGGCCGCGGCATCAAACCTGGCGACGTGGTCGCAGGCCTGCTGCCCCGCACACCCGAACTCATCGTCACCATTCTCGGCACCTGGCGCGCCGGCGCGGTCTACCAGCCGCTGTTCACCGCCTTCGGGCCGAAAGCCATCGAGCACCGGCTGAAAACCAGCCGCGCCCGGCTGGTGGTCACCGACGCGGCGAACCGGGCCAAGCTCGATGGGATCGAAGGCCTGCGCTTCGACACCGCCGTGGTGCGTCACGGCGACGCGCCGCTGCGCGCCGGCGACATCGACTTCCGCGCCGAGCTCGACCGGCAGTCCGCCAGCTTCGCGCCGATCATGCGACGCGGCGACGACCTGTTCCTGATGATGTCGACCTCCGGCACCACCGGCTTGCCCAAGGGTGTGCCGGTGCCGCTGCGCGCACTCGTCAGCTTCTCCGCCTATATGCGCGAAGCGGTGGACCTGCGCGCCGAGGACCAGTTCTGGAACATCGCTGATCCCGGCTGGGCCTATGGCCTCTATTACGCCGTTACCGGCCCGCTCATGCTCGGCCATGCCACGCTGTTCTATGACGGCCCCTTCACCGTGCAGGACACTTACCGCGTCATCGCCAAATACGGCATCACCAATCTCGCCGGTGCCCCCACCGCCTATCGCCTGCTGATCGCGGCGGGACCGGCGGCCGCGGCCGCTGCGAAGGGCCGGATGCGGGTCGTCAGCAGTGCCGGCGAGCCGCTCAACCCGGAGGTGATCCGCTGGTTCGCCGAGCACCTCGCCGTGCCGATCTTCGACCATTACGGCCAGACCGAGACCGGTATGGTGGTGTGCAATCATCACCGGCTGCGCCACGAGATGCGGCCCGGCGCGGCCGGCCTGCCCTTGCCCGGCTATCGCGTGGCGATCCTGGACGATGCCGGCCGCGAGCTGCCGGCCCATCAGCCGGGCGTGCTCGCGGTCGACATCGCCCGTTCACCGCTGATGTGGTTCACCGGCTACTGGCAGCAGGAAACGCCGGCGATCGCTGGCGGCTATTACCGCACCGGCGACGTCATGGAGATGGGCCCCGACGGCGGCGTCGCCTTTGTCGGCCGCTCGGACGATGTCATCACTTCGTCGGGCTATCGCATCGGCCCCTTCGACGTGGAGAGCGCGCTGATCGAGCATCCCGCCGTGGTGGAGGTCGCGGTGATCGGCAAGCCGGACCCGGAGCGCACCGAGCTGGTCAAGGCCTTCGTCGTGCTGGCGAAGGGCGTCGCGCCCTCGGATGCGCTGGCCGAAGAGCTCAGCCACTATGTCAAGCAGCGCCTGTCGGCCCATGCCTATCCGCGCGAGATCGCGTTCGTGACCGAGCTGCCCAAGACGCCGAGCGGCAAGCTGCAGCGCTTCATCCTGCGCAACCAGGAGATCGCCAAGGCGGCGGAAGCCGGCAAGGGCTGAGGCCGCGCCGCCGCGACCGAGGCGGCGGCCCGCTTCCCCCCGCCGGTATTTCACCGCATAGTTCCGCCCCGTGCCCGGGCTTGCCGGTGCCAGGAGATGTCAGGCCATGCCGGCTGATGCGTCCGCACATGCCCCTCTGGCGCGGTTCGCGGCGGTCGACACGCGCTCACCCGACGAGGCCCGCGACGCGATCGGGCGGATCTTCTGCCCGCATTTCCTCACCCCCACGGCGCGCAGCCCCGGCCATTTCCACGCCCGCCACCACAGCGCGCCCCAGGCCGGCTATTCGATGAACTTCGTCGCCTATGGCGCGGAGGTCGAGATCGACCCGGGTGAGCTCTCCGGCTTCTTCCTGCTGCAGGTGCCGGTGAAGGGTGCGGCGCGGGTGCGTTGCGGCAGCCGGCTGACCGAGGTGATGGCCGGCTGCTCCGCCTCGATCCTGTCGCCGACGCTGCCGACGCGCATGACCTGGCGGGACGGCTGCGAGAAGATCATCGTGCTGATCCGCCGCGACGAGGTGGAGCGGCTCGCCGGCGCCATGGTCGGCCGCCCCTGCGAGCGGGTCGAGTTCGATGCCGGCGTCGACCTCACCGGTCCGGTCGGCCGGGCGCTGGCCCGCCATGTCCAGGTCATGCTCGATGCCGCCGACGGACCGGCACCTGTGCCCGAGCCCTATCAGGTGCTGCTGCGCGACGGCCTGGCGACGCTGATGCTGACCGGGCTCCGGCACGACCGCTCGGACCTGCTGGCACAACCCGCGGCTCTGCCCGGCCCGGCGGTGCTCCGGCGGGCCGAAGCCTTCCTGATCGAGCATGCCGCGCAGCCGATCGCCATGGCCGACGTGGCGCTTGCTGCCGGCGCCAGCCTGCGTGCACTGCAGGAGACCTTCCGTCACCACCGCGGCGAGACGCTGACCGAAAGGCTGCAGGCGATCCGGCTGGAGCGGCTGCGCGCGGCGCTGATGGTTTCAGGCGAAGAGGCAAGCGTCACCGAATTGATGGTCCAGGCGGGCCTCGGCCATGCCGGTCGCGCGGCAGCGGCCTATGCGGCGCGTTACGGCGAAGCGCCGTCGCAGACGCGGCGGAGGGTGCGGTAGGGGCGACCGGCTGATGGCGGGTGGGGAGTGGGAGATGGGGATGAAGCGAAACCCGCCGCGCGCGTAAACCCTCGCCACCTTCTCCCGCGAGCCGGCGAGGGTTTGCACGCAGCGTTTCGCATCATGCCTTATTCGCCACTCGCTATTCGCCATTCGCCCGATATTGCGGCGCGGAGGCCAGATAGTGGCCGAAGGCATCGGCATCGGGTGGCGAAAACTTCTCCACCAGCGGGCTGCGCCGGCGGGTCGTCGCACCGATATCCTCGAGCAATTCGTCGAAATGCCTGAAATGGAAGGGCGCGACGCAGAGCCCGCCATAGACGCCCGCCGCCGGCCGCTCCTCGCGTTTCCAGCGCAGCATCATGTCGATATTCTCGCGCATCTCGGCGGCGCCCGGCTGGCGGGCGAGCTGGCCGTCGGCATAGCGCACCAGCCAGTTGGCGCCCATTTCCGCGCAAAGCACGGTGGCGAAGGACGAATTGAAGCCGACGAACCCCATGTCGGGCAGATCGGGATTGGCGATCAGCCGGTAGAGCCGGTACTGGCCGTCGGGCTCGACCAGCCTCGCCCGGTACTCATCGGGCAGGAAGGGCACCCCGAGCTTCCAGCCGGTTGCCTGGACGACGACGTCGGTGTCGAGCCGCTGGCCGTCGCTGAGCACCACGGTGCGGCCGTCGTAACGCAGGATCGTGCCCAGAACCGTATGAACGCGCCCGTCCGCCGCCATCGGGTAATAGTCCGGAGTGGCGATCGGGATCGAGCAATTGATCGCGGTCTCGATCGGCGTCGCCGGCACCATGCGGCATTTCTTCAGCTTCAGCTGGATCTTCAGCAGGCTCTCCAGCGCCCGCCAATTGGCCCAGACGAAAGGCTTGGCGAGACTGTGGTTGAAACGCGTCCGGCGCGTCTGCGCCCAGCCGCCGAACATGTCCTCCTGGGCCCTGACATAAAGGATACGCTTGAAGTTGATCAGCCCCCCGATGAAATAGGGGATGCGCCAGAGCGGCTCGCGCATGACGTTGGTGACCGAGGCGGCCCCCGCCTTGACCGCGTTGACCGCGATGTCGGTGGCCGATTTCGACCCGCCCAGCACGATGACGCGCTTGCCTTTGACGGTTGCCGGATCGGTATAGTCCGAGGAGTGCATGATGGCGCCGCCGGCCGCGGCGAAATCCTGGTCGCCGGGATGGTCGACGATGTTCTTGTCGGAGAACTGGCCGGTGCAGACCACGACGAAATCGAACGCTTCCGCCATCACGGGACCATTGCCGGCCTGAATCTCCAGCGTCCAGCCCGGATGACCGGCCGGCCGCCGCGCCATCGCGACGACCTTGCTGTTCAGCCTGAGATGGGGTGTCAGGTCGTGATCCCCGGCGAACTCCGTCAGGTATTGGTGGACCTGCGGCCCCCTGGGCCATTCCGGATAGGAGGACGGCATGGCCTTGCTGGTATAGCGATAGAGCTCCTTCGGGCTCTGGGTCTGGACATCGGGATAGGAGCGGCTGGGCTCCCAGACGCCGCCGATATCGCCGCCGCGTTCCAGAATGGTGATCCGGTGGCCGCGTTCCTTGAACACCTTGGCCGCGACCAGGCCGGAAATACCGGCGCCGATGATGCAGACGTTCTTCTGCGCAACCATGATCCGACCCTCGTTCGAGCGGGTTTGGGAAAAGGCACTTCAATCAGGGGAATCGGAGCCCGTCGCCGCGCCGCTGCGCGGCGCGCCGGGCGCAGCCGAGTGGGGCGTCCGGCAGCCGGCCGGTCCATTGCGGCTGCCGTCGCTCGCCCCGCCGGGGCGAGATGGCGCGGTGGTTCAGGAGAAAATCTCGAAGGGCGGCCGACGGAGGGCCAGGCCCTCAGGCGTTGGCCTCGGGCGGCAGGAAATTGACCTCGTGGCGCGCCGAGATCTTCACCACCTCTTCCGGGTCGGCGACATTGTGGAGGTTGTTGAACAGTTCCTCCAGCATGCGCGAGGGCGACACCCAGAACAGCGCGCGGGCCGGCTTGTCCGACTTGTTGAAATAACCGTGCGGAATGCCGCGCGGCAGGCGCACGAGATCGCCGGCCTTGGCCTTGACCCATTGGCCATCGAGCTTCAGGTCGAGCACGCCCTCCTGCACCAGGATGAACTCCTCCTGGGTCGGGTGGATATGCACCGGCACGAACTGGCCGGGCTCGCTATTGGTCTCGAAGGCGAAAGTGGATTCGCAGACCGCCTTCGGGAAATAGACTTGGCCCAGAATGTTCCAGGTCTTGCCGGCATAGCCGGTGCCGCCCTCGGTAATGCCTTTTTCGAGTTCCGCCATCCGATCCTCCCCAGGATGAGGCCGCCTTGCGCGACCGTTGATGGCGTCACGAGAGCGCAGATGGGCGACGCGCGCAATCCGGATCGCGCAAGAGACATCCGGATCGCGCGGATTTTTGGGGCGCATGCGGAAGCGCCGAGCCGCGCGAACGAAGGGCACCGGCAGACCCTCTGCCTTTGCGGAAGCCTTGATCCAGCGGCACCTTGGCCTCTCCTCACCCTTCCGGCACCACCGACAGGCTCCGCTTCAGGCATTTCAGCGCGAAGCAGGAGCGTGAATGGCGCACGCCCGGGATCTTGTAGAGTTTCTTCCTGAGAAACTCTTCGTAGCCGGCGGTGCCGCTGACCGCGACCTTGATGAAGTAATCGTATTCGCCCGTGGTCAGATAGGCCTCGAGCACCTCGGGCAGCGCCGCCATGGCGGCGCCGAAACGCTCCAGCACCTCATCGTCATGGCGCTCCAGCGTCACCTCGATGATGACGGTCTCGGTCAGGCCCAGGCGCTGCTGGTCGAGGATCGCCGCATAACCCTGGATCGTGCCGTCCTCCTCCAGCCGCTTGACCCGCTGCCAGCACGGGCTGGTCGACAGGCCGACCCGGCCGGCCAGCTCGCTCATCGACAGGCGGCCGTCGGCCAGCAACTCTCTCAGGATCTTGCGGTCGATGGCGTCGAGCGGTCTGGACAAGGCGACCTCAATCTGTTGCGGCGCAATATGGCGGTCAAGTTTACCGTCGAATATCGACATCGCCAAACGATCGTTCCGGTATGGCTCTCTGAAGCCGCAAATTCGGTAAGTCTTGCTGCGGCAGCTCCGCTAACCTCCCGTCGGCTCCGGAGAGACCGCCATGCACAGGATCGATTTTCGCACCGACACGCCGCTCGACGACCTGCCGCGCGCCTTCGACATCCTGCGCAGGCTGAACTACCGGCTGGGCACAGCGACCGTGACGACAGACGACGGTCGCCCGGCACGGATCTCGATCTCGTTCGGACCGAACGGTCTCCTGTCGGTCGAGACCTTCGTGGCGCTGGTCCAGCGGCTGCCCGGGGCGGCCGACGTCAGGCATATGCCGCCGGCCGCCGCCGAACCGGCGCGGCATGGCGAAAGCGCCGCGCGGGAACGAGAAGGCGTCGTTCGGGAAGGAGCCCTGGCGTGATCGCGGCGGCGCCCTTCCCGCGGCCGCGCACGCTGATCCATCCCGGCCGGTTCAACCCGGTGCGCATCCAGAGCCTCGCCTCGGCTTCGGCGCGCCACCTGCGCCTGGCGCTTCAGCCCGGCCTCAGCCTTCACGACGCGCTGGTCGGCCCGCTCGCGGACCACGGCATCACCTCGGCTTCGACCACCATTCTCGGCGGCTTCTTCGACGATCTTCTCTACTGTGTCGCGCCACCCGACCCCACGGGAAGGGCGGTGATCGCCTATACCAGCCCGATCGCCGCCGGCCGTGCCTTCATGGTGTTCGGCAACGCGACCATCGGCCGGAGCCTGAAGGGCAGCCCGCTGGTGCATTGCCACGCCGCCATCCGCACCGAGGCCGGCGCCATGGTGGGCGGCCATATCCTGACCGAGAGCTGCATCGTCGGGCCCGAACCGATTCCGGTGCTGGTCACCTCGCTCGACGATTTCGAGTTGAGGCAGGCTTATGACGCCGAAACCAACATCCCCCTGCTGCAGCCCCTGAAGGTCGCGATCCATGCCTGACGTGACGGTCGAAACCGGCCGGATGGGCCGCGTCGCCTATGCCCGCATCGCGCCGAACGAAGACCTGGTGCAGGGCGTCGAGAAGCTCTGCCTCGCGGAGGGCTTCCGCAATGCCTTTGTGCGCGGCGCGCTGGGCAGCCTGGTCGACGCGTGCCTGGCCACCCGCGACGGCGGCTTCGTCGCGGTGAAGGGCCCGGCAGTCGAAATCGTCAGCCTCGCCGGCGAGGTGCGCGAGAAATCCGACGGGTCGCTGCGCGCGGCGCTCTCGGGCGTGGTGGCCGGCACCGACGGCGCCATTCACGGCGGGCCCTTCGTGGCCGGCGCCAATCCGATCTGCATGACCTTCGAGGTGACGCTGGAGGAATGGCTGCCGGAGGAGCGGGATGGGCGAATAGCGAATAGCGAATAGCGAATAGAGATGAAGCGAAAAGCGCCCTGCGCGTAAACCCTCGTCCGCTTGCGGGAGAGGGTTCGCGCGTGCCACTCGCCACTCGCCCCATCATGTTGACGCAATGCTGAGCGCCGAGGCTCCGGTCGCCGCGCGGATGTGCCGCGCCCACCGGAGCGTCCGCGCCAGCCATGCCGCCGACCACGACGATCCTGGATATCGTCAAGGCCCTGCGATCCGTCGCACCCGCCGGCGCGGGGCCGCGGCGGCGGCTCGTCGAGATCGTCCTTGCGCTGCGGCACGGCGATGGGGTCAAATCGCGCCGTCATGGTTTTGCCGCCGCCCCACCTCACCTGCCGTCCGGCCCGCCGATGACCGCGCCCGGATCGCGCCCCGCTGCGCCGCCTGACGCTGCCGTCCAGGACCGGCAGGTGCGCCGGCCGCGGACGATGCGACCGATCGTCGATCCGCGCCGCGGCGATGTCGAGGACGACGCGCTCTCCACCAAGCGGCGCTCGCTGCTCGCGCTGGCCGGCACGCTGGTCGCCGAGATCAGCCTGCCCAAGCTGATCACCGCCTGGTTCATCCTGATCATCGGCCCGGGCATCGTGCTCGGCCTGGCACCCCAGGTGGCGCTCGGCTGGGCCTCCACCTTGCAGGACAAGATCACCTCGCCCTATGCCGGGCTCGGCGCGCTGGCACTGTTCCTGGTGGTGGTCGGCATCGGCTGGTTCGCCGGCCGGCCCCTGCTCCGCGCGGCGGAAAGCAATTTCTGGCAGCTGAATTCGCTCGCCGTGCAGCCGTTTTATGTCGCCTGCCGCGAGACGCTCAGGCACTTCGTCGAGAAGCTGCTGCCGGCCGATGCCAGCGAAGCGGCGCGCGCGACACTGCGCTCGACGACCTCGGCGGCGGCCGGCCTGGTGCTCTGCGGCCTGTCGCTCGCCGCCGTGCTGTCGGCCTGGCCGAGCTCGTCCTGGGTCGGCGAGATCGCCGATCTCGCCTCGCCCTATCGCCTCGCCATGAACGCACTGGCCAATTCGGTGGTGCTGATCGGCGCCTATCTCGCCGCCGCGGCACTGGTCTGGTCGATCGCCGATACCACGATGCCGCAACCCCGCGCGCTGGGCGATTTCGCCGCCGATGCCGCGCCCGGGCATCGTTGGCGTATCGCCCATCTCTCCGATCTCCACGCGGTCGGCGAGCCCTATGGCCTGCGCATCGAAAGCGGCCGTTCCGGCCCGCGCGGCAATGGCCGGATCGCGGCGCTGCTGCAGCGGCTGGAACTGGTCCACGCGGCCGAGCCGCTGGACCGGATCGTGCTGACCGGCGACATTACCGACGCCGGCCGTTCGGCCGAATGGGCGGCCTTTTTCGACCTGCTGCAGCAGCATCCCCGGCTGGCCGAACTGATGCTCATCCTGCCGGGCAATCACGACGTCAATGTCGTCGACCGGGCCAATCCCGCCCGGCTCGACCTGCCGACCAGTCCCAACAAGCGGCTACGCCTGTTGCGCGCACTGTCGGCCATGGCCGCGATCCAGGGCGACCGCATGCGGGTGGTCGAGCGCGACAAGGGCGCGCTCGGCGCGACGCTGAACACAGCGCTGAAACCACATCTCGCCAGCCTGACGCGTTTCGCCGATACCGGTTCCTGGCGGCATGCGCGGTCGCTGAGCGATCTGTGGCTCGACGTGTTTCCCCTGGTGCTGCCGCCGGCGACCGAGGACGGCCTCGGCGTCATCCTGCTCAACTCCAATGCCGACACCCATTTTTCCTTCACCAACGCGCTCGGCATGGTCTCGGCCGAAGATGTCGCGGCGGTCGAGATCGCGCTCGCACGCTATCCCGCCGCGCGCTGGATCCTGGGCCTGCACCACCACCTGGTCGAATATCCCATGCCCGCCCGGGCCCTGTCGGAACGCATCGGCACGGCGCTGATCAACGGCAGTTGGTTCGTCCGGCGGCTGCGCCGCTTCGCCGACCGGATCGTGGTCATGCACGGCCACCGGCATCTCGACTGGATCGGCGAATGCGCGGGCCTCACCATCGTCTCGGCGCCCTCGCCCGTCATGGAGGCGAGCGATGCCTGCGAGACCTATTTCTACGTCCACACTCTGGTTGCCGACGAGACGGGAGTTCGGCTGAAGCAGCCGGAACGGGTGGTGGTGAAGGGAGCGAATGGGGAGTAGCGAATGGCGAATGGGGCACGATGCGACGCGCGAAGCCTCTCGCATCATGCTCTATTCGCCATTCGCCACCCACCATTCGCCTACCGCAGCCGCAGCCGTTCCACGACCGCGCGCACCTGACGTTCGGCATCGGCTTCGAGCGGCAGGATCGGCAGCGGCGGGGCGGCCTTGGCCAGTCCGAGCGCATTGGCGGCGGCATAGACGACGCGCAGGCCCGAATGGGCGATGAACAGGTCCCAGAGCGGCTGCAGCTCGGCATTGAGCCTGCGCGCCTCGGCCGGCTTGCCGGCACGCACCGCCCGGACGATCGCCATGCAGGGTTCCGGGAACAGGCCGCCGGCCACGCTGTACCAGGCGTCCGCCCCGGCGATCAGCGTTTCCGTCACCTTCCAGTCGCCGGAAAAGCCGAGCGAGAAATCGCGGCCGACACGCGCGCGCAGATCCTCGAGCTGGGCGAAGACATGACCGGCATCGGGCGCGGGGTTCTTCACCGCCGCGATCGTGCCGATCCGGCTCAGCCGGGCGATCAGTCCGGCGGAAAAGGTGAAATGGGTGGTGCCGGGATTGTTATAGATGCAGACCGGCAGCTTCACCGCCGCCGCCACCGCCTCGAAATGCGCAAAGACCTCGCGGTCGGTCAGCGGCGTGTAGGACACCGGGGCCAGCAGCAGCGCATCGGCGCCGGCTTCCTCGGCATCACGCGCCAGCGCCACCGCCTCGTCGGTGCGCAACGCTCCCGAGCCGACCAGGATCGGCGCCTTGCCCTTGGCCACGGCGACCGCCGCCACGATCGCGCGGCGGCGTTCGGCGCGGCTCAGATAGGGATAGGTGCCGGTGCTGCCGAGCAGGCCGATGGAATCGACCTTGGCGTCGGTCAGCCGCCTGACCAGCCGCTGCAGGGCCTCGGCATCGACCCGGCCATCCGCGTCGGCGGGCGTGATCGGGAAAGCGGAGAGACCGCGGAACATCGCATTCACGGGAGAAGTCCTTGTTCGGGAGGCGGATTTAGCGGCATCAGGGCGTCAGGCCTTGTGCTTCAGCCAGGCGATGACATCGGCGGCGTTCCGGTCGGGCGGAAACACGGGATAAAAGACATGTTCGACGCGGCCGTCGCGGATGACCAGGGTGAAACGCTTCAGCAGCGTCAGGCCCGAAGTCGTGAAGGTCGGCAGCGCCATGGCCATGGTGAGCGCCAGATGCTCGTCGGACAGGATGGCGAAGGGCAGATGCAGGCGTATCGCGGCCTCGCGCTGATAGGCCGGATCTTGCGTCGACAGGCCGTAGAGATGGTCGACGCCGAGCGCCTTCAGCTCGCCGAAATGATCGCGGAAGGCGCAGGATTGCGGCGTGCAGCCGCGCGCGCCGGGGATCATGTCCCAGCCCTCAGGATTGTCCGTGCCGGGCCGGCCGGTGCGCGGGTAGGCGTAGACCACCGTCAGGCCGTTCTGAGCCGAGAGGTCGACGCGCGCACCATCGGTTGCGGCAAGCGCGACCGGTGGAACCGGGCTGCCGGGAAGGTGGCGCGCCGCGCCGTCGTCAGGCGGCGCGGGAATGGTGGACCAATCGGGGGCATCGACCGAGCCGGCCATGGACGGTTTCCTTCCGGTGAGGCGGCGCTCCTTAGGCGATAATTGGCCTTGGCGACAGCACCAGTAGGCCCTGCCCGACAAGACCACTTTACGACCACCGATCCGATTCCAGAGGCCCGATCAGAACGAGCCGAAGGCCGAGCCGAGCGCGATGACGGCGACCAAGGCGATGATCGCCCCGACAATCCCGACCATGACGATGTCGAAATAGCTTTCGCGATGGGTCGCGCCGCAGACGGCAAGCAGAGTGACCACGGCGCCGTTATGCGGCAGGCTGTCCAAGGTGCCGGAGCCGATGACGGCGACGCGGTGCAGCAACGCCGGGTTCAGGCCGATCTCGGCCGCCCGTGCCATATAGGTGCTGCCGAGCGCGTCGAGCGCGATGGTCAGGCCACCCGACGCCGAACCGGTGAGCGCGGCCAGAATGTTGGTCGCCACGGCCAGCGAGACGAGCGGCCCGCCGCCGATGCCCAGCACCCAGTCGCGCACGACGCTGAAGGCTGGCATCGCCGCGACCACGGCGCCGAAGCCGACGAGGCTCGCGACGCTGACGACCGGCAGCACCGAAGCGTTGGCGCCGGCATCCATCGTTTCGCGCAAGGTCGGCAGCCGGCGGAAATTGACGGCGACGACGGTGACGATCGCACAGGCAAGCGCGGTCACCACCGCCCAGACACCCCCGACGGCGGCCATGGATGTCCCGCCGAAACGCGGATCGGCCAGAAAGCCCACATCCATCGCCGGCAGGATGATGAGCGACATGGTGAGATTGACCAGGATCACCACGACCAGCGGCAGCGCCGCCAGCCCGATCGGCGGCGCGGTTTCGGCATGCTGGCCGTGGCCGATCTCGGCAGGGTCGAACTCGCGCGCGGCGGTGGCGCGCTCACGCAGCTTCTGGTCGCCGGCAAGCCTTTCGGCCGAGGTCGGGACGCCTTCACCGAAACCTTCGCCGGCCTTGCGCGCCGCGGCCTCGCTGCGTTGCAGCCACCACAGGCCGAAGCCAAGCATGATCAGCGAGGCTATGACGCCAAGGCCGGGCGCGGCAAAGGGTGTGGTGCCGAAGAACGGCATGGGAATGGCGTTCTGGATCGACGGCGTTCCCGGCAGCGCCGACATGGTGAAGGTCGATGTCCCCAGCACGATCGCAGCCGGCATCAGGCGTCTGGGGATGCCGGCTGAGCGAAACAGCTCTTGTGCCATCGGCGCCAGCACGAAGAAGGCGACGAACAGGCTGACGCCGCCATAGGTGACCAGCGCGCCGGCCAGCACGACGGCGAGAACGGCGCGTGCCTGGCCAAGTCGCTGCACCATGAAATCGGCAATGGCCGACACCGAGCCACTGTCCTCCATCAGTTTGCCGAAGAGGGCGCCGAGCAGGAACAGTGGAAAGAACTGCGCCAGGAAACGCGCGGCGCTCCCCATGAAGGTCTGCGTCCAATGCGCCAGAAGCGGCTCGCCGCCGAACAGCGCGGTAAGGAGAGCCGCGGCCGGCGCCAGCAACACCACACTCCAGCCGCGGAACGCCAGCCAGATCAACAGGCCGAGCCCGATCAGAATGCCCGCCAGCCCCATGCGTCAGACCCCTTGCAGCAGGATGTCGAGATCCAGCGACGAGCGGCGGCCGAGGTCGTCGCTCTTGGTCGCGAGGAAAGCCTCGGCCGCCTTGATCCCCTGGTCGCGCAGCATCTCCAGGAAAGCCCATTCGGCATTGAGCTTGGAGGAAGCGCCGAGATCGGCCAGCGCCTCGCTGTCGACCTTGTGGATGCGCATCGCCGCCCAGCGCGCGCCCTCGTCATCGCCGGGATCGGCGACCTTGCGCAGCAAAGCGATCATCCTGAGTTCCTTCAGCAGCACGGCGTTGAAGGAGACTTCGTTGAGACGATCAAGGATGTCGCGCGCGGAGCGCGGGGTGCCCGCACGCACCACCGGATTTATCGGAACCAGGATCGTGTCCCGGGAGTCACATTCGCGCACCAGCGGCGTAATCGTCGGATTGCCGGAATAGCCGCCGTCCCAATAGCCTTCGCCGTCGATATCAATGGCCTGGAACATGGTCGGCAGGCAGGCCGAGGCCAAAAGCACGTCCGGCGTCAGTTCGTCATTGCGAAACACCCGGCCCCGGCCGGTGCGAACATTGGTGGCGGTGACGAAGAGCTTGATCGAACCAGCCGAAAGCCTGGGGAAATCGATAGTTTCGGTCAGGATGTCGCGCAGCGGATTGGTGCCCCGCGGGTTCAGGTCATAGGGCGAGAAGACCCGCGCCATCATATCCATGGTCAGAAACAGCGGCGAATTGTCGAGCGTCCAGCGGCCGAGCATCACGTCGATCGGGCTGCGCTGGAAGGGGCTGAAGCGCGCGGCCTGCGAGACCTTGCGCCAGAACGCCTCCAGCGCCGCGCGCGCGCCCGCCGCGCCGTCTCCGGCATAGCCATGCGCAAGCACCGCCGCGTTCATGGCGCCGGCCGAAGTGCCGGAAATACCCTCGATCCTGAGCCAGGGCTCCTGCAGCAACCTGTCGAGTACGCCCCAGGTGAAGGCGCCATGCGAGCCGCCGCCCTGCAGGGCGAGATCGATCAGAACCGAGTCACGTCTTGCTGGCATCGGCGCGGCGGCGGACATGGCCGATCTCCGTATTGGCAGGCAAGAGGGAGCGCCACTCGCTGCGTCAATACTATTCGATGCTGCCCGATGATATCGCTACAGTTTGACCGTCGTTTTCCGGGCCGTATTCCTCGGTTCGCCCTCGGCATTCTCCCGCAGGACAGTCTCGTGGTTATTCCGGAGATCGCGATCTGCGATCGGCGATGATGACGGCAAGACTGCACATATGCGCGGGAAGCGGCGAGGCGGCGGGAGACCATGGCGTCATGATCGGACGGCGCGCCTCACGCCGCCCTGGCTTCGTCCCGGTCGGCCATGAAGTCCCGCATCAAAGCCAGCAACTCCGCCCGCGCGTGGCCCTGTGTCATCGGATGGTCGGCGCCGGCGATGATCCGTTTCCCGACGCCGGCCAGCCGGGTCGCCTCGATACCATCCGGACCCATGTAGAGTGCCAGTTCCTCAAGGCCGGGATCGGCTTCGCTATAGGCGAGCAGGATGCGCGTGCCGCGCCGCGACAGCGCCTCGAAACCGGCCGCCACCGGGTTCTCGGCATCGCCGGTCGCCTCATGCCGGCTGAGCCGGGCGGCAAGTTGCTGCAAGGCATGGACCGCCGGCTTGGCGTAACGCTTGGCCAGCGCGACGGTCTGCTCCTTCCAGCGCGCCATCTGGCGCGCCGCCTCGCTGAGGTCCTCGTCCTCCTGACGCTTCCTGAGGTCGATGCTCACCGGCAGGGCGGCCATCCAGGCGCCGAGCGGCAGCTTGTAGCGCGGTCCCCAGACAAAGCATTGTAGGTTGGTCAGCACCAGCGCCTGGATGCGCGGGTCGCCGAGCGCGGCGTGAAAGGCATGGTGGGCACCGCTGCAATTGCCGGCGACCGTGGCGGGTCCGAGGCCACGCGCCACCAGGAGATCGACCGCGGCGCGGATATCGGCCGGCGTCGCCGTGTCGTAATAAAACGGCGTCGGCGCTTCGGTTTCGGCGCGGCTGTCGCCGAGGCCCGCGAAATCCAGGCGCAGCGAGGCGATGCCCTCAGCAGCCAGCGCCCGGGCGAAGGTCACGGTCATGCGCGCCCAGCCGATATGCGGCACGCCGCCGGAATTGGTCAGGACGATCACGCGGCCGTCGCCCTCGCGCGGCCGGCAGAGCACGCCGGCCAGCCGGCCGGCGGGGCCGAAGGTCACGCCCTCCTCGGTGAAGGTCTCGGTGCGCAGCATATCCGGTACGGTCGCCGCGGCCCGCGCTCCACGTCCGGCCGGCGCGGCCTCCACGCTCCAGGCGACCACGGCGTCGATGACGGCGAAGGGCGCTTCCGAGGCCGTCGGATCGCAAATCATCCGCTCGTAACCGGCGAAGACAAGCTGCTGCAGCGCGATGCCGGGACCGGTGAAGCGCTCGACCAGGGGCTTCGCCGAGCCACCGGGCGACACCAGCAACAGGCGTGGGCAAGGCGCGGCCGCCGGCCAGTCGAAGCCCTTCAGCGCCGCGACGGTCGGTTCGGTCAGGCGAAAGCCCGCGACCGTGATGCCACCGGCCGGATCGGCCGGCTGCGGTGCGATGATGCGCGAGAGCGCCGCGGTTTCGCGGGCATAGGCCTTGCCCGAGGCCGGCGGCGCCAGCAAGCCGAGGCCGGCGATGTCGCCGCGTTCGGCGGCGACGGAAGCGGCGATCAGCGCGCCGAGGCGCAGGCCGACCAGCACGACCTCGTCGACGCCCGTGTCCTGCTTGAGGCGCTCGATCGCCCGATGGGTGTCGGCGGTCCAGCGGGCAAGCCGGTCCGGCGCCGTCTCATCGCCGAGCGAATCCGCCGTGCCGTGCAGGTCGAAGCGCAAGGCCGGCAGGCCGGCCCGGGCCAGCCGGTCGGCCATGATCGCCAGGGTGCGGCGTGCGCAGAGCTCCTCGAAACCGAGCGCCGGCACCAGCACCACGCCGCGACCGGACCTCGCCGGTCCGGCCGGCTGGTGCAGCCAGGCCGCACAATCCTCGATGGCCATCGCGATCATCATTCGCCTCCAGGCGGGCAATGATGACAGAGGCGGGTTAGCGCAAAGGAAATTGGGGCGAACGGCGAATTGCGAATGGCGAATAGGTCATGATGCACGAAACCACGCGTGAACCATCGCCCGCTTGCGGGCTAGCGTCCGCACACATCTTTCAGATGAGTGTGAATGCGTCGCCCGTCGAAATCTCAGCCCGGAACCACCATCCTCACCGCTCCCCGGCGGGTGTATGGACGGGAGACATCGTGGACATTCGTTCGGAGACATCGTGGACACTGTTGAGATCTCGAAAGGAGATCTGCGATGCCGTTCACGGGGGTCTCGGTGATGGATCTGAAGCGCGAGTTCATTCGCCTGGC
>NZ_JBWKTP010000018.1:0-72627 GCF_059420385.1 Phreatobacter sp. GW821-FHT04C01 | reverse complement strand
CGAATATTTCCGCGCCATCGCAAAGGGCTGGACACTTAGAGACGTGTGCATGCCGTAGACGAAGACGTGGGCGAGGGGTCGCGCGGTGCGGCCGGGCGAGGCTTGCCCGCTGCCCGTCAGGTCCACATGCCGTGATCGAGATGTTGCCGCAGGAAAGTCTCGAGCGGCTGGGACCAGTGGCCGAAGAAATGCGCGAGGTCGGCGACGTCATGCGCCGGGACGGCGCCATTCCCGGGCTGGTTCGCGCCGGGCGCCGGCCCATTGCCGGTCGCGGGTAGGAACGCCTGCATGAACAGGCTGGCGAAGTTGAAAGTGTCGTTCGCCGCCATGACATGGACCGGTGCCGGTGGTGCGGCGACCGGCGCCTCGGGCATGGCCGCGCGCGCCTGCGCCACGTCGGCGGCACTTGGCAGTCGCCGTTCGCCGTCGACGAGATTGATATACATCAGGTCGTGGGCCGTGCTGGCCGCGGTGGTGTCGGGCAATCCGAGCACATGGCCCATTTCATGGGTGACCGTGCTCAACAGATCGAGATGGCCGGCCGCCGCACTCGACGGATCGGCCAAGCGGTCGGTGCCCGCGGCATTCAGCAGGTGGGTGAATTCGAAGCTGTCATAAGGTGTCGGATCGACGAACCAGCCGTGGCCCGCGGCATCGATGTCTATGGTGATATGGGCGGGAGCGGTTTCCTCGCCGACGGTCGTGCCGGACAGGTCCGCCACGCTGAAGGTGGTGGCGCGCAGGGCCGCGAGCTGGCTGGCCGAAGCGCCGGCTGCCGCCCATTGCGCGATCGCCGCCGCGACGACGGAGTCGAGCTGCGCCTGGCTGAGATGGGTTTCGCCCGGCGTCGGTGACGAGGCCTGCACGCCGCCGGCCGTTGCGAACAGGAACTGAGCCCCTCCGAAAAATCCGCCCCCTGCCGGTTGGGTCGGATCGCCAAAGGCAAACACCGCCTGCGCGTTGTTGAACGAGCCGGTATTGTTGGCCGCGACGTAGTTCTGGACCGCCGTGAAATTATACGGAGTGCCGGCATAGTTCGGGCTGCCGAGCAGGCCGACGCGCGAGACACCTTCCTGCTCGACGACGATGCCGGCGACGAGCGCACTGCTCGCGTTGGCGCCGAGATCGACGTGGTTGGCAAGAGCGCCGGCGCCGCCGATGGTGAGGTTCGACCGATTGTTGTCGCCACCGGCCCCGGTGGCCGAGCCGGTCTGCGCATAGATGCCGGAGAATCCGTTGACCTGATCGAGTGTATCGACCGTGTTTCCCTGGATGACCGCGGTCATCTGGCCTGCCGCACCGTTGCGGAGAAGCGTATAGATGCCGCCGACGACGCCGGAGATGTGATTGTTGGTGATGGTCGTGTTCGATACGCCGGCACCGTCCTGAAAGACGTTGATGCCGATTCCCTGGGTCGAGCCGCTGCCGGCCACGCCTTGCGTGCCGATGGTGTTGCTGTCGATCGTTCCGATGAATGATCCGTTCGTGCCGGTGCCTTTTGTCACTGCCAGCACGGCCCCGTGTGAGCCGCTGAACGAATTGTGCGAGATGTCATAGGTGAGCGTGACGTTGTTCGACGGTCCGCCGCCGCCGATCGTGACACCACCGCCGCCACTGACGATATTCGCATTGTTGTTGGTCAGGGTATTGCCGAGAGCCGCCGTTGCGCCGCCGAACACCAGGTCCGAGCTGACCGTACCCAGGAGATTGAACTGGAAGAGATCGCCGCGGGCGGCGGAGATCGTCGAGCCTTGCACCGTGGCGTTGAACGTGCCGCCGGTGGCCTGGAAGACGAGCGCATCGTTGCCGCCCGTATTGGTTACCGCGAATGTCGAGTTGGTGATCGTCAGCCGGTTGAGCGTCTCGCCGTTGTTGAAGACATGGAACCCGTCATAGGCAGCGCCGGTGAACGTCGAATTCGAAACCGCCGCCGAGCCGCTCAGTCCGGTAAAGTAGACATCGCCTTCGCCGACCCCGCCCTGGGAGGTGCCGTTCGTGCCATTGACGATCGTGTGGTCCAGCGTGAATCCGTTCACGTTGTTGCCGAGGATCGCGTAGTTCTGGAAGTCGTTCATCTGCAGCCCGTTGAGCTGCACGCCGGATGTGTTGTTGAGATAGATGCCGACGCCGTTGACGGTGCTGCCGTCCGAACCGGTCTTGTTGGCGATGACGCCGCCGCCGGTCGCGCCCACATTCGCGCCGTTGCCGGTGATGTGGAGCCCGCCGCTTGATCCGGTGGTGTTGAGAATGATGCCGGTGGCCGATCCGCCGCTGGACGAAACATCATGGAACGTGACGTTGCTTGCGCCGATCGTGGTGTTGGAAATGTTGAGCGCGGTGCCACTTCCACTGTTGATGTGATTGCCTGATCCGGTGACGCTGACGGTGCCGCCGCCGGTAGCGCTGAAGCCCGTGCCGCCTGTCGTGTCGATCGTGAGATTGCCGCCGGAGAAGTTGACGGTGCCGGTGCTGATGCCGCCGAAATTGACACCGGTCCCGCTCGTCGTATCGATATTGAGCGTGCCGCCGAAGCTGACCGTGCCGCCGCTCTGGTCGGTGATGTTGATGGCGGTCGCCGTGCCGGTGGTCAGGTTGTTGGTCGCCCCGGAGAAGGTGAAGCTCGCGGCGTTGTCGTCGAGGAAGACGGCGCTGCCGCCGGTACCGGTATGGGTCAGGTTGCCGGAGAGCGTCACGAGCCCGGTCGAATGATCCTGGATGTCGACGGTGCGCGCGGCGCCTGCCGCGCTGATCGTGCCGCCATAGCTGAAGGTCGCCGTGCCGCCAGTATTGGCGCCGCCCAACCCGTCACCGATCAGGATGCCGGCGGTGGTCGCGCCCGAGATGGCGCCGGAGCCGCCGTTGAAGGTTCCCGACAGCAGCCCTGCGCCGCTCCCGGCCGTGCCGGCGAGCTGGATGCCCGCGGCACCGCCCGTGGAGCTCACGGAATCGAGCACGACGTTCAGCGCGCCGCCCTGGTCGATATCGACGGCCTGGCCTGCGCCCGAGATCGCCATGTGGCTGACATTCAGCGTGCCGACGGCGTTGCCGGCCACGCCCTGGCCGTCGTCGAGGCCGGTGGTGCCGGCATCGGTCTGGATATTGACGCCGGCAATGGTGTTGTTGGCGCCGAGGTCGATGGCCTGGCCCGTCGTCACGTGGATCTCCGGCCGCGTGCCGCTGGCCGTTTCGATGACGATCGGCGCGCCGCCAAGCGGATTGGCGAAGGACAGCGGCTGGTCGTCGCCGAGCAGGGTCTGGCCATCCTTGAGGTCGATGCCCGGGCCGGTATAGGTGCCGGCCTTGAGGTAGATATAGTCGTTGACGCCGGGACCGTTGGCGCCGGCGCTGGCGGTGTTGAATTCGGCGATATCGCCGAAGGGATTGGCCTGCGAGCCGCGCGGGGCGCTTGCGTCCAGGCTGGACTGGTCGCCATTGATGAACCAGACCTGCGGCAGCACGCCGATCTGGACGACGTCGGTGTGGAGGAGCGGACCACCGGTGCCGGTATGGCCTTGGTCGTTGGTGGCGATCGTCAGCGTCGTCGTGGTGTTGCCGGCATTGTCGGCCGCCGTATAGGCGACGCTGCCGGCGAGCGAGGTGTTGATCTCGGCGATCGTGCCGGTCAGCGTCACCGCGCCGGAACCGTTGCCGGTGATGACGGCGCCGCCGCCGACGGCGGCAACCGTCACCGAGCCGGCCGCGGAGGTCAGTGTCGTCGTGATGTCATTGGCGGAACCGGCGTCGATATCGGCGATCGACAGGCCGGTAATGGCGTGGCTGAAGCCGGACTCGACGACGAAATTCGCCGGCACGCCGCTATTCACTGGCGCGTCGTCCACTGCCGTGACGTTGATCGTATGGGTCGACGCGACGCTGAGATGATTGACGCCCTGGCCGTCATCGGCCGTGAAGGTCACCGTGCGCACCGAGGTCGACGGGTTCTCGCTGTTGTCGCTATAGGTCACCGAGCGCAGCGCGCTCTGGTAATTGGCGACCGTGTCGGTGCCGGTCAGCGTCAA
Source organism: Phreatobacter sp. GW821-FHT04C01 (assembly GCF_059420385.1). Lineage (NCBI taxonomy): Bacteria > Pseudomonadati > Pseudomonadota > Alphaproteobacteria > Hyphomicrobiales > Phreatobacteraceae > Phreatobacter > Phreatobacter sp. GW821-FHT04C01. The sequence continues at coordinate 68,608 of NZ_JBWKTP010000018.1, read as the reverse complement.
GGTGCCGGTGGCGGCGTTGAACGAGCCGGTGATATTGGCGGTGTTGGTGAAGGCGAGCAGATCCTCGCCATTGACGTAATTGCCCGATATCTGCACCGAAGCCGTCGTCAGCGTCGTGCTATCGGCATCGGTCAGGGTCAGGCCGGACGCGATCGCGGCAGCCCCCTGGTTCTCGGTATAGCTCAATATCCCGGTCGCGTTGACGACCGGCGCGTCATTGACCGGCAAGACGTGGATCGTCGAGGTGCTGGTATTGCTGTTGGCGGCGCCGTCATTGGTGGTGAAACTGACGGTCCGGTCGAGCCCGGATGGGTTGTCGCTGTTGTCGAAATAGGTCACCGAGCGCAGCGCGGTCTGATAATTCGCGAGGCTCGACGACCCGGTCAGTGTCAAGGTGCCGGTCGCGGCATTGAACGCGCCGGTGATGCCGTTCTGGTTGACGAAACCGAGAATATCCTCGCCGTTGACATAGTTGCCCGTGATCTGGACGGTCGCGCTGCTAAGATTGGCATTGTCGACGTCGTTGACGGTGATCGACGTGTCGATCGCGGCCGGGGCCTGATTCTCGGTATAAACGATCGTGCGGCCGCCGCTGGTCGTCGGGGCGTCGTTGACCGGCGTGACATTGATGGTGCCGGTCACCAGGACGCTCGGGGTGATGCCATCGGTGACGCCGATCGTCACGGTGCGGGCAAGCCCCGAGGGGTTGTCGCTGCCGTTGAAATAGGTGATCGAATCCAGCGCGGTCTGATAATTGGCGACGCTGGACGAGCCGCTGAGCGTCAAGGTGCCGTTTGCGGCGTTGAATGAGCCCGTGATGCCGTTCTGGTCGACGAAGCCGAGCACGTCCTGGCCGTTGGCATAATTGCCTGTGATCTGCACGGTCGCGCCGGTCAGGTTGGCGCTGTCGACATCGGTCACGGTGATCGCGGCATCGAAGACGGTGGCGGCCTGGTTCTCCGTGTAGTTCAGGCTATGGCCGGCCGTCACGACAGGCGCGTCGTTGACCGGCGTGACATTGATGGTTGCGGTCGCCGGCGCGCCGTCGAGGGTACCGTCATTGGCGATGAAGGTGATGGTGCGCGGCAAGCCTGACGGCGCCTCGCTGGTATTGACATAGGTGACCGCGGCCAGCGCTGCCTGGTAATTGGCAACCGTATCGCTGCCGACGAGCGTCAGCGTGCCGGTCGCGGCATTGAAGCTGCCCGTGATATTGGCGGTATTGGCAAAGCCGAGCAGATCCTGGCCGTTGATGTAATTGCCTGTGATCTGGACGGTGGCGTGGGTCAGGTTCGGCGAATCCGGATCGGTGACGGTGATCGCCGGATCGACGGCGATCGCCGCCTGGTTCTCCGTATAGGACCGGATGTTGCCCGAGGTGATGGTGGGCGGCACGTCCAGGACGACATTCACGGTGAAGTTCTGCTGGCTGTGCAGCGTGCCGTCGCTGGCATCCACCGTGATGCCGTAGGTTGGATCGGCGGCGTTGTAGACGATCTTGCTGGGATCGGCGACGGTGACCACGCCGGTCGCCGCGTTGATGGCAAAGCCGCCGCCGGAGGTGTCGCCGACCAGGCTGTAGGTGACGGCCGGTCCGTTGACGTCGGTGGAGGAGGCGGTGATGCCGACGGTGGCACCGACCGCCGCGCCGGCCGCCGTCTCGTTCGCCGCGGCATTGCTGTCGACCGGCGTCGAGGGCGCAACATCGGTAACCGTGATGACGAAGGCCTGCGAACTCGCCAGCGTCCCGTCGCTCGCCTGCGCGACGACCGTATAGCTGCCGCCTGATGTTTCGAAGTCGATCTTGCTGGGATCGGCGACGGTGATGACGCCGGTCGCCGTATTGACGGTGAAGCCGCCGCCCGAGGTGTCGCCGATCAGGCTATAGGTGACTGATGGACCATTGACATCGGTGGAAGTGGCGGTGATGCCGACGGTTGAGCCGTTGGCCGCGCCCTCGGCGATCGTGTTGGCCGCCGCGTTGCTGTCGACCGGTGTCGACGGTGCGACGTCCAGCACGCCAATGGTAAAGGTCTGGGAACTGGTCAGCGTGCCGTCGCTCGCCTGTGCGGTCACCGTATAGGCGTGACCTGGCGCGGTCTCGTAGTCGATCTTGGTGGAATCGGCGACGGTGATGACACCGGTCGCCGCATTGATGGTGAAGGCGCCACCCGAGGTGTCGCCGGTGAGGCTATAGGTGACGGACGGTCCGTTGACATCAGTGGACGAGGCGGTGATGCCGACGGTGGAGCCGTTGGCGGCACCCTCCGCGACGGCGTTGGCCGCGGCATTGGCGTCGACCGGGATCGAGGGGGCAACGTCCGACACGTCGATGGTGAAGGTCTGTGAACTCGCCAGCGTGCCGTCGCTCGCCTGCGCGGTCACGATATAGGCGTGGCCCGCCGCGGTCTCGTAGTCGATCTTGGTGGAATCGGCGACGGTGATGACGCCGGTGGCAGCATTGATGGTGAAGCCGCCGCCGGAGGTGTCGCCTGTCAGGCTATAGGTGACGGCCGGTCCGTTGACGTCGGTGGAGGAGGCGGTGATGCCGACGGTGGAGCCGTTGGCGGCCCCCTCGGTGATCGCGTTGGCCGCCGCATTGCTGTCGACCGGTGTCGACGGCGCGACGTCGGCGACCGTGATGACGAAGGCCTGCGAACTCGCCAGCGTGCCGTCGCTCGCCTGCGCGACCACCGTGTAACTGCCGCCGGAGGTTTCATAATCGATCTTGGTGGCATCGGCGACGGTGACCACGCCGGTCGCCGCATTGATGGTGAAGCCGCCGCCGGAGGTGTCGCCGACCAGGGTATAGGTGACGGCCGGTCCATTGACGTCGGTTGAGGAGGCGGTGATGCCGACGGTCGAGCCGTTGGCGGCGCCCTCGGCGATCGTGTTGGCCGCCGCGTTGCTGTCGACCGGGGTCGAGGGCGCGACGTCCAGCACGCCAATGGTGAAGGTGCTCGTACTCGTCAGCATGCCGTCGCTGGCTCGCGCGGTCACGGTATAGGCGTGGCCCGGCGCGGATTCGTAGTCGATCCTGCTGGTATCGGCGACGGTAATGACTCCGGTCAGCGCATTGATGGTGAAACCGCCGCCCGAGGTGTCGCCGATCAGGCTATAGGTGACGGCCGGTCCGTTGTTGTCGGCTGCGGAGGCGGTAATACCGACGGTGGAGCCGTTGACGGCGCCCTCCGCCACGGCGTTGGCCGCCGCGTCGATATCGAGCGGTATCGACGGCGCGATGTTCTGGACGTCGATGGTGAAGGTCTGCGAACGCGACAGCACCCCGTCGCTTGCCTGCGCCGTCACGCTATAGCTGTGGCCTGGAGCGGACTCGTAGTCGATCTTGGTGGCATCGGCGACGGTAATGACACCGGTCAGCGCATCGATGGTGAAACCGCCGCCCGAGGTGTCGCCGATCAGGCTATAGGTGACCGTGCCGCCGTTGACGTCCGTTGCGGCGGCAGTGATGCCGATGATCGTGCCGTTGTCGGCGCCCTCGAGCACCATGTTCGCCGTGGCATCGCTGTCGACCGGTGCCGACGGCGCGACGTCGGCCACGCCAATGACGAAGCTTTGCGTGCTGGTGGTCGCGCCGGCCTGCGCCTGGACGGTGACCGAATAGGCGTGACCCGGCGCGCTCTCATAGTCGAGCCTGGTGCCGTCGGCGACGGTGACGACGCCGGTCGTGGCATTGATGGTGAAGCCGCCGCCCGAGCTGTCGGCGATCAACGAATAGGTGGTCGCCGGCCCGTTCGGATCGGCGGCGGCGGCCGTCAGGCCGACGCTGGTGCCGTTGGCGGCACCTTCCGCGACGCTGTTGGCCGCGGCATTGCTGTCGGTGGGCGTGGAAACCGGCGCGTCGGTGACGGCGATAGTGAAGGTCTGCGAACTCGCCAGCGTGCCGTCGCTCGCCCGCGCAGTGATCGTATAGCTGTGACCGGGGCCCGAGGTCTCGTAATCGATCTTGGTGGGATCGGCGACCGAGACGACACCCGTGACCGGGTCGATCTTGAAGCCGCCGCCGGAGCTGTCCGACGTCAGCGACCAGGCGACCCCGGGGCCGTTGATATCGCTCGACGATGCCGTGACGCCGACCAGCGTGCCGGCCGCCGCACCTTCGACCACGCTGTTGGCGGCGGCATTGCCGTCGGTGGGGGTGGATGGCGCGACATTGCCGACGCCGATCGCAAAGCTTTGCGAGGAGGTGACGATGCCGTCATTGGCTGCCACTGTGATCGTATAGGCGTGTCCCGCCGCGGTCTCGAAATCGATCTTGCTGGGATCGGCGACCGACACCACGCCGGTGGTCGGATTGATCTTGAAACCGCCGCCTGAGGAATCCGCGCTCAGCGAATAGGTCACGGGGTTGCCGATGCTGCTGGTCGCCGACACCGTGATGTTGACGGCCGTGTTGACCGCCGCGCCCTCGACGACGCTGTTGGCCGCCGCGTTGGTGTCGACCGGCACCGATACGATGTCGGTCACCGGAGGGTAGGGCGTGCCGGGCGGCACGCCCATATAGAGCGCCCTGAGCCCATAGGTCGCCGCAAAGGCCGAGGCCGCACCGTCCAGGACGATATGGCCTGACGAGTCGAGGAAGAGGGCCGGCCGGGTGATGCCGTTATAGGTATAGGCGGGAATGGTGGCCATGGTTCTTCCTCAACGGTCTCGCGCACGCGCTGCGGCTGGTCGGCAGGACGCATTCGGTTCCTCTAGGGAACGGCGGCTATCAATTACCAGTTGGCGAGGTAGGTGTCGGCAACCACGATCGCGCTCGTCAGCATCAAACGCTCCGGCCCGGCCGCTTAGCCAACTTCAAGATGTCAAAAGCAAAAGTTTCGAAGCGACCGAATGGAATGACGAAGGGAAACGGCGTTCGAGGCAGTAATCGATTGTTAATCAAAACCCTAATCCGCGCGTGAAAATGAGTCAATGACGCAGCGGCAGTCGCGCGCATTGCGCGTATTCGGAAGGATATCACCGCCGGCGAGTGCGGCGCAGCAATCGGTTTTGGCCACACGCAGACACCGGCACGCATTCATACGTCGCCGCAATTTCCGCCGACAAACGACCCTGACTGTTGTGCCGAGGGCACAGTATTCCCGGCGAGACTCCGATAGTTTATCGGCGACTGGGGGGACGCCCGATGAAACGATTTCTGCTCGCCACGATGGCTGCCGCCGCTCTGGGAGCGGCCACGCCCGCATCGGCCGCCGATCTCGGTGGACGGCCCTACGCCCCGGCTGCGCTGATCGCCCCGGTCTATGATTGGAGCGGCCTCTATGTCGGCGCCAATGCCGGCTGGGCATCGAGCCGCTCGTGCTGGACCGCGGATTTCTTCGGCTCGGAAGGCTGTCACCGAGCCACCGGGTTCACCCTGGGCGGCCAGGTCGGCTATCGCTGGCAGGTCAGCAGCTGGGTCTTCGGCCTGGAGGCGCAGGGCAACTGGGCCGATCTGAAGGGGTCCAACGACAGCCTGTTTTTCGGCGGCTTCGCCAATCGTTCGCGCGTCAACGCGTTCGGATTGCTCACGGCCCAGGTCGGATATGCCGTCAACAACGCGCTGTTCTATGTGAAGGGCGGCGCGGCGGTGACCAATAACCGCTTCGACGTCCATACGTCGTCGATCGGCGCCCCGCCGAACGTCCTCGTTGCCGACACCGGCGGTCAGACCCGTTGGGGCGCGGCCGTGGGTCTCGGTGTCGAATATGGCTTTGCGCCGAACTGGTCGGTCGCGGTGGAATATGATCACCTGTTCATGCAGGCCAGGACCAGCACCTTCAACACCGCCGGAACACTGTTCCCGCCGGGCGTTTTCTTCGGCCGGGACCGGATCAGCCAGGATGTCGATCTGGTGACCGTGCGGCTGAACTACCGCTTCGCCAGCCGGTAATCGGCGGTAGCGGTCGCCACTCCGATGTCTGGCGGTGGCATGGCGCGAATGGTGAGTGGCGAATGGGGCATGATGCGAAACGCTTCGCGCGAACCCTCGCCCGCGAAGGCACGGGCGAGGGTTCGCGCGGTGCCGGGGCTTCCGCTCCCATCGACACGCTTGGATAGCACTGACTTCCTGCCGTCTCCCCCTTCGCGCGGCGTGACTATGCGGCGCCGGCGCTCTATGTGAGGGGTTTGGTGATCCTGTCGATAGCGGCTTTCGCGTCCGGGCTCACCCTTGTGAGGAGTTTCGCATGAAGGGCAAGGGAGGACGGCCGCCGGGCTCAGGCAGCGGCAGGCCGCCGCGCAAGGGGCCGCCGGGCCCTGCTGGTTCACGTCCGGCCGGTTCGCGTCCCGCCACGTCTCGTCCGGGAGCCCCGCGTTCCGGCGCGTCGCGCTTCGCCGAGCAGCGCTCCGGACCGGAGCGCAAGCGGTCGGCTGGTGCAGGGGCCGCCGAGCGGCCGGTGCGCTATGGCGCGGAGGATCGCCGCCCGCCGCCGCGTGGACGCAGGCCGGAGGCCGAAGAGGTCGAATCGCGCTCCTTCGACGGTTCGCCGCGGCGCCGGCGCGACAGTGACTGGGACGTGCGGGACGAGCCGGGCTGGGCGCCCGAGGCCGATCTGGATATTGCCGGCATCGAGGAGCCGCGCCGTCCGGTGCACGGCCGGGGCGAGCGGCGCGACGAACCGCGGGGCGACGCGCCGCGCCGGCAGGAGCGCGACCGCCCGGGCACAGGCGACCAGCGCGGCAGCCGCCGTGACGCCGGTGACCGGCCGGCATCGCGCGACGATGAGGAACGGCGCCCGCCGCGCGCCCGGCGCGAGGAGCGTGCGCCCGCGCCGCCGCCGGCCGGGCCGACCAAGGCGGAAATGAAGGCGGCCGCCACCGAGACGCTGCAGACCGGCGTGCAGACGCTGACGATTACGGCGGACGAAGACGGCATGCGCGTCGACCGGTTCCTGGCCGCGCGCTTTCCGCAGCTGTCGTTCAGCTATATCCAGCGGATCGTCCGCAAGGGCGAGCTGAGGGTCAACGGCAAGCGTGTCGAGACCAAGGATCGGCTGGAGGAGGGCCAGGCGGTGCGCGTGCCGCCGCTGAAGCTCGAACAGGCGCGGCCGATGACCGCCAAGGTCGGCGAGGACATCAAGGGTTTCCTCGCCTCCATCACGCTCTACGAGGACAACGACGTCTATGTCTTCGCCAAGCCGGCGGGCCTCGCGGTGCAGGGCGGTTCGGGTACCAAGAAACACCTGGATGGCATGCTCGCCGTGCTGACCGACGAGGACGGCCAGCGGCCGCGCCTGGTGCACCGGCTCGACAAGGACACGTCGGGCTGCATCCTGGTCGCCAAGAGCCGTTTCGCGGCCGCCGCGCTGGCCAAGACCTTCCGCCACCGTTCGGCGCGCAAGATCTACTGGGCCGTGGTCGCCGGCGTGCCGAAGCCGCGTCAGGGCCGGGTCTCGACCTTTCTCGCCAAGGAAGAGCGCGAGGACGAAAGCCGCATGCGGCTCGCCAAGCATGGCGAGAAGGGCGCGAGCCACGCGGTCAGCTATTACGCCGTGATCGATACCATGGCGCAGAAGCTGTCCTGGCTGTCGATGAAGCCGGTCACCGGGCGCACCCATCAGCTGCGCGTCCACGCCGCCGAGATCGGCAATCCGATCATCGGCGATCCGAAATATTTCGACGTGGAGAACTGGGAAATCCCGGGTGGCGTGCAGCACAAGCTGCACCTGCATGCCCGGCGTCTGGTGGTGCCGCATCCGCGCGGCAAGGGCACGATCGACGTCTCGGCGCCGCTGCCGCCCCATATGGAGCAGACTTTCAACCTGCTCGGCTGGGACGTTTCGCGTTACGATCCGATCGTCGAAGCCCCGGAAGAGTGAGGCCATGTCCTTGACCGCGGTCATCTACATCACAACCGCGGTGCTGGCCGTCGTGCTGGTGCTGATCGTGATGGTGACGCGCCGGGTGATCCGCACCGTGCCGGGCGGTGGCGCCGACGCCCGCGCGGTCGCCCAGCTGGCAGCCGAGATCAAGCGCGCCAACGATCTCGCCGAACGGCGCATCGACGCCCTGGAAAAGCGTGTCGATGCGCTCGAGCGTCGCGGACCGGCCGCCTGAACGGCGGGTTCAGCGGCCGTTCAGGCGGCTGGGCAGAGCCTCGGTGTCCCAGCGGAGGAGACGCTCATGAACCGCCTCGCCATGATCGCAGCATTCGCCCTTCTGTCGACCGGCCCGCTGATGGCCCAGCCCATGCCCGACGGTCCGGGGCCGAACCCCGAACGCCAGGCCGCCCGGATGGAATGCCGGCAGGATGCCCGTGGTCGCGGCCTCGCCGGGCCGGAGCTGCGCGACGCGGTGCGCGCCTGCATGCAGGCGCGCTTTCCGCGGATGGCCCGGGGCAATCCCGAACTGCGGGCCGAGCGCATGGCCTGCCGGCAGGAGGCGCGCCAGCGCGGCGCGCGCGGGCCGGAAGTGCGCGCCGCCGTGCTGGACTGCCTGCGTGCCCGCCGGCCGGATCTCGCCCGCATTGTCGAATGCCGCCAGAACGCCCGGGCGCAGGGCCTGATCCCGCGTACGCCAGAGTTTCGCGCCACGGTGCAGGCCTGCCGGCGCGGTGCTTGACAGGGCGTCCGCGACGCGTGAAAGCGCTCCGGGCCTGATGTCCCGGAGCACTCACCTTTGAAGCTTGTGATTTTCGACTGCGACGGCACGCTCGTCGACAGCCAGCATATGATCGTCGCGGCGATGAACGGCGCCTTCGCCTCGCTCGACCGGCCGGCACCGACCCGCGAGGCGACGCTGTCGATCGTCGGGCTGTCGCTGCACGAGGCCTTCGTGCGGCTGACCCGCGCCGATGACGGCGATATCCCGAAGCTGATCGAGGCCTATAAGAACGCCTTTCACGACCTGCGCGCCGATGCCAGCCATACCGAGCCGCTCTATGACGGCGCCCGCGACGTCATCGAGGCGCTGGCCCGCGACGGCGAGGTGGTGCTCGGCATCGCCACCGGCAAGTCGCAGCGCGGCGTCCGGCTGGTGCTCGGCCATCACGGCATTTTCGAGCATTTCGCCACGATTCAGACCGCCGATGATGCCCCGTCCAAGCCGCATCCGGCGATGATCGAGCAGGCCATGGCCGCGGTCGGCGTCACACCGGAGGCGACCGTGATGATCGGCGACACCACCTTCGACATCGACATGGCCCATGCCGCCAGGGTGGCGGCCGTCGGCGTCGCCTGGGGTTATCATCCCGTCGGCGCGCTGCAGGGCGCCGGCGCCCATGTCGTGCTGGAGCGTTTCGCCGAGCTGCCGGCGGCGCTCGGGCAAATCTGGCATCCGGGCGGGCAGGGTGGTAAGCCCAGGGCATGACCCGTTCAGTGTTCGACGACTGGTTCGCCAAGGGCATGGATCCGGCGGCCTATGATCCGACCGCGGCCGCGCGCCGCTCCATGAAGACCCAATTGCCCAAGCGCTTCTACGCCGAGGCCGGCGTCGGCGAGGCCGACGGCGCCTTCCGGCTGTTGCTCGACGGCCGTTCGGCCAAGACGCCATCGCGCCATGTGCTGGCCGTGCCGACCTTGCGGCTGGGCGAGGCGGTGGCGGCGGAATGGGCGGCGCAGAAGGAGTTCATCGACCCCGCGACCATGCCGCTGACCCGCATCGTCAATGCGATCATCGAGGGCGTGGTGCCGGATCCGACGCCGGTCGCCGAGGATATCGTGCGCTATTCGGCGTCCGATCTCCTGTGCTACCGCGCGGCCAATCCGGCGAGCCTGGTGGCCCGCCACGCGGCGAGCTGGGATCCCGTTCTCGCCTGGGCCCGTGACGAGCTCGGCGCCCGCTTCATCCTGTCCGAGGGCATCGTGCACGTGACCCAGCCGGAGGCCGCGCTCGCCGCGGTGCGCGCGGCGCTGCCCGATGACGCCTGGCGGCTCGGCGCCATGCACGTGGTGACCACGCTGACCGGGTCGGCGCTGCTCGCTTTGGCGCTCTACAAGGGCCGCCTGACCGCCGCCGAGGTCTGGGCCGCGGCCCATGTTGACGAGGATTTCCAGACCGAGCTCTGGGGCTATGACGAGGACGCCGCCGAACGGCGCCAGGCGCGCGAGCGCGAAATGATGGCGGCGGCAACCCTGCTTGCCGCGCTGTGACATCGGCGTGAAACGCGGCGGCCGTTGATGTCGTCGCGCTCACGGCGCCCCGAGGCGCCGGGCCGGGGAGACCGCAAATCGTGAAAGTGACGCTCGATCTCGCCAAGCTGCTCGAGGACGGCCGGATCACCCAGGCCGAGTTCGACCGGCTCAAGGGTCTTGCCGCCGAAGGCGCCGGTTCGGCCGGGATCAATATCCTGGTCGGTTTCGGTGTGGTGGCGGTGGCGCTCGGCGCCATCGGGCTCGTCCCGGAACCGGTGGCGGCCGTCGTCATCGGCGCCCTGCTGGCCGCGACCGGGCTCGGCTTCATCCTGTCCGGCCGCTCGGCCTGGACGATCCTCGCCAATATTTGCCTGCTGACGGGGGCGCTGCTCGCCACCGGCGGCCTCGTGGTGATGACCAAGGGCTCGGCCACGACCTTGCTGGTGGTGACGGCGGTCCTGGCGGGGGCGGGCATCGCCGCGCGGTCCGGCCTCCTGATCGCGCTGGCCGTGCTGGCGCTGTCGGCCACCGTCGGCGCCCGCACCGGCTATCTGCACGCGTCCTATTTCCTCGGCATCGAGCGCCCGCTGATCACGGTGGTGCTGTTTTCCGGACTTGCGATCGCCGCCTATCAGGCCTCGAAGCGGCTCGCGGCCGATTACGCGCGCCTGGCCATCGTCGCGGCGCGCACCGGCCTGCTGCTGGTCAATTTCGGCTTCTGGGTCGGCTCGCTCTGGGGCGACCGGATGCGCTGGCTGGCCGGCGAGGTCGGTGGGCGGGCCTTCGTCGGGCTGCCCGACTGGGTCTTCACCATTGCCTGGGCCGTGGCCCTTGTCGGCGCGGGCGCCTGGGCCGCGCGGGCCGGGCGGTCCTGGGTCCTCAACCTCGCCGCGGTGTTCGGCGCGATCCACTTCTACACCCAATGGTTCGAGCGGCTCGGACCCAACCCGCTGTCGATCCTGGTCGCGGGCGTGCTGACGCTCGGCCTGGCGGTCGGCCTGTGGCGCTACAACCGACGCGACACAAGCCTGGGTTGACGTTGCGGCAATCGTCTCCCGTCGGCAACACGAGCCCGCGCGGGCTATCGCGGCCATCCGCTCGCGCGCCCCGCATCTATCGACTTTCCCCGGTGGCAATGGTTGGATACCGACTCAGGGACAACCGGGGGGATATGATGTCCGATCCGATTGATGACCGTGTCGCGCGGCTCGAACAGGCCGTCAGGCTGCTCAACGAGGCCATTGGCCGGCAGCAGACCCACCTGATGAGCATGAGTACAGGCATGAACGGCGCCCTGAACGCCAGCGAGAAGACCCTGACCGACCTGGTCATCGGCGTCGTCCGGGCGGTGGCCTTCGCACTCGACGAACTCTGCACCGAAAAGGCCGCCGATCGCGACCGGCTGATTCTGGCCCTCGAGCAGAGGCTGGCCAGGACCGGGCTCGGCGCGCCCAGGCCGGCGATCGACCAGGCGCTGGCGACGATCGTCGCGGCCTTGCGCGGCGGCGCTGCCCAGGCGCTGGTGCAGGATCGGGCGCCGGCGGCCTGACCGGTAAGCGGCGCGCATCCCCCGTCCGTCCGATTGGCCGGCTTATTGCTGGCATGCTATCGCAAGCGACTGGTCTCAATTCTCTCGGAGGGGGGCGTCACGCCCCTTGGTGCGCATGAAGGACGTTCTGGAAAGGCTCGAAGAGCGGCGGGCCGAGGCCCGACTCGGCGGTGGCCAGAAGCGCATCGACGCGCAGCACGCCAAGGGCAAGCTGACCGCCCGCGAGCGGGTCGAGCTCCTGCTCGACCGCGGCTCGTTCGAGGAATTCGACATGTTCGTGCAGCATCGCTGCGCGGATTTCGGCATGGAGAAGTCGCATATCCCCGGCGACGGCGTGATCACCGGCTGGGGCACGGTCAATGGCCGCACGGTCTTCGTGTTCTCCAAGGACTTCACGGTGTTCGGCGGCTCGCTGTCGGGGGCGCACGCCGCTAAGATCACCAAGATCCAGGACATGGCGCTGAAGGCGCGCGCGCCGGTCATCGGCCTGTTCGATGCGGGCGGCGCCCGAATCCAGGAAGGTGTCGACGCCTTAGGCGGTTACGGCGAAGTCTTCAGGCGAAATGTCATCGCGTCCGGGGTCATTCCGCAGATCTCGCTGATCATGGGTCCCTGCGCCGGCGGCGATGTCTATTCGCCTGCCATGACCGACTTCATCTTCATGGTGAAGGACACGAGCTACATGTTCGTCACCGGCCCGGACGTGGTCAAGACGGTGACCAACGAGATCGTCACCTCGGAGGAGCTCGGCGGCGCTTCGGTGCATGCGGTGAAATCGTCGGTCGCCGACGGCGCCTATGAGAACGACGTCGAGCTCTTGCTGCAGATGCGCCGGCTGATCGATTTCCTGCCCGCCAACAATACGGAAGGGCCGCCGGAACTGCCGTCCTTCGACACGCCTGATCGCATCGACCTGTCGCTCGACACCCTGGTGCCCGACAATCCGAACAAGCCCTACGACATGCGCGAGCTGATCCTGAAGATGGTCGACGAGGGCGACTTCTTCGAGATCCAGGGCAAGTTTGCCCAGAATATCATCACCGGTTTCGGCCGGCTCGAGGGCCGCAGCGTCGGCATCGTGGCCAACCAGCCCATGGTGCTCGCCGGCGTGCTCGATTCGGATGCCAGCCGGAAGGCTGCCCGCTTCGTCCGCTTCTGCGACGCCTTCTCGATCCCGATCGTCACCTTCGTCGACGTTCCCGGCTTCCTGCCGGGCACCTCGCAGGAATATGGCGGCCTGATCAAGCATGGCGCCAAGCTCCTGTTCGCCTATGCCCAGGCGACCGTGCCGCTGGTCACGGTGATCACCCGCAAGGCCTTCGGCGGCGCCTATGACGTGATGGCCTCCAAGCATATCGGCGGCGACGTGAACTATGCCTGGCCGAGCGCCCAGGTCGCCGTCATGGGTGCCAAGGGCGCCGTCGAGATCATCTTCCGCGCCGACATGAACGACACGGCCAAGATCGCCGCCCGCACCAAGGAATACGAGGAGCGGTTCCTGTCGCCCTTCGTCGCAGCCGAACGCGGCTATATCGACGAGGTGATCATGCCGCACTCGACCCGCCGGCGCGTGGCGCGGGCGCTGGCTTTGCTCCGGCACAAGGCCAGCGAGATGCCGTGGAAGAAACACGACAACATTCCGCTGTGAGAAAACCGGGTTCGAGCAATCCGGGTTGACGGTCCGCTTGCGTCGGGCCGACGTACTACCGAGGATGGCTGGCGCCGCTCCGATTCAGTCGGGCGGTACCACGCAGCGGAGGTCGTGCCATGTCGATCAAGACAGTTCTGCTCGCTCTTGTCGCCGGTGACGGTGAGCGCCCGGCGGGCGCGATCAATTATGCGATCTCGCTGGCCGCCGACCACAAGGCCCATCTCTCCGTGGTGGTCGGTGCCATCAAGGTGCCGGTGGTGGTCTATTCCGGGGTCGCCGAGGTCCAGGCGATCGTCACCGACGACAACGACTTCCGCGGCCGCGATGCCGACGAGCTCGCCGAATCGATCGGCCGGAGCGCGCAGATCAACGGCGTGGCGGCCTCGGTGGAAGTGGTGAGCGATGCGATCGATCCCTTGTTCACCCGTATCGGCAAGCGCGCCCGCCTGCATGACCTCGCGGTCTGCGGCCGGCCGCGCGCCGCCGACATCTGGTCGACGGAGCTTGCCGAGACGCTGCTCCTGTCGAGCGGCCGGCCGGTCATCGTGGTGCCCGACGGCTTCGAGGCGGAACGCGCCTCCAATACGGTGATCGTCGCCTGGGACGGTTCGGCGGTCGCGGCGCGCGCGGTCGGCGGGGCGACGCCGTTCATCGACCGGGCAGGGCAGGTGGAGATCGTCTCCGTGCTCGGCGACCGGCATGCCGAGGACCGGGTCGCGGGCGCGGCGCTCGCGCCCATGCTCGCCCATCACGGCGTCAAGGTGTCGGTGACCGATCTGCCCTATACACGCGGCACCGGCAAGGCGATCGCCGATCATGCCGCGTCGGTGCGCGCCCAGCTGGTGGTGATGGGCGGCTATGCCCATTCCCGCCTGCGGCAGATGGTGCTGGGCGGCACCACGACGACTATGCTGCAATATTCGTCGGTGCCGGTGCTGATGTCGCATTGAGCGGCGCCGCGCTGTGTGATCAGGGCGGCTGAGTTCGGAGAAACGCAAGTCGTGGATGCCCGGGACAAGCCCGGGCATGACGATGTGTGAGCATCACGCCGTCTTTGGCCACGGCAGCATCGTGCGACGGCTGCTCCACATCCCCTTGAGGTCAACGCATCGTCTTGCCCGGGCTTGTCCCGGGCATCCACGACTTGTTCCCACCAGGATCAGCCGGTCACGATCACAGCGCAGCCTCTGGCGCCATTACCCCTTGGCCGGCTCGGTTTTGGTGCGCGGCTTGAGATTGATCGCCTCGGCCGCGACCTGGGCGACGCCCGGCGGTTCGGCTTCGGCGCGTTCGCCGGCCTTCCGCTCGACGGTCTTCCAGAGCCTGATCATGTTGCCGGAGGCGATCTTGCCGATCGCGGCGTCGGACCAGCCACGCCGGATCAGCGCCGCGATCAGGTGGGGGAAACGCGAGACATTGGCGAGGTCGTCGGGATTGGGACCGCCATAGAAGTCGGAGCCGATGCCGATATGGTTCGGGCCGGTCTTGCCGACGATATATTCGATATGGTCGCAAAGCTCCGAAATCGAGCCCCTCGGCCAGGGACCCTCGGCCTTGGCCTTCTCGGTGACCGCCGCGTCGATATCGAGCCCCGGCCGGGTCTTGCCGTGGACCTGGAACGGCGTCATCCATTCGCGACTCTTCCGCGAGATGAAATTCGGCACGAAGGTCGCCATGACCATGCCGCCATTGGCCTTGACCCGGGCGAGCACGTCGTCGGTGACGTTGCGCGGATGGTCGCACAGCGCGAAGGCGTTGGAATGCGACCAGAGCAGCGGCGCGCGGGCATGGTCGAGCGCATCGTGCTGCGCTTTCGGCGAGGCGTGGGCGAGGTCGACCATGACACCGAGGCGGTTGCATTCGGCGACGACCGCGCGGCCGAAATCGGTCAGCCCGTCGTGGCGGGGCGCGTCGGTGGCCGAGTCGATCCAGTCCAGCGTCTCGTTGTGGCAAAGTGTGAGGATGCGCATGCCGGCGGCATGCCAGACCCGCAAGGGGCTCAGCGAATTCTCCAGGCCGACGCCGCTCTCGACCGAGATGACCGAGGCGATCTTGCCGGCCTTGCGGGCGCGCGCGACGTCGCCGGGGTGCCGGGCCGGCAGGAAGGCATCCTTGTGCACGGTTTCGATATCGAGGCAAATCGCGAGCTGCTCGAGGGTGAAACGGGCGGGCCGGGGCACCGAAGTCGGCACGAAGGCGGCGAAGACCTGGGCCGCGACCCGGCCTTCGCGCAGGCGCGGAATATCGGTGTCGCTCTCCTGGTGGACGCGGTCGAGGCCATAGGCCGCGACGTCGCCATGGGCGGCCTGGTCGCGGCGAATGGTGAACGGCAGGTCGTTATGGCCGTCGAACAGCGGATATTTGCCGAGCAGTTCGTGGGCCTTGTCCAGGGCCGGGTCCGACTTGGTCATGACGGGTCTCTCTTGCCGTGCCGCCACGGGAATGCGGCCCATCCGACTATGGCGCGCGGCGGCCTTTGCCGCGCGGCTCTCCAATGCATGGCGGCCGGCCGCGGGACGCGGATCAGGGGACGTCCCGATCGACGGTCACCACCCCACCGCGGGACGCGGATCAGCCGAGGTCGCGGTTGACTGTCACCACCCCACCGCGGGACGCGGATCAGGGGACGTCCCGATCGACGGTCACCACCCGGCCGCGCTCGATCGCCAGCGCCATCTTGCCGTGCTTGATGGCGAGCGCATTCTCGCCGAACAGCTCGCGCCGCCAGCCCTTGAGCGCTCCGACATCGGCCTCGTCGTCCTCGGCGATGCGGTCGAGATCATCCGAGGTCGCCACCACCTTGGCCGCGACGTGATGCTTTTCGGCGACCATCTTCAAGAGCACCTTCAGGAGCTCGACGGTGGCCGACTGCGAATGGCTCGGCGGGCGATGCTTGTCGATCGGCGGCAAGGTCTTGGGATCGCGCGCGAGGCCGGTCTGCACGGCCTCGACGATCGCCATGCCGTCGCGCGACCGCTCCCATCCCTTCGGGATCGAGCGCATGGCGCCGAGCGCCTCGACCGTCTTCGGGCCGGTCATCGCGACGTCGATCAGGCTGTCGTCCTTCAGCACCCGCGAGCGCGGCACGTCGCGGGCCTGGGCCTCGCGCTCGCGCCAGGCGGCGACGTCCATCAGGACGGCGAGCTCGCGCGGCTTGCGCACGCGGTTGCGGAAGCGCTCCCAGGCGCGCTCCGGTTCCTGGCGATAGGTTTCGGGCGAGGTCAGCACGCCCATTTCCTCGGCGACCCATTCGCTGCGGCCGCGCTTCTCCAGCTCGGCGGTCAGCTTGACGTAGATGTCGCGCAGATGGGTGACGTCGGCGATGGCATAGGTGATCTGGGCTTCGCTGAGCGGCCGCTTCGACCAGTCGGTGAAGCGGCTGGTCTTGTCGAGCATCGTGCCGTTGGTGCGCTGCACCAGCTGGTCATAGGAAATGCTGTCGCCGTAACCGAGCACCATGGCCGCGACCTGGCTGTCGAACAGCGGCGCGGGGATGCGCTTGGACAGGTGCCAGACGATCTCGACGTCCTGGCGCGCGGCGTGGAACACCTTGATCACGGCCGGATCGGTCATCAGGTCGAAAAACGGCGTCAGGTCCATGCCGGGCGCAAGCGCGTCGATGGCCACAGCCTCATCCGGGCTGGCCAATTGAATGACACAGAGTTTCGGCCAGAAAGTCGTCTCACGGAGGAATTCGGTGTCCACCGTGACGAAGGGATGTTTGGCGAGGCGCGCGCAGATCGCGGCAAGGTCGGACGAGGAAGTGATCAGCATCGCGTCTTACATACAGGAGTCGGGTGACGATTGCGAAGCGGTTTCAAGCGCCTGCAAGTTGTGTTTCGACAAGGGCGACGATACGCGGATCGACCGGCCGGATCCGCGCCGGAAAGGCTCCGGCGATCAGGCCGGTGCGGCCGATGACGAATTTGTGGAAGTTCCAGGTGGGGATGTCGGTCGGCCGCTGGCCCGCCGCCCAGCGATAGAAGGGATGGGCGCCCGCGCCGCGCACCACCTGCTTGGCGGTCATCGGGAAGGACACGCCATATTGGCCGTGGCAGACCTCGGCGATCTCCTGCGCCGTGCCGCGCTCCTGGTTGAAGTCGTCGGAGGGCACGCCGACCACCACCAGGCCGCGCGCGCGATAACGCTCCCACATGGTCTGCAAGTCGGTATATTGCGGGGTGAAACCGCAGGACGAGGCGGTGTTGACCACCAGCAGGACCCGGCCGGCATGATCGGCGAGCCTGACGGGTTCGCCTTCGAGGCCATCGAAGGTGAAGGCATAGGCCGAATTGGAGATCCGGCTGGAAACCTGCGCCAGCGCCGGGCTCGCGACCAGGGTCGCGGCGGCGGCAATCAGGGAACGTCGGTCGAAACTGATCTTGTCGAGAGGCATGGTCGCGGCTCCTCCAGTCTCAGGGCCTAACCGCGAACCGCCAATTCGGATGCAGGCGCGATCGCGGCGCTCAGGCCGCGATCTCGTTCGTGGCCAGGAATTTCTCCAGCCAGTGAATATCGTAATTGCCGGCGGCGATCTCGGGATTGCGCACCAGCGTACGGAACAGCGGGATGGTGGTCTCGATGCCGTCGACGACGAATTCGTCCAGGGCGCGCTTCAGCCGGGCCAGGCATTCGGCACGGGTGCGGCCATGGACGATCAGCTTGCCGACCAGCGAATCATAATAAGGCGGGATCGTGTAGCCCTGGTAGGCATGGCTGTCGACGCGCACGCCCAGGCCGCCGGGGACATGGAACAGGCCGAGCTTGCCGGGCGAGGGCCGGAAGGTCGACGGGTTCTCGGCATTGACCCGGCATTCGATCGCATGGCCCTCGATGACGATGTCCGACTGCTTCATCGACAGCTTCTGGCCGGCGGCGATCTTGATCTGTTCGTTGACCAGGTCGATGCCGGTGATCATCTCGGTGACGGGATGCTCGACCTGGATGCGGGTGTTCATCTCAATGAAGAAGAACTTGCCGTCCTCGTAGAGGAATTCGATCGTGCCGGCGCCGACATAACCGAGATCGGCCATGGCCTTGGCGCAGACGCCGCCGATTTCGGCGCGCTGGGCCGGCGTGATGATCGGCGAGGGGCCTTCTTCCCAGACCTTCTGGTGCCGGCGCTGCAGCGAGCAGTCGCGCTCGCCGAGATGGATGGCGCTGCCTTGGCCATCGCCCAGGATCTGGATTTCGATATGGCGCGGCTTGCCGAGATATTTCTCGATATAGACGGCGTCGTCGCCGAAGGCGGCCTTGGCCTCGGTCTTGGCGGTCTGCAGCGCGACCTCGAGCTCGTCGGCCGTGCGCGCGACCTTCATGCCGCGGCCACCACCGCCGGCGGCGGCCTTGATGATGACCGGGAAGCCGATCTCCTTGGCGACGCGGCGGGCGTCGTCGTCATTGTCGATGCCGCCTTCCGAACCGGGAACGGTCGGAATGCCCAGGCGCTTGGCGGTGCGCTTGGCCTCGATCTTGTCGCCCATCACCCGGATATGCTCGGCCTTCGGGCCGATGAAGGTGATGCCGTGGCTTTCCAGGATCTCGGCGAAGCGGGCGTTTTCCGACAGGAAGCCGTAGCCGGGGTGGACCGCGTCGGCGCCGGTGATCTCGCAGGCGGCGAGCAGCTGGGGAATGTTGAGATAGCTGTCGCGTGCCGGCGGCGGCCCGATGCAGACGCTTTCGTCGGCGAGCTTGACGTGCATGGCGTCGGAATCGGCCGTCGAATGGACGGCGACGGTCGCGATGTCGAGCTCCTTGCAGGCGCGCAGCACCCGGAGCGCGATCTCGCCGCGATTGGCGATCAGGACCTTGTGGAACATGGGCACCTGTCCGCTCATTCGACGATCATGAGCGGCTCGCCGTATTCCACCGGCCGGCCGTCGTCGAACAGGATGCGGGTGACCGTGCCGCTGCGCGGTGCCGCGATGTCGTTGAAGGTCTTCATCGCCTCGATCAGGCAGAGCCGGTCGCCTTCCTTCACCACCGTGCCGATCTCGACGAGCGGCTTGGCGTCCGGCGAGGGGCGGCGATAGGCGGTGCCGACCATCGGCGAGGTGACGACGCCGGGATGTTTGCGCGGATCGTCGATCGCCGCCGGCGCGGCGCTCGCCGGCACCGCGGCGGGGGCGGCGAGGGGGGCCGCCTGCGCATGGACCGGGGCCGCGACCGTCGTGTGCACCGTGATCTGGCGCGCGACCCGGATCTTCAGGTCGTCATGGGCGACCTCGATCTCGGTCAGGTCGGTATCGGTCAGCACCTGCGCGAGTTCGCGGATGAGCGCGGGATCGATGGGATATTTGTTCTTGAGCATGGGGCCCTCTTTGGCCGATCGCTTCGCCGTCGGCCCTCAGGCCTTCGGCGGAAGTCCGGCGAGCGCGGCAATGGCGAGCACGTAACCATTGGGGCCGAGCCCGACAATGATCCCGCGCGCGACGGGTGAGAGATAGGAGTGATGACGGAACGCCTCGCGGGCGTGCACGTTGGTCACGTGGACCTCGATCACCGGCACGCCGGTGCCCCGGATCGCGTCGGCGATCGCGAGCGAGGTATGGGTATAGGCGCCGGCATTGAGCACGACGCCTTTCAATGTGCCGGCAGCATAGGCCCGGCCGGCCTCATGGATCCAATCGACCAGCACGCCCTCATGGTTGGACTGCCGGCAATCGGCGGTGAAGCCGTGTTCGGCCGCCGCCTGGCGGCAAAGCGCGTCGACGTCGGCCAGCGTCGTGGCGCCGTAGATCGCCGGTTCGCGTGTGCCGAGAAGGTTGAGATTGGGTCCGTTGAGGACGAGAACGGTGCTCATGCGTGGGGTCGGGTCCATCTGGGGCCGCTCCGCGATCGATCCCAGCCGGAATCAAGGCGGCCCCGGAAAATCGCAACCCTCCGGGCCGGCCCTTATAGGCCGGGCCGCGCCGGATGGAAAGCGACCCGTCGCAGGCCCGGTTCCGACCCGGCGGCATCGTGGATAAGTCCAACTGGCGTGGGCTTTGTCGAAGGTGCTATGCGCTCGCACGGCATGGTCCTGCGGCCGTCTTTCCGCAGCATCGGTCGCGCCCTCGAACGCCGCATCGATCCGGGCGTGACCCGGGCCGCCCATCACCGGAGGAGCAGGGCGTGAACAGTTGGCTGGCTGAAATCCGCTACGGCATCGCCGAACTGGCGCCGTCGCGGCTGCCCTATCCCAAGTTCGCGCTGGCGCTGCTGCTGGGTTTTGCCGGCGGCATGATCTTCTCGACCCTCAAGCTGCCGCTGCCCTGGATGCTCGGCGCCATGATGTTCTGCACGGTGGCGGCACTCACCCGCGCGCCGGTCGCCGCGCCGTCGGTCATCCGGCCGCCGATGTCGGCGGTGATCGGCGTCATGCTCGGCTCGGGCTTCAATCCCGCCGTCATCGCGCAGATCCCCCAGTGGCTGCCGACCATTCTCGGCCTCATCGCCTTCATGACCGCCTGCGGCCTGACGGTGGTCTGGTATTTCCGCCATGTCGGCGGCTACGACCGCACCACGGCGTTCTTTTCCGGCATGCCGGGCGGGCTGGTCGAGATGATCACCTATGGCGAGGAGCGCGGCGGCGACGGCAGGGTCATCGCCTTGGTCCACTCTGCGCGCATCCTGATGATCGTGATGACATTGCCCTTCGCCATCCAGTGGATCGAGGGCGTCTCGCTCAACCGCGCCGCCGGGGCGGTCTCGATGTTCAATGCGCCGCTGGTCAGCGAGGCCTGGCTGGTCGGCTGCGGCCTGGCCGGCGCATTGCTCGGCCATCTGCTCAGGCTGCCGGCCAAGAACCTGCTCGGGCCCATGCTGGTCAGCGCCTCGGTGCACCTGATGGGCTGGAGCGACTTCAAGCCGCCCTTCGAGATCGTCAATGCGGCGCAGCTCATTCTCGGCGTGGTGATCGGCTGCCGTTTCGCCGGCACCGCCAGCCGCACCGTGATGCGCATCCTGGCCTTGTCCGTGGGATCGACGGTCATCCTGCTGTTCTGGATGACCGTCTTCGCCGTCATCGTGGCGCGCGTCTCGGGTTTCAGCGTGGTGACGCTGGCGCTCGCCTATTCGCCGGGCGGGCTCGCCGAAATGAGCCTGATCGCGGTGGCGCTGCATGCCGAGGTGGCCTTCGTCGCGGCCCATCACATCATCCGCGTCTTCCTGATCATGATTTCCGCGCCGCTGGTGTTCCGCCTCGCCAACCGATTCCTCGGCGCGGAGCAGAGGCCGGCGCGCCAGCCGGCCGAATGAGCCGGACCGGCCGGGCCACCACCTGCCGCCCGGCGGCCGACGGCGCCCTGCTGCGCCGTGCCACAGTTCCCAAATCGTCCGCCTTGCCTCAGCAAGATGCATGGGCTGGCAGGCGGCCAGGAGATTCCACGGGCCAGAGATCCCACGGGCCGGAGATCCCAAGGCCTTGCCGGCGGCGAGGCCGGCGCGCAAACCCGGAAATGGGGGCATTGATCCGATGTTCAGCAGGGCAGGCGTGCCGCGGGCGGCGCCCACGGGGATGGCAGGGGCCATCGCCCGGCCGGGGGCGCGGCGATGACCATCGCCGAGGCCGGCGCAAGCGGCGAGGTGCGTCTGCGGGCGGCCCTGGTCGACCTGCTCTATCGCCAGTCCTACGGCGCGATGATCGCCAGCGTGGTCGTGCCCTGGCCGGTCGTCTACGTGCTGTGGGGCAGCGTGCCGGCTTCCGCGCTGCTCACCTGGGCCGCGGCGATCCATCTGATGACGGGGGCACGCTGGCTGCTGTCGCGCCGCTATTTCCGCCGGACGGGCGACACGGCCGGCCTCGAGACCTGGGCCTGGCGCTTCACCTCGCTGTCGATCCTGTGGAGCTTGTCATGGGGCGCACTCGGCTGGATCGGCTTCGTGCCGTCCCAGGCCCACCTGATCGCCTTCGTCTGCATCGTGCTCACCGGCATGTCGGGCGGCGGCGTGTCGTCGGTGTCGGCGCATCCGCCGGCGCATGCCCGGGTGCTGCTCGCCATGCATGCGCCCTTCGCCCTGCGCTGCCTTACCCAGGACGATCCGGTCTTCGACCTCTACCTTGTCCTTCAGGCCTGCCTGATCGTCGTCAGTCTCTATTACTGCCGGATCAACTACCGGTCGCTCCGGGAAACCGTCGCGCTGCGCTTCGAGAATGCGGCGCTGATCGACCGGCTCGAGCACGAGCGTGACCGGGCGACCGCCGCCAACCACGCCAAGACCCGGTTCCTCGCCGCCGCGAGCCACGACCTGCGCCAGCCGCTGCACGCGCTCGGACTGTTCACCGCGGCCCTGGCAGCGCTTGCCCGGAAGGGCGATGTCGGCCGCCAGGAGGCGCAGGGCATCGCCGAGAAGCTGCAGGCGATCATCGCTTCGCTCGGCGGCCTGCTGCACGGCCTCATCGACGTATCGCGCCTCGACGCCGGGCTGGTCTCGGTGGACCGGCGGCCGATCTCGCTGGCGCGGCTGATCGCGGGATTGCGCGAGGAGTTTGGCGCCCAGGCGCGGGAGCGCGGCATCACGCTGCGTGCCGTGGCGTCAGAGGCCTGGGTGGAGAGCGATCCCGCCCTGCTGAAGCGCATCCTGGACAATTTCCTGTCCAATGCCTTGCGCTACGCGCCCGGCGGCCGCGTCCTGATCGGCTGCCGCCGTCGCGGCGACAGGATCGAGATCCAGGTGCTCGACACCGGACCGGGCATTCCCGGGGATCAGCAGGAGGCGGTGTTCGAGGAGTTCACCCAGCTGCACAACCCGCATCGCGACCGCCAGGAGGGCCTGGGGCTCGGCCTTGCCATCGTGCGGCGCCTGGCCGACCTGCTCGGGCATCCGGTCAAGCTGCGGTCGTCGCCCGGCAAGGGGTCGAGCTTTTCGCTCAGCCTGCCGCGCGCGCCGGCGGCCGCGGCTTTGCCTGTCGTGCCGGCGCAGGCGGCGGTCTCCGGGCTGGGCATCATGGTGGTCGACGACGATCGCCAGGTGCTGGAGGGCATCGCGGTGCTGCTGTCGACCTGGGGCCATCGCGGCTTCACCGGGGCGAGCGTCGACGCGGTCCGCCGCCGGCACGCGGAGGCTGGCGCGCCGCCGGTCGACGTCATCATCGCCGACTATCGTCTGGCCGATGGCATGACCGGCGTGGCCGCCATCGAGCGCCTGGCCGGCCATCTCGGCTATCGCGTTCCCGCCCTGATCGTCACCGGCGACACCTCGCCGGAGCGGCTGCGCGAGCTTGCCGCGAGCGGCCATGTCCTGCTGCACAAGCCGCTGGCGCCCGACCGGCTGCAGGCGGCGATCCGCCGGGCGGCCGGCGAGCCGATGCCGGAGGCCGGCACCGATTGACCGTCGCCCTGGCGCGCCGGCTCAGGCGGCGCGGACTTCGCTCAGGAAGCTCTCGATCGAGCGGCCGAGCGAGCCGGCCTGATCGGACAGGCTGCGGGCCGCGACCAGCACCTGTTCGGCGGACCGGTTGGTCTCGGCCGATGCCGTGGTGACGCCGGTGATATTGTCGACCACGCGTGCCGTGCCGGTCGCCGCCGCCTGGACGTTCTGCGAGATTTCGCCGGTCGCCGCGCGCTGCTGCTCGATGGCGGCGGCAACCGCCGAGGCGTAGTTGGAGACTTCGCCCATGGTGCCGGCGATCGCCTCGATGGTGGTCACCGCCGTGCCGGTTTCCTGCTGGACCGAATTGATCTGGGCGGCGATTTCCTCGGTCGCCTTGGCGGTCTGGCCGGCGAGCGATTTCACCTCGCTCGCCACCACGGCGAAGCCACGGCCGGCTTCGCCGGCGCGCGCCGCCTCGATGGTCGCGTTGAGCGCGAGCAGGTTGGTCTGTTCGGCAATGTCGCGGATCAGGCCGAGCACGGCGCCGATCCGGCCGGCCGCATCGGCGAGCGCCTTGACCCGTTCATTGGCGCCGCCGGCCTCGCGGCTGGCCCGCACCACGACCTCATTGGTCTGGGCGACCTGGCTGGCGATCTCGTTGATCGAGGCGGAGAGCTCTTCCGAGGCCGCCGCGACCGACTGGACGTTGCTGGAGGCCTGTTTGGAGGCGCCGGCGGCTTCATCGGCCTGGCCGGAGGCGGAGGCGGCGATGCCGGTGAGGGTGCGTGCGGTCTCCTCCATCCGGCGGGCATTGTCGCCGACGCCCTGCAGCACCGGTCCGATCGAATCGCTGAAGTCGCGGACCAGCGCGTCGATCCTGAGCTGGCGGCCGCGGCGGGCGGCAGCCTCGCCGAGAGTGTCCGCCTCCAGCCGCTCGCGTTCGATGGCATTGGTGCGGAACACCTCGACGGAGCGGGCCATGGCACCGATCTCGTCGCTGCGCCCGGTCGAGGGCACCGTGCGGCCGTGGTCGCCACCAGCCAGCGCCAGCATGGTCTCGTTCAACGCGCGCACCGGCCGGCCGAGATGGCGGGTCAGCATCAGCGCGACGGCGACGCCGGCCAGCGCCACCGCGGCGAGCACGCCCAGCAGCACCAGCATGGCCTGGTCGCGCGCTGTGACGAAGGCGGTGGTGTCGAGCGCCACCTCCACCGTGCCGATGGGCGTGCCCGAATAGTTTCTCAATGGGCCGGCCAGGACCGCGGCCGGATGTCCGGCGAGAGTCGCCGCGCGCCATGCGGTCGGCTGGGCGAGCGCGGCCTGGTGGGTCGCGCCGTCGAGCATGGTCTTGTCGGCGAAGGTCGCGCCGAGCGTCGCGATCTTGCCGTCCTGGACCAGATGCATGGCAACGTCGACGTTGAAGCGGCGCTTGAGGTCGGTCAGGAATTCCGCGCCGAGCACGGCGCCGATATCGGTAATGCCGACGATCGCGCCCTCGTGCAGCGTCGGGACGCTGGCGAAGATGCTGATATTGTCGCGGCCGGGCTCGATGCCGACGAGCGTGCGGCCCGAGCGAATCGCATCACGGATCATGTGCCGGCGGCCGAGGACGTTGTCGCCATGGGCATCGGGCGCATGGACGCGCGCCAGATTGGTGCCGTCGGTTTTCTGGAAGCTGATCAGCGCCAGGCCGAGATCGCTGCGCAGCACTGTCGACAGCGCCTTGAACCGGTTGAGCAGGGCAGGGCGGTCGTCGCTGCTGAAGGCCGCGCCGACGCGCGGGTCATTGGCGATCGACAGGGAGGTTGCGAGCGCCCGCTGGCCTTGTTCGGCCATGGCGGCGACGATGGCGTCGTAACGCTGGATGAGGGCCTGCTCGATCGCCAGGTCGCTCAGGGACTGCTGCTGCCGGTAGCCGGCGAAGCCGACCGCCGCGGCGGCGGCCAGAGCGGTCGCCGTCATCGACAGCATCAGCTTCGCTCCAATGCTGCGGAGCTTGAACATCTGACCCAGAACCATGAACCCGGCCCCCCATGCGCCGTCTGGCGCCGTCGGGCGGCGCCAGTCCTTTTTTCCTGCGGTCATGACGCCGGTTTACGGTTAACAATCGTCTAATCGAGGCGAAATATTCCCAGCCATGCTGGTTTCGATCCAGAGATCTTCTGTCTCGCCACACAAGGGAGTGGCGGGATCGGTCGGCAAATCATCAAAGTCATCGGTCGAACCGATGCGACGACGTCCGGCCCTACGGTTGGGCCGACCAGTGATACTGGCCAAGACGTTCGCACGGCCACGAATACGCGGCGGCGACGCCGTGAAGAGGGAAGAGGTGGCCGCGCCAAAACGGCCCGGTGCGGCGGATTGCGAAATCTATGCACAGGAGGACGTCGATGCGCCTTGACATGGTCGGGGCGCTCCCGTATCCACCGCGACCTCGGCGGAACAAACCGCCGAGACCGCGCGGGCGTAGCTCAGTTGGTTAGAGTGCCGGCCTGTCACGCCGGAGGTCGCGGGTTCGAGTCCCGTCGCCCGCGCCACTCTTCCCCTTGATCCATCAGGGGAATTTCTGGACCTCCACCTCGCGACCCGCCGTTCGGCAGGGACGCGGTGGGGCCGGGCCCAAGCCTCCGACCCCTTTTATTCTCGTCTGTCATCGTCTCCCAGCCAGCCTGCGAGCGGCGTGGCTTGCCTGTCGGGCCAAGGCCGTGCCGGCGAAATGAGGCGCGGTCGCCGTTCGGTTCGGCCAGGGCGAGGGCTGGTTAAATTCCGAAACGATCGGGTGCCTAAAAAGTGGGCGAAAGGTGAGTGGATCAATAGTATGATACCGCCAATTCTACGTGTTCCCGTTTTGATCAACTCGGGCGTGCAGGCGGTTGTGGGAGATGATTCCTGCCTCTCCCAATTGACTTGTGGTAAAAAGATGCGTTCGATCTAGGATTGTGAATGCACCTTGTTGCGGGCTGGAACCATGAACAGCGATGGGGCATTCGATGTTGACCGCTATGCGTTCGACGTCACCGACCGTCTGCGCGACGAAACCGACCCCGCCATTATCTTCGGCGAGCTCACCAGGACGATGGCCAATTTCGGCTTCTCCTCGGTGATCGTCTCCGGCGTGCCGATCATCGGCGAGCGGCTGCAACCGCTGGTCATGATGCACCAGTGGCCGGAGGGGTGGTGGGATCGCTACAACGAATTGAACTATGGCCGGTTCGATCCGGCGCTGCACCGGGTGCTGCAGAGCCGCGACCCGTTCCGCTGGACCGACACGCGATCGCCGAATCTCAAGCGCGATCAGCTCAAGGTGCTGGACGAGGCCGGCGATTTCGGGCTTCGCGACGGCCTGATCGTGCCGATTCACGACACTGACGGCTTCGAGGCCGCGGTGTCCTTCGGCTGCGACCGCTACGAGATTTCGACGCGGGACCAGGCCGCCCTGCATCTGATCAGCATGTATGGCTACATGGCGCTGCGGCCGCGCCAGATCATGAATGGCGACAAGTCGGTGCTCAGTCCGCGCGAGACCGAGTGCGTGCGCTGGACGGCGGAAGGCAAGACGTCCTGGGAAATCGGCGAAATCATCGGTATCGCCGAGGCCACCGTGATCAAGCACATCCATTCGGCCGAGCGAAAAATGCGCTGCGGGAACAAGCCGCAGCTGGTCGCCCGGGCGCTGCGCGCCGGCATCATCCACTGAACCGGACGGCCGCGCAGGCGCTTCGCGCCGACATCATCCATTGCGCCGGGAGCACGGTCAATTACCCAGTTCTCGGTAGTTGATTCCCGATAGGCCCGGCTGAACCCTCCTTGTTGCGACTGCCGCAACGAGGAGGTTCGCGATGGAACTTTTCATCATCGAAGGCACCGAGGTCGGTCGCTTTCCCAAGCTGATGGACCAGGCCTTTCAGCTTCGACATCAGGTCTTCGTCGAAGAAAAGGGATGGGAGAGCCTCCGGCATGGCGACGGTCGCGAGATCGACGAGTTCGACCACGCCCATGCGCAGCATGTCCTCCTGGTCAAGGATGGCCGGCTGGCGGTCTATTCCCGCATCCTGCCGACGATCTATCCCCACCTCCTGGCCAATGTTTATCCTTACCTGGCGCCCCGCGGCATTCCCCGGGGCCCGCAGATCTGGGAATGGACGCGGCTCTGCATCGCGGCACCGGTGCGCGGCGACGGCCGATGGTCGTTCGGCTCGGGCGAGATGCTCCGGGCGGTGTTCGAGCATTGCCTCGAGAACGACGTGGATACGCTGACCTGGCAGGGCCACCCCGACTGGCTGCTGCGCTTCGACCGGCTCGGCATCAAGGCGCGGCCGCTCGGCCTGCCGACCCGGGTCGAGAACGAAATCGCGGTCTCGGCGGCGATGGAAATCACCCCGCAGGCGCTCGACGTGCTGATCGGCCGCAACATTCCCGCCGCGCAAAGACATCCGGTTCGCGTTCCCGAACTCCTGCACTGAGGTTGCCGTCATGAGCTACGACCACAATCAACTCTCCGCCAATCGCGAAGACTATCTCGTCGGCATGCTGTGCGAATTGCGCGGCCTGGCCGATCCGCAGCGCCATGGCCTGGTGATTCACTTCCTCGACCTCGCCATGGCCGAGATGGCGGAGATCGCCGAGCGCGCCAAGGCGCCGACGATCGCGACGCCGAACTTCATGTCGGTCCGGCGGCAATTGGCGCTGGCCGGCGCCAGGCGGTCATCCGGCAGCTAGTGTTGCCACACGGTGATTAGGATGGCTTGATTGCCGCGAGTGGATAAATTCGTGGATGCCCGGGACAGCCCGGGCAGGCGATGGGTTGGGCTCACCGTGGGGTGCGGGCCGGCCGCCGGGCGTGATCGGCGGAAAACAGTGCGATGCCTGCACCGACGGCTTGAGCCGCGAGACGAACTCGGTCAACGTGACGGTCGTCTTCGGGCTGCGTTGGATGGGGGCTCGGCGTCATGCCGGACAGATCGGGCCGCGGCCGCGCCGCCGCGCTGGTGATTCTCGCCCTGGCGACGGCATCACCGGCGTCGTCGGCCGATTTCGATTTCCCCGATCCGGACATTCTCAACGGCAAGCCCCCCAATTTCGTGGTGATTCCCGGCTTCCGCGTCGCGATGCGCCGGCAGATCGATCCCGACACGTCGGTCGAATCCTATGTGCTGACGCAATTGGGGCTGGCGGGGCGTCCCTTCGTCGTCGGCGCGTCAGGATTTGCCGGCGGGCTGACGCTGAGCCGGAGCTTCGGCGATGTCTCCTGGTCCGGCACGATGGAGGCGACACCGTCCTGGGACGGGCTGTTCAACAGCGCGTCGGCGACCGGCCTGGAGTTCCAGACCCAGCTGTCGCGCAACTATTCCTTCGATGGCACGCCCTGGTCGATGTCGCCGCGCATCATGCTCGCCTACCGGTTCTCGACCGATTCCGAGAAGGAGCGCTCCAAGGTCCAGATCGCGCTGCCCTTCTTCTACCGGATCAACGCGCAGCTCGACCTGGTCTTCGTGCCCAAGCTCGACCACCGCCACGTGCCGCACTGGACCGCGACGCGCAACGACGTGGTGGCCAATGTCGCCGCCGGCGCGCGCTACGAGATCCGTAGGGGCGTCCAGGTTTCGGCATTCCTGGCTTACGAGAATCGCTGGTCGAGCGCGCCGGAGGTGCGCTATTCACGTTGGCTGATCGTTCCACAGCTCAGTTTGCGTGCCGATTTCTGAGCCCTGCGTTTTCCTCATAACGTTTCTAAGGAATGTGATCGCCCGGCGGCCCCCGCTGCTTGCACCGCAACAGGCGAGGGAGTAAGGCACGGGGCAAATGTCGCACGCAGGCGGGAAAACCTGCGATCGAGGCGTGGAGAGCAGCCAGTGAACGAGCTTCTGAACGACTATCTACCGCTCGTTATTTTCATTGCCCTTGCCACTGTCATCGGGCTGGCGCTGCTCGTCGCGCCGTTCCTGATCGCCTACTCGAATCCGGATCCCGAGAAGCTGTCGGCCTATGAGTGCGGCTTCAACGCTTTCGCCGACGCGCGCATGAAGTTCGACGTGCGCTTCTATCTCGTCGCCATCCTGTTCATCATCTTCGACCTCGAGGTCGCCTTCCTGTTCCCGTGGGCGGTGGCCTTCAAGACCGTCGGCTGGTTCGGCTTCTGGTCGATGATGTCCTTTCTCGGCGTGCTGACCATCGGTTTCATCTACGAGTGGAAGAAGGGCGCGTTGGAATGGGATTGAGGCGCTCGAACTTGAGACGTTTGGGATTGAGGTTCTGACCCATGGCAACCGCCCTCGACCGCGGCGATCCGATCGTCGCTCCAGCCCCCAAGGGCCTGCTCGGCCTGGACGGCAAGCCCATCGGCTCGGCCGACCCGTTCTTCTCGGGCATCAATAACGAGCTCGCCGACAAGGGCTTCATCGTCACCGCCACCGACGACCTGATCAACTGGGCGCGCACCGGCTCGCTCATGTGGATGACCTTCGGGCTCGCCTGCTGCGCGGTGGAAATGATGCAGCTGTCGATGCCGCGCTACGACGTCGAGCGTTTCGGTTTCGCGCCGCGCGCCTCGCCGCGCCAGTCCGACGTGATGATCGTCGCCGGCACGCTGACCAACAAGATGGCGCCGGCGCTGCGCAAGGTCTACGACCAGATGCCGGAGCCGCGCTACGTCATCTCGATGGGCTCCTGCGCCAATGGCGGCGGCTATTACCATTATTCCTACGCGGTCGTGCGCGGCTGCGACCGCATCGTGCCGGTCGACATCTACGTGCCAGGCTGCCCGCCGACGGCGGAAGCGCTGCTTTACGGCGTGCTGCTTCTGCAGAAGAAGATCCGCCGCACCGGCACGATCGAGCGGTGAGGGCATGACGAGGTTCTGCAGCGCACTTTTGCTGGTGGCAGCCTCGATGGGTGCGTGGTCCGTCCCTGCTGTGGCGGACGGTGAGGATTTGATCGAAGGACGCTGTTATTCGGCCCAATTCGACGATGCCGATTCAAAACGCAGGCTCCGATCTGCAACTGTGTGTTTTTGCAGGGGCGGGGTGTTTCACGGGGGCGTCGCCAGTGATGGTGACGGGTGGGATTTCGGCGGCCGATGGTCGAGGTTGTCGCGCAATAGGTTGCGCGTCGTGCACCAGGGAATTGTGCGCAACGTACGGAAGACATGTCATTTGACGTTTTTTTCAACCGAAGCGCGCTTACGGATCGGACGCTGCAATCTGGATGGATTTTGGGTCAGACTGCCGTCATTCGAGACCACTTGTGAGTCAGCCGGCTAGCTTGGGTTTTGAAGTGCTTGGGAATGTGGGAACGCGGAATATGGCGATCGGTGGCGAGGGGCTGCTCTTGAACGATCTCGGCGACTATATCGTGCAGGCGTTGCCCGGTGCCGTAACCGGTGCCGTGGTCGCCTACGGCGAACTGACCCTGACCGCGGAAGCAGCCGAGATCACCAAGGTGGTGACTTTCCTGCGTGACGACGCGCGCTGCCAGTTCTGGAACATCATCGACGTCTGCGGCGTCGACTATCCGGGCCGGGCCAAGCGTTTCGATGTGGTCTATCATTTCCTGTCGCCGAAGCAGAATTCGCGGATCCGCGTGAAGGTCCAGGCCGACGAGACGACGCCGGTCGCCTCGATCACGTCGGTCTTCCCGGGCGCCGTCTGGTTCGAGCGCGAGACCTACGATCTCTATGGCGTGCTGTTCACCGGCCATCCGGACCTGCGCCGGCTTTTGACCGATTACGGTTTCGACGGCCATCCGCTGCGCAAGGACTTTCCGACCTCCGGTTTCGTCGAGGTCCGTTACGACGACCAGCAGAAGCGGGTGGTCTATGAGCCGGTCCGGCTAGCCCAGGAATTCCGCCAGTTCGATTTCCTGTCACCTTGGGAGGGTACGGACTACGTGCTGCCCGGCGACGAGAAATCTAAGGCGAATTGAGCGGAGGTCGAGATGGGCGAACACGATATCCGTAACTTCACCTTCAACTGGGGGCCGCAGCATCCGGCGGCCCACGGCGTCTTGCGGCTCGTCATGGAGCTGGACGGCGAGGTGGTCGAGCGTGTCGATCCGCATATCGGCCTGTTGCATCGCGGCACCGAGAAGCTGATCGAGACCAAGACCTATCTGCAGGCGATCCCCTATTTCGACCGGCTCGACTATGTCGCGCCGATGAACCAGGAACACGCCTTCTGCCTGGCGGTTGAGCGCATGCTCGGCATCGAGGTGCCGCGCCGGGCCCAGCTGATCCGCGTGCTCTACAGCGAAATCGGCCGCATTCTCTCGCATCTGCTCAACGTGACCACCCAGGCCATGGATGTCGGCGCGCTGACGCCGCCGCTCTGGGGTTTCGAGGAGCGCGAGAAGCTGATGATCTTCTACGAGCGCGCCTCG
This sequence comes from Phreatobacter sp. GW821-FHT04C01, assembly GCF_059420385.1. NCBI lineage: Bacteria > Pseudomonadati > Pseudomonadota > Alphaproteobacteria > Hyphomicrobiales > Phreatobacteraceae > Phreatobacter > Phreatobacter sp. GW821-FHT04C01. Next base: position 36,666 of record NZ_JBWKTP010000018.1, on the reverse strand, counting down.
GGCTCGCGCATGCACGCGGCCTATTTCCGCGTCGGTGGCGTGCACCAGGACCTGCCGGTGAAGCTGGTCGACGATATCGAGGCCTGGTGCGATCCGTTCCTGAAAGTGGTCGACGATCTCGACGCGCTGCTGACGCCCAACCGCATCTTCAAGCAGCGCAATGTCGATATCGGCGTCGTGTCGATCGAGGAATGCTGGGCCTGGGGCTTTTCCGGCGTGATGATCCGCGGTTCCGGCACGCCCTGGGATCTGCGCAAGTCGCAGCCCTATGAATGTTATGCCGAGCTCGATTTCGATATCCCGATCGGCAAGAACGGCGACTGCTACGACCGTTATCTCATCCGCATGGAAGAGATGCGCCAGTCGGTCCGGATCATGAAGCAGGTGACCAAGCTGCTGCGCGAGACGCCGGGGCCGGTCTCGGCCAAGGACCAGAAGGTGGTGCCGCCGAAGCGCGGCGAGATGAAGCGCTCGATGGAAGCGCTGATCCACCACTTCAAGCTCTATACCGAGGGCTTCCACGTGCCGGCCGGCGAGGTCTATGCCGCGGTCGAGGCGCCCAAGGGCGAGTTCGGCGTCTATCTGGTCGCCGACGGCTCCAACAAGCCCTATCGCTGCAAGATCCGCGCGCCGGGCTTCGCCCACCTGCAGGCGATGGACTTCCTGTGCAAGGGCCACATGCTGGCCGACGTCTCGGCGATCCTCGGCTCGATCGACATCGTCTTCGGGGAGGTCGATCGATGACCGTCATGCGCCTGTCGGCGATGTCGCTTTTGGCGATGGTCTCGGTCGGCTCCGAGGTCCGGGCGCAGGCGCTCGACATGTCGGCCGGCAAGCCGCTGGGCGAATTGATCAATTCGGGCTTCGCGATCTCGTCCTCGACCAATAACGGGCGGCCGGGCGAGGTGGTGCTGACCGTCCAGCAGGGCGCCAGGGCCTTCATTTGCGTCGTCACCGGCGCACGGGGAACCAATCAGGCGGATCCGCCGGCGCGGCTGACCGCGCTTCCCTGCATTCCGCTGAACTGACGACAATCACGAGAGCATCGACCGATGAGCGTCCGCAGACTTGCCCCTGACGAGGTCCAACCGGCCTCCTTCGCCTTCACGGCGGAGAATCTTGCCTGGGCGACGGAAACCATGGGCAAGTATCCGGTCGAGCGGAAGGCGTCCGCCGTGATCCCGCTTTTGTGGCGGGCCCAGGAACAGCATGCCTATTGGCTGCCCAAGGCTGCGATCGAATATATCGCCGATATGCTGGGCATGCCCTATATCCGGGTGTTCGAGGTCGCCACCTTCTACACCATGTTCCAGCTGCAGCCGGTCGGCACCAAGGCCCATGTCCAGGTCTGCGGCACCACGCCCTGCATGCTGCGCGGCGCCGAAGACCTGATCAAGATCTGCAAGTCGCGCATCCACCACGACCAGTTCCACCTGTCGGATGACGGCGCGTTTTCGTGGGAAGAGGTCGAGTGCGCCGGCGCCTGCGTCAATGCGCCGATGATCCAGGTGTTTTCCGACACCTATGAGGATCTGACCCCTGAAAGCTTCGAGAAGGTGCTCGACGCCTTCGCGCGCGGCGAGAAGCCGGCCCCGGGCCCGCAGAACGGCCGCCATGGCGCCGAGCCGGCGGGCGGCGCGCTGACGCTGCACGACCTGCCGTTCAACGCCGCCAGCCCGGACGGGGCGGCGGTTGCCGACAAGCCTGCGCCGAAGAAGGCTCCGGCCAAGAAAGCGGCCCCCAAGACGTCGGCGGCCGACCAGCCGTCCGTGAAGGAGTGAGATGATGCTCGCCGACAAGGACCGCATCTTCACCAATATCTACGGTTTCCACGACAAGAGCCTGAAGGGCGCGATGGCCCGCGGCCATTGGGACGGGACCAAGGGTTTCATCACCCAGGGGCGCGACTGGATCATCCAGCAGGTCAAGGATTCCGGCTTGCGCGGCCGCGGCGGCGCCGGCTTCCCGACCGGCCTGAAATGGTCGTTCATGCCCAAGCAGTCCGACGGCCGGCCGAGCTATCTCGTCGTCAATGCCGACGAATCCGAGCCTGGCACCTGCAAGGACCGCGAGATCCTGCGCAACGATCCGCATACGCTGGTCGAGGGCTGCCTGATCGCCGGCTGCGCCATGGGCGCCCATGTCGGCTATATCTATGTGCGCGGCGAATTCATTCGCGAGCGCGAGGCGCTGCAGCGCGCCATCGACGAGGCCTATGACGCCGGCCTGCTCGGCAAGGGCAACAAGAACGGCTGGGATTTCGACCTCTACGTCCATCACGGCGCCGGCGCCTATATTTGCGGCGAAGAGACCGCGCTGCTGGAGAGCCTCGAGGGCAAGAAGGGCCAGCCGCGCCTGAAGCCGCCGTTCCCGGCCAATATGGGTCTCTACGGTTGCCCGACGACGGTGAACAACGTCGAATCCATCGCGGTCGTGCCGACCATCCTGCGCCGGGGTCCGGCCTGGTTCGCCGGCTTCGGCCGCCCGAACAATGTCGGCACCAAGCTGTTCTGCGTCTCCGGCCATGTGAACAAGCCGGCGACCTTCGAAGAGGCGATGTCGATCCCGTTCTCGGAACTGGTCGAGAAGCATTGCGGCGGCATTCGCGGCGGCAAGGACAACCTGCTGGCGGTGATCCCTGGTGGATCGTCGGTGCCGCTGGTGCCGGCCCACGAGATCTGGGACGCGCCGATGGATTTCGACGCGCTGCGCGCGCTGAAATCGGGCCTCGGCACGGCTGCCGTCATCGTGCTCGACAAGTCGACCGACGTGGTCCGGGCGATCACCCGCATCTCCTATTTCTACAAGCATGAGAGCTGCGGCCAGTGCACGCCGTGCCGCGAGGGCACCGGCTGGATGTGGCGCGTCCTGACGCGCATGTCCGAGGGCCGTGCCCACAAGAAAGAAATCGACATGCTCCTCGACGTCGCGGGGCAGGTCGAAGGCCACACCATCTGCGCGCTCGGCGATGCCGCGGCATGGCCGGTGCAGGGCCTCATCCGTCACTTCCGCGGCGAGATCGAAAAGAAGATCGACGCCTATGCCGCGAACCCGCACCCGGATCGACTGGTGGCGGCTGAGTAAAACAGGGCGAGCGACGAGGAAATGTCCGTCAAGACCGCAGTGCAGGTGCGCAACGAGAACAGGGTGAAAGCCATGTCGCTTCCGGTCGTGGACGTGAATGCAATGTTCGGGCGTGGGCCCAAGGCCTATCGGGCCGCCGAGGAAATGGCGGGCCCGATGGTTGCGGCGGCCGTGCTGCCGATGACGGTCGCGATGACCGGCTGGGTGGCGTTCTGGGGTGTCGGCATCGGCGTGATGCGGGCCTTCGCGCCGGTGGGACGGCCGACGAAGGGCGACGAGCCCGTCGCCGGCGCGCCGGCCAAGGCCAAGGTCGCGGTGCCGCATCTGACCGTGGTGCCGGATGTCGTCGTGCCGAAACCGGTCAAGGTGGTCGTGCCGAAAGTGGTCAAGGCCAAGGTGGTCAAACCCGAGATCGCCAAGGCGGGAGCGGTTCCGGCCAGGACGGCGCAGCCCAAGGCCGCGCCCGCCCGGGCGCCCGCGACTGCTGTGTTGGAGCCGGCCAAATCGGTCGTCGATACGCCGGTCGCCGCCAAGCCCGCGCCGGACGCGGCCCCGGCGGCCAAGCCGGCGGCGGCTGCCGTCGTCGCCGAGACACCCGTGATGGCCCCTGTTGTGGCGGCTCCGGTGGCGGCTCCCGCTGTCCTGGCGCCCGTGACCGAGCCGATGCAAGCCGCGCCGAAGCCGGCCGGGACGCCGCCGAAACCCGCTTCGCCGGGTGCGCCGCCCAAGCCGACGACGCCAGGCGGCACGCCGCCCAAGCCGAAATCAGCAGCGCCGGCGCAGCCGGTGGCCGAAGCACGCGTGGCCGCTCCGGTGATCACGGCGCCTGTCGCCGAGACCGTCGTGGCGCCGGCGCCGGCAAAGGCCGTTTCGCCGGCGAAGGCATCGACCCAGGACGACAAGCCGGCGGCGGCGCGTGCCGCGTCCGGCGACAAGAAGAAGGCTTCGCGCCAGGTGAAGGCGAAGAGCCCGACGCAGATTTGAGTGCATCGGCCGCCTGGCCCGGGTCTCGCGACCTTGGAGCCCGGCGGCGGATGGGATAGGGACCGGGCGTTCGCTGGCCGCATGAGGCGGCCGCGAGCGTCGGATTGACATCACAAGGCCGCGCCATGGCGCGGCCTGAACCGACCGAATGGGAAGGCCGATGGCGAAGCTGATCGTCGACGGGCAAGAGATCGAAGTACCGGCCGAGTACACGCTGATGCAGGCGTGCGAGGCGGCGGGCGCCGAGATTCCGCGCTTCTGCTACCACGAGCGACTGTCGATCGCCGGCAATTGCCGCATGTGCCTGGTCGAGGTGAAGGGTTCGCCCAAGCCGATCGCCAGCTGCGCGCAGAATGTCCGCGACCTGCGCCCCGGCCCGAACGGCGAGCCGCCGGTCATCAACACCCGCACGCCGCTGGTGAAGAAGGCGCGCGAAGGGGTGATGGAGTTCCTGCTCATCAACCACCCGCTGGATTGCCCGATCTGCGACCAGGGCGGCGAGTGCGACCTGCAGGACCAGGCGATGGCCTATGGCGTCGACAAGTCGCGCTATCACGAGAACAAGCGTGCGGTCGAAGACAAGTATATCGGCCCGCTGGTCAAGACTGTGATGACGCGCTGCATCCACTGCACGCGCTGCGTCCGCTTCACCACCGAGGTCGCCGGCATTTCCGAGCTCGGCCTGATCGGCCGCGGCGAGGATGCCGAGATCACCACCTATCTCGAACATGCCATGACCTCGGAGCTTCAGGGCAATGTCGTCGACCTCTGCCCGGTCGGCGCGCTGACCTCCAAGCCCTTCGCCTTCAATGCCCGGCCGTGGGAGCTGTTGAAGACCGAGTCCACCGACATGATGGACGCGGTCGGCTCGGCCATTCGCGTCGACAGCCGCGGCCGCGAGGTGATGCGCGTGCTGCCCCGCCTCAACGAGGCGGTGAACGAGGAATGGATCTCGGACAAGACTCGGCATATCGCCGACGGCATCCGCACCCAGCGGCTCGACCGGCCCTACCTGCGCCAGAACGGCCGGCTGCGCCCGGCCTCCTGGGGCGAGGCCTTCGCCGCGATCGCCGCGCAGGTCAAGGCGGTCGGCGGCGCCAAGACCGGCGCTATTGCCGGCGACCTGGCGACGCTCGAGGAAATGTATGCGTTGAAGGGCCTGATCGCCGGGCTCGGCTCGGTCCATATCGACGGCCGGCAGGACGGCACCAAGCTCGATCCGTCGCTCGGTCGCGCGTCCTATCTGTTCAATCCGGGCATTGCCGGCATCGAGGAGGCGGATGCCATCCTCATCGTCGGCGCGAACCCGCGCAAGGAGGGCTCACTGGTCAATGCGCGCATCCGCAAGCGCTGGCGCATGGGCAACCTCAAGGTCGGCGTGATCGGCGAAGTGGTCGACCTGACCTATACCTACGACTATCTCGGTGCCGGTCCGGAGACGCTCGCCGACATCGTTTCCGGGAAGCATTCCTTCGCCGAAGTGCTGCGTGGCGCGCAGAAGCCGCTGATCATTGTCGGGCAGGGCGCGCTGACCCGTCCCGACGGTGCCGCGATCCTGTCACTGGCGGCGCATGCGGCGACCTCGGTCGGCGCGATCAAGGACGGCTGGACCGGCTTCGCCGTGCTGCACACCGCCGCCTCGCGCGTCGGCGCGCTCGATCTCGGCCTGGTGCCGGGCGAGGGCGGGCTCGATGCCCAGGCCATGGCCAAGGGTGGCGGCGTCGACGTGCTGTTCAATCTGGGCGCCGACGAGATCGAGATCGCCGAGGGATCCTTCGTCGTCTATATCGGCACCCATGGCGACCGCGGCGCGCATCGCGCCGACGTCATCCTGCCGGGCGCGACCTATACCGAGAAGTCGGGCCTCACCGTCAATACCGAGGGACGGGTCCAGGCGGTCAATCGCGCCGGCTTCGCGCCGGGCGAGGCCAAGGAAGACTGGGCGATCCTCAGGGCGCTGTCGGAAGCGCTCGGCGTCAAGCTGCCCTTCGATTCACTCGGCGCGCTGCGCGCGGCGATGGGCCGCGACCATCCGGGCACGCTGCGCGTCGGCGCGCTCGGCGCGGTCGATGCCGGCCCGCTGGCGGCGCTGGCGGCCAAGGGCGGGGCGGTTGAACCGCAGGCCTTCAAGCTCGCGATCGACGATTTCTACCTGACCAACCCGATCGCCCGCGCTTCCGCCACCATGGCGGAATGCTCGGCGCTGGCCCGCGGTCCGGCCGCAATCGCGGCGGAGTGAGACGATGGAATTTTTCTGGACCAATCTCTGGCCGCTGCTGCTGATCGCGATCCAAAGCCTCGTGCTGATGGTCGCGCTGCTGGTCTTCGTCGCCTTCATCCTGCTCGCCGACCGCAAGATCTGGGCGGCGGTGCAGCTCCGGCGCGGACCGAACGTGGTCGGCCCGTTCGGCCTGCTGCAGTCCTTCGCGGATCTCCTGAAATTCGTCTTCAAGGAGCCGGTCATTCCGTCCGGCGCCAACAAGGGCGTGTTCCTGCTCGCGCCGCTGGTCAGCGTCATCCTGGCGCTCGCCGCCTGGGCGGTGATCCCGCTGTCCGACGGCTGGGCGATCGCCGACCTGAATGTCGGCATCCTCTTCATTTTCGCGGTGTCCTCGCTCGGCGTCTATGGCGTCATCATGGGCGGCTGGGCGTCGAACTCGAAATATCCGTTCCTGGGCGCGCTGCGCTCGGCAGCGCAAATGGTGTCCTACGAGGTCTCGATCGGCTTTGTGATCATCTGCGTGCTGCTCTGCGTCGGCTCGCTCAATCTGAGCGACATCGTCAAGGCGCAGGACAAGGGCATCGGCATGTTCGGCTGGTTCTGGCTGCCGCTGTTCCCGGTCTTCGTGATCTTCTTCATTTCGGCGCTGGCCGAGACCAACCGGCCGCCCTTCGACCTGCCGGAAGCCGAATCCGAGCTGGTCGCCGGCTTCATGGTCGAATATGCCTCGACCCCGTACATGATGTTCATGCTGGCCGAATATGTGGCGATCATGACCATGTGTTCGCTGACCACGATCCTGTTCCTCGGCGGCTGGCTGCCGCCGTTCCCGATCGCCCCCTTCACCTGGGTGCCGGGCGTGGTCTGGTTCGTGCTCAAGGTTTCGATGGTCTTCTTCATGTTCGCCATGGTGAAGGCCTTCGTGCCGCGCTACCGCTACGACCAGTTGATGCGGCTCGGCTGGAAGGTGTTCCTGCCGATCTCGCTCGCCATGGTGGTCGTGGTCGCGGCGACGCTGCAGATCACCGGCTGGGCGCCCTGAGGCGCCGGGCCTGACGGTTCAAGGTTCGGTCGGCCCGCATCGCGGCCGGCCGGTAGTGATGTTCCGGTTCGTTCGCTCGGTGCGAACGAACCATCCGAGGAGAGGTCCCATGGCGTCGGCAATGCGGCTCGACCAGGCGGCCAAGGCGATATTCCTGAAGGAATTCGTCTCGGCCTTCTTCCTGTCGATGCGCTATTTCTTCAAGCCGAAGGCGACCATCAACTATCCCTTCGAGAAGGGGCAGATTTCGCCGCGCTTCCGGGGCGAGCATGCGTTGCGCCGTTATCCGAACGGCGAGGAGCGCTGCATCGCCTGCAAGCTGTGCGAGGCGATCTGCCCGGCCCAGGCGATCACCATCGAGGCCGGCCCGCGCCGCAATGACGGCACGCGCCGTACGACGCGTTACGACATCGACATGGTGAAGTGCATCTATTGCGGCTTCTGCCAGGAAGCCTGCCCGGTCGACGCGATCGTCGAGGGACCGAACTTCGAATTCGCCGTCGAAACCCGCGAAGAGCTCTACTACGACAAGGACCGGCTGCTCGCCAACGGCGACCGCTGGGAACGCGAGATCGCCGCCAATCAGGTGCTCGACGCGCCTTATCGGTGACGCTACCGGCCGGGCGGTTCGCCGCGCGGCTGAAGTGAATGTGAGGGATGCATCCGGGCTTTGCTGTCTGGACGCGTTCCAACTTGGACCTTAAGAACGGCGCGCGCGGACACTTATTTGAGTCCCAACCGTCATCGAGAACAGGAACGGGGCAAAGGGGCAGCATGCTCGCCGGTCTCTTCTTTTACCTATTCGCAGCCGTGCTCGTGGCCTCCGCCTTCATGGTGATCGCCGCGCGTAACCCGGTGCACTCCGTGCTCTTCCTCATCCTGGCGTTCGTCAACGCCGCCGGGCTGTTCGTGCTGATGGGGGCCGAGTTCCTCGCCATGATCCTGGTCGTGGTCTATGTCGGCGCGGTGGCGGTGCTGTTCCTGTTCGTCGTCATGATGCTCGACGTCGATTTCGCCGAGCTGCGCCAGGGCTTCCTGCAATATCTGCCGGTGGGCGTGCTGCTCGGGCTGGTGATCCTGGCCGAGCTTCTGATGGTGCTCGGATCCTGGACGCTGGGCGGCGGGTCGGCGGCCCGCACGGTGGTCGCGGCGATCCCGACCAACGTCACCAATGCCGAAGCGCTCGGGCAGGTGCTCTACACCAAGTACCTGTTCTACTTCCAAGCCTCGGGGCTGATCCTGCTGGTCGCGATGATCGGCGCCATCGTGCTGACGCTGCGCCACAAGGTCGGCATCAAGCGGCAGGACCCGGCGGCGCAGTCGGCGCGCACGCCGGCGACCGCCATCGAGGTGGTCAAGGTCAAGTCGGGGCAGGGGGTCTGACCATGCTGACGATCGGTCTTTCGCATTATCTCTCGGTCGCCGCGATCCTGTTCACGCTCGGCGTGCTCGGCATCTTCCTCAACCGCAAGAACATCATCGTCATCCTGATGTCGGTCGAGCTGATCCTGTTGTCGGTGAACATCAATTTCGTGGCCTTCTCGACCCATATGGGCGACATCGTCGGCCAGGTCTTCGCGCTGCTGGTGCTGACCGTCGCCGCGGCCGAAGCCGCCATCGGCCTCGCCATCCTCGTGGTCTTCTTCCGCAATCGCGGGTCGATCGCGGTCGAAGACGTCAACATGATGAAGGGCTGACGGGGACATGTATCAAGCCATCGTCTTCCTGCCGCTCACAGGCTTCCTGATCGCCGGGCTGTTCGGCCGCGCCATCGGCGCGCGCGGCTCGGAAATCGTCACCACCAGCTTGCTCGGCATTTCCGCCCTGTTGTCCTGGGTCGCCTTCTTCCAGGTCGGCTTCGGCGGCCAGACCGCCAGCATCGAGCTGTTCCCGTGGATCTCGGCCGGCGCGCTCGAGGTGTCCTGGACGCTGCGCGTCGACACGCTGACCGCGGTCATGCTGGTGGTCGTGAACAGCGTCTCGTTCCTCGTCCACCTCTATTCGATCGGCTACATGAACGAGGATCCGCATCGGCCGCGGTTCTTCGCCTATCTGTCGTTGTTCACCTTCGCCATGCTGATGCTGGTGACCGCCGACGACCTCCTGCAGATGTTCTTCGGCTGGGAAGGCGTGGGTCTCGCGAGCTATCTGCTGATCGGTTTCTGGTACCAGAAGCCCTCGGCCAATGCCGCCGCGATGAAGGCCTTCATCGTCAACCGGGTCGGTGATTTCGGTTTCGCGCTGGGCATTTTCGGCCTCTACAAGCTCACCGGTTCGATCGAGTTCGACACCATTTTCGGCGCGGCCCAGGGCCTTGTCGGCAAGAAGATGGAATTCCTCGGCCATCAGCTGGATGCGCTGACCGTCGTTTGCCTCCTGCTGTTCATGGGCGCCATGGGCAAGTCGGCGCAGTTCCTGCTGCACACCTGGCTGCCGGACGCCATGGAAGGCCCGACGCCCGTGTCGGCGCTCATCCATGCCGCGACCATGGTCACCGCCGGTGTCTTCATGGTGGCCCGGCTGTCGCCGGTGTTCGAATATTCGCCGACCGCCTTGTCGGTCGTCATGTTCTTCGGCGCGACCACCGCCTTCTTCGCGGCGACCGTCGGCCTCGTGCAGAACGACATCAAACGGGTCATCGCCTATTCGACCTGTTCGCAGCTCGGCTACATGTTCGTCGCGCTCGGCGCCGGCGCCTATTCGGTCGGCATCTTCCACCTGTTCACCCACGCCTTCTTCAAGGCGCTCCTGTTCCTCGGCGCCGGCTCGGTCATTCATGCGATGCATCACGAGCAGGACATGCGGAACATGGGCGGCCTCGCGCCGCACATCAAAGTCACCTATGCGATGATGCTGATCGGCACGCTGGCACTGACCGGCTTCGGCATTCCCTTCCTGCATGTCGGCTTCGCCGGCTATTATTCGAAGGACGCGATCATCGAGGTCGCCTATGCCTCGCACAACGTGATGGGCCCCTATGCCTTCGCGCTGACGGTGGTCGCCGCCGCCATGACTTCGTTCTACTCCTGGCGCCTGATCTTCCTGACCTTCCACGGCAAGCCGCGCTGGGCCGGGGCTCACGGCCATGACGATCATGCCCACGCCGCTCATGGTCACGACGACCACGCGCATGCCGCCCATGGCCATGACGATCACGGCCACGGCGCGCATCAGCCGCACGAGAGCCCGAAGGTCATGCTGATCCCGCTGATCCTGCTGGCGATCGGCGCGGTGTTCTCGGGCCTTGCCTTCACCTATTGGTTCGCCGACCACCACGGCGTCGAGAAGTTCTTCCGCGAAGCGCTGTTCTTCCGGCCGGACAATCACATCATGGAAGAGTTCCACCACGTGCCCGGCTGGGTGCCATGGACACCTTTCGTCATGATGGCCGCGGGCTTCGCGCTCGCCTGGTACATGTATATCCGGCACCCGGAAATGCCCGGCGAGATCGCCCGGCGCCATCCGGCCCTGTACCAGTTCCTGCTCAACAAGTGGTATTTCGACGAGCTCTACGACGCCATCTTCGTGCGCCCGGCGCGTGCGCTCGGCCGCTTCTTCTGGAAGAAGGGTGACGGCTGGCTGATCGACGGTTTCGGTCCCGACGGCATCGCGGCCCGGGTCGTCGACGTCACCCGCGGCGTCGTCCGGATCCAGACCGGTTATCTCTATCACTACGCCTTCGTGATGCTGATCGGCGTCGCCGCCCTCGTCACCTGGTTCATGTTCTCGGGCGGATTGCACTGATGTCGAACGCTCCGATCCTGTCGATCATCACCTTTCTGCCGCTGCTCGGCGCGCTGCTGGTCTTTTCCGTGCGCGGCGAGGACGAGGCTGCCAAGCGCAATATCCGGATGATCGCGCTGTTCACGACGCTCGTGACCTTCGGGCTGTCGCTGATCCCGCTTTATCTGTTCAACGCCGCGACCGCGGAATTCCAGTTCGTCGAGAAGGCCAACTGGCTCGGCGGCGTCATTTCCTACCGCATGGGCATTGACGGCATTTCCCTGCCGCTGATCATCCTGACCACCTTCCTGATGCCGTTCTGCATCCTGGCGTCCTGGGAGGCGATCGATAAGCGGGTCAAGGAATATATGATCGCCTTCCTGGTGCTGGAGACGCTGATGATCGGCGTGTTCTGCGCGCTCGACATCGTGCTGTTCTACCTGTTCTTCGAGGCCGGCCTGATCCCGATGTTCCTGATCATCGGCATCTGGGGCGGCAAGCGGCGCATCTACGCCTCGTTCAAGTTCTTCCTCTACACGCTGCTCGGCTCGGTGCTGATGCTGCTGGCCATCATGGCGATGATCTGGACCGCCGGTACCAGCGACATCGCCGAGCTGATCAAGCTCGGGCCGACCGTGTTCAGCCGCAACATGCAGTTCTGGCTGTGGGTGGCCTTCTTCGCGTCCTTCGCGGTGAAGATGCCGATGTGGCCGGTGCATACCTGGCTGCCGGACGCCCACGTGGAAGCCCCCACCGCCGGTTCGGTGATCCTGGCCGGCGTGCTCCTGAAGATGGGCGGCTACGGCTTCCTGCGCTTCTCGCTGCCGATGTTCCCGGAGGCCTCGACCTTCTTCGCGCCCTTCGTCTTCACCCTCTCGGTGATCGCCATCATCTACACCTCGCTGGTGGCGATGATGCAGGAGGACATCAAGAAGCTGATCGCCTATTCGTCGGTCGCCCATATGGGCTTCGTGACCATGGGCATCTTCTCCGGCAATGCCGAGGGCATCCAGGGCGCGGTGTTCCAGATGGTGTCGCACGGCATCGTCTCGGGCGCGCTGTTCCTCTGCGTCGGCGTCGTCTACGACCGCATGCATACCCGCGAGATTGCCGCCTATGGCGGGCTGGTCAACCGCATGCCGGTTTATGCGGTGGTGTTCATGGTGTTCACCATGGCCAATGTCGGCCTGCCCGGCACATCCGGCTTCGTCGGCGAGTTCCTCACCCTGATCGGCACGTTCAAGACCAATACCTGGGTGGCCTTCCTGGCGACCTCCGGCGTGGTGTTCTCGGCCTGCTACGCGCTCTGGCTCTACCGCCAGGTGATCTGGGGCGTGCTCGACAAGCCGTCGCTGGCCACCATCACCGATGTCGACCGGCGCGAGCTGGTGATCCTGGTGCCGCTGGTCGTGCTGACCATCGTGCTCGGCTTCTATCCGGCGCCGGTGCTGAACACATCCGAGGTGGCGGTGAACGCGCTCGTCGAATCCTACAATCAGGCGAACGCCGCGGCCGGCAAGGCCGCCGCCGTTCTGCCGCGCTGACGGGACGGGATCCATGAACGCTCCGCTTCTCGACCTCGTCCCGGTCCTGCCCGAACTGATCCTGGCGATCGGCGCCATGGCGCTCCTGATGTTCGGCGTCTTCACCGGCGAAAAATCGGCCGGTTCGGTCACCATCGCGGCGATCCTGCTGCTGGTGGTGGCGGCGATCGCCACCTGCGCCATCGGCGGCCCGCCGCGCCTGACCTTCGGCGGCTCCTTCATCCTCGACGGCTTCGCCAAATTCATGAAGGTGCTGGCCTTCGCGGGGGCGGCGGCCGCGCTGCTGCTGTCCTGGGATCATTTCCGGCGCGAGGGCATCGATCGTTTCGAATTCCCCGTGCTGGTGCTGCTGTCGGCCACCGGCATGGGCGTCATGATCTCGGCCAACGACCTGATCGCGCTCTATATGGGCCTCGAGCTCATGTCGCTGGCGCTTTACGTCATCGCCTCGTTCCATCGCGACAACGAGCGCTCGACCGAGGCCGGCCTGAAATATTTCGTCCTCGGCGCGCTGTCGTCGGGCATGCTGCTTTATGGCTGCTCGCTGATCTACGGCTTCACCGGCACGGTGTCGCTGCCCGGCATCGCCCAGGCGATCAAGAGCGGCACGATCGGCCTCGGCCTGATCTTCGGCCTGGTCTTCCTGATGGCCGGTCTCGCCTTCAAGATCTCGGCGGTGCCGTTCCACATGTGGACGCCCGACGTCTATGAGGGCGCGCCGACACCGGTGACCGCCTTCTTCGCCGCCGGCCCGAAGGTGGCCGCCATGGCCTTGTTCGTGCGGGCCATGGTCGACGGTTTCCCGACGGCCGCGCCGCAATGGCAGCAGATCGTGGTGTTCGTCTCGATCGCCTCGATGCTGCTCGGCTCGTTCGCCGCCATCGGCCAGTCCAACATCAAGCGGCTGATGGCCTATTCGTCGATCGGCCATATGGGCTTCGCGCTGGTGGGGCTCGCCGCCGGCACGGCCAACGGCGTGCAGGGTGTGGCCGTCTATATCGCGGTCTACATGATCATGACGCTCGGCACCTTCGCCTGCATCATCGCCATGCGCCGCAAGGAGGGATCGATCGAGACGATCGACGATCTCGCCGGCCTGTCGCGCACCAATCCGTTCATGGCGGCGGCGCTTGCGGCGCTGCTGTTCTCGCTGGCCGGCATTCCGCCGCTCGCCGGCTTCTTCGCCAAGTTCTACGTCTTCGCCGCGGCGATCGAGGCGAAGCTCTATGTGCTGGCGGTGATCGGCGTGCTGGCGAGCGTGGTCGGCTGCTACTACTACCTCAGGGTCGTCAAGCTGATGTATTTCGACGAGCCGGCGGCGCCCTTCGAACCGATGGCGGCCGAACTGAAGGTGGTCCTGGCGGTTTCGGCGCTGTTCGTGGTCCTGTTCGTCGTCTATCCGGCGCCGCTGGTGGCGGCCGCGGGCGCCGCGGCAAGATCATTGTTCTGATCCGGTGACAAAGCTCTCCCAAGCAGCCGCGGCGGCCGGTTACCGTCTCACCACCTTCGACGAAACCGGCTCGACCAACGCCGTCGCGCTCGAACGCGCGGCGCAAGGGGAGGTGCATCCGACCTGGTTCGTGACCAACCGGCAAACCGCCGGACGGGGCCGGCGCGGGCGCAGCTGGACGTCGCCCGACGGCAATATGTTCGCCACCTTGCTGCTGGTCGATCCGGCGCCGGTCGCCCATGTCGCCGAGCTCTGCTTCGTCGCGGCGCTGGCGCTCGACGACGCGCTCCTGGCGGTCGCCCCCGGCGCCGTCGAGCGTTTCAAGCTGAAATGGCCGAATGACGGGCTGCTCGACGGAGCCAAGACCGTCGGCATCCTGGTCGAGGCGACGACGCGCGGGACCACCACCCATGTGGCGATCGGCATTGGCGTCAACGTCCTCCACCACCCCAGCGATACGCCCTATCCGACCACCTCGTTTGCCGCCAAGGGTTTCGACTTTACCCGTGACCAGCTGTTCGAGGCCTTGAGTGCCTCCATGGTCCGGGCGCTGGCTCTCTGGAATCGGGGCGAGCGTTTCGATGCGATCCGCGCGGGCTGGCTGGCGCGCGCCGCCGGCCTCGGCGGACCGCTGTTCCTTCACACCGACGGCAAGCGTGCCGAAGGTATTTTCACAGGGCTCGACGCCCATGGTCGGCTGATTCTCGACACGCCGGATGGCCGTCAGTTCATCACCGCCGGAGAGGTGCTGATGGCACCGGAAAAGACGGTGCAATAAAATGGCCACCAAGCCGCGCCCGCAGGGCAATACCCCGGAACTGGTCTTCGTCCCGCTCGGCGGCGTCGGCGAGATCGGCATGAACCTGTCGCTCTACGGTTACGGCTCGCCGGCCAAGAAGGAATGGCTGGCGGTCGATTGCGGCGTCGCCTTTGCCGGGCCGGATCTGCCCGGCGTCGACCTGATCATGCCGGACACGCGCTTCATCGAAGGCGAGCGCAAGCGCCTCAAGGCGCTGATCATCACCCATGCCCATGAGGACCATATCGGCGCGGTCGCCGATCTCTGGCCGAAGCTGCAATGCCCGATCTATGCGACGCCCTTTGCCGCCGCCATGCTCGAGGCCAAGCGTTATGGCGACAGCGGAGCGCCCAAGATCCCGCTGCATATCCTGCGGCCGGGCGAACGTCTCCGCCTCGAGCCGTTCGACGTCGAGATGATCGCGGTGGCGCATTCGATCCCCGAATCGACCTCGCTCGCCATCCGCACGCCGCTCGGCACGGTCATTCATACCGGCGACTGGAAGATCGATCCCAACCCGGTGCTCGGCGACAAGACCGACGAGGCCCGGTTCACCGCGATCGGCGACGAAGGCGTGCTGGCGCTGATCGGCGATTCGACCAATGCCATTCGCGAGGGCCAGTCGCCCTCGGAAACCGAGGTGGCGGTCGAGCTGGCCAAGATCATCGGCAAGGCCAAGGGCAGGGTGGCGGTCACCACCTTTGCGTCCAATGTCGCGCGCATCCGTTCGGTTGCGGAAGCAGCGCTCGCCTGTGACCGCCAAGTCGTGCTGGTCGGGCGCGCCATGGATCGGGTGGTCAGTATCGCCCGCGAGCAGGGCATGCTGGACGGCCTGCCGCCTTTCGTCGGCGCCGAATCCTATGGCTACCTGCCGCGCGACAAGGTGGTCGCCATCCTGACCGGCAGCCAGGGCGAGCCGCGTGCGGCTCTGGCGCGCGTCGCCAATGACGACCACCCGGAGGTGACGCTGACGCCGGGCGATACCGTGATCTTCTCCTCGCGCACCATTCCCGGCAACGAGAAGGCGGTCGGCGCCATCGTCAACGGCCTGGTCAAGCAGGGCATCAAGATCATCACCGACCGGGACGGGCTGGTGCATGTCTCCGGCCACCCGCGCCGCGGCGAGCTCGAGCAGATGTATCGCTGGGTCCGTCCGGCGATCGCCATTCCCGTGCATGGCGAACCGCTGCACCTGGCCGAACATGCCGCGCTGGCCAAGCGCATGGGCGTCAAGGAGGTCATGCTGGCCTCCGACGGCGACGTCATTCGCCTGGCACCCGGCGATCCCGACGTGGTCGACGCCATTCCCGCCGCGCGGCTGTTCAAGGACGGCATGCTGCTGGTGGAAGAGGCCGCCCGGGTGGTGCCCGAGCGGCGCAAGCTCGCTTTCGCCGGTATCGTCTCGGTCGCCTTCGCCATGGACGAGCGCGGCCACCTGGTCGGCGATATCGAGCTCGACATGGCCGGCATCCCCGAGGTCGATGCGCTTGGTGAGGACCTGGGCGACCTGGTCGGCGAGGCCGTGCTGGATTGCATCGAGACGCTGCCCAAGGCGCGCCGGCGCGATCCGGAAGCCGTGCGCGAAAGCGTCACCAAGACCATCCGGGGTACGCTGAACGGCAGATGGGGCAAAAAGCCGATGTGCCACGTGCTGGTCATCACGGTATAAGCGCCTCGGTCGCGGCGTCTTTCCGGCGCGGTGACCCGAGGCGCGCGGCCGCATGCCGCGGCCGGTCGTGTCAACAGAGCTTGCTCGCGCGGGAGGTCCGGATGATCGGGCGTTTGAACCATGTCGCCATCGCGGTGCGCGACATTGCCAAGGCGAGCGCGGTCTATCGCGACACGCTGGGCGCCAGGGTGACGGCGCCGGTCGTCGAGGCCGCGCATGGCGTCACCGTCGTGTTCATCGAGCTGCCCAATACCAAGATCGAGCTGCTGGAGCCGCTCGGGCCGGAAAGCCCGATCGCCAGGTTTCTCGACAAGAACCCGGATGGCGGCATTCATCACCTCTGCTATGAGGTGGACGACATCATCGCGGCGCGCGATCAGTTGAAGGCTGGGGGGGCGCGGGTGCTGGGCGATGGCGAGCCGAAGATCGGCGCCCATGGCAAGCCGGTGCTCTTCCTGCATCCCAAGGATTTTTGCGGCACTCTCGTGGAGCTCGAACAGGCATGAGCCTCATCAGCAGCATAGCGATCTTCTTCATCATCTGGTGGACCACCCTGTTCGTGATCCTGCCGTTCGGCGTCCGCTCGCAGATCGAGGAGGGGCGGGTGGTGCCGGGCACCGAGCGCGGCGCGCCGGCGCGCCACCACATGCTGCGCAACGTGATCTGGACGACGGCGGTTTCGGCGGTGCTGTTCAGCCTGTTCTACGCCAATTATGTCGGCGGCTTCCTGACCTTGGAGAACTTTCCACTGCTGCCGAAGCCGCCGCTGGGATAATATACGTATTCTTCCGAGTGCATTCTGGTGCACTTTTTTTCGCCACCAACTGCACAAGTTGATGACAAACGAATTTTGGTCGTCTAGCGTCCCCTTGCTGCAAAGAAAGAGGCCCCTTCGACAAGAAGGAAGGTCTCGTGGCTCAGGTCTTGGGAGGAAGACCCCCTAAGGTGCGACGTCCACCGGGACGTCCGTCATGGGTTGATCAAGGAAAGAGACTTTCGGCGCGATCATCCGCGACGACCAAGAAACTCTCATGCATAACCTGGAACGGGCGGGATCAATGATCCCGCCTTTTCTTTTTGGCGCGCCAGGAGCGCGCGTTGGACGGTTGGCTCTGGATTGCCGGCTTCGCCCTTGCGAAACCGGCCAAAAGCAGGTCAAGTCCCGCTCCCGCACTGCGGTCGTCAGGCCGCGCCATGTCTTATCCGGTCGTCGGCGTCATCTCGGGCGCCGTTTGTCTTGTGAGTGCTTCAGAGGTCTTCGATGCGCCTGTCCCGCTATTTCCTGCCGATCCTGCGCGAGACGCCGAAGGAAGCCGAAATCGTCTCGCACCGCCTGATGCTGCGCGCGGGCATGGTGCGCCAGGAGAGCGCCGGCATCTATGCTTGGCTGCCGCTCGGCTACCGTGTGCTGCAGAAGGTCAGCCGGATCGTTCGCGAGGAACAGAACCGCGCCGGTGCCATCGAGCTCCTGATGCCGACCATTCAGTCGGCCGATCTGTGGCGCGAGAGCGGCCGCTACGACGCCTATGGCAAGGAGATGCTTCGGATCAAGGACCGGCAGGACCGCGAAATGCTGTTCGGTCCGACCAATGAGGAAATGATCACCGAGATCTTCCGGGCCTATGTGAAGTCCTACAAGGACCTGCCGCTCAACCTCTACCACATCCAGTGGAAGTTCCGTGACGAGGTGCGGCCGCGCTTCGGCGTGATGCGCTCGCGCGAGTTCCTGATGAAGGATGCCTATTCCTTCGATCTGGACCAGGCGAGCGCGGTGCATTCCTACAACAAGATGTTCGTCGCCTATCTGCGGACCTTCGAGCGGCTCGGCCTGAAGGCGATCCCGATGCGGGCCGATACCGGCCCGATCGGCGGCGATCTCAGCCATGAGTTCATCATCCTGGCCGATACCGGCGAATCGGAAGTGTTCTGCCACCGCGACTACCTGGACTTCCAGGTGCCGGCCGCCGACACCGATTTCGACGATGCCGGCGGCCTGAAGGCGACGGTGGCCAAATGGACGTCGCTTTATGCGGCGACCTCGGAAATGCACGACCAGAAGGCCTATGAGGCCATTCCCGAGGCGAGCCGGGTGTCGGCGCGCGGCATCGAGGTTGGCCATATCTTCTATTTCGGCACCAAATATTCCGAGCCGATGGGCGCCCAGGTGCAGGGACCGGACGGCAAGCCGGTGCCGGTTCACATGGGCTCCTACGGCATCGGTCCGTCGCGGGTGGTCGCGGCCATCGTCGAGGCGAGCCATGACGAGGCCGGTATCCGCTGGCCGGCTTCGGTGGCGCCTTTCGACGTGGCGCTGTTGAACCTCAAGCAGGGCGACAGTGCCTGCGACGCGGCCTGCGCCGAGCTCTATCGCACGCTCACCGCCAAGGGCGTCGAGGTGCTCTATGACGATCGGGACGACCGGCCGGGCGCGAAATTCGCCACCGCCGACCTGATCGGCATTCCCTGCCAGGTGATGATCGGGCCGCGCAGCCTGGCCGAAGGCAAGGTCGAGATGAAGATGCGCAATACCGGCGAGCGTGAATTGCTCAGCCCGGCCGATTTCGTCGCCCGGGTCACCGGCACGGCCTGATCGCGGCCCGGCCGGTTGAACCCGGCCGGCGGCACCCTATCTGAGCAGGGCCTGTCCAGGACAGGCCTTGCCGAGACAGCGACGTGGACGACCTCGCCGCTTTTTCCCAACTCGAGGTGGGGACGACCCTGCCGTTGACGGAGGTTCTGTCATGGCCTGGGTCTATCTGTTTCTCGCCGGCCTGTTTGAAATCGGCTGGGCGATCGGCCTGAAATATACCGACGGGTTCACACGCCCCGTTCCCACGGTGCTGACCATTGCCAGCATGGTCGTCAGCCTGGGCCTGCTTGGCCTGGCGCTGAAGACCCTGCCGCTCGGCACGGCCTATGCGATCTGGACCGGCGTCGGCACGGTCGGCACGGTCATTCTGGGCATCGCCCTGCTCGGCGAATCCGCGCAATTGACGCGCCTTGCCTGCATCGCCCTGATCGTCGTGGGCATTGCTGGACTGAAGCTGGTTTCGGCCGAGTAGGGCTCGAGCCTGATCACCTCGGATTGAAGCATTGCATCGAGGATAGTCGTCCTTCGAGGCTCTTGCGAGCCTCGAAGGACGGCTATCCTTGGTGCCGTGCACTTCTGCTCGATCAAGAGGCGGGCTCGCGGGAGCCCGCCTGTCATCCCAGCGAAAAAGCCTCGTGCACGGCGCTCTTGACAGCGCCGCCCATTTGCGGCCCGCCGCCGGCGACGTGGATGGCATCGCCCACCACCACCGCGCCGGTGCCGTGGCGCGGCGTCAGCATGGGGGCATAGGATTCCCACTTGTCGGTGGCCGGATCGAAGGCCTCGTTCTGGCCGTAGACCCGGTTCCAGCCCTCGCCGCCCATGACGAAGATGCGGTTGCGGTACCAGACCGCGCCATGGCCCGAGCGGCCGGTCGGCAGCGGCGCGCGCGCGGTCCAGCGGTCGGTTGCCGGGTCGTAGCTGTGGTGCAGGTTCGAATTGGTCAGGAAGGTGTCGACCCGGCCGCCGATGACGTGGATGAGGCCGTTGACGACAAGGGTGCCGGTATGGTCGCGCGCCAGGAACAAGGGCGCGCGCCGGGTCCAGCTGTCGTCCTTGGGGTCGTAGACCAGGTGCCAGTCGATCGATTTGCGGTTGTCGAAACTGTTGCCGATGGCGCCGCCAATGGCGTGGACCCGGTCGCCAATGGCCACGCAGGCCATGGCGCCGCAGGCCTCCGGCAGCGGCCGGATCTTCGACCATGTGTCGCCATTGGCGCCATAGACGAAGCATTCGGCATGCGGCGTGCGGTTCTGCTCGATGAAGCCGCCAATGGCATAGAGCTTGTTGCCGGCGACGGCGACGCCGACATGGTTGGCGCCGCGTGGCAGTTCGGCGGCGGTGACCCAGCGGTCGGTCGCCGCGTCATAGACGTGGTGGTACTGCCGGTCGACGCGCTGCTCGGCATAACCGCCGACCAGATGCATCTTGCCCTGGCGCTCGGCGCCCCAGGCCATTTCGGTGCGCGGGATGGGCAGCGGCGCCCGCTCGACCCAGCGGCCCTGGTTCGCCGCCTTGGGCGCGGGACTGTCGGTCACCGCCTGTTCGTGATGAATGGCGGGCAGGTCGACCCGGCCGGGCTGGCTCAGGCGCTCGAACTGGCCCTGGTGATGCTGGTGCTGGGCGAACGCCGCCCGCGCCAGGACCGGACTGGTGACGATGGCCAGGCCACCGGAGATCATGAAGCGGCGGGACAGAAAAGCCATCGGGATTCCTCCAGGCCGGCGAAGGCTTGCCGCCGGTTGACGCAAAGGCAGGCTAGAACGGATCAGCCGTGGCGCGCCAGAGCCGAAATGACCGGATGAGATCGATTGCCGCATGCGGCAATGCCGGCGGGAGCGGCGGCCGGCCGCGCCATGATGGTCCAGGCCGATGGGCCCGGTCGCAGCGCTTCCGTCGCCGGGTTGCGGGCCTATCGGTGCCGATCCGGCGTTCGGCGCCCGCATGGGACGACAGGGCTGGTGACAGAAGCGGGTCGGTCGTGCCAAGCGGCTTGCATTCAACGCCGGCCGCGCCAGATTCAAGGTCATGAGTCCCAAAGATCCGTCCAATATCGTCGATCCCGCGAAAGCCAAGACCGGTGCCGTGCCGGCGTCCGGTGCCGCGGACATCTCCGCCTTCCTGAAGACCGCGGCCGCGGTCGGCAAGCCGAAGGTCGCCGGGGAACGCGGCCGCCTGATCTTCGCGCTCGACGCCACCATGAGCCGCCAGCCGATGTGGGACATGGCCTGCGGCATCCAGGGTCAGATGTTCACCGAAGCCGCCAAGGTCGGCTCGCTCGACATTCAGCTGGTGTTCTTCCGTGGCATCGGCGAGTGCCGCGCCTCCGGCTGGGTGGCGGACGCCGCCAGGCTCGCGGGCCTGATGCAGAAGATCCAGTGCGTCGGCGGCCAGACGCAGATCGGCCGCGTGCTCAGCCACGCGGCGGAGGAGGCGAGCGACAAGCGTATCCATGCGCTGGTCTATGTCGGCGATGCCATGGAAGAGAGCCTCGACGACCTCTGCGCCAAGGCCGGTCGCCTGGCGCTGGCCAATGTGCCGGTCTTCCTGTTCCAGGAGGGCGGCGATCCCGCCGCCGAGCAGGCCTATCGCGAGATTGCGCGGATCACCCGCGGCGCCTATGCCCGCTTCGACCCCGGCGCGGCCGCCCAGCTCGCCGAACTGCTCAGGGCCGTGGCGATCTTCGCCTCGGGGGGCCGCGTCGCCTTGACCGATGCCTCGGCGAAAGGCGCGCGTGGCGCCCAGCTTCTACTCGGGCAGATGAAATGAGCCAGACCGCATGAGACCCGCAGCATGACCTATCTCATCGCCGGCATTATTGCGGTGGTCGTCTTTTCAGGCGCTCTCAACTCCATTCTCGGCGCCAATCCGAAATGGCTGTCGCAGCAGATGCGCAAGGTCGGCGGCGTGGTGGTTATTGGCGCGGCCCTGTTCCTGATGTCGCGCGGGCTGCTCTACGAGGCGATTCCGCTCGGCATTGTTGGCATGTCGCTGCTCGGCCTGGTGCCGGGGCAGGGCATGCTGGGCGGCTGGGGCCAGGCCGGCACCAAGACGCCGCGGCAAACCTCCAGCGTCCGGTCGCGCTTCATCGAGATGGAACTCGACATCGACACCGGCCGGATGTCCGGCCGTTTCGTCGCCGGCTCGCTGGCCGGGCAAACCCTCGAGCAGATCCAGATTCCGCGGCTGATCCAGGCCTTCGCCGAGATCGATGCCGAAAGTGCCGCTCTACTCGAAGCTTATCTTGACCGCCGAGACCCCCGCTGGCGTGAACACGCTGAGGGAAATGCGGGTGCGGGGCAAGGCGGCCCGCCGGCCTCGAGCGCGATGACCAAAGAGGAGGCCTACCAGATCCTTGGCCTTGAGCCGGGGGCGGACGAGCAGGCCATCCGTGGCGCGCACCGTACGCTCATGAAGAAACTGCACCCCGACCAGGGGGGCTCGACGTGGCTCGCGTCCCGCGTCAACCAAGCCAAGGACGTTCTCCTGGAAAACCATCGCCGGAACTCCTGACACATTCATCCGGGCTTCGTCGGGTCCGCTCAGTTGCGGACCAGCATGCAGTCGTAGTCGTTGTTCTTCAGAACGCGGCAGGCCGCGTCGGCGCTGGCGCGATCGAAGCCGGCGAAGCGGGCCCGGATCAGCGTCATGCCGCTGCGCTCGACGCGCTCGGTATAGGGATCGGCCGAGCCGAGCTGGCGGCCGGTGGTCTCGCGCGCTTCCTTGAGGGTCGCCTGGGCGGCGGCTTCGGTCGGGAAGGCGCCGAGCTGGATCGACCATTCGCCGCGACGGGCCGGAATGGGCTCGGCGTGGGCGGGCGCGGCGCCGGCGGCCATCTGCAGGGTGCGCGGCGATACCGAGGCGGTGGTCAGCTGCGAGGAATGCAATGTGCCGAGGACGCCGGGGCGCGGATTGGGGTTGCCGGGCAAGGCGGCCGGCTGGCTGTTGGCCGCGGCGAGCGAAGCGACCACCGGGGCCGGCGCGGTCTCTTCGCGAATGACCGGACGCTGGGCCTGGGCGCTGGCGGTGACCGGCGCGGCGGCCGAGGCTCCGGTCGAGGCGCCGCCGCGGGTCTGGCCGGCGGCAACGACGGCGGCGGCCATCGGGGTGATCGGCATCGGCGCGGCGATCGGCTGGCGGCGGCCGGGGACCGGCACCTGGGCGGCGACGGCGATGCGTGTCGGGGCGCGGGTCTCCGGCTCGGCGGCGCGGGCCAGCACCGGGGCGGTGCGGCGGCCGGCATAGGCCTGCGGGAAATTGGCTTCCAGCAGCTGCCGCATGCGGGCGTCGCGCCAGCCGCCGGAGCGGCCGCCGAGAACCACGGCGACGAGCTGGCGATCGCCGCGGCGCGCCGAGGTCAGCAGGTTGAAGCCCGAGGCGCGGGTATAGCCGGTCTTGATGCCGTCGACGCCTTCGACCCGGCCGAGCAGGTTGTTGTGGTTGCGGTGGTTCACACCGCGATAGGAGAAGGAATAGGTCTGGAAATAGCTCCAGTAGCGCGGGAAGTGATCCTGGATCGCGCGGCCGAGCGTGGCGAGGTCGCGCGCGGTCGTGACCTGTTCGGCATCCGGCAGGCCCGAGGCGTTGCGGAATGTGGTGCGGCTCATGCCCAGCGCGCGGGCGCGGCGGGTCATCAGCGTGGCGAAGCGCTCTTCGTCGCCGGCGATGTTCTCGGCGATGACGACGGCAGCGTCATTGGCCGATTTGGTCACCAGGCCACGGATCGCTTCCTCGACCGTGATCGTCGAGCCGGGGCGCACGCCCAGCTTGGTCGGCGGCTGGCTGGCGGCTTCGGACGAGACGCGCAGCGGCGACTGCAGCGAGAAGCGGCCGGCCTCGATCTGCTCGAACAGCATGTAGAGCGTCATCACCTTGGTGATGGAGGCGGGAAAGCGCGGGGCGTCGGCGGCCTCGGCATGCAGCGTCTGGCCGCTCTTGACGTCGATGACGATGGACGAATAGGCCGGCATATAGCCGCCATAACGCCGGGGGCGTGCCTCGACCTGGCTCGGCAGGGTGCTCGCGATCAAACCCGCGGTGACGGCTATCGCGGCAAAGCGCCGAAAGAAGCGTCCCGATCCGGTCCGGCCGGCGCCGATTGTGGTCGCCATTGCACCACCCCTGACTGCAGGCGGCCGGGGGCCTTCTGGCGACCGGTCCGCGTCCCTGTCCCTCGCGTTGGAGGTCGGGCGCGGATCGACAGGACTGCGAAACCGACGACCCTGGTCGAGGGCCGCCGGCGACGCAACACCACTATCGGCGATACGCAGCCGTACTCTTCACGCCGCCCCCGTCGAGGACGGGAACGTGAGAGGACGGTAACCGGTCGCGGTTGCCAGTTGGTTAAGCGAATCACGTCGAGTTGCGAAAGGAAGCCGGCACGCTGATCATCCGATCAGTCTTAGTGCCTTGATATTCCTTATGTTGCACCGCGAAAGTTGGATTGACGCAGTGCAGCAATATGGCTACGTGAAATATGTCTCCCGGGCGTTTCGCCCTGGCGGAAAATAAACCAAAGCGGCGCAGCCGCCTCAGGAGCCATGTCATGTTCCAGAATTTCGATGACGTGCAGAAGCTTGGCAAAGACGGTCTCGATCGGACCGTCAAGAGCCTCACCGCGGTGACCAAGGGCTACCAGGCCATTTCGGCGGAAGTGGTCGACTATGCCAAGAAGTCCCTGGAGGACGGCACGGCGGCGGTCGAGAAGTTCGCGGCGGTGAAGAGCCTCGACAAGGCGATCGAATTGCAGTCGACGCTGGTCAAGTCGGCCTACGAGACCGCGATCGCGCGCGCCACCAAGATCGGCGAGCTCTATTCGGATCTCGCGAAGGAAATCTACAAGCCCTACGAGGGCACCTTCGGCAAGGCCGCGGCCGCGAAGTAATCGGTTGGCGCCCGGCTGGTGCCGGGCCGATCCTGACAGACATGAAAAAACCCGGCGCTGCCAGCGCCGGGTTTTTTCTGTCGGGCGAATGGCAAGTAGGGAAGGGCGGGCCGGCGCCGAAGGGCTGCGTCAACCCTCGCCCGCGCCTTCGCTGGAGAGGGGGGCCGCCGCAGCGGCCGGGTAAGGGTGGTTGCGTCAATGCGTAACGTGAATTTCGGGTCGAATTGATAGGCTGGCGTCCTTCAGGCGCTCACCCGGCGCCTGACGGCGCCACCCTCTCCCGCAAGCGGGCGAGGGGTGACGCGCGTGACGCGTGTCGCTTCAACCCCATCGCTATTCGCTATTCGCCATTCGCGCCTTACTGGCTCAGGCGCAGTTGACTGATCTCGGAGCCGATGCGCTGGAACACGGGGCCGAGCTGCTCGGCGGTGCTGGCCTCGTAATACATGGTGGACTGCGAGGCGCAGCGGCGGAGCAGGGCGGCGTCGCCGTCAATCACCCGGATCGTATAGAGCCGGATGCCGTTGCTCTTGACGTTGGCGCAGGCGAGATCGGTGCGGGCGTCGATCGTCGAGCCATTGGAGCTCCAGCGGTTCTGGGTGTTGTCGCCATCGGTCAGCAGGATGATGATCCGCTCGAGATTGGGCTCCTGGGCGAGCGTGCGGGCATTGGTCAGCGGCAGCGAGGGGGTGAGCATGTGCAGGCCCCAGGCGAGCCCGATCGTGATGTTGGTATTGCCCGACGGGTTCATGGCGTTGACCTTGTCGGTCAGGGCGGTCCAGTCGGTGGTCAGCGGCAGGATCGTGGCGAGCTTGCCGGTGGTGCAGTTGCGCGCCGGAAAGTTGGTGGCGCTGGATGTCGGCGCGGTGTCGTCGACATCATAGGACTGGTTGCGGTCGATGACGCAGCCGGTCCAGTTCGACGCATCGATATTGCCGGAATAGCTGAGCCAGCTTTCGTTGCGATAGGTCGTTCCGATATTGACCTGGGTGTCGAACGGGACGATGCCGATGCGGACCGAGTCCGGCTGGGTCGCCGCCGCGCGCAACGTGGCGATCAGGTTCGTCGCCGCCGTCTTGAGCGCGCTCATCTTGTTCGAACTCGCCATCGACCCGGTATTGTCGAGCACCAGGACGAGGTCGATCTTCTTGGTTTGCCAGATGGCGGATGCGGTGCCCGATATCGTCAGGCTGCCGGTGGACAACAGGCTGATCGCCAGCGGACTGATCTGGCCACTGCCGTTGATGCGCACCGAGGAGCCGTCCAGCGACGCCATGACGGTGACGTTCTTCAACTCGCTCGGGTTGATATTGCCCATGACGATGGCGCGCGCCACGGTGCTCAGATCGCCGGTCAGCGTGCCATCGGAAATCTGGCGCGCGACACGCAGGGCCGCGATGTCGAGGGCCGCCTGGAGCCGGACCTGCTGCTGGCTGATCCGGCTGAGGTCGACCGCGGAACTGATCATCACCATGACGGGATACAAGGCGACCGCGAAGACCACCGCGATTGCACCGCGATGATCATCGCGAAATTGCCGAAGACGATTCCACATCAAAAAGTGATCCTGTTCCTACGACCCAGGGCCACAATAGAGGCGACAAAATAAGTAATCGGAATCGGACGCGATTCAATTGTGTATTGATTTTACAGTGGATAGTAACTTCGAATTAACCAGGATTGTTCGGAAAAGAGCTGAGGGCGCAACGTCATGTTGCTTTACGTAGGGTAGCGTTACGTCAGGAGCGCCCGTGTCGCTGCCGTAACGTCAGGCTGGCGCATCAAACTCTCGCCGACGAGCAGGGCGCGGATGCCGGAAGCGGACAGGCGCTGGACATCCGTCGGTGTAAAGATACCGCTTTCGCCGACGATGATCCGATCTGCCGGCACCCGCGGCGCGAGGCGCTCGGAGGTCGCGAGCGTCACCTCGAAGGTCCGGAGGTTGCGGTTGTTGATGCCGATCAGCCGGGAGGGCAAGCGCAGGGCCCGGTCGAGCTCGTCGTCGTCGTGGACCTCGACCAGCGCATCCATGCCATAACTGTCGGCGGCGGCGACCAGATCGGCCGCCAGCGCATCATCGACCGAGGCCATGATCACCAGGATGCAATCGGCGCCCCAGGCGCGCGCCTCGGCGACCTGATAGACGTCGTGCATGAAGTCCTTGCGCAACGCCGGCAGCGTGGTCGCCGCGCGCGCCGCGGTGAGGAATTCGGGCGCGCCCTGGAATGACGGCGCATCGGTCAGCACCGACAGGCAGGTGGCGCCCCCGGCCTGGTAGGCTTGGGCCAAAGCCGGCGGATCGAAATCCGGCCGGATCAGGCCTTTGGACGGGCTCGCCTTCTTGATCTCCGCGATCAGCGCGGTGCGGCCGGCCGCGATCGTCGTCTCGATCGCGCGGGCGAAGCCGCGGGGCGGCGCGGCCCGGCGCGCCTCGGCGTCGACGACCGCGAAGGGCTTGACGCCCTTGGCGGCGGCGATTTCGACGAGCTTATAGGCCTCGATCGCCTTGAGGATATCGGCCATGCCGCGCGATCCTTATGCTGAGACGGCGTTCGACACGGCGATCAGCCGGTCGAGCCTGCCGGCGGCGGCGCCGCTGTCGATGGCCGCCAGCGCCATGGCGTAGCCGTCGGGCAAGGTGTTGGCCCGGCCCGAGACGACGAGGGCGGCGGCGGCATTGAGGGCGGAGACGTCGCGATAGGCGTTCTTCGCGCCGGTCAGGACCGCGCGCAGCGCCGCCGCGTTGTCGGGGGCATCGCCGCCCTTCAACGCCTCGGCCGAACACAGCGGCATGCCGACATCGGCCGGCTCGACCTGGAAGGTCGAGACGCGGCCATCCCTCAGTTCGGCGACGGCGGTCGGTCCGGTGCCGGTGATCTCGTCGAGACCATCGGAGCCATGCACGACCCAGGCCCGGGTCGAGCCCAGATTGTTCAGGACCTCGGCCAGCGGCTCGACCCATTGGCGGGCGAAGACGCCGACCATCTGCCGCCTGACACCGGCCGGGTTGGACAGGGGCCCGAGCAGGTTGAAGATGGTGCGGGTGCCGAGCTCGACCCGGGTCGGGCCGACATGTTTCATCGCGGGGTGATGGGCGGGCGCGAACATGAAGCCGATGCCGGCGTCGCGGACACAGCGCCCGATCGCCTCCGGCGGCAGGTCGAGCTTGACGCCGAGCGCCATCAGGCAGTCGGCCGTGCCGGAACGCGACGACATGCCACGATTGCCGTGCTTGGCCACCGGAACGCCGGCGCCGGCGACGATGAACGCGGCGCAGGTCGAGATGTTGAGCGAGTGCGAGCCGTCGCCGCCGGTGCCGACGACATCGACCGCGTCATCGGGAGCCACCACCGCCACCATCTTGGCGCGCATGGTGGCGACCGCCGCGGTGATCTCCTCGACGGTCTCGCCGCGTACCCGCAGCGCCATCAGGAAGCCACCGACCTGCGAGGGCGTCGCTTCGCCCGACATGATCATGTTGAAGGCGCGCTCGGCCTCGGCGCGTCCGAGGCTGGCGCCGCCGGCAACCGTCGCGATCAGCGATTTGAACTGTTCCATCAGCGGCGTCCCCGGGCCTGGTTCCATTCGGCGGCCAGCGCCAGGAAAGTGCCGATCATCCGGTGGCCATGCTCGGAAGCGATGCTTTCCGGATGGAACTGAACGCCATGGACCGGCCGGTCCTTGTGCATCAGGCCCATGACGATCCCGTCGGCGGTCTCGGCGGTGACCTCCAGGGCGTCGGGCCAGCCGTGGCGGTCGACGGTGAGCGAATGATAACGGGTCGCCTGGAACTTGCCGTTGATGCCGCGGAACACGCTGCGGCCGGAATGGCTGATCTCGGAGAGCTTGCCGTGCATCGGGACAGGGGCCCGGACCACCGTGCCGCCGAAAGCCTGGCCCATGGCCTGGTGGCCGAGGCAGACGCCGAGCATGGGGATGTCGGCGGAGGCCTTCCCGACCAGCTCCAGGCAGATGCCGGCTTCGTTCGGCGTACAGGGGCCGGGGGAGAGCACGATGGCGTCGGGATCGGACGCGATCACCTGGTCGGCGCTGATCTTGTCGTTCCTGACGACGTCGACTTCGGCGCCCTGGCCGCCGATGTAATGGACCAGGTTCCAGGTGAAGCTGTCGTAATTGTCGATGAGGGTGATTTTCATGGGGTCATCTCGATGCATCGATCATCGGGGTTTTCGCAAAGCGCGAAACGGCGGACAGAACCGAAACGGCAAACAGGCCGTCGGCCGGCACGCGCCACCACCATCGAAAGACCAAGGCCGCCGCGACCTGGATGGGCGCGGCGGCCGTGAAGCAGGAAAGGCCGGAGAAAATCGCTCGGGATGAACGCGAACGGATCGGACCGGCGCCGCTCATTGTCCCCTCCCGGCGCGGGCCGCCGTCTTCACCGCCTCGTCGGCCGCGGTCAGCAGGGCCTTGGCCTTGTTGACGCATTCGGCCTGTTCCATGGCGTTGACGCTGTCGGCGACGATGCCGGCGCCGGCCTGGACATACATGACGCCGTCCTTGACCACCGCGGTGCGCAGCACGATGCAGGTGTCCATGGCGCCGGTCGCCGAGAAATAGCCGACGCAGCCGGCATAGATGCCGCGCTTTTCCTTCTCCAGCTCATCGATGATCTGCATGGCGCGGACTTTCGGCGCACCCGACACGGTGCCGGCCGGGAAGCCGGCGGCCATGGCGTCGATCAGGTCGTGTTTCGGGTCGAGCTCGCCCTCGACATTCGAGACGATATGCATGACGTGGGAATAGAGCTCGAGGAAGAACCGGTCGGTGACGTTGACCGTGCCGATCTTCGAAACCCGTCCGACATCGTTGCGGCCGAGGTCGAGCAGCATGAGATGCTCCGACCGCTCCTTCGGATCGGCCAGCAGTTCCTCGCCGAGCCGCTTGTCGTCGGCCGGCGTCGCGCCGCGCGGCCGGGTTCCGGCGATCGGGCGGATGGTCACCTGGCCGTCGCGCACGCGGACCAGGATCTCGGGCGAAGAACCGGCGACCGAAAAGCCGTCAAAGGCGAGGTAGTAGAGGAAAGGCGAGGGGTTCACCCGCCGCAGCGCCCGGTAGAGCGAGAAGGGCGGCAACTGGAACGGCGTCGAGAAGCGCTGCGACAGCACCACCTGGAAGATGTCGCCGGCGCCAATGTATTCCTTGGCCCGGTCGACCATGGCCGAGTAATCGGCTTCGCTGGTGTTGGAGACGAGACCCGCCATGATCTCGGCGTGATCGGGCAGGGGCGTCTGCTTGTCGAGCGGCGTGTCGAGCGCATCGACCACCGCGGTCAGCCGGTCGACCGCCCGGTCATAGGCCGCCTTGGCGGTCTGGCCGGCTTGCGCGCGCACCGGCGTCACCACG
Source organism: Phreatobacter sp. GW821-FHT04C01 (assembly GCF_059420385.1). Classification (NCBI taxonomy): domain Bacteria; kingdom Pseudomonadati; phylum Pseudomonadota; class Alphaproteobacteria; order Hyphomicrobiales; family Phreatobacteraceae; genus Phreatobacter; species Phreatobacter sp. GW821-FHT04C01. Next base: position 6,309 of record NZ_JBWKTP010000018.1, on the reverse strand, counting down.
GTGATCTGGTCCTTGACCGCGTCGAAGACGAGCACCACGGTCGGCCGGATGAACAGGGCGTCGGGCAGGCCGAGCGGATCCGGATTGACGTCGGGCAAATGCTCCATCTGCCGGACCATGTCGTAGCCGAGATAGCCGAACACGCCGGCCGCCATGGGCGGCAGCTTGTCGGGAATGTCGATCTTGCTTTCGGCCAGCAGCTTGCGCAACTCGATCAGCGGCGCTTCGGGTAGCGGCACGAAGGCCGTCCGGTCGGCGCCAGGACGGCGGTTGATCTCGGCGACCGAGCCGCGGCAGCGCCAGATCAGGTCGGGTTCCAGTCCGAGGATCGAGTAGCGGCCCTTGACCGCGCCGCCCTCGACGGATTCGAGCAGGAAGGCGTTGGCCTTGCCGCCGGCGATCTTGAGATAGGCCGAAACCGGCGTCTCCAGATCGGATACGAGCGTCGTCCACAGCACCTGCGGCCTGGCCGCGGCGTGAACGGACGCAAAGGCCTCGAAGGCCGGTTCGATCTGCATCGTCTTAACTCCCCGGGCGAATGAAGCGGCCTCAACCGCCTTCGCCGGCTCCGATCGCGCGGCGCAGCACCGTCTGGTTGATGCTGGCTCCGAAGTCCTTTTGCAGGCGCGCGATATACTGGCCGAGAATGTCGTCTTCGACCGATTGCGTCAGCTGGCCCTGGGTGCGCGCGTCGACCGGCGTATTGGCCGGCAGCGCGATATCCGTGGTCACGAAGACAATCCGATCGATGCCGTCGGCGGCGGGCGCATTGGCGGCGCTGCCCTTCGGCGTGACGAACAGGGTTTGAATCGCCCCGGTGCCCCAGTCGCCTTCGGTGGTCGAACGCGTGAAGGCGCGGCTGGTCTTGACCTCGAGGCCGAGCGGCTGGGCGAGCTCTGCGAGCGGCTTGCCCTGGCGGATCGCTTCGGTCATCTCGGTGGCAGCCTTGGCGATACGGCTCTTCACCTCTTCCTCACGCCATCGGGCTTCGACACGGTCCTTGACCTCGTCGAGGGTGCGGTCGCGCGCCGGGGTAATGCTCGCGATCTCGAACCAGATATAGGTGCCGCTCTGCCGGATCTGGACCGGATCGTTCTCCATGCCGATCTCGGCGCGGAAGGCGGCCGGCAGCAGCTCGGTGGCGCCGGCCAGGTTGAGCTGGGCGTCCGAGGGATCGTGACCATTCTGGTCGACGGCGTCGACCACGGTGACGGCCAGGCCGACCTTGGTCGCGATATCGGCGAGCGGCAGGCCGCTGGCCCGCTCGCGCTCGATCTTGTCGTGCAACTCGTTCACGGCATTGCGCGCCACTTCGATGGCGAGCCGGACGCGGGCCTGCTCGCGCGTCGCCTGTTCATTGAACGGCTCGGCCTTGGTGACGCGCAACAGGACGGTGCCGAAGCTGCCGCGGACCGGTTCGCTGACGGCGCCTTCGGCCAGCGCGAAGGCGGCGTCGCGCACCGGCGGATCGGTCATCTCGGCGCGCGACAGCGTGCCGAGCGTCAGGTCGGCGTCGGAAATATTGCGTTCCTTGGCCAGGGCTTCGAAATCGAGGCCGGCCTTGATGCGGGCGGCGGCGGCGGCGGCCTCCTCGGCATTCGGGAAGGTGATCTGCTGGATCGTGCGCTTCTCGCTGGCTTCACGCAGGCGCGCGACCTCGGCGTCGATCTGATCGGCCGGGACCTGGGCAAAGGATGCCTGCTCTTCGGGCGACAGCGTCAGCAGCACCAGCTTGCGATATTCGGGCGCGCGAAAGGCGGCGCGGCGGGCTTCGAAGAAGGCCTGCAGGACCGCGGCGTCGGGCGCCGGAATGTCGCCGGCGGCGCGCGCGCCGATCGTCACGAACTCGGCGGTGCGGGTTTCACCCTGGTAGCGCGCCAGGGCGTCGAGCAGCACCTGCGGCGTGCCGAGCTTGTCGGAAATGGCGCCGGCGATCTGCTGGCGCACGGCCAGCCGGCGCTCGATGTCGATATAGCTCTGCTCGGTATAGCCGTTCTGGCGCAGCAATTCGCGGAAGGTGTTGACGTCGAACTGGCCGGTCGGCCCGCGGAACGACGGCGAGGAGATGATCCGGTTGCGAATCGTCGCGTCGTCGATGCCGAGGCCGAGCTGACGGCCGCGCTCGTCGAGGGTCGCGTCGGTGACCAGCTGGCTGAGCACGCGCTGCTCGATGCCGAAGCCGCGCGCCTGGTCGGGCGTCACGCCGCGTCCGAGCATGCGGCCGAGGTTCTGGACCTCGCGATTATACATGGTCTGGAACGTCTGCTGCGAGATATGGGTGCTGCCGACGGTCGCCAGCGTCGTCGATGTGCCGCCCCGGAAGATGTCGCCGATGCCCCAGATCGCGAAGCTGCCGACGAGCAGGCCCATCAAGGCGATGAGCACGAGACGCATGAAGCCCGTGGCGAAGGTTGTGCGAATGCCGGTCAGCATGCCCGTGCGAACTCCGTGAGACGGCCCGCGCCGTCGGGGGGCCAAAAAAGTTGGCGGAGCATAGTGACGCCCCCTGTTTCGGGCAAGCGCGCCCGGTAGCGGTGAAACCCGCCATCTGGTAGCAAGCCGCGAAACAAGCGAGGAGGTCCTGATGGCGCTGCGTCCCCTGGTCGCCGGCAATTGGAAGATGAACGGTTCGAAAAAGGCGCTGGATGAGATCGCAGCCATGGCCGAGGGCTACGACCCGGCGCTGCGCGCCAAGGTCGACCTGATGATCTGCCCGCCGGCGACCCTGCTTCAGATGGCCGCCGTCAGCGCGCTCGGCAGCCGTATCGGCATCGGCGCCCAGGACTGCCACACCGAGGTTTCCGGCGCCTTCACCGGCGATATCGCGCCCGACATGCTGGTCGAGAGCGGAGCGACCGCCGTCATCGTCGGCCATTCCGAACGTCGCCAGTATCATGGCGAGACCGACGCGCTGGTGGCGGCCAAGGCATTCGCCGCGATCCGTGCCGGGCTGACCGCCATCGTCTGCGTCGGCGAAACCCATGCCGAGCGCGAGGCCGGCAAGACGCTGGCCGTGGTCGGACGCCAGGTCCAGCGCTCGGTGCCCGAGGATGCGACCCCCGAGACCGTCGTTGTCGCCTATGAGCCGGTCTGGGCCATCGGCTCCGGCCTGACGCCGACCGCGGCCGACGTCGCCGAGGTTCATGCGCTGATCCGCAAGAAGCTGATCCAGCGCCACGGCAAGCAGGCCGCCGGCATCCGCCTTCTCTATGGCGGCTCGGTCAAGCCGTCCAATGCCCGCGAGCTGATGGCGGTCGAAAATGTCGACGGCGCGCTGGTCGGTGGCGCCAGCCTGAAGGCAGCCGATTTCCTGGGAATCGCGGCGGCCTATCGCTGACACCGCTGTTTCCGGCGGCCGTCGTCGGCCGCGCCCGATTTGCCGCAAGGCAGTCTTGCCCGGCTGGCAAATGGCGCCGGAGTGCCCATATCACCGATGTCGAAGGTGGCTTTCGCCACCTTTCCGAAGCGCTTTCCCCATGCGAATGACGCCTGCCATATTCCTGGGCAATCCGGGGTAGGCAAGGCCAATTCGATCGTGTAGAGACCCGCTTTCCTTATCTCGAAGGACCGTCGAGCCTCCATGCAGACCGTCATTCTCGTCGTTCATCTGATGATCGTGCTTGCGCTGATCATCGTTGTTCTGTTGCAGCGTTCCGAAGGCGGCGGCCTCGGCATGGGCGGCGGCGGCAATTTCATGTCGTCGCGCGGCACGGCCAATGTGTTGACCAGGGCGACCGCCATTCTGGCGGCGGCCTTCTTCTTCACCTCGATCGTGCTGGCCTTGCTGGCGACCCAGGCCCGCGGGCCGCGTTCGCTGCTCGAGCAGGGCACGGCTCCGGCCGCGCCTTCCGCGCCCGCGGTTCCCGGCGCGCCTGCCACGCCGCAGGTGCCGTCATCGGGGCAGGGTGGTGGCACGGGCGTGCTCGAAGGGCTTCGCGGCCTGTCGCAGCCGCCGGCGGCTCCGGGTGGTTCGCAGCCACCGTCGGCACCGGGCGGTTCGCAGCCGCCGGCCGCGCCGTCGCGCTGACCCGCGATCCCGGACCGCCAGGGTCCGGGCATCCGCCGATAGGCGCCTTTCGAGGTGCCGGACGTGATCACAACAAGGGCCGGGCAACCGGCCCTCGTTTTTTTGTGGGACTGCCTGCGCGATCTCGTCGCAGGCCGCTACCCGAATCGGATTGAGAGCTTTAAAGAGGAAGCCCCATGACGCGGTATATTTTCATCACCGGCGGCGTGGTTTCGTCCTTGGGCAAGGGACTTGCTTCCGCTGCCCTCGGTGCGTTGCTGCAGGCGCGTGGCTATTCGGTCCGCCTGCGCAAGCTCGACCCCTATCTGAACGTCGATCCGGGCACGATGAGCCCGACGCAGCACGGCGAGGTGTTCGTCACCGACGACGGCGCGGAGACCGATCTCGATCTCGGCCACTACGAGCGGTTCACCGGCCGGCCCTGCACGCGCCAGGACAATATCACCACCGGCCGCATCTATCTCGACATCATCACCAAGGAACGGCGCGGCGATTATCTCGGCGCCACCATCCAGGTGATTCCCCATGTCACCGATGCCATCAAGGATTTCGTCCGCACCGGCAACGAGGGCTATGACTTCGTGCTGGTCGAGATCGGCGGCACGGTCGGCGACATCGAGGGGCTGCCCTATTTCGAGGCGATCCGTCAGCTCGGCAACGAATTGCCCGAGGGCGACAGCATCTATGTGCACCTCACCCTGCTGCCGTTCATCGCCTCGGCCGGCGAGCTGAAGACCAAGCCGACTCAGCATTCGGTGCAGGAGCTCAGGTCGATCGGCATCGCGCCCGACATCCTGCTCTGCCGCTGCGACCGGCCGATCCCGCAGGGCGAGCGCAAGAAGCTGGCGCTGTTCTGCAATGTCCGTCCCTCCGCCGTCATCGAGGCGCAGGACGCCGCCTCGATCTATGACGTGCCGCTCGCCTATCACCGCGCCGGCCTCGACGACGAGGTGCTGCGCGCCTTCGGCGTCGAGCCGAAGGGCGGTCCGGACATGCGCCGCTGGGCCGATGTCTCCGACCGGGTGCACAACCCGGAAGGCGAGGTCAACATCGCCATTATCGGCAAATATACCGGGCTGAAGGACGCCTATAAGTCGCTGATCGAGGCGCTGGCTCATGGCGGCATGGCCAACCGGGTCAAGGTCAATCTCGACTGGATCGAGAGCGAGGTCTTCGAGAAAGAAGATCCGTCGCCCTATCTCGAGCATGTCCACGGCATCCTGGTGCCCGGCGGCTTCGGCCAGCGCGGCGCCGAAGGCAAGATTCGCGCGGCGCAATTCGCCCGGGAACGCAAGGTGCCCTATTTCGGCATCTGCTTCGGCATGCAGATGGCCGTCATCGAGGCGGCGCGCAATCTCGCCGGCATCGGCGCCGCCAATTCGACCGAATTCGGCCCGACGCCGGAGCCGGTGGTCGGCCTGTTGACCGAGTGGCTGCAGGGCAATGAGCTGGTCAAGCGCAGCCAGGGCAGCGATCTCGGCGGCACCATGCGGCTCGGCGCCTATACCGCGCATCTGAAGCCCGACAGCAAGATCGCCGCGATCTACCGCTCCGACGTGATCTCCGAGCGCCACCGGCACCGCTACGAGGTCAATCTCGACTACAAGGCGCGGCTCGAGGACAAGGGCCTTGTGTTCACCGGCCTGTCGCCCGACGGCGTGCTGCCCGAGACGATCGAATATCCCGACCATCCGTGGTTCGTCGGCGTGCAATATCATCCCGAACTGAAGAGCCGGCCGTTCGAGCCGCATCCGCTGTTCCGCTCGTTCATCGAGGCGGCCAAGGTGCAGTCGAGGCTGGTCTGATGCGCCCCGTCGCGGTCGCCGTGGCAGCAATTGTCGCGGCGGTCGCGGGCGTCATGGTCTTTGCCTGGCAAAGCGGCGGCGATTGTCCCGGCGGGACCGAATTCCGATCCGAACAGGCCTGCACGGCCTCCGGCCGCCCGGCTGAGCGCTGCCGGGCGCTGCTGGCGGAAGCCCAGGCGCTGCTGGCGCGCTCGGGCCCGGTCTATGGTACGCGCGAGCAGTGCCAGGATCGACACGCCACCTGCCAGGAGAGCCGTTCGGCCGCGGGCTTCACCCCACGCGCTTCCGGCTTCTGCCTCATGCAGGGCCCGCCGGAGCGGATCGTGCCGCGGTTCGGCAGGTAGCGAGTGGCGAATAGCGAATGGGGCTGAAGCCGCGCGAACCCTCTCCCACGCCTTCGCCTACGGCATGCACATATCTCTGGAGAGGAAGTGCGGCGGATTGACTCGGGTGTGCGGCGGGGCTGGCCATTGCGGC
>NZ_JBWKTP010000017.1:0-76910 GCF_059420385.1 Phreatobacter sp. GW821-FHT04C01 | reverse complement strand
AGCTTGCGGAACATTTCGACACCGGTCACCGTGGTCTTGGTGGTGTCCTTGATGCCGACGATTTCGACTTCCTCGCCAACCTTGACGATGCCGCGCTCGACGCGGCCGGTGACCACCGTGCCGCGGCCCGAGATCGAGAACACGTCTTCGATCGGCATCAGGAACGGCAGGTCGATCGGACGCTCCGGCTGCGGGATGTAGGAGTCGACGGTTTCCATCAGCGCCAGCACGGCGTCATGGCCGATCGCCGGCTCGCGGTTCTCCAGCGCGCACAGCGCCGAACCCTTGGTGATCGGAATGTCGTCGCCCGGGAAGTCGTACTTCGACAGGAGCTCGCGCACCTCGAGTTCGACCAGCTCCAGGAGCTCGGCGTCGTCGACCATGTCGACCTTGTTCAGGAACACCACCAGAGCGGGAACGCCGACCTGACGGGCGAGCAGGATGTGCTCGCGGGTCTGCGGCATCGGGCCGTCGGCGGCCGAAACCACCAGGATCGCGCCGTCCATCTGGGCCGCGCCCGTGATCATGTTCTTCACATAATCGGCGTGGCCGGGGCAGTCGACATGAGCGTAGTGGCGGTTCTTCGTCTCGTATTCGACGTGAGCCGTCGAGATCGTGATGCCACGCGCCTTCTCTTCCGGCGCCTTGTCGATCTGGTCATAGGCCGTGAACGTCGCGCCACCGGACTCGGCCAGAACCTTGGTGATCGCCGCGGTCAGCGAGGTCTTGCCATGGTCGACGTGACCAATCGTGCCGATGTTGCAGTGCGGCTTGTTGCGTGCGAACTTTTCCTTGGCCATGGAACGCCTCTCGACGGATCGAATTGGAACCTGCGGCCGGAACGACCACATCTCGGGGCGTGGGGATAGTGGGATTTCGTCAGTTCCGCAAGAGCCAGTTCCGGTAAGTCTTGGCGGCGGATGATCCAAGCCGCGCCGCGGGCTCGCCGGCGAGCGCCGGCACCAGGAAAGTCCCGACCAGCCCGCCACCACCGTCGATCACCGCGGTGAGCTCGGGATAGGCGGCGAGCGTCGCCCCGCTGGTCGCATCCTTCAGCGTCACGGTGGCGACCAGGACATGGTGCTGGGACACCAGGATTCGCATGGCTTCGTTCGGCAGGACGAGGCGCGTGACATGCATGTCCAGACGCGCCGGCCTCGCCCCGAGCAAGGCGCCGCCGAGCTCCTGCTGCAGCGCCGCCTGCAAGGCCTGGCGCGTCGCGTGGTCGTAATAGGCCAGTGCTTCCGCCGAATTGGCGATGGCGAAGTAATCAGCGCCGCCGGAGCGCGCCGCGGCCGGAACCACGCTTTCCGGGCGATCCGCATGCCCCACCGGTTCAATGCCCTTGGAACGCGCGAAAGCCGCCTCCAGGCTCGTCGTCTTGCCGCTGACGCCGGGTGCCAGCGTCACATGGATGGCCGCGACCCGATAGGTGTTGAGCTCGGCGACCGAAAGCGCCGGCGGCGGCGCCGAAACGCAGGCCGCCAGCATCATCCCCAATGCCGCAATGAAAATACCCTGAATACGCATACCACCCCCCCGTTGCACGCGAAGGATGCAATAGCTCTCACGGAGATCGCAAGGAGGTGCGTTGGCTTGCGCACAGCCTTGCCGGGGCGGCGGCATCGCCATGCGAATCGAACGACGCGGCGGATGCTGGAACGCGCGTTCCGATGGCGACGGTCCACGAGCGCCCCTGTTGCGCCGTTGCGGTACGGCAATGGGCAACGCGGATGACTCGGCGGCCAAATTGGCGTTGAATGGGCGCCGGAGCCTTGCCATGCGCCATGTCGCGGCAAAAATCGCGGGATTGATCGGCACCATCGGCGCCGTGGCCAGTGTCGCGGGCTTCCTGCTATCGGCCGTCCATCTGACCGCGCCCGGCCTCGAACTGGCGGCGCGGCTCTATTTCGCCGGCCTCACGGTGGCCGTCATCTGCTTCAGCGCCAGACCCCTGCTGCGGGGATGATCGCAGGCGACGGGCCGAGCCGCCGCGCGCTCGGCGGTTCATGCCCGCGGATGAAGGATGTTGGAGCGGGTAGCGGGAATCGAACCCGCATATTCAGCTTGGAAGGCTGCTGCTCTACCACTGAGCTATACCCGCGTCGGCAAGGGAGTGACCACATTCCGCGCCTGGGATCAAGAGGCAGGCCGGCGCGACGCACAGTCCGAGAGCATGCGCCGCTCCGCCCAAGCCACCCGCGCCGACGTCTCAACGCAGGCCGAAGGTCTTCCGTGGGATGACGGCGGAACCGGCGGTGTTCCGGCGCGGCCGGTCGGACGCGTCGAAGGCGCCACGCTCGAATCGCGCCCCACCCCCGGCCGTGGGCAAGAGGCCGATCACCACCAGGCTTGCGAGAAACAGCACGTGAAATGCCGGTCCGAGCCAGGGCAAGGCCTGCAGGTTCAGCATGGAGGACAGGATCAGCAGGCCGAAGATCGCCCAGGCCACGGCCTTCGGATGCCCGGCATCGACAACACGCTTGCCCACCACCGCGAGCGCCGAGCGGATGGTAAGCAGCGCCAGTCCGATGAACAGCACCGACCACAGGGCGCCGAGACCGGCGCTTTGAAGCACATGGGCGATGATGCCGTCCCGGAATGCGCCGGTCGTCTCACTGTCGCCTTCGGTGATCTTGCGGGCCTGAACCGCCACCTCGAAGCTGTTGCGCGCCAGAAGCCATTGCTGCGCCGCCTCCAGCAGCTTGAAGAGCAGCGTCTGCAGCGGTCCGGTGACCAGGCCGAACACGAAAAGCCCCAGCATGGCCAGCCAATAGGTTTGCCTGCCGATGCGGCCGTCCAGGCCCCAGAATAGCGCTTTCGCCTGCATATCGCCGCCCCCCCACAATCGGAGATTGCACGATGCGGCTTAACAATCTTTTGCACCATGCCGGGTCATTCCCGGCCGGCGCAAAACGCTTCGCTAAGACACCTGCGCGACGGCGCGGGCTGGTCAGGCCGGAGCGCCGCGCGTCGCCTCCCAGGCCCGGCCGGGAATGGCCGCGAGAAGCTCCCTCGTATAGGCGTGGCGCGGGGTTTCGAACACCTCGCGGGTCGGACCGAGCTCAACGATCTCGCCCCGTTTCATCACGGCGATCCGGTCGCAGATCTGCGCCGCGATGCGCAGGTCATGGGTGATGAACAGCATGGTGAGGCCGAGGCGGGCCTTGAGGTCGGCGATCAGGTCGAGCACCTGGGCCTGCACCGAGACGTCGAGCGCCGAGACCGGCTCGTCCGCCACCAGGAGTTCGGGATCGAGCGCCAGCGCTCGCGCCAGCCCGATGCGCTGACGCTGGCCGCCGGAAAATTCATGGGGAAAACGGTCGATGGCGCCGGCATCGAGGCCGACGAGCGCCAGCAGCTCGCGCGCCCGCTCCAGCGCGACGCTCTTGGCGACGCCATGGGTCACCGGCCCCTCGGCGATGATCTCGCCGACCCGCCGCCGCGGATTGAGCGAGGCGAAAGGATCCTGGAACACCATCTGGATCTTCTTGCGCAGCGGCTTCATCGCGGCCTTGGCCAAGGGCGCGATATCGACGCCGTCGAACAGGATGGCACCGGCCGTGGGGTCGTAGAGCCGGACCACGCAGCGCGCCAAGGTCGACTTGCCCGAACCCGATTCGCCGACCAGGCCGACGGTCTCGCCGCGCGCGACCACCAGGGACGCGTCATTGACCGCCCGCACCTCGCTGCGCCGAACCAGGAAACCGCCGCGGTGGAACACTTTCGAGACGTCGCGAATGTCGAGCAGCGGCGCCGTTGTCACCGTGACGCGCGAGACCGCCGCGAAATGCGGCACGGCGGCGATCAGCCGCTGGGTATAGGGATGGCGCGGCGTGTTCAGCACTTCGTCGCGGGTGCCGATCTCGACGATCCGCCCCTTGCTCATCACGGCGACGCGATCGGCGATATCGGCGACCACGCCGAAATCATGGGTGATGAACAGCACGCCGGTGCCCTTGGTCGCCTGCAGGTCGCGGATCAGCCGGAGGATCTGCGCCTGGGTGGTGACGTCGAGCGCGGTGGTCGGCTCGTCGGCGATCAGCACGGCCGGTTCGAGCGCCAGCGCCATGGCGATCATCACACGCTGGCGCTGGCCGCCGGAGAGGCGGAAGGGATAGGCGTCGATGGTGCGGGCCGGATCGGGAATGCCGACGCTGGCCAGCAGCTCCAGCGCCCTGACCCTGCGCGAGGCGCCGTCGCCGACGTCATGGGCTTCCATCACCTCGGCGATCTGCTTGCCGATCGGCATGATCGGGTTGAGCGCGGTCATCGGCTCCTGGAAGATCATGGCGACGCGCCGGCCGCGCAGCGAGCGCTTGGCCTCGGCGCTCAGCCCCAGAATGTCCTCCCCCTCGAAGGTCACCGAGCCCGAGGTCACCGGCAGGCGCTTCGGCAGGAGCCCCATGATGGTCGAGGCGGCGATCGATTTGCCCGAGCCGGATTCGCCGACGATGCACAGGACCTCGCCGGGTGAGAGATCGAACGAGACGTCCGAGATCGCCTCCGGCCGGTCGCCGCCCGGCGGCAGCGCGACGGTGAGGTTTTTCACCGAGAGCAGCGGCCCGGTCATTCGCTACCTCGGTCATGCAGGCGCGGGTTGAGGGCATCCGACAGCCCCTCCCCGATCAGGTTGAGGGCGAGCACAGTGAGGAACAGCGCGATGCCGGGAAACACGCTGGTCCACCAGGCGAGCTGGATGGTCGAGCGCCCCGAGCCGATCATGAAGCCCCAGCTCATCACATTGGGATCGCCGAGCCCCAGGAACGACAGCGCGGCTTCGAGCAGGATGGCGGTCGCCACCATGAAGGAGGCGAGCACGACGATCGGCGACAGCGCATTGGGCAGGATCTGGCGGAACACGATGGTCCAGGTGCCCTGCCCGAGCACGACGGCGGCCTGGACGAATTCGCGCGAGCGCAGCGACAGGAATTCGCCGCGCACCACGCGCGCCACCGGCGGCCAGGAGACGATCGCCACCGCCAGTACGATGGAGGCGACCGAGGGCTGGAAGATCGCGACGATCAGGAGCGCCAGCACGAAGCTCGGGATCGCCTGGAAAAACTCGGTGAAGCGCATGATCACGTCGTCGATCAGGCCGCCGGCATAACCGGCGAAGGCGCCGAGCGTGACGCCGATCAGCAGCGCGGCGGCGGTCGACACCGCGCCGATCAAGAGTGACACGCGGGCGCCATGGACAATCGTCGACCAGACGTCGCGGCCGAGCATGTCGGTGCCCAGGAGGTGTCCCTCGTCGAGCGGCGGCGACACCGGCGCGCCGGCCATGCTCCAGGGATCGCCAGGGGCGATCCAGGGGCCGAACAGCGCCAGGATGAGCACCACGGCCATGATCGCCACGCCGATCACCGCGCCGATATTCCTGGAAAAGCGCCTCCAGAACGCGGTCATGCGCCCACCTCGATACGCGGATCGACCAGCGCATAGACAATATCGGTGATCAGGTTGATCACCACCGCCATGGCCGAGGTGACGATGAACACGCCGAGCAGCAGATTGTAGTCGCGCGCGAGCAGCGCCTCGAAGGCGAGCCGGCCGACGCCCGGCCAGGCGAACACGGTTTCGACCAGCACCGAGCCGCCGACAATGGTGCCGGCCTGCACGCCGGCGAAGCCGATCACCGGCAGAAGCGCGTTCCTGAGGATGTGCCGGCGCACGATCGGGCCCTCCTTCAGGCCCTTGGCGCGCGCGGTACGGACGAAATCCTGGGTCGCCACCTCCAGCATCGAGGCGCGCGTCAGCCGGGCATAGAGCGCCATGAAGAACAGGCCGAGCGTCAGCGAGGGCAGCACCAAGTACTGCGCCACGTCGAGCGCGAAGGCCAGACCATGCAGATCCTCGCCGATCGAATACATGCCGATCGCCGGCAGCCAGTTCAGCCAGATCGAGAACACCAGGATGAAGATCAGGCCGACCCAGAAAAGCGGCGTCGCGTAGCAGGTCAGCGCGACCACGGTGATCAGGCTGTCGGCCCAGGTGCCGACGCGCCTCGCCGCCAGCACGCCGAGCGTGACGCCGACCGAGACGGCGAAGACGAAGGCCGTGGCGGTCAACAGGATGGTCGCCGGCAGCCGCTCGGCGATCAGGCTGCCGACGGTGCGCTGGACCCGGTGCGAATAGCCGAAATCCAGCGTCGCTATGCCCTTGAGATAGATGAAGAGCTGGGTGCCGAGCGACTTGTCGAGGCCGAACTGCTCGCGCAGCTGGGCCAGGAACTGGGCGTCGGCCGCCCCCGACTGGCCGGCGATGACCAGCGCCGGATCCCCCGGCGCCAGCCTGACCAGGAAAAAGGCGAGGATGACCACGCCGATCACCACCCCCAGCGCCTTGACCAGGCGCTGGGCGAGGAAGCTGAGGAAGTGCGAGGCATCCATGTCAGACGACCCGGATCCGGGATTGCGTCACTCCGCTCACCCCAGGGTCACGCCGGCGAAATTGTCATGAATGCCGGTGGCCGAGGTGATGACGTTCTTCAGCCGCTTGTCGGTAATGGTCGGGAAGGCCAGCTCCAGGAGCCAGATCACCGGCATGTCCTCGACCAGAATCTTCTGAACCTCGCTGAAGGCGGCCTGGCGGTCCTCCGCCTTGGCCGATTGGCGCGCCTTCAGGAAGGCGGCGTCGACCTTCGGGTTGGAATAACCCATGGTGTTGGTGAAGGTGATCTTCTGGATGTTCGAGGACACATAGGTGCGCTCGACGCCAATGGTCGGGTCGCCCCACTGGTAGACGAAATTGACGGTGAGGTCGTAATCCCACTCGCCGACCCGGCGCGCCCAGGTGGCGGCGTCCACGGCTTCCGCATTCAGTTTGACGCCGATCTGGCCGAAGGCCTGGCGGATATATTCGCCGAGCCGGTTCCAGATCTCGCCATAGGGCAGCGTCATGAAGCGCAGCTCGAAGCGGGTGCCGTCGGCCTTGCGCGGATGGCCGGCTTCGTCCAGCAGCTTGTTGGCCTCGGCGACGTTGAAGGCCGGTACCTTGACGGTCGCGTCATGGAACTTGGTGGTCGAGCAGATCGGGCTGGTCGCCGCCTTGCCGACACCGAACCACAGGCGGTTGAGGATGAAGTTGCGGTCGATCGCCATCGCCATGGCGCGCCGGACCTTGGGGTCGTCGAGCGGCTTCACCCGGTTGTTGATGTCGATCCAGGACAAGGGCGCGAACAGCTCCCAGCCGTTGATCGCCACTTCGAGATTGGGCAGGCCGCGGAAGCGCGGCACGTCGAAGGCCTCGATGTCGTTGAATGCAGCCATCTGCACCTGGCCCGACTGCAGCGCCACCCCGCGCAGGTTGGAATCGGGAATGACGCGATAGACGATCTCGTCGAGCGTCGGCTTGCCCGGCTGCCAGTATTTGTCGAATTTGACCAGCCGGATGAAATTGCCACGCTGCCACTCACCGAAACGGAACGGTCCGGTTCCGACCGGGTTCTGGTTGGCCGGATTGTTGCGCAGGTCGGTGCCGTCATAGAGGTGCTTGGGCAGCATCGGCAGCGTGGTCGCGTCGAAGTTCAGGATGAACGGCTCGAACGGCGTCTTCAGCTTGATGACGACGGTCGCCGGATCCTTGGCCACCGCGCTTTCGATATTGGCGAGGGTGGCGCGCAGGCGCGGATTCACCTCCGGGTGCAGCTTGGTGAGATTGAACACCACGTCGTCGGCCGAGAACGGCTTGCCGTCGTGCCAGGTCACCCCGGTCTGCAGGTTGAACGTATAGGTCAGGTCGTCGGAACTGATCTCCCAGGATTTGGCCAGCGCCGGCCGGGCGCCGAGGCGCGGCGAATAGGACAGCAGCCCCTCGAACAGCTTGCCGCCGACGATCAGCGTCGGCCCCTGGTTGTTGATGCCGGGCACGACGATCGGCGGCTCGGGCGTGATGATGGTGTTGAGCACCTTGCGGCCCTGCGCCAGGGCTTGCGGACACAGGAATGTCGATGGCAGCGCCGCGGCGAGGCCGCCGGCCGCGCCCAGCTTGACCAGCGCGCGGCGGCTCAGCCGCTGGTGGGATCGATCCTCAGCCATGGAATTCCCCTGTGATGTCGTTCACCCTCGCAGCCGTTGGGCCGGCCGCTTTCGTCAAGTATGGGCGGGCGCCGCCGATCGTGCCAAGCGATAAAAGCAGGCAGTCGGTGATGATCGACACGGCAGCCCGCGCAAATGGCCCGCGCGTGGGAACCGGACGCTGGTCAGACCGCGGCCATGGCCTTGCGCGCGACGATGCGGTGGATCGGCTTGCCCGAGGAGGCGCTGACGACCGCCTCGTCGAGCAGGATCGCCGCCGGCCGCAAGGCGCCGAGCACCAGCGCCTTGTCGAAGGAAGCATAGAGCCGGCCATGGCCGTCGCGCTGATCCTGTAGCTCGGTCGTTCGCCAGGTCAGGTAGAGCGTGCCGCCGGGCTTCAGGATCGCCGCCAGCCGGGCGACCGACGGCGCGATCGCCTCGGGCGCGAGATGCATGATGACGGTTTCGCACAGCACGTTGTCGAACCGCGCCTCGGCGATGCCGGCGAGTTCGGGCAGCAGGGCTTGCGCGAAGCTCAGGTCCGGATAGCGCCGGCGCGCCTCGGCGACGAGCCCGGCCGAAGCGTCGTAGCCGACCGCCGGAAAACCCTCGGCATTGAGCCAGGCGACCTCGCGGCCGCTGCCGCAGCCGATATCGGCGGTCGGCCCGGGCGAAAAGAACCGCCGGACCGCCTCCCGCAGGTCCGACCCGACCGGCTGGGCGTGCCAATCGGCGGCGAAATCGCCGGCCGCATGGTCATAGGCATCGACTGTTTTGCGATCCATTAGCCTGTCCTCCGGGATGAACAGGAAAACGCCCGGCGACGATTGGCAAATGACCTGTCCGTGTGCAGGCCAGGCGAGGATCACCAGGTGAACGCCAGCCGGCATATTCTCGACGTCATCCCCGGCCGAGGCGAAGCCGAGAGGAAGGGGATCCAGCGGCCGACAGGCCGCGCTTTCAGCGTATGAAATTGGCGCGCAAGTGATCCCGTCACGGTGATTTTGCGATGTCCCGGACGCTGCTCTGCACCCCCTGGATCCCCTTCCTTCACCCGTGCAGAAACAAAGGCTTCTGCACGGGCTCGCCGGGGATGACGGAGTGTGATGCCGGCAGTCGTTCCCGCTCGTGGCCAGCCGCCTCCCCCGCCCTCGCCCGGCCGTCATCGCGACGCCGGGCAGCCGCGCTTTTTCATAGGGTTGTGAGCATACGGCGGCTCAAGCAGTTTCTCTGGACATGCCGAGTCCATCCGCGCCGAAAGCTCCTACCGCCCGTATTGCCGGCCTGCTCGCCATCACCCAGGTGTTTGGCTGGGGGACCACCTATCATCTGCCCTCGACCATGGCGGCGCCGCTGAGCGCCGAGCTCGGATTGACCCGCGAAGGCATTTTTGCCGGCATTTCGGTGATGCTTCTGGTCAGCGCCGTGGTTGCACCGCGGTTTGGCCGGATCATCGACCGTCACGGCGCGCACTGGCCACTGGTCGCGGGATCGCTGCTGATGGCGGCAGCCCTGGTGGTGCTGTCGCGCGCAACCGACCTCGTCACCTATCTCGCCGCCTGGGTTCTGATCGGGCTCGGCACGCCGCTGTCGCTGACCCAGGCCGCCACCGCCGCGCTGGCGCAACTCGACCGCCAGCGTGCGCGCCAGTCGATCGGGCTTTTGATGATCATGGGCGGGCTGTCGTCGACGCTGTTCTGGCCGTTGACCGCATGGCTCAACACCAGCATCGGCTGGCGCGAGACATGCCTTTTGTTCGCCGCCGCGCAATTGCTCATCTGCCTGCCGATCCACGCCTTCGGCCTGCGCGTCTCCAACGGGCGCAACCATGATGTCGTGGCATCCGGCGAGACCGCGGCGCCGATCCCGGCCTTGACGCCGGCCGACCGGCGCAAGGCCTTCATCCTGATGGCGCTCGGCTTTTCGCTGACCGGCTTCGTCTCCTGGGGCATGCCGCTGCATATCATCGGCATTCTCGAGGGTTATGGCCATTCCTCGGCCTTCGCGGTCGCCGCCGGCGCGCTGATGGGCCCCGCACAGGTCTCGGCGCGGCTTGCCGAAATGACCTTCGGCAAGCGCCACGGCATCCTCACCATCGGTGTCGTCTCGGCGGCGATCATGCCGGTTGCCGTCGCTCTGCCGGTCATCGGCAATGCCTCACCGGCGATCGCCATCGGTTTCGTCATCGGTTACGGCCTTGCCGCCGGCGCCATGTCGATCGTGCGCAATGTCGCGCCGCTCGCCCTGTTCGGCTGGCAGACCTATGCCACCATGACCGGCTGGCTGTCGCTGCCGCAGAACGTCGTCTTCGCGATCTCGCCGATGATCTTCGCCGCGATGATCGACCGCTCAGGCCCCACCACGGCCTTGATCATCTCCTTCGGGGCGGCGCTCGGCGCGCTCGGCGTGATGATCATGCTGGAGCGCCACTTCCGCCGCGTCGCCGAAACCGGCCGCACCGCCTGAGCGCGATCCGGTTCCGGGCGCCTGCGCCGATGCGTCTCAGCTGACGACGGGCAGATCGGCGATGTCATAGCCATGGCTGATCGCCCGGTTCAGCACCGGATCGATCAGTTCCATTTCGAAGCGCGCGGCCGGCCGGATGCCGCCGATCGCACCCAGCGTGCCGCCGAACATGACGGTCGCCGGCGGCAGGATGGTGTGGCCGGTCCATTTGACGATCAGGTCGAGCGGCGGCCGCAGCGCCGAAAGCTTGCCCTCCTGGTAGAGCACGCGGGCGCCGTCGATGACCGCATGCGAGCGCAGCACGAGCTCGTCCCAATGCGGCGCGACCTCGTCGAGCTTCCACAACACGGTCGCCACCGGCTTGGCGCACATCTGCTTGGACAGGGCGATGCCGACCGTCTCCGCCTTGCGGTCGGTGTGGTCGGAGCCGACCGTGACCCAGAGACCGTCGGCGAGCGACACGATCACCGGCTCGATCTCGCCCGACGAATCCGGCCCCAGCACCTCGACGCGCGTCGCCTGGGTCACCAGCGCATTGGCGCCGCGGTAGAACACCGGCACCGAAGACGGCGGCGGCACGCCGATCGCCGCGAGCTCCTCGATATGATGGTGGATCGCCTTCTCGTCGCGACCGGCCCAGCCGGCGATCACGAGGGTTTCCGGGGTGAAGGCGATATGGTCGAAGCGGCTGCCCTGGTGGCGGGTGAAAGTCAGCATGAGATCGCATCCTGTCGAAAGATGAGAGAGCGATAGCCGGTCTAGCCTTCGACCGCCATCTCCTTCCGCTTGGCGTTGATCCAGGGCACCAGCGCGGTCGTCAGCACCACCGCCGAGGCGATGATGAACACCGCCGAGATCGGCCGCTCCAGGAAGGTCGTCCAGCTGCCGCGCGACAGGATCAGCGCTTTCCGGAGATTGTTTTCGAGCAGTGGCCCGAGCACGAAGCCCAGGACCAGCGGCGCCGGCTCGAAGCCCCAGCGCGCCACCGCCCAGCCGATCACTCCGAAGCCGATCATCACATAGACGTCGAAGATCTGGCCGGAGACCGAGAACACCCCGATACAGCAGAGCAGCAGGATCAGCGGGAACAGGATGCCATAGGGCACGCTCAGGCAGCGCACCCACAGGCCGATCAGCGGCAGGTTGAGGATGAGCAGCATGACATTGCCGACATACATCGAGGCGACCACGCCCCAGAACAGATCAGGCCGCTGGCTGATCAGGGTCGGGCCGACAGGCACGTTGTGGATGATCAGCGCGCCCATCAGCAGCGCCAGCACGGCGTTCGGCGGGATGCCCAAGGTCAGGAGCGGGATGAAGGCCGAGCCGGCGGCGGCATTGTTGGCGGCCTCGGGCGCGGCGACGCCTTCGATGGCGCCATGGCCGAACCGCTCCGGCGTCGGCGAGATGCGTTTTTCCACGGCATAGGCGACGAAGGAGGCGATCACCGCCCCGCCGCCCGGCAGGATGCCGAGCACGAAGCCGATCACCGTGCCGCGCAGGATGGCGAAGCGGCTCGCCAGCCAGTCGGACCGTTTCGGCATCAGCCCGGTCACCTTGCCCTCGACCAGGCTGCGGCTGGTGCCCTGTTCCAGGTTCTTCAGGATCTCGGCCACCCCGAACAGGCCCATGACCACGGGCACCAGGCCAACCCCGTCGATCAGTTCGAGCCGGTCGAAGGTCAGCCGCGGCAGGCCGGTGATCGAATCCAGCCCGACGAGCCCGAGCACCAGGCCGATCGCCGCCATGATCAGCGATTTCAGCACCGAGGCCTGCGAGAGATAGGCGATGAGGCAGAGGCCGAGCACCATCAGGGCACAATATTCCGCCGGCCCGAAGGCGAGCGCGGCCGTCACCATGACCGGCGCCAGCAGCACCAGACCGACCAGCGCCACGGTGCCGGCGATGAACGAGCCGATGGCGGAGATGGCGAGCGCCGGACCGGCCCTGCCCTGCCTGGCCATTTCATGGCCGTCGAGACAGGTGACGACGGAGGCGGCTTCGCCCGGAATACGCACCAGGATCGAGGTGGTCGACCCGCCATACATCGAGCCGTAATAGATGCCCGCCAGCATGATCACCGCCGCGGTCGGCGGGATCGCCAGCGTCGCCGGCAGGAGCAGGGACATGGCGGCGATCGGGCCGATGCCCGGCAGTACGCCGACCAATGTGCCGATGACGACGCCCGCGAGGCAGTAGAACATGTTCTCGGGCGCGAGCGCGACCAGGAAGCCGGTTCCGAGCTGGCCGATCAGGTCCATGTGTCAGCTCCCGGGCAGGATGCCGGCGAGCAGGCCCGGCGGCAAAGGGCTCGACAGGAGCCTGGCGAAGATGAACCACGACAGCAGAGCGGCGGCGCCGCCGAGACTGAGCGCGACCGGCCAGGCATAGCCGCCGACCACCACGAACAGGCCGGTCAGCAGCAGGATGGTCGAGGGAATGAAACCGATCGGCTCGAAGGCGAGCGCGTAGATCGCCATGGCGGCCGCGGCGCCGAGCGCCAGCCGCCAGCGGCCCTCGCCCGCCGGCATCGGATCGGCCGGCGGCGCGACCAAACCGATCAGCGCCAGCAGCGCGCCGCAGGCGATCAGCAGCGTGCCGATCCACCAGAAGATGAAACCGGAACCCGGATTGACCGGCCGGCCGAGGCCGAGATCCACGCCCTCCCGTACCAGCAGGGCGCCGAGCGCGGCTGAGGCCGCCGCCGCCACGAGATCGGCAACGCGCATCGTGACCACCATTCCGACTGGATGTGAAACCGCGGTCAGCCGCGCAGATTGAGGCCTTCGACCTGGCCCTTCATCTCGTCGAAAGTCTTGACGACGAAGGCCTGGTAGGTCGCCGTGTCCATGTAGTCGACCTCCTGGTCGAGCTGGGCCATGACCCGCAGGTGATCGGGATCCTCGATGCCCTTCTTGAAGGCGTCGTGCAGGATCTTGATCACGCCCGGATCCATGCCCTTCGGGCCGGCGAGGCCAAAGGGCGAGTTGGAGACGATGTCGATGCCGCTTTCCTGCAGCGTCGGCACGCTCGGCCAGGATTTCGTCCGGCTCTTGCCCCAGGTGCACAGGAGCCGCAGCTGCCCGCCATTGACCAGCGGCGCCCAGCCGCTCGAATCCGCTTGCGCGGTGACATGGCCGCCCAGCACCGCCGCGTTGGTCTCGGCCGCGCCGCGGAACGGCACATGGGTCCACTTGACGTTTTCGCGCTTGGCGATGTCCATCATGGTGATGTGCAGCGAGGTGCCCGCCCCCGGCGTGCCATAGGTCACCTCGTCCGGCTTGGCGCGGGCGAAATCGATCAGGTCGCGCATGGTCTTGTGCGGGCTGTCGGCCCTCACCGTGACACCGAAGCAATAGCCCGCGACATGGATCACATAGCTGAAATCGGTCAGCGGGTTGAAGCTGACCCGCGTCATGTGCGGCAGGCGGAACATGGTGATCGGCATTTGCGCCAGGGTATAGCCGTCGGGCTTGGCATTGGCCGCCATCTGCGCCGGGCCGAGCGTGCCGCCCGCTCCTGGACGGTTCTCCACCACGATACGTTCGCCGAGATGTTTCTGGGTCGCTTCCGCCAAAGCCCGGAAACCCACATCCGACGAGCCGCCGGCGGTCCAGGGCACGATCAGCGTCACCGGCCGGGCCGGAAAGCGCGGCTGCGCCAGCACGGCCGGCGCGGCGGCCCCCGACAGCACCAGCCCGGCCGAGCCGGTCAGCAGCGTCCTGCGGGACGGAATCCAGGTCTTGGTCGGCACTGGGGGCTTCATCGGGCGCTTCCTCCTCGCGCGGCTTCGGGCAGCAACGGTCTTGGCGCCGTTCGGGCGGAATTCTGCTCCGCATTTTCAATGAGTAGATAGCGCCCGCCCGGCATCTTCAAGGGCGGTCGTCACCGCTCCGGACCAAACTCCAGGGCCCCGCCCGCGCTAATCATACCGGCAATCGCCGGTTGCCCGTGGCCGGGCCTTGGGCTTTGATCCGCTCCGGACATTTGCCAGGGGGAGAACATTCATGCAGCCGATGACCGCAGGGGTCACCAAGGCCGGTACCGGCATCGACGGGATCGTCTGGAACATCATGGGCCAGACCTATGTGCCGAAACAGCTGAGCGAGGGCTCGCTGTCCTGGCACGCCACCTTTCCGCCCGGCACCTTCGTGCCGCCGCACATCCATCCGACCCAGGACGAGTTCATCTACATGCTCGAGGGCCGGCTCGACCTGGTGCTGGAGGGCCGCGATTTCGTCGCCACCGCGGGCGACGTCATCCGGCTGCCGATGGGCCAGGCCCATGGCATCTTCAACAAGAGCGACCAGACCGTGAAATGCTTCTTCTGGGTCACCCCGACCCGCAAGCTCTACGACCTGTTCTGGGGCATTCATTCGCTGCCCGAACAGACGCCGGAAGCGGTCGTCGCCATCTCGGCCAAGCACGAGGTGGTGTTCCTGCCGCCGCCCCCGGGCGCGTGAACGGGCCGAGATCAGAACCACGCGTCATTGTCGGGTCCCGCATCGGTCTCGCGCCCACCACTACCTTCACCTCTCCCGGGCGGGGCTACCGGATGCGCACATCTTTCAGATCAGACCAAATGCGTCATTCTTCGAGATCTCGCGCCGGAACCACCAATCTTTACCTCTCCCCGGCGGGGAGAGGTCGGCCGCATAGCGAGTGCGAACGCATCTCGCGTTCGCTCGATGCTATGAGGCCGGGAGAGGGGGATTTGTAGTTTCAGAACAAGGCGTTCCGCGTTTCATGTGGTGACATCTCGTCAAGCGCCTCGCCCCCTCTCCCGACCACTCGCTACGCTCGCGGTCGACCTCTCCCCGCCGGGGAGAGGTGAAGAGGTGCCCAAACTACGGGCAAGACCGGCACAGCCCTACCTTGGCGTGCCTGTGAACAGACGCCGCTCAGGCAGCCTGCGCCCGGTTCGACTTATCCACCAAGAACCAAACGCTCACGCCACCGCGCCGGCCGCCTCCTCGATCAGTCCGACGATCTCGGCCGCATGCGAGGCCAGCGATGCGTGGCTGGCGTTGAGCGAAATCGTCTTGCGCGCGCCCATGCGGCTGGCCATCCACGCCTCGGTCTCGGGCGGGATCATGCGGTCCTCGGTCGAGACCTGATACCAGCTCGGCTTGCTCTTCCACGCCGGCGGGCCGGCCTTGTCCTCGAAGCAGCGACCGGCGATCGGCTTTTGCGAGAGCGCCATCACCCAGGCCTCGTTCTCATCGAGGTCCTGGCAGAAGCTGTCGCGAAACTTGTCGGCCGCGATCCACAGGAAGCCGTCCTTGTCGGGCCGGATATTGGCGGCGCCCGCCGGTGGCTCGCGCCTGGCGAAGATGCTGCCGAGACTGTCGCCCTCGTCCGGCGCGAAAGCCGCCACATAGACCAGGCCGACGACATTGGCGCCGTGCCCGGCGCCGCTGATGACCGCGCCGCCATAGGAATGGCCGACCAGCAAGGTCGGGCCATCCTGGGCCGCCGCCAGCCGGCGCGTGCGGTCGATGTCGTCGGCGAGCGAGGTCAAGGGGTTCTGCACCGCGGTGACGCGATAGCCCTTGGCGTGAAGCGGCAGAATGACGTGGCGCCAATGCGACCCGTCACCCCATGCGCCATGCACCAGCACGATATTCGGTTTGCCTGCCATCATCGTTCTCCTTGGTCAAAAGAGCGTCGAATGGGCGTGAGAGAACCGGGTTCGCCCGCCTCCGGGGCAGGTCCGCATGACCATGAAAGCTTCCCGCGAGCTTAACCGGCCCGGGCACTATAGCCGCTTTGCGAAGCCGGGTCAGAACGTTGTCCGAGCGGCCGCAAGCGACCCGCGGCCCGCGAGCGGCGGAGGCGAATGCGGCACCGGCCGGGTGCCACATTGCCGTTTCGGGCGGCCGGCCGCCTCAGGGCCGGGGCGTCTCGACCAGCGCGCCGACGATACGCCGGACCAGCGGCAGCACCATCAGCAAGGTCGGGAAGGCCACCAGCCAGGACAGCGCCCAGGCTTCGGCCCATCGGCCGGGGAATTCTGCCGACAGGCCGAGATTGAGCGCCGTCGAGACCGCCGAGACCACGGCGGTCATCAGGATCGACAGCACCAGCGGCATGACCAGGGCGGCATAACGCGGCGGCAGTTTACGCAGGCGGCGACGGCCGCCGGCACGGCTGAATTCGGATGTCATCATGGAAATTCCGTTCACTGGACCGAGCCGCGCCGCGACCTGTCCGGGATAAGGACACGCCGCCCCTGGGGCTCGGAGCCTCCTGGGGATAGCGCGTTGATTCTCGTGAACGCTTACGATCCCGCCGTTCAGCCGGCGCGACGCCGCCGTCATAGCGAGGCCGCAGCCGCGAGGCAACCCGTACCGGTGGCCAGGCCGCACCGCGGACCATACCGAAGATCGATGCCGCGGCGCCTTGCATGAAGGTTTGCCGTCCTGCGCGGCGCGTTGCGCGCCGAGAGCTCAGGCCGCCCTGGCTTGGTTCAGCTTCTCCTGGTTCACCTTCTCCTGGGTGAAACCGGCGGTCGAAGCATAACCGCGGACGATGGCCTTGCGTTCGTCGAAGGTCAGCACCTTGTCGATATCGGTGAAGCCGTCGGGCGCGCGGGCCTCGACCGCATCGATGACGCCCTCCGGCCCGCCGCTGCGGTTCATCCGGACGATCTGGGCGGTCGCCGGCAGGCGCGCCTGCTCATAGGCCCACAGCGCCTGCACCGGATGATCCGCGCCGACCAGCAGATCGGCCAGGCAGCGGGCGTCGAGAATGGCTTGCGATGCGCCGTTGGAGCCGACCGGATACATCGGATGGGCGGCATCCCCCAGCAGGGTCACCCGGCCATGGCTCCAGCGCGGCAGCGGATCGCGGTCGCACATCGGATATTCCCAGAACGCGATGGTCGCCTCGATCATCCGCTGGGCGTCGAGATAGGGGATCGAGAAACGCCTGAGATGGGGCATGAGGTCTTCGAACCGCCCTGGCCGCGACCAATCCTCGCGCCGCGGCGGCGGCGTGCTGCCATCACCTGTGCGGGCGACGACGGCCCAATTGGTCAGCTTGCGGCCGGGCGAAAGCCCTTCGGCGATCGGATAGATCACCAGCTTGGCGTTCATCCCGCCGGCGATCACCATCGAGCGGCCGGTGAGGAATTCCGGCCAGTCGAGGGCACCGCGCCATAACATCAGGCCGTTCCACGCCGGCGGTCCCTCGTCCGGGAACAACCTGGCCCGGACGGTGGAATGGATGCCGTCGGCGCCCACGAGCACGTCGCCGCTCGCCGTGTGATTGTGCCGGCCGTCGCGATCGAAGAAATAGGCGGTGACGCCGGCCTCGTCCTGGCGCCACGACCCGAGCCGGTGGCCGGTGAAGATCCGGCTTTCGCCGAGCCGAGAACGCACCGCCTGGTGGATCACCGTCTGCAGGCGACCGCGATGAATGGAGAATTGCGGCACGTCGAAACCGGCCTCGAGCCCGCGCGGCTCACGCCAGATCTCCTGGCCGAAGCGATTGGTATAGATCAGCTCGTGGGTGCGCACCGCCATCTCGTCGAGCTGCGGCAAGAGGCCGAGGCCCGCCAGTTCCTTGATGGCATGGGGCAACGTGTTGATGCCCACCCCCAGCTCGCGGATCTCGGACGACTGCTCGTAGATCTCGCAATCGATGCCGCGAGCGGTGAGCATCAGGGCGGTGGTGAGCCCGCCGATGCCGCCGCCGACAATGATGGCCTTCATGGATTTCACGCTCCCCAACGCGAAGGCAAGGACAAGCCGCCACTATTGCGACGCGGTCCCGGCGACGCAAGCGGCGGCGAGCCGACATGTCCCGAGAATGACACGAAAATTCAGCTTCGGTTCAGCCAGCTGGCCGGAAGGTTAAGGCCGACCGGATCGGACCGGATCGTCACGTCATCAAGCAGCGGCACCTGAGCCCGCGCGATCTGAGCGCGCGCCGGCGCATGTCCCGCGGTCGGGAGGACATCATGCGCAAGCTCAGCTCACATCTTGGCATCGTCTTCGGCTCCCTTGCCCTCGCGCTGGCGGCCACGAGTTGGGCGGCCCCCGCGCGCGCCGCCGAAGCGCCCCGCGAGCGCGCCGCCCTGGCGCCCCTCGCCGCTCCCGCAGCGCAAGGCCAGCCGATCGAAATGCGCGGCGGCCATCGCGGCGGCGGTCACCGCGGCGGCTTCCATCGCGGCGGCGGCTTCCGCCATGGCGGCTTCCATCGCGGCGGCTGGGGCGGCCATCGCCATTTCGGCGGCGGCTGGGGCCACCGGCGGCATTTCGGCGGCGGCTGGGGCCGGCCAGGCTGGCGCCATCACCATTGGCACGGGCCGCGCTGGCATCGTCCGGGCTGGGGTTATCGCCCCGGCTGGGGCTATCGCCGCCCCTGGGGGCCGGCCTTCGTCGGCGCGCCGATCGGCGGCTGGGGTGGGCCCGCCTGCCGGCGCGTGCTGCGCGTCAACGGCTGGGGCGAGCCGGTCTGGGTGACCCGCTGCTGCCGCGTCGTGGTCACTTATGACGGCTTCCGCCAGCGGGTCTGCCGGCGCGTCTGGTAATCCCGGACAACCCGGTCATTGCGGACCAACCAGGCTTGGCGCCCGCCTGATCAGGTCAGGCGGGCGTCATCCTTTTCCAGCGCACGGGCGATCAGCCAGTCCTCGGCGGTCCGCCCGTCGACCTCGCCGAGCGAGGTCACATAGGCCGCTTCCAGATCGCTCAGGTCCTTGCGAAACACATGGAAGCCCTCGCCCTGGGAGGCGGCCGCTTCGAACGGCGACGCCGCCAGGATGGCCTGCCGCTCGCCAGGCGTCAGCGCCGCGATCCGCTTGCGCAGGGCCCGCGCCGCGCTGTATCGGCGAAACCAGTCGAACATGGCATTCGCTCCTCCGCTCAAATGCTCACGGCGAGCCGCGGACGATCCCGTCCTTGAAGAACACCCGGAACGGCGTCGTGCCCGAGGCGCTGCCGTCCTCGGAGCGCCAGCGGCCCTGGGTGCACAGCGTGCCTCCCTGCACCTCCACCGCCTCGAACTCCACGACATTGCGATAAACCGTGCCGTTCGGCTCGGTCGCGGTGAAACGGGTCGAGCAGGTCTTGCCGACCACGACGGGCCGGTACTCGCCAATCATGATGCCGCCGCCGCCGGTGCTCGGGAAGCTCGGCTGCAGGACCGCCCAGCTCTCGTAATTCTCCTGCGGCTGCGCGCCGGCGGCCGAGGCTGAAAAAACGGCCGTGGCCGCAACGGCAAGGACGAGAATAAGCATGTCGATGTCTCCTCCGTGTGACACGCCGCGACGCGAAAGGTTTCGGCGCAAGGGCATGCATCCCCTCGCCCGCCTGAACACGCCGGGCCGGCGATCGGATGCATGCCCTTGCGCCAGACGCCGGCTCGGCCGAACAATGGGGCCCGCCCATCAGCCACGGTTGCACGCCCATGTCGCATTCCTGTCCCAAGCACCTGAAGCACCTGCTGGTCGCTCCGGGCTCCAAGCTGAAGCTCGACGATGTCGATCCGCGCGAGGTGTCGTTCCTCGGCAAGGAGGACGAGGCCAAGGACAGGCTCGCCGAGGACATCGTCGAAATCGACAAGCTGCAGGACCGGCTCTACGCCGAGGGCAAGAACGCCCTGCTGGTGATCCTCCAGGGCACCGACACTTCGGGCAAGGACGGCACGATTCGCGGCGTGTTCAACACGACCGGGCCGCTCGGCGTGACGGTCACCGCCTTCAAGAAGCCGAGCGAGGAGGAACTCGCCCACGACTATCTCTGGCGCGTCCACATGGCGGCGCCCCGGCGCGGCACCATCGGCATCTTCAACCGCTCGCATTACGAGGACGTGCTGGTCGGCAAGGTGCGCCAGCTCGCCCCGAAAGACGTCATCGCCGAACGCTACGAGCAGATCAACGCCTTCGAGAAGCTCTTGGTCGACAACGGCACCGTCATTCTGAAATTCATGCTGCACATCTCGAAAAAGGAACAGGGCGAACGCCTGCAGGAGCGGCTCGACGACCCCAAGAAGCACTGGAAATTCAACTCGGGCGATCTGGAGGACCGCAAGCTCTGGAGCGACTTCCAGGATGCCTATGAGACGGTGCTGAAGAATTGCTCGACCGATGTCGCGCCCTGGCACGTGGTGCCGGCCGACCGCAAATGGGCACGCAACTGCATCGTCGCGGCGATCGTCCGCGACACCCTGGAGACCATGAACCCGGCCTATCCGAAAATGCCCTGGAAGGCGTCGGATTTTAAGATCGATTGAGGCGGCGGGAGGGTAGAATCAATGCATTCACCTCGCCCCGGCCGGCATTTGATGCGCGTCGAAAACGTGCGCCCCGGGGGTTGAGCGGAACGGATTCTCGCCCGTCGTGGTCTCGCGCGTGATCCACCACCTTCACCTCTCCCCGCCGGGGAGAGGTGGGGGTAGTGGTTCGGCTGCGAGATCTCGAAGCCCCTTATGCAACGGCCTCTGCCTCAGGAAGGGAAGTTCTCGCCCGTTCACCCGCCATAAGGCGCGATATCGCCGCGCTGCCAGCCTTCGCGCACCTCGGCCGCATAATCGGCGAAGCGGCCGGCGGCGATCGCCGCGCGGGCGCCGGCCATCAGGTCCTGGTAGTAGGCGAGGTTGATCCAGGTCACCAGCATGGAGCCGAGCATCTCCTCGGTGCGGATCAGGTGGTGCAGATAGGCCCGCGAATAGTCGCGCGCCGCCGGGCAGGACGAGGTCTCGTCGACCGGCCGCGGGTCCTCGGCGTGGCGGGCATTGCGGAAGTTGAGCTTGCCGAAGCGCGAGAAGGCCTGGCCGTGGCGGCCGTTACGGGTCGGCATGACGCAGTCGAACATGTCGACGCCGCGCCCGATCGCCGCGATCAGGTCGTCGGGCGTGCCCACCCCCATCAGGTAATGCGGCTTGGCGTCCGGCAGATGCGGCATGACCGTCTCGATCATCGCCAGCATCACGTCCTGCGGTTCGCCGACCGCCAGGCCGCCGATCGAATAGCCTGGGAAATCCATCTCGGCCAGCGCCCGGGCGCTTTCGACGCGCAGGTCCGGCTGGTCGCCGCCCTGGACGATGCCGAACAGCGCCCTGCCCTTCGGCTGGCTCTCGAAGGCACGCTTCGAACGCTCGGCCCAGCGGATCGACAGCCGCATGGCCTTGTCGATCACTGCCCGCTCGTTGGGCAGCGCCACGCATTCGTCGAGCTGCATCTGGATATCGGAGCCGAGCAGCCCCTGGATCTCGACCGAGCGTTCGGGCGTCAGCTCGAAACGGCTGCCGTCGATATGGCTCGCAAAGGTCACACCCTGCTCGTTCAGCTTGCGCAGCTTGGACAGCGACATCACCTGGAAGCCGCCGGAATCGGTCAGGATCGGCCCGCTCCAGCCGCCGAAGCGATGCAGGCCACCAAGGGCGGCGACGCGTTCAGCGCCCGGCCGCAGCATCAGGTGATAGGTATTGCCGAGGATCACGTCGGCGCCGAGCGCGCGTACCTGATCCATATACATGCCCTTGACGGTCGCCTGCGTGCCCACCGGCATGAAGGCCGGGGTGCGGATGGCGCCGCGCGGCGTCTGGATCACGCCGGTGCGCGCCGCGCCGTCGCGGCCGTCGATCCGGAACGAGAACCCGGCCGGGGCGTCACCCGCCGGCGCGGCGGCCGGTTCATGATCGAGACGATGCGACATTCAGGGGGCCTCTTTGGGCGAAACGGCCGGCTGGCGGAACAGCAGGCTGCCGTCGCCATAGGAATAGAAGCGATAGCCGGTGGCGATGGCGCGGGCATAGGCCGCCTGCATGGTCTCCAGACCGGCAAAGGCCGAGACCAGCATGAACAGCGTCGAGCGCGGCAGGTGGAAATTGGTCATCAGCACATCGACCGCGCGAAACCGGTAGCCCGGCGTGATGAAAATGGCGGTTTCCGCGGCGAAGGGCCGGATCACGCCGTCCTCGCCCGTCGCGCTCTCCAGGAGCCTGAGCGAGGTGGTGCCGACCGCGACCACCCGTCCGCCGCGCCGGCGCGTCGCGTTCAGCGCATCGGCGACTTCAGCTGTCACCTGGCCGAATTCGGGATGCATCCTGTGATGGGCGGTATCGTCGGACTTGACCGGCAGGAAGGTGCCGGCGCCGACATGCAGGGTGAGAAAATGCAGGTCGACGCCGCGTGCCTTCAGCCGCTCCATCAGCACCGGCGTGAAATGCAGGCCGGCGGTGGGCGCCGCCACCGAGCCCTCGTCGCGGGCATAGACGGTCTGATAATCGGCCCGGTCCTGCTGGTCCTCGGGCCGTTTCGAGGCGATATAGGGCGGCAGCGGGATGTGGCCGACCCGGTCGATCGCCTCGTCGAGAAAGGCGCCGGAGAGGTCGAAGGCGAAGACCACGCCGTCATCGTCCTTCGACACGACGGTCGCGTCCAGCGCGTTGAGGAGACAGGCCTGCGGGGTCTCGCCGAACTGCACGCGGTCGCCGGGCTGAAGCTTCTTGGCGCCCTTGACGAAGGCGAGCCAGCGATCGGGGGCGACGCGCCGGTGCAGGGTCGCCGAGACGCTCGCCGTCGTGCCGTCGCGCCGGCGCAGGCCTTCGAGCTGGGCCGGGATCACCCGCGTGTCGTTGAACACCAGGGCGTCGCCGGGCGCGAGCAGATCGGCCAGATCCCGGACATGGGCGTCGGCGATATCGGCCCCCGGCGCGACCACCATCAGGCGCGCGTCGTCACGCGGGCTCGCGGGCCTGAGCGCGATCCGCTCCGGCGGCAGGTCGAAATCGAACAGGTCGACGCGCATGGCCATCCACAAAGCAAACGGCGCCCGGGCGAGGCCCGGGCGCCGTGGAATCGATCACAAGCTCTCAGAGCTTGGCGATGACGTCGCCATAGGTGGCCAGGTCGTCGGAGGCCATCTTCGCCACGACGATCTTGTCGGGCTCGCGCACCGGCTCGCCGCGCTTGATGGTGTCGACATTGTCCATGCCGTCGACGACCTTGCCCCAGACGGTATATTGCTTGTCGAGGAAGCGGGCGTCGTCGAACACGATGAAGAACTGCGAATTCGCCGAATTCGGGTTCTGCGAGCGGGCCATCGAGGTGATGCCGCGCACATGCGGCTCGGCGTTGAACTCGGCCTTCAGGTCGGGATAGCGCGAGCCGCCGGTGCCGGTGCCGTGCGGACAGCCGGTCTGGGCCATGAAGCCGTCGATGACGCGGTGGAACACGATGCCGTCATAGAAGCCTTCCTTGACCAGCTTCTTGATGTGCTCGACGTGGCCGGGAGCGAGATCCGGACGCATGGCGATGATCACCCGGCCCTTCGTCGTCTCGAGGATCATGGTATTTTCGGGATCGAGAGCCATCATCGGCGTCCTTCTCGTGAGGGTAGGTTCAAATCAGCGGATATCGGCGGCGACGCGCACGCGGATCATCTTGTCGGGATCGCGCACCGGCTCGCCGCGCTTGATCTTGTCGACGGCTTCCATGCCCTGCACCACCTGGCCGACCACCGTGTACTGGTTGTTCAGCGAGGGATATTCCCGGAACATGATGAAGAACTGCGAATTCGCCGAATTCGGGCTCTGCGCGCGGGCCATGCCGAGCACGCCGCGCACGAAGGGCTCACGCGAGAACTCGGCATTGAGGTTGCCGAGCGGCGAGCCGCCGGTGCCGGTGCCGGTCGGGTCGCCGGTCTGGGCCATGAAGCCCTCGATCACGCGATGGAACACGATGCCGTTGTAGAAGCCCTGGCGCGCCAGGGTCTTGATCCGGGCGACGTGGTTGGGCGCGAGATCCGGCCGCAGCTTGATGATGACCTGGGCATTGTCCTTCAGCTCGATCACCAGGGTGTTTTCCGGATCGAGGCCGGCCGGCAGGCGGATCGCCTGGGCGCTCGCCGGCAGGGCGGCGCCGAGTACCAGGGCTTGGGCAAGGAAGAGACGACGTTTCACGATGGAATCTCCGACGAAGAGGTCAGCCCCGCTTGGGCGTCCCGTTGGGCACTTTGGCGTCCAGCGCGCTGGCGACGGCGGGCGGCACGAAGCTTCTGACATCGCCGCCCATCAGCGCGATTTGACGCACCAGCGTGGCGGTGATGGGGCGGACGCTGGGGGAAGCGGGAAGAAAAATGGTCTGCACGTCGGGCGCCATGCCGGCATTCATGCCCGCCATCTGCATCTCATAGTCGAGATCGGTGCCGTCGCGCAGGCCGCGGATGAACAGGGTCGCGCCGACCCGCTGGGCCGCCCAGACCGCGAGGTCGTCGAAGGTAATGGTCCTGAGCACGCAGTTCTCGGCGATCGCCACCGGGCCGCAGACCTCTTCCAGCAGCGCGACGCGCTCGGCGGCCGAGAACAGCGGCGCCTTGCCGGGATGAACGCCAATGCCGATCACCAGCTCGTCGGCGAGCCGGCAGGCGTGGCGGATGACGTCCAGGTGGCCATTGGTCACCGGATCGAACGAGCCCGTATAGAGCGCAATGCGTCTGGTCATGGATGATCGCTTAACGAAGCGGATCAGGAGACGCAAGGGAACCATGCCCGCGACGCGTTGCGCTCCACCCCCGGCATGGAAACAATGCGCGCCGAAGGAGACCCCTGATGGCCGATAGCAACGAAACCCGGATCACCCAATGGCTGAGCGAGCAGCGCCAGGCGATGCTCGACCTGCTGCGCGACGTGGTCGACACCGATTCAGGCTCCTATGACAAGGCCGGCGTCGACGCCGTCGGCGCCCATTTCGAGCGGTTCCTGGCCAATAACGAGATCGAAAGCTGGCGCGAGCCGCATGGCGTCTTCGGCGACGCCATTCATGCCAAGGTCGGCGAACCCGGCGCCAATGAGAAGCCGATCCTGCTGATGGGCCACCGCGACACGGTGTTTCCCAAGGGCGAGGCCGGCCGGCGGCCCTTCACCATCGAGGGCACCCGAGCCTATGGACCCGGCGTGTCGGATATGAAATCCGGCATCGTGATGAACCTGTTCGTCGCGGCCGCCTTCAAGAAATTCGGCGGCGCGCCCTGCCCGATCAAGCTCCTGATCACCTCGGACGAGGAGATCGCCTCGCCCTCGTCGCGGCCGGTGATCGAGCGCGAGGGCCGCGCCGCCCGCGCGGTCTATAATTCCGAGCCTGGCCGACCCACCGGCAATGTCACCACCGGCCGCAAGGGCGGTGTCTTCATGCGCTTCGACATCACCGGCAAGGCGGCCCATTCCGGAGGCAATTTCACCAGCGGCATCAGTGCTATCGCGGAGCTTGCTCACAAGATCGTTGCGATCCACGCGCTGACCGATCTCGCCAAGGGCATCACTCTGAATGTCGGCCTGGTCTCGGGCGGCCAGTCGGTCAACACCACCGCGCCCCACGCCGAGGGCCAGATCGATATGCGCTATATCGACCCGGCCGACCGCAAGCGCACACTGGAGGCGATCGAAAGGATCATCGCCGGCGCGACCGTGCCGGGCACCACCGCGAAACTGCATATCAACGGTGAATTCCTTCCCGTTGTGCAAACCGAGGCGTCCAAGGCGATCTTCACCGCCTACCAGGTCGCGGCGAAGGATGCCGGCCTGACCGTCGACGGTGAATTCTCCGGCGGCTGCGCCGATTCGGGTTTCACCGCTTCGGTCGGCACGCCAACCATTTGCGGCGTCGGGCCGGTCGGCGGCAATGCCCATACCGTCGAGGAATATATGGACGTCGACACCATGGTGCCGCGCGCCCAGGCACTGGCCTTGTCGATCCTGCGCACTCAGGTCGACTGACCGCCAGGCCGCATCGGCGCGCCCCCTGGAGGGTCCGCGCCGATGCCGGCGAACCTGCGCCTCGTCCATGCACCGCGCGGGCAGTCATTTTACCGGCTGCCGCAGCAGCACCATGGCCGCCGTGCTCCCCGCCATGGCCGCGGCGGCCGCAAGGACAAAGGCCCGGGCAAAACCTTCCGCCGTCACATCGAGACCCTGCGCTGCGCCGAGCGCCGCGATGCCGATGGCAAATCCGGCCTGACGCAGGACGACGGTGACCGCCGAGGCCATTCCCGCTTGCGCCGGCGGCGCCAAGGCGATCACCACGCCCGACAGTTGCGGGTTCACCAGGCCGGCGCCGACCCCGATACATCCCATGCCGGCGAGCACAACGCCGAAACCCATGGCGGTGCCGCCGCCCACGGCGGCGCCGGCCAGCACCAGGTCCCCCACGGCGACGAGCGCCAGCCCGGTCGCGAACAGGCGCCGCCAGCCCCAACGCGCCATGAGGCTCGCGCCCACGGGCGGCAGGGCCAGCATGGGCAGCGTCGCCGCCAGCATGGCAAGCCCCGCCTGCCCTTGCGATAGCGCGAAGCTGTTGCGCAGGAACAGCGGCAGATAGACCAGCATCGCCCAATAGCTGACCGACATGGCAAGCAGCAGCGCCGCGATGCCGAACATCGCCGGCCGCACGAACAGGTCCGGGTCGAGCATCGGTCGCGGCTGGCGCCGTTGCTGCGCGACGAAGCCGGTCGCGAGACAGGCACTGGCCAGCAAACCGAGCCATAAGCCGCCGGGCCTATGGTCCCCCTCGAGCAAGCTCGTAACGGCGAGGCCGAGGGCCGATGTCAGCAGCGCCACGCCCGTCAGGTCCAGAGCCCGGCCATCCGCGTCCCGGTTTTCCAGGACGACCCGTGGCACGGCGAACGCGATCAGCAGGCAGATCGGCAGGTTGGCGAGGAAGATCCAGCGCCAGCCGAGCCAAGACCCGACCAGGCCGCCGAGCGTCGGCCCGAGCGCCATGGCCGCGCCGGAAATGACCCCCATCAGGCCGAAGGCCCGGACGCGCCCGGCCGGCTCGGGATAAGCACCGGCGATCGACGCCATCGCTCCGGTGATGACAAAGGCAGCCGCTGCGCCCTGAACCACCCGGGCGGCCCAGAGTGAAGGCCCGTCCCAGGCAAGACCGCAGCCGAGCGACGCCAATGCGAACAGGATATTGCCGCCGAGCAAGGCGCGGCGCCGGCCGTGCCGGTCGGCGAGCGCCCCGGCCACCAGCAAGAGCCCGGTGAAGGCCAGGCTATAGGCATCCATCACCCAGGCAAAACCGGCCAGGCCGAAGCCGAGATCCTCGCCGATCGCCGGCATGACCACGACGACCGCGGTAACGTCGAACTGGGTCAGGAAGGCCGCCATGGCGAGCGCGAAAGCCGGGGCGAGAGCGTGTCCGCGCCAGCGCGCCGAGACGGCCGGGACGGCGTCGGAATTGGACATGGAAGACCTCTGGGATTGGGCAATGGCATCCACACGCGCAAGGACGTTGGTGCCTGGCACTGCGGGCAGCCGTCCTTCGAGGCTCGCGCAAGGGCGCGAGCACCTCAGGATGAGGTGGGTGGGGATTGGCATCGAGGGCAGCGCAAAATGCGCTCAATCGGATGAGCTTCATGAGCAACGCCAATGCGATACCGAAACAATCCTCATCCTGAGGTGGGAGCGAAGCGACCCTCGAAGGACGGCCGACCGCAGTGCCGGACACCGAGTGTCTCCGGGGGGTGGACACTTCAAACCTCGCAGCTCCGCCATGTTGAAGCCAACACCAAGAGTTCACTTCGACATGAATCTCGTTCATGTTGCTTCGATGCGAACCTTGCCTCCCTTCGACGCCCTGGTCGCCTTCGACACCGCCTTGCGCCTGCGCAGCATGACGCTGGCGGCGGCCGAGCTGGGCATTACCCAGAGCGCCATCAGCCATCGGCTGCGCCGGCTCGAGGGTTTCGTCGGCGCGGCCCTGTTCAGCCGCTCTGGCGCCGGCCTCGATGCCACCCCGGCCGGCACGGCCCTGGCCGCCGGCCTCGCCGAACTGCTCGACGGACTGGCCGATTTGCGGGCCCGCTGCCGCCAGGCGATCGCGCCGGCCGGGCTCAGGGTCGGTGTCGGCTCCGCGCTTGCCGACTATTGGCTGGTGCGCCGGCTGCCCGGCTTCACGGCAGCCCATCCCGGCATCGCGATCGAGCTCGCCATCGTCGACAGCGAGGCTCAGGCCCGCGCGCCCGATGTCGATGTCCAGGTGCTGTGGATGCCGGCCGGCACCGCCCGCGCCGCCTCCACCCAGCGCTTGCTGTTCGAGGAACAGGTCTTTCCGGTCTGTCACCCCCGGCTCTTGCCCGACGGCCGGACCTTGGCCGATCCGGCCGATCTCGCCGGCCTGCCGCTGCTGCACAAGGGTCTGGCCGGCCGCACCGCCGCCGAATGGTCCTGGCCGGTCTGGTTCGAGCGGCTCGGCCTCTCAGGCGCGCCACCCGCGGCCCTGCGTTTCGGCACCATCGGCACGGCGATCACCGCGGCTTTGCAAGGCGCCGGCGTGGTGCTCGCCCGCTCGCTGCTGGTTCACGACGCTCTCGCCGAGGGCCGGCTCGTCCGCGTGCTGCCCGCCACCTGGGACATGCCGTCGAGCAAGGCCCATATCGTGCGCTGGCCGGCAGCGCTCAGCGGCGACCCGCGCGTCCGCGACTTCGTGCCCTGGCTGGCGGCGGAGGCGGACAGGACGGTCGGGAAATGATGAGCGCAAAAACCCTCGCCCGCTCGCGGGCGAGGGCTTGCGCGTGGCCACGCCCGGGCGATCAGCCCTCCGGCGGCGCCTCGGGGGCGTCGCCATTGCCTTCGGCCTCGCCGTCCAGGACCTCTTCGTCGCCCTCGCCCTCATCGGTGATGCGCTCCACCGACACGACCTTTTCGGTCTCGTCGGTGTTGAACACGATCACGCCCTGGGTCGAGCGACCGGCCACGCGGATGCCGTCCACCGGGCAGCGGATCAACTGGCCGCCATCGGTGACCAGCATGATCTGGTCCTTGTCCTCCACCGGGAAGGACGCGATCAGGCGGCCATTGCGTTCGTTCACCACCATGGCGACGATGCCTTTGCCGCCGCGGCCGGTGATGCGGTACTCGAAGGTCGAGGTCCGCTTGCCATAGCCGTTCTCGGACAGCGTCAGCACGACCTGCTCGGCCGCCGACATCTCGGCGTAGCGCTCCGGCGACAGCTCGCCGGTGCCGACGGCTTCCTCGTCGTCGCCGCCCTCTTCGCCGGTCACCGCCCGGCGCATCTTCAGATAGGCCGAGCGCTCCTCCGAGGTCGCCTCGAAATGGTTCAGGATCGCCATCGAGATGATCCGGTCGCCTTCGGCCAGCGAAATGCCGCGCACGCCCATGGAATCGCGGCCCTTGAACACGCGGACCTCGTCCACCGCGAAGCGGATGCACTGGCCGCCATCGGTGGTCAGCAGCACGTCGTCATGCTCCGAGCAGACCGCGACATTGACGATGGCATCGCCCTCGTCGAGCTTCATGGCGATCTTGCCGGCGCGGTTGACCTGGGCGAAGTCCGACAGCTTGTTGCGCCGGACCGTGCCGCGGGTCGTGGCGAACATCGCGTCCAGCGTCTCCCAGGTGGTCTCGTCCTCAGGCAAGGGCAGGATCGTGGTGATCCGCTCGTCCTGTTCCAGCGGCAGGAGGTTGACGAAGGCCTTGCCGCGTCCCTGGGGGGTCGTCAGCGGCAGGCGCCAGACCTTCAGCTTGTAGACCTGGCCCTTGGACGAAAAGAACAGCATGGGCGTGTGGGTATTGGCCACGAACAGCCGGGTGACGAAATCCTCGTCCCGGGTCTGCATGCCCGAGCGGCCCTTGCCGCCGCGCCGCTGCGCCCGATAGGTCGACAGCGGCACGCGCTTGACGTAGCCGGTATGCGAGACGGTGACGACCATGTCCTCACGCTGGATCAGGTCCTCGTCGTCGAGGTCGCCGCCATGTTCGAGGATCTCGGTCTTGCGCGGCGTGGCGAACTCGTTCTTCACCGAGGTGAGTTCGTCGCGAATGATGTTCTGGATGCGCAGGCGCGACCGCAGGATGTCGAGATAATCGACGATCTCGTCGGCGAGCTTCTTCAGTTCGTCGCCGATTTCGTCGCGGCCGAGAGCGGTCAGGCGCTGCAGGCGCAGGTCGAGAATGGCGCGCGCCTGGGTGTCCGACAGCTTGTAGGTGCCGTCGTCGCGCATCGGATAGCGCGGGTCGTCGACCAGCTGGATCAGGGCCGCGATATCGACGGCGTTCCAGTTCGGCGCCATCAGGCGCTCGCGCGCGGTCGCCGGGTCCGGCGCGGTGCGGATGATCCGGATGACTTCGTCGATATTGGCCACCGCGATCGCCAGGCCGCACAGCACATGGGCGCGTTCGCGCGCCTTGTTGAGCAGGAACTTGGTCCGCCGGCTGACCACCTCTTCGCGGAAGGCGATGAAGGCGACGATCAGGTCCTTGAGGTTCATCACCTCCGGACGGCCGCCGTTCAGCGCCACCATGTTGCAGCCGAAGCTGGTCTGCAGCGCGGTGAAGCGGAACAGCTGGTTCAGCACGACATCGGCCACCGCGTCGCGCCTGAGCTCGATGACGACGCGCATGCCGTCGCGGTCGCTCTCGTCACGGAATTCGGCGATGCCCTCGACGCGCTTCTCGCGCACCAGTTCGGCGAGATGCTCGAGCATCTGCGCCTTGTTCACCTGATACGGGATCTCGGTGACGATGATCGCCTCGCGCTCCTTGCGCACGGTCTCGATCAAGGTCCGCGCCCGCATCACCACCGAGCCGCGGCCGGTTTCGTAGGCCGAGCGGATGCCCGAGCGGCCGAGGATCAGGCCCGCGGTCGGGAAATCCGGCCCCGGAATATGTTCGAGCAGCTCGTCGATCGTGATTTCCGGGTTGTCGATGGTCGCCAGACAGCCATTGATGACCTCGCCGAGATTATGCGGCGGGATATTGGTCGCCATGCCCACCGCGATGCCGCCGCCGCCATTGACCAGGAGGTTGGGGAAGCGCGCCGGCAGAACCTTCGGCTCATGCTCGGAACTGTCGTAGTTGTCCTGGAAGTCGACGGTCGCCTTGTCGAGATCGGAGACCAGCTCGCCGGCGATCTTCTGGAGACGGACCTCGGTATAACGCATGGCCGCCGGCATATCGCCGTCGACCGAACCGAAATTGCCCTGGCCTTCGACCAGCATGACGCGCATGGAAAATTCCTGCGCCATGCGGACCAGCGCGAAATAGACCGACTGGTCGCCATGCGGATGGTATTTACCGATGACGTCGCCGACCACGCGCGCCGACTTGCGATAGGGCTTGTTCCACTCGTAGCCGTTCTCGTGCATCGAATAGAGGATGCGCCGGTGCACCGGCTTCAGCCCGTCGCGCACGTCGGGCAGCGCGCGGCTGACGATCACGCTCATGGCGTAATCGAGATAGCTGCGGCGCATCTCGTCGGTGATCGAGATCAGGCGGATTTCGGTCGGATCCGAGGGCGTCGAGCCCGCGGGCGTATCGTTGTCGTCAGCCAAGGAGTTCAGTCCAATGAGGCAGGATCAGGAAGCCTGCTGGTAGCTTTGTTTCTAGCCGATTCCTTGACGCGGGACCAATCGAATCGCCCCGTGCGGCGCCGCCATTTCCGACATGTTTTCAATATGTTGCGGAAAGCACCTCGCAGCCTGTGGACGAACCTGTCACGAAAAGGGCACAAAGGCGCCGCCGCGGCCGCGCCCGGGAGCGATCATGACGGTGGATTTCCTGACCAATGCGCTCGTCACGCTGCTCGTGATCGTCGAGCCCCTGGCCCTCGTCCCGATCTTTCTCGGCGTCACCCAGGGCTTCTCCGCCGACCAGCGCCGGCAGGTCGCCTGGCGCGCCAGCCTGATCGCCTTCGTCGTGCTCGCCGCATGCGCCTTCTTCGGCGACTGGCTCCTGCGCAAACTGGGCATTTCACTGCCGGCCTTTCGCATCGCCGGCGGCCTCCTGCTGTTCGTCATCGGCTTCGAAATGGTCTTCGGCCTGCGCGCCGACCGGAAAGGGGCGGTCGACAAGCAGGTGATCGACCGGGATCACATCGTGCGCGTCGCCGCCTTTCCCATGGCCATCCCGCTGCTCGCCGGCCCCGGCGCGATCGCCGCGACCTTGCTGATTTCAGGCCAGGCGGCGGGCGATGCCGGCCTGATGGCCGGGCTGATCGGCGTGCTTGCCGTGGTGCTGCTGGCCTCCTGGGCTTGCCTGCGCGTCGCCGAGCGGGTCAACACGCTGCTCGGCACGCTCGGCAATGTGGTGGTTTCCAGGCTTCTCGGCATTCTGCTGGCGGCGCTCGCGGTGCAATTCGTCATCGACGGCGTGCGCGCGGCGATCCGCGGCTAGCGACGCGTCCGCATCGCCGACACATGGGCTTCACGAGCCCGCTGCATAAGCCCGCTCCGACGTCGCAACCGGCTGAAATCCGGCCGTCACCGGGCCGCCCCGCTGCCTGCCGGCTCCGCGGCGGCCTGGGCAGCGCCAGGTCCGGCGCACCACCTCGGTCGCCGGCAGCAACATATAATTACAATATACACGAGCAATTTACCCCCCGGCGCGAGCGCAATTGAATAAACTCCCTCGCTTCGTGAAGAGATCGACGAAAGAGCATCGATGCACAAGAATTATGGGTCCCGATTAAAAATTAGGCCGCTGCTATCTATCGTCGCATGCGGAATAACCCTGATGTTCTTGTCTTTGTTCTTCATATTGTCGTTTGGCGAAGAACAGAGTCGGGCCACGGTGAGCGCGCCGCCGCCGCCACCGGTGACCGTCGTGCGCCTGCGTCCGCAGCCGGTGACCATCGAGACCGTCCTGCCCGGCCGCGTCGCGCCCTTCCAATCCGCCGAAATTCGCCCGCAGGTGAGCGGCGTCCTGCAGGAGCGCCTCTACCGCGAAGGCGAGGCGGTCAAGGCCGGCCAGCCGCTGTTTCAGATCGATCCCGCGCCCTATCGCGCGGCGCTCGCCACGGCCGAGGCCACCCTGGCGCGCGCGACCGCGACCCTTGACGCGGCCCGGGCACGGGCCAGCCGTTACGAGCAGCTCGTCGCCCGCGACACGGTGAGCCGTCTGGACTTCGAGACGGCCATGGCGACCCAGCGCCAGGGAGAGGCGGATGTCGCCTCGGCGCACGCGGCGGTCGACAGCGCTCAGATCAATCTCGCCCGCACCCGCATCGTCTCGCCGATCGACGGGCGCACCAGCCGGTCCGCGCTCACCGTCGGCGCGCTGGTCACGGCGAACCAGGCGGCCCCGCTGCTGACCGTCACCCAGCTCGACCCCGTCTATGTCGACCTGCCCCAGGCGGCCGATGCGCTGCTGCGCCTGCGGCGGGACCTCGACGAGGGCCGGCTGCGGTCCACGAGCGAGGGCGGCGCCGAGGTTCGCCTGGTCCTCGGTGACGGCACGGAACATCCGCATCGCGGGCGCCTCCAGTTCTCCGAGGTCACCGTCGCCGCGGATACCGGCTCGGTCACGCTGCGCGCCACCTTTGCCAACCCGAACGGCGTGCTGATGCCCGGCCTCTTCGTCCGGGCCCGGCTGGAGAGCGGCGTGGTCGACGAGGCCTTGCTGGTGCCGCAACAGGCGGTGACCCGCAACCAGCGCGGCGAGGCCACGACCCTGGTGCTCGACACCGACGGTACCGTCCGCCAGCGCGTCATCCAGACGCGCCAGACCATCGGCAACAAATGGCTGGTCGACGACGGTCTCGCCGCCGGCGACCGCGTGGTCGTCGAAGGCCTCCAGCGCGTGCGCGACGGCGTGCGGCCGGAGGTGCGCGAGACCACGGTCGAGGAAATGGACCGGCGCGGCGCGCCGGTCCTCGGACGCGCCGAGCTGATGCCGCCCGCCTCCGCGACGCAGCGCGGGCTCTGATCAGCCATGAGCCGCTTCTTCATCGACCGGCCCAACTTCGCCTGGGCCATCGCGCTCGGCATCATGCTGATCGGCGTCATCTGCCTGCGCAGCCTGCCGGTCGCGCAATATCCGACGATCGCGCCGCCGACGATCCAGATCAATACCAGCTATCCCGGCGCTTCCGCCGAGACGGTCCAGAACACCGTCCTCCAGATCATCGAACAGCAGATGAACGGGCTGGACGGGCTGCTCTACTTCGCCTCGCAGAGCAACCGCGACGGCTCGGGACGCATCGCCCTGACCTTCGCCCAGGGCACCGATCCCGACACCGCCCAGGTGCAGGTGCAGAACAAGCTGTCGCTGGCGCTCACGCGCATGCCACAGGCGGTTCAGCAACAGGGCGTGAGGGTGACCAAGGGCGCCACCAGCTACCTGATGATCGCCGCCTTCGTCTCGACCGACGGCGCCCTGACCGTCAACGACCTCGCCGACTATATCGGCTCGGTCGTGCAGGACCCGATCGCCCGCACCGGCGGCGTCGGCAATTTCAACCTGTTCGGATCCCAGTATGCGATGCGGGTCTGGCTCGACCCGGAAAAGCTGGTCGCCTTCGACCTGATGCCTTCGGACGTCTCCGCCGCCATCGCCGCGCAGAACGTCCAGGTCGCCTCGGGCGAATTGGGCATGCGCCCGTCGGTTCCCGGCCAGATGCTCAATGCCGCGCTGATCGGGCCGTCCTATCTCAGGACCCCCGAGGAATTCGGCGCCATCCTGCTCAGGGTCAGGGAGGACGGCTCGCAGGTCCGCCTGCGCGATGTCGCGCGCGTCGAGCTGGGTGCCGAGAACTACGCCTTCAGCACCACCCACAATGGCCGCCCGGCGGCCGCCATCGCCATCGAGCTCGCGCCCGGCGCGAACGCGGTGGCCACCTCCCGGGCCGTGCGGGCGACGATCGACACCTTGCGTGCCACCCTGCCCCCGGGGGTCGAGGTGCAATACCCCCTGGACACCACGCCCTTTGTCGAGCTGTCGATCAAGGAGGTGGTCAAGGCGCTGATCGAGGCCATGGTCCTCGTTTTCATCGTCATGTTCGTCTTCCTGCAGAACCTGCGGGCCACGCTGATCCCGACCCTGGCCATTCCGGTGGTGCTGCTCGGCACCTTCGCCGTGCTCTCCATGGCCGGCTACTCGATCAACACGCTCACCATGTTCGCCATGGTGCTCGCCATCGGCCTCCTGGTCGATGACGCCATCGTCGTGGTCGAGAACGTCGAGCGCCTGATGGAGCAGGACGGGCTCTCGCCGCTCGAAGCGACGCGCGCTTCGATGGACCAGATCTCCGGCGCCCTTGTCGGCATCGCCCTCATCCTGTCGGCGGTGTTCCTGCCCATGTTCTTCTTCGGCGGCTCGGCGGGCGTGATCTACCGCCAGTTCTCGCTCACCATCATCACTGCCATGACGCTATCGGCGATCGTGGCGCTGATCTTCACGCCGGCGCTCTGCGTGACATTGCTGCGCCCACCCCGGCACGGTCCCCGCCGCGGCATCTTCGGCTGGTTCAACCGCAATTTCGAGCGGATGACCAACGCCTATGCCGGCGGTGTCCGCCGCATCACCAGCCGCCCGGCCCGATATCTGGTGATCTACGTCCCGCTGGTCGCGATCATGGCCGTCCTCTATGCGCGCCTGCCGACATCCTTCCTGCCGGACGAGGACCAGGGCATCATCTATGTCCAGGTGGTCACGCCGCCGGGCGCCACGGTGGAGCGCACGCAGCGTGCCCTGAACGACGTCATCACCTATCTCCTGACCGAGGAGAACGACGTCGTCGACTCCGCCATGGCCATCCTCGGCTTCAACTTCAGCGGCCGCGGCCAGAATGCCGGACAGACCTTCGTCCGGCTCAAGGACTGGTCCTTGCGGCCAGGCGAGCGGAACTCGGTCCGGGCGCTCCAGCGCCGGATCGCCGAACGCTTCGCCCGCTATGCCGATGCCCAGATCATCGCCTTCGTGCCGCCCGCGGTGACCGAGCTGGGCAATGCCTCGGGCTTCACCATGCAACTGCTCGACAACGGCCGGCTGGGGCGCGAAACCCTGCTGGCGGCGCGCGACCGGCTGCTGCAGGCCGCGGCCGCGAGCGGGGTCGTCACCAATGTTCGCCCCAACGAGCCGAACCAGGAGCCGCAATTGCGGCTGGACATCGACTGGGAGCGCGCCAGCGCTCTCGGCCTCACCATCAGCCAGGTGAACAGCACGCTCTCGGCGGCATTCGGCGCCGCCTATGCCGGCGATTTCCTGGACCGCGAGCGCATCAAGCGCGTCTATATCCAGGGCATGGCCGAGGCACGCATGCGCCCGGAAGACCTGTCGCGCTGGTATGTGCGCAACAGCTCGGGCTCGATGGTGCCGTTTTCGGCCTTCGCCTCGGCGCAATGGGACGTCGGCGCCTCGCGCCTCGGCCGGTTCAACGGCATCAGCGCCATCGAAATCCTGGGCACCGCGGCGCCGGGGCGCACCACCGGCGAGGCGATGGCCGAAATGGA
This sequence comes from Phreatobacter sp. GW821-FHT04C01, assembly GCF_059420385.1. Lineage (NCBI taxonomy): Bacteria > Pseudomonadati > Pseudomonadota > Alphaproteobacteria > Hyphomicrobiales > Phreatobacteraceae > Phreatobacter > Phreatobacter sp. GW821-FHT04C01. Next base: position 40,228 of record NZ_JBWKTP010000017.1, on the reverse strand, counting down.
GCGCATCGCGCAGGCGCTCCCCGTTGGGATCGGCATCGCCTGGAGCGGCCTGTCCTACGAGGAGCGCGCATCGGGGTCGCAAGCCGTCGCGCTCTATGCCATCTCGATGATCGTCGTGTTCCTCTGCCTGGTCGCGCTCTACGAGAGCTGGGCGATCCCGGCCTCGGTCATGCTCGTCGTGCCGCTCGGCGTGCTCGGTGCCGTCGCGGCCACCTTGTTCAGAGGCATGTCGAACGACGTCTATTTCCAGGTCGGCCTGCTCACCACCATTGGCCTCACCGCGAAGAACGCCATCCTGATCGTCGAATTCGCCAAGGCCCATTTCGAGGCCGGCGAGAGCCTGGCCGGCTCGGCCCTGCACGCCGCCAGGGAACGGCTGCGCCCGATCCTGATGACCTCGCTCGCCTTCGTCCTGGGCGTCGTGCCGCTGGCGATCGCCACCGGCGCCGGCGCCGGCGGCCGCACGGCGATCGGCACCGGCATCGTCGGCGGCGTGATCACCGGCACGGCCCTGGCGATCTTCTTCGTGCCCCTGTTCTTCGTGGTCGTGCTGCGCCTGTTCCGCACCAGGCGCCGTTCGGAAGCCAGGGGCGGCAATGCCGCGGCAGCCACCCCGGCCGAGTGACGTCGCGCCGAATCGGCCGGCGCTGGTCGTCAGCGCCGGCCGCCCGGCACCCGCATGCCGCCCCGCGATCCCGTGCTCTTTCCGGCCGGGCCGGTCACCCCGCCCAGGTCATCATCGCCATCACCCGCCCCGGCAGGAAGGCGAACAGGCCGGCGGCCGCCCAACCACCCGTCACCATCATCATGATCCGGCGGTGACGGGCGATATTGCCGCGGCGGCGAGCGACGATCGCCCCGAACAGGCCGAACAGGGTGATGATCGACAGGATGTGGATCGGACTGAACGGCCCGATCAGCCGGATCGAATGAATCCAGAACGACGAGATGGCGACGATGGTCATCAGCGCCACCCAGCTCCAGCCGAGCACGCGGTGCGTCGTGCCCCCTTTGCGGCGCATGAACTGCGCCAGGGTCAGCGGGATCAGGGCGAGCGCGGCGACGGCATGGATCTGGATGACGGCAGGCGCCGCAAGCAAGGGAGCGAGGGTCATGGCGGCCTTCGGGAGATCGGAGAGGAATGTAAAGTAAATAAACTTTACATTCCGACATGTCAATCCGGCCGGCGCGTCGAGGCCGTGTACGGAACGGACGGATCAGCGGGCCCGGCCGATCCGGCGCAGAATGGCGAGGCCGACCAGGGTGACCACCGCGACGTGGCCGAAGGCCAGGGCCCAACCGAAGCGGCTGTCCGGCCCCGCCATGTCCAGGGCGATACCGACCCCCAAGGGGCCGAGAAAGCCACCGGCATAACCGCACATGCTGTGCAGGCCCATCGTCGCGCCACGCAAGCCCGGCGCCGCGGCCTGGACGGTGCCCGCGGTCAGCGCCGAACTGTCGAGATAGATCGCCGCGTTCCACAGCACCACGCAGAGCGCGGCGAGCGGCGCCGAGACCAGGCTGGACAGGCCGGTGACCAGCGCGAGAACCGCCGCCGTTCCCATCGCGGCCGCAACGACCCGGGCGCGACCGAACCGCTGCGCCGTCTCGTTGCCCACGATCGAGACGGCGATCCCGACCAGGCCCGCGGCGGTGAAGATGATGGTTGGTCCCGGCAGCCAGCCGGCTGCGCCGTCGCGCAGAAGGGTGATGCCGAGAAAGGTCACGGCCCAGGCCCGCAGCGCCGCGAGCTCCCAGGTATGCACGGTATATCCCGCGATCCAGGCCATCGCGGCGCGGTTCCGCAACACCGGCCGGAAGTCGAGCAGTGCCGCCGCGGCCGGGGCGCCGGCATGCCGAGGGGGAACGCCCTTGGGCATGACCGCGAGACCGATGCCGAAGGCCATCGCGGCGGCGGCGGCTCCGAACAGGAAGGCGGCCGACGGACCGCCCAGGCTGTCGAAGAGGCCGGCAACCGCGAAGGAGCCGGCCCCCGCGATCCCGACACCCGCCGCATGCCAGGAGACGGCGCGCGACTGGGCATTTCCCTCCAGCCGGTCGGCGATCACTTTCAGCCCCGGCATGTAGCAGCCGGCCCAACCGATGCCGGCGACGGCACGCAGCGCCAGCCCGCTCCAGAATCCCTCCGCGAACAGGGCGAAGCCGAGATGCGCTGCGGCCGTCAGCGCCGTGCCGAACAGATAGATGCGCCGCGCCGGGACGCGGTCGGTCAGGCCGACCAGGATCGGGACGGCCGCGACATAGGCCGCGAAATAGGCGCCGATCAGCCAGCCGGCCTCCGTCGCCGAAAGCGACCAGCGGGTGATGAAGCCCGGCAGCAGGGCCGGCAAGGTAAAGGTGCCGATCTGCGCCAGCACCTGGGCCGCGACGACGGCGCCCACGAAGCCGGAAGCGGCCATCGCCCGCTCATGGCCGATTTCCTTTATCGAATGCATTGGCCCTGCCCACGATCAGCGCCGACATGGCCGCTCGCGCATCCGGTCTTGACGAAGCACAGCGCGGCGAGGGCGACAATGCCGAATGTGCTGGACGCCACCAGCGCCCCCGCCCCCCAGCGCTCGATCAACAGCCCGAACATCAAGGGGGCGGCCGCCTGGGCCATGCGTGCCGGCGCACCGATCAGGCCGAGGCGGTAGCCGTAATTGTCCGGACCGAAAATGGCCAAGGGAACGGTGCCGCGCGCGATCGTCAGCACGCCGTTGCCTGCGCCGTGCAGGAGCGCGAAGGCCCCCGCCGCCGCGCCTCCGCCGAACAGCCCGAGGACCGCCGCGCCGATGGGATGGGTCATGGCCGCGAGCCGCGCCGACAGCAGCGGATGGAAGCGGTTCAGGAGGCCGGCCTCGACCAGGCGCGCCGCGACCTGGGCCGGCCCGATCAAGGCGCCGGCCGCGATGGCCTCGGTGACGGAGGCGCCGGCGGCCTGCAGCAGGCGGGGCAAATGCGCCGCCATGGCGCCGGCGACCAGAGAGGTGAGCGCGAAGGCGATCGCCAGCAGGACCATGTTGCGGTCCCAGGAGACCGTCGCGGCGGGCGGTGGCGCGACCTTGGCTGCCTGGGCCTTTTCGGCGCGCGGCAACAGGAACCAGTTCAGCGGCAGGCCGATCAGCAGATGGCCCGCGGCCCAGGCAAGGCAGGTGGGACGCCAGCCATATTCGGCGAGCCCCCAGGCGGTCAGCGGCCAGCCGATCGTGCTGGCAAAGCCGGCAATGAGCGTAATGCCGGTGATCGTCGAACGGGCGGAAGCGCCATAGATCCGCCCGAGCGTCGCAAAGGCCGCGTCATAGAGCCCGAGCGCCATGCCAAAGCCGAGGACCAGCCACGCCAGCCATAAGACGAGCTGCGACTGGGCCAGGCCGAGCAGGATGAGCCCGGCCGCCAGGGCCAGGCTGGACAGGGCCAGCACCCCGCGCCCGCCGAAGGCATCGATGCTGCGGCCGATGCGCGGGCCGAGAACGGCGGAGACGAGCAGCGATGCCGAGAAGGCCGCGAAGATCCAGGCACTCGACGTGCCGAGGTCGTGCGCCATCGCGTCGGCCAGGATGGCCGGCAGGTAGTAGCTGGAGGCCCAGGCCAGGGTCTGGGTGGTTCCCAGGACGACGACGACACTCATCCGGCTCCGCGACATCGGTCAGCCACGGCAGCCGGCGGCGGGCCCGGGCGCCGTTTCGGGCCGGGGTGACGTCTTCACGGAACCGCAGCCACATCCCTCCTCCGCCGTCCGCTTCGCCGGCTCGTCCTGCCCGCAGCAGGCCGCCGCGTCCGCTTCGGCCGGCCCGCCACCGCCGACGGCGTCGCCGTTCGGCGAGCGGGACAGGCTGCACACCCCCGTCTCCGGCAGAACCAGCTCGACGCGCCGGGCGGCCTCGTGATCACCGGCGATTTCGGCGACGATCGAGCGGACCTGCTCATAACCCGTCAGCATCAGGAAGGTCGGAGCCCGGCCGTAGGACTTCATGCCGGCGAAATAGAGCCCAGGTTCCGGCTGAGCCAGTTCGCGCGCGCCATGGGCGCGCACCGTGCCGCAGCTATGTTCGTTCGGATCGATGAGCGGGGCCAGGAGCGGTGGACACTCGAGCGCCGGATCGAGGCCGAGCCGCAGTTCACGGAGGAACCCGAGATCGGGCCGAAAGCCGGTGGCCACGACCAGCTCGTCGACCAGGACGTGGCGGCCGCAACAGGCCGAACCGGCACCCACGCGCAAGCCGGCCTCGGTTGCCGTCACATGCGAGACACGGAATTCCGTCTCGATCTGGATCCGCCTGTCCGTGACCAGGCCGGAAAGCACCGACCCGAGGGCGCCGCGTACCGCCAGGGCATCGTTGACGCCCCCGCCGAAGGACTTCGCCGGGTCGTTGCCGCGCAAGAGCCACAGGACGCGCGTGCCGGCATCCGCGGCGGCGAGGCCGGCCAGGTCGATCAAGGTACCGACGGCCGAATGGCCGGCGCCCAGCACCGCGACGGTCCGGCCCGCATAGCGGTTCCGGTCGGCTCCGCCGACGTCGGGCAAGCCATAGGCGATGCGCGCCGCGGCCGCCGCCTCGCCGACCGCCGGCAAGCCATTGGCCCCGGCCGGGTTCGGCGACGACCAGGTGCCGGAGGCGTCGATAATGGCATCGGCCAGCACCGTCTGGTCGCCGTCGCCATTCCGATAGCGGATCTCGAAAGGCGCCTCCGCCCTGCCCTTGGTCTTCACCTTGTCGAACCCGGCCCGGCTGATGCCGGTGACGCGGCTCGACAGGCGGATGTGATCCTTCAATGCCGTGCGGGTCGCGAGCGGCCGCAGATAGCCCTCGATCAGCGCGCCGCCGGTCGGATAGAGCATCGGGTCGGGCGGGTTCCAGCCGGCCCCGGCCAGCAGCCGGGCCGCCGCCTTGTCGATGTTGAACTCCCAGGGCGAAAACAGCTGGACATGGCGCCATTGGCGGATGGCGGCGGCAATGTCAGGGCCGGCCTCCAGCACGATCGGCTCGAGCCCCCGCTCCAGCCCATGCGCGGCGGCCGCCAGGCCGACCGGCCCGGCTCCGATGACAGCAACGGTCTTGCGCTTCTCGATTCCCATTAAACGGTCCTTCCGGAAATATCGAATTACAAAGCGAAAAGGTCAGGGAGCCGGCGCGGCGGCGGGGGCCGCGCCACAGGCCTGGTCGGCGCAACATTCCTCGACGAGGAAATCAACCAGCCCGCGCATCACGTCGTAATTGGCCCGGCAGATCAGCGTGGTGGCCTGGCGCTCCTGGGCGATCAGGCCAACCACGACCAGGCTCTTCAGATGGTGCGACAGCGTCGAGGCAGCGATGTCCAGGCTCGCCTGCAGCTTACCGACGCTGGAGCCGGCATCGCCGGCACGCACCAGCATGCGGTAGATCCGAAGGCGTGTCGGGTTGCCGAGGGCTTCGAGGCGGGCGGCGGCATCGTCGATGTTCATGCGGCAAGCCTCGCCGAGGATCGGCGGCGAGTCAACCGTATTTCTAGAATTACAGAAATATGGAGTTCCCCCTGGCCGTCAGCTCCGGACGACCTCGCCGTCCTCCTTGACGAAGACGCCGATGTCGCGGTTCGGCAGAATATCGAGAACGGCTTCCGACGGCCGGCAGAGCCGTGTGCCCTTCGGGGTCTCGACGATCGGCCGGTTGATCAGGACCGGATGCGCCATCATGGCATCGATCAGGGCCTCGTCGCTCAAGCCGGGATCGTCGAGGCCGAGCGCGCCATAAGGCGTGTCCTTCCGGCGCAAGAGTGCGCGCGGCGTGATCCCCATGGCGAAGATCAACTGGACAAGCCGGACGCGGCTCGGCGGATCCTGGAGATAGTCGACGACCACCGGATCCTCGCCGCTCGCCCGGATCATCGCCAGGGTGTTGCGCGAGGTCCCGCAGGCGGGGTTGTGATAGATCGTGACGGTCATGATACGGCGTCTTCCGATGGTCCGAGCGGCCGGACGGCATCGCCGCGCTCGTACCAGCCCTTGCTGCGATTGACGATCCAGACCACCGACAGCATCACCGGCACCTCGATCAGAACACCGACGACGGTGGCGAGCGCCGCGCCGGAATTGAAGCCGAACAGGCTGATGGCCGCGGCCACCGCCAGCTCGAAGAAATTGCTGGCGCCGATCAGCGCCGAGGGACCGGCGACGCAATGCTGCTCGCCGGTCATCCGGTTCAGCAGATAGGCCAGGCCCGAATTGAAATAGACCTGGATCAGGATCGGCACGGCGAGCAGCGCGATGACCGCGGGCTGGGCGATGATCTGTCCACCCTGGAAGCCGAACAGCAGGACGAGCGTGACCAGCAGCGCCACCAGCGACAAGGGCTGCAGGGTTTTCAGGAGGCCGGCCAAGGCCGCCTCCCCGCCGCGCGCCGTCAGCCGGCCGCGCAGCGCCTGCGCCGCGATGACCGGGATGACGATGTAGAGCCCGACCGAGAGCACCAGGGTCGCCCAGGGCACCGATATCGCGGAGAGGCCGAGCAGCAGGCCGACGATGGGCGCGAAGGCGACGATCATGATGGCGTCGTTGAGCGCCACCTGGCTCAGCGTGAAATGCGGCTCGCCCCGGGTCAGGTTCGACCAGACGAAGACCATGGCGGTGCAGGGCGCCGCCGCCAGGATGATCAGGCCGGCGATATAGCTGTCGATCTGGCCGGCCGGCAGATAGGGGCGGAACAGAAAGCCGATGAACAGCCAGCCGAGCAGCGCCATGGAAAAGGGCTTCACCGCCCAGTTGATGAACAGAGTGACCCCGATGCCGCGCCAATAGGCGCCGACCTTGCCGAGCGCGGAAAAATCGATGCGGATCAGCATGGGGATGATCATCAGCCAGATCAGCACCGCCATGGGGATGTTGACCTTGGCGATCTCGGCGGCGCCGATGACCTGGAACAGGCCGGGCAAGGCATGGCCGAGCGCGATCCCGACGACGATGCAAAGTGCGACCCAGAGGGTCAGGTAGCGTTCGAACAGCGACATGGCTCAGCTGACTTTCGGATTGGCCGACGAGGCGCCGTCCATCGCGCCGATGGCGTGCAACGCCTGGGCGAGCGCCATGCGGTCGAGGGTGGCGAAGGGCAGCGCCGCGAAGACCGAAAGCCGGGCCTTCAGATAGCGGACGGCGGCGACGAAGGCCGCGGTCCTCTCCACCGCCGTGCCCTCGACGGCCGCCGGATCCGCGATGCCCCAGTGAGCGGTGGCCGGATGGCCGGGCCAGACCGGACAGATTTCGCCGGCCGCGCTGTCGCAGACGGTGAAGATGAAATCCATTTCGGCCGCGCCGGGCACGGCGAATTCGGTCCAGGCCTTGGAACGCAGGCCATCGGTCAGATAGCCGAAGGATCCGAGCACCTGCAGCGTCAGGGGGTTGACCTCTCCTTTCGGCTGGCTGCCGCCGGAGAAGGCCCTGAAGCGCCCCGCCCCGTCCTTGTTCAGAATGGCCTCGGCCAAAATCGAACGGGCGGTGTTGCCGGTGCACAGGAACAGGACATTGAAGACGCGTTCGGTCATGGCCGGGAACCTTGGGCGGCAATCGCGGGCGGGCAGCAGGGGGTGAGATCGGCAATCAGCGGCGCGCAGAGCTCCGGCCGGCCGCCACAGCAGTCCTTCAGCAGGAAAAGCGTGAGCGCGCGAAAGCCTTCGAGGTCGGCGCGATAGATGATCGACCGGCTGCGCCGCTCGCCGACGATCAGGCCGGCGCGCGACAGAACCGCCAGATGCGCCGACATGGTGTTCTGAGGGATCGCCATCAGGCGCGCGAGCTCACCCGCGGGCACACCGTCGGGCTCGCGACTGACGAGCAGGCGGAACGTTTCGAGACGGGTCGATTGAGCGAGGGCGGCGAGCGCCAGAATTGCGGATGTCGATTCCATATATCCAGATTACTGGATATATAAGACATTGCCAAGACGGTCTGTCGCGTGCGGCCCGGAGCGATGCGATCCCCTCGCGGCTTTCGACAATGCCGGCGTCCTGCGCGGTGCCGGTCGTCCCCGTCCCGGCGGGCATGCCGGCGGTAGGGGCACCTGCCCGCCCGGCGTGCTCATCCTGGCCGGACCGGCCAACCCGCAGCCCGAGGCATCGGGCAAGCCCGCCGGCGCGGCCGCGTCAGGACGTGCGCCATTCCCGGCGCAGCAGCGACATCAGCATCTGGTCGGACCGCGCGCCATCGGCGCGCTTCACCGCTTCACGCAACAGCCCCTCCTCGACGAAGCCGAGGGAGCGATAGACGTGCCGGGCGCGCGGATTGTCGGTGAAGACTTCGAGCAGGAAGCGGTGGCAGCGCGTTTGGGCAAAGACCCAGTCGATGACCGCGGTCAGGAACGGCCTGCCGAAGCCCTGCCCGGCCGCCGCCGACACGATGCGCTGCAGGCCGATATTGTCGGAGGGGTTGTTGAGATCGCGCAGGATGGCGAAGCCGGCGGGCTCGCCGCCTTGCCGCGCGCCGATCAGATAGGCGAAATCCGGCGAGGCCATGGCCGCCAGATGCCGCTCGGCCGGCCAGCGGCCGACCTGCCGCTCGAAGGCCGGCTGTCGCTCGGCCGCCATGATGAAGGCGAGATCGTCAGGCGTCGCCCGGCGCACCGAAACGTCGATCGCCGGGCCCGCCATGGTCGTTTATCCGCTCAGAACGGAATTTCGTCGTCATCCATGCGGCCGCCACCGCCGGCGGGCGCCGCCGGACGCCGCGGCGCCTCGGCGCGGCCCATGCCCGACCGGTTCTCGATGCCGCCGGACGAGCCGAAGCTGTCGTCGCCATAACCGCCGCCGCCGCCGGCATCCGCGCCGCCACCGCCGCCGCCGCGGCCGTCGAGCAGCACCATTTCGCCACGGAAGCGCTGCAGCACCACTTCGGTGGTGTATTTCTCCACCCCCGACTGGTCCTGCCATTTGCGCGTCTGCAACTGGCCCTCGATATAGACCTTGGCGCCCTTGCGCAGATATTGCTCGGCGACCTTCGTCAGGTTTTCATTGTAGATGACGACCGCGTGCCACTCGGTGCGCTCCTTGCGCTCGCCCGACCCCTTGTCGCGCCAGCTTTCGGTGGTCGCGATGCGCAGGCTGCAGACCTGCTCGCCATTGTTCATCCGCCTGACTTCCGGATCCTTGCCCAGATTGCCGATCAGAATGACCTTGTTGACGCTGCCTGCCATGACACGCTCCCTTTCCCCGCAGCCGCTGCCCGGGGCGCTTTCAGCCTGAACTGATCGGAGCCATCCCATGTTCGGCCGGCTCCGTCACCGCGAGATCGTCGGGAATTCCGATTATCCCCCAGTTTCTCGAACAGGGTGCGCGGGAATTCCGCCTCGCGATGATGTTCTTTATTTGTTCTTGTCGCGTCTGACAAGGCCCGATAAGGTCCGCCGGCGCGCAGGGTTCGAATCGGCGCGCCCATCCTGTGCAAATCAGCCATCCGGCGGCTCCGCGCCACTGGCGGGGAGCGGCTGTCGTTTCTACCTTGGGGGCTTGTTTCTCGACATGTCGACCTTTGCCGAGGTCCGGCGAGCCGCTTGCCCCCGTCTTGCGCGCGACATGCGCGTGCCTTCCTGTGATCGCGTTCAACGGACCCGATAGATGACCGATCTTTTCGACAAGTTCCGCGACGACGTGCGGCGCCCCGACCAGCGGGTGATCACCGTGCGCGGCGCGCGCGAGCACAATCTGAAGGGCGTCGACCTGACCATTCCGCGCGACGCGCTGGTGGTGTTCACCGGGCTGTCCGGCTCGGGCAAGTCGTCGCTCGCCTTCGACACGATCTATGCCGAGGGCCAGCGGCGTTATGTCGAGAGCCTGTCGGCCTATGCCCGCCAGTTCCTCGAAATGATGCAGAAGCCGGATGTCGACCAGATCGACGGGCTGTCGCCGGCGATCTCGATCGAGCAGAAGACCACCTCGAAGAACCCGCGCTCCACCGTCGGCACGGTCACCGAGATCTACGACTACATGCGCCTTCTATGGGCCCGTGTCGGGGTGCCCTATTCGCCGGCCACCGGCCTGCCGATCGAGAGCCAGACGGTCAGCCAGATGGTCGACAAGACGCTCGCCTTGCCCGAGGGCTCCAGGCTCTATCTGCTGGCGCCGGCGGTGCGCGGCCGCAAGGGCGAGTATCGCAAGGAGCTGGCCGAGTACCAGAAGAAGGGCTTCCAGCGGGTCAAGGTCGACGGCACCTTCTACGAGATCGCCGACGTGCCGCCGCTCGACAAGAAGCTGAAGCACGACATCGACGTGGTGGTCGACCGGGTGGTGGTGCGCGCCGACATGGCGGCGCGCCTCGCCGACAGTTTCGAAATGGCGCTGAAGCTCGCCGATGGCATCGCCATCGTCGAATTCGCCGAGGGCAAGGATTCAAAGGGCGAGCCGCTCAGGGTGATCTTCTCGGAGAAATTCGCGTGTCCCGTCTCCGGCTTCACCATTTCCGAGATCGAGCCGCGGCTGTTTTCGTTCAACAACCCGTTCGGCGCCTGCCCGGCCTGCGACGGCCTCGGCGTGGAGCAGACGATCGATGCCGACATGGTCATCCCGGACCGCGACCTGAGCCTGCGCAAGGGCGCCATCGCGCCCTGGGCCAAGTCGACCTCGCCGTTCTACACCCAGACGCTCGACGCCTTGTCGAAACATTACGGCTTCTCGCTGACCGCGCCCTGGCGCTCGCTGCCCGAGAAGGCGCAGAACGTCATCCTCTACGGCACCGGCGAGGAGACCGTCACCTTCAAATATGACGACGGCTTGCGCTCCTACGAGACCACCAAGACCTTCGAGGGCGTGGTGCGCAATCTCGAGCGGCGCCTGAAGGAGACCGAAAGCGAATGGGCGCGCGAGGAAATCTCGCGTTATGTCTCGGCCGTGCCCTGCAAGACCTGCAACGGCTTCCGCCTGAAGCCCGAGGCGCTGGCGGTCAAGGTCGGCATGACCCATATCGGCGAAATCTCGCAATTGTCGGTGCGCACGGCCAATGACTGGTTCGCCGAACTGCCGCCGAAACTGACCACCAAGCAGAACGAGATCGCCGTCCGCATCCTGAAGGAAATCCGCGACCGGCTGCGCTTCCTGGTCGATGTCGGCCTGGAATATCTGACCCTCGGGCGCAATTCCGGCACCCTGTCGGGCGGCGAGAGCCAGCGCATCCGGCTGGCCTCGCAGATCGGCTCCGGGCTGACCGGCGTGCTCTATGTGCTGGACGAGCCGTCCATCGGCCTGCACCAGCGCGACAATGAGCGGCTGCTCGGCACGCTGAAGCGGCTGCGCGACCTCGGCAATACCGTCATCGTCGTCGAACATGACGAGGACGCCATCCTGCAGGCCGACTATGTCGTCGATGTCGGCCCCGGCGCCGGCATCCATGGTGGCCGCATCGTCGCCCAGGGCACGCCGTCGGACGTGATGAACGACCCGAAATCGCTCACCGGCAAATATCTGACCGGCGAAATGTTCGTGCCGACGCCGAAGCGGCGCAAGCCGCAGAAGGGCCGCGCGCTGAAGATCGTCAATGCCCGCGGCAACAACCTGAAGAACGTCACCGTCGAGATCCCGCTCGGCACCTTCACCTGCATTTCCGGGGTCTCCGGCGGCGGCAAGTCGACGCTGCTGCTCGACACGCTCTACAAGGCGGTGGCACGCAAGCTGAACGGCGCCAACGAGGCCCCTGCCCCGCATGACCGCATCGAGGGCATCGAGCATCTCGACAAGGTCATCGACATCGACCAGTCGCCGATCGGGCGCACGCCGCGCTCCAACCCGGCGACCTATACCGGCGCCTTCACGCCGATCCGCGAATGGTTCGCGGGGCTGCCCGAGGCCAAGGCGCGCGGCTACGAGCCCGGCCGCTTCTCGTTCAACGTCAAGGGCGGCCGCTGCGAGGCCTGCCAGGGCGACGGCGTCATCAAGATCGAGATGCACTTCCTGCCCGACGTCTACGTCACCTGCGACGTCTGCAAGGGCAAGCGCTACAACCGCGAGACGCTGGAGGTGGTGTTCAAAGGCAAGTCCATCGCCGACGTGCTCGACATGACCGTCGACGAGGGCGTCGAGTTCTTCAAGGCGGTGCCCAGGGTGCGCGACATCCTGAAGACGCTGTCGGAGGTCGGCCTCGGCTATATCCATGTCGGCCAGCAGGCCACGACGCTCTCGGGCGGCGAGGCGCAGCGCGTCAAGCTGTCCAAGGAACTGTCGCGCAAGGCCACCGGGCGCACCCTCTACATCCTGGACGAGCCGACCACCGGCCTGCATTTCCACGATGTCGCCAAGCTCCTGGAAGTGCTGCACGAACTGGTTGCCCAGGGCAATTCGGTTGTCGTCATCGAGCACAATCTCGAGGTCATCAAGACCGCCGACTGGGTCATCGACATGGGCCCCGAGGGCGGCGACGGCGGCGGCGAAGTGGTCGCCATCGGCCCGCCCGAGGAGATCGCCAAGGAACTGCGCAGCCATACCGGGCGCTTCCTGCGCGAGGTGCTGCAGCGCCGTCCGATGAAGGCCAAGATCGAGGCCGCGGAATAGGCGAATGGCGAATGGCGATGAAGCCGAACGCCTGGCGCGCGCCAACCCTCGCCCACGCCTGCGTGGGAGAAGGTGCCGGCGGGTGAGGGTCGCTGCGCCGGCGCGTGACCTGCGTCCCGATGGCAAGCGACGGACTGAGCGCCAGGCGGGTTTCTGACCCCTGCCCTCATTCCAGGCGGAATGCACGGCGAGTGTCGACGCCGCCACCCTCACCCGGCCGCTCCGCGGCCACCCTTTCCCACGCAGACGTGGCCGAGGGCTGGCGCCGCCGGCGCCGCATCATCCCCATTCCCCACTCGCCATTCGCCACTCGCCCGACCCCGCCCCTTGGCACCCGCGCCGGTGCCGGGCATATCTGCTGGCTCGGGGACGGCGCGGGCATGTCATGAACGATATCGAACTGTTCCAGCGCTTCGGACTGGCCATCGCCATCGGCGCGCTGGTGGGGGTCGAGCGGCACTGGCGTGAACGCGACGAGCCGGAGGGCCGGCGCACCGCCGGGGTCCGCACCTTTTCACTGGTCGGCATGCTGGGCGGCGGCGCCGGCCTGCTGGAGCTGGCGCTGAAGCCGGCCAATGGGCCTTCCGGCATCGTGCTGGTCGGCCTGTTTCTCGGCTTCGCCGCGACCTTCACCCGCTTCAAGCTGCGCGAAGCCGCGGCCGAGCACGATTTCAGCGCGACCACCGCGATCGCCGCCCTGCTCACCTTCGTGCTTGGCGCCGTGGCCGTCGTCGGCGACATGCGGGTCGCCGCCGCCGGCGGCGTGGTGCTCGCCACCATTCTCGCCAGCCGCGAGGCGTTGCACGGCTTCATGCGGACCCTGACCTGGCCGGAACTGCGCTCGGCGATCGTCCTGCTCGCCATGACCCTAGTGGTCCTGCCGCTGATTCCCGCCGAGCCGCTCGGCCCGTTCGGCGGCATCTCGCCGGCCAAGATCTGGACGCTCGCGATCCTGCTGGCCGGCGTCTCCTTTGCCGGTTACGTCGCGGCGAAGGTGCTGGGCGGGCGTTCGGGCGAACTGGCCGCGGGCGCCGCCGGCGGCCTCCTGTCGTCGACCGCTGTCAGCCTGGCCAACGCCCGCCGCTCGACCGAACAGGACGCCCCTGGCCTGCTGGCCGCCGGCGCGCTGGTGGCCGGCGCGGTGTCCTACATCCGCACCGGCCTGCTGATCGCCGCGCTCGCCCCGGCCCTGACCCTGCGCGTCGCACCCGCGCTCGCCGCCGGCACGCTCGTCATGGTCGCGGCGGCGCTGCTGATGGCGCGCCGCGGCACCGAGCCCGACGGCCCGCAGGTGGTGCGCAATCCGTTCGAACTCTGGTCGGTGCTGCAGATGGCCCTGCTGCTCACCGTCATCGGTTTCGTTGCCCGCGCAGCGGCAGCCTGGTTCGGCAGCGGCGGCACCATTGTCGTCTCGGCACTGGCCGGTTTTGCCGATGTCGACGCCGCGACCCTGACCGTCGCCGGCATGGCCGGCACCGCGCTGTCGCTCGATGTCGCGACCGCGGCGATTCTCGTCGCGGTCGTCTCCAACACGGCCGCCAAGGCCGGTTATGGCCTGGGCCTGGGCACATGGGGCTTCGGCTGGCGTTTCGCTCTCGCATCGGCGGCGGCGCTTTTTGCAAGCGTTCTGGGCCTGTTTGCCGGCTCCATGCTCACCTGAGACCGACAGGCTGCGTTCGCGCATAGCTGCGGTGCAACATTTTCTCTTCGCAACTGCGAAATCGCAACTATCTCTCACCCAGCGAACGTCATGGGAGGGGCGTTCGAGTGTTCCGATTGGAGATATCCCGATGCTTTACCTGTTCAACGCCCTCGTGACCCGCTTCAACGCCTGGCTGACCTATCAGCGCACCAAGGCCGAGCTGACCCAGCTCGACGACCGTTCGCTGGCCGACATGGGTTTCCAGCGCGGTGAGATCGAGTTCCTCGCCCGCAAGGCCGCCCGGTCGATCTGACCTGGCTGTCGGGTCGCTCAGGCGACCTTGACTGAAAGATCGGCGAGCCTCGGACCAGACCGGGCTCGCCGGGCGCCCCGCCACATCAGCCACTGCCGGCGCCATTGCGGCGCCTCGACCTGGCTGGTGAACGGCGCCTCGATGAACCGATCCATCCGATCGAGGTAGAGGCGGCACAGCGCCGCCGGCAGGAATGCCGCCGCAACCTCGACCGCGACCTGGCCCCGAAGCGCCTCGCTGGCCTGCACATGGCCGCGCGCCAGGACGCGCAAGTCCTCGAGCGCCTCGCCGATCCCCGCCGACATCGTGCCGCTGACGATATCCTCGCGCCGCGCCCCGCGGCGCGCGAGGATGTCGGCCGGCACGAAGACCTGGCCGCGCGCCGCATGCAGCGGAAACGCCCTGATCAACCCGGTCAGCGCATAGGCGACGCCGGCATGGCCGGCGATATCGGCGGTTCCGGGATCCCGCCCGTCGGCGAGGACCAGCGCCGCCAGCTGCATCAGCGCCGACGAGGTCTCGCCGCAATAGCCTTCGAGATCGGTCACCGACGGCATGAGGTCGTCATAGAGATCGAACACCCGGGCATCGATGAGATCGATCAGCGGCTTCACCGGCAGGCGCCGGCGCGCGATCACCTGCGTCAGCGCGGCCGCCACCGGATGCCCCGAGACATCGCCCCGCGCCTCGCCGTTCAACAGGTCGCGCCACCATTGCAGCCGGACCTCGCCCGGCAAGGGCGCCGATATCCGCTCGCGCACCGCAGCGATCTCGATGTTGAAGGCGTAGAGCGCCATCAGGTCCGGCCGGAACGGCGCCGGCGCGAACAGGCTCGCCAGCCAGCGGTCCTTGTCCGCCGTCCGCACCAGATCCTCGCAAGCCTGAAAGGCGTTCGCCGCCGTGTCCGACGCCATGATGGCCTTCGCTAAAGGAGCAGGGTCGAGCGGCACGCACCGGCACCGCCGCGCGGAACATCCGCGACAACAACAGGATAGCGCATTTTCCCGAATCGAATTCGCAAGGGTCGGCGTCCCGGCTCGAAGGCCTCAGTCCACCGCGACCAGCGCGGCCGCGACGCGCCGGCCCTCGGCCAGCATGATGTTGTAGGTCCGCGCGGCGGCCCCCGTGGTCATCACGTCGAGCCCCATGCCGGCGTCGCGCAGGGTCCAGCGGACCTCTTCGGGCACCGGATAGGGCGCGTCTCCCGCCCCGATCAGCAAGACGTCGATGGCGGCCCGCTCCGCGATCACCTTGGCGAAAGCCTCCGGCGTGAAGTCCAGATGGCTCGCCGTCTCCCAGGCATGAATGCCCGACGGCAGCGCCAGGATCGAGCCGCGATGGCTCATCTCGGCGAAGCGGAAGCCGCCTCGCCCATAGGCGTCGATGATGAAACGGCCCGGTACGAAGCCGTCATGCAGCTGGCGGATCGGTTCGCCGCGCGGCACCTCAGGCTTTGACCTTTTCGGTGGAGACCGCCGCCGCCGACACCGGCGCGCTGAAGCCGCCGGTGCGCAGGCCGAAATAGATCAGGATCGGCGCGGCGATGAGCAGCGACGAATAGGTGCAGATCAGCACGCCGACCAGCATGGAGGCAGTGAAGCCCCGGATCACCTCGCCGCCGAAGAAGAACAGGCCGAGCAGCGCCAGGAAGGTCGTCATATGGGTGATGGTGGTGCGCGCCAGCGTCGAATTGATCGCCTCGTCGAGCAGGTCGGCGATCGGCATCTTCTTGTGCTTGCGCAACATTTCCCGGATGCGGTCATAGATGACCACGGTGTTGTTGAGCGAGTAGCCGACAATGGTGAGCAGCGAGGCGATCGAGGTGATGTCGAAATCGTTGCGCGTGATCACGTAGAAGAACACCACGACGGCGATGTCGTGCAGCGTCGCCACCATGGCGCCGAGCGCGAACTGCCATTCGAAGCGGAACCACAGGTAGATCAGCACGGCCAGGATCGACAGGATCAGGCCGACCACCGACATCTGCACCAGCTCGGCCGAGACCGTCGGGCCGACCACCTCGGTGCGGCGCACCTCGTAATCGGCATCGACCACCTGGCGGACGCGCTGGAGCGCCGCCTGCTGGCCGGCATCGCCGCCGGGCTGCTCGCCGTAGCGCACCAGGACCAGCGCCGGACCGCCGAATTCCTGCAGCTGGACCTCGCCGATATTCACCGTGCCGAGCCGGTTGCGCAGCTCGAGCATGTTGGCGGTGCCTTGCTTCGCCTGCAGCTCGACCAGCGTACCGCCCTTGAAGTCGATGCCGACATGCAGGCCGAATATGAGGAACCCGACAATGGTCGCCAGCGTGACGATCATCGACAGGGCGAATGCGATCGGCCGGATTCGCATGAAGCCGAATTTGGTGTCGTCAGGGACGAGTCGCAGCAGGCGCACGGTAAAGATCTCCCTTTCGCGCGATCACATCGGGATCCGCGCGGGTTTGAACCAGCGCAGCCAGAGGACGACGATGAACCGCGTGAAGGTGATGGCGGTGAACATGGTGGTGATGATGCCGAGGCCCAGCGTCAGGGCGAAGCCCTTGACCGGCCCGGTGCCCAGATAGAACAGGATGACCGCCGCCAGGAACTGCGTGACATTGGCATCCATGATGGTGCCCATGGCCTTGGTGAAGCCGGTATCGATGGCCGCGATCACCGATCGGCCCATGCGGGCTTCCTCGCGGATGCGCTCGAAGATCAGCACGTTGCTGTCGACCGCCATGCCCACCGTGAGCACCACGCCGGCAATGCCCGGCAAGGTCAGCGTCGCCCCGACCAGGCTCAGCAGCCCGAACATCATGGTGACGTTGACGATCACGGCGATGTTGGCGAACAGCCCGAACAGCCCATAGGTCGCGAACATGAAGATGACGACGAAGATCGAGCCGATAATGGCGGCGCGGGTGCCGGCGGCCACCGAATCGGCGCCGAGCGAGGCACCGACGGTCCGCTCCTCGACCACGGTGAGCGGCGCCGGCAAGGCACCGGCGCGCAAGAGCAGTGCCAGGTTGGCCGAACTCTCCGCCGTGAACCGGCCCGAGATCTGGCCCGAACCGCCGAGGATCGGCTCGCGGATGACCGGCGCCGAAACCACCTTGTTGTCGAGAATGATGGCGAAGGGTCGGTTGACGTTTTCCTGGGTGACCTGCGCGAACTTGCGGCCACCACTCGAATTGAAGCGGAAATTGACGATCCATTCGGCCGACTGGGCACTGAACGCCGCTTGCGCGTCGACCAGTTCCTCACCCGAGACGATCACCCGGCGCTGCACCAGATAAGGGATCTGCTGGACGACGCGGCCGCCTTCCTTGACCTCTTCATACATGACCTGGGAATCGGCCGGCGCCCGGCCGGCCAGCGCTTCTTCCACCCGCATCGACTGGTCGACCAGCCGGAACTCCAGCTTCGCCGTCGTGCCGATGATCGCCTTGACGCGCTGCGGGTCCTTTTCACCGGGCACCTGCACCAGGATGCGGTCGGCGCCCTGGCGCTGGATCACCGGCTCGGTCGTGCCGAGCTGGTCGATACGGCGCCGGATCACCTCGATCGACTGGCTCACGGCGCGGGTCAGGCGGTCACGCAGGCCCGCCTCGGTGGCGGTCACGGTGAACACGTCGCCCTGGCGCGTGACCTCGAAATCATATTGCCCGGACGTCGAGAAGGCGCCGCCGAGCGGCTGCGGGATCTTGCGCAGCTCGGTATTGGCGAGTTCGGCGTTCTGGCCTTCGCGCAGCCGCGCCACCACGCTGTTGCCCTGGAAGGTCACGCTCGCCACCTGGACGCGCGCATCGCGCAGGATCCGGCGGACGTCGTCGCGCAGGTTTTCCAGCCGCTCCTTGCGCACCGCATCGGCATCGACCTGCACCATCAGGTGCACGCCGCCCTGCAGGTCGAGGCCCAGCGTCATATGCGTGCGCAGGGCCCTGGGCAGCTGATCGACCCAGGATTGCGGCATGATATTGGGCGCAGCCAATAGCATGGTCACGAAGGCCGTCAGCAGGATGAGGGTGGCTTTCCAGCGCACGATGTTGAGCATCGGTGGTCGTTCCTAGGCGAAAACGGGCGCGCCCGCGCGGGCGCGCCGGACCTCAAGTCTTACTTCTCTTCCGCCGGCTCGCCCTTCGAGCGCACCTCCGCGACGAATTGCCTCGCCGCGCGAATGCGCACGTTGTCGGCGATTTCGATTTCGAGGGTCGCGTCATCGACCACTTTGGTGATCCGCCCGATCACGCCGCCCGAAAGCGTCACCTGATCGCCGCGACGCAGATTGCCGAGCATTTCCTGCTGCGCCTTCACCCGCTTCTGCTGCGGCCGGAGGATCAGGAAATACATGATGACGAAAATCAAGACGAAGGGCAGCAGCGAAGGCAGGAGTTCGCTGATGGAACCCGCTCCGGTCTGGGCGAAGGCCGGGGTGCTGAACATGGACGGTCCTTTGTGGAGATCCCGTCGCATCATCGCAACAGGCATGGAAATTCGCGCGGACTATAGCCACCAAAGCGTCGATTGCAACGGCGGCTACCACCTCTTGGAGCCATGTGGGTCGCGCGGAGCGATCTTTCCAGTCCCGCGATTGCTCGAAGGGCTGAGCTGGTGCAAGTGACGGACGACAGATCCTGGAGTTTTCCCGTGTCCGACGACCTCGCCCGCGCCATTCAACCCACGACCGACACCTTGCTGCGCATCGCCGCGGCGCTCGAGCGCCTGGCGCCGCCGGTGCCGGCCATCCCCGACCTCGCCGCCGCCGACGCTTTCGTCTGGAATCCGGTCGGGCCCCGGCTCGAGCCGGTGCAGCGCGTCAACCGGGTCGAAATGGTGCTGCTGCGCGGCATCGACCGGTCCCGCGACACCCTGATCGAGAACACCCGCCGCTTCGCCGCCGGCCTGCCCGCCAACAACGCCCTGCTCTGGGGCGCGCGTGGCATGGGCAAGTCGTCGCTGGTCAAGGCGGCGCATGCGACCGTCAATGGCGGCCTGGTTCAGTCCGGCGGCCGGGCGATCCTGAAGCTCGTCGAGATCCATCGCGAGGATATCGAGACCCTGCCCGGCCTGATGACCCTGGTGCGCGCCTCGGCCTATCGCTTCATCGTGTTCTGCGACGATCTGTCCTTCGACAACAACGACACCTCGTACAAGTCGCTGAAGGCCGTTCTCGAAGGCGGCATCGAGGGCCGGCCCGACAATGTCATCTTCTACGCCACCTCCAACCGGCGCCACCTCCTGCCGCGCGACATGATGGAGAACGAGCGCTCGACCTCGATCAATCCGGGCGAGGCGGTCGAGGAGAAGGTGTCGCTGTCCGACCGTTTCGGCCTGTGGCTGGGCTTCCACAAATGCAGCCAGGACGAATATCTGGCCATGGTCTTCGGCTACGCCGCCCATTTCGGCCTGAAGCACGACGAGGACACCATCCGCGCCGAGGCGCTGGAATGGTCGACCACCCGCGGCTCCCGCTCCGGCCGCGTCGCCTGGCAATATATCCAGGACCTCGCCGGCCGGCTCGAGGTCCGGATCGAGGCCTGAGGGGCCGTTTGAGCGCAGGCCCCGATGAGGTTTCACATCGTCTTGCCTGGGCTTGGCCCTGACGTTCAAGACCTGTTCTGTTTTGGATGCGGCCATGCCCGGGCCAGCCCCCCGGGGAAGGCGAAATCTTGCCTCGGGTGAAATGCACGGCACCGCCGGTCACAGGACCCGGGCCCTGGCCCGATACGCCGTGAGGCCTCACATCGTCTTGCCCGGGCTTGGCCCGGGCATCCACGACTTCTGCCGGCGGTCCCACCCAGAGGACCCGGATCGCTCCGATCTCCACCACCAACTGGCTCAAATTCGTGGATGGCCGGGACAAGCCCGGCCAAGACGAGAATAGCCCTGGAGGGGAGTGCAGCGGATTGACCGGGTCACGCGGACGACCAGCGGCGGCGAACCACCCTGACAACGTCCCGGACGGCATCCGAAAAAGAGTTGGGGCGGCACTGCCGTGCCGCCCCGAAAATGACCAGCCCCCTTTGGAGGTCGCAGGAGAAGGGCTGATCGACTACCCGTGTCGGCGCGCCGCGTGTCGGGCTCGGATGCGCCCTGCCCGACCAACGCACGTCGAAATCCTGAAAAAGTCAGTTCGAACCGAGATAGGTCATCGGGTCGACCGGGGTCGCGCCGCGCCGGATCTCGAAATGCAGCTGCGGCGAGTTGACATTGCCGGTCTGGCCGGCCGAGGCGATGGTCTGGCCACGCCGCACCTGCTCGCCGCGCCGGACCTTGATGTCGCTGTTATGCGCATAGGCCGTGACGAAACCGTTGGAATGGCGCACCAGCACCAGATTGCCGTAACCGCGCAATTCGTTACCGGCATAGGCGACCACGCCGTCTTCCGCCGCCTTGATCGGCGTGCCCTCGGGCACCGACAGCTTGATGCCGTCGCTCGAGCCGGGGCGGAAGTTGGAGATCACCCGGCCGCGCACCGGCCAGCGGAATTGCGGATCGGCATTGGCGGCCGGCGTCGCGGCGGCCTGCTCGGTCCGCGCCGGCTGGGCGGCCGGTGCCTCGGCGGCCGGCGCGGCGGGAGCCGGCGCGGCGGGAGCCGGAGCGGCAGCCTGGGTCTGGGCCGGCGCGGCGCGGCCTTCCGGCGCTTGCCGGGCGGTTGCCGTGGTCGGGGCGATCGAACCGGTCGCCTGCTGGTCGGCGCGCTGGCCGGCCGGCGTGTTGCGCGCCTGGGCGGCGGTCCGCTGGGCATGCTCGCGCTGGGCTGCGGCGGTCATCGCCGGCGCCGCGCCGGGCAGACGCAAGGTCTGGCCGATCCGCACCGGCCGGTCGAGTTGCAGGCTGTTGGCGCTGGCGAGCTGCTGGCGGGTCACGCCATATTTGGTCGCGATCGACCCCAGGCTCTCGCCCATGACGACGGTATGCGACGCCGGACGGGCCGTCTGCGGCCGCGCATGGGCCTGCGGCTGCGACGCCGCGCCCTGATTGGCCGCCTGCGAGCCCGCCTGCCAGTTCATCCGGGCCTGCGGCACCGGCGCGGTCGCGGCATCGTTGCGCGTCGGCTGGGTCATCGCGATCTGGCGCACGGGCGGCCGCGGCGTCGCCGGGCGCGGCGCTTCGGCGGCCTGGCCGCGCATCGGCTCGGCCGGACGCACCGGATCCGCCGGACGGGCCGGCGCCTGAGCATTGCTGGCGACCTGGTTGCCGAGCCCCATCGAATAGGTCGGGATCACCACGGTCTGGCCCGGGCTCAGCGCCTGGCCGGGGGTGAGGTTATTGGCCTGCGCGATCGCCGAACCCGGGACGCCGTAGCGGCGCGACAGGGTTTCGACGGTATCGCCCGCGTTGGTGCGGATGCTGGTGCCGCCAGCGGCCGACCAGCCGCCGCGGCTGGAGCCGGTCGCGGGCTCGCCATTGCGCGCCATGGCCATCTGCCGCACGGCCGGGGTCTGCGGACTGGACGAACCGAAGCGCTGGCGCTGCGGCACCGAGCCGGTGGTCAGGCCCGGGTCCGAATTGGCGCCGAAGGGCGAGCTCTCGACCGGCTCGGCGCGCGGCGGCGGCTGGGCGACGACGAAATCATTGGCGGGCGTCAGCGGCGCGCGATCGACCCGGGTGGTCGGCACGGAGGCGACGGTGTCGTTGCGCGGCGGCGCGCTGGCGACCTGTTGCGAGCGAAAGGGGTTTTCATCGAAGCGTGCGATGTCGGAGCTGCAGGCAGCGCCCAAGCCCGAAACGGCGACGACGAGGGCAATCTTGGATAGCCCGGAAAACGCGCTGGCACGCATTGTCACTCTCACGCAGTACGCAACTTGATACGGCGTGATTTATGACCCGTTCAGGTTAAGGTTCGGTTTCCTTAACCTGAAAATTGCGCGGACATTACAGCCGGCGCGTCACGCCCGGCACCGCCGGTTCGACCCGGGCGCGGCCGAAGGCCGTCGCGACGAGGCCTTCCGGCCCGCGCACGGCGCGCACGATCTCCTGTGCGCCCGCCCCGTCGCCGATCGGCGCGACCAGCACGCCATCAGGCGCCAACTGGCTGGCGAGCCCCGCGGGGATCGCCGGCATCGCGCAGGTCACCAGGATCCGGTCATAGGGCGCGCGCGGCGGATAGCCGTCGAGGCCGTCGCCGAAAACCCCTTCGATCATGTCGTAGCCGAGCCCGCGCAGCCGGGCATGGGCCTCGTCGGCCAGCGTCCGCCAGCGCTCGACGGTAATGACGCTCGCCGCCAGCCGTCCGAGAATGGCGGCGGCATAACCCGAGCCGGTGCCCACCTGCAGCACGCGATGGCCGGCCTCGACGTCGAGCGCCTCGATCATCGAGGCGGTCAGCGAAGGCGGCAGGATCGACTGGCCGCAGGCGATCGGCAGCGCGATGTCCTCGTCGGCGAGCGAAAACCAGCGTGGATCGAGGAACGGCACCCGCGGCACCTGTTCCATCGCGCGCAGCACGCGGGTGTCGTGCAGGCCGGTCTGGCGCAGCATGAGAACGAATTCCGCCGCCGCCAGATAATGGTTCGGGCCCGGCGCCTCGTTCATCTCGGGGTCCCGATCAGGAGCCGGGGGCGCGATCGCCGGCGAAGACCGCGGCGTAACGCGTCATGGTCGGTTCGTCGGTCAGGTCGATGCGCAGCGGCGTCACCGAAATATGGCCTTCCGACAGCGCCCAGATATCCGCGCCGTGCTCGAGCCGCTGCTGGCGCCGGACGAAGGCGATCCAGTAATAGGGATTGCCGCGGCCGTCATGGCGCGGATCGATGGTCAGGATCTCCTGGTCGCGCCGGCCCTGCACCGTCACCTTGACGCCCTTGACGTCGCCAGGCTTGCGGTTCGGGAAATTGATGTTGATCAGCGTGCCCCTGGGCATGCCCTCTTCCAGGATGGTCCTGATCACGCCGGGCGCATGGGCCTCCGCCGTCTCGAACGGCACGGACTGGCGGGTCTCGGGGCCATAGGCCTGGGACAGCGCGATCGAGCGGACGCCCAGGATGGTGCCTTCGATGGCGCCTGCGATAGTGCCCGAATAGGTCACGTCCTCGGCGACGTTCTGGCCGCGATTGACCCCGGACAGCACGAGGTCGGGCGGATCGCCGGCCATCAGGTGCTTCACCGCCATGATGACGCAGTCGGTCGGCGTGCCCTTGACCGCGAAGGTCTTCTCGGAAATCTCGCGCAGGCGCAGCGGATCGTTCAGCGACAGCGAATGCGACACGCCGGACTGGTCGCTCTCGGGCGCGACGACCCAGACATCGTCGGACAGCGAGCGGGCGATCCGTTCGGCGCTTTGCAGGCCGGGGGCGTGAATGCCGTCGTCATTGGTGACCAGGATCCGCATCAGGCTTTCTCGACCGTCTTGAGCCCGCCCATATAGGGCTGAAGGGCCGCGGGCACCGCGATGGCGCCGCCGTCCTGCTGGTAGTTTTCCATCACCGCGATCAGCGCCCGGCCGACCGCCACGCCCGAGCCGTTGAGCGTGTGGACGAATTGCGGCCCGCCGGTCTTGGGACGATAGCGCGCATTCATCCGCCGTGCCTGGAAATCGCCGCAGACCGAACAGGACGAGATCTCGCGGAACGCCTTCTGGCCCGGCAGCCAGACCTCGATGTCATAGGTCTTGCGCGCCGAGAAGCCCATGTCGCCGGTGCACAGCGTCACCACCCGGTAATGCAGGTCGAGCCGCTTCAGCACCTCCTCGGCGCAGGCGAGCATGCGCTCGTGCTCGTCCAGGCTCTTTTCCGGCGCGGTGATCGACACCAGCTCGACCTTGAGGAACTGGTGCTGGCGCAGCATGCCGCGCGTGTCGCGGCCGGCGGCGCCCGCTTCCGAGCGGAAGCACTGGGTCGCCGCGGTCAGCCGCAGCGGCAGCACGTCCTCGGCGACGATCTCGTCGCGTACCAGATTGGTCAGCGTGACCTCGGCGGTCGGCGTCAGCCAGAAGCCCTCGCGGGTGACGAACATATCCTCGGCGGCCTTCGGCAATTGCGCCGTGCCATAGGGGATATTGTCCTTGACCAGCACCGGCGGCGCGATCTCGTCATAACCGTGCTCGGTGGTGTGCAGGTCGAGCATGAACTGGGCGAGCGCCCGCTCCATGCGGGCAAGGCCGCGCTTCAGCACGACGAAACGCGAACCCGACAGCTTGACGGCGGCTTCGAAGTCCATCTGGCCGAGCGCCTCGCCGAGCTCGAAATGCTCCTTGGCGGCGAAGGCCAGCGCCGGGGGCGCGCCGAACCGGTGATGCTCGACATTGGCGCTTTCATCCGGCCCCACCGGCACGTCGGCCAGAGGCAGGTTGGGCAGCACTTCCAGCGCGGCGATCAGCTCGGCCTGCGCCTTCCGGTCGGCCACCTCGGCCACCGCCATGGTGTCCTTCAGGCCGCTCACCTCGGCCTTCAGCCCGTCGGCACGCGCCATGTCCTTGGCGGCCATGGCCTGGCCGATCTCCTTGGACGCGGCATTGCGCCGCTCCTGGGCGGCCTGCAGCGTGGCGATCGCGCTCTTGCGGGCATCGTCCAGCGCGATCAGTTCCGCGGACAAGGGCGAGCGACCCCGGGCGGCCAGGCCGTCGTCGAAGGCTTGCGGGTTGTCGCGGATCCAGCGGATATCGTGCATGGGAGTTCTCGTCGCCCGGCTCAGGCCGGAAATGTCCTGACGCCATCAGGTTGCGGGATTAAGCGAGCGCATCCGCGATGGCAAGTAAAGCCTAGCGGCTCAACCCAACGACCGGATGAAAGCTTCGCGCGCATCCGGCATGGCGAGCCCGCGCGGCTCGAACACGTGGCGGGACAGGAAATAGCCGGTCAGCCGGAAACCGGCGAGCACATCCTCGAGCACCACCGGCCCGGGTCCTGCCAGGAAGGCCGGCAGCGCCAGGAGCTTGTCCTTCCACGGTTCACCCGCGCCGCGCGACACGGCACGCGCCGATTTCGGCGAGACATAGACGAGCTCGGCGGTCGCGCCGGTCGCAGCGCATTCGCTCAGGTCCAGGCCGAAGCCCAGCTCCTGCAGGATCTCCAGCTCGAAACGCACCACCAAGGGCGCGGCGATCTCGCGGTCCGGCAAGGCGTCGGCGATCATGGTCAGGCCCTCGAACAGGCCCGGATGCGGGTCGCGCTCCGGCATCAGGCGGGCGAGCGCGGCAAGATGGGTGATGCCGGCGACCCCCACCCTGCCCTCCATCAGCCGGGCCGCGCGCGACAGCACCGGCTCGACGGTGAAATTGCCGAGATGCTGGTCGAGCCGCGCGTGCCAGGTGGCATGCACGGTATTGCCCGGCTGCAGCACCGGCTGGTTCCGCCTGGAACGGCCGCCGCGCACCAGTCCGAGGTGGCGGCCGTGGTCGCGGGTATAGAGCTCCAGGATCACGCTGGCTTCCCCGTGCATGCGGGTGCCGAGCACGATGCCGTCGTCGATCCATTGCATGGCCGCGACCATGACCGGTTCGCACGTCCGAGGGAAGGCCCGAAGCGAACCTGACAATTTCATGAGAACTTCAACCAGCCGTCATGCAGCGCCCCTAATCAAGCGGCCTGAAGCATGGGGCTGAAACATGACATCGACATTCCTGCGCGGGGTTTGCCTTCGCGCGCTCGTGGTTGCCGCTGGCGGCCACGTTCTTCCCGCGGCTGCGCAGACCATCATCACCAACGGCCAGACGGTCACCGCCACCCAGACCATCTCAGGCATCCAGACCCTGACCATCGACACGGGCGGAACGCTGAGGACCTCCGGCATCGGCGCCAATTGGAACGGCGCCTCGACCACGGCCACCATCACCAATAGCGGCATCCTCGAATCGACCGGCGGCCGCGCCATCGATTCGAGCGGCGCGGCGACGTCGCCGCGCAGCATCACCATCGTCAACAATGTCGGCGGCCTGATCCAGTCCGGCGCAAACGATGCGATCCGGGTCAACACCAACCTCACCGGCGGCACCTTCATTCTCGACAATGCCGGACGGATCATCGCCAACAACACCAGCGTGATCACCGGCGGCGGGCAGGCGATCGACCTGCGCGGCATCGCCGCCGGCACGGCGAGCGTCACCGTCATCAACCGCGCCACCGGCTGGATCGAGGCCAAGTCGGACGACGCGCTGCGCCCTGGCCAGAACGGCATCGTCGAGAACTACGGCACGATCTACTCTTCCGGCACCAATACCTCCACGGGCAGCTCCGACGGCATCGACGCCGGCGGCAATACCGGCGTGGTCGTCACCAACCGCACCGGCGGCACGATCAGCGGCGCGCGCCACGGCATCACCGCCGATGCCGACATCACCGTGGTCAACGAGGCCGGCGCGACCATCATCGGCCGCAACGGCTCGGGCGTCGGCTCGGACGGCACCGCCACCGTGACCAATTACGGCACGATCATCGGCGCCTATGCCGGCCCGGGCAACATCCTCACCAATACCGGCGCCGCCTCGCTCAATGGCGACGGCGACGGCGTCGACATCGACCTGATCGGCACGGTGAGGAATTTCGGCATCATCCGCGGCACCGGCGCCGGCGGCGTCGACAGCGGCGGCCAGCCGAACGGCTCGGAAGGCATCGCCATGGGCGGCGGCCTGATCGAGAATGCCCGGGGCGCGCTGATATCCGGCGCCACCCGCGGCATCCTGATCGACAATGGCAGCGGCGGCTCGGCCTATGGCGCCATCACCATTCGCAACCAAGGCACCATCGAGGGTCTCGCCGGATCGGCGATCGGCATCGTTGGCACCTATGCCAATGTGCTGGAGAATTCCGGCCGGATCACCGGCGCCGGCACCGACGCCGCCGTCCAGATGGGCGACGGCGCCGACACCGTCACCAATTCCGGCCTGATCGCGGCGGCCGGTGCCTCGGGCATCGCGCTCGATCTCGGCGCCGGCAACGACACCCTGACGGTGCGCGGCGGCACCTTTGTCGGCGCGGTTCGCGGCGGCGCGGGCACCGACGCGCTGATCTTCGACCCCGGCGCCGGTGCCAGCCAGGTCATCGACACCACCTTCACGCAATTCGAAACGACACGTTTCGTCAGCGGCAAGTCGATCCTCACCGGCGCGATCGAAAGCAGCACCTCGATCGCCGTCGAAGCCGGCGCGACGCTCACCGGCACCGGCACGCTGACCACCGCCCTCCTGACCAATTCGGGCACGATCGCCCCCGGCCTCAGCCCAGGCACGCTGACGGTCACGGGCAATTTCGCCCAGACCGCCGCGGGCACGCTGCAGATCCAGGTCGGCGCCGCCGCCGCCAGCAGGCTGGCGATTTCAGGCACGGCGACGCTCGGCGGCACGCTGGAGATCGTCGCGGTCGGCGCCGCGACGCTCAACGGCACCTCGCGCGTCCTGACGGCCGCCGCGGTCAACGGCCAGTTCGCCAGCGTCGTCCCGCAATCGCAGTTCGTCACCGTCACCGCCATCTACGGCGCGACCTTCGTCGACGTGCAGGTGGCAACCCGCTTCGCCCAGGCGCTGGGCGCGACCGCCAACCGCGCCGCGGTGGGCGCCGCTCTCGACCGGCTCACCGGCAGCGGATCGAACGGCGCGCTGATCGGCGCGCTGGCTGCTGCTGCTCCGGCGGCGGCCGCCGGCCTCGTCGACAGCCTCACCGCCCAGGTCCATGCCGAAGCGCGCCGGGCCGCCGCCCGCACCGTTTCGGACGCTCAATCCGCCATCGGCGACCACCTGGCCGGCTGGCGTGCGGAGAACCGCCCGGCGCCGGCGTCCGGCTGGACGCTCTGGGGCACCACCACCGGCCAGTTCGGCAACCGCTCCGGCGACGGCAATGCGGCGCGCTCGTCATCCTCGGCCTTCGGCTTCACCGCCGGCTTCACGCGCCATGCCACACCCGACACCGTGCTCGGCGTCGCGCTCGGCTGGGCTTCGTCTTCGCTGTCGCTCCGCTCGATCGCCCAGAACGCCCGGGTCGAGACGACGACCGCGACGCTTTATGCGAGCCACCGTAGCGGCCCCTGGTTCGCCGACGGCTCGGCGACCGTCGGCTGGCTGACCGGCACGACCACACGCGACCTCCGCGCCATCCCCGGGACCGGCATCGCCAGCGGCTCGCTCGGCGGTTATGTCGGCGGCGCTTCCGTGCTCGCCGGCTATCGGTTCTCCGGCGCGGCCTGGTCGATCGAGCCGGCCATCGGCCTCGACTATGCCGGCGCCTTCGTCAACGACGTCGTCGAGACGGGTTCGGCGATCGGCGGCCTGGCGGTTCGCGGCTCCGGCTTCGACAGCCTGCGCGCCACCGCCGGCGCCCGTTTCGTCGCCTCGGCGCCGGTGGGCACCGGCACAGCAAGCATCGACCTCAGGCTGCGCTACGCGCGCGAGCTTCTGTCGACCATTCCGGCGGTCACGGCCAGCTTCATCGGCGATCCCAGCGGCGGTTTCACCACGCTCGGCGCCGCCGGTAGCCGCGACCTCCTGCTGGTGGGTGCCGGCATCGGCTACAGCCCGAACGCCGGAACGCGCCTGTTCGTGCGCTACGACGGCACGCTCGCCCAGCGCGAGACCAGCCACGCCGTGCGCGCCGGCGCCAGCATCAGCTGGTGAGGAGGCCGGCTGCAGACGGCGATCCAGCGCGTGGCGGCGACCTGAACATGCCCTACGTCACCCCAAGGCAAAGCATTTGCTTTGCCGAGGGCGAGCGAAGCGAGGGAAGGGGGTCCAGGGGGTGCAGGGCAGAAACCGGAACGCGGTCGAAAGACCCATCCGGACGTCATGCACTGAGAGCACCGCCTGTCGGCCCCTGGACCCCCTTCCCCTCGGCTTCGCCTCGGCCGGGGGTGACGTAAGGTGTTCATCGGCGCCAGCATCAACCGGTGACGGGGTGGCTCCAGGCCGCGATCCATCGCTTAGCGGTGGCAACAGGCTGTACGTCGCCCCCGGCGAGCCAGAGCAGCACCCTGCCCTCGCCTCAATAATCCGAGAGCTTCAGATCCGGCGAATAGGCGACGTCCTCGACCTCGCGGACGATCGCCTGGCCGCAGACGACCCGGCCCTTGACCGGATCGAAGGTCAAGGTCGGGTGGCCATAGAGCTGCCAGCCCTTGTTGATGGCCTCGCTGACCCGATGGCAGAAGGCGGCATCGTCGGGTCCGGTCAGGTAGCGGTAGAGCGTGGTGGTCTTTTTCGAACTGATGGCGGTCAGCATGGCGGTCATCGGCCTTTCGGAAATTCCAGTCCCATGCGCT
The DNA here is from genome assembly GCF_059420385.1 of Phreatobacter sp. GW821-FHT04C01. Lineage (NCBI taxonomy): Bacteria > Pseudomonadati > Pseudomonadota > Alphaproteobacteria > Hyphomicrobiales > Phreatobacteraceae > Phreatobacter > Phreatobacter sp. GW821-FHT04C01. Next base: position 10,599 of record NZ_JBWKTP010000017.1, on the reverse strand, counting down.
CGTAGCGCTCGGGTTCGTTACCCCAATCCTCGCGCACCTTGATGAACAAGAACAAGTGCACCGGCACTTCAAAAAGCTTCGACAATTCCTCGCGCGCCGATTTGGAGATGGCCTTGATCGTCTCGCCGCCCTTGCCGAGCATGATCTTCCGCTGGCCCTCGCGCACGACATAGATGGTCTGCTCGATGCGGATCGAGCCGTCCTTCCGCTCCTCGTAGGATTCGGTCTCGACGGTCGAATCATAGGGCAGCTCGTCATTGAGCCGCTTGTAGAGCTTCTCGCGGGTGATCTCGGAGGCGAGCATGCGCGCCGGCAGGTCGGAGACCTCGTCCTCGGGGTAGTGCCAAGGGCCCTCCGGCACGATCTCGGCGAGATGCCGGCGCAGGTCGGCGACGCCCGAGCCGCTCAGCGCCGAGACCATGAAGGTCTTGGCGAACTTGGCGCGCCCGCCGAATTCGGCGGCGAGGTCGAGCAGCTTGCGCGGCTCGACCAGATCGACCTTGTTCAGCACCAGGTCGACCGGCTGGCGGATGTCCTGCAGCTTGTCGAGAATGGCCTCGACGCTTTCGTCCAGGCCGCGGCGCACGTCGACCAGGATCAGCACGCGATCGGCATCGGCTGCCCCGCCCCAGGCCGCCGTGACCATGGCCCGGTCGAGCCGGCGCTTCGGCGCGAACAGGCCGGGCGTATCGACCAGGACGATCTGCGAGGTGCCTTCCATGACGATGCCGCGCACCAGCGAGCGGGTCGTCTGCACCTTGTGCGAGACGATCGTCACCTTGGCGCCGACCAGGGCGTTGACCAAAGTCGATTTGCCGGCATTCGGAGCGCCGATGATGGCGACGAAGCCGCAACGTGTTGGTGCTGTCTCGGTCATTGTCTAGTCCCAGGGCGGCGGATCGGCCGGCCGAACGACGGGTATCACCGGCCGTGCCGGTTCCGCCGGTTTGCTTGTGCTGCGGTCCGTCGCGGCGGTCCAGACACCTTCGCGCACCAGCACGGCGGTGGCGGCGGCGATCTCGGCCGGACGCTTGGCCGAACCCTGGCCACGGCCCTCCTCGATGCCCGGGATGACCACGGCCATGGTGAAGACGGGAGCATGATCCGGCCCGGTGCGTTCGACAACCACATAAGTCGGTGTCGGCAGCCCCCGCCCCTGCGCCCATTCCTGCAATTCACTCTTGGCGTCGCGATTGTGCACCGGCCCGGCCACGACGCGTTCGCGCCAGTGGCGGGCCACCAGGGCTTCCGCCGCCGGCCAGCCGCCGTCGAGATAGACCGCGCCGATCACCGCCTCGGCGAGATCGGCGAGCACGCTGGCGCGCCGCCCGACCTGTGTAGCACTCTCGGTCGGCCCGACGCGCACGCCGGACCCGAGATCGAGTTCCGCCGCGACATCGGCACAGGTCTCGGCACGCACCAGGTCCGACAGGCGGCGCGACAGCGTGCCCTCGTCATCCGAGGGCAACATGCGAAACAGCATGTCGGCGACCGCGAGACCCAGCACCCGGTCGCCGAGGAATTCCAGCCGCTGATACGACTTGTCGCGCTTGTCGGCGCCGCTGACCGCGCTCGGATGGGTCAGGGCGCGGATCAGCAGGTCCTTGTCGGCGAAGGCGTGGCCGATCCTGGCCTCCAGCTCGTCCAGGCCGGGACGGATCGGCTTTGCTTTGCGACCAGGAGCCAAGGCCACCTCACCGCACGATATTGAGGAGCCGGGACCAGCGGATCGACCACGGCCAGCGCCAGAAGGCCCAGGCGCGCTCGCCTTCCTCGATGGAGAAGAACAGCATTTCCGCCCGCCCGACCAGGTTCTCCAGCGGGATCGGCCCGACCTGGCTGAGCACCCGGCTGTCGGTGGAATTGTCGCGGTTGTCGCCCATCATGAAGAGATGGCCGGGCGGCACTTCATAGACCGGCGTATTGTCGTAGAAACCGTTCTCATAGAGATCGAGCGTCGTATAGGTCACGCCGTTCGGCAGGGTTTCGCGGTAGCGCCGGGTGCGCGTCTCGCGGCCGTCCTCGACCTCGACGAAATCGTCGATGCGCTCGCGCTTCACCGCCACGCCGTTGATATGCACGACGCCGCCCAGCACCTGGATGCGATCGCCCGGCAGGCCGATCACCCGCTTGATATAGTCGACGTCTGGCTCGCGCGGCAGGCGGAACACGACGACGTCGCCGCGCTTCGGCACCGAGCCCCAGATCCGCCCCTCGAACAGCGGCGGCGAGAACGGCAGCGAATATTTCGAATAGCCATAGGCGTATTTCGACACGAACAGATAGTCGCCGACCAGCAGCGTATCCTTCATCGAGCCGGAGGGGATATTGAACGGCTGGAACAGGAATGTCCGGATCACCAGGGCGATCAACAGCGCATGGATGACCACGCGGACGGTTTCGCCCATTCCGCCTTTGGCGGTCTTGCTGGTTTCAGCCACTGTGTCGCGCCCGTAATCCCAAGGAAGCCCGCCCTATAGCCCGCTTCGACGCGCAGGTGCAATGACAGCGGCGTGATGCAGGCCCTCGGAACCCGCCGGGACACCGCTTCCGGCGGCCCATCGGCGGGCTCAGGGGATGGCGCGGATCCCTCGACACGACGCCGCGTCGCCCCCTGGGCGCGGCTCCCGGTCGCCGCGCACGGGAAGGTCGATGCAATCGCCCTGCCCGGCTTGTCCCCGAGATCCGCGACCTGCTTGCACCGGGATCAACCGGTCATGACCATCGTGCGGCGGTACCGGCCGGTCTCAGCGGCGATGGACATTCCGCACCATGAAATTGTCGAAGCCGAACTCGGCGACCTGGAACCAGAGCGTTTCCTCGTTCCGGAAGGCGCGAATATGCTCATAGAGCCGTTTGAAGTCGGCGTTCGTCGCGCTGATCTCGGCGTAGAGTTCATGCGCCGCCTTGTAGGCGGCCTCCATGATCTCGCGGCTATAGGGTCTCAGTTGCGCGCCGCCGGCGAGCAGGCGTTTCAGGGCCGCCGGATTGCGGGCGTCATATTTGGCCTGCATGTCGACATTGGCATGGACGGCGGCCGACCGGACAGCCGCCTTGTAGAGCGGCGGCAGGCTCGCCCACTTCTCCTGATTGATGAAGAGGTGGTACATCGGACCGCCCTCCCACCAGCCGGGGTAGTAGTAGAACGGCGCGACCTTGTTGAAGCCCAGCTTCTCGTCGTCATAGGGCCCGACCCACTCCGCCGCATCGATGGTGCCGCGCTCGAGCGCCGGGTAGATGTCGCCGCCGGCGATCTGCTGCGGCACCGCGCCGAGCCGCATCATCACTTCGCCGGCAAGGCCGGCAATGCGCATCTTCAGCCCCTTGAGATCGGCGAGGCTGGCCACCTCCTTGCGGAACCAGCCGCCCATTTGCGTGCCCGTATTGCCGGCCGGCAGCGCGAAGAGGTTGTGCTTGGCGAAGAAGGCGTTGCAGACCTCGATCCCGTCGCCATGGTACATCCAGGCGTTCATCTGGCGCGAATTCAGCATGAACGGGATCGCGCAGGGAATCGCGAAGGTCGGGTCCTTGCCGACGTGGTAATAGGCCCCGGTATGGGCGCATTCGACGGTGCCGTTGGCAACCGCGTCGAGAGCCTGGAAAGTGCCGACGATCTCTCCGGCCGCGAAGGTCTGGATCTGGAACTTTCCGTCGGTCAGCTCTCCGACCAGCCGCGCCAGGGTTTCGCCGGCGCCATAGAGGGTGTCGAGCGACTTGGGAAAGCCCGAAGTCAGCCGCCACCGGATCTCGGGGGCCTGCTGGGCCAGGGCCGGGGCCGCCACCATTCCGACCAGGCCGGTGGCGGAGGCCGCCAGGAGTTGACGTCGTTTCATGTTTCTCTCCCTTGGATGATTGTTGATGCCAGCGATGGGTCGTTGCGCCGCGGCGCGACGGGAACCGGTCAGGGCGTGGTCGGCGGAGGCTTGCCGGGGCCGCTGGGCAGGCCCGGCAGGTCGGCCTCGTCGGCCGCTTCCGGCTGCGCGAGGGTTTCCAGCGTCCGGGTGACCTGGGCCGCGTCGATCGTCTCCTGGCCTCCGATCCAGTAGGTCACCGAACCCGGCCAGGCGATGACGATGACGACCAGCAGGACCTGCAGGAGGATCCAGGGGATCGAGCCCCAGTAGATGTCGGAGCTCTTCACCTCCTTCGGCGCGATGCCGCGCAGGTAGAACAGCGCGAAGCCGAAGGGCGGGTGCATGAAGCTGGTCTGCATGTTCACGCAGAGCAGAACGCCGAACCAGACCAGGTTGATGTCCAGGGCCTTGGCGACCGGCACCAGCAGCGGCAGCACGATGAAGGCGATCTCGAAGAAATCGAGGAAGAAGGCGAGGAAGAACACGAAGATGTTCACCGCGACGAGAAAGCCGGTCCGGCCGCCGGGGAAATCGCTCAGCATGTGCTCGATCCATTTGGCGCCGTCGACGCCCTGGAACACCAGGCTGAAGACCGTGGCGCCGACCAGGATGAAGATCACCATGGCGGTGATGCGCATGGTGGCGTCCATGGCGCCCCAGACGAGATCCCAGGTGAGCCTCCGGTGCAGGGCGGCGAGCGCGATCGCCCCGACCGCGCCCATGGCGCCCGCCTCGGTCGGCGTGGCGAGGCCGAGAAAGATCGTGCCGAGCACCAGGAAGATCAGGACGACCGAGGGGACCATGCCCCAGAGCACCTTGCCGATCAGGGCCCAGCCCCTGAGCATCCGCGCCTCCGGCGGCAGCGGCGGCATCTTGTGCGGCGCGGCGACCGAGACGGCGGCGATGAACAGGATGAACAGGCCGACCTGGAGGATCGAGGGGCCGATCGCGCCGATATACATGTCGCCGACCGACACGCCCAGCTGGTCGGCCAGGACGACCAGCACCAGCGACGGCGGAATGAGCTGGGTGATGGTTCCGGACGCCGCGATCACGCCGGTGGCGATGCGCATGTCGTAGCCGTATTTCATCATGACCGGCAAAGAGATCATGCCCATGGCGATGACCGAGGCCGCGACCGTTCCGGTGATCGCGCCGAGGATCGCCCCGACCACGATGACCGCATAGGCAAGGCCGCCCGGCACCGAGCCGAACAGCTGTCCGGTTCCCTCGAGCAGGTCTTCGGCGAGGCCGGCGCGCTCGAGGATCACGCCCATGAAGGTGAAGAACGGGATCGCCAGCAGCAGCTCGTTCGACATGATGCCGAAGATCCGGAACGGCAGCGCCTGCAGGAACGGCACGGTAAAATGACCGAGCTCGATGGCGATCAGGCCGAAGAACAGGCCGAGCGCCGCAAGCGAAAAGGCGACGGGGAAGCCGACGATCAGGAAGACGATCAGGCCGGCGAACATGGCAGGCGCGGTCAGGCCGTGGACCAGCATGGCTCAATCCTTCGAATATCGGGGGACGGCGGCGTTATTGCAGCGGCTTCTCGTAGGCGACGAGCGCGCTCGCCGCCCCGGACCTGTCGCGCAGCGCCGCGACGCGCTTGATCAGCTCCGCGACGCCCTGCAGCGCGAGCAGCCCGAAGCTCAGGGGCAGCAGCAGCTTGACCGGCCAGAGGATCAGCCCGCCGGCATTCGACGACGCCTCCTGCGACTGAAAGCTCGCCAGGAAGAAGGGCCAGGCCAGGACGAGGATGAACAGCACCGCCGGGAACAAGAAGAGGACGAGGCCGAACACGTCGATCAAGAGCTTCTGCCGGTCGGTCCTGGAGCCATAGAACAGGTCGACGCGGACATGCTCGTTCAGCTTGAAGACATAGGGCGCGCCCAACAGGAAGATCCCGGCATACATCTGCCACTGGATCTCGAGCCAGGCATTGGATGACGCGTTGAAGAGATAGCGCGAGGCGGCATTGGCCGCGCTGATCACGCAGGACACCAGGACCAGCCAGGACGCGAACTGGGCGCATCTGCGGTTGATCTCGTCAATGCCTCGGGCAAGGCCCAGAAGAGAGCTCATCGATTGTCCTCCCGCCGAAAGATCGCATTGTCTTTCGTTGTCTTGGCTCCTGACCTAGCGATCGCGACCCGCGGGAGCGCCCCCTACTTTCGCTCCACCACCCCCCTACTTTCGCTCATCGCGGCACAATTCTTAGGCACGACGCGGTCCGGCATATTGTTGACGGTCGATGATCTGACTAACGTTCAGGCACAGGCTCTTTCTCAACATGCGGGACGACCGGGGTGCAGAGCTGGCTGGTGCTTGCCGTTGCCGGGGCATATCTCGCCGTGCTGTTCGCGGTTGCCTGGTGGGGCGAAACGCGATCGGCGACGGGCGCGGCGCCGATCGGCCGGAGCGCCCTCGCCTATGCGCTCACGCTGGCGATCTACAACACATCCTGGAGCTTCTACGGATCGGTCGGGCGGGCCGCGACCAGCGGCTGGGACTTCCTGCCCATCTATATCGGCCCGACACTCGTCCTGGTCTTCGGCCAGCCCGTGCTGACCCGGGTCATCGCGCTCGCCAGGGCCCAGAACACCTCGTCCATTTCGGAATTCATCGCGGCGCGCTACGGCAAGAGCCAGGCGCTGGCCGCGCTCGTCACCGTCGCGGCGCTGGCCGGCGTGCTTCCCTATATCGCCCTTCAGCTGAAGGCCGTCGGCGCCAGCTTCGATATCCTGACCGCGACCGACAAGGACCATGCGGGAACGGCCGGACCGTTCTGGCGCGACAGCGCCTTCGCCGTGGCCGCGGCCATGGCCGCCTTCACCATCATCTTCGGGGTCCGTCACATTACCGCCGGCGAGCATCACCGCGGCCTCATGCTGGCGATCGCCTTTGAGAGCCTCGTCAAGCTCGCCGCCTTCGTCGCGGTCGCCGCCTTCATCGTCTTCGGCATGGCCGACGGCTTCGGCGAGCTGGTGGCGAAGGCGCAGAGCGACCCCAGCCTCCGCCCGCTCCTCTCGGTCAATCCCGGCGACCCCACCTGGATCACCAACACGCTGATCTCGGTGATCGCCTTCCTCTGCCTGCCGCACGCGTTCCACGTGGCGATCGTCGAGAACGAGAGCCCGCGCCATACCCGTCCGGCCGCCTGGCTCTATCCCGGCTATCTGGTGATCCTCAGCATCTTCATGATCCCGATCGCGATCGCCGGGCTGACCCAGATCGGCCGGAGCGCCAATCCGGACACCTATATGATCTCGCTGCCGATCGCGGCCGGCCATTGGGGCGTCGCGCTGCTGGCCTTCATCGGCGGCCTCTCGGCCGCGACCGGCATGGTCATCGTCGCCGCCGTGTCGCTCAGCACGATGCTGTGCAACGACGTCACCATGCCCTTGCTGCTGCGTGCCCGCTCGCTGGCGCCCTGGGCCTGGAGCGGCGATGTGTCCCGCGTCCTCTTGCGCATTCGCCGCGGCGCCGTGGTTGTCGTGCTCATTCTGGCCTATGTGATGCACCGCGCGGTGGATCGCGACTACCCGCTGACCCAGATCGGGCTGGTATCCTTCGTCGGCGTCGCGCAGTTCGGGCCGGCCTTTTTCGGCGGCCTCTACTGGCGCGGCGCAAGCCGGGTCGGCGCGCTCGCCGGCATTGTCGCCGGCGTCGCGGTCTGGGGCTATACGCTGCTCCTGCCGGCGACCCTGCCGCTCGTGTCGATAGCCCCCACGATCCTTTCGGAGGGGCCTTGGGGCCTTGCCTGGCTTCGGCCCCAGGCGCTGATGGGGTTCGATCTCGATCCGATTTCGCATGGCACGGTCTGGAGCCTGGCGGCCAACCTGGTGGCCTTCGTGCTCGGCTCGATGCTCTCGCGCCAAGGCCTGATCGAGCGCCTGCAGGCGGCCGCCTTCGTCAGCGGCCCCCGCGGCGATACCGACGCGCCCGGGCCCCGCCGCGCGGTCGCCCGGCTCGAGGACTTGCAGGCCCTGGCCCTCCGCTTTGTCGGGGCCGAGCGCGGCCGGTCGGTTTTCCACGATTATCTCGCGGCCCGGCGCGACGGAACGGGGCCGCCGCTCGACCCCTCCGGCCTCGCCGACCTGCACGCCATCCGCTTCACCGAACATATTCTGGCCGGCGCCATCGGCGCGCCTTCGGCGCGCGTGGTGATGGCATCCTCGCTGCAGGGCTTCTCGCTGTCGCGCGGCGCGGCGATGGCCATGCTCGACGAGGCGGCCGAGGCGCTCCGCTTCAACCGCAGGCTGCTCGAGGCGGCGCTCGAGACGGTGCCGCAGGGGATCTGCACCTTCGACGCCGAGCTGCGCATTACCGCCTGGAACGGCCGCTTCCTGCGCCTGCTCGGCCTGCCCGCGGATGCCGTCCGGGTTGGCCTGCCCTTGGCCGCCTTCGCCGCCGACAACCGCAGCCGCGGCGAATATGGCGGCCGCGACATGGCCGCGCTGCTGGCCGACCGGGATGTCTCCGCTCAAACCTGGCCTTATGTCCACGAGCGCAGGCGGCAGGACGGCACGGTCCTGGAAGTGGTCTACGACCGCATGCCCGACGGCGGCTATATCTCGACCTATACCGACGTTACCGACCGGCACCGGGCGGCCGAAGCCTTGCGCGCCGCCAACGAGACGCTGGAGCTGCGCGTGCGCGAGCGCACGGAAGCGCTCATGCAGGCCAAGGCCGAGGCCGAGAGCGCCAATGCCAGCAAGACGCGGTTCCTCGCCGCGGCGAGCCACGACCTGCTGCAGCCGCTCAACGCGGCGCGCCTGTTCATCGCCGCGCTCGACGAGACCCAGACGGAGCCCGGGAGCCTCAGCCTCGGCGCCAGGGAGCGCAGTCTCGTCGCCCATGCCGGCACCGCGCTGCGCTCCACCGAACAGCTTCTCGGCGGCCTCCTGGACATCTCCTCGCTCGATTCCGGCGCGATCCGGCCGAATGTCCGGCCCTTTGCCGTCGGGCCGATCCTGGAACGCCTGGCGATCGAATTCTCCGCGCTGGCCAAGGAGCGCAACCTCGTGCTGCGCCATGTCGGCTGCGGCGCCACCGTCAGCACCGACCCTCAATTGCTGCGCCGGATCCTGCAGAACTTTCTCGCCAACGCCCTGCGCTATACCGCCTCCGGCCGCGTGCTGCTCGGTTGCCGGCGCCGGGGGGCATTTCTGCGGATCGAAGTCTGGGATACCGGCAGCGGCATTCCGGAAGACAAGCATGCGGAGATCTTCGAGGAATTCCGGCGCCTCGACGAGTTCCATGGCGGCCGTTCGGAGAAGGCCCTCGGGCTCGGCCTCGCCATCGTCGACCGCATCGCCGGTCTCCTCGACCTGCGGCTCCTGCTCCGCTCGCGGGTGGGCTACGGCACCTGTTTTGCCATCGATGTTCCTCTCGCGGAGCCCGCGGCCCCGGTGATCGCCGGAACCGCCGCCGAACCGGCGGGCCTGCGCGTCAACCCGCTGCTCGTCCTCTGCATCGACAACGAAGCGGAAATCCTGGAGGGGATGCGGGCCCTGCTCGAGCTTTGGGGGCACGAGGTGGTCACGGCCGCCGGGGCCGCCGAAATCGGCGGCAACCTCCGAGGCCGGATCCCCGATGTCATCCTGCTCGACTATCACCTCGGCGGCCGGTCCACCGGCCTCGATCTTCTCGACAGCCTCCGGCACGATTGGGGCTCGCGGATTCCCGCCCTGCTGCTGACCGCCGATCGCAACGAGAAGGTGCGCCAGCAAGCCGAGCGGCGCGCCTGCCAGATTCTTTTGAAACCCTTGAGGCCAGCCGCCCTGCGCCGCTTCCTGACCGGCGCGAGCCTGCGGTCTCACGTCTTGGAGGCAGGAGCCGATCATGACCGCGAGACATAGCGACCTGCCGGGCGCACCGCGGATCGTCATCGGCGACGATCATCCGCTCATCCGCGCCGCGCTGCGGACCGCATTGTCCGGTGCATTTCCCGGCGCGACGATCGAGGAATGCTGCAGCCTCGATGCGGTCATTCAAGCCATCGGTCCGGCGTCGGAGACAGCCGACCTCGTGCTGCTCGACCTCAACATGCCCGGCTCGAGCGGGCTTGCCGGACTTTTCCTGCTGCTGTCGCGGTTTCCGACCGTCCCCGTCGCGATCGTCTCGGCGGTCGAAGACGCGGCGACGGTGCGCCGGGCCCTGGCCTCTGGCGCCTGCGGCTATATTCCCAAATCGCTCGGCCTCGCCGAAATGGTCGGCGCGATCAAGACGCTCCTGTCCGGCGGCATCTGGGCCCCGGCCTCGATGGCGATCGAAACGGATGTCGGCGCCGAGGATCTCCTGATCGCGCGCCGTTTTGCCGCCTTGTCGCCGCAGCAGCTGCGCATCCTGCGCATGATCGTCCAGGGGCGCCTGAACAAGCAGATCGCCGGCGAACTGCGCGTCTCCGAGCAGACCGTGAAGATCCATGTCTCGGCGATCTTCCGGAAACTGGGGGTATCGACACGCACGCAGGCGGCCGTCCTGGCCGGCACGGCGGCCGTCTTCTCGATCGGCAGCTGAGCCGTCGCCCCTGCCCCGCAGGCCGCTGCCCGGCATGCCCGATGCCGGCCGGCGGGCGGCGCCTGAATTCAACCGCCGTGCCGCAGGCCGTTCAGACCGGTTCGGCCGTACCCGCCTTCAGCCCCGGGGCGCGCGCGACAGGCTCGTCGTGCAAATGGCATGCGGCGAAATGCCCTTCGCCGGTGGCCTTGAGCTGGGGCTCCTCGACCTTGCAGCGATC
>NZ_JBWKTP010000016.1:0-94802 GCF_059420385.1 Phreatobacter sp. GW821-FHT04C01 | reverse complement strand
AGCCGCAATGGCCAGCCCCGCCGCACACCCGAGTCAATCCGCCGCACTTCCTCTCCAGAGATATGTGCATGCCGTAGACGAAGGCGTGGGCGAGGGTTGGCGCGGTGCTGCTGGGCGGGGCGCCCCCCATTTGCCACTCGCCATTCGCCGCCCGCAGCCGCGAGGCGCCTTGCTCAGCGCCTGTCAGCGGCCTTGGCGGCGAGCCGCCGGTAGACCGCGACCACGGTCGCCGAGACGGTTTCGACCGAATAGCCGTCGACGACCCGCGCGCGCGCGTTCAGGCCCATGGCGTCAACGTCGCTCGCGACGAGCCGCACCAGCGCATCCGCCAGCGCGCGGGTATCGTCGGCCGGAACGACGAAGCCTGTCGCTCCGTCGACGACGAATTCGCGGCAGCCCGGCACGTCGGTGACCACGGCCGGCAGCCCGCCGGCGGCCGCCTCGAGCAGCGCCTTCGGCAGCCCTTCGCCGCCGCGCGACGGCAGGATGAAGGCGTGATGCTCGCCGAGGATCCGCGCAACGTCGTCGCGCGCGCCGAGCATGGCGACCCCTTCGGTCGCGGCGAAGCCCGCGAGCTCCGCCGCCGTATAGGCGCGCGGATTGCGCGGATCGCCGGCGCCGACCAAGGTCAAGCTGACGTCCAGGCCCCGGCGGCGGGCCTCCCTCACCGCGGCGACGGCGAGATCGACGCCCTTGGAGCGGATCATCCGCGCCACCAGCGCGAGTTTCAGCGGCGGCCGCGGCAAGGACGGCCGCGGACTGAAGGCCGCGACGTCGACGCCGGCGCCGCCCAGTTGAATGATCCGCCCGTCCCTGCCCGCGCGCGACAGCCCCATGGCCGGTCCGTCCGACGGGTTCTCGGTGAGCCAGACCGTCGCGGGCCCGTCGAGGGCCGTGCGCGCGGCGAAGGCGAGCGCACCCGCGGCGAGCTTCCGGCCGGCGGCCGCCAGAAAGCCGAGGCCGGTGACGCTGACGACGGCGGGAAACTTGCCCTGCAGCGTACGGGCCAGCGCCGCGATGGCCATGCCATGCAGCCCGAAGGCGTGGACAATGGTTGGCCGGGCCGGGTCGATCAGCCCGATCGCCTGGCGCGCCGCAGGCACCAGGTTCTTCGGCGCCAGCCCGGCACGCGCCGCCTTGGCCGCGACCACGCGGATGCCTTCGGCCTCGATCCGGGCGGAAGCCGCGCCACGGGCCGCCAGCAGGACGACCTCGAAACCGGCCGCGCGCGCGGCGCGCGCCCAGGGCAGGAAATGCGAGAGGAAAAACCAGTCCTCGTTGATGATGCACAGAATGCGCGGCGCGCTCATGGCCGCGCCCCGGCATATCCCGGCCGTCCGGCCAGGCGCCCTGTCCCGATCGTTCCACCAAGCCACGCGCCCGCCATGGTTCCTTGCCTTTATCGCCAGCGAGTGAGACAAATCGCCCGCCCGTCGGCACCGGCACGGCGGCGTGGGCGAGGGGCGCCCTGATTTTAAGAAATCCTATGCCAACAATCGCGGAAGAAGTTGAACGTTGCCTTCCCTACTTCGTCCGGCTCTGCGTTAACAGCGTCATCGTGACCGGCGCCGGCCTCGACGAATCGGCCCGCATCGTCGCGCAGGAACTGGCGGACCGGATGCGGCGCGAACCGGGCATGGGCCAGGACCTGCAGGAGCATTTCGCCGGCACGCTGGAGGAACTGATTCGCCTGGTTTCGACGCTCGCGCCCCGGCTGCCGCCGCAGATGCTGACCGAGTTCGCCGAAAAGGCGTCGCAGGCCCAGGTCGCCTCGACGCTGGAGCGGTCATTGATCGGCGCGCTGCGCGCGGCGCAGACCTGAGAAGCGTTGCCGGGCCGAAGCCTGCGGCAAAGCAGTTTATGACATGCTTGCTGTCATAAACCTGACGGCACGTTGATACCACCCCTCGCAAACCTCTGCGCGAACAGCTCCCGGGACGCTTGACCGGCTGCGGAAACGATGGTTTGTCGTAGACCTTGTCCGCTAAGCATGCAGGTTTCGGCATAATGGCGACCTGTTTGCGTGGCGGCCTGTCGTCCCCTGTGCAACGTGAACAGCCCCTTGAAACGAATCCAATTCAAGACCTACTGTGTCGCGCTGCATGATTTCGGCGTCACATTCCTTGCCTTGTTTCTTGCCGTTTCTTTGCGGGGCGAGCCCTATATTTCCGACTTCGGTCGGCGATTCGAGATTCTGGCTGGCCTGGCCTTCGCCGCTTTCGCCCTGCTGATCTATCATTTCTGCTCGCTCTACGCGTCGCGCTGGCGCTTTGCCTCGCTTTTCGACCTGTTCGGCATCTTCAAGGCGGTGTCTATCCTGACGGCGGCGCTGCTGATCGCCGACTATATGATCTCGCCGCGCTATATCGACGTCGGCAAGTTTTTCGGCGGCCGGACACTGGCGATCTATTGGTGCGTGCAGGTCATCCTGCTCGGCGGCCCGCGGGTCGCCTATCGCGCCTTCCGCAACTGGCGGCGGGCCAATGTCCATGGCGCCGACCTGCTCGCCGCGATCGCCATCGGCCGCGCTTCCGACGCCGAGGGCGTGATCAAGCTCGCCGAGGCCGGCCTCGCCGGCCCGATCCGCATTTTCGGCATTGTCACCACCGTGCCGCAGGAAGTGAACCAGGCCGTGCGCGGCGTGCCGGTCTGGGGGCTGATCGACAGCGTCGAGACCATTGTCCGGGACGCCGCCGAGCGCGGCATCACCATCCAGCGCGCGCTGATCGCGCCGGAGGCGCTGAAGGAAGTCCGCCAGATCGAGGACGTGGTCGGCATGTTCCGGCGTCTCGGCATTCCCGCGATCCGGCTCGACATTGCCCATTCGACCGATATGGCGCGGCCGGCCAAGCTGCACGCGGTGATCGATGACGACCTGCTGATCCGGCCGCTGGTCGAGGTCGATGAAGGACCGTTGAAGAACTACGTCCAGGGCAAGCGGGTGCTGGTGACCGGCGGCGGCGGCTCGATCGGCGCGGAACTGGCCCTGCGCAGCGCCGAGATCGGCGCGGCCCGGGTGCTCGTGATCGATCACTCCGAGGCGGCCCTGCACGCCGTCCTGGAACGGGCGGAGCTGACGCTGGAGGACAAGGCCGAAGCGGTCGAAGGGCGCCTGTGCGATATCCGCGACCGGGCGCGCATCGCCGAACTGATCAAGGCCTTCGCCCCGGACGTGGTGTTCCACGCCGCGGCCTTGAAACATGTCCCGCATCTGGAACGCGAGGTGGCGGAGGCCGTGCGCACCAATGTGCTCGGCACCGTCAACACCGCCGATGCCGCCATCGCGGCGAATGTCGGCGTCTTCGTGCTGATCTCGACCGACAAGGCGACCAGGCCGGTCTCGATGCTGGGCGCGACCAAAAGGATCGCGGAGCTCTATACCCAGTCGATCGACGCGGCCCCTGCTTTGGTCGGCGGCCATGTGCCGCGTGCCACGCGGCTGGTCGCCGTGCGCTTCGGCAATGTCATCGGCACGGCCGGTTCGGTGGTGCCGCGCTTCCGCGCGCAGATCGAGGCGGGCGGCCCGGTCACCGTCACCGACCCGGCCATGGTCCGCTATTTCATGACCAAGCGGGAGGCGACCGACCTGCTCTGGACCGCCGCGCGTGTCACCGCCGGCCAGGAGCCGGGAAGCCAGTCCGCGGTGCTCGTGCTCAATATGGGCCAGCCGGTGCGGATCGACGACCTCGCCCGGCGCATGATCCGGCTTGCCGGTTTCGAGCCCGACCGCGGCATGCGCATCGTCTATACCGGCAAGCGGCCGGGCGAGCGCATGGCCGAATTCCTGTTCGAGGACCGCGAACCCCAGTTCGACATCGGCGTGCGCGGCATCGTGGCCGCCGAATCCCAGTCGATCCCGCTGCCGCGGCTGCATGCCATCGTGGCCGAGCTGGCGCGCGCGGCCGAGCAGGGCGACGACGACACGGTGCGTGACCTGGTCGCGGATCTCGTGCCCGAAATCCGCAAGCCGAAAAACATCATCTCGCTCAGTCAGGCGCGCGGCCAGGCGGTTTGAGGCCGCCCGGTCACGCCCCGGCCGTCAGTTTTCGCGGAACGCCCGGTTGAGCTGATCGGCGATCGGTTTCATCAGATAGGCCAGCGCCGTGCGCTCCTTGGTGCGGATGAACACTTCCGCCGGCATGCCCGAGGTCAGCCGATGGCTGCCGAGCTTGGCGAGCTCGCCATCCAGCACCGCGACCCTGGCGGTGAAATAGGCCGCGTTGGTCTGCGGCTCGCGCACCACGTCGGCGGAAACCCGGGTCACCTTGCCCTGCAATTCAGGCGTCGTGCCATGCGGCAGCGCGCTGAAGCGGATGTAGGCCGGCTGCCCGACGGCGACCTTTTCGATGTCCTGCGGCTGGATGCGGATCTCGATGACCAGGACATCGTCGCCCGGCACGACCTGCATGATCTGCTGGCCGGCCGGAATGACGCCGCCGACCGTGTGATAGGCGAGCTGATGCACCAGGCCGCTCTGCGGCGCGCGGATCTCGATGCGCTTCAGCGTGTCTTCGGCCTGGATGCGGCGCTCGACGAACTCGCCGATCTTGCCCTGGATATCGCGCAGCTCCGTCGACACCTCGCGGCGCAGGTCCTGGCCGATCTGCAGGATCTGCAGCTCGTTTTCGGAAATCCGGGCTTCGGCGCGGGCGCGCTCGGCGACGAACTGGCCGACATCGCCGGCCAGGCGCGCCTGCTCTCGCTCCAGCTCGACCAGGCGCGTGCGCGGCACCAGATTGCGCCGGAAGAGATCGCCGACATCGGTGACCTCGCGATCGATCAGCGCGACCTGGCGGCGGCGGGCCGCCTCCTGGGCGCTGATGCCGGCGATCTCGCCGCGGATCTGGCCGATGCGCTCGCGCAGCTGCTTGGCCTGGCCCTCGCGCGCCTCGAGCCGGGCCTGGAACAGGCTCTTCTCGCTGTCGACGGCGCGCGCAACATCGGGGAAACTCATCCAGTTGGCGAGATCCGCCGGCACGGCGAATTCGCGCAGGCCATCGCGCTCAGCCTCCAGGCGGGCCAGCCGCGCCTGCATCTCGTTGAGCTGCTTGACCACCACCTGCAGGCTGGCGCGGGTAACGGTGTCGTCCAGCTTGATCAACAGATCGCCCTCCTTGACGCGCACGCTGTCGCGGACATGGATCTCGCCGATGATCCCGCCGGTGGGATGCTGGACGGTCTTCACATTGGTGTCGGCGACAACGGTGCCGCTGGCCACCACGGCACCGGACAACAGCACGGTGGAGGCCCAGGTGCCGACGCCGCCGACCAGCACCGCCACGATGGCGAGGCCGGCGATGATCAGGCGACGCATGGACGGGTCGGGCGCCGTCTCGGCGCGATCGATCGCTGTGCCGCCCTGCCCGCCATGGGTCGCGGCCCTGGCCTTCACGGCGGCATTGCGCGCCCAGGCCGCGCCGGCGCTGCCGGCCCCGGTGACCCTTTGCACGAGTTCGGTGATGGTCTTGCTCCCGGCCGCGAGGCCGCGCGCGCCCCGGGTGCCGGCGCGGCGGGCCTCGATGAATCGCTGCATGATATCGGTCATGACCTTGCCCCTTTCGGCTGCGGCGCCAGCACCCGTTTCAACACCTCGTCGCGTGATCCGAAGGCGACGAGGCGGCCTTCGCGCATCACCGCGACCACGTCCACCGCGGTGAGCGCGCTCGGCCGGTGGGCAATGACGATGGCGATGCCGCCGCGGTCGCGGACATGGCGAATGGCCTGAGTGACGGCCTCCTCGCCCTCCATGTCGAGATTGGCATTGGGTTCGTCGAGCAACACCAGGAAGGGATTGCCAAATACGGCACGCGCCAGCGCGACACGCTGGCGCTGGCCGCCCGACAAGGCCGTGCCGCCATCGCCGATGCGCGTCTCGTAACCGTCGGGCAGGCCGCGGATCATGCCGTCGGCGCCGGCGACCCTGGCGGCCGCCACGACATCGGCCGGATCGGCCCCCGGCCGGAACCGCGCGATATTCTCGGCAATGGTGCCGTCGAACAGGCCGATGTCCTGGGGCAAATAGCCGATGAAGTCGCCACGCGCCTCGGGCGCCCATTGCGACAGTTCCGAGCCGTCGAGCCGGATCGAACCGCGCAGCGGCGCCCAGATGCCGGCGAGCGTGCGTGCCAGCGTCGACTTGCCCGACGCCGAGGGGCCGATGACCCCCAGCGCCTGGCCGGCGAGCAGCGACAGCGATATGCCCTGGATGATCGGGTTCTGCGCGCCGGGCGCGCCGGTGAACACCTGCTCGAGCGTCAGCATGTTGCGCGGCGCGGCGAGCGGCATGGGCGGCGCGGCCGGCGGCAGGGCCCGCATGGTGTGGCGCAACCGCGCCCAGGCCTGGCGGGCCGCGATGAAGCTCTTCCAATGACCGACCGCCAGTTCGATCGGCGCCAGCGCCCGCCCCATCAAAATGGACGAAGCGATCATCACGCCGGGCGAAGCCTGATCCGAAAGCACGAGGAAGGCGCCGAGCCCCAGAATGCCCGACTGCATGGCCATGCGGAAGGTGCGCGACACCGTGCCGAACAACGCGCCGGCATCGGTCGCGGCCTGGTTGGCCGCGAGATAGCGGCCGTTGATCGCGCCGTAACGGCCGGTGAGCGCGGCCTGCATGCCCATGGCCGCGATGGCCTCGGCATTGCGCCGGGAGGTCTCGGCCATGGCCGAACGCGCCGAAGCCTCACGTGAATAGGCCTGCGACGGCCCCCGAATGGCCCGCTCGGTGAGCAGCGTGATGGAAAACAACACGATGGCGCCGGCGACCACCGCCCAGCCGATCAAAGGATGCAGGAAAAAGCAGAGAATGACGAAAAGCGGCATCCAGGGCAGATCGAAAAAGGCCGTCGGCCCGAGCCCCGACACGAAGGCGCGCACCGTGTCGAGATCCCGGCTCGGCTGCAGCGCATCGGCCCCCGCCCCGCCCTTCAGCGGGATCGCCAGGGTCATCTGGTAGATCCGGTCCGCCAGCCGCCGGTCGACCGACGCGCCGACCCGGGTTAAGAGCCGCTGCCGGATGATGTCGAGCGCCGCCTGGACCAGAAAGATGCCGGCGAGCAGCACGGTGAGCCCGATCAGCGTCTGGACGCTGCGACTGCCGAGCACCCGGTCATAGACCTGCAGCATGTAAAGCGCGCCGGCGAGCATCAGCACGTTGAGCACGCCCGAGAACAACGCGGCCGCCAAAAGCGGCCCGCGACAGGCGCGCAGCGCCCGGACGATGGGATCGGCCGCCGTGGCGGCGGGGCGATGAGGCAATTGCATCCTGACGTCCAAACCTGTGATGTCTCCGGGCTTTGCGGTGCAAAGCATTGCGCTGCCGCGGCGGCGAGGCCGCGCGGCTGTTTCCTGCACTGACATGCACTGACCGCCACGGGCGGGACGTCGCCAACACCGATGGACCGAGCGCCGGTTAACCAGGAACGCTGTCGCGATTGAGGCGGGAATCAGACCGCGCGCCCAAATTCGCACTTACGCACTGTGGAATAACAATTCCGGTCAGCACTGGAAGGCCGCCAGCATCTCGTGCAGGAAGCGGCCGGGCGATCGGGCCTCCGCTTGCTTGGCGAGGCTCTTGCGGAGCAGCGGAAGAAGCAGCGGTTCGTCGATCAGCCTGCTCAATGAGGCAGCGATGGCCTCGCCTGACACCCGCTCGCTTACCAACCCGGTCTCATTATGCTGGACCTGCTCGGCTAGGCCGCCAACGGGCGTGACGACAACCGGAACACCTTGCGCAAAGGCGGCGGCGACGACGCCTGACTGGCTCGCCTCAAGATGCGAGAGGACCACGACATCGTGAGCCTGAAAGATGCTGGCGATCTGGTCATCGGCGACCCAATGATTGATGACTGTGGCGCCGAGGCGCGCCAACCGCCCGCCCTCCTGGCCAAGCGAGCCTTCACCAACCACACTTGCCTCGACCTGATAGCCTTGAGCCACCAAGCGTTCGAGGGCATCGACGAAAAGAGACAATCCCTTGTAGGGCAGGATTCGGCCGAAGAAGAGCGCCCGTAACCGCCCGCTCTCCTTGGCTGGTCCGCCGCCGGCATCGCCGCGATATCCAAGGTCAGGGTGGAATAACGGCACGAGGCGTGATCGTGGAATACCCATCGCGTGTAGATCGTCCGCCACCTTGTCCGACAACGTGAAGACGAGATCCGCACGGTGCGCATCGCGCCACAGCCAGTGGTTCACCAAGCCGGTAGGATCGCCCGGATGCGAACGACCATCATGGACCACGACGGCATAAGGCAGATCAAGCGCCTGTACATGCGGCGCGATGAGTGGCGTCCATACATGCGGCATCAAGACGATCACCGCGTCGGACCGATGGCGTTCGAGGCTCTCGCGCAGTACCCGCCATGCTCGGGGCAAAGCGCCGATTCGGGTGATAGCCCCGAATCCGTATTGAAAGGTGGAAACGGGTACGAGGCGCTCCCCCAGGTCGGCAAATTCCGACACTCCAGAGTTCTGCTTGGACAACGATAGCAGACACTCGATATCCGCCACCTGAGCGGCATCGATCAGATCCCGCGCCATACGCAGAGCCGGCCCTCGACGGCCCCAATAGATGAATGCGGGTCTCCTGATCGGCCCCGTCATAAGGCTCGCCCGTCAGCCATGCCTGGCACGACATTATGCCAGGGCCTCCGCATAGCCCGCGAGGCCAAACAAACGCAACGCATCCGCGCGCTCTTGCTGTCCCTGTCGCGGCGGAGGTCATCGGCCATCTATGATGCCGTCCCAGCCGCCGAAGCACGGCGGATCCTGACACGTATGGGATTCAACCGCGCCTCCAGGCACGCCAGTTGGCCCGACATGGCCGAGATCGCGATCGGCGTCATGCGGCGCCAATGCCTCGACCGCCGCATCGAAAGTCGCACCCAACTCGAAACCGAAGTCCCGGCCAGACAATGCCGCCGAACCGTCTCCGGCACGCGAATCCGATGGATGTGCTCTACAGATCAGGCCCCTCCTTGAAGATGACAAAATCCTATCCAGCCCCCTCGCTCAACGAGTCACAATCATTGTGACGCGACACTAGCAGGCGCCGCCCTGCATCCGCGTGAAGGCGCGGCCCTTCGGTCATCGCGACCATAGTCCCCGGCGGCGCTCGCCGGCGCCCTCGTTGGATTTGCTTTTCCCCTCGCTCCAACAGAGACCCAACCCATGGCTGACCACCCCGTCCCCATCTTATTCGCGCCCAACCGTGACGCACCGCCGCTGGCATGCGACGACGACATCGCCATCGCCCAGGAGTTCGCGGCGGCGAGTTGCGCCAGCACTGCCGTGCCCCTTCGAACTGTTGTCCAGCGCCATTCCGATAACGCCCTCGCGGCCGCCGCACAGAGCCGGGTGGCCGTCTTGGCCGATCGCTGACAGGGTAGTGCCATCTCCGGGGACGCGTCTTCGATTACCGATGGCATCGGCATGACGCTCTCGGCGCGCCATCGCCACAATGCAGCCCAGTATCCATGGCGAACACAGCCTCCAAGATGAGAACCTCATCGTCCGTCGGATGGCGTGACCTTCTTAGCGATTGCCTATGGTATTCCAGTTCGATAACCCGTGCAGGCAAATCGGCGGCCGACGATCATCAACTGCGTGGGACGATGGAGATCTTCCTAAACAGGGAGATTTTACTCTAGCTGCAGCCGTTCGCCGACAAGTCTGGTATTGAGGCAATTGTGTCCCCCGGCTCAAGGTCTACATTGACCGCGGCCAGCCTGACCATGACCGCAAGGGAAGGACGACGTTGATCTCCTCATCCAACGATGACACGAGGCGCGCAATACGCGACATCAAGTCGGGCATCGGCAAGTGGCGAATCTGGTGGCTCCTTGGCACCGGCGATATCCGCTCGCGCTACGCTCGGTCGCGGATCGGCCAGCTCTGGATCACCTTCAGCATGGCGATTTTCATCGTCGCGATCGGTCTCGTTTACGCCCTGCTTTTCAATCAGCCCGTCCGACAGTTCCTTCCCTATATCGCAGTCAACATCGTCGTCTGGACTCTCATTTCCGGCATCATCACTGAGAGCTCTACCATTTTTACACAGTCCGAGAGCTTTCTGCGTCAAGAGCCACTCCCCAAGACCATTTTCGTTATGCGCCTTCTCGTGCGCAACACCATGAATTTTGCGCATAACATCGTCCTGATACCGTTGATTTTTGTGACAATGGGTCACCCACCTTCCTGGACGTGGCTGTTGGCTCCGCTTGGGCTTGGCCTTGTTCTTGTCGCCGGCTTTTTTACCGCTCTGCTGCTCGGCGTGTTCTGCACACGCTTCCGCGACCTGCCGCAAATCGTCCAAAACGTCGTACAGATTGCCTTCTTCATCACTCCCGTGATGTGGCCCGCAAGCAGTTTGCCGGGCCACGCCGCATGGGTCATCGACTACAATCCATTTGCGGCCTTCCTGCACGTCGTGACGGAGCCGTTGCGCGGGGTCACCCCCAACACTTTCACTTACGGGCTCGCCCTCGCTGCAGTCACGCTCCTGGCTTCAATAAGTCTTCCACTCTTCGTGCGCTTCCGCGCCCGCATCGTCTATTGGCTGTAAGGATCGACCAGTGGCCTCGATCAAGCTGCAAAATGCTGGGGTCGATTTTGCGATCTACAACGCGCGAGGCCGTTCGCTGCGCAGCGATCTTCTCCGCCGCGTTGGGGGCAAGGTTGGAAAGAGCGACGGTGATCGCGTCACCATTCAGGCTCTGCGTGGTATCAGCTTGACACTGCAGCCTGGTGACCGTCTCGCTCTCGTTGGCCACAACGGTGCGGGCAAATCGACACTTCTGCGTGTCATGAGTGGCGCCTACGAACCCTCGTCAGGCAGCGCGACAATTGAAGGTAAGACCTCGTCGCTTCTCGATCTCGCCATGGGCATGGATTACGAATTGACCGGCCGGCAGAACATTGTGCTGCGCGGGGTTTTCCTGGGTATGACCTTTGCCGAGGCCAATGCTCTGGTTCCCGAAATCGCCGATTTCTCCGAGCTCGGGGCCTACCTGGACCTTCCGATGCGGACTTATTCGAGCGGTATGGTTCTCCGCCTCGCTTTTGGCGTTTCGACGGCTGTTCAACCAGACATTATCTTGCTCGACGAGATGATCAGCGCGGGCGACGCAAGCTTCGCCGAGAAGGCCAAGCGCCGGCTGGACAAGATGTTGTCGCGGGCTCGCATCCTCGTGCTCGCATCACACAATCCGGACACGTTGCGTCAACACTGCAATCGTGCGGTCCTGCTGCGAGAGGGAACAATTGTCGCGGACGGTCCGCTAGAAGAAATTCTGGCGCGGATCTAGGACGCGAAGGGCATATCGCGTCGCAAGTGGGCGGCAGTCTTCGCGCTCGAACTCCCGATCAGAGCCGTGAAGACCGAAGAGATCCAAGACGCTCACGCCCCATACCTCAGGCCACCCGACGGTACGATCCTATGGCCGGCAACAGCCTGCCCGCTAGCGAACGACTGGTCGCCGCAGACATCCACGCGCCGACGCATGGCGATGCCGTCGAAGACACTGCAGGCCACCTCGCTGCGAGCGCCCCTCGAAAGCGCCGCCAGTATATGAAACCAGAGCGGATAAGCTCGTGTTTCCCGAATACCGGCCAAGAGCCTTGTGTCCCTCCCCTGGACCCCACCCCCACCACCACGCTATGCCTCCGTCCGCAACCGCGAGCCTTCGATGACCATCGACGCCATTCCGACCGCGCGCTCCGTCCTGGCCGAAGAGATCACCATCCCGGCCGGTGTGGCGCTCAGGGCCCTGAAGACCCATGCCGATACCCGCGGCACCTTCACCGAGGTGTTTCGCGAGGAATGGGGGCTGGGAGCGCCGGCGCTGCAGTGGAACATCGTGCAGTCCCGGGCCAATGTCCTGCGCGGCGTGCACGCCCATCGCCTGCATGCCGACTATCTGACCATCGCCGCCGGCGAGATGATCCTCGGCCTCCACGACCTCAGGCCGCGATCACCGACCTACCGGGTCTCGCGGCTCCTGCGCCTGCAGGCCGACGACCTGCATATCGTGGCGATTCCCGTCGGCGTCGCCCATGGCTTCTATTTCGCCGAGCCGGCCACCACGCTCTATGCGGTCAGCCATTATTTCGACGGCAGCGACGAGGTCGGCTGCCGGTGGGATGCGCCGGAGCTCGGTTTCGCCTGGCCTTGTGACGATCCGCTTCTGTCCGAGCGCGACCGCACGGCCGGCTCCTATGCCGAGATGATCTCGGTCCTCGGGCGGGGCGCTTGATCGTGGCGCCGCGCATCGGCCTGATCGGCTGCGGCCGCTGGGGCAGCCTCATCCTGCGTGACCTGCTCGCCTGCGGCGCCACGGTATCCGTCGTCGCGCGCCACGCGGCGACCCGGGCGCGGGCCGTCGCGCTCGGCGCCGGCACGGCAGTATCGGATATCGACGCCCTCGGGCCCATGGACGGCTATGTCGTGGCGACGCCGACGATCACCCATGCCGCGGTCGTCGACCGGCTCCTGGCGACCGGCCGGCCGATCTTCGTCGAGAAACCGATGACCGCCGATCTCGCCAGCGCCAGGCGGCTCGCGGCAACGGCCGGCGAACGATTATTCGTCATGGACAAGTGGCGCTACCACCCGGGCATCGAGGCCATGCGTGCGGAAATTGCCGCCGGCGCGATCGGCGAGGTCCTGGCGATCCGCACCATCCGCTGGGGGTGGGGCAACCCGCATGACGACGTCGGCGCCTTGTGGATCCTCGCGCCCCATGACCTGTCGATCACCCAGCATCTGGTCGGTGCCTTGCCGCCGCTCCGAAGCGTCGCCGTGCTGCACGCGGCCATGCCGGATCTCGGCTTCACCGCCCACCTCGCCGGAGAGCGGGGCCCGAGCCTTTTGATGGATATCGGAACGGCGAGCCCCGGCCACCAGCGCCGGTGCCTCGTCGTCGGCAGCCTGGCGGCGATGGAACTGCGTGACGGCTATGACGACAAGGTCTTCATGCGGCTCGGCCGCCCCGGCCAGCCCGATGCGCCGGAGCGGGCTATCGATGTCGGCCGGGACATGCCCCTGCTGGCCGAAATCCGGACATTCCTCGCTTTCCTCGCCGGCGGGCCCCGGCCCATGAGCTCGGCCGAGGAGGGCCTGCAGGTGGTCGAACGCCTCGCGGAGATCGAAGCCATGCTGGCCGTCCCGCCGGGCAAGGCGCCATGACCGCCCCGGCCTTCACCATTCTGCTGCCGGTGACGCGTCTGCCGGACCTGATGGCTTTCGCCGCCGATTCGGTGCTTGGCCAGACGCGAAGCGATTTCGAGCTTTTCATCATTTGCGACGGCGCACCGGATGCAACCGTCGCTGCGGCCCGGACAATCGCCGCGCGCGATCACCGGATCCAGGTCTTTGCCCACCCCAAGGGCGAGCGGCATGGCGAGGCCTATCGCCATCAAGCGCTGCTGCAGGGCGCAGGCCGCTTCGTCTGCCAGATCGCCGATGACGACCTGTGGCTGCCCAACCACCTCCAGGAGATGCAGCACCTGCTGGCCGATTTCGAATTCGGCCAGTTGCCCTCGATCCTGGCCACGCCGGACGGCCTCCACCGCATTGCCGCCGACGACCTCTCCGACCCGGCCGTCCAACGGCGAATGATGCATGAGACCTTCAACATCTTCGGCCCGACGGCGGCGGGCTACCGCATGGAAACCTACCGCCGCCTTCCCGTCGGCTGGTCGCCCGCGCCGGCCGGCCTCTTCACCGATCTCTTCATGTGGCGGAAATTCCTGGCGCTCCCGGACATCACGGCCGGCACGCGGTTCGGCGCGGCGACGTCGATCCATTTTGCGACGTCGCTGCGTGAGGGCTGGACGCCGGAGCAGCGGCGGAACGAGATCGCCGGCCATGCCCGGATCATCGCCTCGCCCGGCGAACGCGACAAACTGCTACAGGCCGCCTGGCGACAGACCCAGCGAGACCTGCGGCGCCTGGCGGAGGCGCCGCAGGAAACCATCGAAGCCAACGCTACCCGGAACCACCGGCTCGAAGCCCGGCACGCGGCCGTATGCGCGGAGCTGGCCGCGATGCGCATGAGCACATCCTGGCGCCTGACCGCGGGCTTGCGGTCCATTGGTCGGCTGATCGGGCGTCGCCATTGAGTAAAACGCCCTGAATTCGGACCACAAGGAACGGCGAAGCACTGGCCAAACCGCCTCGCGTCCCAGGCTTAGGGTGACTCTCATTTTGTGCAAACTTGCCTCATCTTGCGGAAGACAAGAACATTGAGTTGTCTGTCAATATACCTTCCTTTATGCAAATCCGTCGGATCGGCACGGGTGCTTTCATCTCGGCCAGGATTTTGAGGCGGCTTTGATGCGGCAAGTGCAGGACTATCGCTATCGGCTGCGCCGACGGACACCGCTTTCCCTCCTCAAAGTCCGCTACTCGCGCCTGTTCATTCACCTGGACAATGTCAGGGACATCGTCAGCGGCTCGTGCCGGGATCTGCTGCTGAAGACCTCCCTGACCAGCCTGGCGCCACCCGAGGTTCATCGTATCGGCGCCGTGTTTCCGGACGGCACGCAACCGCGCCGGCTTTGCCTCTACGCATCCTATTCGCGCAATTCCCATGTCTCGGACATGGTGGTGGAACAACTGCGCGCCTATCGGCAGGCGGGATTTTCGATCGTCTTCGTGTCGATGTCGGCCTCGCTCGCCAGCGACGACCTCACCCGGCTCGGCGCGCTTTGCGCCGTCGTCATCCGGCGCGCCAATCACGGGCTCGATTTCGGCGCCTGGGCCGATGCGCTGCGTCTGCTGGGCGAGGAGGCGCGTGTTCTCGACAGCCTGCTCCTGACCAATGATTCCAATATCGGCCCGATTTCGCCGCTTCAGCCCTGGATCGACAAATGCCTCCAGCGCGAGGGCGTCTTCGGCCTGACCGAAAGCCTGCAGGGCGGCGCCCATTTGCAGTCCTATTTCGTGCTCGGCCACGGCCGCCGGGCGACCTTGGACATGGCCGCCTTCCTGCGTGACCTGCGCCTCTCCTTCAGCAAATGGATCATCATCCAGCGTGGCGAGATCGCCTTGACCACGGCCATGCGCAAGCAGCATTTCGTCGCCGCCGTCATCGATCACGAGACGCTCGAGAATGCGCTCCTGGACAATGCCGGCGCGCAACTGGAGCTCTCCGTCGTCTATCCTCAGTTGTTCCGGGACATCGCGGCCAGGCGGCCGCCGGCCGACGAGGCGCGGGAGCTGCCGGAGGCGCGGCGCCTGCGCGAGCGCTACAGGTTGCGAAAGCAGTTGTTCAGCTTTCCCCTGAACCCAAGCCAGCAACTGGCCTCGGTTCTGGTCAAGACCTTCAAATTTCCCTTCATCAAGACCGAATTGATCATCCGCAATCCGGCGCGCATGCCCTTCGCGCCGGACTGGCGCTATTGCATCGACGACGACAGCCCCTGCTCGGTCGAGATGATCGAGCGCCATATCGCCGCGCGGTAGCCGCCGCCAGGTGTCGCCGCCGGCCCTTGCCGCCGCGCGCCGGCGCGGCTAGTCCAGGAGAGACTCCTCCAGGCCCGGCTGAAGGGACGCTCGCCATTTTCACGTTCGATCTCGCGACCTTCTCGGCCTATGCGGCGGCCATCGCGGCGGTCCTGACCTGGGCGCTGATCGCCCTGTCGCGCCCGCTGCTGGCGCGGCTGGCCCTGGCCAGGCCCAATGCCCGCTCGTCCCATCGGGTTCCCGTGCCGCAAGGCGCCGGCCTCGCCATGCTGGCGGCGGCGCTGGTCGTCGCGCTGATAGCCTATGGCTTCAGGCCCGACCGCCCGGTCGGCTGCCTTGCGCTCGCAGCGCTCGGCCTCGCCATGCTCGGCTTCGCCGACGACATCCGGCCGCTGCGCTGGCGCCTCAAGCTCGGCCTGCAGGCGCTCTGCTGCCTGGTGGCCGTGGCCGGCCTGCCGGCGAGCCTGCGCCTCCTGCCGGCCGAAGCCCTGTTCTGGCCCGAGCGCCTGCTGATGGTCTTTGTCCTGCTCGCCATGGTCAATATCGTCAATTTCATCGACGGCATCGACGAGATCACAGCGGCGCATGGCGCGCCTGTCTTTGCGGCGCTGGCGCTCGCCGGTCCGCTCGCCCTGGTCGGCGCGGCGACCAGCCTGCCTGCCGCCGTCGGTTTCGGCGCGGTCGCCGGCTTCTGGCTGTGGAACCGGCATCCCGCGCGCATTTTCCTCGGCGATGCCGGCAGCCTGCCGCTCGGCCTTCTCATCGGCTGGCTGGCGCTGCGCGCCAGCGCCGAAGGCGCCCTGGTGGCCGGGCCGCTGCTGGTGCTCTACCCGCTGACCGATGCGGCGGTCACGCTCCTGCGCCGGTTCCGGCGCGGCGCCACGCTCGCCGAGCCGCATCGCGACCACGCCTATCAGCATGCCGTCGATGCCGGCGTGCCGGTGCGCCGGGTCGCCGCCACGGTGGCGCTGGTCGCCTGCGCCACCGCCGTTCTGGCCCTGGTGAGCCTCGCCATGCCGCATCCGCTGGTGCAGGCCGGCTGTCTCGTCGTCGGCTTCTGCTGGGTCGTGCCGCCGATCATCGGCTGGTTCAGGCGCAAGCCGGCCCCGGCCCCCTCCCCGGCACCCGCCGGTCGCGCGCCGTGAAAGTGCTGGTGACCGGCGCGAGCGGTTTCGTCGGTGCCGCCATTGCCGGTGTCCTCAGCCGTCGGGGCTATGCCGTGCGCGCGGGCACCCGCGATCTGGCGCGGATCGCCGCCGGTCCGGGCATCACGCCCTGGGCCCTGCCCGATCTCGCCGCTCCGGTCGACTGGCGCCCTCATCTCGACGGGGTCGACGCGGTGGTCCATGCCGCTGGCCTCGCCCATCAGCCACCCGGCGCGGACGAAGCGTCGATGCTCCGCCTCAATGCCGACGCCGCCGGCGAACTCGCCACGGCCGCGGCCGCCGCCGGCATCGACCGCTTCGTGCTGATCTCCTCGATCCGCGCGATCACCGGTGCGGCCGCCGGATCGGTGCTGGCCGAAACCGATATGGCCCGGCCAACCGACCCCTATGGCCGCTCCAAGCTCGCCGGCGAGCACCTGGTGCGCGAGGCGTTGCCCGCGGCGGTCATTCTGCGGCCGCCCGTCGTTCACGGTGCCGGCGCCAAGGCCAATATGGCCCGGCTGGCACGGCTCGCCCGCCTGCACCTGCCCTTGCCGCTCGGCGGCCTCACCGGCCGCCGCTCGGTGGTCTCCGACCGCAATCTGGCAGCGGCGACGGCTTTTGTCCTGACCACGTCGCAAGCGCGCGGCGAGCTGTTCCATGTCGACGATGGCCGGCCGCTGACCTTGCCCGAAATGATCGCCGTCATGCGCCGGGCGCTCGGTCGCGGCCCAGCCTTGTTCAGCCTGCCGTCCGGGCTTGAACGGCGCCTGATGCGCCTCGGCGCGCCGGCGTTCCACGACCAGCTGTGCTGCGATCTCGTGGTCTCCAGCAGCGCCCTCGCCGCCGCCGGCTGGACGCCGGAGGAGCCGAGCACCGACGGTCTTGCCCGGCTGGTCCGCGCCGCCCGCTAAGGCCCCGTCAGACCCGCTTGTAATCGTCCTCGGAGCGGACGATGTCGTCCTCGCCGAGATAGCTGCCCGACTGCACCTCGATCAATTCGAGATCGATCCTGCCTTCGTTGGACAGGCGGTGCCAGGCGCCGAGCGGAATATAGGTGCTCTCGTTCTCGCGCAGGATCTTCGAGGTGCCGTCGACCTCGACGGTCGCCGTGCCGGTGACGCAGATCCAGTGCTCGGAGCGGTGGAAGTGCTTCTGCAGCGAGAGCCGCGCGCCGGGCTTCACCACGATGCGCTTGACCTGGAAACGGGTGCCGCGATCGACGCCCTCATAGGAACCCCAGGGACGGAGCACCCGGGTGTGCTCATCGGCGAGCCGGCGCGTCGTCTCGTCGCCCCGCAAGCTTGCGACCAGCGTCTTCAGCTCGTTCGCCACGCCGCGGCGGGCGACCAGCACGGCATCCTTGGTGGTGATCACGGCGACATCGTCGAGGCCGATCACCACCGTGTGGATGTCCTCGCTCGCAACATAGGAATTGCGCGTGTCGGCCAGCGACACGGCGCCGCGCACGGCATTGCCGGCGTCATCCTTGGGCGACATCTCCCACAGCGCGTGCCACGAGCCGAGATCCGACCAGGCATAGTCGGCCTCGATCACGGCTGCCCGGTCGGTGCGCTCCATCACGGCATAATCGACCGATTTCGCCGGCGATGTCGCGAAGATCTCACGGTCGATGCGCTCGAAGCTGATGCCGCCGGCCCGGTCGACCTGGATCGCCGCGGCGACCTTGGCCGCGACATCGGCGATCGCCGGCTCGAACCGCCGGAGCTCGCCCAGGAACACATCGGCACGGAACAGGAAATTGCCGGAGTTCCACAGATAGCCGCCGGCGACGAACTGTTCCGCCGTCACCGCATCCGGCTTCTCGACGAAGGCCGCCACCATGCGCACCCGGCCGTCCATCATGTCGCCCGGCCGGATATAACCATAACCGGTGGCGGCGTGAGACGGCTTGATGCCAAACGTGACCAGGGCCCCGGCCTCGGCGGCATCGAGGCCTGCCCGCGCGGTCGCGGCGAAGGCGGCGCTGTCGGTCACCAGGTGGTCGGCGGCGAGCACCAGCATCACCGCATCCGGATCATGGGCGCGCAGCAGTTCGGCGGCGACCGCGATCGCCGGTCCCGAATCGCGACGCATCGGCTCCAGCATGATACGGCCGGTGACCCCGGCCCGGGCCAGCTGGTCGGCGACCAGGAAACGGAAATCCTCGCCGGTGACGACCACCGGATCGGTGAACACCGAGCGGTCGGCGACCCGCGCCAGCGTCTCTTCGAAGGTCGAGCGCTCGCCCAGCAAAGGCAGGAACTGCTTGGGATAGGCCTCCCGCGACGACGGCCAGAGCCGTGTTCCCGCGCCGCCCGACAGGATCACCGGAACGATCCGCTTCTGAGCCGTCATATGCCCCCCATCCCTTCTCGAAAACCGCCTGTCCTGGCTATCGACCTAGCGGCAATGCAAATGTGACGCCAGTCCGTTCGCGGGAAATGGTCAACGCGGCCGCCGGCCGGCCCATCAGCCCGTCACCCGGCTTCTGGGCGCGGCCAGCGATGGCCGCGCGAACGCGGTCTGGCTGGTCGCCGCCTGATAGACCCCGACCAGCAGCACCAGGAAGGCCGAGACGAACACCGTGTTCATCTGGTCGTGGCTGAAGATCAGGTTGGTCATGCCGAAAATGGCATAGCCGCCCGACAGCATGATCGCGAAGGCGACGCGGTCCCGGTAGCGCCCGTCGCGGATCGAACCGATCGCCACGACGACCGGGGCGGCCAGCAGCAGCAGCAGCGCGCCAAGGCCGATCAGGCCCCGTCCGACCGCCGTGGTGATGAATTCATTGTGCAGGTGGCGATAGGGCGGCACGTCGAAACCGTCCTTGGCCGCCCTGCGGCGCACTTCGTCGACCGCGTTCTGGCTGCCATAGCCGAACAGCGGGCGCGCCAGGAAGGCCTGCGCGCCATAGGTCCAGAGGATGGCGCGATGCGCCGTGCTCTCATCGGGGCTATGCACCGCCTCGCCGGTCTCCAGCGAAGACTTGAGCGCGACGAAGCGGTTGGACACCTTCGCGGCGAGGCCGAGGCCGACCACGGCCGCGCCGACCACCGCCAGCACCAGGCTTGCCATGGCGGCGTGGCGGCGGATCATCGGCCAGAGATAGATGCCCAGCGCCAGCACGATCAGCGGCAGGGCGAGCAGCGCCCCACGCGTTTGCGACAGCAGGCAGGCGCCGAGGCCCGCCCCGGCGGCGACCACGGCAAACAGCTTGTGCCGGGGCGGCAGCCTGCTGAGCCCGACGAGCGACAGGCCGGCCGCCAGGATCGCCACGTCGCCGAAGGGAATGGCATTGGCCATGCCGGCGGTGGCACGCCCGTGGCCGAGGCAAAAGACTTCGATGAGCGAATAGATCAGGGCCGCGATGGCGCCGGCCCGTATGCCGTGCAGGAACAGGTCGAAAGCATCGACCCGCGGCGTCTGCACCAGCGCGCCGACCAGCACGGTGAAGGCCAGGAAATGCAGGGTGGTGCCGACATCCAGGAGACCGGCGAGCCGGTTGGGGAACAGCAGGGGAGAAATGAGCGCGACGCCGAAATAGGCGAGGCAGACGAGGCAGCCGAAGGCGGTCGACGGCGGCCAGACCCAGCTGAGCCGGCCGGTCAGCCAGAGCGCCGAAACATAAACCGCGCCGGCGAAGAACCAGAGCGTCGCGAAACTGCCGAGCGGCAGCGGCAGAAATCCCAGCAGCGGCGCGAACAGGAAGGCCGCGCGGTTGGGATCATTGATGGTCGCACGGCACCAATGGGCCACGCGCGCGGCGGGAGAGCACTTCGGCCGATGCATCGATTCCTGTCCGGCTCAGCGCCGCTCTCAGCGCGACAGGCCCATCGACGCGGTCAGGCCGCCGTCCATGGTCAAGGTCGCGCCGGTGAGATAGCCAGCCAAAGGCGACAGAAGATAGGCAACGAGACCACCAATCTCTTCGGGCCTGGCAAAGCGCCCGGCCGGGATCTGGCTTTCCATCTTGTCGCGATAATCGGCATATTTGGTCATCATGTCGGTATCGACGAAGCCAGGTGCAACGACATTGACGGCGACGCCGCGCTTGGCGCTCTCGATCGCCAGCGTGCGGCAATAGGCGGCAAGCGCCGCCTTGGAGGCGCCATAGGCGGCATTGCCCTGGTTTGAACGCTCCGCCGTCACCGAGCCGATGGCGACGATGCGACCGGTGCGCGCCCGCATCATCGGCCGGATCAAGGCCGAGACCAGCCGGGTGAAGGCGAAGAAATTGATCTGCATCACCGCTTCGGCCTTGGCCTGGTCCATCACCGCGGCCAGCTGGTCATAGGGCTGACCGGCATTGTGGACGAGACCGTAATAGGTTTCGCCCTGTTCGAGTTCGCCGACGAAGGCATCCACCGCCTGCTTGTCGGCGAGATCGAGCACCCGCGCCACGACATCGCGCGCCGGATGGGCCGCCTTGACCTCGGCGATCAGCGCTTCGGCGGCGGCTCCCGACGAGCGCACCGTGAAGGTCACGTCGTGACCGGCCTCCGCCAGGGCCCGGACGATGGCGGCGCCCATGCCCTTGGCGCCGCCGGTGACCAGGACGCGGCCCATCACGCCGGTTCCCTGGCGAGCACCAGGCAGACGTTCTGGCCGCCGAAGCCGAAGGAATTGGAAATGGCGCGGCTGACCTCGGCCTTGCGCGCGACATTCGGCACCACGTCCATCGGGATCGCCGGATCGGCCACCTCGTGGTTGATGGTCGGCGGAATGACGCCGCGGGCAATGGTCATCAAGGTGAACACCGCCTCGATCGCGCCGGCCGCCGACAGGGTATGGCCGATCATCGACTTGTTCGACGACACCGCGACGGATTTCAGGTGCTCGCCGAACACGGCGGCCAGGCCGACATATTCCATCTTGTCGTTTTCCGGCGTCGACGTGCCATGGGCATTGACATATTGCACGTCGGCCGCGGTCACGCCGGCATCCTCCAGCGCGTTGCGGATGCAGCCGATGACCGGCGCACCGTCCGGGCTCGAGCGGGTGCGATGGAACGAATCGGCCATCTCGCCGCAGCCCTCGACGACCCCCAGGATCGTGGCGCCACGCGCCTTGGCATGCTCGTAGGATTCGAGCACCAGGGCGCCCGCCCCTTCCGCCATGATGAAGCCGTCGCGGTCCTTGGAGAATGGCCGCGCCGCAGCCGCCGGCTTGTCGTTGCGTGTCGACAGCGCCGACAGGAGCGAGAAGCGCACCAGCGATTCCTGGTTGGCCGAGCCGTCGGCGCCGATCACCAGGGCGGCCGCGGTGTCGCCACGGCGAATGGCTTCCACCGCCAGCTGGATCGCCGTCGCGCCGGTGGCGCAGGCGGTCGAGACCGAGATCGGCGCGCCCGACGTGCCGAAGCGGTCGGCCAGTTCATCACCGACGGAGGCGAACAGGAAGCGCGTCTGCATGCGCGAAAAGTCTTGCGACGCCGCGCCCCTCAAGAGGTCGGTATAGGTGATGCCGTCGTGTTGACCGGAAGCGCGTGCCAGCTCCTGGCGCTGCGGCCATTCCATCTCCACCGGCGGCATGCCGAGAAACAGCGGCCCCGGAAAGGCGCCGTCGGTGCCGATTCCGGCTTCGGCCACGGCCTCGTCCGCGGCCAGCACCGCCATCTTGGTGGTCAGGTCGGGCGCATTGTCGAAAGGCACGAAATCGACCGTGCCGGCGATCGTGGTGCGCAGGCCTTCCACCGGAAAGCGGGTGATCGCATGAATGCCGGACTGGCCGGCGGTCAGCTTGGCCCAGTTTTCTTCCTTGCCCTGGCCGAGCGAGGTGACCACGCCCATGCCGGTGACGACCACCACCGGGCGGCCGTGCTTGTCTTTCATCGTGGCAGCCATGTCAGCCTCCGTCAGACCGCTTCGACCAGGCCGAGACCTTCGCCGCGCCAATGGCCGACCGAGGTCACGACCGCCTGTTTCACTTTGCGCGTCATTGCCGCTTCATCGGTCGAGCCGCCGACCGGCGGCACCGCCGCGCCGCGCGCCACCATCATGGCGGCAAGCGCGACATTGGCCGGGAAGGTCGCCTCGACGCTGTGGCCGATCACCGAGCCGGTGGCCCGGGTCGGCACCCGCCGCTGATCCAGGAGGTCGCGCTCGATCCTGACCGGCCCGGCGACGCCGGTGGTGCCCGACACGACGACCGTCGCGCCGGGGATCAGTTGCGGCGAGATGGCGTTCCACTGCACCGCCAGCGAATGCTCGGCCTGGCCGTCCTTGCGCGCGGTGCGGTCGGAGGTCACCGAGGTCAGCCTGGCGATCGGCTTGGCGCCGCGCTTCTCGGCATGTTCGCGGGCCTCGATGACGAGGAACGCGCCGACCGAACCGAGGATGGTACCGCCGCCATCCTTCTGGCGGCCCCACACCGGCGCCCAGGGCTTGGTCCAGTTCATATGGCCGAGCTCGAAATGCAGGATCGTGTCCGGCCGCTCGGCCGAATAGGCGCCGCCGACCAGGAACAGGTCGCCCTGATTGGCATGGCAGCGGGCCAGCGCGACGCGCACCGCGTCGACGCCGGCCATTTCCTCGCCCATGAAGGTGCGCGACGAGCCGACCACGCCGTGGACGATCGAGATATTGCCGGCGAGCAGGTTCGACAGCTGCGCCAGGAACAGGGTCGGCCTGAGATCGTTCATCAGCCGTTCGTTGAGGAACGGCCCGGGCGTGTTCGAGGTCTCCAGGCCGGTCAGCACCTGGCCGTCGACCGCATAATCGCGCTCGCCGCCACCGGCGGCGACCACCATATGCATGGCCGACAGGAGGTCCTTGTCGCCCTTGATGCCGGCATCATCGAGCGCGAGACCCGCGGCATAGGTGCCGAGCCGCTGCCAGGCTTCCATCTGGCGGCGATCGCCGCGGTCGGGGATCTGCTTGATCACGTCGATCGCGGCCGCCGGATGCACGTGATAGGGCGCGTGGGTGGTCGAATCGAGCTTCAGCCAGTCGTCCTGTCCACCGCCGAGAGCCGCCCAATGCGCGTCGAGCCCCTCGCCGAGCGCCGTGACAAGGCCGATCCCAGTGATCCAGGCCTCGCGTTCCCGGGCAATCGACATCAAGCACTCCTCATTATCGCATCGTCGTCAGGCCGCTTCGAGTTTCTCGAACGGAAATTCCAGGCGCTCGCCCCACTCGCGGATCATCTTGGCGAATTTGGGATCGGGAAACGTCTTCACCGCGAACTTGATCTCGGCTTCCGCGACCTTCTTGCCCTGGCGGGTAATGAAAGCCTTGGTCACCGCATAACCGGAGCCGTCGCCGATCAGGTGGGCGGTGACCTCGAGCGCCGTCGAAGGCGGCACGAAATCGCGCATCTTGGCCGAATTGGTGCCGACCAGGAACGGCATGGCCGTCAGCTTGTTGAGACCGAGAATCAGCCAGCCCGACGTCTGGGCCATGGCCTCGATCATCAAGACGCCCGGCAACAGCGGAAAGCCCGGGAAATGGCCCTCGAACACGGGGCTTTCCGCCGGCACGTCGGCCGCGGCCGTCAGTGTCTTCGCCTGCGCGTCGAACGAGACGACGCGCGTGATCATCTGGAAATATTCAAGCCGCATGGGACGCGGGTCTCCGGCGCTGACCGGGTCAGGCGCTTTTGGCGGCGACCAGTTCGTCGATCTTCGAGCAGAGCGCGCCGAGCACGAAATAATCCTCGGTCTTGGCCTTGCCCTCATTGACCTCCTGCGTCCACTTTTCCAGCGGCAGCTTGATCCCGAACGCCTTGTCGATGGCGAAGGCGATATCGAGGAAGTCGAGCGAATCGATCCCCAGATCGTCGATCGCGTGGCTCTCCGGCGTGATCTTCTCGAGCGGAATATCGCAGGTTTCCGAGATGATCTTCGAGACGGCTTCGAAGGTGGACGACATTATCAGGGGTCTCCGTGCGGCCGCCATCCGGCGAACATGGTGCGAGACAATAGGCGACGTTTGCCCGCGAAGGGCATCGTTTAGCATTCGGGCCTGCTATAGAGGACCCGATGCCGGTCATCAACCCTTTGTGCTGCCGGCCAATACCCATAAGTTGACGTTCTCCCGCATGACGAGCGGCGTCACCGCCGGGGTTGCGGGAGGCGGGCGAGTTGACGCCGCCCGCCCCGCCCTTTAGGCAGCGCCACTCGTTTTCAATGAGCGCGGTGCGCTTGGGAAAGCCGATAGGATTCAAGGAGAACCTGATGCGCGCGCTCCGCCTCCATGGTGACCGCGACCTTCGCCTCGAGGAGATCGAGGATGCGCCGGCGCCCGCCGCCGGCGAGGTCCGGATCAAGATCGCAGCCGTCGCGCTGAACCATATCGACGTCTGGGGCTTTCGCGGCATGGCGTTTGCCAAGCGCAAGATGCCGCTGGTCGCCGGCGCCGAGGCCTCCGGCACGATCGACGCGGTCGGCGAAGGCGTCACCCGCTTCAAGCGCGGCGATCCGGTCGTCATGTTCGGCGCCAAGACCTGCGGCACCTGCGTCTATTGCCGCTCCGGCCGCGATAATCTCTGCGAGAATGTCGGCGGTGTCATGGGCTTCCACATCGACGGCTTCGCCTGCGAATATGTCACCATGGAAGAACGCCTGGTGGTGCCGGTGCCGGCGGGCGTCTCGCTCAGCGACGCGGCGACCGCGGCGATCACCTTTTCCACCGTCGAGCACATGCTGTTCGACAATTGCAAGCTTCAGCCGGGCGAGACCGTGCTGGTCCAGGCCGGCGGCTCAGGCATCGGCACGGTCGCCATCAAGGTCGCCAAGGCGCTCGGCTGCACCGTCATCACCACGGTCGGCGACGACGAGAAAGCCGAGAAGGCCAAGGCCATCGGCGCCGATCACGTGATCAACTACCGCACCGAGCGCTTCGAGGGCGTGGTCCGCAAGATCACCAAGAAGAAGGGCGTCGACGTGGTGTTCGAACATACCGGCGCCGACACCTGGAACGGCTCGCTTCTGTGCATGAAACGCGGCGGCCGGCTCGCCACCTGCGGCGCCACCTCGGGCGCCACGGTGCAGATGAACCTGATGCAGCTGTTCCAGCAGCAATACAAGATCCTCGGCTCCTTCGGCGCGCCGATCCGCGCCATTGCCGACGGCCTGAAGCGCATCGCCGACGGCGTCACGCCGGTCATCGATACCGAATTGCCGATGGATCGCTTCAAGGAGGCGCTCGACCGCCTGGAGAGCCGCAAGGTCTTCGGCAAGATCCTCGTGAAGATCTAGGGGCGGCCGGGCTCTTGGTTCGCTGGCTTCGCCACAACTATCCCTGGGCCATGCTGCCACTCGACTGGGTGGTCGGCATGATCGTGCTCGCCGGCCTCAAGCTGGTGCGTTCGCTCGGGCCTGATCGCGCCAGCGACCTCGGTGGCTGGGTTGCGCCGCGCATCGGCCGCTTCATCAAGGCCAACCGCATCGGCCAGGCCAACCTGAAAGCGGCCTTTCCGGAGAAATCCGAGGCCGAGATCCAGGCCATTCTGCATGGCGTCTGGGAAAACCTCGGGCGCACCGCCTGCGAATATGCCTGCATGGACGATCTGTGGGATTTCGATGCGGCCCGCCCCAACCAGGGCCGCGTCGTCACCGACGACGTGCCGCTCTACGAGCGGCTGCGCGACGACGGCAAGCCGGCGATCTTTTTCGCCGCCCATCTCGGCAATTGGGAAATGCCGGCGGTCGCCGCCGCCGCCCACGGCCTCGACATGACCGCGCTCTACCGCATGCCGAACAATCGCTTCGTGGCGCGCGCCATCCAGAAGATCCGCGGCCGCACCATGGGCAAGATGGTCGCCTCGGGCGGTTCGGGCGTGCTGCAGCTCGTCCGCGAGCTCGAGCGCAACAACCATATCGGCATGCTCATCGACCAGCATCTCCAGCGCGGCGTCGACGTGACCTTTTTTGGCCGCCCGGCCAAGGCCAATCCGACGGCTGCCAAGCTCGCCCGCGAATTCGACTGCCCGGTCCATGGCGCCCGGGTCATCCGCCTGCCCGGCAATCGCTTCCGCCTGGAAGCGACCGAGGAAATCGTCCTGCCACGCGACGCCGAGGGCCGAATCGACGTCAAGGGCGCCATGCAGGTCATGACCGATGTCGTCGAGGGCTGGGTGCGCGAGCATCCCGAGCAATGGCTCTGGCTGCATCGGCGGTGGCGCTGACCGCGGATCGGCTGTTCACAGCAATCGTAACGAATTGTTGCTGACCCTATGGACAAATTTTAAGGGTGTATTAGGATTTGTCGCATCGTCCACAGCGCTGACCGGCGATCATGTACGACCGAAGGATACATGTCCCGATCGACCGCGCCATCGCTTTCGAGCGACCGGCGGGAACCTGGCGCGTCGCGCTGGTGATCAGCATAGGGCTGTGGGGCCTGATCGCAACAGGCTTTGTCCAATGGCTGGGCAGCTAGCAGGGGCGCCGGATCACCCCCGCGCGGCCTCGTTTGCGCCGGCAACATTCGCCGCGATATCAGCCACGGACAGGTGGCCCAGCCGGTCCAGCAATGTCGCCTCGGCGGCGCGAAACGCCTTGTCGAGAGAAACGTTGACCGCCCGCTCCACGGGACAGGCGGGATGATCGACCGCCAGCCCGATGGCGAGCACATCCGGCGCGCCGAGGGCGCGGTGAACATCCAGTAGCGTCAGCTCTTCGAGCCTGCAGGCGAGCGTCCAGCCGCCATGATGGCCACCTTCCGACGTGACATAGCCC
The DNA here is from genome assembly GCF_059420385.1 of Phreatobacter sp. GW821-FHT04C01. NCBI lineage: Bacteria > Pseudomonadati > Pseudomonadota > Alphaproteobacteria > Hyphomicrobiales > Phreatobacteraceae > Phreatobacter > Phreatobacter sp. GW821-FHT04C01. The sequence continues at coordinate 67,513 of NZ_JBWKTP010000016.1, read as the reverse complement.
TGCTCCCGCAGGCCCGCCATCACCCGCCGCACCACCACCGGATTGGTATTGAGCATCAGCGCGATCGTTTCTGAAGTCGTGCTGCCGCCACGCAACCGCATGTGGATCAGCACGTGCAGCATGCGGGACAGACGATTGTCCTTCCTCATCGAACGGCTTTCCTTCGCGCTGGCCGGCCAAGGCGATTGCGCAACTTCCTGAGTTGCGGATGATTGACTCACGTCCCTCGCGTAACATATGAAGTTGCGCAAGTGCAATCGTCGCTGCGGAGCCGCGATCGCCGCCGGATCGGAAACACCATGAACCAGCTGAGGCACCGAACGGTCGAAGCGAACGGCCTGAGCATGCACATTGCCGAACAGGGCGAAGGCCCGCTTGTCCTGTTGTGCCACGGCTTTCCCGAGACATGGTATTCATGGCGCCATCAGCTCCCGGCGCTTGCCGCGGCTGGGTTCCGCGTGGTCGCGCCGGACCTGCGCGGCTGCGGCGCGACGGCCGGCCCGCCGGAGATCGACCGCTACACCCTCCTCCATCTGGTCGGCGACATGGTGAGCCTGCTGGACGCGCTCGATGCCGGGACCGCCGTCATTGTCGGCAATGACTGGGGTGCGACGCTGGCCTGGCAGGCGGCCTTGATGCGTCCGGATCGCTTCCATGCGGTGGCGGCCTTCGGCGTCCCCATGATGGGGCCGCCACCCATGGCTCCCGGCAAGCTCTTTCCGCAAACCGAAGAGGCGTTGTTCTACACCCTCTATTTCCAGGCACCCGGCGTGGCCGAGGCTGAGTTCGAACGCGATATCCGCATGACGCTGCGCAAGATTCTCGTCGCCGCGTCCGGAGACGCGGGGCCGCGCCAGGCAAATGACGGCACGCCCAATCCGTTCGGCATGGTCTCCCGTGCGCAGGGCCTGCTCGCGCCGCTGCCGGACCGAGCCGCCCTGCCCGCCTGGCTGACCGAGGCAGACCTGGACGTCCTGGAAAAGGCCTTCAGCGCGCGCGGCTTTCGCGGCGGCCTCAATCTCTACCGAAACCTGGATCGGAACTGGGAATTGCAGCGGAGCCTCAATGGCCTGCCCGTCACGGTGCCGGCCCTGTACATGGTCGGCGAGCGCGACGCCGGCCTGGGCATTCCCGGCATGCGCCAGATCATATCCGACATGCCGCACCTCGTGCCGCGGCTCACCGGGACGATCGAGGTGCCCGGCTGCGGCCACTGGATCCAGCAGGAGCGCCCCGACACGGTCAACGCAGCCTTGCTGCGGTTTCTGGCGGACCTTGCTCCGCGGACCCCTTAGGTCATGCGCATGTCGCGGGTCCACGGGCTTCAGGCCTTGCCGCGCTCCCGCCGACCAGCCTCCCGTGACGCACTCTTCCCGCCTCGCCTTCGCCCCCTTAAGAAAGGCGGGTTGGTCCGGACGAGTGCCTGAGAGCCCATGACAGCTTTTTCCATCGACACCGTGGTCATTGGCGCGGGTGTGGTCGGTCTCGCCACCGCCCGCCGCATGGCGCTGGCCGGCAAGGAGACGCTGGTCATCGAGGCGGCGGATGCCATCGGCACCGGCACCTCCTCGCGCAACAGCGAAGTGATCCACGCCGCGCTCTATTACCCCACCGGCTCGATCAAGGCGGCCGCCTGCCTGCGCGGCAAGGAGCTGCTCTACCGTTATGCCGCGGCGCGCGGCGTCGAGGCCGTCATGTGCGGCAAGCTGATGGTGGCGACCGACGAGAGCCAGCTGCCGAAACTGCGGGCGATCTGGGATCAGGCCGAAGCCAACGGCGTCGCCGGACTTGCCTGGAAGACCGCGGACGAGGCCAGCGCCCTGGAACCCGAAGTCTCCTGCATCAAGGCTTTCGTCTCGGGGACAACAGGCATTGTCGATAGCCACGGCCTGATGCTGGCGCTGCAGGGCGACCTGGAGGCCGCCGGCGGCATGGTCGCCTTCGAAACCCCGGTGGTCGCGGCGGAGATCGGGCCCGACGGCATCGTGCTGACCACCGGCGGCGCCGCCCCGACCGAGATCACCGCCCGCACGGTGATCAATGCCGGCGGGCATTTCGCGCCGAAATTCCTCTCCGCCCTGCGTGGCTTCCCATCGGCCCATATTCCCAGGCAATGGTACGCCAAGGGCAATTATTTCTCGCTCGCCGGCCGCCAGCCGTTCAAGCACCTGGTCTATCCGATGCCCGACAGCGCCGGCCTCGGCGTCCATGCGACCATCGACCTGCAGGGCCGCTGCCGCTTCGGTCCCGACGTCCAATGGGTCGAGGACGAAACCGACCTGATCGTCGATCCCGCCCGCTCCGCCGGCTTCTACGCAGCCATTCGCGCCTATTGGCCCGGCCTGGCCGACAATGCGCTGCAGCCCGACTATGCCGGTATCCGGCCGAAGCTGCACGGCCCGGGCATGCCCATGCCGGATTTCCGCATCGATGGCCCGCAGGTCCACGGCGTGCCGGGCCTGGTCAATCTGCTCGGCATCGAAAGCCCGGGGCTGACCGCCTCGCTGGCAATCGCCGATCTCGTCGCCGCCCGCCTCAGCCTGCCTGTCCTGGAGACTGTCTGATGACCGATCTGGCCTCCCTGCCCGCACTCGGCGCCGTCGCCACCGCCGATGCCATCGCCCGCAGCCAGACCACGGCGAGCGCCGTGGTCGACCAGGCGCTCACCCGCATCGGCCGCGACAATAGCCGGCTGCAGGCCTTCATCACCGTGCTCGGCGACGAGGCCCGCGCCGAGGCCGCCCTGCTCGACCAGCTCCAGGCCCGCGGCCACCGCCGCGGCCCGCTGCACGGCGTGCCGGTCGCGGTGAAGGACATCATCGACGTGGGCGGCCAGCAGACCCGCGCCGGATCGGTCACCCGCGATCACCTGCCGGCCGCCGCCTATGACGCCTTCGTGGTCGCCAGGCTTCGGGCCGCCGGCGCCATCGTCATCGGCAAGACCAATACGGTCGAATATGCCTTTGGCGGCTGGGGCACCAATGTCGTCGCGGGAACCCCGGTCAATCCGCATGATATCGCCGTCGCGCGGGTGCCCGGCGGCTCGTCCTCGGGCTCGGGCGTGGCTGTTGGCGCCGGCATGGTGCCGCTCGCCTTCGGCACCGATACCGGCGGTTCGGTGCGGCTGCCCGCCGCCTGGTGCGGCGCCGTCGGCTACAAGACCTCCTACGGCCTGGTCAGTCGCGCCGGGGTGGTGCCGCTGGCGCTCGCCTTCGACACGATCGGGCCGATCACCCGCACGGTACGCGACGCCGCCGTCATGGGCCAGATCATGCTCGGCTCGGATCCGGCCGATGCCTCGACCTCCGGCGCGCCGGGGCTCGACCTCGTCTCGGGCCTCGAAGCCGGCGTCAAGGGCCTGACCATCGGCCTGGTCAGCCTCGACCACGACATGGCCGTCGATGTCGAGGTGGCCGCCGCCATCGAGACCGCCGCCCGCGCCCTGGAACAGGCCGGCGCGCGGGTCGTCCGGCTGATGCTGCCGGAGACGCTTGCGACCTACACCACCGCCTGCGGCGAACTGATGATGGTCGAGGGTTATTGCCGCTACGGCGCGCTCGCCGATGCCGAGCCCTCGCCGCTCGGCGCGCCGGTCGCCCAGCGCCTGCGTGGCGGCGCTGGTCTCTCCGGCCCCACCTTGTTCGCCGGCCTGGAACGCCGGGCCGAACGGATCATCGCCGCCAATGCCGCCCTTGAGGGTATCGACGCGCTGATCCTGCCGACCTCGCCGATCCCGGCCGTGCCGATCGCCGAGGTCGACGAGGCCGGCGCTCCCGGCGGCCTGACCCGCTTCGTCAATTATCTCGAATGGACCGGCGTCTCGGTGCCGGTCGGACGCAGCGCCTCCGCCCTGCCGATCGGCCTGCAGGTGGTCGCGCGGCGTTTCGCCGACGCGCTGGCGCTGCGGATCGCCCGTTCCGCCGAGATCAATGCCGGCGGACCGCTGCCCTTGCCGGCGTAACCGACAGCGAGGCGCGGACCGGCAGTCCAAGAGAGGCAGTCCAAGAGCGGCGGCCCGAGAGCGGCAACCAAAGGACGGCTCCGCCGGCCGCCACTGGCTCATCGTGAGCCGTTTGCCGGACCTGCCACCGGCGGCGCGCCGCCGACGCCCGGCGGGGGGCAATCCTGGCTGCCCTTCACATTGGCGATCACGCGGTGCAGCAGCACCGTCAGCCTGTCGATATCGGCCTGGTCGAAACCCGCCAACGCGTCCTGATCGCCCTGCAGCAGGACCGCGCGCGCCGGGCCGATCCGCGCCAGTGCGTCATCGCTCAGCGAGATCAGGCTGCTTCGGCCGTCGGACGGATCGGGCTCGCGCCGGATCAGGCCGTCGCGCTCCATGCGGGCGAGCAGTTGCGCCATGCTCGGCTGCTCGACACCGGCGAGACGCGCCAGTTCCTTCTGCGACAGGCGCGCGCCGTTTTTCAACGGCACCAGCACGGAAAACTGGCTGACGCTGATGCCGATATCGCGAAGCCCCGCATCGGCAATCCGCGCCAGCATGCGCGCGGCGGTCGCGATGAGCAGCGTCGGCATTGTCCGGGGCCGCCAGTCCTCCTCCGCCTCCGACATTTACATCACATCCTATCCAGATATTTACATTGGACCCTATATAGATATATATAGGCACCTATGGACAACCTATCCCAGGAGACCCCGATGTCGCAACACCCCTCGATCGCAATCATCGGCGGAGGGCTCGGCGGCCTGACGCTCGCCCGCATCCTTCACGTGAACGGCATGACCGCCACGGTATTCGAGCTCGACGCCCACCCGCTCGCCCGGCCGCAGGGCGGGTCGCTCGACATGCATGCCGAGACCGGCCAGCGCGCGCTTCGCCTCGCCGGTCTCGAGGATGGCTTCCGCAGGCTGGCGCGTTATGAAGACCAGGGCGGGAAAGTCTATCATCCGGACGGCCGCCTGCTGTTCGAGGACACGGATTTCACCGGCGACCGGCCGGAGATCGATCGCACCCAGCTACGCCAGCTGCTCCTCGATGCGCTGCCTGATGGCATGGTGCGCTGGGGCCGGAAGGTGGAGGCGGTCACGCCGCTGCCTGACGGCCGTCATGCGGTGGCGGCCAATGGCCGCACCGGCGAGGCGTTCGACCTGGTCGTCGGCGCGGATGGAGCCTGGTCGCGCGTGCGGCCGCTCGTTTCCGACGCGGTGCCCTTCTACGAGGGCGTGATGTTCGCCGAACTGGGCATCGACGATGCCGACAGGCGCCATCCCGCGATCGCCGCCCTGGTCGGACATGGCAAGATCTTCGCCAAGGGACGATCGCGGACACTGGTCGCCCAACGCAGTTCCAATGGCCATATTCGGGTCTATGCGGCGCTGCGTCTGGCCGAAGACGCGCTTCAGCTCGACCGCGCCACGCCGGGCCGGGCGGTCGAGCAGTTGGCGGCCTATTTCGACGGTTTCGCGCCGACGCTGATCGACCTCATCACGCAAGGAGCGCTTTTGGCATTGCGGCCCATGTATGCACTGCCGGTCGGCCATCACTGGCCCAACCGGCCGGGCGTCACGCTGATCGGCGACGCCGCTCATCTGATGTCGCCCTTCGGCGGCGAAGGCGCCAATGGCGCGATGGCCGACGGCGCCGATCTCGCCCTGGCGCTGGCCGAGCGCGGCGATTGGCGCCGGGCGGTGGCCGACTACGAGGCGATCATGGTTCCGCGCGCGACCGAAGCCGCACGCGGTGCGGCCGAGGGGCTGAGCGGCGCGGTCGCGGACAATCCTCGCGATCACGTGCTCGAGCACTTTCAGGCGATGCATGATCCGGCGGATGACCGGTTGCCCCGTCCCGCCTGAGACGGCGGGGCGGCGTCGGGTGGTCCAGGACCTCATGGCGTGGCGGCAGCCGCGCGGCGCCCGGAACGCATGGCCACCAGCGACGTCAGCGCCAGCAGGATGACGGCCGCACCGTAGATGTCGCTGGACAGGCCGAGGCCGAGCAGCGGCGCGGCGAGGCCGGCCATGATCGCCGGCAGGCTGAAGGCAAGATAGCTCTCGACATAGAAGGCGGCGAGCAAACCGGCCCGCTCGCTGGGCGCCGCCAGCGGGATGACCGACCGGAACGTGCCGGAAAAGGCCGAACCGAAGCCGAGGCCCGCGATCACCGTGCCGAGCAGCATGAGCGGCACGCGCTGCGCGTGCACCCCGGCAAGCGTGATCGCGACGCCCAGCGCCAGCACCGACGTGCCCGCCGTCAGCATGGTGGTGGCGGTCAGCCGCCGCACCAGCACGACGGCAATGGCGGCAGCGAAAGGCAGGGCCGCCACCACCATGCCGCCGATGAAGGGCGAGGTCAGGCCGGTGGCGACCCGGACCAGCGAGGGCATGAGCGAGAAATAGAAGCCGCCCAGCGCCCAGGTGGCGATGTTGACCGGTGTCACCCGGGCCAGTGCCTTGAGCGCCTGCGGCGGCACGCTGACATGGGGACGCAGGGAGGCGAGAGCACCCGGCCGCCTTTCAGCGGTTTCCGGCATGAACCAGAGCATCGCGGCTGCCAGGGCCGAGACGGTCAGCAAGACGATATAGATCAGCTGTGTCGGCGCCGGCGCGAAAGTGACGAGGGCGCCCGACCCAAGGGCACCGAGCGTCAGCCCGGCAAAGGCGGTGACGCTGTTATAGAGCGGTCCCTGAACCCGGTTGGTGTCGAGGATGGTCGCGCCGAGCGTGGTCGTCGCGGCGCCGGTGGCAAAGCCCTGTACCACCCGCGCCAGCGTCAGCGCCGCCGCCGTGTCCGCCGCGATGAACATGACCATGGCGAGCGCATTCAGGATCAGCGCGCCGAAAATGACCGGCCGCCGGCCGATATGGTCGGACAGCGAACCGACCGTCAGCAGGGCCGTCAGCAGGCTCAGCACATAAGCCGAGAAGATCACCGTCAGGACCGCCGGCGAGAGCCCCATCACCTCCTGGTAATGGCGGTAGAGCGGCGTCGGCGCGCTGCCGCTGGCCGAAAAGGTGGCGGCGGTGACGATACCGAAGACGGTCATGGCACGGGTTGAGAAGAAGGCTCTCTGGTCGGGCTCGGCGGTAGCGGCAGCGCAGCTCATGATGGCACCTCGCGGAATGATTCTAAGACGACTGGTCATCTCAGGAAATGACAATGGAAGTCCGATGCCGCCGCGTTTCGGCGGGACCGGCTCGGTTCAGGTCAGGATCTGGGTGAAGGCGATCTGCATGAAGCGGTCGAAGGAACGGTTGTCCCTTTCGACCCGGCCGCGCAGCAGCGCGCCCTGATAGGCATCCAGCAGATAGCCGGCGAGAACACCGGCTTCGACCTTGCCGGGGATCGATCCGTCGGCCTGGCCGTCCCTGACCGCCACCGCGATATCCTCGGTCCAGCGGGCATAGAGCCCGGCGAGGCTGTCGCGAATGAGCGGGCTCTGATTGGACATTTCCGCACTGAAATTGCCGAGCAGGCAGCCACGCTCGAAATTCGATTCGACCAGCCGCGCGTTCAGCGACTGGAAATAGCGGCGCAGCCGGTCCAGCGGCGCGACCGACGTGTCGGCGAGGACGAGCCGGCGCGTGCCGGCCTTGCCGTAGCGCTCGACGATCTCGGCGCCGAGCGCTTCCTTGCTTTCGAAGTGATTGTAGAACGACCCCTTGGGGACGCCGGCCAGCGCGGTGATTTCCTGCACGCCGACGCCGTTGAAACCCTTTTCGAGAAGGGTCTTCAATCCAGCTTCGACGATCTGCTCGCGGGTGTTGTGTCTGGCCATGGCCAGCAAATATGACCGGTCGTCTTAGAAATCAAATCACGAAGCGGAGAGGCGCCATCGCCAAGCGTCGGCCGAGCCTGAGACACGTTGTCGATATCAGGGACAAGCCCGCCAAGACGAGCAAGTTGCTCAGACAGTTTGGGGCGGGTGACCAGCCGGCCACGAATCTGATCGCCCACCAGGTCAATCACTGCGTCTTGCCCGGGCTTGTCCCGGCCATCCACGACTTGAGCACCCCGCTCACGCTGACCAGCGCGCGGTATCCCCCTCCGCCACGCCCTGCCGATAAGCGAATTGAAAGGCGCCCGCACGGTTTTCCATTGGTCCGGCCGCTCCGGCGCACGTTAGAAGCCGGCGAGCAACAGCGATACCAATGGGAATGGACCATGAGAACTCAGGTCGGAATTGTCGGCGCGGGACCCGCGGGCCTGTTCCTGGCGCATCTCCTGGCGCGCCAGGGTATCGAAGCCGTGGTCCTGGAAGCGCGCAGCCGCGCCTATGTCGAGGGCCGGGTGCGGGCCGGCGTGCTCGAGGCCGGCACCATCGACACGCTGAACAATCTCGGTCTCGGCGAGCGCATGATGCGCGAGGGGCTGGTCGATGACGGCCTCGACATGCGCTTCAAGGGCCGCAACATCCATCTCGACCTGCCCGGCCTCACCGGCCGCGGCGTCCGGATCTATGGCCAGCAGGAAGTGGTGAAGGACCTGATCGCGGCGCGCCTCGCCGCCGGCGGCCCGCTCGTCTTCGAAGCCAAGGTCGATCGGCTCGAAGACCTGGAGACCGGCCGCCCGCGCATTCATTACAGCCATGAGGGCGTCGCGAAGGTTCTCGATTGCGACCTTATCGCCGGCTGCGACGGCTTCCACGGCGTCAGCCGCGGCGCGGTGCCCGATGGCGTGATCGAAACCTATACGCGCAGCTATGACTTCGCCTGGCTCGGCGTGCTGGCGAAGGCCGCACCGATCGCCGACATGACCTATAGCAATCACGACCGGGGCTTCGCCCTGTGCAGCCGCCGCTCGATGAGCATATCGCGGCTCTATTTGCAGGTGCCCGCCTCCGACGCGCCGGAGAACTGGTCGGACGCGCGTTTCTGGGACGAATTGCACATGCGCATGTTCGACGAAGGCCGGTCGGAAATCCAGGAGGGCGAGATCTTCCAGCGCGATGTCGCCCAGCTGCGCTCCTATATCGCCCACCCCATGCAATACGGGAACCTGTTCCTGGCCGGCGACGCCGTGCATATCGTGCCGCCGGCCGGCGCCAAGGGCCTGAACATGGCGGTGGCCGATGTCCGGGTGCTGGCGCGGTCGATGGTCTCCTATTTCACGACAGGCGCGCGCACCGGCCTCGACCGCTACAGCGCCGACTGCATCGACCGGGTCTGGAAGACCATCCGCTTCTCGGTGTCGCTGACCGACCTGCTGCACAGGTTCGATCACCACACGCCGTTCGAGCGCGGCATGCAGATGGCCGAACTCGACCATGTGGCCGGCTCGGAGACCGCCCGAAAGGTGATCGCGGAGCAATATGTCAATCTGAGCAACGTCGCCGACTGAGATCGGCCGGTGCACCGGCTCACAACAGGTGGATCTGCCGGATGCCGTCCATCAACAGGCGCGCGGCGATCGACGGCTTGCTGTCGGAGCGCTGGACGATGCCGATGCCGCGCCGGCTGGCGGGCAGCGGCAAGGGCAGCACTTCGAGCTCGCCGGCGTCGATCTCGTGCTGGAACAGATGCGGCGAGGCGGCAGTCAGGAATTCGCTGCCGATCAGCAGGCCGCGGGTAATCGCGATATCGGCGGTCTCGACGATCACGCTCGGCGCGGGCAGCCGGCGTTCGCTGAGCGACACCTCCAGCGCGGTCCTGGTCGAGGTGCCACGCTGCGGCAGCACCCAGCGCGCGTCTTCGAGATCGGGAAAGTCGATCGCCGCATGCGCGGTGAGCGGATGGCCGCGGCGCACGATCACGCCGAGCATGTCCTCGACCACGACTTCGGAGGATAACCCGACCATATGTTCGGGCGGACGCAGGCCGCCCAGCACGAAATCGATATCGCCGGCGCGCAGCAGCACGGCCAGGTGCTCGAACGTCCCCTCGACCGTGCTCACCTTGAGATTGGGATAGGTCTCGGTCAAAGCGATGATGGCGCGCGGCAGGAGCCGGTTGCGGCCGAGCGACAGCGTGCCGACGACGACCTGGCCGGACACGCCGCTCTGCAGCGAGGCGACCTCGGCCTCGGCCTTGCGCAATTCGGCCAGCGCCCGCCGGACATGCATGGACAGCATCAGGCCGAGGCCATTGGGCAGGATGCCGGTCGGCGTGCGCGAAACCAGCGTCATGCCGAGCCCCTGCTCCACTTCGCGCAAGACCTGGCTGACCGCCGGCTGCGAAATGCCGAAGGCGTCGGCGACAGCGCCCATGTGGCGCTGTTCGATGAGATCGACGAAGACCAGCAGCCTCTGCCGGCTGAGCGACAGCGAGAAGACCGGGGCATTGTCGTTCCAGCGCCCCTGCGGACATTGGGTGCGAAAGCCGCTCCGCGCCGCCTGCATCTCGGCGAAGGCGACCTCGACCCGCTCGAGCAGCACGCGGCCGAATTCGGTCAGCAGCATGCCGTAAGCCCTGCGCTCGAACAGCGGCGCATTGAGCCCGGCTTCCAGTTCCTTGATCGAGCGGGTGACGGCCGACTGGGCGCGGTGAACCTCTTCGCTGGCCCTGATGACGCTGCCGGTGCGGGCAACGGTCAGGAAAGCGCGCAGATATTTCGGATTGATCGTCAGGGGATTGCGTCCCTGCGGCGCCATGCGTTCCGAGACCATATAAGTCTTTTAGGTCCTGACATGACGAGTTTCAACTATGCCGGGGGGCCTCGGCGCGGCACCCTCTCGAGACAAACACGCGTCTCGGGACGCCCTCAGGCCAATAAGACTTGGATCTTCGCAATGAAAGCACCCGCGCCGTTCAAAATGCCGGCTTATGTCATCGAGCGCGTCATGAAGAAGCGGGGCCGTCTTCGTGTCTTCGACCGGTTCGAGCCGAAGGAAACGGCACTTGTCGTCATCGATATGCAGGACTTCTACGTGCGTGACGTACCGGAAGCCATCGCCATCATCCCCAATATCAATCGGCTGGCGGCGGCGCTGCGCGAGCGCGGCGGCGCGGTCGCCTGGGTCAAGATGGTCGCCGGCAAGGACGGCGAGAGCCTCTGGCCGGTCTATCACGACTATTTCTTCACGCCCGAGAACGGCGCCCGCCATCGCGACAACCTGACCGAAGGCGCGCCGGGCCAGGAGCTGCATGCCGATCTCGAAATCCGCCCCGACGATATCCACGCCAGCAAATTGCGCTTCAGCGCCTTCATTCCCGGCAAGTCCGACCTGATGGAGAAACTGGCGGCGCGCGGCATCCGCAATGTCGTCATCGTCGGCATGCTCACCAATTTCTGCTGCGAGACCTCGGCACGCGACGCGATGATGCTCGACTATCACGTGGCCATGGTGTCCGACGCCAATGCGGCGCGCTACCAGGAAGACCACAACGTTGGATTCTCGACGGTTTTCCAGAGTTTCGGCGATGTCGTGACCGTCGACGAACTGCTGAACGAGATGCTCCTGCCCGCGCCCGCCGCGCCGGCCCGCTAGGGGGACCCGACATGGGCGGCCAGGGTGAGGGCGCTGTCGACGAACGGGCCATCGAGGCGGTGATACGCCGCTTCGCGCTGCTCAACGATGCCGGCCGCTGGGACGAACTGGCCGATCTCTTCACCGACGATGCGGTCTTCGCCCGCCCCTCGGCGCCGGATCGCCCACTCGTCGGCCGGCCGCAGATCCTGGATGCTTTCCGGGCGCGGCCGGCAAGGCTCGCGCGTCATCTCGTCTGCAATACCGTGGTCACCATGCAGGGTCCGGATGCGGCTGAAGCCTTCAGCTATTCGGTGCTTGTCGGCGTCGAAGCCGATGGCGCGGGAACGCTGTCGGTCGGTCAGTTCGACGATCGCCTGGTCCGCCGGGACGGCCTGTGGAAATTCGTCTCGCGGCAGGGCGCGACCGCCATCGACCGGCTCGTGCTGGGACCCAGCCCCGCAGCCTCTTCATAAGTCTTTTCGATAGCGTTGCAGGGATTTGCGGCTTCACCGCGTGGGCTACGCACCGGAAGCTGGCAAACAACAAGAGATCGAGATCCGCGAGGATCAAGGCCGCGTCCGGCACGCGGCCCGACCACGGAAGCCGCGGGCCTTGGCCGCGGCTGCTTCCGCCGGTCGTCCGCCACAAGGCCGGGGCATCTGGAGGAACTGGAAATGGCTCGTATTCTCGGCGGCATCGGAATGTCGCATGTGCCGACGATCGGCGTCGCCTATGACAAACAGAAATGGGACAATCCCGCCTGGGCGCCCTTGTTCGAAGGGGCAAAGCCAGCCTTCGACTGGCTGGCCGACAAGAAGCCCGACGTGCTGGTCTTCCTCTACAACGACCACCTCAACGCCTTCTTCTACGACCTCTATCCGACCTTCGCGATCGGCGTCTCGCCCGAGCACGACGTGGCGGACGAGGGCGCCGGGCGCCGGCCGCTGCCGATGCTGCCGGGGCATACGGCCTTCGCCACCCATATCGCCGAACAGGTCATCGCCGACGAATTCGACCTCGCGGTATTCCATGATCGCCCACTCGACCACGGCGTGTTCTCGCCCTTGCCGCTGCTCTGGCCGCACGAGGGCGGCTGGCCCGGCGCGGTCGTGCCGATCATGGTCAATGTCGTGCAATATCCGCTGCCGACCGCCATGCGCTGCTTCAAGCTCGGCCAGGCATTGCGCCGCGCCATCCATTCCTACCCGGAAGACATTTCGGTCGCCATCGTCGGCACCGGCGGCCTGTCGCATCAGATCCATGGCGAGCGCACCGGCCATAACGACACCGACTGGGACATGCGCTTCCTCGACCTGATCGAGCGCGACCCGATGGAACTCGCCCGGATGCGCCATGTCGACTATGTCCGCCTGGGCGGCGCCGAAAGCGCCGAGGTGATCATGTGGCTGACCATGCGCGGCGCGCTCAGCGACGACATCACCAAGGTGCACCAGAGCTATTATCTCGCCACCACCACGGCCATGACCACGCTGGTCTTCGAGGAAAACCAGGTGCACCGGCCGACGCCCGCCGAGATCCGGGCCGGCAATCCGCAGATCGCCGGCATCGAGGAGATCGAGGGCACCTATCCCTTCGACATCAGGACCGGCGTCGAGAAGATCCGCCTCAACCGCTTCTTCTGGGCCATGCGGACACCGGAAGCGCGCGCCGCCTTCAAGGCCGACGAGGCCGCGGCCTGCCGGGCCGCCGGGCTGACCGCGGCGGAAACCGACCTGGTCGCCCGCCGCGACTGGATCGGGCTGATCCGCATGGGCGCGAATTTCTTCGTGCTGGAGAAATTCGCCCGTCTCGTCGGCGAAACCAATCTGGAAGTCTATGCCGAAATGCGCGGCGAGACCTTCGAGGAGTTCCTGGCCACCCGCCAGGTGCCTGACGCCCGCTAGCCGGGCCGCGCCGACAAACCGATACGTGTCGTCAAAAACAGGGGAAACCGACACATGGCCCGTTCCATCATTGCGCCCGCCGCGATCCGGCGGCGGAACTTTCTCGCATTTGCCCCGGCGGTCCTCGCCGGCGCGGCGGGCTTCGCCAAGACAGGCCTTGCCGCCGACGCTCCGGTGACGGTCGGCGTCATCCTGCCGCTCTCGGGGGCCTTCGCCGACCAGGGCGGCCATTATGAAACCGGCATGCGGCTGTTCCAGGAGATGAACGGCACCAGGGCGGCAGGCCGCGAGGTGCGCCTGGTCATTCGCGACGATCAGGGGCCGGGATCCGGCGACCTCGCCCGCCGCCTGACCCAGGAGCTGATCCTGCGCGAGCGCGCCAGCATCATCCTCGGCTACAGCTTCACGCCCAACGCCATGTCGGCCGCCGGGCTTCTGACCGAGGCCAAGGTGCCCGGCATCATCGTCAATGCCGCGACCTCGGTGCTGACCCAGCGCTCGGACTATTTCACCCGCATCTCCGTCACCATGTCCCAGGTCGCCCACAGCCTGGGGAAATGGGCCGCCGGCAACGGCATCAGGACCGCCTATACGATCGTCTCCGACTATGCGCCCGGCCTCGATGCCGAGAAGTGGTTCGTCAAGGGGTTCACCGACGGCGGCGGCACCATTATCCGCAGCGACCGGACACCGCTGGCCGCGATGGAATATGTGCCGTTCCTGCAGCGCGCCATCGAAGCCAAACCCGATGCGATCTTCGCCTTCAACCCCGGCGGCGACGTCTCGATCGCCTTCATCAAACAGGCCGGCGAGCGCCTGAAGGGCACCGGCATCAAGCTCCTGGTGACCGGCGACGTGGTCGACGACAACCTGCTGCCGGCCATGGGCGAAGCGGCCCGGGACGTGATCTCGGCCTGGCACTACCAGATCGATGTCGACACCCCCGCGAACAAGCGGTTCCTCGCGGCGTTCCGGGCAAAGTTCGGGGCAGCGGCCGTGCCGAGCTACCGCGTCGTCCAGGGCTATGACGGCATGGCGCTGATCTATCAGACGCTCGAAAAGACCGGCGGCCGGACCGACGGCGAGGCCTTCATGGCCGCGCTCAAGGGCGCCCGGCTGGACAGCCCACGCGGCCCGGTGCTGATCGACCCGGCAACCCGCGAAATCGTCGAGAACATCTATATTCGCCGCGGCGAGATGGCCAATGGCGTCGGCGTCAACACCACCTTCGCCACCATCGAAGCCGTCCGAGACCCGGCGAAATGAACCCGTCCGGCCTTCTGACCGTCGTCGTCGACGGTATCGCCTATGGCATGCTGCTGTTCCTGTTCTCCATCGGCCTGTCGATCACGCTCGGCCTGATGCGCTTCATCAACCTCGCCCATGGCGCCTTCGCCATGGCCGGGGGCTATGTCCTGGTCGTGCTGGTCGGCACGGCCGGCCTCCCCTTCCTCCTCGCCCTGCCGGTCGCCTTCGCCGCCACCGGCCTGCTCGGTGCAGGCCTGGAGCGCACGATCATCCGCCACGTCTACCGGAAATCCGAGTTGCAGCAGGTGCTGTTCTCGATCGGGTTTGCCTTCGCCGCCGGCGCCATTGCCAATATCCTGTTCGGGCCGCAGCAGCAGCCGATCCCGCTGCCCGGCTGGGCGACCCGGATGCTCGGCTTTTCCGGCATCGCGATTTCCGGCTACCGGCTCTTCGTCATGGCCTGCGGCCTCGTCGCGCTCGCGGCGCTCGTCGCCCTGTTCAACCACACGCTGTTCGGCGCGCGCGTCCGGGCGGCGGTCGACAAGCGGGTCACCGCCGAGGGCATCGGCATCAATGTCTCCCGGCTGTTCGCCCTCGCCTTCAGCCTGGGTGCCGCCTTCGCCGGCCTCGGCGGCGCGCTCGCCGTCGGTTTCCTCGGCTTGGACCCGAGCTTTCCGCTGAAATACCTGGTCATCGTGCTGATGGTGGTGGCGATCGGCGGGCCGGGATCGATCGCCGGATCCTTTGCCGCCGCCCTGTTTCTCGGTGTCGCCGATGCCCTGTCCAAATATTGGCTGCCCGAAATCGGCGGCTTCGTCATCTACGCCATCCTGGTCCTGGTGATGATCACCATGCCCAAGGGGATCGCGGGGAAAACAGCATGACCGCCGCCACTCCGATCCAGCTCGCCTTGCCCCTCCTGATCGCCGTCGCCTTGGCTTCTTATGCCGTCTTTCCCGACCATCTCGGCCTGATCACCAGCATCCTGATCGTCGCGACCTTCGCGCTCTCCTACGATCTCCTGCAGGGCTATGCCGGCATCGTCTCGCTCGGCCACGCGGTGTTTTTCGGCATCGGCGCCTATACGGTCGCGGTGCTCGGCAGCCACGGCCTATCCGAGCCGCTCGTGACGCTCGCCGCGGCGCTGGCGGTGAGCGCGGCGGTGGCGGGACTGCTCGCCCGCGTCGTCGTGGTCGGCAATGATTTCACCCGGCTCCTGGTGACGCTCGGCGTCGGCTTCCTGTTTCATGAGGCCGCCAACAAGATGCACTGGCTGACCGGCGGCGCCGACGGCCTGTCGAGCTTCACGGTCGGGCCGGTCGCCGGCCTCTTCGCCTTCGATTTCCGCGGCCGGACGGCGTTCTTCTACACGCTGTGCGTCCTCGTCCTGGTCTATGCCGCGATCTGGCGCATCACCACCTCGCCCTTCGGCCTGGCGCTCACCGGCATTCGCGAGAACACCCGGCGCATGCATGCGGTCGGCGCCCCGGTCGCACGGCATATGGCGGTGACCTATGTGCTGTCGGGCGGCATTGCCGGAATGGCCGGCGCGCTGCTCGCCCAGACCAGCAATTTCGCCTCGCTCGACATGCTCGGCTTCGAGCGCTCCGCCGAGGTGGTGATGATGACCGCCATTGGCGGCACCGGCAGCATTCCCGGCGTGGTCCTGGGGGCGACATTGTTCGCCTGGCTGAAGGACGCGCTCTCGGCCTTCAGCCCGAAATACTGGCATCTCGGCATCGGCATCGTGCTGATGGCCTCGGTCTTCATCCTGCCCGACGGCCTGGCCGGCCTGCCGGCGCGCATCGGCCGCCTGCTGCGGAGGGCCCCATGAGCCCGGCTCTCGAAATCCACGGCCTGACGCTCCGCTTCGCCAATTTCGTCGCGGTCGACAAGGTCTCCATGACGGTCGAGGCCGGCAGCCGGCAGGCGATCATCGGGCCGAACGGCGCGGGCAAGACCTCCTTCGTCCATGCCCTGACCGGAACGCTCACCAGCAGCGCCGGCACGGTCAGCATCAACGGGGTCGATGCGACGAAGCTGTCGCAGGCCGCCCGGGTTCGCCGGGGACTGGCGCGCACCTTCCAGATCAACCAGCTCTTCGCCGGCCTCACCGTCCTGGAAAACGTGCTGATGGCGATCCTCGAGCGCGAGGGCCGGGCCGCGATCTTCTGGCGCTCGGTCTCAGCCGAGCGCGGCGCCATCGACGAAGCCCATGCGCTGCTCGACATGGTCGGCCTCGGACCGCAGGCCAAGGCCCGGGTCAACGCCCTGCCCTATGGCATGCGCCGGCTGGTCGAGATCGCCATCGCGCTCGCGACCAAGCCGAAAGTGCTCATTCTCGACGAGCCGGCGGCCGGCGTACCGACCACCCAGAGCGAAGCGATCTTCGAACGCATCGATGCCCTGCCGCGTGACCTGACGCTTTTGTTCATCGAGCACGACATGAACCTGGTCTTCCGCTTCGCCGAAAAGATCACCGTGCTGGTCGCCGGCGCGGTCCTGACCGAGGGCACGGCCGCGGAGATCTCGGCCGACCCACGGGTGCGCGAAGTCTATCTCGGACGCCGGGGGCACCATGCCGTTGCTTGAGATCGAGAAACTCGCCTCCGGTTATGGCGATGCCATGGTCATCGAGGACATCAGCCTTGTCATCGACGAACAGGAGGGACTTGCCGTCCTCGGCCGCAACGGCGTCGGCAAGACCACGCTGATGCTCAGCATCATGGGCCATGCCGGCCGGATGGGCGGCGCGCTGCGCTGGAACGGCAAGGATTTCTCCGGCCTGCCAGCCTATGCCCGCGCCCGCCTCGGTCTCGGCTGGGTGCCGCAGGAGCGCGACATCTTCGCCTCCCTGACGGTCGAGGAAAACCTGCTGATCGCCGGTCGCCCGGGACGCTTCGCGCTATCGGACATCTATGGCCTGTTCCCGAGGCTCCGCGAGCGCCGCCTCAACATGGGCGACAAGCTCTCCGGCGGCGAGCAGCAGATGCTCGCCATTGGCCGCACCCTGATGACCAATCCCAAACTGCTTCTGCTCGACGAACCCTTCGAGGGTCTCGCCCCGGTCATCGTCGAGGAGCTGGAACGGACCCTGCAGCGGCTGCGCAGCGAGGAGGGTTTCGCCACCATCATCGTCGAGCAGCGCGCCGAGGATGCCCTGCGCCTGAGCGACCGGGCCATCGTGCTCGATCGCGGGCGCGTGGTGCTGTCGGGCAGTTCCAGCGAACTGCTCGCCGATTTCGACCGCGTCCAGCAATGGATCGCGGTGTGAGACAGGAAACGACCCGATGAAACAGGATCCTCTCATGCCCGCGACCATGGCCGAAATGACCGGCGACGCGATCGCGGCGGCGGCGGCCCGCGGCGCCCTGGCGATCCTGCCGGTCGGCGTGATGGAATGCCACGGCCCGCATTTGCCCATCGGCACCGACGCCTTCATCGCCCAGGCCCTGTCGCGCCTGACCGCAGCCTATGCCAGCGCGAAGGGCAAGGAAGCGCTGGTCGCGCCACCCTATACCTGGGGCATCAATGCCGTGCTGGCGGACTTTCCCGGCAGCTTCCGCATCCGGCCGGAAACCGCCGCCATGCTGCTCGACGATATTCTCGGCTCGCTTTTCGCCAATGGTTTCGGCCAGGTGCTTGTGGTCAGCCACCACGGCGATCTCGCCCATAACGAGATGATCCGCGACGTGCTCCAGGCCCGCCATGCCCGGGGCGATATCGGCATGCGCTGGCTCTATACGCCGTTCCGCTGGCGCATGTTCGCCCGTCTCGGCATGACCGGCGCCGAGCCGGTCTGGGTGCCCTGGGAGCCGGGGCCGGACCTGGAGAATTTCCGCCTGACCGGCACCTTCGGGGTGCATGCCGACGAATATGAGACGGCGGCGATCGTCCGCTATTTCCCCGAAACCGTCGACTACGACGCGCTGCGCGATCTGCCGCCGACCACGCTCACCCGCGACGACCTGCCCGCCTGGAGGAAAGGCGGCGCGCACGCCCGCGCCTTGACACCAAACGGCTATTTCGGCGCGCCGAACCCGGTCGATCCCGAGCTGTGGCGGCATTTCGACGAGACAGCGAAGATCATGGCGGAGGCGTTGGTGATGGGGCGGTGAAAAGAACGAGCACAGTCCCGAACTGACCCTCTCCCAGAGGGAGAATGTGGCAGCGGCAGAAGCAATTGCTTCTGCCTGACGTCAGCTGCCGGGTGAGGGGTCGTCCCTCTCCGGATAGGGCGGCATACGCGACGAGCGCCGCGTTCAGTTCTGGACGCTTACGCCCCTCACCCGGCGCCTGACGGCGCCACCCTCTCCCTTTGGGAGAGGGTCACTTGGTGCCGTTGCGCCCCTACTCCACCCCCCACGTCACCGGCAGGTTCAACAGCCCCCGGAAGGCCCAGCCGCCGATCCGCACCGGTTCGTCCCCCACCACCCGCAGCCCCTTCAGCCGCGCAAACACCGTCGGCAGCGCGACATCGGCGATCATCGCGCGCGAGGCCCAGGCGCCGGCGCAGAAATGCGGGCCGGCGCCGAAGGCGATGCTCTTCGAGGCGTCGCGCCTGACGTCGAACTGCTCGGCGCGCTCGAAATAGCGCTCGTCGCGATTGGCCGAGCTGAACATGAAGAAGATCCGGTCATCCGGTTCGAAGGCGATGTCGCCGATCGTCCAGGGCCTGGCGATCCGGCGCGGCGACATGCCGATCGGCGAGATCCAGCGGGCATATTCCTCGAAGACCTGCAGCCACGACACCGCGCCGCTTCGCACCAGATCCAGTTGCTCGGGATGGGTCAGCAGCGCCCAGACGGTACCGGCAATGGCGTCGCGCGGCTCGTTCTGGCCGCCGCTGATGGCAAGCTTCACATTGGCCCTGACACCCTCCATCGGCAAGCCGGCCGCCAGCTGGACGCTGATCAGGCTCTGGTCGGGCGTCTTCGCCAGCACCGGCAGCATGTCGTCGATCGCCGCATCGATGCCCGCCGTCGCCGCCCGGCAGCGCGCCTCGACCTCGGGATGGCCGGCATAATTGGCGATGCCGTCGATCATCGCCTGCGACCAGGCATCCATGTCCTCGAAGCGGATATTGGTCAGGCCGGTCATCGATTTCAGGCATTCGGCCGAGAAGGGCAACGCGAAATCCCGGCAGAAGTCGATCGGGCCGGCAGGGTCGAGGCGATCGAGAATGCGATCGGCATGGCCCTGGAACTGGGCAGTCCAATGGTTCTTGACGGTCTTCGGCGAGACGGTCGGAAAGATCGCCTTGCGCTCGGCCATATGCGCCTCGCCGTCCTTGCGCATCATGTTGTGGCCCATCAGCCGGTTCATCAGCCCTTCCGGCTGGTGCGAGCTGAACACGTCGATCTGCTTCTCGCAGACGAAGATATCGTCGCGGGCGGCAAACACGGTGCCGCCGAGCTGCGGCACGAAGGCGATCGGCGCGTCCCGGCGCAGCCGCGCCAGCACCGGATAGGGATCGTGCCAGAAAGCGGCCATGTCGATATCGATGCGCGGGGCGGTGCTCACGGGCGGCCTCTCTTTCCGGCTCGGCGGACGGATGATCATCCAGGCCCGATGACCTCGACAAGGCCCGTCCACGCAGGGCGCCTCGGTCATTCCCGAGGAGATCGCCGGGTCGCCCTCAAGCGATCAGGTCGCTGCCGCAGGCGTCGATCAGCCAGCGGCGGAAGATCGCGACCTCCGGCCGGGTCCGTGGCGGCTTTGGGGTCAGCAGGTAAAAGGCCCGATCCGAGGCGAGCCGCAGCGTCGTGCCGAAGGGCGCCTTCAGGCGGCCATGGGCGAGATCCGCAGCCACCAGCGCCGACGAGGCCAGGGCCACGCCCTGGCCGTCGAGCGCCGCGGCCAGGGCAAGCGCCGTCTGGTTGAAGCGCGGACCGACGCGCCGCGGCATCGGCGCATTGGCGAGTTCCAGCCAGAGCGGCCAGGCGTCATGGGCGTCGTGTAGCAGCGTCGCGCCGGCCAGGTCGTCCAAACCGGAGAGCGTCCCGGCAATGGCCGGGCTGCAGACCGGAAACAGGTCGTCCGACAGGAGCCGCTGCACCTCCAGCGAACGCTCGAAGGGGGGTGCGGCGAGCCGCACCGCGAGATCCGGCAAGCCCGGCCCGCCGAGGCGCTCGGTCGATTCCGAGGCGAGCACGCGCACCTCCACCTCGGGCGCGATCGCCGCGAAACTGCCGAGCCGCGGGATCAGCCATTTCGCCGCGAAGGACGGCGTGACCGTCACGGTCACGCCCCGCCGCTCGCGTTCCCGCCGCGGCTCGATCGCCGCCATCGCCCCATTGATCAGCGCGAAGGCGCGCCGGATCTGCGGGTGGAAGGCACGCCCCGTGGCGGTGAAGGCAAGGCCCCGGGGCTGGCGCTCGAACAGCGCCACGCCGAGGCTCGCCTCCAGGGCCCGCACCTGCTGGGCAATGGCCCCGTGGGTCACGTTCAGCTCTTCCGCGGCGAGCCGGAAATTGAGATGGCGCGCGGCGGCGTCGAAGGCGCGCAAGGTGGCGAGAGGTGGCATGGGCGACATGGCGAAGGTGTAGCAAAACTACAGGCCACGCGCATGCCAAATCCATGGTTCGATCGGCCCGTCACGGCTAAAAGCAACAACATCAGGCAACAGGGAGAAAGACGCCATGGCCAGCAAGGTTGCGATCATCACGGCGGGCGGCAGCGGCATGGGGGCGGCGGCGGCGCGCCGGCTCGCCAAGGACGGCTTCGCGGTCGCCATCCTCTCCTCCTCCGGCAAGGGCGAAGCCCTGGCCGCCGAGCTCGGCGGAGTCGGCGTCACCGGCTCCAACCAGTCCAATGACGACGTCAAGCGGCTGGTCGACAAGACCATGGAGCGCTGGGGCCGGGTCGACGTCCTGGTCAACAGCGCCGGTCACGGTCCGCGCGCACCCATCCTGGACATTCCGGACGAGGACTGGCACCGCGGCATGGAGGTCTATTTCCTCAGCGCGGTGAGGCCGGCGCGCCTCGTCGCGCCGATCATGCAGGCGCAGCGTTCCGGCGTGATCATCAATATTTCGACCGCCTGGGTCGGCGAGCCCGACGCCATGTTCCCGACCTCTGCCGTGTTCAGGGCGGGGCTCGCGGCCTTCACCAAGATCTTCGCGGACAAATATGCCGCCGACAACATCCGGATGAACAATGTCCTGCCGGGCTGGATCGACAGCCTACCGGCGACCGACGCCCGGCGCCAGAGCGTGCCCTTGCAGCGTTATGGCAAGGCCGACGAGATCGCCGGCACCATCGCCTTTCTGGCTTCCGACGATGCCGGCTACATCACCGGGCAGAATATTCGCGTCGATGGCGGCCTGACCCGCTCGGTCTGATCGCGCGGGCCGGCTGGTCGTCAGCCGGTCGCATGCCCGCCGAGATCACGGCGGTCGAGCGTGAAGACCTGATCGTAGAGCAGGGGCGCGTCCGCAGCCGCCACGGTGGCGGCGCGGGCGAGCGCCTCGCCGAGCCCCTGCTCGTCCAGCGCTTCGATCAGCAGCAGCCCGGCGAACGACCGGTCGTCGGCGCGCAAACCCTTCTCCGCGGTCCTGATCGTGGTTCCCGCCGCGTCGACCGCCAGCAGCCTGCAGGCGGTGACGCGGTCGAGAGCCGCGATTCCCCCGACCATCGACGCCGCGCGATCGAGCGCCTCCGGCCCGAGCACGATCGGGGCGACGAGGCCGGCCGCGCCCTGCCCGGTCTCGGCCAGGATGGCACCGCCGCCGCGGGCGAAATTCTTCAGGATCGGCATGATGCGCGACGACCAGGGCGTCGGCGCGTTGAGCCGCGCGAGATAGCCGGCGCTCGCCATGACCGAGGCATCCCGCAGGCGATAGAGAATGAAATAGCGGCGCGCCTCCTGGAGCCTGGCGCGGAACACCCGGACACCGAGGAAGCCCTCGATACCGACGCGTTCGGCGGCGTGCTCTCGGGTCAGCCAGTGCAGGTAGTCGGTCTCGTCCGCGGCGGCGACGTCGCTCCAGATCGCGAGAAAGCCGGTCCCCCGGCTGGCATGCGTGCTCATGATCGTGTCCTCAGGAGTTCAGCCGCCGCCTGTATCGCGGCGACATAGCCATAGGGGCCGAGGCCGCAAATGACGGCGGTCGCGGCGCTGGAGGTGATCGAGTGACGATGCAGTTCGTCGCGGGCATGAATGTTGGAAATATGCAGTTCGATGATCGGCCCGGGAAACACCTTCAGGGCGTCGATCAAGGCCACGGAGGTGAACGAACAGGCCGCCGGGTTGATGACGATGGCGTCGGCCTCGGTGATCGCCGCCTGGACGAGGTCGACCAGCGCGCCTTCGTGATTGCTCTGGTGGAAGGCAAGAGACAGCGACAGCGCGGCGGCTGTCGCCCGGCATGTCGCCTCGATCTCGGCGAGCCTGGTCAGGCCGTAGATCTGCGGCTCGCGGGTGCCGAGCAGGTTGAGGTTCGGGCCGTTGATGATGGTCAGTCGCTTCGTCATGGATGCTCCGGGAGCCTGGACGCGCGCGACCCTCGGGCAACGCGCGAAGGGGGCGGGATGGTCAGCCGGCGAGCCATCGGGCCGGACCGGTCACGAGGACAGGAAACAGGACAAGGAGGAAGAGCACCACGAGCTGGGCGATCATGAAGGGTGTCACGCCCTTGATGATCTCCTCCATGCTGATCTTGGAGACGCCGCAGACGACGTTGAGCACGATGCCGACCGGCGGCGTCACCAGACCGATCGAATTGTTGATGATGAACAGCACGCCGAAATAGACCGGATCGATGCCGGCCTCCCGGATGATCGGCATCAGCACCGGCGTCAGGATCAGGATGGTCGGCGTCATGTCGAGCGCCGTGCCGACGATCACCACCAGCACCATGATGGCGATCAGCAGCATGGTCTGGTTGCCCATGAAGGGGCGCAGGAGGTCGACCACCTGGGTCGAGATCTCGGCCACCGTGATCAGCCAGGACGAAACCAGCGCGGCCGCGACCAGCAGCATGACCACGCCGGTCGTGACGGCGGCCGCGGCGAACACCTCGTAGAGTTCGGAAAACTTCAGCTCGCGATAGATGCAGGTCGCGACGAACAGCGAATAGACCGCCACGACCGCCGCGGCTTCGGTCGGCGTGAAGACACCGAAACGCAGGCCGACAATGATGATTGCCGGCAGCATCAGCGCCCAGAAGCCGTCGATCACTGCCCGCGCGACCTCTTTCAGCGATTGGCGCGGCCCCTGTTCCAGCTTTTCGCCGCGCACCACCCACCACCAGGCGACGCAGAGGCCGAGCCCGATCAGGAGCCCCGGCACGATGCCGGCGAGGAACAGTTTGGAGATCGAGACATTGCCGACCACGCCGAACAGCACGAAGCCGATGCTCGGCGGGATGACCGGGCCGATCACCCCGCTGGCGGCGACGAGGCCCGCCGCATGCCGCTTGCTGTGGCCGGCGGCGACCATCATCGGCACCACCAGGGCGGCCAGCGCCGCCGCATCCGCCGCGGCCGAACCGGAGAGCGAGGACAGGATGCAGGCCGCCATGATCGCAACATAGCCGAGCCCGCCGCGCATATGGCCGACAACGGCCATGGCGACATTGACGATGCGGCTCGCCAGCCCGCCGCGGTTCATCAGTTCGCCGGCCAGCATGAAGAAGGGCACGGCCATCAACGGGAAGCTGTCGGCGCCGTTGATGACGTTCTGCGCGACGATCTGGGAATCGAAAATGTCGAGCGAGGCCATCAGCGCCACGCCGCAGATCAGGAGCGCGAAGGCAATGGGCATGCCGATCGCCATGGCGCCGAGCAGCGAGAAGGTGAAGATGGCAATCGTCATGGCGAGCCGGTCGGTTCGAGGCGAAGGCGGGCGCGGTCGGTTGCGGGGCTCAGAGACCGTTTGAGGACCCGTTCCAGCGAGGCTTCACGTCGTCTTGGCCGGGCTTGTCCCGGCCATCCACGACTTCTCTGTTTCGAATGCCTGGATCCCCGGGCCAAGCCCGGAAGACGAGCAGTGGCAAACTGCCCGGACGGAGCGCTCAAACGGCCTCTCATCCCTCTTCCGAATCCCTGATGGCGATGAGCTCGTCCTCGCGAGCCTCGCCGGTCACGGCGCGCAAGAGGTCGTAGGCAAGGATGAGCATGGCGGAGACGCCGAACACCACGCCGGATGCATAAAAGAAGCCGACCGACAGCGAGGTCGCCGGCGCCCGGTCGCCCGCGGTGATCAGCACCTGCCGCCAGCTGCCTTCCAGGAGCAGGTAGGAGGCGTAGAGCATCAGAAGATGGCTGAGGACGAAACAGGTCCGTTTCATCGGCGCCGACAGGCGCTGCACCAGCATGTCGACGCCCAGATGCTTGTGCTCGCGCAGCGCCACGATGGCGCCGAAAAAAGTGAGCCAGACCAGCAGCCAGCGCGACAGTTCCTCCGACACGATGATGCCGGAATTGAACCCGTAACGCAGCACCACATTGCCGAAGACCAGCACCACCATGACGACCATGCAGAGCACGGCGAGCGCCTTGGCGAGCCGGCAATAGAGATCGAGCGCTTTGCCGATCAGGCGCATGGGATGGGTTCCCTGAAATGTGGCGTTTTCGAATTAATGCGCGCGGCACCAAGGAAGGCCGTCCTTCGAGGCTCGCTGCGCTCGCACCTCAGGATGAGGGATGTGGGGTATTGCAGCAGGGACGGCGCGGGGCGCGCGACAAGGGCGGTCTCTCATGAGCGGCGGTCATGCAGTTCTCCAACCAACCTCATCCTGAGGTGCGAGCTCTTGCGAGCCTCGAAGGACGGCCGACCGTTGTGCAAGGCGCAACAGTCCAATGCGAGACGATCCCACCCCGCGCGGCGAACCGCTCAGTTGATCGCCTGGATGCGCTGCAGCTCGGCATTGAACAGGCGCACCTTGGCCGGGTCGTATTCGGCCGAGAACCGCTCGACCACGGGCTTGATGGCATCGCGCATGCGGCCGAGCTCGCCCGCCGTCACGTCGGTGAACTGCATGCCGCGGGCTTTCAGCTCTTCCAGCGCCTTTTCCGCGGCGATGCGGGTCTGGTCCTTCTGGAAATCGCGGGTTTCGGCATAGGTCTCGCCGATCAGCGCGCGCTCGGCCTCCGACAGCCGGTCCCAGAACTTCTTGCTGAGCGTGATGATGTTCTGCGTATAGGTGTGATTGGTCGAGGAGACATATTTCTGCACCTCGAAGAACTTGTTGGAGAGCGTCACCGAATAGGGGTTCTCCTGGCCGTCGACGGTCTTGGTCTCCAGCGCCGTATAGAGCTCGGCGAAATTCATCGGCACCGGGTTCGCCTTGAAGGCACGGAAAGTCTCCAGATAGACCGGGTTGGGGATCACCCGCAGCTTCAGGCCCTGGAAATCCTCGACCTTGGCGATCGGCCGGATGCTGTTGGTGACGTTCCTGAAACCGAGCCCCCAATAGCCGAGCCCGATCATGTCTTTCTCGGGCAGCGTCTGGATCAGGTCGCGGCCGAACGGACCGAGGATCAGGCTTTCCGCCTGGGCCGTGTTGGCGACGATGAAGGGCAGGTCGAGCAGGCCGAAATCCTTGACGACGGTGGCGAGCGACGTGGTCGAGGCCGAGATCACCTCCTGGGTGCCGCCGCGCACCGCGCTCTGCATCTGCATCTCATTGCCGAGCTGGGAGGCCGCGAATTCGCGCACCCTCAGCTTGCCGCTGCTCTTCTGGGCCAGCACCTCGGCGAACTTGCGCACGCCGAAGCTCACCGGGTGATCGGTATTGTTGAGGTGGCCCCAGCGGATGGTGCGCTCCTGGATGCCCTGGCCGAGCAACAGGCTGGGCGCGAACAGGCCCGGCAACAAGGTGAGGCCCGTGACGGCGCCGCGGCGGGTGATCATCTCTTTCCTCCTGATGGTCGCGGCCTTCGCCGCCGGGGCCGGCCTTCCTCTGCCGTGAAGGTTCCACGCCCCCGTTCTGCCGGCAGGCTAGCGCCTCGGTCGGCAATTGATCAATATGGTATTTCAGAAAATATCGGATATTATTTTTATAAGCTGCCATTGTCAGCAATGACGGAATGATGAGCCAAGACCCTTTCGTTCGTGAAACAGCAGGCATGGAACGGCACGGCCCGGCGCGCCGCCGTGGCTTGTCGACATGTGTCGGGATGAACCGTGGCGGATGGCCTGCGGGCCGATGTCAGGCGATCGTGCCGGTGGCCAGGGCATGGGCGACGCCGCCCTCGATATGGCCGGCCAGGATCCGGCTCGCCGCCGCCGCGTCGCGCCTGAGCGCCGCCTCCAGCATGGCGCGATGTTCTTCCGCCGCGATATCGCCGCGGTAGCTGAGCGCGATCATCTGGTAGCGCAGGTAGCGCTCGAACACGGCGGCATGGGTCTGCATCAGGATTTGCGAGCCGCAGGCCGAGACCAGCGCCTGATGAAACTGCCAGTCATAACGCTTCCAGAGATCGGTGCCGGCCTGGTCGCCGCGCTTCATCCGCTCTTCCATCTGGGCGAGCTTGTGGTGGGCGGCGATCACCCTGCCTTCCCATTCCAGGTCGCCCTGGGCGAAGGACTGTTCCAGCGCATGGCCTTCCAGCAATTGCCGAAGCGCCGCGATCTCACGCAGGTTGGCCACCGAGATCGGCATGACCTCGAAGCCGCGCTGGCCTTCGGCGACGACGAGCTTCTCCGAGACGAGGCGGCTCAGGATTTCGCGCAAGGTGCTGACGCTGGCGTCGTAGTCGGCGCGCAGCACGTCGAGCTTCAGCTTGCGGCCGGGCTGCAGCCGGCCGGTGAGAATGTCGGAGCGGATGCGGCGATAGGCGCTTTCACCCGTCGATTCGAGGCTGTCGTCCGGCATGGGGCCGTCTCCGGGATCAGGGCAGCGCGTGGCGGGCGATGATGGCGTCGACACAGGCCTGGATATGGACGGCCAGCACGCGCCTCGCCTCGGCGGCGTCCCGCTCCAGCGCGCAGTCGAGCAAAAGCCGATGCTCCTTCGCCGCGATCTTGCCGCGGAAAATGCCGACGACCATCTGGTAGCGCAAATAGCGGTCATAGATATTGGCGTGGACGTCCATGAGCTCGGCCGAACCGCAGGCCGAGACCAAAGCGTGGTGGAACTCCCAATCATAGCGCTTCCAGACGCTGGATTCGGCGGTTTCCCCGGCCATCAGGCGCTGCTCGATGCGCTGCAGCTTGTGGTGCGCCGCGACCACCCGGCCCTCCCATTCGAGATCGCCTGAGGCGAACGACTGCTCCAGCGCATGGCATTCGATGAACTGGCGCATGTCGGCGACCTCGCGCAGGTCCTTGGCCGAGACCGGCGCGACCTCGAAGCCGCGCTGCCCCTCGGCATGGACCAGGCCCTCCGCCGACAACCTGCTCAAGAGTTCGCGCAAGGTGCTGACGCTGGTCTGGTAATGCTGGCGCAGGCGATCGAGCCGCAGCTTCTCGCCGGGACGCAGCTCGCCGAACACGATGCCGTGCCTGATCCGACGATAGGTGTTTTCTCCGACGGAGAGGTCCGCTGCGGCTTGGCTCAAATCAACATGCTCCTGTCAGGCAAAACAGATTATGCCCGATAAAATGCGCAGCGCCATGGGTGAGCGCCATGGCCGCCCGACCGGTCGCCATGATCTTTTTGCCCCGGGCGAGCCCGGCAAGCAGGCCATTTGCCGGCCAGCCCCTTCCGCCGCCGCACCATATGGCCTAAGGCCGCCGCAACAACCTGTTCCAGGCTCCGGGGCTCCCAGGATTGGGCCTCCCGGGATTCGCGCATCAAGATTCGGCTGCCATGATTCGTATCGAAAACATTTCCAAGCAGAACGGCCACCAGCTCCTGTTCATCGAGGCTTCCGCCGCACTCCAGAGGGGCGAGAAGGTCGGCCTCGTCGGACCCAACGGCGCCGGCAAGACCACCCTGTTCCGCATGATCACCGGCCAGGAACTGCCCGATGAAGGCCAGGTGGCGGTCGATCGGGGCGTCACCATCGGCTATTTCAGCCAGGATGTCGGCGAGATGGCGGGGCGCAGCGCGGTCTCCGAGGTGATGGACGGCACCGGCCCGGTGAGCACGGTCGCCGCCGAGTTGAAGGCGCTGGAAGCGGCCATGGCCGATCCCGACCAGGCCGACGCCATGGACGAGATCATCACCCGCTACGGCGAGGTGCAGGGCCGCTTCGAGGAGCTCGGCGGTTATGCCCTGGAAGGCCAGGCGCGCGAGGTGCTGGCCGGCCTGAGCTTTACCGAGGCGATGATGGACGGCGATGTCGGCGCGCTCTCGGGCGGCTGGAAGATGCGCGTGGCGCTCGCCCGCATCCTGCTGATGCGCCCCGACGTGATGCTGCTCGACGAACCGAGCAACCATCTCGACCTGGAAAGCCTGATCTGGCTGGAACAGTTCCTGAAAGGCTACGAAGGCGCGCTGATGATGACCTCGCATGACCGCGAGTTCATGAACCGCATCGTCACCAAGGTGGTCGAGATCGACGGCGGATCGCTCACCGCCTTTTCCGGCGATTACGAATTCTACGAGCAGCAGACGGCGCTGAACGCCCGGCAGCAGCAGGCCCAGTTCGAGCGCCAGCAGGCCATGCTCGCCAAGGAGATCAAGTTCATCGAGCGCTTCAAGGCGCGGGCCTCGCACGCCGCCCAGGTGCAGAGCCGGGTGAAGAAGCTGGAAAAGATCGACCGGGTCGAGCCGCCGCGCCGCCGCCAGACCGTGGTCTTCGACTTCCTCCCCGCCCCGCGCTCCGGCGAGGACGTGGTCAGCATGAAGAACGTTCACAAGGGTTATGGTGACAGGCCGATCTACCAGGGGCTGGACTTCCAGGTGCGCCGCCGCGAGCGCTGGTGCGTGATGGGCATCAACGGCGCCGGCAAGTCGACGCTCCTGAAGCTGGTGGCCGGCACCGCCGAGCCCGATACCGGCTCGGTCACCGTCGGCGGCAGCGTCAAGATGGGCTATTTCGCCCAGCACGCCATGGACCTGCTCGACGGCGAGGCGACCGTGTTCGAGGCGCTGGAGGGCTGGTTCCCGCAGGCCGGCCAGGGCTCGCTCCGGGCGCTCGCCGGCTGCTTCGGCTTTTCCGGCGACGATGTCGAGAAGCGCTGCCGGGTGCTGTCGGGTGGCGAGAAGGCCCGGCTGGTCATGGCCCGGATGCTCTACGACCCGCCGAATTTCCTGGTGCTGGACGAGCCGACCAACCACCTCGATATGGCGACCAAGCAGATGCTCATCACCGCGCTGGCGCAATATGAGGGCACCATGCTGTTCGTCTCGCACGACCGGCACTTCCTGGCCGCGCTGTCCAACCGGGTGCTAGAGCTGACGCCTGAGGGCATCCACCAATATGGCGGCGGCTATACCGAATATGTCGCCCGCACCGGGCATGAGGCGCCGGGGCTGAGGAGTTGAGCTGCGAGCGTGCTTGAGGACGAATGGCGCTGCGTAGCGGTTGGCAGCCCTTCGAGGCTCGCGCCGGAACCACCGCCCTCACCTCTCCCCGGCGGGGAGAGGTCGGCGCGCCAGCGCCGGGAGAGGGGGAATAGACCTTTCCGAACAAGGTTTTGCGCGCTCGCCCGGAGGCTTTTCGTCATGCGCCTCGCCCCCTCTCCCGGCCTTCGTTCCTCAGGCCGACCTCTCCCCGCCGGGGAGAGGTGAAGGTGGTGGTTCTCGTGCGCGCCCTAGAAGCCTGCGTATTCAGGCTCACCCAAGATCCCCCCTCCCCTCACCCCGCCCGCGCCTGATTGCTCCGGGCGAACACCAGCATCACCACCGCGCCGATCAGCACGGCGACCGCGCTATAGGCAATCGCGCCCGGCGCTCCGAAACCGTCGACCAGCAGGCCGCCGAGAATGGCGCCCGAAGCGATGGCGATCTGGAAGGTGGAGACCAGCAAGGCGCCGGCGCTTTCGGCATGGTCGGGCGCCGATTGCGTGGTCCAGGTCTGGATGCCGACCGGCAGGCCACCAAAGGCGAAACCCCACAGGCCGGTCGCGACCAGCGATACCGGCACCAGCGCGCCGTAGGTGAGCATCGCGAAAGCCATGGCGGCGAGCAGCAGCGCCGCCAGGCCCACCGCCCATTTGGCGCTGCGCTCGGCGATGAAGCCGCCGACGAGATTGCCGAAGAAGCCGCCGATGCCGAAGGCGAGCAGCACCAGCGAGATCATCTCGACATTCAGCTTAGGCACCTGCTCGAGGAACGGCCGGACATAGGTGAAGCCGGCGAAATGGCCCGATATGACCAGCAGCACGATGATCAGGCCGATCCGGATATTCGGGCGGCGCAGCAGCACCAGGAAGGTCGACAGGCTCTGGGCGCCCATCGGCGGCAGCTTCGGCATGGTCGCCACTTGCACGGCAAGCGCCACGAGGCCGATGACGCCGGCCACCATGAAGGTCGCGCGCCAGCCCCAGAGATCGCCGAGAAAGGCGCCGAGCGGCGCGGCGCAGACGGTGGCCGCCGAAACGCCGGTGAAGATGATCGACATGGCCCGGGGCATGAGCGCCGGCGGCACGAGGCGCAGCGCCAGCGCGGCGGCCAGCGACCAGAAGCCGCCGAGCGCGATGCCGAGCCCGACGCGGGCCACCAGCAGCACCGCGACATGCGGTGCGAAGGCGGCCAGGAGGTTGGAGAGCACCAGGAGCAGCGTCAGGCCCCAGACGACCATGCGCCGGTCGACGCCGCCGGTGCCGATGACGATGGCGGGGCCTGCCACCGCCGCGACCAGGGCCGTCGCGGTGACGGTTTGCCCGGCCGTGCCGTCGGAAATGCCGAGGTCGCTGGCGATCGGCGTCAGCAGGCTCGCGGGCAGAAATTCGGCCGTGACCAGGCCGAAGACACCGAGCGCCAGCGACACCACCGCGGCCCAGGCCGCTGGCCTGTCTTCGGTCCGGATCGCGAATTGCGGGGTTTCATCAAGGGTGGCGGAAGCAATGTCGGACATGCGTCATCTCCAGAGGAGGTGCTGAGTTAGGCTTCGCCCCCTGGATTATCCATGCTATAAACGCCGCAATGCATGATCGTTCGTCCAAACCTGACAGCCTCGCCTCGGGCGACCCGCTGAATGACATGTTGCGCGGCCTGAGGCTCGACGGCGTCGACTACTGGCGCTGCAAGCTCTCGGCGCCCTGGGGTTTTTCGTTTCCCGCCCAGCAGGCCGCGCGCTTCCACTTCGTTGCCGAGCAGGGCTGCTGGCTGCGCCAGCCGGATGGCGAATGGGTCGCGCTCAGCGTCGGCGACGCGGTGCTGCTGCCGCGTGGCGCCGCCCATGCGCTGGCGAGCGCCCCTGACGTCCCGGTGGAGGTTTTCGGCCAGCAGCGCTGCACGCCGATCTGCGGCGACATCTTCGATTTCAGGTCGGGCGGCGACGGCGCCAGCGCGGTGCTGTTCTGCTGCTCGCTGCATTTCAATCTCGACGGGCTGCACCCGCTGCTGCGCATGATGCCCGACGTCATGCGCGCCACCGAGCTGATCGCCAGGGAACCGGCGGTCCTGCACCTGCTGGAAGCCATGGGCTGCGAGGTGGCGATGGAGCGGGTCGGCGCCGCCGGCATCGCCGCGCGCATGGCCGACGTGCTCGCCGCCACCATTATCCGCTCCTGGGTCGAAGGCGGCTGCGGCGACGCCACCGGCTGGATCGCGGCGGTGCGCAATCCCGATGTCGGCCGCGTGCTGGCCGCCATTCACCTCAACCCCGACCGGGACTGGACGGTGGCGGCGCTCGCCGGGATCATGGGCGCGTCGCGGTCGAGTTTCGCCGACCGCTTCGCGTCGATCGTCGGCGAGACGCCGGCCCGCTACGTCGCCCAGGTGCGCATGCACCAGGCGCGCCAGTGGATCCAGCGCGACAGCGCCCGCATCTCCGAGGTGGCGCGCCGCCTGGGCTACGATTCGGAGGCCGCGTTCAGCCGCGCGTTCAAGCGCATCATCGGCACCGCGCCGAGCCATTTGCGCGGCCAGGCCGGGTAGCAAGCGGACCTGCCTGCTGCCGGCGGGCTCGCCCCGCCGCTGTTGCGCCGCACCCTTCGTGCCGCGCCCTTGGCAAAGCCTGCCGTCTCCTCGATAATACCATCATCTGACCGTCGGGGATGGCGCCGGGTGACGAGAAAAACGTGCATGCGAGCAGCGCTCCGGAACGGGCGCCGGCGACATGGTGGAGGTGAACCATGATCGCCTTTTCCACCGATGCGATGGCGCCGCGCGAGCGCTTCGAGCACTGGCGCGACCTGCGCGGCAAGAAGCTGTTCGGCGTGACCATCGAGCTCGAACGCGAACGCCGGGCGGATTTCTCCGGCTGCTTCCGGGCCTCCACCATTGGCGGAGCGACGCTCGCGACCATCAGCGCCTCGGCCTATCGGATCAGCCGGACCACCACGGACATTGCCGACCTGCCGAGCGACAGCCTGCTCGTCTCACAGCAGGTTGCCGGACCCGGCTGGTGCGACACCGGCAAGGGCCAGCCGTTTTTCGTCACCGGCGGCATGCTGATGGCCGGCCATTCCGACCAGCCCTTTACCTCCACGCCGTCGACCGCATCGCGGTTTCACTTCCGCACCGTCAAGATTCCGCTGAATAGCGCGCAGCCCTTCGCCCGGCTTGCCCGGCGCCTCAGCGTCACCACCTTCGACCCCGAAGCCGGCCGCTATTCCCGCCTGATGACCGCCTCGTTCACCGCCCTGTTCGACGGCATCACGCCGCTCGCCGAGACCGAGGCCCAGCAGTCGATCGACGCCCTCGGCCAATTGGTCCTGCTCGCCCGCGGGCTGGTCGCCCTCGGCGCGCCGCCGAGCCGGCTGGCGCTGCGCACCGCCCATCGCCACGCCTTGCGGCAGATCATGCGGCGCCACTGCCATCGGATGGACTTTTCGGCCGAGACCGCCGGGCCGATGCTCGGCATCTCGGAACGGCAGGTCCATGCCCTCTTCGAACCGACCGGCCGGACGTTCATGGCGACGCTCCAGTCCATGCGCGTCGAGGAGGCGTGCCGCCTGTTGCTCGCGCGGCCGACAATGCGTGTCGCCGAGATCGGCTTTGCCTGCGGCTTCCGCAGCCTGGCGACCTTCTACCGGGCTTTCCAGGAGATCGTCGGCGTCGCACCGAACGACTACCGCCGGATGCCGGGCGATCGATCGTTGCACTGACGGCCGGTCGGCCGCCGGCCCGGCGCGACCAATGTGATTGCCGCGCAAGAACCGGAGTTCGAGCCCGGGCGGATGGGCCTACCCATCCGCCCGGCATCGCCGACGCCCCGTCGGTGATGTCACGGGATCAACTCTGGAGACAGCAAGATGAGCAAGGAAGATGACAACAAGGCCGTGGTCGTGCGGTGGTTCACCGATTTCTGGGGTGAGAAGGTCGACCTGAGCGTGGTCGACGCCATCGCCGCGCCGGATATGCTGCTGCACTATTCGCTGCACGAGCCGCGCCGCGGCCATGCCGATATCAAGGCCTTCATGACCGACTTCCGCGCCGCCTTCCCGGACCTTCAGTTCGGCGCGACCGCCGATCTGATCGCCGAAGGCGACTATGTGGTCGGCCAGTGGCGGGGCGGCGGGACCCATACCGGTCCGGCCTTCGGCGACTTCCTGGCCGGCGCGCTGCCGGCCGCGACGGGCAAGAAGATGGTCTTCACCGGCACCACGGTGCTGAAAGTGCTGAACGGCAAGATCGTCGAGGAGATCGGCCTCGACGACGGCGTCACCGCGCTGACCCAGCTCGGCCTGCTGAAGGCTGCCTGAGCCAGACGGGCATCGCCCGGCATCGGCGATTTCGGTCGCCAAGCGAAGCCCGCGCGTCACCGCGCGGGCTTCGTTGTTTTTTCGGCCCGGCGGCGCGGGAAATTTGCCAGCAAGGACCGGAGTGCGCGCCTGGAGCCGCCTGCCTAGGGTCGCGGAGGACAAGGGATCAGGGAGCTTGAGCCAATGGACGCCATCGACACCCCCATCGCCTCTCCGCCGGCAGCGCCGGGGAAGCGCGGCCGGATCACCGCCGCCGCCGACACCCTCGCTTTCGCCATTGGCGAGAGCGCGCTCGGCCAGGTGCTGGTCGCGCGCAGCGCCGTCGGGATCTGCGCCATCCTGATGGGCGCGGACGCCGAGGAACTGAAGCGTGACCTCGCCGTCCGGTTCCCCGGCAGCGCCTTGGTCCCGGACGAAACCCGGCTGCGCGACGACCTGTCCGGCGTCCAGCGGTTCATCGCCGCGCCGCGCCAGGGCCTGGGCCTTACCCTGGACATTCGCGGCACGGCCTTCCAACGCCGCGTCTGGGACGCGCTGCGTGCCATTCCCGTTGGCAAGACCGTGACCTATTCGGCGCTGGCCTGCCGGATCGGCGCGCCCGGCGCCGCCCGTGCGGTCGCCCGCGCCTGCGCCGCCAATCCCTTAGCCCTCGCCATCCCCTGCCATCGCGTCATCCGCAGCGACGGCGCCTTGTCCGGCTATCGCTGGGGCGTCGCGCGCAAACAGATCCTCATCAGCAAGGAAGCCAACCCATGAACGCCCATGCGAGCTCCATCGCCCCGGCCGCCGCGATCACCGCCGCCGAGGCGCGCGTCGCCCGTTACGACTGGCAGGCCCTGTCCGAGGAACTGAGCGGTTTCGGCTGCGCGGTGATCGACAAGCTGCTGACACCGGAGGAGTGCCGGCGGATCGCCGGCCTCTATCCCGAGGAGCGCCATTTCCGCAGCCATATCCACATGGCGCGCCACGGCTTCGGCAAAGGCGAATACCGCTATTTCAAATATCCCCTGCCCGACCTGATCGGCGGCCTGCGCACGGCGCTCTATCCACGCCTGGCCGGCGTCGCCAATGCCTGGAACGGCCGCATGGGCATCGACCAGCGCTACCCGGCCGACCACGCGGCCTTCCTCGCCCAATGCCATGCCGAGGGCCAGACCCGGCCGACGCCGCTGCTGCTGCAATATGTCCCCGGCGACTTCAACTGCCTGCACCAGGACCTCTATGGCGACCTCGCCTTCCCGCTGCAGGTGGCGATCCTGCTGTCCGAGCCGGGCAAGGATTTCACCGGCGGCGAATTCGTCCTGACCGAGCAGCGCCCGCGCATGCAGAGCCGGGCCGAGGTGGTGCCGTTGCGCCAGGGCGACGCCGTCGCCTTCGCCGTGCACAACCGGCCGGTCCAGGGCTCCAAGGGCAATTACCGGGTCAATCTCCGCCACGGCGTCAGCCGGCTGCGCACCGGCCTGCGCCACACCGTCGGCATCATCTTCCACGACGCGAAATAGGGCGGGACGGAGCCATGACATCCGGTCGGCATCGCGCCCAGGGAGAATGACCATGACATGGCTTGGCCTGCGCAGCATCGCCGCCCGCCGCGGCGGTCGGCTGCATCCAGCCCTCGTGCGCCTGCTGGAGCGCCGGCCGGCCGATCCGGCGAACGACCGCCAGGGCGGCGACCATCCTCCGCCGTTCCCCGGACGACGTCGCCCCTTTTGGCCGGCGACGGGATGCGTCTGACCGGAAGGCGCCGGTAGCGGATCGCCCGACCGGGGGCCGGTCCGCCATCCGCCGCGTCGCCGAAGGCGGAGGGCCTCCGGCGACGCGGAAAAGCCGACCGGCTTCACCCCACCTTGACGGTCTCGGCCGCGGCTTCGATCAGTTCGGCCACCGCGCCGGGCTGCGACACATAGATCGCGTGGCTGCCATCGACCT
The DNA here is from genome assembly GCF_059420385.1 of Phreatobacter sp. GW821-FHT04C01. Classification (NCBI taxonomy): domain Bacteria; kingdom Pseudomonadati; phylum Pseudomonadota; class Alphaproteobacteria; order Hyphomicrobiales; family Phreatobacteraceae; genus Phreatobacter; species Phreatobacter sp. GW821-FHT04C01. The sequence continues at coordinate 31,358 of NZ_JBWKTP010000016.1, read as the reverse complement.
CGACGACGGTCGAGCCGGCACGTTTCGACATGCCGCGCTGGGCATCGGGCGGGATCATCTTGTCGTCGGTCGCCACCAGGTACCAGCTCGGCTTCACTTTCCAGGCCGGCGTGGTGACCGCGCCGTTCAGCGCCTCCAGGCCCCAGGGCACCTGCGAATCCGCCATGAAGGCAGCCTTGGCCGGCTCGACATCGGCCGCGAAGGAGGCCGCGAACCTGTCCTTGTCGAGCAGGAGAAAGCCATCCTGGGGCGGCAGGATCGGCGGCACCGGAGCGCCCGGCGCCGGATTGGCGATCAGCGAGGCGACGGACTCGCCGGCATCGGGCGCGAAGGCGGTGATATAGACGAGGCCCGCGACCTTGGGATGGTTGCCGGCTTCGGTCACCACCACGCCGCCATAGGAATGGCCGACCAGGATGACCGGCTTGTCCTGTCGCGCGATCACCGCATGGGTGGCGGCGACATCGCCGGCCAGCGTCTCGGTGGCGTTCTGGACGATGCTGACGTCATAGCCGTCCCGCTTCAGCCTGAGGTAGACGCCCTCCCAGCCGGCCCCGTCGACGAAGCCGCCATGAACCAGCACGATGGCCCTTTGCGAGGATATCGAGGTCATTGTCTTCTCCTTCTTCCGTTCGTGGGGTGAGAACACCGCGCTGTCCGCGGGGCCATGCAGGCGCTGCTGCAACGGCGGAGAAGATGTCGTGAAGGCCCCCTCGCGTATCGAAGGGATGCCGAATAATCTCCAAACAATTTCGGAAGCCGGGTCAGCAGCTGCCATGTCGAGGCGACTTCTCGTTTTTGGGCCATTCGCACTCGACGCCGACAAGGGAACGCTGCTCCGCCAGGGCGAACCGGTGGCGCTCGGCCGCCGGGGCATCCTGCTGCTGGATGCCCTGCTCCGGCGCCCCGGCGATATTCTCACCAAGACCGAACTCATGGACGCGGGCTGGCTCGGCAGCGCCGTCGAGGAGAGCAATCTCTCGGTGCAGATGGCGCTGCTGCGCAAGGCGCTCGGAGCCTCGCCCGATGGCGGCGAGTGGATCGCCACGATCCCGCGCATCGGCTACCGGTTCCGCGGCGCTTCGCTGGAAAAGGGTGCCGAGATGCCCCCGCGCCGGGCGAAACCGTCATTGGCGGTTCTTCCGCTCGCCAGCCTCAGCAGCGACCCCGAACAGGAATATTTCGCCGATGGGCTCGCCGAAGAGATCATCACCATGCTGTCGAAGCTCGCGGGCCTCGTCGTCATCGCCCGCAGTTCGAGCTTTGCCTACAAGGGAACCTCGGTCGACGTCCGCCACGTCGCCCGCGACCTGGGCGTGCGTTTCGTCGTGGCAGGCAGCGTCCGGCGCAGCGGCAACCGGCTGCGCATCGTGGCGCAGCTGAGCGACGGCGAAACCGGGGGCCATCTATGGGCCGAAAGTTACGACCGGGAGCTGACCGACATCTTCGCCGTGCAGGAGGAAGTGGCGCGCAAGATCGTCGGCGAGCTCAGCATCACGCTGAGCCCGGAAGAGACCGCCCAATGGCCCGGAATAGCATCGACCGGAACGGCCGATATCGATGCCTATCACTGTTTCCTGCGCGGCCGCGCCATGCAGCGCGGCGCGACGCAGAACGCCGATGTCTTCAAGCGGGCGAGCGACCTGTTTCGCGAGGCGATCGCGCGCGATCCGGCCTATGCGGCGCCCTATGCGGCGCTGGGAATGGCCATGGCGCATGCCTGGCACAACCGCTGGACCAGCGACCCCGACGGCGCGCTCGCTGAAGCCCTGGAGCTGGTCGAGGAAGCCATTGCCCGCGATCCGATCGACCCGTTTCCACATGGCGTCGCCGCCCTGGTCGCCATGTATCGCAAGGATTTCGCGCGATGGAATGCCGAGGTCGAGACGTCGCTCGCGCTCAACCCGAACTTCGCGCCGGCGCTGTCGCTGCGCGGCCTGCTCAACATGTATTCGGGCAAGCCCCTGGCGGCGATCGAGGACATCGAGCGCGCCATGCGCCTCGACCCCCTCTTCACCCAGGGCTATCTGCATCACCTGGGCGTGGCGCATATCGTCGCCGGCAAATATGAAACCGCCGCCGCGCTGCTGCGCGAGCGCATCCTGCTGGTCCCGGACACCGACATGAGCCGTGCCTGCCTCGCGGCGGTGCTCGGCCTCCTGGGACAGGCGGAAGAGGCGCGGCAGGTCTGGCGCGACCTGATGGCGGTCAATCCGGCCTATTCCTTCGCGGACGGAATTGGCCGGATGCCGTTCAGGGATCCGTCGGATCTCGGGCGGATCAGGGACGGATTGCGGAGTGCGGGATTGCCTGTCGAAGGCTGACGGAGATCATGGCGGGCCGACAAGCCCGGTGCCCGGGTCCGACCCGTGCAGGACGGGAGGGCCTCCGCAAACCGGCGCCGACCCGCGCCCCGGCGCGCCACGGCATGACGGCGCGCAGACATCCGTCAGCCCGCCACCCGCTCCGCCATCGCCGGGCGCGCGCCCACCCCCTGCTTCCGCCCGCCAAAGGCACCAGCCGCCGTCGTCGTCACCGTCATCGGCAGATCCGGCGTCACGCCGCGCAGGTCGCCGAGCGTCGTGTCGCGGGCGATGACCACGATGAACGAGCCGCGATCGGGCCTGGCCGCCCGGAACGGCCGCGGCATGGAAAACAGCGTGCCGACGCTCTGGACCAGCAAGGGCACGTCGCTCTCCGACGTCAGCACCAGACCCTTCAGGCGCAGCAGCCGGTCGCCGAGCAGGCCCGCGAGATTGTCGAGCCAGGCGGCGAGCGCCTCATAGGCGGGCTCGCCGCTGAGCTTCACCAGAAATACGCCGATGCGCGGATGGGCGCCGGCATCGGCAAAGGCCGCCTCGGGGGGATCGAAGCCGCTCTCCCGCGGACCGGCGGCGGCGATCGCGTCCCACAGCGCCTTGCCGCGCCGTTCGCCCGCGACCACCCGGGCCAGCGGATTGACCGCGCCGGCCGCGCGCGCGGCGATGCCGCGGGCCTCCGGCGACAGCAGGTCGGTCTTGGTCATGACCAGCGCCTGGGCGCCGGCCCATTGCGCCAGCGCCTCGGGGAATTCAGCGAGCTCCCGGCCGCGCAGCGCATCATAGGTCGAGACGACCGACACCGGCATGCGATGCTCGGCCAGCACCGCGAGCGAGCGCAGCACCGGGCCGGGTTTGGACAGGCCGCTGGTTTCGAGAATGATGCGCTTCAGCGGCCCCTTGGCCTCCGGCCGGTCCGCCCGGAGCAGCGCCTCGACCGCAACCGCGAGATCGCTGCCGCCCTGGCAGCAGACGCAGCCATTGGCCAGCATGCTCATCCTGACCTCGCCGCCGCCATCGGCGAGCAGCGCACCGTCGAGGCCGATCTCGCCGGCTTCGTTGACGATGATCGCCGTGTCGGCCGCTTCCGACAGGTCCAGGAAGTCGCGCAGGAGCGTGGTCTTGCCACTGCCGAGAAAGCCGGTCAGGACGATGAAGGCCGGCGCCGCGGGAGCGCTCGCGCCAAAAGTCATTTCGGCCGCTCCGCGAGTGTCGGACCGTCATCCTCCCAGCTCTTGTCGACCATGGCGCGGACATCGGCGAGCAGTTCGGCCGTGTCGTAGATCACCCCGTCCTTGATGGTGAAACGCAGCGCCCGGTGCCATTCGATATTGCGCGTCTCGTCGTTGAGCCGCATCGCGCCGGTGCCGTAGAGCATCTTGAAATCGGTCAGCGGATTGTGGTCATGGACCAGCAGGTCGGCCTTCTTGCCGACTTCAACCGTGCCGATCTCGTCGGCGAGCCCGCAGAGCGCCGCCCCTTGCGAGGTTGCCGCGCGCAGCACCTCGATCGGGTGGAAACCGGCCTCCTGCAACAGCTCCAGCTCGCGGATATAGCCGAAACCGAAGATCTGGAAGATGAAGCCGGAATCCGAGCCGGCGCAGACCCGTCCGCCGCGGTTCTTGTACTCGTTGATGAAGGTCATCCAGAGCCGGTAGTTTTCCTTCCACTCGATCTCGTTCTGGGTCGACCAGCGATACCAGTAGGAGCCGTGGCCGCCGCGCTGCGGCTGGAAATAGTTCCACATCGACTTCCAGGTATAGGCCTTGTGCCAGTCGGCCTGGCGCGCCCGCATCAGGTCGCGGTTGGCGTCGTAGATCGTAAACGTCGGCACGAAGGTGAAATCGAGCGCCAGGAACTTGTCGAGCACTTCGTTCCATTTGGCCGAGCCGGGCTTGGCGCCCTGCTGGAACATCTGCCCGGCCACCGAGAAGCGGAAATATTCGTCGTTATAGTCGTAGTCGTGCGGATAGTTCTGCACCACCCGGTCCTCGAACAGGGCTTCCGGCAGGCCGTAATAATGCTCGGCGCTGCCGAGGCCCCAGCCGGCCGTGGTCAGGGCGTTCATGCGGGTGACCGCGGTCTGGGCGTGGTGGCAGCCGGTGCGCAGGCCAAGCTTGCGGCATTCGTCGAGGGCCGCTTCCATGATCGCCGGCGGCGCCCCGAAGAACTTGACGCCATCGGCGCCGCGCTCCTTCGCCGCCCGCAGCCAGGCGCGCCCTTCCTCGGGCGTATGCACGGTCTTCAGCATGTCGTTGACGGCAGGAAAATAGACATAGGACAGGAGCCGCGGCGCGGCGATGCTGTTGTCGTTGGAGCGCTGCTTCTGGTCGAGCATCCAGCCCAGCCCGTTGAACGAGCCCATTTCGCGCACCGTGGTGACGCCATGGGCGAGCCAGAGCTTGTAGACATAGTCGACCGGCGGCACCCAGCCATTGGCCGCGTGATAGGCGACGCCGGCATGGCCGTGGCAGTCGACGAAGCCGGGCGTGACGAACTTGCCGTGGCAATCGATCTCGTGATCGCCGCCGGGCGGCCGGGCCGCTTCCTTGATCACGGTCTTGGCCGAGCCGACCTTTTTCATCAGGACGATGCGGCCGTCCTCGACGACGATATCGGTCGGCCCGATCGGCGGCGCCCCGGTGCCGTCGATGACGGTGGCGCCGCGCAGCACCAGCCGCTTGAACGGCCCGACGCCGCGATCGCGCGTCATCGAGGGCTGCAAGGGCGGCTGGCCGGCCTTGGTCCGGTCAAACGCCAGTTCATCGCCGGCCGCCGGCCGCGCAACAGCCTCTTCCGCCATGATCGTTCCTCACCATCGTTTGGTCTTGGGTCACGAAGCTAGCCGGCCCGGAGCGCGCCGACAAACGAAGCCGCGTTCATAGCCGCGCGCCACGGGCAGAGGTGCGATGCGGCTGTGCGATGCGGCGCCATGGCTGGCGGCGACCGCGCCGGGCCGGCCGGGCCAGGCTTCATTGCCCGGACCGCGAGAGGTCAGCTAAGCTCCACAACCACGTCAATCGCCCGGTGTGTCATGCGCCGTCGCTTCATCGCCCCGCTCGTCCTCCTGTTGATCGTCATCCGGTCGGGCATGGCGGTCGGCGCCGACGATCCCTGGACGCTCACGCCCGATGTGGAGCTGGTCACCCGCTGGCCGACCAGCAGCGGCGCGCTGCGCGAGGACCGCGTCACCGCCGAGCTCTACCGTCCGCGTGCCGCCGAAGGGCGCGTGCCGGCCGCGGTCATCATCAACTCCAGCGGCGGCGTCCAGCCGCATACCGAATTCCACTATGCCCGCACCCTGGCGCGCGAGGGCATGGCGGCGCTGGTCGTCGACAGCTTCACGCCGCGGGGCGTGCGGCGGACCGGCGACGACCAGGGCCGCGTCTGGCAGGTCCAGTCGGACGCCGATGCGGTCGCCGGCTTCCGCTGGCTGGCGGCCCAACCCTGGGTCGATCCCCGCCGCATCATCGTGCTCGGCATGTCGCGCGGCGGCGCGGCGGCCCTGCACACGGCGCTGGAGCAATATCGCGCGCCGTTGCGCGCGACCGACATCCGCTTCGCCGCCCATGTCGCCATCGCCACCGGCGGCTGCAACCTTCCGGCGCGTGATGCGCGGACCAATGGCGCACCGATCTTCTTCATGCTGGCGGAGCTCGACCACGGAACCCCCGCCGAGCCCTGCCTCGACTACGCCCGGCGCATGCGCGCGGCGGGCAACCGGGAAATACGCATCGCGGTCTATCCCGGCGTCTATCACGCCTATGAAGGCACCGCCGGCCTGGCCTATGTCGCGGAAGACGAGACCGGCCGCGCCTGCGCCGGGCGCTATGTCCAGGACGCCCGGCGGCGGTTGTTCGACCGGGCGACGGGGCTTCCGGTGGCTCCGGGCCGCGAGCGGGCCTTCCTGCTCGAGACCTGCCTCGAGCGCGGCTACACGGTCGGCGGCGACGCCCGCGTCAAAGCCCAGGCGACCGCCGACCTGCTGCAGTTCCTGCGCGATGTCGAGGTCCTGCACGACACCGAGGCCCGCGCCGTCGTGCCCGATTGCGCGCCCCTTCCGGAAGGACTGCTGCGCCGCAACTGCACGCGCGCCCGCAACGGCTGGCCGGGCGACCTGGTCGCGCTCGCGCGGGCTTTCCGCCAGGGCGGCCCGCGGCGCGACGATGCGCTCGCCGTGCGGCTGCTCGAACTCGCGGCCGCGCGCGGCAATGACCAGGCCCGCTGGGAGCTGGCGCTGGCGCTGCGCCAGGGCGCGGGCGTCGCGCGCGACCTGCCGCGCGCGCTTGCCCTCGCCCGCACGGCCGCCGAGGCCGGCGACGCGACCGGCATGAACGTCTATGCGGTCATGCTGCGCGACGGCATCGGCACGGCGCCCGACGATGCCGGAGCCGTCCTCTGGTTCCAGCGCAGCGCCGCGCTGCGTGATCGCTTCGCGCTGGCCAATCTCGGCCGCATGCTGTGGGACGGGCGCGGCGGCCTGGCGCGCGACCGCGTTGCGGCGGTCGTCTTGTGGCGGCGCGCGGCCTTCGTCGATCACCCCTGGGCGCATCTCTTTCTCGGCGAGGCCCACGAGACCGGCGAGGGCGTCGCCCAGGACCGCGTGGCGGCGCTCCATCACTACCGCGCCGCCGCCGCCGCCGCGCGCGGCGACGACCCGGCCGTCCGTCAGCGCGCCGCGGAAGCGATCGCGCGCCTGGAGGCCGCGACGCGCGTCACCCGATGACGGCACCGGCCGGGATCGGGCGCGCGCATCACGGGCGGCCCGCTGATGCCGGTGCGCGTGCCGGGTCGGGCGCCAGCGGTTCGGCATGCCGGCCGGTCACCACCACCCGGTTGCCGGCCGCATAGAGGAGGCAGGTGCCGCCCACCCCGGCGCGGGTCGGGTCGTCGTTACATTGGCGCAGCGCCTCGGTCTCCGCCGCGAAGGGGCTGCTCGCCGCTGTGACCACGAAGACGCGGCCATGCGGATGGATCGCCATCGCCTTCGGCTCACGCGCCCGGCCATACCCCACCACATCCGCCTCCCGGCGCCGCTCGCGCGTCAGCGCGGGGATCCGCTCCGGACGATAGGGGCCCTCGTAGCGCAGCCGCTCCATTTCCCGTCGCGGCCAGTCGGCGCCCGATTGCGGAACACGGATCGTGTCGTTGACGGCGAAGGGGATGCAGGGCTCGCCATTGCGCAACTGGCAGCGCTCCAGCACCAGTTCCTCGGCCACCGCGGCCGAAGGGAGGCCGGTCGTACGGAACGAGCTCTGTCGTCCGGGCGCCACGGCGAAGGCGCGATGCTGCTGGCTGTTGCGGAAGGCCCGGAAGCTCTGCGTCAGGACATCGAGCCGCTCCCGGGAGAGCGGCCGCGTCAGGACCAGCACGCGCAGCAGCAGCGCCTCCCGCCCTTCCGGTGTCGCCGGATTTGGAACCGCGCTGTTCGGATCGGCCTGGCGCAGCTCGGCCGGACGGCCGCGCTCCAGCTCCGCCAGCCGGTTACGCGCGAGCGCGGCGAAGACGCCCCCCGGAAAGCGGGCCAGATAGGCGCGGAAATCGGCCGGGTTGCGGCTGGCGCGCACGCTGTCCCAGAACACCGTCTCGGCGGCGGGTGCTGCGGCAGCTGCCGGTGCTGGCGGCGGCGGCGCGGCGCGGAAATAGAAGCTGCCTTCCAGGGCCGAGTTCTCCCACGGCACCTGCCGGCCCTGCGTCTTTTCCCGCACCTCGCGCCGGACCTCGGCCATGAGCTGTCGGATCTCGAGCCCCGGCGTCTCGATGAGGCGCAGCAGCGCGGTGGTGAAGGGACTGTTCCGGCCGCTGCCGTCATCGGCCACGGTGCCTGGCGCGGTGGCGAAGGCGAGCAGCGTGCCGACCGCCGCATTGGTGGCGCCGAGCCCGGACGCCGCCGGGACATTGCGGCCCGCCGGTTGCAGGCGCCGGCGGAAGGGATTGTCCCGGCACGCGTCGATGACCAGGATCGACAGCCGGGCCGTCCCCTCCAGCTGTTCGAGCACGCCCTCGAGATCGAGCGCCTCGAAGCGCAGGTCGCGGTCGCTGCGGATGTCGGCGGGCGCCGGCACGAGCCAGTTGCGCCCGGCGGCTTCCAGGGCGTGGCCGGCGAAGAAGAAGAGCGCGGCATCGGCGCCGCGTGCGCGCTGGCCGAGACGCCTGATCCCGGCTTCCAGCGCCAGCCGGTCGGGATCGATCAGCGTCTCCGTCTCGAAGCCGAGGCGGCCGAGCGTAGCGGCGATGTCACGGGCGTCGTTCGGCGGGTTTGCCAGCACGGGCACGTTGCGATAGCCGCCGACGCCGGCGACCAGGGCCACACGGCGCTCCTGCGCCAGCGCCGCGGGCGCGAGCAGAACCAGGGCCAGAAGCAACGGGAGCAGCCGGCCGCCGCCCGCGCAACCCGCGCTCCGACGACGCCACGCTTCCGTCCGCATACCGCCGAACCGCATGCAACGACCCCAGCCTGTCGGTTGCCTTGGCCAGAATCGCATTTCGGGGGGCGGGCCGCAACCGCCATGCCGGTTGCGCGCCGCGCCAATTGGTCCCAGCAGGCACGCCCCGCGTCGGCCTCTGTCAGCCATTGGTCAGGTGGTTGACGTTCAATAATGCCGGTAACGGGCGACCATAGGACGGTTCGATAAGAGGCGGCACATGGCGATGACGTCGATTGGCCTGCGCGGTGTCCTGGTTGTGTTCTTCGTCCTCGCCGCAGCGGGCCTGCCCGCGCGGGCCGCGGATTTCCGGATAACGGTCGACAACCCCGCGGCGCGCACGGCGCCGGCCTTGTGCCTTGGCGTCGACGACAAGGCGCCCGTCGTGACGCCCCCCGGCGCGACCATCGACGTGCCGCACGGCGCCCCGCCCCTGCGCATGGCGCCCGGAACCTTCTATCCCGTGGTGCTGGTCGATTGCAGCGGCGCCCCCGCCGCGCCGGTGGCCTGGACGACGACCGACACCCGCGAACTCCGCATCGTGGTGAAGGGCGAGCCCATGTGCCTGTCGCGCCGGACGCCCGCGGGCTTCCAGCCCCTGGCGGAGCCCTTTCTCGCCGCGGTGGGCGCGGAGCGGCCGGGCTCGCTGCTCGCCTATTTGCCGGCGGAGATCAGGCGGAGCCGCGCGGGCGTCAATGAATCGGCGGGCCTGCCGGTGCTGGCCAGCCCCTGCGCGCGCAGCGACGCGGCCGATTCCTGGATCTACGACCATCTCACCGGCACCGTCGCCGGGCCCAATCGCCAGTTCTGCCTGACCACCGACGGCCGGCCCAACCGCACCGCGGCGCCGCCACGCGCCGGCACGCCGGTGCAGCTGGCGCGCTGCGGCGACCTGCGCCTCTATAGCCGCGACGCGACGCCGGCGCGCCAGCGCTGGGCCATTTCCGACCCCGCCGCCAATTGGCCGACCTATCGTCCGCCGGCGGCGGCAAGCTATTTCGGCGGCCAGGCCGGCCTGCCGATCACCGGCCCCCTGGGCCGCTGCCTCGGCGCCATGCCGGCCCGCAATGTCGTGACCACGTCGGATTGCGACAACCGCGTCGAGCAGGACTGGCTCTATAGCGACGGCGCGATCCGGCTCGGCGGCACGAGCCGCTGTCTCGCCCAGCCGACCCCCGGCACCGTGCTGTTGCGCCCCTGCGACGGCAGCGACGCGCAGCGCTGGACCTATGAAAAGGTCGATCCGGTGCCGAACCCGCGCTGGCGCACCGCCCAGGTCTACGGGCGGATCCACCCCCGCTCGGCCGCAGCCGATTGCCTGGTGGTCCGCGACGATCCTTTCCTCGATCCCCTGCTGCAAAACAACCGGGTCGCCGTCGCGCCCTGCGCCGCGACGCCGCCGCGGCAGACCAGCTGGTTCATGCAGGACCGGGTTCGCACCGTCAGGCTGGCGCTGCTGCGTTATGCCAATGACGACGGCGGCAAGCCCTCGAACGGTGCCGCCACGGACGACCAGATGAAGACGCTCATGGTGTCTTTCGCGCTGCGCCTCAGCGAGCACTATCGCGGCCTCGGCCTGCGTTTCGTCTTCGACCCCGATCACGACTATCTGGCGCTGCGCGACAGCATCGCCAACGAGGCCCGGCCCAGGGCCGATGGACGGCCGGACTGGACCTCCGCCAACCGTGGCAGCCTGGTCGCGGCCACCACCCTCTACGGCCGGGCGACCGTGGTTACCATGGCCGGTTATGGCGGCGGCGGGTCGAGCGGCGGCATCGCCGAATTCGAGATCGCCCGGATGATCGCGCCGATCGCGATGCAGCCGGAAACCAGCTACACGCGGGTTCCGGGCCTGCCGCGCGACCGGAACGGACTGCCCGCCGTGTCCATGACGGTATCGGAAGGTTTCGTCGGCGACACCGCCGGCACGATCGGTCACCATGCCCATGAATTCGGCCATTTCTTCGGCCTCGGCCATACATTCGATTCATCGCACTTTGCCGACACGCCCGACGACCTGAACAATGGCGATGCCTGGGAGGCGCTGGGCACCTCGGCCTGCGGCAATCCGCGCGGCGTCGTCGTCAGGGGACGCACCATCACGCCCGATCGGCTGAACAACGAGGGCTATTTCGGCTGCTTCCTCGGCCGCACGCGCAATTCTTTCTCGCCGCTCCAGCTCGGCTATATGGACTGGCAGCTCAACCACTTTCTCAACCGCTATCCGCTGGTCGCCTGCCAGCCGCTCGGGCGTTACGACGGCGACCAGGTCGAATGTGAAAACGCCGAAAGCCTGAGCCAGTGCGAGGACAGCGCGCGGCTTCTCAAGCGGCTCTACGGCGTCGTGCTCGGCTGCCGGCCCGGCGGCCGCTACAGCCGCGCCATGGCCGATGTCCTGAAGACGCCGGCCTTTCGCTTCGTCCTGGCGCAGACGCCGCCCGGCCGCGGCCTCGTCGCCCGCCTCGCCGGCAAACCCGCCAATGCGCCGGTGATGGAGGCCGATATCGCGGCCGTCGGCGCCCTGCTCGCCGCCTGCACCAACCTGCCGCTGACCATGGCGGTGATCCATCGCCTCGACGACCTGCAGGCCGCCGTGCAGCAGGCCGCGCCCCGCCTGGCGACGTCGGCCTTCGTCGCCGGACAGGCCCCGCTCTCGGCCGCCGACCGGCAGATCCTGACGCAAACGGCGCAGCGGGTCTTCACCCCGGGCTTTATCGACCAGGTGCCGCGGATGCTGCACAACTAGCGTCGACGCGGGGCCGCCTCGCGGCTCCCGGGCTTGTCCGCGATGCTCCGGCGGGACACGGCGACTGTTGCGCCCATGCACTGGCCCATCTCGCGTTGACGCCGCACAATGCCGGTCATGGGCCAGGACGACATCTGGGACACTGAAACAGCGGCGCGTTATGACACGCCGGGCACGGGAATGTTCGCGGCCGACGTGGTGGAGCCGGCGGTCGAACGGCTCGCGGAGCTTGCCGGCAACGGTCGCGCGCTTGAATTCGCCATTGGCACCGGCCGCGTCGCCGTGCCGCTGAGCCAGCGCGGCATTTCGGTCACGGGAATAGAACTGTCACCCGCCATGGTCGCAGAGCTGCGCAAGAAGGTCAGCGAAGCGGCGATCCCCGTCATTCTCGGCGACATGGCGGCGGCGACCGCGCCCGGCCGCTATGCGCTGGTCTATCTCGTGTTCAACACGATCTCGAACCTGCTGACGCAGGAACAGCAGGTCGCCTGTTTCCGCAACGCCGCGCGCCACCTGGCTCCGGGCGGCCGCTTCGTGATCGAGCTCTGGGTCCCCGACCTGCGCCGGCTGCCGCCGACCCAGCAGGCCGTGGTCTGGCAATCCGCCCCCGGCGCCATCGGTCTCGACACCTATGACGTGCTGCGCCAGCACGTCGTGTCGCATCACTTCAGGTTCGGCGAGGGCCGGCAGGCCGAGCTTTTCCGCTCACCGCACCGCTATATCTGGCCCGCCGAGCTCGATCTCATGGCGCAATTGGCCGGCTTCATGCTGGAGAGCCGTCACGCCGACTGGGCCGGATCCGAATTCACCGCGGAGTCGCGGTCGCACGTGTCGGTTTATCGGCTGCCGGTGGATTGACGGCCACGCTCGCCATGTCGCCGTCCCGGCCGCGCCGTCGTCATTCCGGGCTCTTTCGTTCAGGCTGTCGGCCCTGCCCCCTGCGGCGCCTCGCCCCTGCCGCGCCCGCGCCCGGCGAGCAGGAGCATGAGCCCGGCGGCGACCAGCCCGAGATAGGCGAACGCGACCGGCATGGCGCTCGCGCGGCTGCGGCAGGCCAGCACCGTGAGCGTGGCCGAGCCGGAATATTCCTCCGCCGTCGGCGGCTCCCACGGCCTGACGCTGCCCGGCAGGCAGTCGCGGACCGCGAAGGGGCGGCCTCCTGCCGGCGTCGGCGCGACGATCGCCGCCGGATCACGCGGGTTGTCGGGCGTCCAGCCCCTGAGGTCGTGCTGGACGAACAGGGCGGCCGCGTCCAGCGCGAGGGCCAGGGCCAGCAAGACCAGGATGCTCCAGAATTTCATCGTACCGTCCTTGGGAGCGCCCCCCCGAGACGCGGAATGATAGCCCGGACACGCTATGATCGCGACGCCCTGCTGCTATCTTCGCCGCGCAGCGCCGCGCGCCTGGCGCCATCGATCTCCAGGCCGCCATTCACCGTTTCGTCGCCGACCACACCCAGACGCCAAAGCCATGGCGGAAGAAAGGGCTCCCATGCCGCAAGACCTGCTGATCCGGAATGTCAGGCCGGCGGGCGGCCAATCGGCCGATGTGCTGATCCGCGACGGGCATATTGCCGCCATCGGCGTCATCGAAACGGCGGAGGGCGCCGCTGTGCTCGACGGGGCCGGCGCGCTGCTGCTGCCGGGACTGGTCGAGGCGCATACCCATCTCGACAAGACGCTCTGGGGCATGGGCTGGCACGGCCATTCGGCCGGGCCGCGCCTGATCGACAAAATCGAGAACGAACGCCGCATCCGGCGCGAGATCGGCATCGACCCCGACCGGCAATCGGCGCGGCAGGTCGCCCAGAGCCTGAGAATGGGCACGACCCATATCCGTAGCCATGTCGATGTCGATACCGAGGTCGGCCTGGCGGGGATCGAGGGCGTGATGGCGATGCGCGCGCGGCTGAAGGCCGTGATCGATGTCCAGATCGTCGCCTTTCCGCAATCGGGCCTGCTGATCCGGCCGGGCACGCTCGAACTGCTCGACCGCGCCATGGCGCTCGGCGCCGAAGTGGTCGGCGGCCTCGACCCCTGCGCCATCGACCGCGACCCGAAGGGCCATCTCGACGCGATTTTCGGGCTGGCCGAGAAACATGGCCGGCCACTCGACATCCACCTGCACGAGCCCGGCGAGATGGGGGCCTTCTCGCTGGAGCTGATCATCGAGCGCACCCGCGCCCACGCCATGCAGGGCAAGGTCACGGTGAGCCACGCCTTCTGCCTCGGCATGCCCGATGTCGACCAGGCGCGCCGTCTGATCGCCGACCTGGCCCGCGAGCGCATCGCCGTGATGACCACCGCCCCGGCGAGCCGCCCGGCGCCGCCGGTGAAGACCTGCGTCGAAGCCGGCATCGTCGTCTGCGCCGGCTCGGACGGCATTCGCGACAGCTGGAACCCCTATGGCAATGGCGACATGCTGGAGCGGGCCATGCTGATCGGGCTGCGCAACAATTTCCGGCTCGACGAGGAGATCGAGCTCGCGCTCGACGTCTGCAGCCATGGTGGGGCCGCCGTCATGGGCCTCGACAACTATGGCCTCAGCCTCGGTTGCGCCGCCGACCTCTTGCTGGTGCCGGGCGACAGGCCGGCCGAGGCGGTGGTGGAGCGCCCCGCCAACCGCACCGTCATCAAGCGCGGCAGGATCGTCGTTCGCAATGGGGCGCTGACCGAGCCGGTGGCGTGAGCCGCGCGCGATCGGTCACCAATGAGGCGCACCGTCACGGCAATTTCCAACCCGCCGGACCGGTTGACGCGGGAGAGCGGCATGCGGACCTGGCGGGGACGGAGTTGCCGCAATCGTCACGCGAAGAGCAAGGGGCCCATACGCCGTTGCCCTCCCCTCTCGGCATCCGGCCGATGTGAAAACCCCTGAACCGGCATCGGCATGGCAGCGGCGGGCGAGAGCGCCGCCGGCTCTGTCCCGGATCGATCGAAGTGACGGAAATATCAGCGGAAACGATAATATTAACCATTTCTAATATTTGGCCGGCGACAGTGCCCGAGTACCTCGACGCCCGATCCCGCGGCCGTCCAGCGCCCATCCCGCCTCTGCGAGCCAAACGATGACTAAAAATTCGAAATCGGCCACGATCTCCCTGAAAGCGATGTTCTCCATCCTGTCCGCGGTGACCATCGCATCGATCGCCGGACTGGCCGTCGTCTGGTTCATGTACAAATCGACGACGGATGAATTGAAGCAGGCGACGGAAAGCCGATACACCTCGTTCCTTCTGGCGTCCGAGCTGCGGCAGTCGTCCGATGACCTGACCCGACTGGCCCGCGCCTATTCGGTGACCGGCGATGCGCGATATGAAGAGCAATATAACGCCATCATCGAAATCCGCGACGGCAAGCGACCGCGCCCGCTGAACCCCGAGCGTATCTATTGGGACTTCATGGCCGCCGATGGCGTGAAACCACGGCCGGACGGCATCGCGCGGCCGCTCACCACCTTGATGCGGGAGGCGGGTTTCACCGAGGCCGAGCTTCAGAAGCTGGCGCAGGCCGAGCGGCTTTCCAACAATCTCGTCAAGCTCGAACTCACCGCCATGAACGCCGTCAAGGGCCGCTTCGCCGATGCGAGCGGGGCCTTCACGGTGCGCGGCGAGCCGAACCTGGAGCTTGCGCGCAACCTGCTGCATTCGCCGGACTATCATCGCCTCAAGGCCGAGATCATGCGGCCGGTCGACGCGTTCTTCACCCTGCTCGACGAGCGGACCGCCGGCGCCGTGGCCGTTGCCAATGCGCGGGCGGCCTGGCTCGGCACCTTGAGCACCATCCTGATGGGCCTGGTCGGACTGGTCCTGCTGGTCACCGGCGGCCTGCTGCTCGCGCGGGTCATGCGGCCGATCGATCATATGGCGGCGGCGATGAACGCCATGGCCTCCGGCGACCTCTCGGTCACCGTCCGGGGCGCCGAGCGGCGCGACGAGATCGGCCGCATGGCCGAGGCCCTGGCCGTGTTCAGGCAGAACGCGCTCGACGTGAAGCGCCTGGAGGACGACAAGGTCGCGCAGGAAGCGCGAGCGGAGGCCGAGAAGCGCGCGGCGATGCACGCCCTGTCGGACAGCTTCGAGGCGGAAGTGATGGGTGTGGTCCACAGCGTTTCGGCCGCCGCGGCCCAATTGCAGCAGAGCGCCTCGGCCATGTCGGTGGCCGCCGGCGAGACCAACCTTCAGTCCATGGCGGTTTCGGCCGCTTCGGAGGAAGCTTCCACCAATGTCAGCACGGTGGCGGCGGCGGCCGAGGAGCTGTCGGCCACGATCCGCGACATCGGCGCGCAGATCGCATCCTCGACCAAGGCCTCGGCCGAGGCCGCGGGCCAGGCGCGCATGGCCGGCGAAGTGGTCGGCGGCCTGTCGAGCGCGGCCCAGCGCATCGGCGAAGTGATCGGGCTGATCAATACCATCGCGTCCCAGACCAATCTGCTGGCCCTCAACGCGACGATCGAGGCGGCCCGCGCCGGGGAGGCCGGCAAGGGCTTCGCGGTCGTGGCCTCCGAGGTGAAGAACCTCGCGGCCCAGACGGCCAAGGCGACGGACGAAATCTCCAGCCAGGTCACGGCCGTGCAGGCCGCCACCGACGAGGTGGTCCGGGTCATCAATCGGGTGACGGAGACGATCCGCCAGGTCGACGAGGTCTCGATCATCATCGCCGCGGCCATGGAGGAACAGGGCGCCGCCACCAACGAGATCGCGCGGAACGTCCAGCAGGCCGCCGCCGGCACCCAGGAAGTCTCGGCCAATATCACCGGCGTGAAGCGCGCCGCCGCCGATACCGGCGATGCGGCCGGCGAGATCCTCGGCGCCTCCAACAATCTGGCGGTCCAGGCCGCGGCGCTCCGGCAGCAGGTCGAAAGTTTCGTCCAGCGCGTCAGGGCCGCCTGACGGGGATGCGAGGCCCCTCCCATCGGCCCGCCCGGTCGTCTCAGGCCACCGGGCGGCAGTGTGGGTTTGCGGCGCCGTACGCGGCCGTCCTTCCGCTTCACTGCTTGAAGCAGTGCTCGCGATGCCATTGCAGGAAATGCGGATGGGGCTGGTCCGAAAGCCGCCGCGGTTTCAGCGCGCGGCCGCTCTTGTTCAGGATGCCGCGCACGCCGTCGGGATCGTTGACCTGCCGTGACACCAGGATTTCCAGGTCGTCGGCAAAGCTGATCAGCCCGCGATCGAACATCCAATGCGCCGTGCCGGAAAGCGCGATGCCATTGCTGACGATATCGGGCCCATTGGCCTCGACCGGCCGGATATGCGCCGCCGCGACCTCCGCACGGCCACCGCCATTGATCAGCTTCAGCCCGGTGACGGCGCAGCGTTCGTCATAGGCGCGCAGCACCACCCGGCGGAAGACGCGGTCGCGGACGATGCGGGAGGTGACGGAGCTGACGCGGTCCCGCTCCTGCTCGAACAGGAAGGGCGCCGGCTCTTCCTGAAGCGACAAGGCGGAGCCGGCATCGTCGACGCGCGGCAGCAGCGGCGCGCCCTCGTCGAGCCCCCGCTCCAGGATGCGGTTGAAATCGGCAGCGGAAACCGGACGGACCGCCGCCTGGGCCCGGCCCGAAATCGCGCCCTGTTCGTTGAGCAGGCCGCGCTCGACCAGGCCGTCGGGACCGTTGAACGGCACGGGACTGGCGAAGTCGAGATAGCTTCCCGGTGCGATGACCGCGATATACATGCCGGGCGTGCCCGGATCGGCAATGACCTGCTGGACCTTCGCTATCGCGAAATAACCGCGCGTGCCGCGCACCTTGGCCGGCTCGTAATAGACGATCCAATCGCCGACACAGGCCTGAACCCGGCCGAGATATTGCCGCGGAAACTGATATCGCTCAGCCGGGCTGTCGTCATAGATCGAATCCGAGCGGTGAATGAAGACGCCGTATCCCATGGCATTCCCTTGGCGCGAGGCCTCTGGCTGCTCACCTCGCCATTTGCGTCAGCCTGCCATGCCTGACGCAGGGTTTGCCAGGTGGACAAGACGGATAGGGGCCGGGGCCGTGTTCCATCCCGGGGAATCTGCCTTCCGGCTTGCCTCGGCCGAAGAATTCGCCGGAAGGTCGCGCACGGTGACCATCACGATCACCGCCTTTGAACGCTCTCCGGCTGAGCGGATTCACCGTCCGGTTCGGCAATGTCGGGGCAATCCGAGCCGGCAAGGCAGAAGGGCATCGAGGTGCGTTTCACCGTCAGTCCGATCGGCCTTGGCGAAGGCTCTCATGGCGGTGAATTCGGCTTACTCTGGTGATGATCGGACACGGGTCGCGAGCCCGCCGCGGAGGCGCTGACGACCCTGTTTCGTCCCAGCGTCTTTGCTTCGTAAAGCGCGGCATCGGCCTTCAGGAGGAGCCCTGGAAAGTCTCGGGCATCCGTCGGAAAAGTCGCGATGCCGATGCTGATCGTCACAGGTTGCGCCAATCCGGTTGCGGCGCCCTTGGCCACGGCAGCGCGAACGCGCTCCGCCAAGACCATGGCGCCCGGAGGCGTTTGCGGGCAGAGCAGCGCGAATTCTTCCCCGCCATAGCGGAAAAGCTGGTCGCCTTCGCGCTTGGCCGCGGCGATGGTGGCGGCCACCGCGCGAATCGCCTGGTCTCCCTCGACATGGCCGTGCCTGTCGTTGATCGCCTTGAAGTGGTCGATATCGATCATCATCAGGCTGACCGGCATGTCCGTCTGGAAGGCGGCCTGCAGCATGGCCGGCCCCGCCACGTCGAACCGCCCGCGATCCTGCAGGCCGGTCAAGGCATCCCTGCCGATCTGCTCGGCCAGCTTCTCGTAGCGATGCCGGTAGGTCAGCCGGTCGAAGATGTCGGCCATGCCTTGCGCCGGGGCGTGCGAACCGTCGCGCTCCAGGAACCGCAAATAGGCGGCGAGCATGAGGCTGAAGAAACCGGCCGCGCCGATCTTGGCGATCCAGCCGCCATAAAAGGCCAATGTCGGCACGGCCGCGAGCATGTGCAGGCCGGCGAAGAACAGCAACTGGTCGAAACTCAGGACGACGGCAAGGCTGATGAAGATCCGGCCCGTGATGGTCTTTGTCGCCAGCGCGCCCAGTCGCTCATAGACGATGACGAGGACGACGAGGTCGGCAAAGAGCAGGGTCGTGCCCCAGATCATCAGCAGGCCCATCTGGTCGATGAAGCGCAGATCCGGGTTGTAGCCGGGCAGGTTCGCAGGATCGCTGTAGAAGCGCAGGATAAGCGCGAGCGCGATCGTCAGGATGTTGCCGCTCAGCAGGCCGTAGATCGGCTGGCGCATCGCCTCGGCGTCTTCCTTGATGTAGAGCAGCAGGAAGAAGGCGAGCTTGCCGGCGAACATGACCGTCGAGCCGGGCGAAATCAGCCCGAAGGGCAGCTCGATGAAGAAGACGGCCGCCAGATAGGTCTCGAGGAAATGCATGGTGCCGAGGAGGCAGTAGAAGACGCCGATGCCGATCGTCTTCCGCTTGAGGAAAATCGCCCCCATGACGATGGAATAAAGCGCTGCCTGCGCGAGCAGGACAAGAAAACCTGACACAATAAGCCCCCAAATGGCGTCCGTCGCACCTTCTCCGCGCGAGGCGACGTCGCCCCGACAACGCGATCAGCCGCCGCTATCCCCGGAAACCTCCACTCCGGAGGAACCTCGCTTCCGCCGGCGTCGTCTCGCGTCCCAGCATCGGATTGCGATGCGGGAAGCGGCCGAAGCGGCGAATGATGGCGCGGTGCCCCTCGGCGTGGGACAGCCACGGCTGACCTAGCCTGGCGTTGAGCCTGACGGAGATGTCCTGGTCAACGAGATCTTCCGAATGGGCGAAGGGCAGGCAGAAGAACGGGCGCAAGTCGATTTCGACGCGATCCATATGTCCGGCGGCGTCGGCTTGCCGGGCGTAGTGCCTGGCGAGGGGATCGGTGGCGTACATGTGACCGTTGCCCCGAAAGGCGTTGCGGGGAAACTGGTCGGTGAGAATGAGGAGCGCCAGCGCACCTTCGGCGGTGTCGAACCAGTCGTCGTGCCGCCGCGCCGCGACCTCCAGGTGCAGGTCGAGGAAGCGGTCTCGAAACGCGGCATCGAAACGGGCGTCCCTGGCGAACCACTTGGCCGGCGCTCCGCGCCAGAAGGCCAGGATGTCGCTGGGCCGCGCCTGTCTGCACGCTGGCGGCGGCGAACCGATGATCTTCGTTTGCAGCCTGGGCATGGTGTTCACGGTCTCAATGCGCCGCCTGCTGCGGATCGCGCGAAAGCCGCCGCTTTCGAAGCATCCGTCCCTCCCGGACGCTGACGGCGAGCATGATGGCGGTGGTCAGCCACCCCATGACGAGCAGGTCGGCGGCCTGGGCGATGGGGATCAGGAGCAATAGCGCCACCACGCCGGCAATGTGTGATGCCGGCACCACGCCGTAGACCGCCTTTTTGTAGACGGCGCTTCCGAGCAGATAGATCGCCGGGCCGGCCGAGAGGATCAGAGCGTAGGGCGTCTTCAGCGGGTCGTGAGGATGCGCCAGCACCAGGTCGTTGCCGACCGCCGTGGCGATGATGCCGGCAACAAGGATCGCGTGAATGTAGTGGAAATAGGCGCCGATCCGGCCAGGGTCGTCGGAATGGGTGATCGTCTCGGTCGCGTCCTTGCTCGATGTGCCGAAGTAGAGCCACCACATGGCCAGCGTGCCGAGAAACGTCGCGAGCAGCGCCGACAGGATCGCGGCATCCCAGCTGGCCGCCTTCGCCATGGTCGCGCCGGTGGCGAGAAGCGTTTCGCCGAGCGCGACGATGACGAAGAGTTGGCAGCGTTCGGCGAGATGGCCGCCTTCGATGGTCCAGTCGCGCGTCTTCGACCGGCCGAGGCCGGGGAGCTGGAAGCCGAACATCGGCGAGACATATTCGCAGGCCACCGCGACCGCCCACAGGCCGGCCCGTGTCCAATGCTCGGCAAAGGCGCCCGCGATCCAGAACGTGGCCGAGATCAGCAGCCAGCCGAGCATGCGCCGATAGTTTGCCGACAGCGGGTGATCGGGGCCGAGCTCCCAGGCGAGATAGGCGGTGCGCCCGACCTGGATCGCGACATAGGCGCCGGCGAAGATCAGGCCGCGTTCGCCGAAGGCCCCGGGAATGGCCGACGCCATGACGAGGCCGGCGAGCATGACCGCGAAGATGAGACCGCGGATGCGCGGCGTCTCGGGATCGAACCAGTTGGTGACCCAGCAGGTATATTGCCAGCCGAGCCATACCGCGAACCACAGGATCAGAGTCTCGACGACGCCTGTGAAGCTCAGGTCATGCAGCAGCTCATGGCTGAGTTGGGTGACCGCGAAGACATAGACGAGATCGAAGAACAGTTCCTCGAAGGTGACGCGGGCATGATGGCCGTCACGGCGGCGGAGCAGCGCATGGTCGTGAGCGGATTGGGCGGTCATGGCGTCCTCGTCATTTCGCCAGGCGCCAGACCGCGATGCCTGCGATGATGGCCGGCAGGGCGAAGACGACGAGGAGGATCGGCAGTTCCTCCCGCACCGAGTAGCCGGCCCTCGCCACGCCGATCCACATATTGGTCAGCGACATGGCGAGCCAGACCGGCAGGAAAATCTTGGCGGCGAAGGCCAGGTTCGCATCATCGCCTCCCCAGAGCTTTCCAAACAGAAGAAACAGGCCGAGCAGCACGATGCCGCCGGCGATCACCATTGCCATGTGCATGGCCCAGGCCCCTTTGCTCAGGAAGGCAGGTTGAAATTGTTCTCGAGGCCGTGGCCGATCCGGCCGGAAAGACATCGCGTGCGATGCTGGAATCGCCGCGACGGCGCGCCGGCCTACTTGGTGGTGTAGCCGCCGTTGACGAGAATGGTCTGGCCGGTCATCCACCAGCCATCCGAGACGAGGAAGCGGATGAAGGGAACAATGTCCTCGATATCGGTCAGGCCCGTCCTGGTGAACCGCGACAGGGCCGCCGCCGTCTTGTGATAGGCGACGGCATCCGTACCCTCGGCCGGATAGAAGAAGGGTGTGTCCATCGGCCCCGGGCCGATCGCCGTCACCGAGATGCCGCGCTCGCCGAATTCCTTGGAGGCCGCGCGGGTGAAGTGCTCGACCGGCGCCTTCGTGCCTGCATAGGCCGCATAAAAGGGTGTGTAGGCGCCGAGCAGCGAGGTCACGAGCGTGCAGATCTTGCCGTTGTCGTTGACGTGCCTGCCGGCCTCCTTGAGGAAGAAGAAAGCCGACTTGGAGTTTACCGCGGTCATTTCGTCATATTCGGCCTCGGTGATCTCGACGAACGGCTTCTTCAGCACCTTGCCGACGGTATTGATGGCGATATCAGGCTTGCCGATGGCGGCGACGGTGTCGGCGAAGAGCTTCTCGACCGCGCCGGCCGTGGTCAGGTCCGCCTGGAACGCGGCGGCTTGGGCGCCGGAGGCCTTGACGGCCGCCACGGTCTCATCCGCGGCCGCCCTGGTCGCGCTGGTATTGTAGTGGATCGCCACCGCCTTCGCCCCGTGCCGGGCGAGATCGCGAGCGAGCAGGCCACCGAGGTTCTTGGCGCCGCCGGCGATGAGAACGGTCTTGCCCTTGATGTTGTGATCGGTCATGGCGCCGGCCTCCCTGGGGTGCGTGGCGGCCACCTCGTGACCGCCATGAGGGACGCAGGATATCGTCTACAGGCCCATCATAAAGGCAGCTATCCTGACATCACTTGTCAGAGAATTCGAACAATCCCGCCGAGCCTCCCTTGGATCGCATCGACCTGTTCCGGATCTTCGTGATGCGCTCGGTGTCGATCCTGCCCGGCGTGAAAAGACATCGGCCGGCGAACGGGCCGATTTGCGGATCCGCACGAGGCCGCTAGACTGATGCAATGACGAACGCGATCTCGCCTCCTCCGGCCCAGAAGGGCGGATCTGTCCAGTCGAGCTACCTCCACCACTACGCTTGCTTTCGCTGCCGGAAGAGCTTCAAGCGCGCCAGCCGGACCGAGGCCGTGCTGCCCTGCCCCGAATGCGGCGGCCCGAGCATCGGCCTGACCCGCAAGTTCAAGCCGCCGAAGCGTTCCGACGAAAAGCAATGGAAGAAGGTCGAAGCCCTGGTCCGGCACGGCTTCCTGTTCTGGAGCCTGAACGAGCCCTATCCGGAAACGCTGAAGGAGGTCGCCGCTTTCGCGCAGCGGCACGCCGCCTTCATCGCCGCCGAGCGCGCGAAAAATCCGGAGGCCTACCGCGAGATCGAAGCGGCTTTGTCGCCTTCCGGATAGCTGGGACAACCATCGGCTTGTCTCCGCATTCCGTCCCGCCGCACAGGACCCGGTGCCACGGCCAAGGCATGGACCGGCGGTGGTGATCCCCCGCTCCCGCATGCGGCATGAACATCTCCCGCGGCGCCAGGACAGAGGCGGCGACAAGCCGACGCGCACGTCGCGGAGCCGGCGACGCCGGCCGGCCATGACGGCTAACCGGGCCACCATGACGGGCAAGCGCATCATTGGTTCCAATGACGCGCCGGCCGCCGTGCACCGCCTAGCATCGTGCATCGCCGATCCCGGAGATTGCCATGCAAACCCGTGCCGATGCGCTACCGCTGGTCGCGGCAGGAGCCGGGGAACCGCGGCCATCGCCTGCAAGGAAGGTCGATACGCACTTCCATTGCCTGGAAAATCCCGATCATTTCTTGCGCGGCGACGCGATTGCGGCCCCGACCTACGTGGTATCGGCGCTATTTTCGCCCCATACGCGGCGACTGATCAGACCTGAGCTCGTCGCATTCCATGAGGAACGCGCCCGCGACCTGCGCGCCGCCTGTTATCGCGACATCTGGCGGGCGATAGGCGCGCTGCTCACCCGAACCGGCCGGCGCTGATCCCCGTTGCCGATCCCTGGCGCCGAACCGCCCTTCGCAATCGGGCTTCGACAGCCGCGGCCGGCCGCATGCCCGGCCGTTTCGAGCCGCCCTGCCGGACGGCCGGAAATGGCTGGACGCCGCCCATGGCCATGACCGGCAAACCCGCGCGGCCTGGCCGCGAGGCGGAGCATCGAAAAGCAACCGCATCATTGGTTCCGATGACGCGGCGGCCGCGGGCGACTGCCTAACATCCCGCATCTGTCCGGATCGGCCCGGAGATTTGGCCTCATGTCGCCATGCCGAGGCTTGGCCGGATGAACCCACGGCAAGGAGAAGCGCGATGGCTGTTGGAACCTTTGCATGTCCGAAAATTCTGCAACGCCATCCATCGCCGGTGCTCGTCCTCGTCGCGACCCTGGCAATGACCATCAGTGCGATGGCCGAAGCACCGGCGAGACATCTCGCCCGGGAATGCGCATTGAAGGACATCGTCGTCACGACTGCGATCGAGCATCATGGGATCGCCGACGACCGGCCCTCGGACCAATTGGGCAAGGCCGGTCTGACGATGCTGGACGCCCGCCTGGCCTGCTTCGACGGCCGCGTCGGCGAGGGGCTCGCGCTGTATGAAAGCATTCTTCTCGATCTCGGAACTGCCGCATCCGCGCGCCTGCAACGACCGTGACGCCGCATCTTTCCGGGCGGCGCCGCGCAGTGTTCGACGCGCTGCGCCTTTGCCCATGTCGGCGGCCGGCTCCCGGCCGATCCGCGGCCATCGCGTGACGACGGGCCCCGCTCCTCAGCCGTGCATCGCCTTCGCGTTCCCTCCGGAAAGAGGCTGGCAAGCTCGCATTTCGAGCTTTCAGGACGGGACATCTCGAACCTGCTGCATCGCACCAAGAGCCGGAGATCTGTCATGTCTCAATTCGGATATTTCGCCGCCGGCATTCTGTTCGCGACGACCCTGTTCTGGGGCAACGGGCTGATCGCCCCGAGTGCCTCCGACGCCGGCATGCGCGTCCCGCCGGCTGCCGCCATCATGGCGCCGGCCCGGCTCCTTCACGAGCAGGCGCCACAAGACCTGCCGATCGTCGAGGCCGACCTGTCGTGATCGTGACGCGACAGGCTCCCGGCGCGCCGCCATTCCGGCGCCGGCCCGCGGCATCGCCGCCTGCTTGAACCAGGGCGGCAAACGGCCTGTGGACGTCCATGGCTTGCCGGGCATTCAGCTTCCGATCGCCCCTGCCACGCTCATTCGCCTGTCTCACCCATCTACCGGATTCACACAACACAGAAATCTGCGTCTTTTCAGTGCGTTAGGCGACGTCTTTCCGACCTTCGAGGTTCGCGCCGGAACCATTGCTCATACCTCTCCCCGGCGGGGAGAGGTCGACTGCGAGCGTAGCGAGTGGTCGGGAGAGGGGCGAGGCGCTTGACGAGAGGTCACCACATGAAACGCGGAACGCTTTGTTCTGAAACTACAAATCGCCCTCTCCCGGCCTCATAGCATCGAGCGAACGCGAGATGCGTTCGCACTCGCTATGCGGCCGACCTCTCCCCGCCGGGGAGAGGTAAAGATTGGTGGTTCCGGCGCGAAATCCCGAAGAAAGACGCATTCAGGCCCTCTGAAAGGTGCGTGCATCCGGTAGTCTCACACATGGGGTGCTGCCCGGTCAGCCGTGGATCGCAGTTTCGGCTGTGCTCAATCGGGAAGACCGGCCTGTTTCGACCCGCCCACACCCTGGTGCCGCAAGCGCAGGGAATCCCGGTCGAAGCCATCGGCGATGAGCCGCGTTTCGTGCCAATCGCGGTCCTGCTGGCGGACGAGCGCGCGGTATTGTCGTGGCGGCAAACCGAAGCGGGCGCGGAACGCGCGGCTGAACTGACTGGCGCCGGCAAAACCGCAGCGCCTGGCGACATCCGTCAGCGAATACTCATCCCTGTTGTCGGCCAGCAGGAGCCGCAGGGCCTGGTCGAGCCGGCGCTGCAACAGGACGGCGCGAATGCCGCCTTCGGCCGCCAGGAGCCGGTAGAGCGACGCGCGCGAGAGATGCGCCGCATCGGCGATTTCGCCGGGTCCGAGCTGCGCATTCGCGAGATGCGCGTCGATATAGTCGAGCGCGGCCTTTCTTCTCGACTTCACGTGGTTCGCTTCATCGCTCGCCAGCTTTGTGCGCGCATAGGCCGTCGTCAGCGCCACGATGCCCTCGATCGCCGCCTCGGCTTCGCTGATCGTCAGATCGTCGGCCTGGGCAAAAAGCTCCTGCATCGCTGCGCCGATCAGACGCGCCGCGCCGCTCCCGCGCCGAAAGACCAGACCGTGCGGCTCCATGGCCAGCAGCGCCGCGGGCGCGCTCGCGCGGGCGAGAACGACGATCAGATTTGCGTAGTCGGTCGTCACACTGTGGAACGGCCGCGCATAATCGACGATCTGGACATCGCCCGCCTCGACGCGTCCGCGCCGTCCGGCCCAGTCATTGTCGCACGCGCCTTCGAGCTCGAGATAGATCAGCAACTGGTCGGGGCTGCGGGCGACCAGCGCGGGCCCGCGTGTCATGACGAATGCTGTTCCCTGGGAACGCATGAGGATCGCGCGAGGCGTGGGATAGGTGCGGCTGGAAACGGTGAAGCGCGCTTCCTCGGACGGGTCGGGCAATGACAGCGTATAGATATGCGCGATGGTATCGCGGAAGCCTTGCCAGAACTGTGGGCCGAATGCGCCCTGCGGGTTGTTGTCGAAGCCCTGCAGCCTGGGCGACGGGCCCTCATCGCCCTTGTCCGTCGCGGGCGGACCTGCGGGGAGATTCGCCGGCGAATTCTTCGCTTTGATCTTGCCCATCGCGCTGCCCCACCCGCTGGAACATTCCTAGCACGGCCTGCCGCGGGCGGCGTGCCCGGCAAATCCGACACTGGAGATCAGTTTCTTGACGCCGTGTCTCAATCATTGATGTTGCGTCGATTTCTACTTGAACCTCAAGAACATAATGCCCCCTTACATGGTGTATCGCCCGGTTCGTCCGGTCGGGCCATGGCTTTCCGGCGGACAAGGTCCGCCCCCCTCGGTTGGGAAAGAATGCAACGTGATCGGTCTGGATGGTGTCTCGGCCCTGGCACTCAGCGACACCATCGGCGCGATCTATGACTGCGCGCTCGATCCCAAGCGATGGCCGGATACTTGCCGAAAGATCGCCGGCCTGTGCGACAGCACGGCAGGCGGGATCTGCGTTCACGATCTCCGGCACACGCACAACGACCGGCTGTTCGTGTTTGGATATCAGCAGCGATTTCTGGAGACGCTTGGACAGAACTACGCGGAAAGTCCGATGGCGGCATCGGATGTCGTCGCCACTCTCGGCGACGTCAAGGCTCTCTCCGTCGAGATGGACGACCTGTCGGAAAGCCGGTTCTTTCGTCACGTGCTGAAGCCGTTCGGACTGCAGGACATCCTGTGGTTTCCGGCATTGCGAACCGGCGCGCGCATGGCCTCCCTGCATGCCTCCCGCGGCAATGAGGCCCCGCATTACGGCGAGCGTGAGATCAACCTGTTCAAGCTTCTGTCCCCGCATGTCTGCCGCGTGCTCGCCATCACCGATATGCTCGATTTCCGGACGCATCGCTCGGAGATGCTTGAAAGGACGCTCGATGGGCTGGCCTCGGGTGTCTACCTCGCGGCACGGGACGGTCGGGTGGTCTATATGAACGCGGCGGCCGAGCGCCAGGTCAAGACCGGCAATTCCATTCGCATTGTGAACAGCCGGGTTTCTCCCATCGATCTCGCGACACGGGCGGCGCTGTCGAAGGCCATAGACGAGGCGGCAGGTGACGACATCGACAAGACGATGCGCGAACATTCCCTGGCGATCCCGGATGCCCATGGCGGGCCCGGCTATATCGCGACACTCCTGCCGATGTCGCAGGGCCAGCGCCACGACATTGTCGCGCCCTTCGCCGCATCGGTCGCGCTGTTCATGAAGGACCCGGTCGAGGTCCCGCCGCTGCCGGGCGAGGCCTTCGCCAGGCTCTACGGGCTGACCGGCGGCGAACTGCGCGTGCTGCTGGCGCTGGCGCAGGGACTTGGCGGAAAGGAAGCCGCCGACATGCTCAATATCGGCGAGCCGACCATCCGCACCCACTTGCAGCGCATCTATTCCAAGACCAGCACCGTGCGGCAGTCCGACCTTCTCCGCCTGTTCCAGAACGCGACGCCGCCGATCCGCAGGCTGCGACAGCATGCTCCTTATTCGTGACGGCATCGTCGGTTTCGATGACGCGGCGACGTCCGATATTTGTCAAAAACCTCACCTGCCCGGCCTGCCGGACACACTGAGGGACCAGGGCTTGCCGGATGCACACGTCGTCGGATCTACCCTACGCGCTCACGATCTTTGTGGCCCTGAACATTGCCCGGGCGATCGCGTACTGGCCGCAAATCCTAAGCATTTACCGCGATCCGGGTCGCGCCAGCGCGGTATCGCTGTGGACATGGATCGTATTCACCGCGGCCAATATCGCGACGGTGATCTATGCCCTCGGGGCGCTCGAAGATTTCGTCGTGGCGGCGGTGTTCGGGGTGAACGCCATCGGCTGCGCCGCCATCGTCATGCTCACCACCTACAAGCGATGCCGGCACCGTCAGCCGGTCTGGAACAGCATCTGCGCGATGGCGCAACCTGAACCGGCTGGCCCTTCGGGTCCCTATGAGCGAAGGCCTCGACGCTTCCCTTGGGACTTTCGTCGCAGGCACGACCGTGGCCCGCGCGCCTGGTTCGATATCCGAAGAGAAGGTCTGTGACTGCGAGCCCATCGGGAAAGTGCGCGGCACCTTTTCCCACGCGGTCCACGCCAAGGGGGATTGAGGCGGCAGCCATCCGCCACTGTCACTCCCGTTTGCCTGTCTCGGTGCCAAGGTCTGGCCCACGCAGTCACCGTGCCGGCTGCCTCGGTGAGACCGCCCTTCCCCTCACGCCCGTTGTCGGAACCACGATGTCGCGCGCCGGCGCGCGGCGCGCCGCGTCAGTGTCTCTCGGGGACCGCCGGCCAGACGCCGCTGAAACTCGGTTCGACGGGTCCTTTGAGGAAGACACCCCCGATGCCGTCCCAGGTGACGGTCACCCGCCCGCCATCGCAATCGACCTCGACGGAATGGCCGAGCAGACCGCGCCGCATTCCATTCACGGCCGCACCGCAGGAGCATGAGCCCGAACCAAGTGGAACTCCACCACCCCGTTCCCAGATGCGCAGCCGGATGCGCGTCGGGCTGATGACCTGAACGAAATGAACATTGGTCTTCTGCGGGAACAGGGGATGAACCTCGATCGCCGCGCCGATCGCCGCGACGTCGACGGCTTCCGCATCATCGACGAAGAAGGTGCAATGGGGATTGCCCATGCTGCAAGCGGCGGGATCACCGGGCAGAGGCAAGCTGAGCGTATCCACCGCCTGGGCGATCGGCACATCGCGCCAATCCACCAGCGGCTTGCCCATATCGACCGAGATGAGGCCATCCCCGTCCTTCGAACAGCTGAGAAGCCCGCGATTGGTCCTGAGCACGACGGACGAAGAGTTGGTGCCCTGCAACAGCGTCCAGGCAACGCCGCGGGTGGCGCTGCCGCAGGCATCCAGCGTGGAACCATCGGGATTCCAGAACGCCAGCCGCGCCGCCGCGTCGTCACAATCCGAGATGACCGCGAGTTGATTGAACCCTATCCCGCGATTTCGATCGCCCAGCCGCCTGGCCACGTGCCGATCGATGATGTTGGCCTGGCCGCGCAGGTCGACAATGACGAAATCGTCGCCATTCGCGTGCATTTTCTGGAAGCTGATCGACATGTCCCGTTCCCGCGCCGGTTCGCCTGGAAACAGGACCCTATCCACTTGCCGGAATTGCGCACGCGGTTTTGAGGGAGGGGACTGGCGGCTCCGCAAAACGGGACAGGAAGTATTTGTCACCGCAATTCCGGCACGCAACGGTGGACGGCAACCGGTGCCGTACTGTCTAATGCGCGAAAATTGTGGGGGCGAAATGAGCGTCGACGAGAACGGCCTTTGGCCATGGCGCGACTGGTCTGGTGCACCTGTCCGGCCCGAGGAATCGTGGGCCTCCCGCCTGGCCGGCACGACGCTTTAGGGGAATCGGTCAATGGACGGGCTTGTCATCCTGCTTCTCGTCATCGCCGTCAGCCTCTATTTCATTCCGACCATAGTGGCGTTCTCCCGCGAGCATGACTATCGCTGGGTCATCTGCGTTCTCAACATTGCCGGCGGCTGGACCCTCGTCCTTTGGGTCGCGGCACTGGTCTGGGCGGTCTATCCGGCCAACAAGACCTTCGCCGACCCCCTTGTCGGATCGGCAACCGGCCTCGGCATACGCAATACGGGAGATGCGTTCGGAGAGGCCGAATTCGGCCGCGAGCGTGGCTACAGGACTGCCCAGTTCAGCAGCCCGGCGATCGTGGCGCCGCCCCGCGATCGGCAAGGCTCCGTCATCGATGCCCTCGAACGGCTGCAAAAGCTGCGCGACAACGGTGTCCTGACCCAGGACGAATTCGAGATTCAAAAACGCGAAATCCTGAAGTGACGACGCCTCGATCGAGAGCTTTGTTGGTGGAGGGCTCAAGTTCCGCCAACAGCCGAAGCGCCTGCCTCCATAAACCCATACCGGCAATGAGTACCCATTGCCACAATCCCATTCGTCCCTCCAAGCACGTCAATCCAAAACTCCGAGATCGAAAATGAAGCGTTTCGCCTGGCTGTTCTTCTTGATCGCGTTGACACCTCCGGTCGGCGCTCAAGACCTATCATCCTGGCAGGTGAGGACAGATCGTCGCTTACCGCTCGGCGCCGGCCGCGAATTTAGTGTCCTCACAAAGCAGCATGATGTGATTGCTTCCATCAGTTGCGATCCGACCAATGGTTTGATGATGCTCGTCGGCTTCGGAGTGCCGACACTTCCCGACAAGGAGATCCAGCCTGGCGCCTATCGGCTTGACCTGGACCCGATTGTTCGGGTCACCTGGGTGGCCTCACGGTCGTTCGGGGCCCTGGTCGACAAACCCGCTCGCGACCTCGTCGAAGCCATGTTCAAGGGCCGAATGCTCTATGTCGGCATCGGTGAAGTCGCCCGCTCGATTGAGGTAACCACTCTTGCCCCACTTGAACCGGCAATCCGCGAGGCGTGCGATTTGAATTGAGCGAGACTGGCTGCCTTCAATACTACCGTAATTCCGCCGACCGTACCATCATCAAGCGCGGCAGGGTTGTCGTCGGCAATGCGGAGCTGACCGAACCGGTGGCGTGAACTGTCCTCGCTCAGCCGACATGACCACTCAGCATATGATCAGCCAGGCTGTAGCAGTGGCTCGCCTGATAGGCGTTCCGCCCCCGGTTCATGTGTGTCAGGTTGAACGCCCTGATGGCCCGCAACGTGCGGGGCGCGCCGAGGACTTTGCTGATCGAGGCGACGCCGCGGACCTTGATGCCGAAAATGTCCTCGCCGCGGGGAAGCACATAGCTGACGTCTTCCGGCGTCGTGACGCAGCGCGCGAGGAAAGCTTCGTCCACGCGGCCCGGATCGAGCGAATGGTCCGTGGTGAAATCGGAAAGATGCACCAGAAAGAGCGCGCGGATGCCCTCGCCATCCGCATAGAGCGAGAAAAGCTCCATCCAGCTGGCATTGACGCGAATGAGCGCCTTGCCCGGGGTCGACGGCAGACAGGACACCGACCAGTAATGCCGCTCGGTCCGGCGCGGGATCGGGATGCAGTGCTGACCGTAATCCCTGATGATATCAAGGACCTGCTGCGCCTGCGGCCGGCGCAGCAGCTTCTCGAACCGCGTGAGATATTTGAAGCGCAGTTCGAGGGATTCCGAGCGCTCGTCGGCGTCGGACAGGACCGTCTGGCCCTGCATCCAGTCGCGCTGCTGCTGAAGATCCAGGAATCGGCGCAGACCGGTGAGGCTGACCGTTCCCGCCATCAGCGCCACCCAAGCGCCGGGGCGACATGCTTCAGAATGGCCTCGATCACATGGGCATTGTAGGCGACGCCGAGCTGGTTCGGCACGGTGAGCAACAA
>NZ_JBWKTP010000015.1:29772-111369 GCF_059420385.1 Phreatobacter sp. GW821-FHT04C01 | reverse complement strand
ACCTCGCGTCACGGCCTCGAATATTTCCGCGCCATCGCAAAGGGCTGGACACTTAGAGACGTGTGCATGCCGTAGCGGCCGAGCCGGAGCAGAAGCGCTTGCTTCTGCGGAGGCGAGGGGAAGGGGGGCCAGGGGCCGCCGGGCCGCCCTCGCGGTCATGCATTCAGGTGTTTCGCGGTGTTGGGGCCGGAGTTCTGCAACCCCTGGACCCCCTTCCCCTCGCTGCGCTCGGCCGGGGGTGACGTCAGTGCTTGGTTTGCAGCCCTGGCGCCTTGGCTACTGGTCAGCTGAGAATGGAGCGCGAACGCCCCATCATGTCCCGACCCTGAGCGGCGCGCGCAGCTTGCGGAGCGCGGCGATCACCGAGAGCGCGGTGATCCGGCCGGTTTTCGGGTTCTCCGAGGGGATGTTCTCGATCGCCAGGGACAGCTTGGCCGAATCCGCGTCGACCTCGATCGAATGGCAGTTGCGGGTCACGGACGGGTCGGCCCAGATGTCGATGGTCGTCTTGTCCGGGCCGATGCCGGCAAGCGACAGCGCCACCGCCACATTCACATTGGCCGGGAAGCCCTTGGCGGCGTCACGCGCCGAGCCGGAGAAGATCAGCGTCGGCTCGGTGATCTTGTCCATGTCGAGGCCCTTCTCGACCAGATAGGGCGCGCCGACCAAACCGCGGGGCGGCTTGCGCGTGGTCATCTTCACTGAATGGATGGCGCCTTCGGCCGCGGCCGTCACCGCGTCGAGGCCCAGCAGCGCGCCGGTCGGCACGATGATCTGGCCGCCATGGGCCTTGGCGAGCTCGATCAGGTGAGGCCGCGGCAGCAGCGCGCCGCAGGACAGCACCATCACCGTCTTGCCGGCCTTCAGCATGGGCGTGCAGATCTCCTCGATGATCGCCGACGGCGCGCATTCGACCGCAAGATCCGCATGATCGGGGAAGGCCTCGAGGTCGACTACCGGGGCGGAGATGCCCTCGCCGTCGAGCCAGGCGCGCGCCTTGGCCGCGTCGCCCGAGGCGATGCAGGCGAGCGAGGTGCCCGGAATAGTGCCGCCGGCGATGCGCTTCGCCAAGGTCTTGCCGATGGCGCCGAGCCCGGCGATGGCGATGCGTGTGGTGGTCATGGTCGGTTCCCGGTGAAGTGGGCAGGCACCATAAGCACTCCTGGCGGCGGGACCAGCCCCCGTACTCATGGCCGTCATGCCCTGCCGTCGGTCTCAAGGCCTTGAAGCTTGACGGTCATGCGCCATGATCTCGATGACCCGCAAAGGAGGCCCTGATGCTCGTTCGCCTGTTCCGCCGTGTTGCCCTTGCCTTTGCCTTGTTCGTCGCACCATCAGCCCTTTCCGCCCAGACTTGGCCGACCCGCCCCGTCACCATGGTCATTCCCTTCGCGGCCGGCGGCCCGACCGACGTGCTCGGCCGGATCATGGCCGAGCAGATGTCGCAGATCCTCGGGCAGCAGGTGGTGGTCGAGAATGTCGGCGGCGCCGGCGGCATGACCGGCACGGCGCGCATTTCACGAGGCGCGCCTGACGGCTACCAGTTCGTGCTCGGCACGGTCGGCACCCACGCGGTCAACCAGACCCTCTACAAGAACCCGCTCTACAATGCCGCGACCGATTTCGCGCCGGTGACGCTGATCGCCGAAGTGCCTCTGATCCTGATCGCCCGCAAGGATTTCCCGGCGGCCAATCTCCAGGAGTTCATCGCCTATACCAAGGCCAACCAGGCCAAGATGCAGTTCGCCTCCGCCGGTGCGGGTTCGGCCGTGCATCTCGGCTGCCTGCTTTTGAACGCCACGCTCGGCACCACCGGCGTGACCCATGTGCCCTATCGCGGTTCGGCCCCGGCGATCCAGGACCTGATTGGCGGCCGGGTCGATTTCATGTGCGAAATCTCGTCGACCGCGCTGCCGCACATCCAGGGTGGCACGGTGAAGGCGCTGGCGACGCTCACCTCGGCACGTGCAGGCGTGCTGCCGGACCTGGCGACGGCCCAGGAGCAGGGGCTCGCCGGCTTCGAAGCCTATACCTGGAACGCCTTCTTCATGCACAAGGACACGCCGCCGGCGATCGTCGAGCGGCTGCGTGCGGCCACCATCCAGGCCATGGATACGCCGGCGGTGCGCGATCGGCTGACCGGGCTCGGTGCCATCATCACAACGCCCGACCATCGCGGCGGTCCCTATCTCGACCGTTTCGTGCGCAGCGAGATCGACAAATGGGCAGCCCCGATCCGCGCCAGCGGCGTCAGCGAATAGGGCCGCCGGCCTCAGCCGCCGTCGATCATGCTGGCGATCCGCTCGGCCACCATGATCGTCGGCAGGTTGATATTGGCGGAAGGGATGGTCGGGAACAGCGAGGCATCGCAAACGCGCAGGCCCGCGACGCCATGCACCCGGCCCTGATTGTCGGTCACCGCCCCGGTATCGTCGGCCCGGCCCATGCGGCAGGTGCCGGAGGCATGCCAGACGCCGGTGACGACCGCGTCGAGATAGGCCGAAAGCGCGCTGTCATCGGCGACGAGGTCGGCGAGCTTGGTGCCATCGCCGACCATCCGCTCGAACAGCCGAGACGCAAAGGGACCGGATGCGTCGACCGCCAGGCCGCCGAGGCCGGTCAGCAACGCGTTCTGCAGCGTCGGCGGACCGAAGCGCCTCGCCCTGTCGGACATGCGGGCGGGTAGGGGCTCGGCGATCCGGCCGCTGGCCGCGACGGCCTGCAGCACCGAAGCGGCCTGCCGCATGGCGTCCATCAGCCGGAGTCGGTCGCGGTCGTCCGACAGCATGCGGAAATCGACCTGCGGCCGGCCGGCGGGATCGTCGCCGAGCGTCACCTCGCCGCGGCCATAGGCCTTGTTGACCCAAAAATAGAGCAGGCCCATGTGCCGGCCCATGCCGTGCCATGAGCCGCGCGCGACGATGGCGACATGCATGTCGCCGGAGGGCGTTCTGTCGAGGCCCGACGAATAGCGCCAGATCGCCGGGATATGATGGCGTGGGGAGAGCAAGGGCTGGCGTGCGCCAGGTTTCAGAAAGGCGGCGACGCCGGCCGAGGGGTGTTCCATCAGATTGTGGCCGACACCGCGGCGCTCGACAGCAACCTTGATGCCGCGCTGGGCGAGGTGCTCGCCGGGGCCGATGCCTGAGCGCATCAGCATGACCGGCGAATGCAGCGCGCCGCAGGCGAGAATGGTTTCCTCGGCGGCAATCGTCCGTTCGCCCGCGCCGGTGCGAATGACCGCGCCGGTGACACGCGTGCCGTCGAGCGTCAGGCGCAGGCCCTCGGCTTCGGTCAGGATGGTCAGGTTGGGCCGCGCCCGTACGCCGGATGTGAGATAACCGGTCGCGGTCGGGACGCGTTGGAAATTCTCGTCGAGATTGGCGGCGAGCGGAAACACGCCATCTTCCCAGGGGCCGTTCTGGTCGGCATGTTCCGGGATGCCGCGCCGGGCCAGTTCGGCGACCACGGCGGTGGCGAATTCCGAGCGCTGCGCCTTCGGAATGCGCCGGACCGGGATCGGACCCGCCTCGCCATGCAGCGGGCCTGTGAGCTCCAGGTCGCGTTCGAGCTTGCGGAAGAACGGCAGCACGCTGTCCCAGCGCCAGCCCGCTGCCCCGGCGGCCTCCCACTCGTCATAATCGGCGGGCGAGCCCCGGTTGGCACCGATGCCGTTGATCGCCGAGCCGCCGCCGAGCACGCGGGCCTGGGTATAGGGCATGGTCGGGCGCGTGGCGGCATCGTTGCGGCCGGTTCCGCCGGTGGTCACCTGAAGGCCCTGCCAGATGAGGGCAGGGTCGAAATAGGCGCGGCCCGGATAGGGGCTCGCGACCGCCTTGGGAAGCTTGCCGGCGACGAGGTCGCTCCCGGCCTCGATCAGCAGAACCTGTCGCGACGAGCGTTCCGACAAACGGGCGGCGAGTACGCTGCCCGCTGATCCACCGCCGATGATGAGCACGTCGACGGTGGTTGCCACGGGTCATGTCCCGGCAGTGGCGAGAGCCTGAAGAACTGCCGCGCGGCGCGGCAAGGGGGCCACCGCGCCATAACCCGTGGTCGACAGGGCCGCGGCGACGCAGGCGTAGCGGCCGGCGCGGAACGGGTCGCGCGTCTCCAGCCATTCGGCCAGGAAGGCGCCGTCGAAACAGTCGCCGGCCCCGGTCGCGTCCTTGGCCGCGACCGGGATCGAGCCGATGATCCGGCGCGTCTCCGGCGTCGCGATCAGCGCGCCATCCTTACCGAGCGTCAGCGCCACGATCTTCGAACCGCCCTGCAGGTAGAAATCGGCAATATCGTCGGGCGTCTCCCGGCCGGTCAGCTGACGGGCATCGTCCAGGCCGGGCAGGGCGATGTCGGCAAGCCGCATGGCGGCATTGGTGATCGCCCGGGCGCGATCGAGCGACCAGAGGCGGAGCCGGAGATTGGTATCGTAGGAGATCGTCACGCCCGCCGCCTTGGCGGCTTGCAATGCGGCGAAGACGGCATCGCAGGCGCCGTCCGATATGGCCTGCGAAATGCCTGACACATGCAGCACCTTGGCGGTGCGGATCGCCATCAGCGGCAGGTCGTCGGGCGTGACGCGCGCCGAAGCCGAGCCGGCGCGCCGATAGGTGAATTCATGACCGTCCGGGCCATGGGTGACGAAATAGAGCCCGGTCTGCTGGCCGGCCGCCAGCCGCATATAGCTCGTGTCGATGCCCTCGCCTTGCCACAGCTCGAAAAAGGCGCGGCCGAAACTGTCGTCGCCGACCGCGCCGATCACGCCGACCCGTGCGCCCGAGCGCGCGGCCGCGATGGCGCAATTGGAAATGTCGCCGCCGAAGCCGAAGAGATAGCCGGGCTCCTCGGGCTTGGTCTGGTTGAATTCGCCGAGCGGCTCGCCGAAGCAGAGGATGTCAGTGGGCATGGCTTCACGGAACGGAACCGGGATCAAGGGCTCGCAGCATAGGGTGCGTGCGCTCCGGGGCAAGCACAACGCGGTGGACATTCTGGGGAAGCCTGCGAAAAGAACCGCGACAGCGAAGCCTGTTGCCTCTTGTCATAATGTCGCGATGCGGTATCATTCGTGTACGAATGACATCCGGCGCAGCACATTCTTTCGTCCAGGGAACGCCATGTCCAATCTGAATACCGAGCGCGTCCTCGAGGTTCGTCACTATACGGACCGGCTGTTCTCGTTCAAGACCACGCGCGACCCGGCCTTCCGCTTCCTCAACGGCCAGTTCACGATGATCGGCCTGCAGGTCGAGGGCAAACCGCTGCTGCGCGCCTATTCCATGGCCTCGTCGAACTATGAGGAGAACCTCGAATTCTTCTCGATCAAGGTGCAGAACGGTCCGCTGACCTCGCGCCTGCAGAACATCCAGGTCGGCGACGAGGTTCTGGTCGGGCGCAAACCGGTCGGCACGCTGGTGCAGGACAGCCTCTTGCCGGGCAAGACCCTCTATTTGTGCGGCACCGGCACCGGTCTCGCGCCGTTCATGAGCGTGGTGAAGGATCCCGAAGCCTATGAACGCTTCGACACGGTCGTGCTCATCCATGGCACGCGCTTCATCAACGAGCAGGCCTATGGCGACTTCATCGAACATGCCCTGCCGGAAGACGAATTCATCGGCGAAGCGGTCAAGGCCAAGCTGAAATACTACCCGACCGTGACCCGCGAGCCCTATATCCATAACGGCCGGATCACCGAATTGCTGAACTCGGGCAAGCTGCCGGCCGATCTCGGCCTGCCGCCGCTCGACAAGGACAATGACCGGGTCATGATCTGCGGTTCACCGGCCTTCCTGAAGGACATGGTGACCATGCTGGAAGAGCGGGGCTTCCAGGAAGGCGCCAACAACCGGCCCGGCCATTTCGTGGTCGAGAAGGCCTTTGTCGAGAAGTAAGGGCGGCATTGGTCCGGCTGGACCGCCGCTCGGCCTCGCCGCGGCTCTGAGTCGGCTGGTACCGGTGCGTAGCGATCTCGCCGCTTGATTTCGGTGCAAACAAGTCGTGGATGCCCGGGACAAGCCCGGGCAAGACGCTGTGCTGAGCTCAGACTTGCTGCACCACGGGGCATGCGCTGCGCCCCGCCCGATCCAGCGGCCGTTGCTCCAAGGACAATTTTCGTCTTGGCCGGGACAAGCCCGGCCATCCACGATTTCAGCCCGACTGCTCATTAGGGGCGGTCCAGTCGGGCGTGGATTGGTCAGAGAAGCAGGTGTGTCGCCGCCATTTCCGCCGGGATCCGTCAGCTCAACGCCGACCAAGTCTGGATCAGCTTTGCGCGCGAAAACGCCGTCAACGCCTTCCGTCCGCGGCCATTGAACCTTTCCGCTTCCGCCAGCGACCCATTGCCAAGTCGTCCCGTCCGGTCTCGCGCGATCGTATCGATCAAGTCCGCCTGGGGATTGGTCACCTCGGCCTCAGGGCCGATCCATTGGCAAGGCGAACGGATCGCGTTCAACACCATGACGGTGAAAGTACGAAGGCCCGCGGCTGGCGTCATCGCGACGGGCAGGCGCCCCTTGTTGCCGGCGGTCGTCATGGCCGGCTTCGGCGGCCTGATCCTGGGCGGCGCAATCGTCTTCGTTTCCGTCGGCATCCTTGCCGACATGCTCCGTCTCGGCACGCCAAGGGATCGGCTCGGGGTCGCATGGGTCGCCGCGCTATGGGGCGCTCCGGCCGGTTCCTTCACCCTGCTGTGGCTGGTCATGCGCGCGGCGGCACCGGATCTTCGGGCGATCGGACGGGTCATGGCGGGGGCTGCCGGCATCTGTGCCCTGGTCATCGCCGCGGTTGTCGCCGCCTATATCCAGACCACCAGCCCGCCGCCGCAGACGATCTACCTGACCTATGAGTTTCGCTTGCCCGCCGGCAGTGAAATCGACAGTGTCGAAAACAGCATCGCGGCCATGGAGATCCTGGTCGCGGGCGGGCTTGCCAGCCGGTCGGGCTCGATCGGTCCGAACTGGTCGCGCGATGCGGCCGGCAGGGCGGTGATATCGGGCCGGTTCTGGCTGTCGCGCCGGGAGCGGGCCGAAGCCATCGTGATCTCCCGTCGGCAACAGGCCGCGCTGCGTTTCACGCTCGCCTTGCCGACGGATCCGTCGGCCATGGCCGGCTTCGCGGCATGGCGGCCGGCCGATTCACCTGCGGGATCACCCGATCCTCGGCCCGCCGAACTGCGCGTCCGTATCGACCGGGTCGACGAGGCCGGCCTCTATTGATCTGCCGCGGTCTCAGCCCTTGCGGTCCAGGCCGAATTGCTTGGCCGCCGCGACGAGGTCGGCTTCCGCCCAGATCCGATGCTCGCCGCGCGCATAGGCCTCGGCATTGGTCGCGTAGAGCCAGGCATTGAAACGGTTGGCCGCGCCACTGTCGCGGCTGGCCTTCACCGCGGCCGGCACGCCCGCCACGATCGAATTCGGCGGCACGATGGTGTTCTCCTTCAGGAAGGAGCCGCCGGCAATGATCGAATTCGCGCCGATCACGCAGCCATCCATGATGGTCGCGCCGATGCCGACCAGCACATTGTCGCCGAGCGTGCAGCCATGCAGCGTGACGTGATGGGTGATCGAGCAATCGGCACCGACAATCGTGCCGCCGTTA
Organism: Phreatobacter sp. GW821-FHT04C01; assembly: GCF_059420385.1. Taxonomy (NCBI): domain Bacteria; kingdom Pseudomonadati; phylum Pseudomonadota; class Alphaproteobacteria; order Hyphomicrobiales; family Phreatobacteraceae; genus Phreatobacter; species Phreatobacter sp. GW821-FHT04C01. Next base: position 103,776 of record NZ_JBWKTP010000015.1, on the reverse strand, counting down.
TTGCCGACATGGATCATCACGAAGTCCTGCACATTGGAGCGCGGCCCGATCACCACCTCATGCAATTCGGCGCGGATCACCGCATTTGGCCAGACCGACGCACCGCCATGGATGGTCACCTTGCCGTAGATCTGCGCGCTCGGATGGATGAAGGCGTCCGGGGCGATCGAGACATGGGCGCTGGTCAGCGCCGCTTCAGAGCCTTTGAGCATGGAGCTTCCTCGTGCGGCCGCTCTTCCGGCGGCCAATGCGAATGAGGGCGACCATGCCCGCGTCACCGGTGGCCGGCAAGGAAACCCTGTCGGGCGGCAAGGGCGGCAGGGAAGTCAGTTCGGACGGACGCCGTGGACTGGCGTCTCGGTGCGTGGCGCGGTGAGCCATTCCGCGTCATAGGCGGCGGCGACCTCGGCGTCGAAACTCGCATCGCCGGCGAGCGGCGGGGCGATCATCACGGGCAGGGGCGTGGTTTCCGGGGTCATCGGGTCGAGCCTGTGGTTCGGCTGGCGGCCTGGTCGGCGAGCTGGAAGAACAGTGCGCGCATGACGGCGCCGTTCTCCTGCTCGGGCAGGGCACGCAGATGCGGGTAAAGCTTGTCGAAAGCGCCTTCGAGCAGGCTGATCAGCACGGCCGGGCTTTGCGGGATCTCGTCGGCGGCGTAGCTCGCCAGCGTGCCGCGTCCGGCGATGGTGGCGATCTGGGCCAGCACCCGCTCGTCGATCTCGCCGGTCGCGCGCATCTGCTCGCGGGCAAAGCCGGCGCAGCGCTCGAGCGCGGCATAGGCCTCGGAGCGCATCTCCGCGTCGGCGACCATCGCTTCGGTGGTATGGGTTTCGAGGATGCCGGGCGCGCACGCCTCCTGCGCGACGAGCGGAGTCGCGGCGACAAGCAGGGCGGCCAGGGCAAAGCCGGCGGCACGGGCCGAAATCAGCGCGCGCATCGGCGCCTCCGTCAAGGCGGAAAACCTTGATCGGGGACGGTGAACTGATCCGCTTAACGAATGGTTAATGTCGGCTTTCTGCTTATTTTCGCCGCGGCCCCAACCTGTCACAACACTCCGCAATGGCGGGTCAGGTGGCCATTCGTCATCGTCCGGCCATCACGGAGGCGGCCATGACGAACCCGATCGAACAGCCTGCCGGCACGCAGTCGGCCCAAGCGGAGACGGCAGGCCCGCAGGCCGCCAAGGCCAAGGCCAAGTCCACCTGGGGTGCCTGGCTGTTGAAGATTGTCTATGGCGCGCTGGCCGTCATGGGTATCCTTCTCGCCATCGGCCGGATCTACGACGCCACCCATTTGCCGGGCTGCGACAGCCGGCGCACCCGCGACACCTTGCGTTCCATGCTGCAGGGCAAGGACATTCTCGGCCCCACCTATAGCGAGACGCGCGAGGTCTCGAGCGACCCGAACGAGATCAACTGTGCCGCGCTGCTGACCGCCGCCGACGGCCGGACCTTCGACCTGACCTATCGGATCGCCAAGCAGGACGACGGCAAGACCATGGTCTCGGCCGAATGGCGGCCGCGCTGAGGCCGGCCTCAGCGAACCCGGTTGCCTGAAACGGTCAGCTGCGCGAAGCGGCCGACACCGTCGCGGGCGAGATCGCCGGTCACCGGCCGTTTCCATTCCATGCCGACCACGGCGCCCTGGCTCGCGCCCTGCACCAGATTGTCGGTGATCAACGCCTGGCCGGCACCGGGCGCGACCGATACGGCGATGCCGACCGGGGCGCCCTTGATGACATTGCCGGTCACCGAGACGTCGCGCAGATATTGGCCCCAGCCGAGCTGGATGCCGGCCGTCGGGGCGCCTTCGATAATATTGCCGGATATGGCGGCATCCGCCTCCACCGCGATACCGACGCCGGCCGGATCGTTCGGATCGGTACCGGCCGGCCGGCGGTTGACCAGGTTGCGGATCAGGTTGCCGTGAATGGTGGCGAGCCGGCCGCCATGGTTGAAATTGGTGGCGACCACGCCGAGCGCCGCGCCGTCGATGATATTGTTGGCGACCACGGCGCCCTCGAAGCCGAACTCGATATAGAGCGCGGTCTCGCCGAGGCTGGAGCAGTTATTGTTCGATATCGCGACATTGGCGGCGCCGTTGGCGCGCACTGCCGAGAAGGCGCAGCCGCGGATCTTGTTGCCGCTGACCGTGACATTGCCGGCACGGTAGACATTGATCGCATTGCCATTCTGGCCAGAGCCGCCGTCCCGCGCGGCGATATCCTCGATCCGGTTGCCTTCGACCATGGTGCCGTCGTCGCCGGCCAGCGTCCGCCAGACCAGGATGCCGTTATTGGCCGCCGCACGGACCGTGTTCTGGCTGATCGTCAGGCCCCGGCTGTCGAGCGCGACGATGCCGGCCTTGGCCGCGCCGGTGATCAGATTGCCGCGCACGATCCCCTCGACGCCTTCGAGCACCAGGCCGTTATGGGTCGAACCGAGGATCTCGCAATCCTCGACCCTGACGCCGCGACCCTGGGCGAGCATGACCAGGCCGCGCCGGTCCGGCAGGGGCTTGGCGCCGCCATCGATGACCAGGCCCGACAGCGTCACGAGGTCGGCGCGCTGGCTGACGAGGCAGGCGGTGCCGCCCTGAAACATCAGCCGCGTCTGGCCGCGCACGCCAAGGATCTGGCAGTTGGCCGGCAGCCTGATCTCGCCGATGCGATAGCTGCCGGGCGCAAGGCGCAGCGGCATGCGCGACCCCGCCGCCGTCTCGACCGCGCGCTGGAAATTGCGTGTCTGGTCGTCGGCGCTGTCCGGCTTCAGGCCGAAGGACGCGCTGTCGAGATTGGCGGCGCGAGCGGCGGCCGGCAGGGCGAGCGAGGCGGCGGCAGCGAGGAAGAACGAGCGGCGATCGAGCGGCATGGAAGGCCCTCCGGGCGAGTTGAACTGCCGGTCGCAAGCACCATGCCGCGTCGATCTGTGCCGGAATGGGAAAGGCCGGGGTCACCGGCCAGGCCTGCCGCAACACCGTTCCCTCGGCTGACCGGCCGGTGGTCACGGCTTGGCTGGGTCAAGCTCCCGAGCCGCCCCTTGGCGACGCCGCCGCGGAGGGAGCCTGGGCACAAACCATCCAGCAGGCTGCCGTGAAGCGCACATCCGCGCCATGGACATAGGGATCGAAGGCGGCGCGGACCGTGGTGATGACCCTAGCGCGGGTCGTGGCGTCCACCTCGGGGAGGATCAGGCCGAGCGGGCCGAGCCGGGTCAGATAGCCGACCAGCTCGGTCTCCGGCAGAGTGCAGGTAACGTCGATCGGCCGGATCTCGATCGCGGCCCAGCCGCTCTCGTCCAGAATGCGCTGGATCCGGTTCCGGTCGGCGAAGGCAAATTGCCCAGGTCCGTCCGGCCGGCGAGCGGGCATGTCGGGCAAAAGCGGCGCGGCGGCGCGCTCGGCCGTCGTCATGAACGGATTGTCGACGGCACCTCGCCAGGCGATGAACCGCAGTCCGGCGCCGTCGCCGGCGGCTCGCCGCAGGTTCGCGAAGGCCTGGACCGGGTCATCGAAGAACATGACGCCGAAGCGCGAGATGATCATGTCGAAGCTTGCCGGCGCAAAGGCATGAGCCTGCGCGTCGGCGCGGACGAAGCTGGCCGGCACATGCGCCTGTTCGGCGCGCGCGCGGGCGGCCGCGATCATCGGTTCCGAAATATCGACCCCGACGCACCGCGCCTTCGTGCCGAGCCGGCGCGCGGCCGCGAGCGTGGTGCCGCCCGTGCCGCAGCCGACATCCAGCAATCGGCTTCCCGATCCGGCGACCAGTGTTTCGACGAGCAGCTCTTCAAACGGCTTGAGCACCTGGTTGAGCACCTCCTGTGCATCGACCCAGGCCCGCCCGGCACGGCCGTTCCACAACGTCGCCTGCTCGGTCTCGGCCGGCCGTGCGATATCCATGGTCATCTCCCCTTGCTTGCCTTCATGACGCGAAGGCCGGATCCTGCCACTTCAAGTCAACTTGAGGTCAACAGCATGAGAGACCTTGATATTGCGGAGGTGGCGCGACGCTCCGGCATGCCGGCCTCGGCATTGCGCTTCTATGAGGAGAAGGGGTTGATTGCGTCTATCGGCCGCCGCGGCCTGCGGCGCCTGTTCGATCCCGATGTGCTGGAACGACTGGCGCTGATTGCGCTCGGGCGCGCCGCCGGCTTCTCGCTCGACGAGATCGCGCTGATGTTCGCGCCGGACGGTCGGCCGCGCATCGACCGTCAGGTGCTGGCGGCCAAGGCCGAGGAGCTGGACGCGATGATCCGCCGGCTGAGCACCATGCGCGATGGCTTGAGGCACGCTGCCGCCTGTCCCGCGCCGAGCCATATGGAATGCCCCACCTTCCGCCGCATCCTGCGGACCGCGGTGTCCGGAGCGACCGAAGCGCGGGGCAAGAGGATGGCGCGACCGCCGTTCGACGCGGCGGTGCGGCCGGACTCGGCCGAGACGAAGCCTGCCCTGAGCGCGACTTACGGCTCGAAGCGGCTCGTGCCGTCGCGATCGCGGTCGTAACGTCGCGTGAGCGGAAACGGCGGCAGCCAGGGCTCGCGACGGATGACCCAGCTTTCATAGGTCGGCATCAATTGGCCGGGGGCGTCGAGAGACCCGAGGTTCACCTCGATTTCGTCCGCCGTGCGCGCGAAAATGGACGAGCCGCAGCGGGGACAGAAAAACCGACCGGCGTAGTCGCGCGTTTCGCCCTCGATCGTCACCGTATCCTGAGGAAAGACCGCGGAAGCGTGGAAAAGGGCGCCATGATGCTTGCGGCAGTCGAGGCAGTGACAAAGGCCCACCCGGTAGGGCCGCCCCGAGGCCACAATCCGGACTTTGCCGCACAGGCAGCCGCCCGTGAATCGGTCCATGCGGTGCCTCCTCCGACATCGAGTGAATGGACTGCTCGCAACGGAGGGCATTGTCATTGCAATGGTCCACCGCCGGCAAGCGCGGATCGTCCTGGCCAAGGGGCGGTGGCTCGTCGCTTCCGGGCGAATGACGCCCGTCGGCACGCAGTCCACACCGCCTCGGCGCGGCCTCCCTTCGATCGATGAAGCGAGGATGACGGCTCCGAGCCTCCCGCCGCAACCTGGCGCCCTGGCGTGCTGCGTGCGATGCGGTGGCCGGTCTACGCCAGTCGCGCGGTGAAGGCCGCGAGCTGGTCGATCGTGGTTCCCCAGCCATCATGGAAGCCCATGTCTTCGTGCTTTCGCGAGTCCGCTGCATTTTTGTGCAGTACGCGGGCGGAGTATCGGGTGCCGCGCTCTTCCGCTTCGAATGTCATGATCGCGGTCAATGCCAGCCATGGCTCGGCCGGCCGCCAGCCCTCGGTCAGGACCGTCGTGAACACCAGGCGGGCTTCGGGAACGATCTCCAGGAAGCAGCCGGCGACATGGGGCTGAAATGCGCCGCCGCCTTCGCGCATGCGGGTTTCGAACCCGCCGCCCGGGCGCAGGTCCAGCTTGACCACCTGGCATTCGAGCGGGGCCGGTATCCACCATTTCGCCAGATGCTCGGGTGTGCTCCACGCTTTCCAGACGAGGGCCGGCGGCGCCTTGATGAAGCGCGCGATGGTGAGTTCGGATTCGTCAGCCGGCATCTTCGATACTCCTGGCCATTTGGGTTTCGACATAGTCGGCAAGCCGATCCGATCTGGCCTGCCAGAGCCTGCGTTGCTCCGCGAGCCAGGTCTCGGCGGCCGCCAGCCCCTCCGTGTTCACCCGGCAGATGCGGATGCGGCCGACCTTTTCGGTGTTGATCAGGCCGTCCTTCTCGAGGATGCCGAGGTGCTTCATGAAGGACGGCAGCCCCATCTCGAAGGGCGCCGCCAGTTCCTTGACCGATGCGGGCCCCTTCGTCAGACGGCTGACGACGGCCCGTCTGGTGGGGTCGGCGAGGGCGTGAAAGGCCGCATCGAGCGAGGGTTGATAGTTTTCCATATGGAGAACTATAGCTGACAGTTTTCCATTTGGCAAACCAAACCAGGGCCGCGGATCGCGGATCGTTGTACGCCGGCGGAAGGCAATGACGCCGCCCGCTTTCCCAGTAACGGGTTGCCATGGGGCGCAACTTCCTGATCTCTTGGGCGAAGCGCTCGATGCGGTCGCAAGGGGCGCGGACAGAACAGAAGAATGGTCGATATCGGCCGGACCTGAGCCGGTGTCGAAAGCGAGGCCCGCGATGACGAATGCAGTGCGCAACAATCCCGAGCTCAACCGCTACGAACTCGATGTCGAAGGCCATGTCGCCGCCGCCTATTATCGACGGGAGGCGGGCGTCGTCACTTTCGTTCACACCGAGGTGCCGAACGAACTTTCGGGCCGGGGCATCGGCTCGGCCTTGGCCCGTGGCGCGCTCGATGATGCGCGGGCGCAAGGCCTCAAAGTGGTCGCGCAATGCCCGTTCATCGGGGCTTATATCGCCAAGCATGACGAATATGGCGACCTGCTGCTCTGACCCATCATCCCGCTGATTCGACCAGCGCGTCTTGCATCCGGGCATCGGCCCGGTCCACGATGACGTGCTCATCCCGCAGTGCTTCGGAGCCGCCATGCGTTTTGCCGTGATCGCCGACATTCACGGCAACGTCCTGGCGCTCGACGCCGTGCTCGCGGATATCGCTGGCCGCGGGGTCGGGCGCATCGTCGATCTCGGGGACTGCGTGTCGGGACCGCTCTGGCCGCGCGAAACCTGCGATCGGCTGCGCGGGCTCGGGCTCACCACGGTGAGGGGCAATCACGACCGCTGGGTGGCAACGGCCGAGCCGGAGCTGATCTATCCGTCCGACCGCTTTGCCCGCGAAGCGCTGGACGAGAGCCATGTTCATTGGCTCGGCGGCCTGCCGCACATGGTCGATTTCGACGTCGGCGGCGTGCTGGTCCGGGCCTTTCACGCGACGCCCGCCGACGACAACGCCTATCTCACCGAGGACGTCGTGGCCGGCCGGCTGGCCCTGTCATCCGCGGCAGCCATTGCCGAACGGCTCGGCGATGTCCACGGCGCCGGTCTCGTGCTCTGCGGCCACAGCCACATCGCCCGGGTGCTGCGGATACCGGCAAGCGGCGCGGTCGTCATCAATCCCGGCAGTGTCGGCGCGCAGGCCTATGACGACCCGAGCGAACCTCATCCGCATGTGTCCGAGGCCGGCTCGCCCCACGCACGTTATGCGCTGGTCACCATCGAGGGCGGCGCGGTCACCGGGGTCGAACTGATCGCCGTCGCCTATGACTGGCAGGCGGCGGCCGCGCGGGCCGCGGCCAATGGACGGGCCGATTGGTCCCATGCGCTCGCCACAGGCCGCATGCCCTGAGGCCGCGCCGGCCGTCCGTTCAGGCCAGCCATTTGGTGAGCCGCTTCACCGCCTCTTCCATGTCGGGCGTCGAGCCGGCGAAGGAGAAGCGCATCGCGTGCATGCCATTGAACGGGTCGAAATCCGGCCCCGGCGTTGCCGCGACCCCGGTTTCGGCCAGCATGCGGCGGGCGAAATCCAGGCTGTCATTGGTGAGATGGCCGACATCCGCATAGATGTAGAACGCGCCGTCGACCGGCAGCAGGCGGTCGAGCCCGGCCTTGGGCAGGCCTTCCAGCAATACCTTGCGGTTCGCCGCGTAGCCCGCCTTGATCGCCTCCAGCGCATCGGTCGCCTCGAAGGCGGCCAGCGCCGCGACCTGGCTCAGCTTCGGCGCGGAGATGAACAGGTTCTGGGCCAGGCACTCGGTCGCGCGCACCAGCGTCTCCGGAACCACCATCCAGCCGATGCGCCAGCCGGTCATGCAGTAATATTTCGAGAAGGAATTGATCACCACCACATCGCTGGAGGTTTCCAGCGCGGTGGCACAGGGCATGTCATAGGACAGGCCGTGATAGATTTCGTCCGAGATGAAGCGGATGCCGAGGTCGCGCGCCGCGCCGACCAGGGCAGCGAGCGCATGCGGCGTCATCATCGTGCCGGTCGGATTGCCCGGGCTTGCCACCAGCAGGCCGTCGAGCGGCTTCCTGGCATGTTCGGCCGCCAGCATGTCGGGCGTGATCGCATAGCGGGTCTCCACCGTGGTCTCGATGAACACCACCTCGCAGCCGAGCGCCTCAAGGATGTTCTTGTAGGCGGGATAGCCGGGGCTGGCGATCGCCACCCGGTCGCCGGCTTCGAACAGCGCCAGGAACGACAGGATGAAGGCCGATGACGAGCCCATGGTCACGGCAATGCGCTCGATCGGCACGTCGACGCCATGGGCATCGGCATAATAGCGGGCGATCCGCTGGCGCAGTTCGGGAATGCCGAGCGCCAGCGTATAGCCGATCTGGCCTTCCATCAGCGCCCGCGCCGCGGCTTCGCGCACCATGAGCGGGGTCGCCGCGGCGGGCTGGCCGACCTCCATGTGAATGACGCTGCGTCCCTCCGCCTCGGCCTTGGCGGCCGCCGTCATCACATCCATGACCAGGAAGGGCGCCACCGAGCCGCGCCGGGTGGGAGTGAGCAGCGAACGGGCTATGCCCTCGCGCGACATGATGGACCTCGTCATGGTTTTGCCCGTTTACCCCAGCATAGGCACCGGGGGACGGTGGGGGCTGACCACCGTCGACACTGGATCTTGAGAGCGGCAAGGGCTCTAACATACCGTCATCGCGCGGTCACGGTTCTCGCCCGAACGTGATCGGCTGCGCGTTGACCCTCGCGTGTCCACTCCGTAGGTTCCCGTCACGATGAAGTTTCGCCCGCTTCGCAGCCGTCTTGCAGCATCGGCGCTCGCATCTCTCGTCGCCATTTCGACGGGAGCGCCGGCCCGTGCCCAGCAGCAGGGCCTGCCGATCGTTCGTGATACCGAGATCGAAAACCTCCTGCGCGATTATGCGCGGCCGCTGTTTCGCGCCGCAGGCGTCGGCGGCAGCCAGACCAATGTGGTCATCATCAACGATCGCGGCTTCAACGCTTTCGTCGCCAATGGCCGGCGCATCTTCGTCAACGCCGGCGCCATCATGGATTCCCGGACGCCGAACGAGCTGATCGGCGTGATGGCGCACGAGACCGGCCATATTGCCGGCGGCCATCTGGCGCGCCTGCGCGAGGCGGTCGAGCGGGCCCAGATCGTCGCCGTCATCGGCATGCTGGTCGGTGCCGGCGCGGTTGCCGCCGGGGCTGCGAGCGGGCGGGCCGGCAGCGGCATCGGCGAGGCCGCGCCCGGCGTACTCATGGGCGGCCCGCATATCGCCATGCGGTCACTCCTGTCCTATCAGCGCGGCGAGGAAGCCGCCGCCGATCGCGCCGCGATCAACTACCTCAATGCCACCGGCCAGTCCGCCAAGGGCATGGTCGAGACCTTCCGCCGCCTGCAGGACCAGACCATGTTCGCGGCGCGCCAGGCCGATCCCTACATGATCAGCCACCCGATCCCGGCGGATCGCGTCGCCAGCATCGAGCCGCTGGCCAAGGCGAGCCCGCATTACAACGCCACCGATCCGGCCGATCGGGTGATGCGTCATAATCTCGCGCGCGCCAAGCTCGCCGGCTTCGTCGAGCGCAATGACGCGATCACCCGGCGCTTCCCGCCGAGCGATACCTCCTTGCCGGCGCGTTATGCCCGCACCATCCAGATGTTCCGGTTCGGCGATCGCAATCGCGCCGCCGCGCTGGCCGACGACCTGATCCGGACACAGCCGAACAATCCCTACTTTCACGAGATCAAGGGCCAGATCCTGCTGGAGACCGGCTTGCCGGGCCAGGCCATCGCGCCGCTGCGCCGGGCCGTGGCGCTGGCGCCCAATTCCGGCCTGATCCGCATCATGCTCGGTCATGCGCTCGTCGCCACCGGCAACAATGCGGTGCTCGACGAAGCGGTGCGTGAGTTGCGCCTGGCCCTGCAGCGCGAGCCGGAGGCTGCCGACGGCTATCGCCAGCTCGCCATAGCCTATGGCCGTAAGGGTGATCGCGGCCAGGCCGATCTCGCCGCCGCCCAGACATCGCTCTACGAGGGCGACCTCGGCGCCGCCCGCGGGCTTGCCCGTCGCGCCCAGGCATCTCTTCCCGCCGGCTCGCCCGGCTGGCTTCGCGCCGAAGATATCGTCGCCCAGCGGCGCAACCAGAATTGAGGGTCTATCCCATGAATTTCCGCCCTGTCGCTTTTGCCCTGGCCGCGGCCCTTGGTGTCGCAGCCCTGGGTCTTGCCGGTCCGGCCTTCGCCCAGACCTCGGCCGCGCCGCAGATGTCGACCGCGCCGACGGTGCAGGCGACGCCCGAGGAGCGGGCGCGTATCGAGGCGATCATCCGCGACTATCTCCTGAAGAACCCGGAAGTGCTGCAGGAGGCGCTGGTCGAGCTGGAGCGCCGGCAGGCGGTCAATGAGGAGCGAGCGCGCGGCGAGGCCTTCCAGGCCAACCGCCAGCAGCTTTACCGCTCGGCCAACCAGGTCGTGCTAGGCAATCCCCAGGGCGACGTCACCATCGTCGAGTTCTTCGATTACAACTGCGGCTTCTGCAAGCGCGCCATGGCCGAGACCATGGATCTGGTGCGCCAGGACCGCCGCATCCGTCTCGTGCTGCGGGATTTCCCGGTGCTCGGCCCTGGCTCGGTGGAGGCGTCGCAGGTGGCGCTTGCCCTCAAGATGCAGATCCAGGGCGCCAAATATGAGGAATTCCACACCAAGCTGCTGGGCGGCCGCGGCCAGGCCAACCGTGCCCGTGCGCTCGAGGTCGCCCGTGAGGTCGGCGCCGACATGGCGCGGCTGGAGCGCGACATGAACGCCCCGCAGATCCGCGCCGAGCTGGCGGAGACGGCGCGTCTCGCCGATCTGCTGCGCATCAACGGCACGCCGACCTATATCATCGGCGACGAAGTGGTGGTGGGGGCCGTCGGTGTCGAGAAGCTGCGTGAAAACCTGGTGCGGGCCCGGGCCGGCTGCGCCCGCGAGGCCAATGTCTGCTGAGGCGCGCTGTCGCCTCGACGCCACGTCTTGATGTTCACGGCCGGCCTTTGCGCCGGCCGTGATGTTTTTGGACCAGGCCCGCGGCCTCAGTCATGCGTCTCGAAGCGATAGGACTTCGATACGACCTGCCAGCCGTCGGTGAGTTTCATCAGCACGAGATAGTCGGTGAAGAAGCGCGGCGGCAGGGCGCATTTCACCTTCACGAAGGCGGTCGTCTCGTCGGAACGGTCGACCGTGACGACGAAATCGTGGCGCGGCTGCCCTTGCGATTTGGGCGAGGTGCGCTTGCGCACCGCTGCGAGCCAATCGGCATAGCCGAGCACCTTGAGTTCGCCGGCCTCGTTCCAGCGCAGGTCGGCGCTCGGGTGGAAGGCCTGGCCGAGCTTGTCGGCGTCGCATTCATAGAGGCCGTCGAGATAGAGCTGGACGGTGGCATCGACGGTTGAACGATCGTGGGACATGCAATTCTCCGAAGGCGTTTTCCACCGCCTCGCGCCGCTCGGGCGAAGCGACGCCCGGCGCGAAGGCGTTAAGCGAAACGAGATGTGCAGCGATCGTGCCGTCACCGCCGGTACCACCGCCCGGTGCGGAGAAGATCACAAAGCCCGGCGCTTAGAAACAGCGCGTTGTAAATGTTCGCTGCTTGCCCGGCGCAGCCCTGGCAGCCATATTGCGGCAACCTCAGGGGGGATCGCTGATCGCGCCCGGAGCCGTTCTTGCATCTGGGAGACATGACATGATCGAAGATCTCATCAACCGCGTCGCCGCCGCGGCCGGCATCGACGCCGGGCTTGCCTCCAAGGCGGTCGGCATGATCCTGGGTTTCCTGCAGAAGGAAGGCCCGTCCGAGCCGGTCCAGCAGATGCTGGCGGCGCTGCCGGGTTCCACCCAACTGATCGACCAGGCTTCGGGCGGCGGCGGTGGCGGCCTCATGGGCATGGTCGGCGGCCTGATGGGCGGCGGCATCATGGGCCTCGGCGCCAATCTGATGGGGGCTGGTCTCGACATGGGGCAGATCTCCACCGTCGGCAAGGAACTGGTCGCTTTCGGGCGTGAGCATGCCGGCGAGGACGTCATGGGTCAGATCGTCGGCGGCACGCCGGGATTGTCGCAATTCGTCTGATGCGACATTTGTTCAAGGCGATCGCCTTCACCGCCGTGGCGATATCCGCCACGGCCACCCTGGCTGCCGCGCAGACCGAGCCTGCCGGCTGGCGCACCACCGAGGCCGATGGCCAGGTCCAGGCTTTCGTCACCGCAACGATCGGCGAGGGCGCCTCGGCCGGTACCGTCTATCTCGGTTTCTTCTGCGGCGCCCGGCCGGCGGTCAGGCTGCGTGGGCCGGTTGCCGGCGCGCGCCCGGGCGGCAAGGCGGAGCCGATCTCGGTCGCCTTCGAGGCCGGTGACGACCTGTTCGTGACGACGCTCGACGCGAGTATCGCGGGACCGTCGCCCGAACGTGCCGAACTGGTCGCCGAACGCGGCGTGATCGAGGATGCCGACGTCGATACGTTGCGCGATTTCGCCACCTTCCTGCGCGACGCGACGGGTGCCGAACTCAATCTGCGCAGCACCAGTCCACCGCTCGCCTTCAAGCTCAGTCTCGAAGGCGCCAAGGCGGCGCTCAGCCGCTATCTCGGTACCTGCACGGCACTGGCGAAACGCTAGCGGCGAGCCGCCGGTTTGCGTGGGTTGACAGGGCGTGGGCAGGCGCTCAAAGCACCGCGATGGTCCTTGCTCCGCCCTCGATCGCCGTATCATCAGATGGGCTGCTTGGCGTGCTCCTGGCGCTGGGGCGGCCGGCGGTCATGGGTATTCTGAACGTCACGCCCGATTCCTTTTCCGATGCCGGGCAGTTCTTTTCGCCTGCGCGTGCGCTGGCCCAGGCCGCGCGTATGGTCGCGGAGGGCGCCGACATCCTCGATATCGGCGCCGAATCGACCAGACCCTATGGCGGCGCGGCGCCGGTCTCGTTCGAAGACGAGATCGCCCGGCTCGCGCCGGTCCTGCCGGCGGTGGTCGGGCTCGGCCTGCCGGTGTCGATCGACACGATCAAGGCCGGCGTGGCGCGCTGGGCGCTCGGTGCGGGCGTGGCCATCGTCAACGATGTCTGGGGCCTGCAGCGCGATCCCGACATGGCCCATGTCGTCGCTGATCACGGCGTGCCCGTGGTCGTCATGCACAATCGCGACGACGCGGATCCGGCGGTCGACATCATGGCCGATATCGACGCCTTCTTTCATCGGTCGCTGGCGATCGCCGACCGGGCCGGCATCCGGCGCGACCGGATCGTGCTCGATCCCGGCATCGGCTTCGGCAAGACGCCGGCACAGAGCATCGAGACGCTCGGCAAGCTCGGCCGCCTCGCGCGCTTCGGCCTGCCGGTTCTGGTCGGAGCCTCGCGCAAACGCTTCATCGACAGCGTTTCGCCGGCGCCGCCCGACCGGCGCATCGGCGGATCGCTTGCCGCCCATCTGATTGCCATGCAGGCGGGCGCTGCGATCATTCGCGCCCATGACGTGGCCGAAACGCTCCAGGCCGTGAAGGTCGCTCAAGCCATCAGCGAGGCACGATGACCGATCAGATTTTCATCAAGGGACTGGTGATCCATGCCCATCACGGCGTGATGGAGCACGAGGGCAAGGTCGGCCAGCGTTTCGTCATCGACCTCGACCTGACCTGCGACCTGAGCGAAGCCGCCCGCAGCGATCATCTCGCCGATACCGTCTCCTACGCGGCAATCGCGGAGGAGACCGAGCGCGCCTTCACCACGCGCAATTTCAAGCTGCTGGAGGCCGCCGCCGGCGCGGTCGCCGACGCGGTCCTGGGGGCCTTCCCCCGAATTCGCACCGTCCGCGTCACCGTCCACAAGCCGCATGCGCCGATCGCCGCCATTTTCGACGATGTCGGCGTCGTGCTGGTCCGCGGCCGGCACGACTGATCGAGGCGAGGCCGAAGCGCCCATGACCGAAGCGCCCATGACCGAAGCGCCCATGACCGAAGCCCTGATCAGTCTCGGCGGCAATATCGGCGATATCAGAGCCACGCTTGATCGCGCGGTCGCCTTGTTCTGTGACGGTGCCGAGGTGCGCCTCGTCGCGCGGTCATCCGATTATCGGACGCCGCCCTGGGGCGTCACCGACCAGCCGCCCTTCGTCAATCTCGGCCTCGTGGTCGAGACCGGGCTCGCGCCGCGCGCACTTCTGGAGCGCGCCCTGGCGGTCGAGGCGAGGCTTGGCCGCGATCGCACCCGGGCGCTCCGCTGGGGGCCCCGGCCCGTCGACATCGACCTGATCGCCTATGGCGATGTCAGTCTCGACGAACCGGACCTGCATTTGCCGCATCCGCGCCTGAAGGAACGCGCCTTCGTGCTGGTGCCGCTGGCCGAGATCGCGCCCGACCGGATCATTGGCGGCCTCAGCATCAAGGCCATGCTTGATGCCATCGATACGGGCGGCATCGAGCGCCTGCCGTCGCGCGCCGAGGCCTGATCCGGCAGCCGGGACCGGCGAATTGATCTATCGTCTGTCCTGATCCGTCCAAAGGCCGCCTTTCGAAAGTCACGTCTTCGTGGCATCGAAGCTGCATGACGTCGACCATGCCCCTTGCTCTCGCCTCCGAATTCCCTGCCGCCACCGAAGCGCAATGGCGCGCCGCGGTCGATGCCGTGTTGAAGGGCAAGCCCTTCGACAAGACCCTGGTCGGCCGCACCGCCGATGGCATAGCCATTCAGCCGCTCTACCCGCGCGTGGCGGAGGCCGTGCCGCTGGCTGGCCGTGCCGCCGGCGCGCCGTGGACGGTGGTGCAGCGCGTCGACCAGCCGGATCCGCGCGACGCCAATGCCCAGGCGCTCGATGATCTGACCAATGGCGCCTCGGGCTTGGCTATCGTCACCCGTGGCGCCATCGGCGACCATCGGGGCGATGGTCTCGTGCTCGACGGCCTCGCCGATCTCGACCAGGTTCTCGACGGCGTCATGCTCGACCTGATCCCGTTGCGCATCGATGCCGGCACGGCCGCCGGCCATGTCGCGGCCATGCTGGCGGCCAAGGCCGCGCGCGACGGGCTCGACCCGGCAAGCCTGTCGGTCGCCTTCGGCATCGATCCGATCGGCGCCTTTGCGCGGCGCGGCACGCTGGAGAACTGGGACGGCGCGGCAGCCAAGGCGGCCGACATGGTCCTCGGCCTGCGCAAACGTGGTTTCGCCGGCACCCAGGTGATCGCCGACGGCCGGGTGATCCATGATGCCGGCGGTTCGGAGGCGCAGGAGCTCGCCTTCGTGCTGGGCGCGGCCGTCCAATATCTGCGCGTGCTGGAACAGGCGGGCCTCACGCTCGACGAGGCGCGTCGCGCGGTCGCCGTGCTGCTGACGGCCGATGCCGACCAGTTTCTCACCACTGCCAAGCTGCGCGCCATCCGCCAGCTCTGGGCGCGGGTCGAGACCGCTTGCGGCCTCGCGCCCTCGCGCCTCGAGGTCCATGCCGAAACTGCCTGGCGTATGACCACCAGGGTCGATCCGGCAGTCAACTGGCTGCGCACCACCATGGCCTGTTTCGGCGCCGGCATCGGCGGCGCCGATCATGTCACCGTGCAGCCCTGGACCGCCGCGATCGGACTGCCCGATGCGTTCGCCCGCCGCATTGCCCGCAACACCCAGCTGATTCTGATCGAGGAATCGAACCTGCATCGGGTTGCCGATCCGACCGCCGGTTCAGGAGGCGTCGAGGCGCTGACATCGGAGCTTTGCGAAACCGCGTGGGCGCTGTTCCAGGACAGCGAGCGCGTCGGCGGGGTGGTCGCGGCGCTGTCCAGCGGCACCATTCAGGCGGCGGTCGCCAAGGCGCGCCAAGCTCATCAGGCCGCCATCGCCAAGCGGCGTGAGCCGCTCACCGGCACCTCCGAATTCCCCAATATCCACGAAGCCGTGCCGGAGGTGCTGCATTCCGCGCCCCGCGTTTCCAACAAGGCCGCGGCGGCGATCGACCTGCCAGAAGCGGCCAAGGGCGCGCGGTTCGAGGCGACGGCTGTGGCTTTCGGGGCCGGCGCGGTGCGTGCCGCACTGTCGCGGCCGAAGACCGACACGATCTTCGTCGACCCGCTCGAGCCGATCCGTCTCGCCGAACCCTTTGAAGCCCTGCGCGCCGCGCTCGATGCCGTCACCGCCAATACCGGCAGGCGGCCGCTGGTCTTTCTTGCCGTGCTCGGCCCGGTCGCCGCCTTCACGCCGCGTGCCAGTTTTGCCAAGAACCTGTTCGAGGCAGGCGGTTTCGAGGCCCCGGTCCCCGAGGCCTTCGCCGATGGGGCGGATCTGCTGGCGGCGTTCAAGGCATCGGGCGCGCGGATCGCCTGCCTGTGCTCGTCCGACGACATCTATGCGACCGATGCGGTTGCGACGGCGGCGGCGCTGAAGGCCGCCGGCGCCACCCGGATCTGGCTCGCCGGCCGTCCCGGCGAGCAGGAAGCGGCACTGAAATCCGCCGGTATCGGTGGTTTCATCTTCGCGGGCTGCGACGTGCTAGACTGTCTCGACGCCGCGAAGGCGGCGCTGGGTGAGTGAGGCCGGCCTTGACCAGGGTCCCGCGAATACCGCCTGTGCCATTGCAACCCCCGGCTGGGCCGGAAAGGGACGACGGATGGCTGGATCTCGGCGCGTTCGGCAATCGTGAGCTCGTCACTCTGCTGGATAGGGCGCGGGCGAGCCACGACAAGGTGCAGGGGATCAATCGGCGCGTCGGCGACATGGCTGGCGCCGCCTGGAGCAATCCGGTCTTCGGGCTTGCACTCATGCCGATGTTCTGGCTGTTGCGTGGCAGCCTGATCAAGGATGCCCGTCGTGCCGATCCGGATATCGACAGGCTGCGCTCGCTCGAGCAGATCCGCCTCATCACCGACGAAATGCGCCGCCGCGACGGTGAGCGCTTGAGGAGAGGCCAATGACCTCTATTCCCGACTTTTCCACTTTGCCCTTTTCCAAAGCCGCTTCGGCCGCCACAGGCGGCGAGGCCTGGCTGACGCCCGAGGACATCCTGGTCAAGCCGGTCCATGGCGAGGCCGACCTCGCCGGCATCGATTTCCTGGACACCTATCCGGGTATCAAGCCGTTCCTGCGCGGCCCCTATCCGACCATGTATGTCAACCAGCCCTGGACGATCCGGCAATATGCCGGCTTCTCCACGGCCGAGGACAGCAACGCCTTCTACCGGCGCAATCTCGCCGCCGGCCAGAAGGGCCTGTCGGTCGCCTTCGATCTCGCCACCCATCGCGGTTATGATTCAGACCATCCGCGCGTCGCCGGCGATGTCGGCATGGCCGGCGTGGCGATCGATTCAATCTATGACATGCGCACGCTGTTCTCGGGCATTCCGCTCGGCGAGATGAGCGTGTCGATGACCATGAACGGCGCGGTGCTGCCGGTGCTCGCGCTCTATATCGCGGCGGCCGAGGAACAGGGCGTGCCGCAGGCCAAGCTCTCCGGGACCATCCAGAACGACATCCTCAAGGAGTTCATGGTCCGCAACACCTATATCTATCCGCCGGTGCCCTCGATGCGGATCATCTCGGATATCTTCGCCCACACGGCGAAGCATATGCCGAAATACAATTCGATCTCGATTTCTGGCTACCACATGCAGGAGGCCGGGGCGACGCAGGACCTCGAGCTCGCCTATACGCTCGCCGATGGCGTCGAATATATCCGTGCCGGCATCGCCGCCGGCATGACGGTCGACCAGTTCGCGCCGCGCCTGTCGTTCTTCTGGGCCATCGGCATGAATTTCTTCATGGAGGTGGCGAAGCTCCGGGCGGCGCGCCTGCTCTGGGCCAAGCTGGTCAAGGAGTTCGATCCGAAGACCGACAAGAGCCTGCCGCTGCGCACCCACAGCCAGACCTCGGGCTGGTCGCTGACCGCCCAGGACGTGTTCAACAACGTCATCCGCACGCAGATCGAGGCGATGGCGGCGACCCAGGGCCATACCCAGTCGCTGCACACCAACGCGCTGGACGAGGCGCTGGCGCTGCCGACAGATTTCTCCGCCCGCATCGCCCGCAACACCCAGCTGTTCCTGCAGCAGGAATCGGGCACCACCCGGATCATCGATCCCTGGGGCGGTTCGTTTTATGTCGAGAAGCTGACCGCCGATCTCGCCGCCAAGGCCTGGGACCATATCCAGGAGGTCGAGGCGCTCGGCGGCATGGCCAAGGCGATCGACGCGGGGATCCCCAAGCTGCGCATCGAGGAAGCCGCGGCCAAGACCCAGGCGCGCATCGATTCCGGCCTTCAGTCGGTGATCGGCGTCAACAAGTTCAGGCCCGACGGCGAGAAGCCGATCGACGTGCTGAAGGTCGACAATTCGGCGGTGCGCGCGAGCCAGATCGACAAGCTGAAGCGGCTGCGCGCCGAGCGCAATCCGGCCGAGGTGCAGGCGGCCCTCGACGCCCTGACGGCGGCGGCCGGCGGCGCCGGCAATCTCCTGGAACTGGCGATCAACGCGGCGCGCGCCAAGGCGACCGTCGGTGAGATGTCGGATGCGATGGAAAAGGTGTTCGGCCGCCACAAGGCCGAGATCAAGTCGATTTCCGGCGTCTACAAGCGCGAGGTCGGCGCGATGAACGAGAATGTCTCGAAGGTCCAGCACATGGTCGAGGCCTTTGCCGAGAACGAGGGCCGGCGCCCGCGCATCCTGGTCGCCAAGGTCGGCCAGGACGGCCATGACCGCGGCCAGAAGGTGATCGCCTCGGCCTTTGCCGATCTCGGCTTCGACGTCGATATCGGCCCCTTGTTCGCGACGCCGGCGGAAGCCGCCAAGCAGGCGATCGAAAATGACGTCCACTGCGTCGGCGTGTCGTCGCTGGCCGCCGGCCACCTGACCCTGGTGCCGGAGCTCAGGGCGGAACTCGCGGCGCAGGGACGCGAAGACATCATGATCGTCGTCGGCGGCGTCATTCCGCCGCAGGATTTCGCGGCACTCTACGAGGCCGGCGCGGCGGCGATCTTCCCGCCGGGCACGCCGATCGCGGATGCCGCCATCGACCTGATGGACAAGCTCAACGCCAAGCTCGGCTATTCGCAGGCCGCCGCGGAGTAAGCCGGCGCATCATTGCCGCGCGTGAACGACGGCGATGCCGTCGGCATGGACCCGCCTCCAACCCGGCAGCCGGTCGAGCAGGCCGATGGCGGGCGTGCCCGGCGTCAACAGGGTCCAGCCGATACGGTAGCGGTCGAGCAGATCGATGAAGGTGTCGACGTTCTTGAGCTCCAATGCATGGACGGTGTTCGCCACGAAAGCGCCGCCATAGAGTTCCGCCCGGCCGTCGATGAAGGTCGGTACCCCCTGGGTCATCAGCCAGCCGCCAAAACCATAGGAGTTGAGCACCGGCCCGGTGAGGGCGGCCGCGCGGGCGGCGGCCAGGGCCGAACGGGGAACATAGACCTCCACGGGACGGGCAAGCCCCAGGAAGCCGCTGACGAATGTCGCCGCGACGGCAAGCGACAAGGCCGCCGCGGCGGTCGGCCAGAGGTTCGCGGCCGGCGGCGGACGAGGGGTGAGCCGGACGGCGATGGAGGGCAGAAGCAGGAGCACGCCGATGACCGCGAACAAGGTCTGATGGCGGACATTGGCCAGCGCCATGTGCAGCAGCCCGACGAGCAGCAGGACGCGGAGCGCCGGCACACGGGTGCCGGTGACGAGGGCAAGCGCCAGCCCAGCCAGCAACGCCGCCTCGAAGGGCTCGAAGCGGCTGAAATCATGGGCGCGCCATTCGATGATGATCGCCTTGGCCTCGTCCAGGCCGAGCACGCGAAAGGCCGCGAGGATCGATTCGACGCCATAGGGATGGATGCAGGCGGCAGCGGCCGCCAGGACGCCGAACAGCGCCCAGAGTGCGGCGACCCGAAGCCGCGCGGCAGGCGGCGCGCGCAGCACGGCTTCCAGGGCGAAAGGCGCGCCGAGCGCCAAGCCGAACATGAAGCTGCCGTGCAGATTGGCCCAGAGCGTCATGGCCGGCAGCAGCCAGAAACACGGCGCGCGGCCGGTCTCGGCCGCGCGCAGCAGGCCGGCCGACCACAGGAACAGCACCGGCAGTGCCAGCACATGCGGCCGGGCCAGCACATGCGGCACGCTCAGCAGCAGCACCGCCGCGAAGAGAATGAGGGTCGGCCGCCAGTCCAGCCGGCGTAAAAGCTCATGCAGCAGAATCATGAAGGCGAGCGCGCCTGTCGCCGCCGCCAGCGCCGTCACGCCGGTCCAGCCGGCGAGGCGGAAGGCGAAGGCCATCGACACCTGCGCGAGCCATTCCTTGGCGATCCAGAAGGCGCCGCGCATGGTGTGGGAATAGCTGTCGACCCAGGGAAAGCCGTCGCCGCTCAGGATCTTCTCGCCGATCAGGACATGCCAGTGGGTGTCGGGATCGTTGAGAAGGCGGTCGCCGAGCAGCACGAACAGGGCATAGATGCCGGCGCCGACGGCAAGAACCAGCCGCATGTCGACGGGCCGTGGCGGGGGCAAGGTCTCGGGGCCGATGAGGCTGTCGGTTCGCATGTGTCAGTGATGCCAGGAGCGAACCAGATTCGCACCCGCGAAACGGCCGTGGGAGCCGGTCGATCGCCGATCGTGACGCGGGACCGTCCGCGCGGATGGGGACGTGCCATGCGGCAGGTCGTCGCGATCACCAGATTGCCAAGCCCGGCATTCCGGTGCAGCTTTCTGTGATCACAGAAGAGATGCCGGAGAAACCGGCTGGTCGATCAGGGAGGCAATCGATGACGGATCTGACCCGTAGAACTCTGCTCGTTTCCGCGGCCGGTGCCGCGACGGCGCTGTCGGCGCCTGCCATGGCGCAGGCCTATCCGTCGCGCCCGATCACGCTGATCGTGCCATGGGGCGCCGGCGGCGGCACCGATGCCACGGCGCGCATCGTCGGCTCGCTGCTGGAGCGGGAGTTCGGCCAGCCGGTCAATGTCGTCAACCGTACCGGCGGCTCGGGCGTCGTCGGCCATGCCGGCATCGCGAGTGCGCCGGCCGACGGCTACACCATCGGCATGCTCACCGTCGAAATCTCGATGATGCACTGGCAGGGCCTGACCGAGCTGACGCCGTCGAGCTACACGCCGCTCGGGCTGATGAACGAGGATCCGCCGGGCGTGCAGGTTTCGGCGAGCTCGCCCTACCGTACGATCAAGGACCTCGCCGACGCCATCAAGGCCAATCCCGGCAAGCTGAAGGCCTCGGGCACCGGCCAGGGCGGTATCTGGCACCTGGCACTGGTCGGCTGGCTCGGCGCCATGGGTTTGCCCGCCAATGCGGTGCCGTGGGTGCCGTCGAACGGGGCGGCTCCCGCCATGCAGGACCTCGCGGCCTCCGGCCTCGACATCGTCACCTGCTCGGTGCCCGAGGCCAAGGCCATGCTGGATGCCGGCCGGGCCCGTTCGCTCGCCATCATGGCGCCGGCGCGCAATCCGCAATTCCCCAATGTGCCGACGCTCAACGAGAGCCTCGGCATCAACTATTCGGTTGGGGCCTGGCGCGGCATCGGTGCGCCGAAGAACCTGCCCGCACCGATCGCCGAGCGGCTTACCGCGGCGCTGAAGAAGGTCAATGAGTCCAAGGAATTCCAGGACTTCATGAGCAATCGCGGTTTCGGCGTGCGCTGGGCGGATGGCGCCGGCTTCGGCAAGTTCATGGCCGAGGGCGATGCCGCCATGGGGGTGGCGATGAAAGCCGCCGGCCTCGCCAAGCAGGCCTGAGCTTCGGGCTTTCCCGATCAAACGGCCCCGTGGCGGCTTGTCGCCGCGGGTTCCGGGATCCCGGTCCTGGATCGATCCAATCGGCCCGCAAGGGCTGAAGCGCCTCTGCCCGCGGGGAACCATGCATCTTTCCGATCGTGTCACGGGCGGCTTTCTGGCCGTTCTCGGAGCCGCTGCCGCCTATGGCGGCTCGCTCCTGCCGCCGGTTCCTGGCCAGCAGGTCGGGCCGAATGTGTTCCCGCTGGTGATCGGCCTGGGCCTGGTCGGTTGCGGTGTCGCGATCGCGCTCGGCATCGGCCGATCCTTCGAGGAGGCCGAGGAGATCGTCACCGCCGAAGACGGCAGCCACGCGCCGGCCGCCGAGGCGCCGCCGCCGATCCGCCACGGGGCGTTCAAGACCATGGTGCCGCCGCTGCTTTTGCTGTTCTACGCCTTCACGGTCGACACGCTCGGCTTCGTCCCGACCGCCGCCGCCATGGTGGTGGCCACCTGTTTTGCGCTCGGCGGCAACTGGCGCACCGCTATTCCGCTGGCGCTGGTGGCGCCGCCGGCCGTGCATCTGATTTTCGCCAAGCTGCTGCGGGTGCCCTTGCCCGCCGGCCTCCTGCCGATGCCGTGGTGAGGGTGACACGATGAACACCTTCATCGAAGCGATCTGGATGGTGCTGGCACCCGACGTGATGATCGCCATCCTGCTGTCGGCGATCTACGGCCTGGTGGTCGGTTCGCTGCCGGGGCTCTCGGCCACCATGGCCACCGCGCTGCTGGTGCCCGTCACCTTCTACCTGTCGCCGATCGCGGCGGTCGCCACCATTATCACCGCCTCGGCCATGGCGATCTTCTCCGGCGATATTCCCGGCTGCCTTTTGCGCATTCCCGGCACGCCGGCCTCCGCCGCCTATACCGACGAGGCCTATGCCATGACCCGCAAGGGACAGGCTGAAATGGCGCTCGGCATCTGCCTATGGTTCTCGGCGCTCGGTGGCGTGTTCGGCACGCTGTCGCTGATCCTGATGGCGCCGCTGCTCGCCGAATTCGCCCTGTCCTTCTCGACCTACGAATATTTCTGGCTGGCCTTTCTCGGGCTGATGTGCGCGACGCTGGTGGCGCGCTCCTCACCGATCAAGGCGATCGCCGCCATGTTGCTCGGTCTCTTGATCGCCTGTGTCGGCATCGAGAACCCGGCCGGCACGCCACGCTTCACCTTCGGCCTCACCGACCTGCTCGGCGGCATCGAGGTCGTGCCGGCGCTGGTCGGCTGCTTCGCGGTGGCCGAGGTCATGCGCGCCATGTCGGTGCCCGAACCGCCACCCCTGCCGCGCCGGAAATTCGGCTCGATCCTCGCCGGCCAATGGAAGCTGACCAAGGAATATCCGGTCCAGCAGACCCGCGGCAATATTATCGGCATCATCATCGGCGTGCTGCCGGGCGCCGGCGCCGACATGGCCGCCTGGGTGTCCTATGCCATGGCCAAGCGCTTCTCCAAGACGCCGGAGAAGTTCGGCACCGGCCATCCCGAAGGGCTGATCGAGGCGGGGGCCTCCAACAATGCCTCGCTGGCCTCGGGCTGGGTGCCGTCATTGCTGTTCGGCATCCCCGGCGACACCATCACGGCGATCGCCATTGGCGTGCTCTACATGAAAGGGCTCAATCCCGGACCGACGCTGTTCACCGAGAAGGCGTCGAGCATGTATGCGCTCTACATCATCTTCATGCTGGGCAATATCATCATGATCCCGCTCGGCATCATCATGATCCGGCTGGCGAGTTATGTGCTGCGGCTGAAGCGCTACGCCATCATGCCGGTGATCGTGCTGCTCTGCGCCGTTGGCTCATTCGCCACCGGCAACAACCTGTTCCTGGTCATCACGGTCGCCGCCTTCGGCTGTGTCGGTTACATGATGGAGAAGAACGGCTATCCGGTCGCGGCGCTGGTGCTCGGCGTCGTCATGGGCTCGATGGTCGAGCAGCATTTCGTCACCTCGCTGATCAAATCGGACGGCTCGGTCCTGCCGTTCTTCGAGCGGCCGGTCTCGGCGATCCTCGCCGCCATCACCATTGGCCTGTTCGTCTGGCCGCTGGCGGTGTGGTTGTGGCGCAGGCGGCCGGGCCGGGCGGTGGCTGCGGCCTGAGGGGTTCTCAGCGCGTGCCGTCGGCGCGGATCTGCGGCAGCGGCTCGGACGTCACCTGCCGGGCGCTTTCCGGCTGGTCGGCCATGGGTGTCTGGGCCTGGGGCGGCTGCAGCTCGGCCGGCAATGGCGGGGCCTCGGTCGGCGGCGGCGGCAGGGAATCCTCGATCACCGGCGGCGAGGCGATCTTGCCGCCGATCAGCCGGACGATTTCGGGCGCCTCGGCGAAGGTGCCGTGGCGAAGCAGGTCGGTCCAGCCTTGCGATGTCATGGTGAAGACGCGCACGCCGAGCGACGAAATGATCTCGCGATGACGCGGATCGCGGACATCGAGCGCGCCCAGGCGTTGCCGGTCCCAGGCCACCGTCATGGAGGCGGCCAGCGCCCGGTCGTCGGCCTGGACGAACAGCGAGATACGGCTTGGCCGCGAGATGCGCGCCATCTGGCCCCTGAACACCTCGACGTCGAGATCCGGCGCGGCCAGGATCACTTCGCCCAGATGGCCATTGACCTCGCCACGCCCGGCGATGGAGGCCTGACGCAGCCCCTCCATGGTCAGGAACGCGCCCATCGAATGGGCGATCAGATTGACCCGGCCGATGCCCGGCACCTCACCGAGATCGGCGAGCAGCTTCTCGAAGGCGTCGCGCGAGGCGGTGGCCACTTCGCGATCGCCGCCATAGGCGAGCATGCGCCGATAGCTCGGCCAGGTGAACAGCACATGGGTGCCGCGGAAACCGGCATCGGTGGCGACCTGCACCAGGCGGAAGGCGGCCTCGTCGTAGTCGGTATTGAAGCCGTGGACATAGACCAGCACGTCGCGCTGATCGGCGGGTTTCGCCGCGACGGCACGGGCCAGTTCGCCGCGGAAATCGTCCGGCGTCAGCGCCGTGCGGTCGGCCAGCGTGAAATGACGTGACGGGCTTTCCGGTGTCAGCGACGGCCGCGGAATCGTGCCGACCTGGTGGCCCGGCGGCACCGTCACGATCTGGCGATAGAATCGGGCACGCTCGCGGGTCGGCGCGCCGAGCGCGTCGCCGCGGAAGGCCGGCCGTGTCGAGGCGACGAACACCGGTACGGCGCGCGGCTGGCTGGCGGGGGCGGTGAGCGCGCCGAGCGAGCCTGATATGCCCGACATGTCGGTGCCGAAGCAGCCGGCCAGCGCGCAGGCGGCCGCGGCCACCAGAGCCAGGCGAATGGCGGTGGTGGCGACGGCGACGGTGCGGGTCGACGGCTTGGGCATTGGCTCGGGCTTCGGTTTGTTCGTGGTCGACAAACGACGCGAGGCCTTACCGAAAGGTTAATCACACACGGTCAAGGCGCCCGACGTCGTCAACGAGCGGTTAAAGACCGGCCGTGGCGGGAATGGGGCTGAATGGCGGCTGGCTGCCTTGCTCCGCCCCGGCGGGTTATGACGCAAGGCCTTGCCGGGGCGTCATGAGGAAAAGAGCTTGTCGGTTGTGTCTCGCATTCAATGCAATTAACACCAAATAAACAATGCATTCGTACCATTACTGATCGTTGCGTCTGCGCCGTTGGTGGTCGATCGAACCTGAGAAGTGCCGGATGCGAACGGTCGTCCTCTTTGCGATCATGATGTCGGCAGTATTCGCTGCGGCCTTCGCCAGTCCGCGGCCGGACGGTGACGTGGCGGTGGTGGTGTGGCCCTTCGCGACGGCCAGCCGGGCGGCCGAGATCGTCGCGGCAGCCGAGGGATCGATCGTCAGGCCGTCCAGGCTGGCCTGGGTGATCCTTGCCCACGGCAACAGGAGTGACTTCGTCGCGGCACTTTATGGCGCCGGTGCGCTCGTCGTCTTCGACCCGCGGATCGCGGGTGGCTGTCTCTCGGGGAGCTGAGGTCAATGCAGGGGTTGGAACATCTCCGCCAGAAATTCGGCCTCGTCCTGGTGCTGTTTCTCTGGGCCAACGCGGCGCTGATCTCTGTCCTGGCCCTGGCGCTCGGTGCGGTCTCGGCGCCGGTCGCCACGGCCGGCTGCCTGATGCTCGCGGGCGGGGCGACTTTCGTCTGGTGGCGCGACCGGACCGGACCGGCGACCCGCATGGTCACCGCCATGGCGGCATCGGGCCTGGTCGCGATGCTGGTCTATGTCTTTGCCGGCCATGGCTACCAGATCGACATGCACATGTATTTCTTCGCCATGCTGGCGGTGGTCGCCGGCTGGTGCGACTGGCGCGCCATCGTGGCCAATGCGGCGGTCACGGCGGTTCATCATCTGGTGCTGAATTTCGCGCTGCCGATGGCGGTCTTCCCGGCCAGCAATCCGGACCTTCTGCGGGTCGTCGTCCACGCGGTCATCGTGATCGTCGAAACGGCCGTGCTGAGCTGGCTGACCTATCGGCTGCAGGCCCTGTTCGCCGAATCCGACCATGCCATCGCCGAGGCGGTGGCGGCCCAGAGCGATTCCGCCCATACCAAGCAGATCTCGGCCGAACTGGCGGCCCAGGGCGAGCGCTTGGCTCAACGCGCCGCATCGGCCGAGCAGTTCACTTTGCGGCTGCAGGCGCTCGCCGGCACGCTGATCGGATCGTCGACCGACGTGGCCGACGCCGCCCGCAACCTGTCCGGCACCACCAAGGAGACGGCCGAACGGGTGCAGGCCGTGGCCTTTGCCGCCGAGAATGCGTCGACCAATGTGCGGACCGTGGCGGTCGGCGCCGAGGAGCTGTCGGCCTCGATCGGCGCGATCAACAGCCAGGTCGCCCGTTCCGCCGGTGTCGCCGAAACGGCGGCCGAGGAAGCGGCCAGGACCAACGACAATATCCTGGCGCTGACCGCGGCGGCCGGGCAGATCGGTGACGTCGTCGCCTTGATCCGGGCGATTGCCGAACAAACCAATCTCCTGGCGCTCAACGCGACCATCGAAGCGGCGCGCGCCGGCGAGGCGGGCAGGGGCTTTGCGGTGGTTGCCTCCGAGGTGAAACAGCTCGCGGCCCAGACCGCCAAGGCCACCAATGATATCGGCGGCAAGATCGCCGAGATTCAGTCGGCGACCACGGTCACCGTCAACGCGATCTCCCGCATCGTCGCGACCATCGGCACCATTCGCGAGGTCACATCCTCGATCGCCGCCGCCGTCGGGCAGCAAGGCGCGGCGACCGCCGAGATCGCGGCCAATACGCAACGCGCCGCAAGCGGCACCGCCGAGGTGACCGACAATATCGTCAGTGTCGGCAGGGCCACCGAAGTCGCCGGTTCGGCCTCGGCGCAGCTCATGGGGCTGTCGCGATCGCTGGCCGAGCAGTCGGCCGACCTCCAACGTGAGGTGGCGGGTTTCATGGCGGATCTCAAGGCGGCCTGACGCGCGGCCGGCCGTAAGCCCCTTTGTGGCGGCTATTCCGCTCGCATCGAATCTGCCGCTTTGTTACCACCCATCCATGCGTCCGCCTCTCGACATCGAAAAGCTGAGCCAAGCCATTCGCGCCGGCGACCGCGCGGTGCTCGCCCGCGCCATCACGCTGGTCGAATCGACGAGGCCAGAGCACCAGGCGCTCGCGCGCGAACTCGTTCAGCGCCTGCTGCCGGAGACCGGCCGTGCCATCCGCATCGGCATTACCGGCGTGCCCGGGGCGGGTAAGTCGACGACGATCGATACGTTCGGCTCCAACCTGACGGCGGCCGGCCATCGGGTCGCCGTGCTGGCGGTGGATCCGTCGTCGTCGCGCACCGGCGGATCGATCCTCGGCGACAAGACGCGCATGGCCCGGCTTGCCATCGATCCCGCCGCCTATGTCAGGCCTTCGCCGTCGTCCGGAACCCTTGGCGGCGTCGCCGC
Source organism: Phreatobacter sp. GW821-FHT04C01 (assembly GCF_059420385.1). Lineage (NCBI taxonomy): Bacteria > Pseudomonadati > Pseudomonadota > Alphaproteobacteria > Hyphomicrobiales > Phreatobacteraceae > Phreatobacter > Phreatobacter sp. GW821-FHT04C01. The sequence goes on along the minus strand of NZ_JBWKTP010000015.1, from coordinate 76,208 downwards.
CAAGACGCGCGAGACCATGCTGCTGTGCGAGGCGGCCGGCTTCGACGTCATCCTGGTCGAGACGGTCGGCGTCGGCCAGTCGGAGACCGCGGTCGCCGAGATGACCGATCTCTTCCTGGTGCTCATGCTGCCGGGCGCCGGTGACGAGCTGCAGGGCATCAAGAAGGGTATTCTCGAACTCGCCGACATCATCGCGGTCAACAAGGCCGATGGCGACGGCGCGCAGCGCGCCAAGGCCGCCGCGGCCGAATACCGCGCGGCCCTGCATATCATGGCGCCGAAATCGCGCGTCTGGTCGCCGCCGGTGCTGATGATATCGGGCCTTGCCAATCAGGGGCTCGACACGCTGTGGGAGCAGATCGGCTCTTTCCGCGGCAAGACCGAGGCCTCGGGCGATTTCGCCGCCAAGCGGCGCGCCCAGGGCGTCAAATGGATGTGGACCATGCTGCAGGAGCGGGTCACCGACCGGCTGAAGCGCGATCCTGTGCTGAAGGCCCGCCTCCCGGCGCTCGAGGCGGATGTGGCCAGCGGGCGGGTCGCGCCGATGGTGGCGGTCGAGGAGATCGCCAAGGTGCTCGGGCTCTAGGATTTTGCGTGAAGCGCCGGCGCCATCGCGGCCCGCGCGCCGCGATGGCCAGCCATCCCGGCGGCAACCTTGTTGATCGCGGCGACACCACGATAGGGTCTCGCGCCCGGCGGCCAACAAGCCGGTGCGTACCCAGGAAACCACAAGGGCATATGATGGCAATCACGCGCCGCACCATCGGGCTGGCCGCGCTCGGCGCGCCGTTCCTTTTCACCCGAGGCGCCCAGGCGCAGACCATTCCGTTGAAGCGGCTGGTCGTGCCATTTCTCGCCGGCGGCGCGCTGGATCTCGTCGGCCGGCTTCTGGCCGATGCGCTCGGACCGGCGACCGGCGGCCGCGTCGTGGTCGAGAATATCGGCGGCGCCGGCGCCATGCTCGGGATCGCCAATGTCGCCAATTCGCCGGCCGACGGCACGACGGCCGGCGTGGCCACCGCCTCGACGCTGATCACCAACAAATACCTGTTCTCGCGGATGCTCTACAATCCGGACAAGGATCTCACCGCGATTTCGCGCATCGCCACCGGCACGATCCTGTGCGTGGTGAATGCCCGGAAGGCCGAGGAGCGCGGCTGGAAAACGTTCCGAGACATGATCGCCTGGGGCAAGGCCAATCCCGGCAAGATCAATTTCGGTTCGTCCGGGCTCGGCCAGACCTCGCACCTGATGCTGGGTCTGCTCAACGCCCGCTGTGGCACGGCCATGGTCCATGTGCCCTATCGCGGCGGCGCGCCGGCGATCGCCGATCTGATGTCCGGCAATATCGACCTGATGTTCGACACCATGGCGGCGCTGCTGCCCAATGTCGCGGCCGGCACTTTCAAGGCGTTGGCGGTGGCGAGTGCCGAGCGGCAGGCCTTCCTGCCGGATGTGCCGGCCATGAAGGAATTCGCCGACCTGAAGCTCGCCGATATCGACATGCAGACCTGGTTTGCCATCGTCGTGCCGGCGGCAACGTCGGAGGCCGTTGTCGCCGACTATCACAAGGCCATCGTCGCGGCGGTGGCCACGCAGCGCTATGGCGAACGGATGACACCGGCTGGCCTGATGGCGCTGACCGATCCCTCGCCCGCCGCGCTGAAGGAGGTCATCAGGGCTGAGAATCCGTTTTGGGAGGAACTGGTCAGGGTCTCGGGAACCAAGCTCGACTGAGCATTCAGGCGTTGGCGAGGGAAGGGCCGGCCGGCATCGGCTTGCCGGTCCGGCCCGGGGCGAGACCGCCGCCGCGTGCAGGCGACCCCTGCCGGCAAGGCGGCTCGACTTTCGCGATCCGCCTCCGTTACGGTTTCGCCCGCATTCGGCATAGGGGAAGAAACGTGGCGAAAACACCGATCTGGCAATGGTCCGCCGTGGAAACGGCGGCGGCGATCAAAAAGGGCAAGGTGAGCTCGGAAGAGGTGGTGCGTGCCCATGTCGACCGCCTGCACAAGGCCAATCCGGCGATCAACGCCGTCGTCGTCGATCTGAGCAAAGAGGCGATCAAGGCCGCCAAGGCCGCCGACAAGGCGCTTGCCAAGAACAAGGATGTCGGCCCGCTGCACGGCGTTCCCGTGACCATCAAGATCAATATCGATGTCGAGGGCCAGGCCAATTCCAACGGCGTGGTGGCGTTCAAGGACAATATCGCGCCGGGCGATTCGCCGGTCACCAGCAATCTGAAGAAGGCCGGGGCGATCATTCTCGGGCTGACCAATACGCCCGAATTCTCGATGCGCGGCTTTACCGACAATCCGCTGCACGGGCTGACGCTCAATCCCTGGGACCCGGCCGTCACCTGCGGCGGCTCCTCGGGCGGCGCCGGCGCCTCCGTCGCCATGGGCATCGGCACCATCGCCCACGGCAATGATATCGGCGGTTCGTTGCGCTGGCCGGCGCAGTGCAATGGCATCGCGACGATCAAGCCGACCCAGGGCCGCATCCCGGCCTTCAATCCGAGCGCCACGGCCGAGCGGCCGCTGATGGCGCAGTTCATGTCGTCGCAGGGGCCGATGGCCCGCGAGATCCGCGATGTCCGCCTCGGCCTCGAAGTCATGGCCCAGCGCGATCCGCGCGACCCCTGGTGGGTGCCGGCGCCCTTGAAGGGGCCGAAGCTCAAGGGGCCGATCAAGGTGGCGCTGGCCAAGATCCCCGGCGACATGGACACGGATCGCGGGGTGATTTCGCTGGTCCGCAAGGCGGCCGATCATCTGAGCGATGCCGGCTACAACGTCACCGAGGTCGAGGTGCCCGACCTCGGCGGCGTCTGGCAGCTCTGGTGCAATCTGATCATGACCGAACTGGCGGTCCTGCAGGAAACGCAGATGCGCGCCACCGCCGGCCCGGACTTCCAGAAGTCGCTCGACGGTTTCCTGGCTTTGGCGACCAAGCTCGACCAGGCCGGCTACATGAAGGCGATCAGCGATCGCTCGCGCCATATCCGCAACTGGATGGCCTTCCTGGAAGACTATCCGCTGGTGCTGACCCCGACCACGGTCAAGCGGACACCGGAAACCAATGCGGATCTCGGCGGTGACAAGCGGGTGAAAGAACTATTCTACAACGACCTCCGCTTCATCTCGTCGATCAACGTGCTCGGGCTGCCGGCCGCCGTCGTCCCCGTTGGCCTCAACGCGGGTGTGCCGGTCGGCGTGCAGATCGTCGGTTCGCGCTACCGCGAGGATCTTTGCCTCGATGCGGCGGCCGCGATCGAGAAGAAGGCCGGCGTGCTGGTCCGGCAATTGTGGGACCGCGGCTGAAGCTTGGCGGAAGGCCGGGTTCAGCCCAGTTCCTTGGCCATCGGATGGATGCGGCCGCCGGGCCACGGTTTCGGCGGCCCGTCGTCCTGATAGCCGGCGCTCAGGTAGAAGCGATGCGCCGTCGCCGTGCTGGTGAGGACCGCGCGGCGGCGGCCGAGACCGGCGAGGTGCTGTTCCAGCCGCGCCACCATGGCCCTGCTGACGCCGCGAAAGCGGAACGTCGGCGAGACATAGTTGAGCGTGATCTCTCCCGAATCTGCCGCCGACCCGACGCCGGCAATGGCTCCCGTCACATCGACCGCGACCATCAGTAAAGTGTCGGGATCGGCGATCCAGGCGGCGACGGTTTCGGGCGTCTTGTTGGCGAGCCAGCCGGTGAGGATCGCCGGGTCGTCGTGGTGATCGGGGCGGCACAGTTCCGCGATCGACCGACGGAGCACTTCGGCGGCCTCGCCCGCATCGGCTTCGATGGCCCGGCGAATCTCCATTGTCCACCCTCTGCATCGACCTGCCGGCGCACATTGCCATGTCCAGCGGCCCAGTGACCGCCGCGAGAAGCCGGACGCCAAGTCTAGGCCGGCGCGGGCGGTTGGGGAAAGCGTCGCTGCAGCCGGCCGTTCGCCCTGCTTCCGACGCAGTCTTGGTTTGTGCTCGTGGTGACAACAGATGCGGAGCGGGCGTCCGGCCGGGGCGCCGTTCGCGCTTGTGCGTGCGCGATCGTGCTTGGCGGCAGCCGCCGGGCATTGCTACAACCATCGCAATGCAGCGCAACAGCCCAGGAATAATCTCATGGCCGACGACAGCCTCTTCATCGGCAAGAGCACCAAGCCCGAAGTGCTTGCCCTCAAGTTCGGCAACCGCCACGGCCTGATCACCGGCGCCACCGGCACCGGCAAGACCGTCACGCTGCAGGTGCTGGCCGAAGGCTTTTCCAATGCCGGCGTGCCGGTTTTCGCCGCCGACATCAAGGGCGACCTGTCCGGCGTCGCCGCCATGGGCGAGGCCAAGCCCTTCATCCTCGACCGGGCCAAGCAGGTCGACATGCCATGGGCGCCGGCACAGTTTCCGGTGGTATTCTGGGACCTGTTCGGCGAGCAGGGCCATCCGATCCGCGCGACCATTTCGGAAATGGGGCCGCTGCTGCTGTCGCGCCTGATGGATCTGAACGATACGCAGCAGGGCGTGATCAACATCCTGTTCCGTTATGCCGACGAGAAGGGGCTCCTGCTGCTGGATCTGAAAGATCTGCGCGCGATGCTGGCCGAGCTTGGCTCCAACAAGGAATTGCAGAACGAGCTGCGCGCGGCCTATGGCAATGTCTCGGCACAGTCGGTCGGGGCCATTCAACGCCAGCTGCTGACGCTCGAAAATCAGGGCGGCGCCCAGTTCTTCGGCGAGCCGGCCTTGATCCTGAAGGACCTGATGCGGACCGACCGCGATGGCCGCGGCACGATCAACCTGCTGGCCGCCGACAAGCTGATGGGCAGTCCGCAGCTCTACGCGACCTTCCTGCTCTGGTTGATGTCGGAACTGTTCCAGGAACTTCCGGAGGTCGGCGACGTCGACAAGCCGAAATTGGTGTTCTTTTTCGACGAAGCCCATCTCCTGTTCAACGACGCGCCCAAGGCGCTGATCGAAAAGATCGAGCAAGTGGTGCGCCTGATCCGGTCGAAGGGCGTCGGCATCTATTTCGTCACGCAGAATCCGCTCGACGTGCCCGATACCATCCTGGCCCAGCTCGGCAATCGCGTGCAGCATGCGCTGCGCGCCTTCACGCCGCGCGACCAGAAGGCGGTCAAGGCGGCGGCGACCACCTTCCGGCAGAATCCCCAGCTCAACACCGAAGAGGTCATCACCCAACTCGGCAAGGGTGAGGCGCTGGTCTCGACGCTGGAGGGCAATGGCGTACCGTCCATGGTCCAGCGCACGCTGATCGCGCCGCCGACCGCGCGCATCGGGCCGGTGACGGTGGAGGAGCGCCGGCAAATCATCAACCAGAGCCCGATGAAGGGAAAATATGACGACGTCGTCGATCGTGAATCGGCCTTCGAAGTCTTGCAGAAGCGTCACCAGGAGGAACAGGCTCCGGCGCCGCAGGAGGCCGATGCCGGCGGTCTTGGCGGCCTTCTCGGCAGTATCCTGGGTGGCGGTGCCGCACCCGCCGGCAAGGGCGGTCGCACGCGGATGACCACCAGCGAGGTGGTCATCCGCAATGCCGCGGGCTCGATCGCGCGTTCGGTGGGAACTCAGATCGGGCGTGCGCTGATCCGCGGCGTGCTCGGCGGCTTCCGGCGCTGACGTGGCGCGTCAACCGCCCGTCGTTTCCGGCCGGGTGTCGCGGCCGGTTGTCGCGGGTGTGACACATCCACCGTCTTCTGACTCTCGTAGGCTAGTATGGAAGACGATTAACATGTATTGTATCCAATAAGTTGCATCGGCGACCGCGCGAATGTCGGGATTGGGGCTATGGCGGGGATGAAGCAGATCCAGGCGGCGCAGGTCGTTTTGCTGCGCACGGCCGGGGCGGAGGCGGACAAAGCCGTCCAGGACCTCCGGGACCTTGGAATGAGCCATGTCGCGGTGGTGACATCGGCGCTTGACCTCGCCGCCCGCATTGCCAGTGGCAAGGTCGATGTCATCGTTGTTCACGACGAAGAGCTTCCAGCCCACTTCGCGCGTAGCGAGCGCGGGCTGGCACGTCCGCCGACGGATGCGCTCAGCACATCCATACCTTGCCTGCTGCTGACGGCGTCGCCGGCGGCCATCTCGAACCATGTGGCCCAGGCGGCGGGTTTTGCGGCGGTGCTCGGTGATACCGTGCCCGCACGGGTGCTCTACCGCCGGGTCGGGGCCCTTCTGCAGCGGGTCCGCCGGCTCGGCCGCGAACGCGACGCGGCCCGGCGTGCAGCGGCCTGAACGGCCCATATCCCTCATCCGGTGGCCAGCCCTGTCATTTGATGGTTCCAGGTGGTTGATCCCGGGCCGTTCCCAAACCGGTCGGGTCTTGTTAGCGTCGGCATCTCCGCCAATGCTGGAATCCCGCCATGACCTCATCCCGCCCCGTCGAGCAGGTGCTCGCGACCGTCGACAGTTCGCTTGATCAGAGCCTCGATCGGCTCTTCGCGCTGCTGCGGATCAAATCCATCTCGACCGACAGCGCCTACGCCAAGGATTGCGTTGCCGCGGCTGAATGGTTGGCGGCCGATCTCAGGACGATCGGCTTCGCGGCGGATGTGCGCCCGACTGGCGGGCATCCGGCGGTCGTCGCCAAGAGCCCGGCCGCTGCCGGCCCGCATGCACTGTTTTATGGGCACTATGACGTGCAACCAGTCGATCCGCTCAATCTTTGGGAGAGTCCGCCTTTCGAGCCGCGCATCGCGACCGGCCCCGACGGCGCCAAGCGGATCGTCGCGCGCGGGGCCTGCGACGACAAGGGCCAGGTGATGACCTTCGTGGAGGCGTGCCGGGCCTGGAAACAGGTGACGGGGTCGCTCCCCATGGGTCTGACGCTGTTGATCGAAGGCGAAGAGGAGAGCGGCTCGAAACATCTGTTCGACTTCGTCAAGGCCAATGCCGCCGACCTGAAGGCCGATATCGCGCTGGTTTGCGACACCGGCATGTGGGACCCGGCGACGCCGGCCATCACAACCTCGTTGCGCGGGCTGGTCTATGAGGAAGTCAAGGTGATCGCCGCCGACCGGGACCTGCATTCGGGCCTTTTCGGCGGTGCCGCGCGCAATCCGATCCACGTGCTGTCGAAGATCATCGGTTCGCTGCATGACGATCAGGGGCGCATCACCATTCCCGGTTTCTATGACGGCGTGCCGGAACTGCCTGACGACATCAGGGCCGATTGGGAGGGGCTCGGACTGAACGCCCAGGACTTCCTCGGGCCGATCGGGCTCAGCCAGCCGATCGGCGAGGCCGGACGGCTGCTGATCGAGATGGTGCAGTCGCGCCCGACCTGCGACGCCAACGGTATCATCGGTGGCTATACCGGAGAAGGCACCAAGACAGTGATCCCGTCGCATGCTTCGGCCAAGATCTCATTCCGCCTGGTCGGCCAGCAGGATCCGCTCAAGGTGCGCGATGCCTTCCATGCCTTCGTGCGGGCGCAGTTGCCGGCCGACTGCAAGGTCGAGTTCATCAGCTACAAGGCGAGCCCCGCTATACAGTTGCCCTGGACCATGCCGGCGCTGGTCGGCGCCCGCGCGGCGCTCACCGCCGAATGGGGCAAGAAGGCGGTGACCATCGGTTCCGGCGGCTCGATCCCGATCGTCGGCGATTTCAAGAATGTGCTGGGTGTCGATTCATTGCTGGTCGGTTTCGGCCTGGACGACGACCGGGTCCATTCGCCCAACGAGAAATACGACCTCAAGAGCTTCCACAAGGGCATCCGCAGCTGGGTGCGGATCCTGGACGCGCTGGCCGACTGACGGTAACGGCGGCAAGGCAACAGAAAAACGCCGCGCGGTCGATCCGCGCGGCGTGTTCAATTCAGTCCCGGCGGCCTGGGCTCAGCGGCCCTTGCGGCGGCGCTGCTGGCCGAGGCCCATCTGCTTGGCGAGTTGCGAGCGGGCTGCGGCATAGTTCGGTGCGACCATCGGATAGTCGGCCGGCAGGCCCCACTTCTCACGATAGTCTTCCGGCGAGAGATTGTACTGCGTGCGCAGGTGACGCTTCAGCGACTTGAACTTCTTGCCGTCTTCCAGGCACACGATGTAGTCCGGGGTGATGGACTTCTTGACGGGCACGACCGGCTTCAGCGGCTCGGCGGGCACTTCGATCTTGCCGGCGGAAATATTGGTCAAAGCGCTGTGAACGCTGTTGATCAGGCTGGGAAGGTCGGTGGTGGACACGGAGTTATTGCTGACATAAGCCGAGACGATATCGGCAGCGAGCTCGATATAGTTGTTGGTAGTCAACGAGTCGGCCATGGCTTTGTTAATCCTCTAAAAAGCGGCGATTAATGCCGCCGTGACATTCAAGCGCTTGAAACGCTTTGCTGTGGCGTCGTTGTTCCGAGGCGCATCACCTAGCGATAGGCCGATTCGGAAAATCGTCACTGGCAGGCAGATACTGCTGTTCAAATGAGGTTTCAAGGCCAATATGAAAGAATTCAAGTAAAATCGAATTGCGATTAACCGTCGCAGTCACAATTGGTAATCTTGGTGTCAGCTCGGCTCAATGAATGCGGGCGACGGGAGTCATTTTACAACCAAAATTTTGACAAGCTGCGGCCATCTAACGCAACGGAGCCGTACATTGCGTCAGGCGCCGTCGCGACTTACCTGAGGCAGGTCATCGGCGCGACGCAGCCGCAATGCAAGGCTTCGGCAACGACAGCAGTCCATGTCCATGACCACGTCATCGCCAGCACGATACCTCTCGCTTACTCTCGAGTGCCGCACGGTGGTCCGGTTCTCGCCCATCGACCTGAATATCCAGCCGCCAAGGACCGACATATGACTAGCAAACCTGCGCAGCTCGACGGCACGGTCGCCATCGCACCGGTGGCCGCGCGCCATCAGGTCGAAAAGACCGTTCACGGCACTGTCCTGCGCGACGATTACGACTGGCTGCGGGCCGAGAACTGGCAGGCCGCGCTCCGTGATCCGAGCCTGCTGCCGGCGCCGATCCGCGCCCATCTCGAAGCCGAGAACGCCTATGCGGAGACCGTGCTCGCGCCGGCCGAGGATTTGATCGCCGCGCTGTTCGAGGAAATGAAGGGACGTATCAAGCAGGACGATTCCTCGGTACCGGCGCCCGATGGTCCCTGGGAATATTACGAGAGCTATCGCAGCGGCGGCCAGCACCCGATCGTCTGCCGCCGTCCACGCGGGACCGACGGACCCGAACACGTCATGCTCGACGGTGATGCGCTTGCCGACGGCAAGGCCTTCTTCGATTTTGGTGGTGCCGTACACAGTCCCGACCATGCCAGGCTCGCCTGGAGCCATGATGACAAAGGCTCGGAATTCTTCACCTTGAAGATTCGCGACCTGGCGAGCGGCACGGATCTCGCCGATATCGTCCCCGAGACCGGCGGCGATGCGGTCTGGGCCGCCGACGGCTCGGCGCTCTATTACGTCAGGCTCGACGACAACCATCGTCCGCTGAGGGTGTTTCGCCATGTCGTCGGCACCAAGGCTTCCGACGACCTCCTGGTCTATGAGGAAGCCGACACCACCGTTTTCGTCGGGCTCGATCAGGCGACCGCCGGGGGGCTTGCCTTCATTACCGGGGCGCAGAGCGATTCGACCGAGGTGCGCACCCTCGACCTGACGGACCCGGCCGCCGAGCCGCGGCTCGTCCTGGCGCGCGAAGACGAGGTCAAGTCCTATCCGGACTACCATCCGAGCTATCGGGGCGAGCCTTCGCTGTTCATCCTGACCAATGCCGATGGCGCGGAGGACTACAAGGTGGTGGTCGCGCCCGCCGGCAATCCGGCGCGCGAGGCCTGGCAGGAGCTGGTCCCGCACCGTCCCGGCGTCCTGGTGCTGTCGATCTCGGTTCTCGCCCATTGGCTGGTCCGGCTCGAGCGCGAGAACGCGCTGCCGCGCATCGTCGTTCGCGACCTGGCGACTGACGCCGAATATGCCATTGCCTTCGACGAGGAGGCCTATGCCCTCGGCGTCGTCCATGGCTACGAGTTCGAAACCGATACGCTGCGCTTCGTCTATTCGTCGATGACGACGCCGGCCGAGACCTGGGATTACGACATGCGGGCCCGCACCCGCGTGCTGCGCAAGCGCCAGGAGGTGCCGTCGGGCCATGATCCCGCGGGTTACGTCACGCGCCGCCTGCTGGCGCCGGCCGCCGATGGCGAGTTGGTGCCGGTCTCGCTGGTCTATCGCAAGGGCCTGGCGCTCGACGGTTCGGCGCCGCTGCTGCTTTACGGCTACGGCTCTTATGGCTCGTCCATGCCGGCGTCGTTCTCGACCACGCGGCTGTCGCTGGTCGATCGCGGTTTCGTCTATGCCATCGCCCATGTCAGGGGCGGCATGGAGAAGGGCTATCGCTGGTATCGCAACGGCAAACGTGAGCACAAGCGCAACACCTTCACCGACTTCATTGCCGTCGCCGAGCATCTCGCCGCCGAGCGCTTCACCGCCAAGGGCGCGATCGTCGCCCATGGCGGCTCGGCGGGCGGCATGCTGATGGGCGCCATTGCCAATATGCGGCCGGATCTCTGGGGCGGGGTGGTGGCGGAAGTGCCCTTTGTCGACGTGGTCAACACTATGCTCGACGACAGCTTGCCGTTGACCCCACCGGAATGGCGCGAATGGGGCGACCCGATCCACGATCCGGAGGCGTTCCGCCGCATGCTCGGCTATTCGCCTTATGACAACGTCACGATCCAGGCCTATCCGCCGATCCTGGCGCTGGCCGGCGTATCGGATCCGCGGGTGACCTATTGGGAGCCGGCGAAATGGGTGGCCCGGCTGCGTGCCGCCAAGACCGACGGCAATCCGGTCCTGCTGGTGACCAATATGGAGTCGGGCCATGGTGGCGCTGCCGGGCGTTTCGACCGGCTGAAGGAGGTCGCCAAGGCCTATGCCTTCGCGATCAAGGTCGTGGGAGCGGCCGAACGGCCCTTGTAAACCAGGGCGCGGTGGTCATCGGCCGGCCTCGGGACAGGCGTCCGGGGTCGCTTGCCGGGCGCGGCCGACGGTCAGCGTCAGATGGGCGATGCCGATCACGCCGGCGATGACGGCGGCGATCCCGACAGCGGGGATACCGCCGAGACTCTTGGCGTAACCGGCGACGAGCGCGCCGACGGAGGCGCCGATATAGATGCAGGCTGCGTTCAGCGACAGCAGCACCTGGGTCCGTGTCGGATCGAGCGCCACGAGGCGGGCCTGCTGCGGCACCGAAATTGCCCAGCCGACGCAGGCCCAGCCGAACAGCAGCAGGCCGCCGATCCAGGCCTGCTGCCAGGGAATGAGGGTGACGGCCGCCATGATCGGCACGGGCAGGACGGTTGCCACGAACAGCGCCCGGTTCGGCCCGATACGATCGGTCAGGAAGCCGCCGAGCGCATTGCCGGCGACCGAGCCGACGCCGTAGACGACAAGCAGCAGGGCGACGAGTTCCGGCCCGCCGGCGGTCTTCTCCTCGACGATCGGGGCGAGGAAAGTATAGGGGATCCAGCCGGCGCACATGACCGAGGCGGTCAGCAGGACCGCGCCGGCGAGCCGCGGATCGGTCAGTGTGGTCACGAGATCGCCCAGCCGTGCCGGCGCCACGTCGATGGCGCGGGGAACCTTCAGCGCCAGGGCCAGGGTCATGGCCGCGGCGAGGATCGCGACGATCCAGAAGACCTGCGACCAGCCGAGCATGTAGCCGAGATAGCCGCCGGCCGGCACGCCGGCGACCTGCGCCAGAGTCAATCCGCCATAGACGATCGACAGGGCTTGGCCACGCCGTTCGACCGGAACCGCGGCGATCGCCACGCCCGCGGCCGTCGGAGAATAGAGACCGGCGCCCAAGGCCGTGACCACCCGCCCGGCATAGAGCAGGGTCGAGTCGGTGGCGAGCGCGGTCGCAAGGATGCCGAGGCCGAACAGCGCCATGCCGATGACCAGCACGCTGCGCCGGTCGAACCGTCCGGTCGCCGAGGTGAGGAGCGGCGAACCGACGGCGTAGGCGAGAGCATAGGAACTCATGATCCAGCTGGCGCCGACTGGCGTCAGGCCGAGGTCGCGCGACAGCGGACTGATGACGCCGATGACGGCAAAGGCGCCGATGCCGACGACGAAAGTCGCGGCCGACAGCAGGAACAGAAGGGGCATGAGGCCTCGGGAGGGCGGCGCAACGGCAGGGGCGCTGGGAGGATGTGGCGACCATCTTATACGAGCATCGCGCGGCGACGATGCGGCTTGCGATCATGGCCGCCGTGAGCCGCGGACATGGCGGCGGCGCCGGTGGAGCGCTGCGGTCCGCCCGATGGCGCAGCCCTTGACGATGGCGGTTCCGGCATCGTCCGATAGTGGCTTCGGGGGGAACCGATCCGTGGATCCAAGGCATTTCGTTTCGCGCCGTCTGGCTCTCGGCATGGCAGCGCTCGCAGTCGCGCCGCCGGGCGCTCGGGGCCAGCAACCGGAGCCGGTCGATGTCGCGTTGGCCCTGGCGGCCGACGGATCCGGGTCAATCGACAATGATGAATTGCGCCTGCAGCGGCAAGGCTATGCCGAGGCGCTGGCGTCGGCCGAGGTTCTGGCCGCCATCCGTTCGGGCACGATCGGCGCGATTGCCGTCGTCTATGTCGAATGGGGCGGCCCGCAGTCCCAGCACGTCATTGCCAACTGGCAGCTGATCCACGACGCGGCGAGCGCGCGGTCCTTCGGCGAGCGGCTCATCGCCAGCCCACGCGCCGCCAGGGGCTACAACTCCATCTCGGCGGCGATCGACTTCTCGGTCGGCCTGATCGAGACCAGCAGCTATCGCAGCCTCCGGAGGGTCATCGATGTCTCGGGCGACGGTCCTCATATTGGCGGCCGGCCGGTCGAGGCGGCACGTGACGAGGCGGTGGCCAAGGGTATCGTCATCAATGCGCTGGCAATCCTCCGGCCGGGCGGCGGCATCGCGGCCCGGGGCGGCCAGCCGCTCGCCGATCACTATCGCGAGGCGGTGATCGGCGGTCCGGGGGCCTTCGTCGAGATCGCCGATGAAAACCGCAGCTTCCGCGAAGCCGTTCGCCGCAAGATCGTCAGCGAGATCGCCTGACCGAATAAAAAAAGCCCCGACGGTGTCCCGCCGGGGCTCGAAGCTCAGATGCGCCGGATGGCCGGCGCGGCGATCACTTGGTCGCGGCCTGGAACATCTCGTCGACATGATCCCAGTTGACCAGGTGCTCGATGAACGCCTTGGCATAGTCGGGGCGACGGTTGCGATAGTCGATATAGTAGGAATGCTCCCAGACGTCGCAGCCGAGGATCGGCTTGGCGCCATGGACCAGCGGGCTCTCGCCGTTCGGGGTCTTCATGGTGACGACCTTGCCGTTCTGCACGGCGAGCCAGCCCCAGCCGGAGCCGAACTGGGTGACGCAGGCTTCGATGAACTTGGCCTTCATCTCGTCGACCGAACCGAAACCGTCGACGATCGCCTTTTCCAGCCCGCCGGGAATCTTGCCGCCGCCATTGGGCTTCATCCACTTCCAGAAGTGGATGTGGTTGTAGTGCTGGCCGGCATTGTTGAACAGGCCGGCATTCTTGCCGAAGGAACCTTTGACGACGTCTTCCAGGCTCTTGCCTTCGAACTCGGTGCCTTTGATCAGGTTGTTGCCGTTGTTCACATAGGCGAGGTGATGCTTGTCGTGATGGTACTCAAGCGTTTCCTTCGACATATAGGGCTGGAGCGCGTCGTGAGCGTAGGGCAGGTCGTCGAGCGTGAAGGACATGAGCTGTCTCCTGGAAAGTCCATTGAAGGCGATGGGCCCACGATGGCGGCGATGTGAAGCAACCCCGCCTAGATAGGCCCGACCTCTCATCGGGGCAATTGGAGAACCCGCGACGAACGGCAAAGTTGCGAGAATCTTATGACAGGCCTTTGATTGGCTGTAATAAACGGCTCTGAAGAAGCCGGATGCGGCCCGGGCCGCGCGGGTTGAAAAGGAAGACCCTATGATCCTTGTCCTCCAGGTGTTTGCCGTTGTTCTGACGGTCCTGGGCATCGTCACGCTTTACCTCGGCAATGACCCGAGCATGCTGAGCCTGGGCAACACGCTGATGATCGTCGGCGCGATCAGCGCCGTCGGCGGCCTCTTGCTGTTCGGCCTTGCGGTGATCGCGGCCCGGCTGGACAGGCTGGCCCGTGGCATCGATGGGCTGAAATTCGGCCTGGCGCCACCGCCGGCCTTCACGCCTTCGGTAGCGCCGGCCCTGGAGCCGGCCACGCGCCACGCCGATCTCGGCATCGCGCCGGCGGTCGAGGCCGCGGCCGACACCGCGGTGCCGCTCACCGCCTCGGTCGAGCCCTATCGGGCCGAGCCCATGCCGGCGGCCGATGGACCAGGCGAGCCGGTCCAGCCAGAGCCGCCGCGGGCCGAGTCGGTTTCAGGGGGACCGAGCGCGGCCGAACCGGTCCGTGCCGAGCCCGCGCCGGTTATGCCGGTCGTGACGAGCCCGGCGGCCCCGCCGGTGACCGCACCGGCCACGCCGGCCGTCGAGTTCCCAAAACGTCCGGCCTCGTTCCGTGACCGCTTCGGCTGGAAGCCGGCGGCCGCGGCGGTCGGGGTTGCGGCTGGCGCGGCCGTGATCGCCGCGAAGCCCGAACAGGCAGGCAGCGATCCGTCGCCGTTGCCGTCGGAGCCCCCGGCCGGGCAGGCGCGTGAGCCCACCGAGGCCGCGGAAGAGCTCGGCACCAAGGAGGTGTCCGCAAAGGATCCGGTGACCACATCAGGCGATGCGCTGGAGGCGGCGATCGGCGGGGTGGTCGCGGATTTGCAGGCGACAGTCGCCACGCCGCCGGTCGTGGCCCCGGTGGTGGTCGCGCCTCCGGCGCCGCCCAGACATGTCGAGGACGACGACCTGATGGCCCGCCTCAGGGCTTCCATTCTCGGCCCGGAGCCAGAGCCGGAACCGGCCAGCCGCGAGCCTGAGGCCGTCAGGGATGCCGGGCCAGCCGCGCCGGCGCTCGGCGAGCGAGCAGCCGAGTCCTCCGCGGCACCTGAGGCCGAGCCGGCAAAGGCGGCGAAATTCTCCATCGAGGAAGAGCTCGAGATGGCCTTGAAGGCGGCGCTCGGGCGCGATGTGGCGCCGCCCGCGGCCGATCGTCGTGATCGCTTCGTGCCGCCGCCGGCCGTGTCGCCGCCCGAACCGCCGGCCGAACGCGTCGCGCCGCCGTCCGGCGACCATGCCATGGCGGCGCTGGCCCGCGATTTCCCCGAACTCGGCGACATTCTGGCGCCTTCGGAAAATTCCGGCCACCAGGACCAGGAGCGCGGGGACCAGGTGGTGACCGGCCGGGACGCCGACGACGTCCATGACAGCCATGCGCTCGCCGCGGGCGCGGATGCAGGCCGCCGAGGTGAGGAAAGCCAGCCGGCGGAAGCCCCGGCACCGGCGTCCGAGACGCCGCCGGTGGTTGTTCCGCGCCCCGAACCCGCCGCCGCCGTCGAGCTTGCCCCGGTCGTTCAGGCTGAGCCTGCCGCGGCACCGGCCACGACCGCGCCGCTGTTGCGCGAAGGTGTCATCGCCGGCATTCCGTTCCGCCTGTTCGGCGATGGATCGATCGAGGCCGACCTGGCGACCGGAACGGCCCGCTTCGCATCGCTGAAGGATTTTCGCGCCCATGTCGGCGGCTGACCCGCAAGGCCGATAGGGTGGATGACGCCGGCCCATCGGGTGTCCGGAGGTTCGCCCCCGGACACCATCGCTTGGCGTTCCCCGTTCAGATGCGCGCGCTGCTCGCGGCGTAATCGAAATAGAGCTCGCGTGCCTTGCGGGCCATTGGGCCCGGCTGCAATGCGCGCTCGTCGATCTTGGTGATCGGCACGACCTTGGAGTAATTGCCGGACGAGAATATCTCGTCGGCCTCGGCGAACTCGCCATAGGTCAGGCTCTTCTCGACCACGGTGACGCCGGCCTGGCGCAACAGGGCAATGCTCCGCTGGCGGGTGATGCCGTTGAGGAACGTGCCATTGGTGATCGGCGTGTAGACGATGCCACCCTTGGCCATGAAGATATTGGATGACGCGGTCTCCGCGACATTGCCGAGCATGTCGCGCACCAGACAATTGTCGAAGCCGCGGGCGCGCGCTTCGCGCAATGCGCGGGCATTGTTCGGATAGAGACAGCCGGCCTTGGAGTCGGTCGGGGCGTTCTCGATGGTCGGGCGTCGAAACGGCGACAGCGTGATCGACATGCCGCCCGGCTCGCCCATCGGCGCCTCGTAGAGGCACAGGCAGAAGCGGGTGGTCTCGGGGTCGGTCAGAATGGCGCTCGGCCCGTCGCCCTCGGCCCAGTACATCGGTCGGACGTAGAGGGCGGTCTTGCCGTCGAATTTCCTGGCGCCGTCGCGGGCAAGGCCGACAATGGTGTCGACCGCCATCGTCGCCTTCAGGCCCAACGCGCCGGCTGAGCGATTGAGCCTGGCGGCATGCTGGTCCATGTCCGGCATCATGCCGTCGAACACCCGCGCGCCGTCGAACACCGACGAGGCCTGCCAGAAGGCGTGGCTGCGCGGACCGGTGAGCGGCGGGTTGCCTTCCAGCCAGTCGCCGTCGAGATAGGTCCAGGTCTTTGACCAATTGGGCATGGGGTTCTCCAGAACGTTTCCCAGGCGAACTTATCCTGCCACGCGCGGCTGACATCATGAAATGTGGTGATTGGTGATCTGCGCGCCGCGATGGTTTCCAAGGGTGAGGGCATCGGGCCGCGCGTCGCCGGAGCGAGCTGTTCCGCCGCTGACGGACTGTTTTGCCATTGTGCTTTTGCGCGCGCGGGGCACCATCCTCACCGATCTCGGGGAGAAGCACCCATGCCTGCCGGAACCTTCATGTTCGACGCTTATGGCACGCTGTTCGACGTTCACGCGGCGGTGGCGCGCGCGGGGGCATCGCTCGGCGAAAGCGCCGGCCCGATCTCCCAGCTCTGGCGCGTCAAGCAGCTGGAATATTCCTGGACCACGACGCTGATCGGCGGCTTCGACGATTTCTGGACATTGACGGAACGGGGCCTCGATTTCGCTCTGGCGCGTTACGGCGTCGCCGATGCCGGCCTGCGGCGCGCGCTGCTCGATGCCTATCTGAGCCTCGACGCCTATTCCGACGTCGCGCCGCTGCTCACGCGCCTCAGGGCCGCGGGCAAGGCCACGGCCATTTTCACCAATGGCACCCGCAAGATGGTCGATGCGGCGATCGCCGCGGCCGGCCTTGCCGACCTCATCGATCACGTCGTGACCGTGGAGCCGGAGCGGGCCTACAAGCCGGCCCCGGGCGTCTATGCCGCGGCCCAAGCCGCGGTGGGCGCGGCGCGGCCGGGCGATGTCGTTTTCGTCTCGTCGAACCGCTGGGACGTCGCGGGCGCGGCTTCTGTCGGTTTCACGGCCGTCTGGATCAACCGGACCGGCCAGCCGGACGAATATCCAGGTCTTGACCCGGTCGCGGTCCTGGCCGGTCTCGCCGGCCTCGAAACCTTCATCATCGCCTGATCAGGCCGGTTTCGATCACGCCATGGCCAGCCGCGCATCGCGGCGGATCCGCTCGACCATCGAGCGCACCCCGTTCGAGCGCTGCGGGGTCAGGTGCTGTTCGAAGCCGAGCTGGCGGAACAGTTCGAAGGCATCCTGCTCGACGATGTCGCCAGCCCGTTTGCCGGAATAGAAGGCGAGCGTCACCGCCACCAGGCCCTTGACGATATGGGCGTCGCTTTCGCCTTCGAAGCTCAATATCGCGTCCGGACCGGTGCCCTTCGTATGGGTGACCAGCCAGACATTGCTGGCGCAGCCCTTGACCCGATTGGTTTCATTGCGCTCGCTCGGCTGCAGTCCGGGCAGCGACTTGCCGAGCTCGATCACATAGCGGTAGCGCTCTTCCCAATCGTCCAGAAAGGTGAAGGCTTCCGTGATCTCGTCGATGCTGATGCTGGTGGCTTCGCTCATCGGCCTGATATAGCGGCCAAAAACGCCGAAACAAAGGGCCGGCTGGCGGCCGGCCGGTTACACCGGTCGGCGCGGCGGCAGCGGCGCCGTGCGCGGCGCCGAACCTGCGGGCAGGACGACGCCGCCGAACGGCACGTGCAGGTCGGCGGGCGTGAGCGTGTCCTGCGTCCGCGCCGGCGATGTCGGAACCGGCTCGCGCCGGCCGGCCATCGCGGCCTGGCCGACGAGGGCCGCGCCTTGCGCGCAGGTCTCGGCATTGTCGCGGCACAGTTCGAGGGCCCGGGTGGCGATCCCGCGCGCCACGGCTTCGGTGGTCGCCGAGGTGATCGCCGTTTCCGCTTCCTTGGCCGTGGACGAGAACAGGCCCCGGTCCGGCATGAGCAGGAAGACCAGTCCGAGCCAGAAGACCGCCTTGATGAGGAAGAACATGACGCCGTTTCCGGTCCTTTGACCCCCGAGAGTTCAGGCGGCTCTTCGGCGACGAGGCCCCGCTCTGAAGGGCCGGATGGTGGCCCGGTTCAGTGAACATGCCGTTGGCAGATAAGGTGAATCCCTGGGCAATTCCGACTAACTTCCATTAAGGTTGACAGCCTGCGCGGCCGCGGCGGGCGGCGTGGCATCGGTCATCCGCTGGTCCAGGTTGCTGATCGCGGGACGCGCGCGGGCGCCTCGGGCCGGCCACAAGGGTTCCTTCACCATCCGCCTGGAAAGCCCCGGGCGGGGTCGCTGGCCCGCTGCTTCCGCCGTTGACTTAGGGTTTCCTTCACGCCGCGATGCGATGCTCCTCACCTTGAAAACGGCGGCGCGAGCCGCGTGTCGAGGTGAGTGCGTTGCGTCAAAGCGCGTTGATCGGTTCGGTGAGATCCTACCTCGATGGCCTGGTGCATCCGGCCGCGACGGTCGATCCTATCGTGTTCGTCCGTCACCGTGCCTTCATCGCCACGCGCCTGATGCCGGGCCTGTTGGCGTTCTCCGCGCTGCCGCTCTATCTCGCCCTGCAAGGCGTGCCGGGCACGCTCGAGGCGATCACCTTCGGCTGGCTGCTGCTGCCGATCGCCATCGCCTTCTATCTGTCGCGCACCGGCCGCTACGAGACCGCCCACCTGTTCTCGGCGGCGGCGCTGACCGGCATCGTCGCGCTGGTTGCCGCCTTGAGCGGTGGCACCAGCTCCTTCGTGGTGATCTGGTTTGCCCTGGTGCCGGCGGAGGCCGTCTTGTCGGGCTCGCGCCGGGTGGTGGCGGCCGCCGGCGCCATGGTCGTCGGCGCGGTCACGGTCATTGGGCTTGCCGGCACGTGGAACCTGCTGCCGGACCCGCGTATCAGCCCGCTGGGCGCCGAGCTCGCAGCCTTCGTTTCGGTCACCTCCGCTGTCATTTACGGGCTGGGCCTGGCGCTGTCCGCGGCGATCGTCAGCCGCACCGGCGAAGAGGTCCAGTCGGTCAGCGAGCGCCGCTACCGGCTGCTGGCCGAACATATGAGCGACCTGATCACGCGCCACGGCCGCTCCGGCGCAGTGACCTTTGCCTCGCCCGCTTCCGAACGCGTCGCCGGCGTGCCGCCGTTTGCCCTGCACGGCCAGGGCCTGTTCGAGCGTGTCCATATCGCCGATCGGCCGGCCTATCTGAATGCGCTGTCGCTGGCCTCCGCCCGCGGCACGGCGACCTCCGCCGAGTTCCGCCTGCGTCGCGTGCGCGCCGAAACCAACGAGCCGACATTCGTCTGGGTCGAAATGCGCTGCCATCCCCTGGGGGGAGCTTCGACCGAGGATCACCAGGTGGTCTCGGTGCTGCGCGACGTCTCCGAGCGCAAGTCGCATGAGGCCGCCGTCGACAGCGCCCGGACCGAGGCCGATCGTGCCAACGAGGCCCGCGGCCGCTTCCTGGCCAATGTCAGCCATGAGCTGCGCACACCGCTCAACGCCATCAACGGTTTCTCCGAAATGCTGATGCATGAGGAGGCCATGCGGCTCGACCAGGCGCGCCGCAAGGAATATGCGACGCTGATCCGCGACTCCGGCGAGCACCTGCTCAATCTGGTCAATTCGATCCTCGACATGTCGAAGATCGAGAGCGGCAATTTCGAGATCACCGCCGAACCGTTCGATCTCCCCCAACTGATGTCGCAATGCATCCAGATGATGCAGCTGAAGGCTGACGAGGGTGGCATCCGGCTGGTCGCCGATCTGGTCGACAACCTGCCGGAAGTGATCGGCGACAAGCGCTCCTATCGCCAGATCGTCTTGAATCTTCTGTCCAACGCCATCAAGTTCACCAAGAGCGGCGGCCGCGTGCAGGCGAGCCTGCGGCGCGACGGTTCGTGGCTCTCGCTGTCGGTCGCCGACACCGGCATCGGCATTGCCGCCGCCGATCTGCCGCGGCTGGGCAGCCCGTTCTTTCAGGCGCGCTCGACCTATGATCGCCAATACGAGGGCACGGGCCTCGGCCTGTCGGTGGTCAAGGGGCTCGCCGAACTGCATGGCGGCTCGCTCGAAGTCGCTTCCGTCGTCGGCCAGGGCACCCGGGTGACGCTGCGCATGCCCATGGATTGCGAAGCCGCCGCGCGCAACATCGTCGAGCGGTTGCCGCTCGCCGCCAAGCCGGCGCCGGCGATACCCGTCTCGGTCAAACAGGAGGGCCGGAAAATTGCGTGACGTGACCTATGACGAGGATGATCTGCGTCCCCGCCGTGGGCGCGTGGCCGAAACCGATTTCGACGACGACGCGCCGCGTGTGCCGTTCTGGCGCCAGCTGCTCGGCCGCAACAAGGGCGACATGCTCGCCATCGGTTGCGCCGCCTTCGTCGCCATCGGCATTGGTGTCAACGCGCTCGCCCGGCAAAGCGGCCCGCATCCCGCGCCGCTGTTCGCGACCGCTCGCGTCGAAGCGCCGGCCGCGGCTCCCGTGCCGGCCGGCCGGCCGGCCGAGATCCAGTCGACCGCATCGATCACCCCCCGCGCTCCGGAGCAGCGGCCGGCCGACCAGGCCGCCGGCGCCGGCCAGGCACGGCCACGGGCCGATGTGGTGACCGACATTCAGCGCGAGCTTGCCCGTCGCTCGCTTTATGACGGCCCGGTCGACGGCCGGACCGGTCCGCGTACCGACGCCGCGATCAAGCGCTACGAGACGCAGTCGGGCCTGCGCGTCTCGGGTGAGGCGACGGAACAATTGCTCAATCACATGCGTCGCCCGGCGCAGCGCAGCGCGGCCCCGGCGCCGGCCCAGACGATCAATCAGCTGCTCGCCTCCGATGCCGCGCCGCAGCCGGCGCGACCGGCGCCCCAGGCCCGGCCCGAGGCGGCGCAATCGATCGCCCAGCTGATCAACGCCAATGCCGCGGCGGCCACCGCGACGCGGCCCCAGACGCAGCCCCGGTCCGAGGCGCCGCAGTCGATCGGCCAGTTGATCTCGGCCAATGCCGCGACCCCGGCGCCGCGACCGCAGGCACCCCAGGCGGCCGCCCCGGCTGACCGGCGTATGCAGGCGGTCAAGCGGGCGCTCGTCCAGGCCGGCTACGGGCCGCTCGGCGGCGACCCGCGCGAGGCGATCCAGCGCTTCGAGCGCGACCGCCGGCTGCCGGTGACCGGCCAGGCCAATGATCGGGTCGTTCGCGAACTGGCCAGTGTCACGGGTACGCGGATACAATAGCGGCCCATGGATCGCGTCACCTCCGACTTCTGGGTCACGGCCTATCTCAGACGGGTCCGGGTCGAGGGAGCCTTCGCGGTCCTGCGCCGGCGCGGCTCGCCGGAGGCCGGCGCCATTGCGATCGTCGTGTCGCGCGCCGATCGGCTCGCCGGGCTGTTCCTGCAGGCGCCGCAATCGCTGTTCGACGAGGCGAAGCCGGGCGACCGGCTGTTCGTGCCGGCCTATCCCGAGGTCTTCGTCGAGGAGCAGCGGGTGGAAGACAAGCTCAGGCGCGAGATCGATTTCGATCCGGATCTGTGGATCGTCGATGTCGAGGATCGCGACGGCCGGTCGTTTCTCGATCTGGCCAAGCCCTGATTTCCGTTTCCTACCGGCCTTCAGCTGTCCTTGAGGCGCCGGGTCGCCGGCCAGAGTGGCGATGCCGAACGCTGGGCCGGTCGGGCCGCGGGCGTCGATGCCTGGCGAGCGCCGGTCCGTTCCGATCCGTCCAGGGCATGAACCGGCACGTGGCGGCCCTGCCGCTGCGCGGTTGCCGGCACCGCCGCGGTGTCGCGCCAGGAATGCACCAGGACCAGCGCGACGGTTCTCGGAATGGCGTCGTAGAGCGCGGTCAGGCCATGGACGCGCGCCACCGAAGTGCCGACCGCGGTATGGGCGAACAGCAGGATGCGCGTTGCCGCCTCGCGGCCGAGATCGAGCGCGCGCGCGGCGACCACCAGCGGCTCGCCGGCCTCGTCGTCGGCAATGCGCCGGGCTGTGGCGGCATCGATGCCAAGCCCCTGGACGAGGGCATCGGCCAGGGCGCCGGGGCGGCGCGACAGCGCGGCCAGCTCGATCGATTGGCCGGTGTCGCCGTCGATGGCGGGAAATCCCGCGCCGCCTTTCGCGTCCAGTGCCAGGCCGGCGATGATCGTTTCCCGCATGTCGGGCGAGGCGTCGAGAAAGCGCCGGCCGACGTCATTGGCCCGGGGCGGAGCGGGCGGCGCTGATGTCGCCGGCGCCGGGTCGGCGATGCGGGCGGTGAGGGCGGCCGCGACGCGCGGATCGTCCATGTCCTCCAGCGCCACCAGCGCAGCCAGGCCCAGATCGGCGCGCGAGGCGACGGCGAGCGCCTTTTCGGCATCGCCCGACCGGACCGCCAGGAACATGTCGTCGTCGGACAGGGCGGTGGACCGCGACAGGATCGGAAAGGCGACACGCGCCGTGTCGGCCGCCAGCCTGCGCGCCACCGCGGTCGGCGTCTGCGGGTGAACGGCGAGCTTGGTCGCGATGATCGCCCGGTCGTCTTCGTCGGCCTTGACGATCAGGTGCAGGGCGAGCTCGCCGAACCGGGTAATTTCGGCAGCCGTGTGATGCGGTTCGGCGACGAACTGGTCGACCAGGACGCGCAGCAAGGTCTGGCGCACGTCGATGCCGTTCGACCGGGCAAGCCCGATCAGGCTTTGGACGTGAGGCAGACGCGGCATGGACATGCTGAACCGTGAGACGGGAGTTTGGCGGACGGGACGATCTGGACATTACGAGCGATTTCGTTAGCGGGCCGTTAACCAAGACCCGGGGCAAGCCATTGAAAACACAGGAAAGGCTGGGCCGGGGCGGTGGTCCGGGTGCCGATGGGCCGGCGGCTTTCCTCACCCCTTTGGCCGTGGCCGCGCGACGTGACGGCGGCGGACCAAATGACGCACCGGCATCGCTTGCATCGCCCATGGCGGCTGGCATAGGAAGGCGCGAGCGCAGGACGACCTGCGCCGACGCTGCATTGGGGACGGCCCCGTTATCTCACGCTCGAGAGATGATGGAGTTGTGCCGTCCGATGACCCATTTCGGCGAAGGCTGCGGATCGCAGCATCCCTGTACCCTTGAACCAAACGCAAATCGTGCAGGCTCGCGCGGCGCGCGCCGGACCGCGCTTGCTCATCCGGCACCGGCAACGCGCGGCACACCGGGTGCGCGGCGTCTGGCCGGCCATCACGCCGCCGCTGCCCTGGCCTCTCAGCCCGTGCGAGGCCTGTGATGGCCGGTCCTGTCGAACAATTCGAAATCAAGCCGCTCTTTCGCGTAGCCGAGATCGCCGGCCGGGAGATTCACTTCACCAATTCGGCCGCCTACATGTTTCTTGCGGTCGCCGTCAGCTGCCTGTTCCTCCTGCTGGCGACGGGCCGGCGCCGGCTGGTTCCCGGCCGCTGGCAGGCGGCGGCGGAAATGCTCCATGAATTTGTCGCCAAGACCCTGCGCGAGAATGCGGGCGAACAGGGAATGCGCTTCTTTCCCCTGGTCTTCTCGCTTTTCATGTTCGTCCTGGTGGCCAACCTGATCGGCATGTTCCCTTATGCCTTCACGGTGACCAGCCACCTGATCATCACCTTTTCGCTGGCGATGATCGTTTTCCTGACGGTGACGATCTATGGGGTCGTCCGCCACGGTTTCGGTTTCTTCCGGCTGTTCATGCCCGCCGGCATTCCGCTTGCGCTCGCGCCGATCATCGTCCCGATCGAGGTGATTTCCTACCTTTCCCGGCCGGTGAGCCACTCCGTCCGCCTGTTCGCGGTCATGCTCGCCGGTCACATCACCCTCAAGGTCTTCGCCGGCTTCGTCGTGGCGCTCGGCGGGCTCGGCGCGCTCGGAGTTCTCGCGGCGCTCCTGCCCCTGGCGATGACCGTCGCGCTCACCGGGCTCGAGCTGCTCATGTCGGTGATCCAGGCCTACATCTTCACGATGCTCACCTGCATGTATCTCAACGACGCGCTTCATCCGCATCACTGAGGTGGACGGCAGCGCGAGAGCGATGGCGCGTTGACGTCAACCCGTTCGGTCACGGGGACGTGTCCTTTATATTTCAATGGCTTGGGATTAACGCCTCGTTAACCAAACTGAAGTCTTAATGAATTCGCCCGACGCAAATCCATCCGTCGGACATCGTCGCCATGGAGGGCCGGCACAGAGGAGAGACAGATGGGTTTAGTGCTTCGATTCCCTCTTGAGCGCCGCAAGGCGCAACGTCCGAATGCCGATCTCTCTGCCGATGATGTCCAAGTGCTGGTCCTGCCGGTCGTTCAGGTCGAACGGCATGACGAACCTGATCCGCAAGTCCCAGGTCTGAATGCGCCGGAGCCCGCAGCGCTAGCCACCGACACGCCCCGGCGTGGCGGCGACAAACCACGCCGCGGCCGCAAGAGCGCCTGATCGCTACCGAGTGCCTTGAAAGGTTCGCCATCATGCCTGGCCATCGACCGCCGCGATCGGCGCATCGCCCGGCTCGTTGGGGAACCGTCCTGGCCGTGCTCGGCGGCCTCGCCGGCTGCGGTCCGCAGCCCGGCGATCTGGGGCGGCCACAGCCCAATGTCCTGAACGACGAGATCATGCCCGCTATCGGCAATGTCGCCGCGCGTGAGCGCGGCGAGCCGGTGTCCGGCTATTCCTTCACCGACGCCGAGCGCGAAATGCGCCAGCTCGGCTACGCCCTGATCATGCCGACCCATCCGCTCGACCGCTGGAACCAGTTCTGGGCCGAGCTTCGCCGCACCCGGATCGGCGATCCCGTGCGCTTCGACCCCGATCCACGCGGTTATGGGCACACCCTGGCGCGTGAAGACTATCGTTCCTCCAAGTCGCGCTTCATCCGGATGGTCGATGACATGCGGGCCGATCGGTCGCGCATCGCGCCGTTCTGCGCCAAGGCGGTGGAGGTGGCCAATGCCGACCGGATCCGCGAGGGCGCCATCGGCTATATCGCCAATCTCTCGGCGGTCGAGATCCGCAGCGGCCGCGACCGGATCGCCGAGAACCGCATGGTCGTCCATTGGGTACGCCATGGACTGGCCCAGCACGTCCAGGCCTATCGGATCAGTCTGAACACCCAGCTCGTCGCCACGCCCGAGCAGGAGGCTGTCCTGGCGGAGCGCGAACTGGCGGCGCTCGAGGCCGACATCGCCCGCATGGACGTGATCTGCGTCGGCGCGGTCGGGCGTGGCAGGATCGATGTCGAACAGGCAGCCCCGCGCTATTATCCGACCACGCCGGCGCCGCTCGTCGTCAAGTGACGTGGGCCGCCCATGGCCGTGGCGTGGCGGATCATCCGCTCGGCACCTGCTCGGCGGTGAGAATTTCGCAGCGCGACTGCTGGGCCAGCTGGTCGCGCACCAGGGCCGCGTTGCCCGGCTGGACGGCCAGCGCGCGGATCAGCACGAAGCCCTCCGATGTCGGCGACACCATGATCAGATTGTCGGCCTGGGTCTCGTCCTCGCCGGTGGCCAGTTCGCGCCGCTGCGCGCTGGTGACGACGAACAGGTCCATGGTCCGCCGCGTCGCGGCCTTGTCGTTGATGGCGCCGAAGGCGATCCCGGTCGCCGTATAGAGCGCGATGGCCGTGTAGTGCGACGTGACCGGCGCCCGGACATGCAGGATGCCAGCGGCGAGGTCGAAGCGGCAGATCGCCGTCTCGAAAGCCGGATCGACCAGGGGCAGGTTGGTCGTCGAGCCGGCGCCGAGCATGGTCACCTGGTTCACCGCGGCGCCTTCCAGCCTGGCACGGGCGTCGTCCGGCGCCAGGCGCGGCAGGGCGAAGACCGACAGGATATGCACGGCGAGGCCGAGAATGAGGCCCGCGAGGATCCACAAGGCGGGGCCGAACAGGAAACGTTTCATGGGCATCGCACCCGGGTCACCGCGGGAAGCCCGGTGCTGGTGGAAATGGTGGTGGCGATCGGCGTGTCATAGAGCCTGAGGATCAGCCGGATCTGCTCGGTGCCGCCGGTCGGCAACCAATTGCCCGGGCGCGCGGTGCCGGCGACCAGGATGTCGATCGGCAGGTCGCCCTGGCGCAGCACCTCGTAGCTGGTGAAGGCCTGGCGTGTGCCAGCCGGCACGACCGGCTGATAGTCCCGGCCGACGACGCCGAGCGTCCAGAACCGGGCCGGCGGCATGGCCCCGGCGACGCGGTAGGTGCAACGCCCGTCGAGCGCCCGGCCTTCCTCGTCGGCTTCCGCGGTCAGCGCCAGGCCGTCGGCCAGCGCCAGCGGCAAGGTTCCGAGCCGCGCGGCCACGGCTCTCGCATAGGGATCGGCCTCGGTCGTGCCGGCCTTGGGCGTCGCCAGCCATGGGCCGATATGCAGCACGCCCGCCCCGGTGCTGCGGCCGACGGAGGCCGCCGTCAGGCCCAGGCCGGTCGCGGCCCCGATGCCGAGGGCGAGAAAGATGCCGGTGACGGTGCGCAATGATTGGTCTCCGTCAGCGCAGGACGCGCACCTGCGGTTCGGCGGAGGATACGGTGCCGGGCCGCATCGGCCCATCCCATGCGTCACGCATCAGCTTTTCGATCCGGCCGAGCACCGTCAGCGAGCGTCGCGACAGAACCTGCGGCCGCTCGGGAATGCCGGCGACCGGCACCGGTGCCGTGGCCGGCGCGCCCGACGGCGGACGGGCCGTATCCGGCTGGCCGAACACCGGCCTGCGCTCCAGGCCCTGGTGGGCCGCGGTCAACACCCGGCTGAAGGTCATCGCCGGTAGCGATCCGCCGGTCATCCGGTTGGTCTCGGAATAGTCGTCATTGCCGAACCAGACGCCCGCCGCATATTGCCCGGAAAAGCCGATGAACAGCGCGTCGCGGTAGGAATTGGTCGTGCCGGTCTTGCCGGCGACCTGCACGCCTTCGACCTGCGCGCGCCGGCCGGTGCCCGATTCGACCACGCCGACCAGCATGGCGTTCATGTCGGTCGCGACCGCCGGCGTGAAGACCTGCCGCGCCGGCGCCATGTCGCGGTCGGCGCGCCAGATCACCTCGCCATGTGAATTCTTGATCTCCACCGAAGCATGCGGCGTCACGCTCCGGCCGCCGGACGCGAAGGTCGCATAGGCCGTCGTCAGCTCGAGCAAGGTGACCTCGGCGGCCCCGATCGGCAGCGGCGCCGAATCGGTCAGCGGCCGGGTGATGCCCATCTCGCGCGCGGTCGCGATGATCTTCTGCCGGCCGATCCGGGAATCGCCCCGGCCCATCTGCTGGGTCAGGATGACCGGGATCGAGTTGATCGACCGGACCAGCGCCGACATCACGGTGGTCTGGCCGGAAAAGCTCCGGCCGTAATTCTGCGGACACCAGTTGCCGAGGCAGATCTGGCGGTCGACCACGATCGAGCGCGAGGTGATCAGCCCCTCGCGCAGCGCCGTGCCGTAGACGATCGGCTTGAACGACGAGCCGGGCTGGCGCATGGCCTCGGTCGCCCGGTTGAACTGGCTTGCGCCATAGTCGCGGCCGCCGACGATGGCGCGCATCGTGCCGTCGACGTCCATCAGCACGACGGCCGCCTGCGACGCGCCATATTCATTGCCGTACTGGCGCAGGATGGCCTCGACGGCGAGCTCGGTCTGGCGCTGCACCGTCAGGTCGAGGCCGGTGCGTACCGTCAGCACCCGGTCGGTCAGGCCGGGGGTCAGGGCCACCAGCCGCTTCACGTCCTCGAAGGCGTAGTCGAGATAGTAGTTCGG
This sequence comes from Phreatobacter sp. GW821-FHT04C01, assembly GCF_059420385.1. NCBI lineage: Bacteria > Pseudomonadati > Pseudomonadota > Alphaproteobacteria > Hyphomicrobiales > Phreatobacteraceae > Phreatobacter > Phreatobacter sp. GW821-FHT04C01. The sequence continues at coordinate 48,159 of NZ_JBWKTP010000015.1, read as the reverse complement.
CACCACCTCGTCCTTGCGGTCGATCGGGGTCGCCGGATTGCGCCTTGCGCCGAACACCTGGCCTTCGGTCATGAAACCGGCCTCGACCAGGTTGTCCAGGACCGTATTGGCGCGGGCACGTGCCGCGGGCAGGTTGGCGTGCGGGGCAAAACGCGTCGGCGCCTTGAACAGGCCGGCGAGCATGGCGGCCTCGGCCAGCGTCACGTCGCGCACCGACTTGCCGAAGTAATATTCGGCCGCGGCCTCGGCGCCGAAGGCGCCGCCGCCCATATAAGCGCGGTCGAGATAGGTCTTCAGGATTTCGGCCTTGGAGGCGCGGGCTTCGAGCCAGAGCGCCAGATAGGCTTCCTTGATCTTGCGTTCGATCGACCGTTCATTGGTCAGGAACAGGTTCTTGGCGAGCTGCTGCGTGATGGTCGAGCCGCCCTGCACGACGCCGCCGGCGCGGGCATTGGTCATGACGGCGCGGAGCGTACCGATCAGGTCGATGCCGTAGTGGTCGAAGAAGCGGCGGTCCTCGGTCGCCAGCACCGCCTTGATCATGTGATCGGGGAAGTCGTCCAGCGGCACCGAATCATTGTGCCGGATGCCGCGGCGGCCGACCTCGTTGCCGTAGCGGTCCTGAAACACCACGGAGAGCTCGCTCTTCTTCAGCCAGTCGCCGTCGCTGGTCTCGCGAAACGCCGGAATGGCGAGCGTCAGCATCGCCACCATGCCGATCGCACCCAGTGTCATTCCCTCGGAGCCGAGTTCGGCGCCGGCCCGCTTCCAGCCATAGACCTGAACACGGTCGGACAGGTCGGCGAGCTTCTCCCAACTGCGCCCGATCAGGCCGGCGAGGCGCCAGGCCCCGTCGGTCAACCTCGCGTCGAGATCGAGGAAGAAGCGCTTGGCAGCACTTCCCCGACCGCCGCCGGGCTGAAAATCGGTCACGTCGGAAACATCCTTTGCGCGGGTCTCTTGACGATCTGCTTACCATAGCGGAAACGGCTGAGGCGAGCCAACAGCGTCAGGCTGGGCTCGCGGTCATCTTTCAACAAGGTTACCATCCAGCGCGAGGACGCGGCCTGACGGCCGCGCGTCCGGAGATTTGATCATGATACGGCGCGCGAGCGGCAAGAACGCTGCGAACCAGTCTCAGCCGGAACCGTTCTGGCGCACCAAGGCCATGGAAGACATGACCGGGGCCGAATGGGAAAGCCTGTGCGACGGCTGCGCGCGCTGCTGCCTGAACAAGCTCGAGGACGAGGATACCGGCGCCATCCACTTCACGTCGGTCGCCTGCACGCTGCTCGACGGTGAGACCTGCCGGTGCACCGACTACGACAACCGCCAGGCCAAGGTGCCCGATTGCGTGCGGCTGACGCCGGAGGAGGCGCGCACCTTGCCCTGGCTGCCGCCGACCTGCGCCTATCGCCTGGTCGCCGAGGGGCATGACCTCTATTGGTGGCACCCGCTCGTTTCGGGTGATGCCGAGACGGTGCATCAGGCGGGCATTTCGGTGCGTGGCAGGATCACCGCCTGGGAGCACGAACTGACGGAACTGCAGGAGCTCGAGGACCATCTGGCCGATTGGCCGGGCGAGCCGTCGCCTTGAAAGCCGTTTGCATTACCAGTGGCGCGTAATTACTTTGTAGCCTCTCGTCGGAGCGGAGGCCACGATGAAGCTCGCTGTCGTACCTATTGGCAATTCCCGGGGTATCAGGCTCCCCAAGGCGGTGCTGGACCAGTGCGGCATTACCGATGCCGTCGAGGTCACGATCGAGGGCGGACGGCTGGTCATGGTGCCTTTCGCGGATCCGCGAGATGGTTGGGAAGAGGCCTTCGGCAAGGCAAGCGCGGTGGATGACGCCGCGATTTGGCCCGAGATGTCCACCAGCGACTTCGATGAGCAGGAATGGACCTGGTGAGTTTTCCGCGGCGCTTCCAGGTTCACCTTGTTTCGCTGGATCCGGCGCGCGGTTCCGAGGTCCGGAAGACGCGCCCCTGTGTCGTCATCTCGCCCGATGTCATGAACAGCCGCCTGGCAACCGTTCTGGTTGCTCCGATGACCTCGACGATCAAAGGTTGGCCCTCGCGTGTGGCGCTGACTTTCGATGGCAAGCAAGGTGAAATTGCCCTTGACGAGATCCGCGCGGTCGACCGAACGAGGCTCGTCAGGCATCTTGGCGTCGTTGACGCCAAAGCTGCGGATTCCGTTCTTGTGACGCTCGGCAAGATATTCGCAAAATAGGCAACCTGTCGGTGAGGCAGGCCGTTGCCACGGGAGCCCCCGATGACCAGTTTTGTCGATCCGACCCGCGAGACCTTCCAGCTGTTCAAGGATCTGCCGCGCGATCAGCCGGTGCATATGCTGAACCTTGTGCGGCTGCGGGCAAAGGCGGCCTATCCCGATGGCCGCGAGGCGACCGGCCTCGAGGCCTATCGCGCCTATGGTCGCGACAGCGGGCCGGTGTTTCGCCGGCTCGGCGGCCGACAGGTCTGGATCGGCCGGCCGGATCTGACCTTGATCGGGCCTGGCGACGAGCGCTGGGACATCGCCTTCATCGCCGAATATCCAACCGGCGCGGCTTTCATCGAGATGCTGCGCGATCCAGTCTACCGGCAGGCCGTCCTGCATCGCCAGGCCGCGGTGGCCGATTCACGGCTGATCCGGATGCATCCGGGCCAGCCCGGCGACGCCTTCGGCGAAGCGAGATAGGCGACGGTCGGACCGCCGTCGCCCAAATCTCTTATGGGCCCAAATCTCTTATGGTCCCAAGGCTCTTATCTGCCGACGTTCCGCGTCAGCGTGCGCGGCTCAACTGCAGCGATGCGACGCCGATCGCGGCATTGAGCCCGGTCTGGGCCTGCACCGAGAGCGGCTGCAGCGCGACGCTGTTGCGGTTGCCGCCGACCAGCAGGTTGGCGCCGACGCCGACGCCGAGCGTCGCCTGGGCCTGGCCGCCGGCATAGGTTCCGGCGAGCTGGTACGGCGTGTAGCGGCGCTGCGCCGCCAGCACGGTCCAGACCAGCACGCCCCGGCCGGTGACCCCGAGGTCCAGGCCATAGTGAGAAATGCGGCCGACATAGATTTCCTGGCGGCCGCGGCGATCCGGGCGGAACCGGCAGGCGATGCCGCGCTGGGATGTGACGATCAGGCCGATGCCGGCCGAGACGTCGCAACTGAGGACACCGACGCGGACACGCTCCTGGGCCGAGGCCGGCAGTGCGAGACCGGACAGCAGCAGGGTGGCACCGGCGAGGCTAGCGAGGTGGCGTTTCATGGAAATCTCCCGAACAGCATGCAATGCAGTAACAATGCGCGACCCGCGGATAAGTTGCGTGGCCATTGGCCGGCCGGTGCCCGGCCGCGAATTGTCGCTGGTCGAGCTCTGCCGGTTTGTGCCCGCGCATCGCTTCCGCTGCATCGAAAAACATAGCCTGCCGCCCGGGCGGCCGCCCTTGGGGGAAACCTGGAGCTGGCTTCGGTAAGATCCCCGGTATCGGATCGATCTCAGGCCGCCGGTCCGGTGCGGGCCGGGCCGGGCAGCATCATGGCCATCACCTCGGGCAGAATGGTGTCGATATAGCTTCCGACGTCCATGGCGCCCGCATGACTGGCGAGCCGGCCTTCGACGGCGAGCTGGGCAAAACCGTGCGCCGAGGACCAGCAGCCGAGCACCAGTGCTTCGGCCGGCCGGTCGAACGGCGCTTCGGGCGGCCTGCCCAGGTAGCGCTGAGCCATCTCCTTGACGAGGCGCAGGCTCGCCTGCGCCGCCTCGTGCAAGGCTTCGCCGCCGACCAGCAGGTCCTTGCGATACATCAGCTTGAACCGGCCGGGATATTTCAGCGCGAAGCGGACATAGGCGACGCCCATCGCACGCAGGGCCGCCGCCGGATCGGCATGGGCGCTCGCCGCGGCGCTGATGGCTTCGGCCAGGTCGTCATAGCCACGGATCGCCACCTCGGTCAGCAGGCCGGCGGCGCTACCGAAGTGATGCGCCGGCGCCGCCGCCGAGACACCGGCGCGCCGTGCCGCGGCCCGCAAGGTGAAGCCTTCGATGCCGCTTTCCAGGAGGATGTCGTCGGTCGCCGCGATCAAGGCCGCCTGCAGCGTACCGTGATGATAGGGCGCGCGCCTTTCCGCCTCGGGAAGGTCGGGAGGGGCGGGGATGCGGTCGGTCATCGCGTAGTCTTTACACTGTTAAGTTTGAATGCTACTGCTATCTTAACACCGTTAAGATGATCGGTGATGGAAATATCCTCGCATCTCCCCCGAGCTGGAAGCGGAGCATGATATGACCGAAAAAGCGAGTGATGGCAGCAGTCGCCGCCTGGTTCTGGCATCGGCCGCCGCCGGCACGGTCGTGGGTGTCGCCGGGCTTGCCGCCGGGTTGTCGCTCGGCCAGGCCGCGCGGCCCGCGCAGCAGCGGCCGAGCGGCCTGCGCCGGTTCGAGAACAAGGTCGTGCTGGTCACCGGGGCGACCTCGGGCATCGGTCAGGCCGCGGCCAAGGCCTTTGCCGCGGAGGGCGCCAAGGTCGCCTTTTGCGGCCGGCGCGAACAGCTCGGCCGGGACGTCGAGGCCGAGATTCGCTGGAACGGCGGCGAGGCGACCTATATCCGCGCCGATGTGCGCGTCGAAAGCGATGTGAAGGCTTTCGTGGATGGCGCCGTCGGCAAATATGGACGCCTGGATGTCGCCTTCAACAATGCCGGCATCACCCTCGAAAAGCCGTTGCACGAGCTGACGGCCGACGAGTTCGACGACGTCGCCCATACCAATCTCAGGGGCGTGTTCCTGTCGATCAAATATCAGGTGCCGCACATGATCGCGGGCGGTGGCGGCAGCATCGTGGTCACCGCCTCGTCCAATGCCATCGCCACCCAGGCACGCCGCTCGGCCTATTCGGCCAGCAAGCGCGCGCTGATCGGTCTCGTCCAGAGCGCGGCGCTCGACTATGCGCCGCAGGGCATTCGGGTCAACGCGTTGGTGCCGGGCACGACCGACACGGCGCTGGTGCGCCGCGCCGCCGGCATGGAGAATGCGCCGGACGCGGTCTGGCGGGCCGGTGCCGCGCAATGGGCCCGGAGCAATGTGCCGGGGCTCGGCCGGATGGCGACAGCCGACGAGATCGCCGCCTTCGCCCTGGTCCTGGCCTCCGACGACCATGCCTTCATGACCGGCGCGGCCCTGGTGATCGACGGCGGCAAGACCGCCCATGCCTGAGCCGAAAGGTCTCGGGCGTTTCGCGTCCCGCCAAATCGCAAGGCCGCCCGGTCATTCGGCCGGCTGCGCGATCGCCTTCGGTTCGGCGACCGCTTCCTCCATGCGCGAGCATGCATAGAGCAGGCCCGCGACCATGGCATAGGCGAGCGCGACCGAAGGCGATTTGGCCAGGCCCACCGCCTCGCCATGCATGAAGCCGAAAAAGGTCAGCAAGGCGCCGCCGCCAGCGAAGGCCGCGGCGTTGAAGAACTTCCTTTCGACGATGAACACACCGATGGCACCCAGCACCAGGCCGGTGATGATGGCGCCGCCGGCCATCACCTCGAGGCCGTGATAGAGCACGCCGACCTGGGCGAGCTTGTCGAGCCCGACCTGGGCGGCGCTGGTGCCGGCTGCGGCGAGTGCGCCGTCGAGCAGCGTCTTGGCCCAGGCGGCGAGATGCGGCGTCAACGCCAGGACCACCGCCGGCGCATGCGAGGCCGGCGTCGTCTGGAACGCCTGGGCCCCGATCAGCATGCCGATATAGAGCAGGATCGGGGCGATCGCGACGACCGGGATCAGGGCGGTCAGCAGGGCTATGACGCCGAACCAGGCGAGCACCAGCACCATCACGCCGGTCAGCGCGGAATAGCCGATGCGTCCGCCCATGGCCTTCCAGCCGGGATGGCCGATATAGACCGCGTTGATGAAGGGATTGCCCATCAGGCAGCCGATCATGCTGACGACGCCGTCGGCGCTCAGCACGCGGGTCGTCGGGTAATGATCGCCGGCAGCCTCGGCGCTTTCGACATTGTCCATGGCCTCGACCAGGTCATAGATGCCGAAGGGAATGGCGGTCACCAGGATGATGCCGAGGAACTGGAAGCCGGAAAAGACGTGGCCGACCGCCGGGATCGGCACCGAAAAGCCGAAGCTCGAAAAGGCCTGGGCGAGTTTGTCGACCCCCATGCCGCCGAGCGGCAGGCCGATCAGCGTCGACCCCCAGGCGATCATGGTGCCGACGGCGATGGCCACCAGGCCCGCGGGAATGCCGCGCGGATAGCGCAGGCCGCCGAACCAGGACACCAGGATGATCGCGAAGCAGGTCAGCCCGATCACCGGCGTCATGAACATTTCCATGGCCGGCCGCATCGAGATGAAGGCGATCGACACGCCGGCAAGTGTGCCGAGCAGGGCCGCGCGCGGCGTCACCTTGCGGATATAGGGCGCGATGAAGCCGCCGAGCATCAGGATGATGCTCTGGATGAACACCCAGGCGAGGCCGGCTTCCCAGCCTTTCAAGGGGTCGCCCGTCGCCAGCGAGATCGGCAGCATGATGACGAAGGTCACGATGAACATGTGCGGCACGCTGACGCCCGAGGGCAGGGCGCAAACGTCGTTCCGGCCGGTCTTGCGGGCGAACTCATAGGCAAGCCAGGCGTAATAGAGCGTGGACAGCGCCATCATCAGGCCAAGCGCCGGCAGGATGCGCCCGAACACCAGGCTGTCGGGCATTTTCAGGACGAAGCGCAGCAGGCCGGTCAGCACCAGCATGTTGACAAGGATGTTGGTGCCGAAGCCGAAAAAGGCGTTCCAGTCACCCGGGGTCCAGATGGCCGGCTTGGCGGTCGTATCGGTCATGGCCATGCGCATCTCCTGTTGGTCGGGAGGGGATTGGTCAGGTCGTGGCGGGAAGGCTCGCGGCGATCGCGGCGGTGGAGGTGACGAAGCCGAAGATGCCGCCTTGGGCGGCGATCATCTTCAGGCCGACCGCATGGAATTCGTCGAAGTAGGAGGCGCAGGCGTCGCCCGGCACCAGGCAGCGGAACCCGCGGTCATTGGCTTCCCGCACGGTCGTGTGGACGCAGACCTCCGTGGTGACGCCACAGACGACGAGGGTTTCGACCCTGCGGTTGCGCAGGATCAGTTCGAGATCGGTTTCGTAGAAGGCGCCTTTGCCGGGCTTGTCGACTACCGGCTCGCCCTCGGCGGGTCGAAGCTCCGCCACGATCTCGTGGCCGGGTTCGCCGCGCACCAGGATGCGCCCCATCGGGCCGGGCGCGCCGATGCGGAATTGCGGCTCGCCGCGCGCCACCTTCAAGGGAGGGGCGTCGGCGAGGTCGGGCCGATGGCCCTCGCGGGTATGGATGACGAGGATCTCGTTGGCACGCGCGAATGTCAGCAGGCGCCGGATCGGGCCGACGGCGCGGGCGAGCTTGGAGACGTCATTGCCGAGCGCCTCGCCGAAGCCGCCGGGTTCCAGGAAATCGCGCTGCATGTCGATGACGACGACGGCCGTGCGATCCCAGTCGATCGTCACCGCGTTCGGGTCGGCTGGGATTTCGGCCTTGCGCATGGCATCCCCCTCGGGGTGCGGTGCAGCAAAGACCGGGCCAGCAGATTTCGTTGATTTTCCTGTAGTCCGTAGCCGGGCGGCGCCGCGTCCTTGGGCATGGCCATGGCCGCCTGACTACGTATTGAGCAGCGCCAGGGCATTGTATGCATCCGATCGGTCGGCGGCGCGCCCGGCTAGCGGTGCAGGAAGCCGGCCGCGCGATCCAGCAGAAGCTCCGCTTCGGTGCCGATGCGCCGGACGATCGATTCTGCCGGCTCGATCGCGCGCACCATGTCGACGCCCTCGCCGACGATCACGGCGGCCACGTCGATATTGCCGTGCTCGCGCGCTTCGGCGTAGCGCACTTGCTCCGATCCGAGATTGTCGCGAAGGCCGGCGGGATCGGCGTGCCATTGGCGGCTGAAGTCATTGGCCAGCGTTCTTATCGTCCACGGCGCGGGCCAGTCGATGCCGCGCGCCAGATCGAACAGCGAATCGCGGATCGTCGCATCGCCGGAACCCACGACGGCAGCCTGCTTGGCGTTGGGATGGGCGAGCGACTCGCGGCTGGCGAAGAAGGCGGTGCCGCAGAGCGCGCCGCTCGCCCCCAGCATCAGCGCCGCCGCGAGGCCGCGTCCGTCGGCTATGCCTCCGGCCGCGACCACGGGAATGGGGCCGACCGCATCGACCACCGCCGGCACCAGTGGCAAGGTCGCCCGGCTCGCGCCATGACCGCCGGCTTCGGTGCCCTGGGCGACGATGATGTCGGCGCCCTCCGCCACCGCGCTCCGTGCCTCGCCGACGCTCTGGACCTGGACGACAAGCAAGGTGCCGGCGGCCTTGACCTTGCCGGCGAAGCCGCCGATGTCCCCGAAGGACAGGAAGATCGCCGGTGGCCGGCGCGCCAGAACCAGATCGATCAATACCGGGTCCTTCCGCAGCGCCCAGGTGATGAAGCCGACCCCGGCAGGCGTGTTGCCGGCCGCCTCCATCTCGCGCCGAAGCCACTTGCGATCGCAATAGCCGCCGCCGATGAAGCCGAGGCCGCCGGCATTGGTCACCGCGGCGGCGAGCGCGCCGCCGCTCACGCCTGCCATCGGCGCCAGCAGGACCGGCACGTCGAGGCCGAGCTTTTCCGTCAGCCGCGTGATGATCGCCATGGGCGGCTCCTATCGTTGCGTCGGCGGTGCGGCAATTGGGTTGGGGCGCCGCGCTTCGCCCACCGCCGGGCCGCCGACACGTCAATCCTCCATCGGAATCTCGCCGATGACCACGAAGGTCATGGCAGGGCTCTTACCCGCAAGCGAACGAGGAGGTGCGGCGACGGCTGGCGGCAAGTTCGCCGCCTTCGGCGGAATATGCGCCGGCCGGTCCGGACCGGGAACCGATGGCGGCGATCCCAGCCATTGTCGCGATTGGCTGGAAACTGAATGGCGGACGCTCGGATCTCCCCGGCGCCGGTGCCGGATCGCCCATTTCGGCGCAATAAAAAACCAGGGTTCGATCCGAACCCTGGCTGGCCGTCATGGTCGATAGGGCTGGCGCGTCGGCGCTCAGGCCTTGTTCGGCTCGCCGCCGGCGGCCACAGGGGCCGAGGGGCTGGCAAGCTGGCCCGGGCGCGGCCGGCCGGTCGGGCGCGGCTTCGGCTTCGGGGCTGCGATCAAACCTTCGCGGATCGCCTGCTTGCGGGCAAGCTTGCGGGCCCGGCGCACAGCCTCGGCCTTCTCGCGCGTCTTGCGCTCCGACGGCTTTTCATAAGCCGAGCGCTGCTTCATTTCGCGGAAGATGCCTTCGCGCTGCATCTTCTTCTTGAGGACCTTGAGAGCCTGGTCGACATTGTTGTCGCGGACCAAAACCTGCAATGAAATCTCCTCCTGTTGTGACCCCGATCAACCGATCAGGTCGTCGCCTTGCGGCGCCAAAGCTGAAAACCAAATTCCGCGACACCGGCTTCGATCGCCGCGCGCTTCAGCCCATGAGGAGGGCTTCGATCCGGCAGGACGACACCCGTCCGCGTCCAGGGCGCGAACTTCTCCGGCAGCTGGCTGCCGGTCTTGTCGAGCGTGAAGGCGCCGAGCGCCTCCGACGTGCCGGATTGGAAAATGAAAAGACTAGGCTTGAGTGCCATCGGCGCACCTCACATTGGTTGCATGCGGTGGGCTCAAGGGCCTCGACGAATGCGAAACAGCGGAGCCACAGCCCTCAATCTGAGGGCGCGACCCCGCTGCTGCGGCCCGAGCGTCCTAACCGGTCGTGAAGTGACCAGGAACCCAGGCCATGATCTTGCAAGTGCCGACCGCCGGTACATACATGGTCGGTCGGCTCAAGCGAGGCATTCTATGATCAGCCTTCGGCCTTCAGATTGTCGGCCGAGGACTTGCCGCTGCGGCGGTCGGCCACAACTTCGTAGCTGATCTTCTGGCCTTCATTGAGGCCGTAGAGGCCGGCGCGCTCGACTGCGCTGATGTGAACGAACACATCCGGGCCGCCAGCGTCGGGCTGAATGAAGCCGAAGCCCTTCTGCGAGTTGAACCACTTAACCGTTCCGGTAGCCATCGATAGTCTCCATAGCAAAGGCTTTAGCGAGCGCAGATAGTCCTGCGCGATTTTGTCGATGTTTTGGAGGGAGATATCGTTAGCAAAACGCCGAAATGGCAGCGCGGCGCGAAGTCGTTCAACCGAAACTCGATGACCCTATGTAAGGGCTACGGGCCCGAAATTCAAGCCCAATCTTTTTGGGCGGCCGGCGCCGGCCCTCGCCAGATCCTGATACCGCTGGTTTTTTCGGCGTCGCGCCGGATCGGGCAGGCGGTTCAGCCGTCGTTCTCGGCGCTCAGCTGATCCGTCTCCAGCGCCGCGCCGCCGGTCTGCGACAGCGTCGTCCTGAGCGCTGCGTTGATCCTGTCCTGCCAGCCCGGCCCATCGGCCTGGAACCGCTCAAGGATATCGCGATCGATGCGCAAGGTCACGAGTTCCTTGGCGTTGGGGATGACCGGCGCGACGGGCCTCGGCGCCGGCGCGGGCGTAACGGGCTTGGTCGTCGCCGACTTGAACGCCGCCTCGGCAGCATCCCGCGTGCTGCTCGGACCCCGTGTCCTGAACGGAGGGTTGGCCATCATCTATCTCCTTCGATCGCGGCGCCGGACCAGGATGGCAGCGGCCAGCGGCGGCCTCAAGCCTTGGCTTTGGCCTTGGCCGTCTTGGCGGCCTTGGACGCGGCCACGGCATCGGCCTGTTCTTTCGCCAGCCGCAGCGCCCTGAGCTTGATCGTCCGGTCCTGGACATGCCGGGCCTGGTTTGCCGCCTCGGTCCGCGCCTTCATGGCGTCCTCGGCCTGTTTCTCGGCCCGTTCCTTGCGCGTTTGCGCGGCGGCCAAGCTCTTGATCTGTTCTTCTGTCACCGCGTTTTCCTCAACTCACCGTGTCAGCCGGACTGCCGGTGTCGACAAGCCCACGCCGGCGACGCAATGCCGGGCGGATTGGTCACCGATCATGCTGGGTGGGGCTTCCGCCCATCTTCAGGAGCGCCTGGATCGCCAGCCGCCTGCGAATCACGAGCGGACCGATCGAGTATCAATATGGTGTCGTTGGGGAATATTTCCAGGGGGAGCCCGTTTTGGCGCGGAAGGGCCACCCCGCGGCCGGGATCGGGGCGGCGATGCGCGGCACGGCGATGGGGGAGGCGCGCGAATCGCCGTTGCAGCCATGCGACGCCGGAACGGCGTGCCGTCGCCGCCGCCGCTTGACCGACTCTGCCGCGCGCTCGCACAACCATGGCCTTCGCGGGGGGCGGCCGATGGAATTCATGATCGTTCTCGCCGTTGGTCTCGTCGCCGGAACCATCAGCGGCGTGATCGGGACCGGTTCCACCATCATGCTGGCACCGGTGCTGGCTTATTGTTTCGGCCCGCAGGAGGCGGTGCCGATCATGGCGGTGGCCGCCATTCTCGCCAATGTCTCGCGCATTCTGGCCTGGTGGCGCGAGGTCGACTGGCGCGCATTCGCGGCCTATGCCGCCACCGGCGCCCCGGCCGCGGCGCTCGGCGCGCGCACGCTGGTGGCGATACCGCCGCGAGCCGCCGATATCGCCATCGGGCTGTTCCTGATCGCGATGATCCCGGTGCGCCGCTGGTTTGCCACGCGTCAGTTCCGCTTCAAGCTCTGGCATCTCGCCATTGCCGGTGCCTTGATCGGTTATCTCACCGGCGTCGTGGTCGCGACCGGCCCGATTTCCGTGCCGGTCTTTGTCGCCTACGGGCTTGCCGGCGGCGCGTTCCTCGGCACCGAATCAGCCGGCTCGCTCGCCATCTACCTCGCCAAGGCGCTGTCGTTCCGCCAGTTTGGCGCGCTGCCCGTCGAGATCATCCTGAAGGGACTGATCACCGGCTCGTCGCTCATGGCCGGCTCGTTTGTCGCCAAGCGCTTCGTCCTCAGCATGAACGCCGAGCGCTTTCGCGCCATGCTGGACGGGCTGATGCTGGCATCCGGTCTTGCCATGCTGTGGACCGCGCTCTCGCATTGACGGTCTCATATTCTTGTTGCGAGGAATATAATCCTTGCGCGGGCAGCGACCCTGCGATACGTCTTATGCAGATTCGAGATCTGCGCCCGGCGTGCGGTACCGGCCGGGCGCTCTTGTTTTTTCGTGCCGATCTTGTCGGCACGAAATCGAGCGTCACTGCCGGTCGATGCGGGCCCAAGGCGGAAGCCCTTCGCGCTCCGGCGCGCGCGGCGGCGGCAAGGTCGCGACACGCGGATTGGCGGGGGCCCGGCTCTCACCATTGGCGATGGCGCCGCGAATCCAGGGCGCGATCGAAACCACCGGCATGGCGATGGTCAGGAAGCCGCAGCCGCGTGTTTCGGTCGGGCCCGAGACCAGGCTGACGACGCCGACGACGCTGCCTCCGGCGAGCGCCGGGCCGCCCGAATCGCCCTGGCAGGCCGATGGCGCGCGGCCGGTCTCGAACAGGCCCGGTACGCCGAGCGCGGTATAGCCCGAGGGCGAACGCTGGATCACCGGCAGGTCGACGCGGCGCAATTCGCCGGCGCTGCGCATGCTTTCGAGCCGTTGGCGGCCGAAGCCGGCGATGGTGACGCGCGAGCCCGGCGCCGGCTCGCGGCCGCCGACGCGGGCGGGGCCGAAACCCGCCGGCGGCAGGTCGCGAATGGTCAGCACCGCGACGTCGATCGGCGCGTTGTTGCCGCGCGGGCCGCGCACGCCCGGATGTCCGGACGCCGACAGGACCGGCGTCAGCGCCACGATCCGTCCGGAGCGAATGAATGCGACGACCGCGATGCGCGCGCCTTGCACGCAATGCGAGGCGGTCAGGACGCTGCGCCGGCCGATCAGTGTGCCGGTGCAGCCATTGGCATCGCCGGTCACCACCAGGACCGACGACCGGGCGAGCGGATCGGAGGCCGCGACCGAGCTGCCGCCGATAATGGCATGTGCGGGCATGCTGACCAGGGTCGCCATGCCGGCCAGGACGCCGGCGAAAAGCGTGGAAGCCGTGACATGTCTCATCGTTGCGCTCCAAGGCCCTGGATCGTTTCCTCGATCCAGCGGCGGTGAGGTGCGACGGGAACCGTTCCCGTCAGATTGCCGCAGCGGGCCGTGCCCTGGCCCGTCGTCCAGCTGACCACGCCGGCGACCACCGGCTGTCCGGCCTCGGTGGAGAAGACCGGTCCGCCGGAATCGCCGGTGCAGGCGCCGAGCCTCGCACCTGTCGGTCCGGTCAGGCGCACCTGATAGCTCGATGGCCTGCCGGTGACGGTGAGCGCGGCCTGGCGCAGGACGCCGGCGCTGGCGCCGTCCCCCTCGGCGTTCGGGCCGTAGCCCACCAGGCGGATCGATGCGCCGGGTGCCGGTAGCGCCGCGGCGCTCAGGCTCGCGGTCCGCCGGCCCTGGCCGATCGGCTGGGCGGTGCGCACCACCGCCAGGTCCACGGCGGTGCGTCGGTTCTGCCAGTCGAGGCGCTTGTAGGCGGGATGGATCGAGCGTCCGACGATCTCGTTGAGAATCGGCTGGCGATTCGGACCGAACACCAGCACCGCGAGCCTCGGGCTGCCGTCGACGCAATGCGCCGCCGTCAGCACCAGCCGTTCACCGATCACCGCGCCCGAGCAGAATCCCTGGCCGCCCGAGATCATCACGGTCTGGCTGCTGAGCGGATCCGAGGCCGGCAGAGGTGTGCCCCCGATCACAGCCAGGGCCGGGCTGGCAGGCATCAATGCCAGGGCAAGAACCACTATCCGCACGTCGTCTCCTCGAATGAACCCAGCGATGAGGCCCGCAACCGTCCGGGCCTGTCAATCCGAATGCCGCCCGAACCGAAGACCGCCCGATCCGAAGACGGTCATCGAGTCGTATGCCGGGAATGAACCAAACATTCCCTGGCGGTGACCCACAGCTAACCCGCGAGGCCTTTATGACCGTCGAAAACAAGCTTCCACCGGCAGGATCCGCCGCTCCGGCCGAATGGCCCGCCCGCAGCCGCAGCGCCGTCGTGCCGCTCGCATGCCGCGATCTCGTCAATGTGATCGCCGATACCGCGCCCGGCATTTGCCAGGAGGCCGCGTCGTGACCGCGACAGTGACCATCATTTTCGGCAGAGATCTGGGGGCGAGGCCGCCCGGTTGGACCTTGCCCTTCCTGGTCCGCATCGCGGGCCCGATGTCGCTCGAGGCGGCCAATGGCGGGCCGGCCCTGTCGGTCGTCTCCGGCAGCCGCTGGTCGCCGCGCGCCAAGCCCGGATCGGCGGCCTAGCGGCGCGCCGGCGTGGCGGCGATCGGGGCCTCGGTCAGGATCCCGCCTGGGCGATCATGGCAGCGATTTCGTCCAGGAACGCCAGCCGCTGCTTCTTGAAATCTTCCAGCGTCTCGTCCGATGTCGGCTCGAGCTCGGCCTCGATCCGGTGGATTTCCTTGTTCACCGAATGATAGCTCTCGATCACCTTGGCGAAATGCGGGTTCGAGGCCTTCAGCCTGGCGATGGCCTCACCGGCTTCCGGGAACTCCCCGGCGAGGTCGGCGGGTACATGGCTCATGGTTTCGCTCCTGATGCGATCGGGTGCCGCGGACGTTGCGCCGTTCGCGCGCGAACCGCCCGGCCTTTCGATGACGGCTATCCGGCGGCACGGGCGCTTCGACATGTCGTCGGCCACCGGCCGGCGTGACGTGCCGATCAGGCTACACGCGGGCCGGCCGGCAAACAACGCCATGCCGGAGACGCAATGCCGCAAGCGTGATGTCCTGACGATGACGCGTGGGCGCTGCCGCCGACTTTCCCCGCATATTATTCATCGGCCGTTCAGGCCGCGCGGCTACCGTGCCGCCTTCCTCGCCATGGTCCGTCCAGACATGACCCTGCTCAAGACCTGTGCCGTCATGTTCGTGCTCGCGCTGGCACCGGCCTCCGCCATGGCTCAAGGCTGCCTGACACCCGCGGAACAGCGTGCCGCCATTGCCGGCAACCAGGCCGTGCCGCTCGACCAGGCAACCCGCAACCTGCGCCCCGAGCATCGCGGCGAGGTGGTCAATGCCCGGCTCTGCCGGGTTTCGACGGGCCAGCTCGTCTACCTGCTGACAGTCGTCAACCGGCATGGCAAGGTCATGCGTGCGCGCTTCGACGCGGCGACCGGGCAGCTCGTCCAGGTCCGCTGACGGGCGCATGAGACGCGGCGCCCTTCGAAAGCGCGCGAGGCAAGGTAAGGAATCAAAGCGTGCGGCTGCTCGTCGTCGAGGACGATCCGGATCTCAACCGGCAGATTTTCACAGCGCTGACCGATGCCGGTTACGTCGTCGACCGCGCCTTCGACGGCGAGGAGGGCTATTACCTCGGCGATTCCGAGCCCTATGACGCGGTGGTGCTCGATATCGGCCTGCCCAAGATGGACGGCATTTCGGTGCTGGAGCAATGGCGGCGCTCGGGCCGCACCATGCCGGTGCTGATTCTCACCGCGCGCGACCGCTGGTCCGACAAGGTCCAGGGTTTCGATGCCGGCGCCGACGACTATGTCGCCAAGCCCTTTCACATGGAGGAGGTGCTGGCGCGGCTCCGGGCGCTGCTCAGGCGCGTCGCCGGCCAGGCGACCAACGAGTTCAATTGCGGTCCGGTCCGGCTCGACGCCCGCGCCGGCCGCGTCACCGTCGACGGCAACCCGGTGAAGCTCACCTCGCATGAATATCGCCTGCTCGCCTATCTCATGCACCAGCAGGGCAAGGTGGTGTCGCGCACCGAACTGGTCGAACATATCTACGACCAGGATTTCGACCGTGATTCCAATACGATCGAGGTGTTCATCGGCCGTCTGCGCAAGAAGCTCGGCGTCGATGTGATTCAGACGGTGCGTGGCCTGGGCTATATCCTGCAGCCGCCTCAGGCGGCATAAGCCGTGCCTGCGATTCGCGCCCCGTCGCTCGCGCGGCGCCTGTTCATCCTGGCCCTGACCTTCGCGGTGGTGCTGCTCACCATCACCGGCATCGTGCTCGCGGCGGTCAATCGGGATGCGGTCGAGCGTGGTTTCGACCGGCGTCTCGGCGTCTACGTCAAGCTGCTCATCGCCGATATCGCCGGCGCCGTCGACGATCCGCAGATCCAGGTCGGCGCCAATCTCGGCGAGCCGCTGTTCGAATTGCCGCAATCGGGCTGGTACTGGCAGATCATCCGCGTCGACGGCGGCCGCAACGACACGCGGGCCTCGCGCTCGCTGTTCGAGGGCAGGCTCGCCAGCCTCGGGCCAGGCATCGTGCCGGAAGGGCCGACGCGCTCGCGCGAGGGCTATATCGAAGGACCGGCCAATCAGCGCCTGCGCGCGGTGGAGCGCACCATCGAGCTCGGCGAGGACGGCGAATTCGTCGTCATGGTGGCCGGCGATGCCGACGAGATCAGCGGTGCGGTCAGCCAGTTCAACCTGACGCTGATCGCGACCCTGGTGCTCCTGGCGATCGGCATGGTGGTGGCCGCCTTGCTGCAGGTCCGGGTCGGCCTGACGCCGCTGAACCGGCTGGTCGGCGGCCTGACGGCCATCCGCGCCGGCGAGAAGGATCATCTCGAAGGCACGTTTCCGGTCGAGATCGCGCCGCTGGCGCGCGAGGTCAATGCCCTGATCGACACCAACAGGGAGATCGTCGAGCGCTCGCGCACCCATGTCGGCAATCTCGCCCATGCCCTGAAGACGCCGATCTCGGTGATGCAGAACGAGGCCGCCGGCCGCCGCGACGCACTCGCCGTCAAGGTGGCCGAACAGGTCGGCATCATGCGCGACCAGGTCAGCCATCATCTCGAGCGGGCCCGTGTCGCGGCGCGCGTCCAGGTCGCCACCACGGTGGTGCCGGTTGCCGAGGTGGTCGGCGGGCTCGCCCGGACCATGGAGAAGATCCACCGCGACCGCGGGCTCGGCGTCGCCGCCGACGTGCCTGCCGGTGTGACCTTCCGCGGCGAGCGCCATGACCTCGAGGAGATGGTCGGCAACCTCGTCGACAATGCCTGCAAATGGGCCGACCGGCGCGTCCTGGTGACGGTCAGGCCGGAATCGGCCGAGACTTCGGCCGACCGGGCCTTCTTCACCATTGCCATCGACGACGACGGCCCCGGGCTGTCGGCCGACGAGCGCGAGGCTGTCGGCCGCCGCGGCCGACGGCTCGACGAGACCAAGCCGGGCAGCGGTCTCGGCCTGTCGATCGTCGCTGAACTGGCCGGCCTCTACGGCGGCAAGCTGGTGCTCGACGCCGCTCCCCTCGGAGGCCTGCGTGCGATCCTGCGGCTGCCGATGGTGTGAACAAGCCCGTCCCGGCCGCCGGATGCCGCCTTTTCGCCTCATTGGACTGGACATTGGCGCCGGTCACGCATCCGCCGGATCGATCCGGCGTGCTCCAAGCAAACGGGATAGTCCATGCGCTTCCGCCTCGTCGTCGCCACTGCCCTGATCGGTCTCGCGGTCGCCGGCTGTGAAACCCGCGAACAATCCGGCACCGCCGTTGGCGCGCTCGCCGGCGGCTTGATCGGTTCGCAATTCGGCGGTGGTGTCGCCGGACGCCTCGGCGCCGGTCTCGCCGGCGCCGCCATCGGCGGCCTGATCGGCAATGCCATCGGCCGCGATCTGGACGCCCAGGACCGCCAGCGCGCCTATGAGGCCGAGCGTGTCGCCATCTGGGAGGGCCGCCGTTCGGAATGGCGCGGCGAGAAGGCCTACGGTTATGTCGAGCCGGGTCCGACCTATCGCCGCGGCGGCGGGCTTTGCCGCGAATATACCAACACGATCTATATCAACGGCTCGCCCCAGACGGCGGTCGGCACCGCCTGCCGCAATCCCGACGGCAGCTGGTCTCCGGTGTCCTGATACCGATATAATTCGGCTTGGCCGCGACCGCGGCCAACCGATTCTTAACCGCGCTGTCGTAGCGTCGCCGCAGAATGGCTGAGGTTGCGACAGTAGCGGATGATGATGCGGTGCCGGCGTCCCCCGGGGAGCGGCTGCGCGCCTATTTGAACGGCCTGCCGGCCTCGGCCAAGGCGCTGCTGGCGACCGAATTCGAGCGGGCACGGTTGCGCGGCGAGGATCTGCCGGGCGGCGAAATGGTGCTGGCCGCCTTGCGCACGAGCATGCGCGACGCGCCGGAATTCGTGCCGGACACCGAGCCGCCGCTGCGCATCGAACCGGCCCCGCGCTCCGATCAGGCGGCGCGGCTGCTGTTCAGGCCACTCGAACCCTTCCTCATCGACGACCGGCTGGAAGCCAAGACCAGGGCGCGGATCATGCGCGCCTCGGTCGCGTCCATATGGGTCTGGGTCGAGCGCGACCTGAAGCCGGCGGAGACCAAGGTGTTCGAGGCGGCGTTGGCCGCGGCGACCGCGGCCAACGAC
>NZ_JBWKTP010000015.1:0-29763 GCF_059420385.1 Phreatobacter sp. GW821-FHT04C01 | reverse complement strand
CCCCCCCCCCCCCCCCCCCCCCCCCCCCCCCCCCGAGGCGGTGAGTTATCACTGCGCCAAGTTTCTCTCGATCATGATCCCGGCGATCGAGGCGAAACTGTCCTCGACCGAAGGCGGCGAGCCGGCGCGCAAGCGCCTTGCCGCCCATCTCGGCGACGAACGGGTGCTGGAGGACGCGACCGACATCGTCCGGATCCTGCCGGATATCGGCGCGCTCGCCTATTTGCCGGCCAAGCTGCCGTCGGTGATCAAGAACCTCGCCGACGAGGGGCTCGACAACGCGCGCATGCTGCTCGATCCGATCGCCACCAAGCGGCCTTCGCTCCTGCCCTTCGCGCTGGCCCTGGTACAGGCCCGGCTCGCTCATCGCCATCAATTGGTGCGGTTGGCGGTCGCCGCGACCGAGAGCGACGATCCGACCAAGATCGCCGCCAATCCCTACCGTCATGCGGTCGAGCTGGTCCTGGCCGATGCCGAACTCGCGGTCATCGGCACGACCGCCGCGCTGAAGGCCAACAAGCCGCAGGTCGTCGGCGGCCTCGTCAAGGATTTTCACGACGCCGCCCGGGCGCTGCGCACCGACATGAACCTGTCGGGCGACGGCCCCTGGCAGCGCCGCATGGCCAAGCTTCGCGGCGTTCTGGCCGGGTTGCTGTCGGCCGAGATCGAGGGCGTGCCGGGGCAGATCCGCCGCCATCTGCGCGCCCGGCATCGCGACGACGTGCATGTCGAGCAGGTGACCGAGGACGTGGTCAGCGAGATCGAGACCCGGCTCGACCTGTTGACCGTCTGTCGCAATTCGGCCGCCGAGATCGCGCTCAACGAGATCACCGTCCGGGTCTTCACCGAGATCCAGGGTTATCTCGACCCGCGTTTGACCCAATTGCTGGAATCGATCCGCAGCGCGCCCGAGACCGACCGAGCGCTGAAGATCAGCCAGATCGAGGCCGGCATCCGCTTCTCGGCGCGCATCTTCGGTGCCAGCTATGCCCAGCTCCTGCAGAAGGCCGCCGAGGTGGCGATCCACAGCGCCAGGAACGCCGGGCGCTGACCGCCCGGTGCGGGAGATGCCGGCCGACCGCTGACGCATTCGTCATGATTGCCATTTGATCGCCGTCATTGTCGCGGCTCTTCGGCTGGTCTATTGCCCAGGCCGGCCCGCGACGCATCGCCCGGTGGCGTGCGGCGGCGCCGACCTTTAAGTGTGCGGCATGGATGGGTCCATGACGGTCTGGTTGGTCTTCGCGGTCATGACGGCCGCCGCGATTTTCGCGGTGCTGGTGCCGCTCGCGCGCTCGCGCGAGGCAGCGGCCCGGTCGTCGGGCTCGGATCTCGCCGTCTATAAGGATCAATTGGCCGAAATCGGCCGCGACCGGCAGGTCGGCCTGATCGGCGAGGCCGAGGCGGAGGCGGCGCGCATCGAGGTGTCGCGCCGGCTGATCGCCGCCGCCGACCAGGCGTCTCCGGACCTTGGCTCATCGCTCAGGCGCCGCCGGATCGCGGCGGTCGCAGCGATCGTCCTGGTGCCGCTGGTGGCGGCCGCCGCCTATGGCACGCGCGGCCGGCCGGACTATCCGGGCCAGCCCTTCGCCGGCAGGGTCCGCGAGACGCCGGCCGAACGTGACCTTGCGACCCTCATCGGCCGCGTCGAGGCGCATCTTGCCGCCAATCCCGAGGATGGCCGCGGCTGGGAGATCCTGGCGCCGATCTATGCAAGGCTCGGGCGCGGAGCCGACGCGATCAAGGCGCGCGCCAACGCCCTGCGGCTGCTCGGCGCGACCGCCGATCGCGAGGCCGATCTCGCCGAGGCGCGGGTGCTCGAAGCCCAGGGCCAGGTGACGGCCGAGGCCAAGGCCGGCTTCGAGCGTGCCATCGCCATCGAGCCGAACCATCCGAAGGCCAGCTATTTCGTCGGTCTTGCCGCCGAGCAGGCCGGCAGGCCGGAAGAGGCCCGGGCGGTCTGGACCCGGCTCGCCGAAGCAGCACCTCCCGGCGCGCCCTGGCTTGCACCGATCCAAAGCGAGATCGTACGGCTTGGCGGTACGCCGCCGCCGGCACCGGCGATACCGAGCGCGACCGATATCCGCGGCATGGTCGACGGACTGGCGGCGCGGCTCGCCGCCGATGGCAGCGATTTCGAAGGCTGGCTGCGCCTGGTCCGCTCCTATGCCGTGCTGGGCGACGGCGCCCGGGCACGCCAGGCCGCGACGGACGCGCGCCACCATTTTGCCGCCGAGGCCGAGAAAATCACCCGGCTCGATGCGCTGGTCCGCGAACTGGGCCTCGGAGGCTGATCGAGATGACCCGCAAGCAGCGCCGCCTGACCTTGATCGGTTTCGCCCTCGGCGTGCTGGG
Source organism: Phreatobacter sp. GW821-FHT04C01 (assembly GCF_059420385.1). Taxonomy (NCBI): domain Bacteria; kingdom Pseudomonadati; phylum Pseudomonadota; class Alphaproteobacteria; order Hyphomicrobiales; family Phreatobacteraceae; genus Phreatobacter; species Phreatobacter sp. GW821-FHT04C01. Next base: position 27,408 of record NZ_JBWKTP010000015.1, on the reverse strand, counting down.
CATCGCCGCCGGCCTGGTGCTCTACGCCTTGTCCGGCTCGATCACCCTGTTCAATTCGCCGACCGACGTGGTCGAGAAGGCGATCCAGCCGGGCACGCGGATCCGTCTTGGCGGCCTGGTCGAGACCGGCTCGGTCCGGCGCGGCGAGAACATGCAGGTGCGCTTCAGCGTTACCGACGGCCGCAACTCGGTCCCGGTCGCCTATACCGGTGTGCTGCCCGACCTGTTCCGCGAAGGGCAGGGCGTGGTGACCGAAGGTGTCATCGAACCCGGCAGGCAGTTCCGCGCCGACAGCGTGCTGGCCCGTCACGACGAGAATTACATGCCGAAAGAGGTTGCCGACAGCCTGCGACAGCAGGGCCTCTGGCGACCCGGCGATCCAGTCCCCGGCCGCGACGCGGCGGGTCAAACCGGGACGAGGTGACCATGTCTCCGGAAATCGGCCACTATGCCCTGGTCCTGGCGCTGGCCTTGGCGCTGATTCAATCGGTCGTGCCGGTCGTCGGCGCCAGGAAAGGCGATGCCGTGCTGATGGGCACCGCCGGGCCGGTGGCACTTGGCCAGTTCGCCTTCATCGCGCTGGCTTTCGCGACCCTGACCTACGCCTATCTGGTCTCGGATTTCTCGGTCGAGAACGTCTATCTCAACAGCCATCCGGCCCAGCCGCTGATCTACAAGATCTCCGGCGTCTGGGGGAACCACGAAGGCTCCATGCTGCTCTGGGTGCTGATCCTGGCGCTGTTTTCGGCGCTGGTGGCGGTGTTCGGCGGCAACCTGCCGCTCAGCCTGAAGGCCAATGTGCTGGCGGTGCAAAGCTGGATCACGGTCGCCTTTCTCCTGTTCATCCTGAACACCTCCAATCCCTTCACGCGGCTCTCGCCGGCGCCTTTCGACGGGCGTGACCTCAATCCGCTGCTGCAGGACCTCGGCCTGGCGATCCATCCGCCGCTGCTCTATGTCGGCTATGTCGGCTTCTCCATGTCCTTTGCCTTCGCCGTGGCGGCGCTCATCGACGGCAAGATCGACGCCGCCTGGGCCCGCTGGGTCAGGCCCTGGGCGCTGACCGCCTGGATGTTCCTGACCGCCGGCATTTCGATGGGCTCGTTCTGGGCCTATTACGAGCTCGGCTGGGGCGGCTGGTGGTTCTGGGATCCGGTCGAGAACGCCTCGCTGATGCCCTGGCTCGCCGGCACCGCGCTGCTGCATTCGGCCATCGTCATGGAAAAGCGCGAGGCCCTGAAGGTCTGGACCGTGCTGCTGGCCATCCTCACCTTCTCGCTGTCGCTGCTCGGCACTTTCCTGGTCCGCTCCGGCGTGCTCACGTCGGTCCACGCCTTCGCCGTCGACCCTGAGCGCGGCGTGTTCATTCTCGCGATCCTGGTGGCGTTCATCGGCGGTTCCCTGGCGCTCTACGCCTGGCGGGCGCCGATGCTGAAACAGGGGGGCATCTTCGCGCCGGTGTCGCGCGAAGGCGCGCTGGTGCTGAACAACCTGTTCCTGACCGCCGCCTGCGCCGTGGTCTTTGTCGGCACCCTCTATCCCCTGGCGCTGGAGGCCCTGACCGGCGCCAAGATCTCGGTCGGTCCGCCCTTCTTCAACTGGACCTTCGGCCCGCTGATGGTGCCGCTCCTGGTGGTCATGGTGTTCGGCCCCTTCCTGGCCTGGAAACGCGGTGACCTCTACGGCGTCGCCCAGCGCCTGACCTGGGCCTTCGGCCTCGGCGTCGCCGGCATGCTCGCCGCTTATGCGGCGACCTGGGGCGGCCCGGTGCTGGCACCGGTCGCCATCGGCCTTGCCTGCTACATCATTGCCGGCTCGCTGATCGAGGTCGCCGAGCGGATCCAGCTGTTCCGCGCGCCGGCCGCCACCGTCTGGGCCAGGGCCAAGGGCCTGCCGCGTTCGGCCTGGGGCACGGCCGTCGCCCATGCCGGGGTCGGCGTCATGCTCATCGGCATTGTCGGCGAGACCGCCTATCGCCAGGAGCTGATCGTCCAGGTCAGGCCGGGCCAGACCGTGTCGATCGCCGGCTTCGACCTGACCTTTGACGGCATGTCGCCGCAGGAGGGGCCGAACTATCGCGACCAGGTCGCGCGCCTGCGCGTCGCCGAGGGCGGCGTTCCCGCCGGTGTCCTGGCCCCCGCCAAGCGGGTCTATACGGCCCGCAACATGCCGACCACCGAGGCGGCGCTGAGGACGCGCGGCGTGTCGCAGCTCTATGTCTCGCCCGGCGATCCCGGCGAGGACGGCTCGATCGCGCTCCGGCTGTTCTACAAGCCGATGGTGCTGCTGATCTGGATCGGCACGCTGTTCATGGTGTTCGGCGGCATGCTCTCACTATCGGACCGGCGCCTGCGTGTCGGCGCTCCGAAGCCGGCGGCCCGGCGGGCCACGGCGCCGGCCCTGGAGGCGGCGGAGTGATGGGCCTGCAACGGAGCGCCCTTGCCGTCGCGCTTATGCTGGCGCTGGCAGCGCCCGGCCTGATCGGGCCGGCGAGAGCCGCGTTGCCGGACGAGATGCTGGCCGATCCGGTCCTCGAGGCACGCGCCCGTACGCTCAGCCAGGAGCTGCGCTGCATGGTCTGCCAGAACCAGTCGATCGACGATTCCGATGCCTCGCTTGCCCGCGACCTCCGGCTGCTCGTCCGCGAACGGCTGAAGGCCGGCGACAGCGACAGGCAGGTGCTGGATTTCCTGGTCGATCGTTACGGCGAGTTCGTGCTGCTGACGCCGCGGCTGAGCCGCCACACCTGGGCGCTGTGGGCGGCGCCGGTCGCTTTCCTGGCCGCCGGCGGGCTCTACATCGCCTTCGCCCTGCGCCGCCGCCGGGCCAGTCCGGCCGTTCAGCCGCTGACCGACGAGGAAAAGGCCAAGCTCGACGCCGTCCTGAAGTCGTAGGAGCCCGGCCGCGCCGAGGCCGGCCGGCACCTTACCAAACCGTAATCTCCCGGCCAGAGCGCCGTAATCTGGCCTGCACCATTGTCCGGGGCACTCACGGAGCTTCCGTGTCCCCGTTTCGATGGAGCTACCCTCATGTCACCTCGCCTGCGTACCGCGCTCTACGGCACCGTTGCGGCCCTGGCCATTGGCGCCGGCGTCCTGCAGTTCCAGACTGCCCCGTCCAGTTTCATCGCTCCCGCCCATGCCCAGTCCACCCAGGCCGCTCAGATCGGCAGCCTGCCGTCCTTTGCTGACGTGGTCGAGCGGGTTCGCCCCGCCGTCGTCTCAGTCAAGGTGACGCGCGCCGCCACCAGCGAGCAGATGTCGTTCCGCGACATCCCGGGCATGGACGAGGGTGATCGCGGCATGATGGAGCGCTTCATGCGCCGCTTCGGCGAGCAGGGGCAGGGCGATCCGCGCTTCGGCCAGGGTGAGCGCCGCGGCGGTCAGGGCCGTGGTGGACCGCGCGCGGTCGCGCAGGGCTCCGGCTTCTTCATTTCGGCCGACGGTTATGTCGTCACCAACAACCACGTGGTCGAAGGCGCGACCGAGGCCGATCTGGTCATCGATGGCGGCCGCACGGTCAAGGCCAAGGTCGTCGGCACCGATCCGCGCACCGATCTTGCGCTCCTGAAGGTCGAAGGCACCAACTTCCCCTTCGTGCGCTTCGCCGCTCAGGCACCGCGTGTCGGCGACTGGGTCCTGGCGGTCGGCAATCCCTTCGGCCTCGGCGGCACGGTGACCGCCGGCATCGTCTCGGCGCGCGGCCGCGACATCGGCTCCGGTCCCTATGACGACTTCCTGCAGATCGACGCGGCGGTGAACCGCGGCAATTCCGGCGGCCCGACCTTCAATGCCGCCGGCGAGGTGATCGGCGTCAACACCGCGATCTACTCACCGTCGGGAGGCAATGTCGGTATTGCGTTTGCCATCCCCTCGGAGACCACCCAGACCGTGATCGCCGCGCTGCGCGACACCGGCACCGTCTCGCGGGGTTGGATCGGCGTGCAGATCCAGCCGGTGACCGAAGAGATCGCCGAGAGCCTCCGGCTGGCCCGGCCGGAAGGCGCGCTGATCGCCAGCGTCCAGAGCGGCAGCCCGGCGGCGCGCGCTGAGCTCCGGCCGTCCGACGTGATCACCGCGGTCGACGGCCAGCCGGTCAAGGACGCCCGTGACCTCAGCCGTCGCATCGGCACTGCCCATCCCGGCGCCACCGTCAAGCTGACGGTCCAGCGCGACGGCGCCGAGCGCAGCGTCAACCTGACGCTCGGCCAGCTCCCGAACGAGCGCCAGGCTTCGGCGCGCGGCGACCAGCCGGGCGAGCAGCGTGGCGATCAGCAGGCCGGACCGCAGGTCCCGCGTCTGGGTCTGACGCTGCAGCCGGCCGGCCGTGGCGGCAAGTTCGGCGGCAGCGGCGAAGGCCTCGTCGTCACCGATGTCGACCCGAACGGCCCGGCCGCGGCGCGCGGTGTCCGTGAGGGCGACGTGATCATCGATGTCGCCGGCCGGGCGGTCGCCTCCACCCGCGACGTCCATGAGGCGCTTGCGGCGGCACGCGCCCAGGGCCGCCGTTCGGCGCTGATCCGGCTGCGCTCCGGCGACGGCCAGCGCTTCATCGCCATCCCGCTCAACGCGGGTTGAAATAAAATGCGCGTGGGTTCGAACCTTTTTCGGACCCACGCCGACACATAAGCGATCCGGCGCGGCAACCCCCCAGTCGCCCCCCGCTGCGTCGGATCGGTCTCGGGCGAGGCGGACGGATCACCCACCGTCCGCCTCGTTCCCGTTCGGGCTTCGAGCCCGGACCATCCCGCCCGCGCATTCAGCGTCTGGCGATTGGCGCGAGACCCTCCTACCATGCCCGACATGCGGATTCTGATAGTCGAAGACGACCGTGACGCGGCGTCCTACCTGGTCAAGGCATTCAAGGAGGCCGGTCACGTCGCGGATCATGCCGCCGACGGGGAAACCGGCCTCGCGCTCGCCGAGGGCGGCCCCTATGACGTGCTGGTCGTCGACCGCATGCTGCCGAAGAAGGACGGGCTGACGCTGATCGGCGAGTTGCGCCGCTCGGGGCGCGAAACCCCGGTGCTGATCCTGTCGGCGCTCGGCCAGGTCGACGACCGGGTCAAGGGCCTGCGCGCCGGCGGCGACGATTACCTGCCCAAGCCCTATTCCTTTTCCGAACTGCTCGCCCGGGTCGAGGTGCTGTCGCGCCGCCGCTCGACCGGCACGCCCGAGACCGTCTATCGGGTGGGCGACCTTGAGCTCGACCGCCTGTCGCATCGGGTCACCCGTGCCGGCGAGGAGATCGTCCTGCAGCCGCGCGAGTTCCGCCTGCTCGAATATCTCATGAAGAATGCCGGCCAGGTGGTCACCCGCACCATGCTGCTCGAGCATGTCTGGGACTATCACTTCGATCCGCAGACCAATGTCATCGACGTGCATGTCTCGCGGCTGCGCTCGAAGATCGACAAGGGCTTCAGCAAGCCGCTGATCCAGACCATTCGTGGTGCGGGCTATACGGTGCGCGCGTGACCGGGGCGGTTCCGGGCGAGGCGGGTGCCGGCGTGCACGACGACCATGCCGGCCGGCGCGGCTTCCGCTTGCGGACCTTGCTGCGCACCACGGCCTTCAAGATCATCGCCGCCTATCTGCTGATGTTCGTGCTGTTCGCCGGCTTCCTGATCGGCTGGCTCGGCTTTGCCACGCAGCGCCTGTTCACCGACCAGATCACCGAGACGGTGGAGGCCGAGGTGCGGGGGCTTGCCGAGCAATATGCCATTGGCGGCATTCGCCGGCTGGTCAATGTCATCGACGAGCGCGGCCGCCGGCCCGGCGCCTCGCTCTACATGGTCACCACCTTCGCGGGCGAAGTGGTGGCGGGAAATATCGGCGACCTGCCAGACGGCACGCTGACCCGTCAGGGGTGGATCGAGACCGACTATCGGCGCGCCGAGGAGACGGCGGCCGCGCGGCCGCACCGTGCGCTGGCCCAGGTCTACGGCCTGCCGGGCGGTTTCCGCCTGCTGGTCGGCCGCGACCTCGAGGAGCGTGACCGGGTGCTCGATATCTTCGGCAGCGGCTTCCGGCTGTCGCTGGCGGTCGCCCTGGTTCTCGGCCTGATCGGCGCCTATTTCGTCACCCGCCGCGTGCTGAAGCGCGTCGACGCGATGACCGAGACCTCGCGCCGGATCATGGCCGGCGACCTCACCGGCCGCCTGCCGGTCGCCGGCACGCGCGACGAACTCGACCGGCTGGCCGAGAGCGTCAATGCCATGATCGCCCGCATCGAGGCGCTGATGGCCGGCATGAAGGAGGTCTCGGACAATATCGCCCATGATCTCAAGACGCCGCTGACGCGGCTGAAGAACCGCGCCGAGGAAGCCCTGCGCAATGCCTCGGGCGACGACGAGCACCGCCAGGCGCTCGCCGGGATCATCGACGAATCGGACGGCCTGATCCGCACCTTCAACGCGCTCTTGATGATCGCCCGGGCGGAAGCCGGCAATCAGCAGGACGGCATGGCGCCGATCGATCTCGCCGAGATCGTCGAGGGCGTCGGCGAGCTCTACGAGCCGCTGGCCGAGGAGGCCGGCATGACCCTTGGCGTGGCGGCCGCGGCGGTCGCGGTCAACGGCAGCCGCGAACTGCTCGGCCAGGTGGTCGCCAATCTCGTCGACAATGCCTTGAAATATGGCCGTGTGGAGGGCCAGGCTGGACATATCGCGCTCGCTGTCGGGGCGGAAGGATCTGAGGCGGTGCTGACGGTGGCCGACAGCGGGCCGGGCATTCCGCAGGCCGATCGGGAGCGCGTGCTGGAGCGATTCGTGCGGCTGGAGGCCAGCCGCTCGCGGCCCGGATCCGGGCTCGGCCTGTCGCTCGCCGCGGCGGTCGCAAGGCTGCATGGCGGTAACCTTTCGCTCGTCGACAATGCACCTGGGCTGAAGGTCGTGCTACGTCTGCCTCGAATGCCGGGCGATGCGACCAATGCGAATGGAAATTCCTGACCACGAAGGCCCCCTGCACCAGCGGTTCGTGACCGCGCCGGTGCTGCCTCAGGGCGTCGGCGCAGCCAAGCTGCTGAGCGGCTTTCTCGGCGCTGTCGAAGACCGGGCGCTGGCCGGCGAACTCGACCTGATTCTGAAGGCGCCGAAACCGCGGGCGGTGGTCGCCGGCGTGCTGGCCCATTCGCCGTTCCTGACCGCCATCGCCACCCACGAGCCCGAGATCCTGCTCGACTGTCTACGGACGGCGCCGGCGGCGCAATTCGAGGTGCTGGTCGCGACCGCCGTCGCCGCGTGCCGGCAGGCGGTCAATGACGAGGCCGTGGGGGTGGCGCTGCGCCGGTTTCGCCGCCATGTCGCGCTGCTGGTGGCGCTCGCCGATATCGGTGACGTCTGGCCGCTCGAGCAGGTCACGGCCGCGCTGACCCGCACCGCCGATACCGCGGTTGCCGAGGCGGTCGCCCATCTCATGCGGGAACTGGCCGAGGCCGGTACGCTGAAGCCGGCGGATCCGGACCATCCGGAGCGCGATTCCGGCTACATCGTGCTCGCCATGGGCAAGCACGGCGCCCATGAACTCAATTATTCCAGCGACATCGACCTGATCGTCTTCTTCGATCCGGACAAGGCCCCGTTCAAGGCGGGCAAGGAGCCGCAGCAGGTCTATGTCCGCCTGACCCAGCGCCTGGTGAAGATCCTGCAGGAGCGCACGCCCGAGGGCTATGTGTTCCGCACCGACCTGCGCCTGCGGCCCGACCCGGGGGCGACCGCGGTCGCGATTTCGGTGCCGGCGGCGCTGCATTATTACGAGACGCTCGGCCAGACCTGGGAGCGCTCGGCCTTCATCAAGGCCAGGCCCTGCGCCGGCGACCTGGCGGCGGCCGCCGCCTTCCTGCGCGAGATCGAGCCGTTCATCTGGCGCAAATATCTCGACTACACGGCGGTGGCCGACGTCCACGCCATGAAGCGCCAGATCCATGCCTTCCGCGGCCACGACGCCCTGGCCGTCGAAGGCCACAATATCAAGCTCGGCCGCGGCGGCATCCGCGAGATCGAGTTCTTCGTGCAGACCCAGCAATTGATCGCGGGCGGCCGCAACCGGGCGCTCCGGGTCAAGGACACCATGAGCGGTCTCGAGCAGCTGGTGGCGGCGGGCTGGGTGCAGCAGGAAACGCGCGAGGCGCTGCAGCTTGCCTATCGCTTTCTGCGCAAGGTCGAGCACCGGCTGCAGATGGTCGCCGACGAGCAGACCCACAGCCTGCCGGAGGCGACCGAGGACGTCGAGCGCATCGCCCGCTTTCTCGGCTTCAAGAACCGCGCGGCCTTCGCCGACGCCTTGATCGACGAATTGCGGCCGGTGGAAGCGGCCTACGCGCATCTGTTCGAGACCTTGCCGCCCTTGTCCGAGGTGAAGGGTACGCTCGACCTCACCGCCGATCCGCCCAAGGCCTCGACGCTGTCGGCACTGACCGATCTCGGCTTCCAGGATGCGACTGCTGCCGTCGCCATGGTGCATGGCTGGCAGGAGGGGCGTTCGGGCGGGTTGCGGGCCCGGGAAGCACGCGAACGGGTGGCGGAACTGGCCCCCGCCTTGCTCGACGCCTTGTCGCGCACCGGCGACGCGGATCTGGGCCTGCGTGCTTTCGACCGCCTTCTGACCCGGCATTCCCAGCCGATCGAGCTGCTGGTCCTGCTGCGCGCCCACCCGGATCTGCTCGAACTGATCTCACAGATCCTCGGTTCGGCGCCGCGCCTCGCCGACCTCTTGGGACGGCGCGCCCATGTGCTGGACGCCTTGCTTGAGCCGGCTTTTTTCGGCGAACTGCCGTCCGATGCCGAGCTGGCGCTGAGCCTGCACCACGTCATCAGCCTTGCCCGGCATCCGGAAGAGGTGCTCGATCGCGTCCGCATCTTCGGCCAGGAGCAATTGTTCCTGATCGGCGTGCGGGTGCTCGCCGGCACCGTCTCGGCGGAGGCCGCCGGCCAGGCCTTCGCCCGGCTCGCCGAGCAGCTGATCGTCGCGCTGCACAAGGCGGTCGAGGCACAGATCGTCGAAGCCCATGGGCGGGTCCCCGGCATGCGCACGGCGGTGGTGGCACTCGGCAAGCTCGGCGGCCGCGAGATGACCGCCGGCTCCGATCTCGACCTGATCCTGCTCTACGCCCACGACCCCGACGAAAACGCTTCCGACGGCAAGCGTCCCCTGGTCGGCAGCCATTATTTCGCCCGGCTGACGCAACGCCTGATCAGCGCCCTGTCGGTACCGACGAGCGAGGGCGTGCTCTACGAGGTCGACCTCAGGCTGCGGCCGTCAGGCCGGTCCGGCCCGGTCGCCACCCATCTCGACGGTTTTCGCTCCTACCAGCTCGACGAGGCCTGGACCTGGGAGCATATGGCGCTGACCCGCGCCCGGGTGATCTCGGCGACACCCGGCTTCGGCACCGAGGTGGAGGCGGCGATCCACGCCGTCCTGACCACCAAGCGGGTGGCCAAGGCGACGCTCGGCGATATCGTCGACATGCGCCGGGCGATCGCCGAGGACAAGGGCGACAGCGACCGCTGGGACCTGAAATATGTCCGCGGCGGCCTGATCGACATCGAGTTCGTTGCCCAGGCGCTGCAGCTCGTGCACGCCCACAAACATCCCGAAATTCTCGATACCAATACGCTGCGCGTGCTGGACCGGGCGGCGCAGGCCGGCGTTCTGAAGGTGGAGGACGCCGATGTGCTGCGTTCCGCCTGCAGGCTCTATCAGAGGCTGACCCAGATCCTCAGGCTCTGCCTGGTCGACCGGTTCGAGCCGGCCTCCGGCACGCCGGGCCTGAAGCGGTTGCTGGCACGTGCCGGGGAACTGCCGGATTTCGCCACTCTCAACGCCCATATCGCCGACGTGCAGAAGGCGGTACGCAAGGCCTTTGTCAGTGTGGTCGGACCGATCTGATCGTTCGATGGCGAGGCCGGCCGGTCAGGCGGCTTCCTTGGCATTGGGGCCGGCCACCGGCAGGCGTACCACCACGGTGGTGCCGCGGCCTTCGGTCGAGCGGATCCTGAGCGAGCCGCCATGCATTTCGGCGAGCGACTTGGCGATCGCAAGGCCCAGGCCCGAGCCGTTGTGGTTCTTCGAGAACTGGCTCTGGACCTGTTCGAAGGGCCGGCCGAGATTGCGGATCGCCTGGCGTGGAATGCCGATGCCGGTATCCTCGATGGCCAGCGCCACCACGCCGCGGGCCTTGCGCACGCGAACCGACACCATGCCGCCGGGCGGGGTGAATTTCACCGCATTGGACAAAAGGTTGAGCGCGATCTGCTTGATCGCCCGGCGATCGGCGACGAGTTCCATGCCCTCGGGAATTTCCGCCTCGATGATGATCTGCTTGTCCGAGGCCATCTTGGCCAGCACCCGCATGGTCTCGTCCAGGGTTTCCTCGAGATAGGTCTCGCGCGGATCGAGCTTCAGCCGGCCGGCCTCGATCTTCGACATGTCGAGGATGTCGTCGATGACGGAGAGCAGGAAATGGCCGCTGTCATAGATGTCGCGGGCATATTCGCCGTATTTCGGCACGCCGATCGGGCCGAAATGGCCCTCCTTGAGGATTTCGGAGAAGCCGATGATGGCGTTGAGCGGGGTCCGGAGCTCGTGGCTCATATTGGCCAGGAACTCGGACTTGGCCCGGTTGGCTTCCTCGGCGCGGGTCTTCTGCTCGCCATATTTCTCGGCGAGCTCGGCAAGCTGCTGGGTCTGGATCTCCAGCGTGTATTGGCTGCGCTGCAGGTCGGCGACGCTGGCCCGCAGGCGCTGCTCGCTGGCGGTCAGCTCGGTCTCATGATGCTTGAGGGCCGTGATATCGGTGCCCACCGAGACGAAACCGCCGCAGCGGGTGCGGCGTTCGCTGATCTGCAGCCAGCGGCCGTCGGCCAGTTTCACTTCCAGGTCGCGCGAGCCGTCCTGGGCCTGGGTCGCCAGCACCCGGCCGTCGACGATGTTGGCACCGCCGCCCTTGGCCAGCGCCTCGTGATAACAGGTGCCGGCGCGGGCGCCTTCCTCGGTCAGGCCGTTGAGCTCGCGGAACTTCGAATTGCAGACGACGATGCGCTCGTCGTCGTCGCAGACGACGAAGGCCTCCGAAATGGTCTCGATCGCCTCGCGGATGCGCAGGTCGGTGGCCGCGTTGCGTTCGGCCAGCGCCAGCTGTTCGGTAATGTCGACGATGATGCCGACGAAGCGGGAATGCGCGATGCCGGCAAGGTTCAGCCTGCGGCCGCGCGCCCTCAGCCAGATCCAGCGGCCGTCGGCATGGCGCATGCGGAACTGAAAATCGACGGTTGCGGCGGGATCGAGGTCGACGAGTTCGCTGATATTGGCGAGGTAGCTGTCTTCGGGGTGAAGCAGGGGCTGCAGTTCGGCCACCGTCAGCAGGCCTTCGCGCGGCGTCAATCCCAGGATTTCGAACATTGAGGCCGACCAGAACATCTGCTGGCTGCCGATTTCCCAGTCCCACAGGCCGCAGCCGCCGCTTTCCAGCGCGGCGTCGATGGTGGCGCGGGCGTTCTGGTTGATCATGTCGGCGGTGGCCGCGCGGACGGTCTGGATATGGAAGGCAAGACCCAGGATCAGCAGCAGCAAGCCGGTGGTGGTGAACAGCGTGCCCGTCAGCAGCGAGGCGCGCATCCAGTTGGCGAGCGCATCGTCGGTCGGCTGCATCACATAGAGGCGCTGAAACGGCGCTTGCAACTGGCGCATGGCGAGCAGCGCGGTGTCGCCGTCGGCGAGCGTCACATGCATGGCCAGTTGCTGGCTGTCGGTCTCGGCCGCGGCCAATGCGCTGCTGAGCACGGTGGTGATCGGCCGGCCGACCAGCGTGCTGCGCGCCCGGGCGGGCAGGGCGGCGATGATGGTGCCGGAGAGATCGGTGACGACGAGCGTGCGATTGATGCCGGTGGTCGCGCGGGTGGTCGCGAGGTTCATCGCGGCCTGGGCCGCGACCGTCAGGTCGCCCGCGGCGACGGCGGTCCGATGGCTGAGGTCGTCGTCGAAGGCCGAAGCGATCATCGCCAGGTCTTCGGCAGCCGAACCCAGCGCCTCGATGCGGCTGTTGTAGATCTGCAGCACCGCGCCGGTGCCCATCACCACCAGGAACGCGACGATCAGTCCCGGTACCAGGCGACGGAGCAGCGGCTCATAGGGGGCGAGCCACGATTCCAGCGAGGCGCTGATCGGCTTCGCGAAGCCGCGCGAGCCAATAGCATGAATCCGCGCTTCCGCGCTGGCCGCTGAATTGCGCGCCATCGCCGGTTCCCCCGTCGACAATCAGATGATTTTGCTCAGGAGAAATGTCGCTGACGCCCCCGAATCACGCACATAAGAATCGATTTTGGGGTCAACTGTCTAGAGTCGTGGATTCACCGAAATGGAAATATTTGGTTAACGCGATAGGAATGAAAGCCAAATCGGACGCGGATTTTGCAGGACCGCGTCACGCCTCAGCCGAGTGAGCGCTCGACGATATCGCGGACATCGGGCGACAGGTTGGACGTGTTGGCGACGCGGGTCAGGGCGACCTGGGCGAGCCCACGCCGGCCCGGCTCCATCGCCCGCCAGGAGCGGAACGCCGACAGCAGCCGCGCCGCGACCTGGCTGTTCCGGGCGTCGACATCCAGCACCACGTCGACCAGGAAGCGGTAGCCCTGTCCGTCCGGGCGGTTGAACTGGGTCTGGTTGGTCATGGCGAAGCTGCCGACCAGCGCCCTCAGCCGGTTTGGATTGCCGAAATTGATGGTCGACCCGGCCATCAGCGCCTTGACCCGGTCGAGGGTGCCCGGCTCGGCGATACCCGCCTGAAGGGCCAGCCATTTGTCGATGATCAGGGAGTCGGCCCGGTAGCTGTCATGGAAGGCGGCCAGCGCCGCCTCACGTCTCGCGCCGGCGTGCTGGGCGAGGATGGCCAGCGCGGCGAAACGGTCGGTCATGTTGTCGGCGCCGGCGAAGCGCTGCGCGACTTCGGCCAACCGGTCTTCGGCGCCGTTGGCGGCCCAGAGGTCGAGCGACACATTGGCGATCGCCCGGCGGCCCGCGGATGCGGCATCCGGCGAGAACGGGCCCGCGGCGCGGAAGGCGGTCAACGCGGCCGCGAGATCGTCACCCAGCGTGTCGCCGATCGCTCGGCGCAAGGCCAGGCGTGCGGCCTGGATGGCGTCGGGATCGACCTCGCCGCCGATTTCGCGGGCGATATCGGCTTCCGACGGCAGGCTCAGCGCCTGGGCGGCAAAGGCAGGATCGCGGCCGGCGTCCTTAAGCACGGCGCCGAGCGTCTCGATCAGCGTGGCCGAGCCAAGCGCCGCACCGCCCTTGACGATGGCCGCGGTCGAGGCGGTGAGAAACCGGGTCGCCAGCGTCTGGATCGATTGCCAGCGATTATACGGATCGCTGTCGTGGCGGGCGAGGAATTGCAGGTCGGTCTCGGTCAGGTCGGTGTTGAGTTTGATCGGCGCCGAGAAGCCGCGATTGATCGAGACGATCGGCCGGGTCGGATGACCTGTGAACACGAAGCGATGCCGGCTGGCGGTCAGCGCCACGACGGCGGGCACGCTTTCACCCTCTTCGGTCAGAAGCGGCCGTTCGGCGCCATCCGGGCCGATCAGCGCGAGCGCCAGCGGGATGACCATGGGTTGCTTGCTCGGCTGGCCCGGGGTCGGATGCAAGGTCTGGCGGATATCGAGGGTGAAGGTGCCGGCCTTCGGGTCGTGCTGGCCCTCGACACTCACCTCGGGCGTGCCGGACTGGCGATACCACAGGAAGAACTGGCTGAGATCGCGACCGCTCGTCTCGGCGAAGCAGGCGATGAAATCCTCGATCGTCGCGGCGTCGCCGTCATGCCGGGCGAGATAGAGATCCATGCCCTTCCGGAATTCGGCCGCGCCCAGCAGCACCTTCAGGACGCGGATCACCTCGGCGCCCTTCTCATAGACGGTCGCGGTATAGAAGTTGTTGATCTCGTTATAAAGTTCCGGGCGGACAGGATGGGCGAGGGGGCCCGCGTCCTCGGCGAATTGCTGCGCCTTGAGGAGCCGGACATCGGCGATCCGCTTGACCGCGCGCGAGCGCATGTCGGACGAGAATTCCTGGTCGCGAAAGACGGTGAGGCCTTCCTTCAGGCAGAGCTGGAACCAGTCCCGGCAAGTGATGCGGTTCCCGGTCCAGTTGTGGAAATATTCATGCGCGATCACCGCCTCGATATGGGCGTAGTCCTGGTCGGTCGCGGTCTCCGGCAGGGCCATGACATATTTGTCGTTGAAGATATTGAGGCCCTTGTTCTCCATCGCCCCCATGTTGAAGTCGCTGACCGCCACGATCATGAAGATGTCGAGGTCGTATTCGCAGCCGAACACCTCCTCATCCCAGCGCATCGAGCGCTTCAGCGCGTCCATGGCATAGGCCGAGCGGCTCTCCTTGCCGTGCTCGGAATAGACTTTCAGCGTGACGTCGCGGCCCGAGCGCGTGACGAAATGATCGGAAATCGAGGCGAGGTCGCCGCCGACCAGGGCGAACAGGTAGCTGGGCTTCGGATGCGGGTCATGCCAGACGGCATAGTGCCGGCCATTGCCGAGATCGCCGGCCGCGACGAGATTGCCGTTGCCGAGCAGCACCGGCGCCGCCGCCTTGTCGGCCTCGATTCGTGTCGTATAGACGGCCAGGACGTCGGGGCGGTCCGGAAAATAGGTGATCCGCCGGAAGCCTTCGGCCTCGCACTGGGTGCACCAGGTTCCCGACGAGCGGTAGAGGCCCATCAGCTGGGTATTGGCTTCGGGGTCGACGGTCGTTTCGATGGTCAGCGTGAACGGACCGCTCGGCGGCCGGTGGATCACCAGCCGGTCCGGGGTGGCTTCATAGGCGGAACTGTCGAGCCTGGCGCCGTCGAGCGCCAGCGAAACGAGGCTCAGCTCATCGCCGTCGAAGCTGAGCGGCGCGTCCGGGCGCCCCTCGGGATGGCGTTCGACGGCCAATCGTGCCACGACACGTGTGGCGCTCGGATGCAGCGCCACGTCCAGTTCGACCGTCGTCACGCGGTGATCCGGCACGCGATAGTCGGACAGCTTGACCGGTCTCGCTTGATCACTGCGCATAGTGGGCACTCCAGAGGCTATCGACGCCGGACGATCGACATTGTCGATGACCTTGAACCTATGTCCCGGGTCGCGCGGAGGGAAGGGCCCAGGCGCGCGGCGGCTCGGTATGGCCGACGACGCGCAGGACCTTCGGGTGCGCGCGGCGGAACCGGCGCTCGATCTGATCGACCGCTTCGTGGACCCTGGAGACCGGCAGGGCGGGGTCGGCGCGACAATGATAGATCACCACGAGACCGGCTTCGGTGGAGCGCGCCCGAACGCTGTGGACATCCTCGACAAGCCCGGTTTCGGCGGCCAGCGTCGACAGGGTTCGGGCGATGTCGGTGACCAGTTCGGGATCACACTCGCCGCCGGCCAGGAGCTCGGCCTGCAGCGGCTCGATATGGGTCTCGACCTCGACATCCTCGCCCAGTTCGCCGCGGATCGCCCGTTCGAGCCGGCTCGCGACCTCATGGGCGGCGCCCAGCGTCATGACGCCGTCAACCTCCAGGTCCAACCCGATGCACAGGCGCTCGCCGAGATGCTGGACGGTGACATGGTGGACGGCGAGGTTCTCGGTGCGGGCGATCAGATGCACCTGTTCCAGCACGGTTTCGTCGTCGAGCGCGACCGGATCGGCCGTGACCGTCGGCCGCGTGCCGGGATGGGCGGCGATCGCCGCGGTCGCGATATCCGCCTTGAGTGCCGCGACCCGCTCGAGCGGCAAGGTGCGGCTGACCTTGACCATGATCTCGGCCAGCACTTCGGGGCCGACCTGACGCAGCCTGATCTGGTTGATCGCGACCACGCCGGGGACCGCGTCGACGGCGGCGGCGATCGCTTCGGTCGCGCCTTTGGGGGCCGCATCCATCAGGGCGTCGATGGTCCTGCGCCCAAGCCGCCAGCTCATCGCGCAAATGAAGATCGCCACCAGGATGGCGGCGATCGCATCGGCCTTGGGATAGCCGAGCCAGACGAACAGCAGGCCGGCGAGCACAACCGCCGAACTGCCCATGTCGGCGGTGAAGTGCAGGGCGCCGGATTCGAGCGCATGGCTATGGGTCTCCTGGGCGATCCGGCCCATGATCCGCGAGCGCCAGAAATCGACCGCGATGACCGAGACCATCAGCAGCGCCATCACCGGCGTGACCGCGACGGGCGAGCCGCCGTCGATCAGGCGGCGCAAGGCTTCGGTCACCACGATGCCGGAGACCAGGAACAGAAATGCCGTCTCCGCCAGGGCGGCGATCGATTCCACCTTGCCGTGGCCGTATTGGTGCTCTTCGTCGGCGGGCTTGTCGGCGAGCCTCACGGCGTAGAAAGTGAGGAGGGTCGCGGCGGTGTCGACGAGACCGTGGGCCGCTTCGGCGAGAATGGCGATCGAGCCGCTCGCCAGGCCGACCGCGAGTTTCGCCAGGGTCAGCGCGATGGTGATCGCAATGGACGCGAGGGCTGCTTTTTGTTTGATCGATGTCATCGCACAGGGGCCCGTCGAAGCATGCCCATGAGCCCTAGGCCGCGCCGTACGGTGGGTCAATCCGGCATGGCCTTTGCCAGGGTGCAATCGTGAAGGCGTGGATCGGCGGTCGTTTCGACCGTCTTGCCGCGGCCGTTGCCGGCCTGTTTGCCACCGTCCTCGTGCTGGTCGGCCTGGCTTGCGGCGCCGTGGCGCAGGAGGCTGAGATTCGCGCGCTGCAGGAGGACCTGAAGACGCTCGGCCTGTTCCAGGGGCCGGTCGACGGCGAAAGCTCGGAGGCACTGTCGGCGGCGATCGCGGTTTATGTCCGCCAGGCCGGCTTTCGCGACCCGCCCGACCGCGCTTTCCGCCATTTCGGTGCACTGGTGCGCGATGTCGATCTGGAAAAGCGCATTCGTGCCGGCAAGGCGCGGGCCGCGCATCAGCAGACGGTGGCGACGCGTTTCGGACCGATGGAGATCACCACCTTCCGACAGGCGGGAGCGCCGGTTGGATTTTCCGATGGACGGCGCGTCAGCATTGCCGGCCAGCGGGTCGATGCGGCCTTGGCGACCTTTGTCGAGTGCTGCGATGCCAAGGTGTTTCAGGTCGGTGACGCCGATGTCGTCGTGTTGCGCGGCACCGCCGACACCGCCGGCTGCGACTATGCCCGCGTCTATGTCGCGCTGACGCGCGAGCGGTTCTCCGTCACCGACCGGGAGGACAGTTGCGCCGCCGAGCCCAATTTCGCCGTCGACAATGGCCGGCTGATCGTCACCGCGCTGGCCCGCACAAGCCTGCTCGACGCGCGCTGGTCGCTCACTCCCGGGGAGCCGATCCAGTTCGAGCGGCTGGTCCTCGCCGGCTCCATGGAGACGCTGACCTGGTGGGTCGGGCGCCAGCCATGGGAGCGCATCGACCGCGGCTTCCGCTTCTTCAACTTCACCCCGCTGGCGGATGCGCTGGCGGCGCTGCTCGAGCCCGAGGCGCTCGGCTGGACCTTCAAGATGACGCTGACCACGCCGGTCGAGCGGCGCGGCGAGGTGATCTTCGTCTCCGGCAGCTACAAGCCGGACGAGACGCTGGTCTCGGTGACGGTCGATCTCGCCAACCGGGCCGTTCACGCCTGCAGTTTCAACCGCGGCACGACGCGGTTCGCCTCCACCTTGCTGCGCGGCGTCTTCTCCGATCCCGCCGCCTCCTGCCCGGCCGATATCGAGCGGGCGCTCGACACCTGGACGGCGCTGGGCGTGCTGACCGGCGGTGCGCGCATGCGGGTCTTCGGCTTCGAGGGCTCGTTCGGCGACGAGGCGGCCTGCAAGGCCGGCGGCGACCGGGTCACCCGCATCACCGCGCGTTCGCTCCGGCTCGCCGGCGAACAGGAGCAGGCGATCACCGAGGTCGGCGTCGCCGACGGCGACTACGTCGTCGGCACCGTCGGCCGGAGCGTGCCGATCAAGCGGCTCGACGACGACCGTATCGACCTCGACGGCGAAGTCCTGCGCCGCTGCCCCGAATGAGCCTGTCCATCATGACCAGTCCCGATCTCGAAACCGAATATAACAACCGCGCCCGCGTGCCCGACCATCCGGTCGTCATGCAGGGCTGGGCGCGCGATGCGGCGGCCTATCGCCAGGCCTCGCCCGCGGCCGCCCTCGACCAGCCTTACGGAGCGGGCGAGCGGCACCGCTACGACCTGTTTCCGGCCGCTTCGCCCCGCGCCGATGCGCCGATCCTTCTGTTCATTCACGGCGGCTACTGGCAGGCGCTCGACAAGAGCTGGTTCAGCCATATGGCGCGTGGCGCCAATGCGCACGGGCTCGACGTGGCGGTGATGAGCTACGACCTCTGCCCGGCCGTGACGATCGCCGAGATCGTCGCCCAGGCGATCGCCTGCGCCCGCGCGCTGCACGCCCGTTCCGGCCGGCGGATCCTGCCTTTCGGCCATTCGGCCGGTGGCCATCTCACTGCCTGCCTCGCCTCAACCGACTGGGCCGCGCTGGGGGAGCCCGCCGACCTGATCGCCGGAGCCCTGCCGATTTCCGGCCTGTTCCATCTGGCGCCGCTGGTGCCGACCAGTCTCAACAAGGCGCTGGGCCTCGACGCCGGCGAGGCTGCCCGTCTCTCGCCGCTGGCCTGGACGCCGCCGCGCGGCCTGCGCGTGACGGCGGTGGTCGGCGGCAATGAAGCCCCGGAATATCTGCGCCAGAGCCGCAGCCTGGTCGAATGCTGGGGCGTGCTTGGCGCGAGAGCCGCGATGATCGAGGTTGCCGGCGCCAACCATTTCACCGTGGTGCTGCCCTTCGCCGATCCGGACTCCGAGCTCACCGGAGAGCTCGTTTCGCTCGCAACCTGAGCCCATTCGCCAAAAAAGCCGGATTGCCCGGCTAACGGTCCCGGCCGCGACAGCGCTGCCCGGGTTCGGCCCGGCGTTCTCTTTTCAGCCAAGCCGCGCGGCCGCCGCGCGCAAGAAGTCCAGCAGGAGTCCCTATGTCGAGTGCCGATTTCGTCATCCGCAATGCCTTGATCATCGACGGCACCGGTGCGCCCGGCCGCGTCGGCGACGTGGCCGTCGAGGGTGACCGGATCGTCGCCGTCGGCGAGATGTTGCCGCATGGCGGCCCCGATATCGACGTGAAGGGGCTGGCGCTGGCACCCGGCTTCATCGACGCCCATACCCATGACGACCGCGCCGTCATCGCCGACCCGGCCATGACCTGCAAGGTCAGCCAGGGCGTGACCACAGTCGTCGTCGGCAATTGCGGCATCTCGCTCAGCCCGGTGGTGGCGCCGGCCCGGCCGCCGGCGCCGATCGACCTGATCGGTTCGGAGCCGGAGCATTTCTTTCCGACCTTTTCAGGCTATTTCGACCACCTGCGCGCCCACGCGCCGGCGCTCAACGTGGTCGCCCAGGCCGGCCATTCCTCATTGCGCTTCATGGCCATGGACGACCTGAAACGGCCGGCGACGGAGGCCGAGATCGGCCGGATGCAGGGCATGCTGCGCCAGGCGCTCGGCGAAGGCGCGGCGGGTTTCTCGACCGGGCTCGAATATCCGACCGCCGAGGCGGCGCCCACCGAAGAGATCGAGCGGATCGCCGAAGTCGTCCATGAGTTCGGCGGCTTTCATTCCACCCATATGCGCGATGAGGGCAAGGATGTGATGGCGAGCCTCGCCGAGAGCGCACGCATCGGCAAGCATGCCCAGGTGCCGGTGGTGATCTCGCACCACAAGCTGTCCGGCATCGATCATCACGGCAAGTCGGTCGAGACGCTTGCCGCGATCGAGGGCTATCGGGCTTCCCAGGTCGTCAGCCTCGACGTCTATCCCTATGTCGCCTCGTCGACCATGCTGGCGGCGGAGCGCGTCAAGCGCTCGACCCGCACCATGATCGCCTGGTCGGTGCCTTTCCCCGACATGTCCGGCCGAGACCTCGCCGATGTCATGCGTGAGATGAACCTGACGCTGGACGAGGCGGTCGAACGGCTGTCGCCGGCCGGCGCGATCTATTTCCAGATGGACGAGGCCGATGTCGGCCGCATCCTGGCCTATCCGCACAGCATGATCGGCTCGGATGGCCTGCCCTATGACAGCCACCCGCATCCGCGCCTGTGGGGCACGTTCCCGCGCGTACTCGGTCACTATGTCCGCGAGACCGGCCTTTTGACGCTCGAGGACGCCGTGCGCAAGATGACCGGCCACACCGCCGCGACCTTCGGCCTCAGGGATCGCGGTGTCATCGGTGAGGGCGCCTTCGCCGATCTCGTGCTGTTCGACCCGGCCACCGTGATCGACACCGCGAGCTTCGAGAAGCCGGCTCAGCCGGCCGTCGGCATTTCAGGCGTCTGGGTCAACGGTGTCCTGACCTGGAACAATGGGACCCACTCGGGTGCGCGCGCCGGCCGGGGGCTCGCCCGTGACGGATTGCAGCGGCTGGCCTGGGCGGCCTGACCGCCGTCGTGGCGAAGCGCATCATTCGATCCGGACGCCGCTGTCCTTGACGACGTCGGCCCAGCGCGTGATCTCGGCGCGCATATAGGTTCCATAGGCATCAGGCGTCGAACCGAGCAGCTCGGCGCCCTGAATGTCGAGCTTGGCCTTCACCTCCGGATCGGCCAGCGCCTTGAGGGTCGCCTGGTTCAGCCGGGCGATGACCTCGGGCGGCGTGCGGGCCGGCACCAGGATGCCCTGCCAGGCGCCGATCTCGAAATTGGCGAGGCCAGCTTCGGCGAAGGTCGGCGTCTCCGGCAGCACGGGGCTGCGCTTGGCCCCCATGATGGCGAGCGCCCGCACGTGGCCGCTCTGCGCCAGCGGGTGAGCCGAGTTGACCGTGTCGGCGACGAATTGGACATGGTTGCCGGCAAGCGCATTGAGCGCCGGCGCGCTGCCGC
The DNA here is from genome assembly GCF_059420385.1 of Phreatobacter sp. GW821-FHT04C01. NCBI lineage: Bacteria > Pseudomonadati > Pseudomonadota > Alphaproteobacteria > Hyphomicrobiales > Phreatobacteraceae > Phreatobacter > Phreatobacter sp. GW821-FHT04C01. The sequence continues at coordinate 6,515 of NZ_JBWKTP010000015.1, read as the reverse complement.
GGAACGGGATGTGAACGGCGTCGAGCCCCTGCGACTTGAGGAACAGCGCGCTGCCGAGATGGGTGACGTTGCCGGCGCCGCCCGAGCCGTAGGAGAGCTTGCCGGGATTGGCCTTCACATAGGCGATGAACTCGGCGATCGAGCGGACCGGCAGCGACGGATGCACCGCGATCAGCAGGGGCACGGTCGCGGTCAGCGCGACGGGTGCGAAATCGCGCGTCACGTCGTAGTTGAGCTTGGCATAAAGCGAGGCGCTGAGCGCGATCGACGAGGTATTGTAGAGCACGGTGTAGCCGTCGGGCTCGGCCTTCGCGACGCCTTCGGCCGCGATATTGCCGTTGGCGCCGGGACGATTGTCGATCACCACGGGTTGCCCCAGCGCCACCGCCATCTTTTCCGCCAGCACCCGCGCCACCAGGTCGGTTGGCCCGCCCGGCGGGAATGGCACGAGCAGGCGCACCGCCCGCGACGGGTAGGTGGTCTCGGCACGTGCGGCGGCTCCGGTCATGAAAGCGAGCGATGTCAGCAAGGTCGCGCGGCGGGTCAGCATCAGGCGGTCCTCCGGAGGTTTCTTGTTGTCTCGATCGGCCGGCTCAGGCGGCCGGCCTGCCGGCCAGAAGCCGCTTGGCGGTATAGGTCAGCACCGCTTCGCTGCGCTGGTTGAACACCTTGATCAGCGAGGTGACGACGGCGCGCCCGCTCTTCGAGGTCGGCCGAATGCCGGTCACCTCGATGGTCGCCCAGACGCTGTCGCCGACCTTGACCGGCGCATGAATGGTCTGGGCGAGTTCCAGCATGGCGAGGCCGGTGCCCTGGATCATCGTTTGCAGGATGAAGCCTTCGATGATCGCGTAGGTGAGCGCCGCCGGCACCGGCCGGCCGCGGATTGCGCCGTGCTCGTAATCGGCATCGATGAAGATCGCCTCCAGCATGCCGGTGACGCCGATGAAATTGACCAGATCGGTTTCGGTGATGGTGCGGCGGAAGGTCTTGAACGTCTGCCCTTCGGCGAGGTCCTGCCAGTAGAACCCGTGGCCGAGGGTGGGAAGTGCGGAAGTGTCGGACAAGGATGACATGAGCGGACCTTCGAGGCTGTCGGGATGGGGCAGGGGCGTCGACGCAGCGCCGAGCGCATCGGGCCGATCCTGTCGGGGATCCGCAGGCCGAAAGGCTCTGGCTATTTTCATCTAGTGAAATTATAGTTCATTCTCAGAAAATCACGTGCTGGTCGGCCGAGTCAATCGGCCGATCGGCGGGTCCATCGCACGGGCATCGTCCGGAGACCGCATGGCATCCTATCGGCCTGTCATTGCCGCCTTGCGCGTCCTCGACGTCCTTGGGGCCGTGAACCGCTTGGAGCGGCCGACCTCCGGGCAGGTGGCGCGTGCGCTGGGCATCAATGCCGCGACCGCGATCCGCATGCTCGAGACCCTGGCGGCCGGCGGTTTCGTTCGCAGGGACGCCGAGACCGGCACTTTCACGCCGACCAGCCGTACGCTCGACCTGAGCCGCGGCTACCAGGCGCACCTGGAGGTGGGCGCCGTCGCCAAGCCGTTTCTGGAGGCGCTCCAGCGCGAGGTGGCCTGGCCTTCCGATCTCGCGATCTTCGATGGTGACGCGATGATCGTCGCCGAGACCAGCCGCGGCCGCGGGCGCCTGTTCTTCGATCGCAAGCCCGGCTTCCGGGCACCGGTGTTCGGTACCTCGCTCGGTCTCGCCTACCTGGCCTTTTGCAGCGAAGGAGACCGCCGCCGCGCGATCGAGGCGGCGATCGGTCAGTCAGGCCCATGGAACGACCTGGCGCGCGACGGCAAGGCCTTGGACAAGCTCCTCGGCGAGATCCGCGCGAGGGGCTATTCGCTGATGACCGAAGCCTATTCGCGCGAGGCCTATGGTTCCGCCGCCTGGGCTTTCAGCGTACCGGTGATGGTGGCTGGCCAAGCGCTGGCTTCGCTGAACCTGACCTTGTTGCGCGAGCCGATGGACCGTGAGGAAGCGATCGGGCGCTTCCTGAAGCCGGTGCAATCGGCTGCCGGAAGGATCGCCGCCGCCCTTGGTGCTCCAGGCGCCTCGCCCCGTTCGTGAGCGCCTGGCCGCGCGTTCACGATATTGCTTCGAAGCGCTCTTTCCATCAGGAATGCCGTCCCGACACGGTCGGGTTCGGATGATCTCGCCCCCGCGTGCCGGGGCCGGATCGCGAGGGCGGGCAGTGGAGGGGTTGGTGATCGGACGGATCGTGCTGCCGATGCTGGTCGTTTGCGGCGGGTTGTCGGCTTATTTCGCGCCGGTTGCCGGTGCGCCATTGGTCGATGCCGGTCGGCGGCCCGCAGTGACGGCCGGAGCCGACATGGCGGCGGCCGCGCTTCCCGTCGAGGTTGTCCACCCCGCGGAAGCTCGGGCGGTCGACAGCGCCAAGGCCTTTCTGGACGCCCGGTTCGACGCGGCGATGCGCGCGGAGGCCGCTCTGGAATCCTATTTCCGGGCCCTGCAGGATCGCAGCCGGCCGCTCGACAAGGAATGGATCGCGGCCATCGCGGTCTCGGGCCGGATGGAGCGCGCGACGCCCATGGCGCAAGCCCTGCGGCGCTTCATCGAAGGTAGCGCGGGAACGACTTTGAGCACGGCCGACCGGGAGGGCCTCGGGCGCTACGAGGCCGAGCTCACCGAGCGGCTGGAGCGTCGCCGCAAACAGGCCGAGCACTGGGACAACATGTTCACATTGCCCGCCGGCGCGACCCCAAGTGATGTGCGGAACTGGGTGATCAATTTCGCGCCGGTGATCGATCGGCTGCGGCAACTCGACGACGAGACGTTCGAGCGCGTGCTGATCGGCATGGCCGAAGCGATCGAGGATCCGATCGACGTCGCCAGATGGAAGCGGCTGCTGGCGACCCCCTTCGAGCAGCGCGCGCGGGTTCGGTTTCACGAACCGAGAAGCGCGATGCGCCGGCTCGGCGCGGCGGGAGACGCTATCGACGCCGTGCTCAAGGGCCACCCAGATCTCGCCGGGTTGCGGCCCGACGAGTGGGTGACGCTGCGCGAATTGCTGAGCGATGCGCTGGTTAATCCGCCCGGCCGCCCCGTCAGCACGGTCATCTGGGTGGCGCGGCTCGATGATGCGTTGAGCTCCGAACGGGTCCGCTTCCTGCCGGACAAGGTCCTCGCGCTCGCCAGCGCCATGTGGTCGTCCGAGCCTGAATAGGGCTGCGGCCGGGCAGGTCAGGCCGTCGCCGCTTGAGGCATGACCCTGAGGCTGGCGAGCGGCGAAGCGAGCGAAACCAGGGCCGAGGCGGCGAAGGCGGCTGCCACCAGCATGATCGCGGCGTCCAGGCCATAGACCTGGCCGACGAAGCCGCCGGCAAGCGCCCCGAGTGGCCTGACCCCATAGATCGCCACCTGAATCGTCGCGGTGACCCGCCCCATCAGGCCGGGCGGCGTCACGAGCTGGCGCACGGAGGTCTGCATGACGAGCCACAGCATCGGCCCGAAGCCGATCAGCCCGAAGGCGATCGCCGCCGCCGCGATGCCGCCGAAACGGGGCGCCGCGACCATCAGCATGGCGCCCAGCATCGAGGATAAAGGTCCGAACATCAGCACGACGCGCGGTTCGACCCGGGCGAAGATCGCGGGCGCGCTGGCCGCGCCCAGGATCATCCCGAGCCCGCTGGCGCCGATGGCGAGGCCGGCGGTCGCCACATCCGCGCCGAGCCGGGTGATGGCGAAGGGCACGAAGGCAGCGGTCAGCGCGATAAAGGCGAAGTTCCAGAAGATCGCGCAGAGCCCGATGGCGCGCAGCAGAGGCTCCTTGATGACGAAGCGGCCGCCTTCGGCGATCGCCGTCAGGATCGGCGGCTTGGCCGGGGCCGGGCCGGTCGCGGCCGGCGGCGCGATGGTGAGGCCCGCGGCGAGCGCCGCGCAGGCGAGCGCCGCGGCCAGCGGATAGCCCGCCATGGGCGAAATCCGCTCGGCCAGGAAGCCGACGATGAAGGGCGCGGTGGCGACGGCGGAAGCGCGCGCCAGTTCGATGCGGGCATTGGCGGTCGGCAGGTCGGTGCCGGCGACCAGCGACGGCACCAGGCCGATCTGCACCAGCACGAAGGTCACCGTGCCGCCCGCTGCCAGGAAGGCGCCGAGGGCCAGGAGCGGCACGCTGCCGGCAAAGGCGGCAAGCGTCGCGGCGGTGGCGGCGACAAGGCTGAGGGTCAATGCGGCGATCAGCACGGTGCGCTTCGGCAGGCGATCGACGATGACGCCGGCCGGCAGCGAGACCAGCAGCCAGGCGGCGGTCTGTGCGGCGACCAGGGCGCCGATCAGGCCGGGACCGGCCTTGAGGACGAGCAGCGCGGTGACCGGCAGGGCCGCGAGCGCGATCTGATCGGCGGCCTGGACGAAACCTGACGTGGCGAAGAGGCGGGCGAAGGGTGTGGCCATGGAAAATCTCCTGGCCCATCCGTCCCACGCCGCCGCCGGGGCAAAAATCCGTTTCTTGCGTTCAAACGATCAGGTCGAAACGGTCGACATCGACCATGCCGCGATCCGAGATCTTCAGGTGTGGGATGACCGGTAGCGGCAGGAAGGCGACCTGCAGGAACGGCTCCTGCAGCACGACGCCGAGCGCCTTGGCCGCGGCGCGCAGGTCCTGCAGCGGCTGGATCAGCTCCTCGAAGGGGCGGTCGCTCATCAGCCCGGCGATCGGCAGCGGCAGTTCGGCGCGCACCGTGCCGCCCTCGACCACGACGAAGCCGCCGCGGATCGCCACCAGCCGGTTGACCGCGATCGCCATGTCGGTCTCGTCGACGCCTACGACGCAGATATTGTGGCTGTCATGGCCGATGGAGGAGGCGATCGCTCCGCGCTTCATGCCGAAGCCGTGGACGAAGCCGCGGCCGATATTATCGTTGATGCCGTGGCGGGCGACCACCGCCACCTTGACCGCGTCCTGGTCGAGATCGACGCCCATGGCGCCGTCCTTGACCGGCAATGTCATGCGCAGATGCTCGGTGATGATCTTGCCCGGGATGACGCCGATCACCGGAGCGGTCGCGCCGGTCACCGGGATCCGGAAGTCGTCGGCGCGGACCACCGCGGCCTTCATGCTGTCGAGCCCGACCGGGGCAACCGGCTGGCGGCCGCGATAGGCGGCGTCATTGACCAGGACGCCGCCGGCGAACACGTCCGAGACCACGCAGGTCTCGAGATCGTCGAGCAATACGATATCGGCGCGCTTGCCTGGTGCGATCATGCCGCGGTCGCGCAGGCCGAAGGCGGTGGCGGCGGTCAGCGAGGCCGAGCGATAGGCAGCGAGCGGCGGCACGCCGAGCGCGATCGCGGTGCGGATGATGAAGTCGAGATGGCCCTCTTCGGCGATGTCGAGCGGGTTGCGGTCGTCGGTGCAGAAGGCGAGGAACGGCGAGGTCTGAACCGTCAGCAGGGGGGCCAGCGCATGCAGGTCCTTCGACACCGAACCCTCGCGGATCAGCACGGTCATGCCCTTGCGGATCTTTTCCAGCGCCTCGTCCGCCGTGGTCGCCTCGTGCTCGGTGCGGATGCCGGCCGCCGCATAGCCGTTCAGGTCGAGGCCGCGCAGCAGCGGCGCATGGCCGTCGATCTGCCGGTCGGAAAAGGCTTCGAGCTTGGCGAGGCAGCCGGCTTCTTGATGAAGCACGCCGGGGAAGTTCATGAATTCGGCGAGCCCGATGACCTTAGGGTGATCGCGATAGGCGACGAGGTCGGCCGCCTCCAGCCGTGCGCCCGAGGTTTCCAGATGGGTTGCCGGAACGCAGGACGAAAGCTGGACGCGCAGGTCCATGACCGTGCGGCCGGCGCCCTCCAGCATGTAGTCGAAGGCCGTGCGGCCCAGCACATTGGCGATCTCGTGCGGGTCACAGATCGCCGTCGTGACGCCATGCCGGGTGACGCAGCGGTCGAATTCCATCGGCGTGACGAGCGAGGATTCGACATGCAGATGAGTGTCGATGAAACCCGGCACGGCGATCCGTCCGCGGCCCTCGACGATGCGGGCGCCCTGGTAGGCGCCATAGGTGCCGACGATGGTGTCGCCACAGATGGCGATATCGGTCCTGACCAGCTCGCCGGTGACCAGGTCGAACAGCCTGATATCGCGAATGACCAGATCGGCTGTCGCCGTTCCGCGACCCTGGGCGATGCGGCGGGCAAGGGTCGGGGCGTCGATCCTGGTCATGGTCCCTCCGGTCCGGCGTTCGAGCATCCTGTCTGCGCGTAGCCTGCAGGACGCGACCGGACCCAGAGATAGAACGCGGCTCCCGTCGACGGAAGCCGTGATCCTCTCAGGCGACCCGGGCGAACTCGAAATTCCGGCCGGGCGCGGCTTCGAACAGCGACTTGGTATAGGGATGGGCCGGGGCGGCGAAGATGTCGGTGGTCTTGCCGTGCTCGACCACCACGCCGTTCTTCATCACCGCGATGCGGTCGCAGATCTGGGCGGCGACGCGCAGGTCGTGGGTGATGAACAGCACGGCGAGGTCGAATTTCTT
>NZ_JBWKTP010000014.1:0-141100 GCF_059420385.1 Phreatobacter sp. GW821-FHT04C01 | reverse complement strand
CGCCTGGGTTGGTACCCTGCGCGTTCAGCGCAACTTCTGATCTGACTTTCAGATCCTGAGTTAAAGACCCCGGCGGGAAACCGCCGGGGTTTTCTTTTATGGCGATAGGATAGAAGCTCGTTATTGCCGATAGCTTAGAAGCAACAGAAGCATCAGGACTTCAATGGATCCTGAATTTTCTTCAGCTCTTCGAACATCACCTGTACGGACACGCTCCCATAGCGCCGAGATATGCTCGCTTGGGCATGCCCAACGATCGCATCGGTGATTTTTTCGGGAATCCCGACCTCGAAAGCCTTTTCCTTGAACCAATGCCGCCAGGCGTGGCTCGGATCCTTGCCCGAGGAGCGGCCGATATCGAGGCCCAGCGAATGAATCCACTCGGTCAACCGATTGCGGGTGGTGCGCCCCGGATTATAGGGCGCCGGGATCGATGACGAGGTCGTCTTTCCATCCAGAATGAAATCGTCGCGGGTCCTGTTGATGAACAGGCGGTCGCGGGCACTCGAAAAGGCGAACTCGATGAAACCTCGCTGCAGGATCAGCGGGTGAATCGGCACGACCCGCTCCGACGCGGCCGTCTTGATCGGCCCGGCCTGGCGCGAGATGCGGATACACCAGATATCGTCGACCTTGATGATGTCTTCCTGGCGCAGATTGACGATCGTCGAAATGCGGCTGCCGGTCAGAGCCGTCAGCCAGGGAATCCATCGTCGCGACGGTTTGTCCTCGAGGTCCGCCGCCTCAAGCAGCATCCGCGCCTCGTCATCCGAAAACGCCATCATTCTACGGCTCGTCGTCAGCCGATTGCTGCGGAACCGCACGCCGGATGTCGGATCGGCCGTCTTGACCAACCCCTGCTCGATACCGAAACGGAAAATCGAGCGCAGGGCCGCAAGGTCCGAATGCCTGGCGGTCCGCGCGAGGCGCCCGCTTTTGATCAGGTGATCCCGATAATTCCTGACATCCTGGGTCGAAACCCGTGCCGGATCGGAATGCCCGAGATAGGCGACGAAACGCTGAATCAATGTTTCCCAATAGGGCGGTGTCGTCGGCGCGCCACCGGAGATCAGATGCTGCTCACGCCACTGATCGAACAGGCCGTCGAACGACAGTTCCGACTTGGATCCGCCGGATGATGCGTCCAGTCCCCGATCGTCCGAGCGGTCCGGTGGCGGGGTAACCGCGAGAGACGGCCCATCAGTTCTCGCCTCGATCACGTCAAATTGCGTGCTGGAGTCCAGGCGAGCGCCCTGCCCTCCCATCTCGACACGAGCGAACCCGCGCGCGGCTGCGGCAGGCGGCTCCGTATTCGACAAGGACGCCTCATTGGCATGGACCAATATCTGAAACGATATCGCCATCGCGAAATATTTCGCGTCCTGAATAGAACGGCACACCGGCGGAATCTGAATAGAGCGATCGATGACCACGTTGAAGACGAGACCGTCGACATTCACCCGGACGGATTCTCCAAAGACGTCTTCGACAATGCTCGGTGCGATAGGCAAAGCAAAGCTGAACGTCCCGTTGGGAGCGCATGTCAACTCTGGTTGTAACGCAACTGAACTCAAAGGCCGAATCCCTCAATCAAAGATCGCCCGTCGACCAAAGGGATCGGCCCGAGCGACGGCCGGAACGCAAATCCACATAGGGTGAAAGTCGTAAAATCGTAAAGCTACAGCATACGAGTCATCACTCGCGGAACGCGCAAAGGACATTCGTTCACACTACAAAGAACAATATCCACATAAGATCAAAAAAACAAGCAATCAATCACACCCAGAACGACGTTGTCCGCACACCATTCCTGCAAAAAATAACAACAACTTGTTCATGTGAATGCCAAACATTCACAATAGAAACGAATAGAAACAAACGAAACCTAACCAGGCCGACCAACGATACGGATACATCGCGAATTCATGCGATCAAGGCCGATCTCCGCCTCCCCCGCGCGGCCCACCGCCACCCGGACCACCGGCAAGACAGCACCAGGCCACCAAGTTTTTTCCGCCTGTTGCTTATGGGGCACAGCTGACTCGGCCGCAGCCCCTGACGAGAGCCCCATCCCGCCAGCCTTCCGGGCGCGGCGGAGGGCGCGCCCCGACAAGCGCCCAACCATCTGTTTAAGCTGGTCGAATCCGGCTGTCGCGAGGCGGCGTTCGGCGAGACCTCATCGCGGCCACCCAAACGGACTCACGCGCCCGCGCTCCGCGGGTCACCTCGAAACCACATCTCCGGTCAGATTCGAACAATCACAAGAAACCACCGCCGAGGGGTCCCCGGCTGAAAAGTTGCACAACACCATATATTATGACGCGTATAACGTACCAATACAACTCATACAAAGAGCCGAGCGATGGGACTTGCGGCCTCGGACTCGGGCCTGTCCTGCTGCCCGGCTGAGCGCGCAACGACCGAAAAGCGCAGGCTCGCCATCGGCGATCGAGCAACACCTTCGGCAGTCCCCGACACGGCCGTGGCAACATCCCGGCCTGCCGCGCATGGGTCCTTATCCGAAGCGGTATCCACTTTGTCCGGAAATGCTCTAGAACCCCGGACGTGATTGCCGTTGCCCCACCATCGTCCGCCCCGAAGCCCTCGCCTGCGCCCGCCTGGAGCAAGCAGGAGACGCTGGTCGTCGGCCTGGCCGTCCTGGGCTTCTGGGGATTGACCACCGCGGCCTATCAGCTCGGCGCGGTCACCATTCCCTGGGACGCCAAATCGCAGTTCTATAACTTCTTCCGCTTCGTCGGCCGCGCGCTCGCACAAGGCGAGTTGCCGCTCTGGAATCCCTACCACTTCTCCGGCTTCCCGAGCGTCGCCGACCCGCAATCCCTTTTGTTCTCGCCGACCTTCCTGCCGCTCGCCTGGATCGCCCCGCGCGCCTCGATCGGCCTGTTCGACACGATGGTCCTGGCCCATCTCGCCGTCGGCAGCGCCGCGGCGGCGGCGCTTTGCGCGCGCCGCGGCTTCCGCCCCGAGGCCGCCGTCCTGGCGGCCGCCATCGTGTTCTTCGGCGGCCCCGCCATGGGCCGCCTGCAGCATGTCGGCCTGGTCGTGTCTTATGCCTATCTGCCGCTCTGCCTGCTGCTGCTGGAGATCGCGCTCGATCGGCGCTCCCTGGCCTGGGCCGCGGGTTTCGGCGCGACCGCCGCCTTCATGGCCCTCGGCCGCGACCAGATCGCCTTCCTGAACTGCCTGGTCCTGGTCGCCGCCGCGCTCACCCGCGGCGCGCAGGCGCCCGCGACCGGGCGCTGGTTCCTGCAGCGCCTGCCGCTGTTTGCCGTCATGGGCCTGGTCGGGGGCGCCATCCTGGCGATCCCTGTGCTGCTGACGCTGCAATTCGCCGCCTTTTCCAACCGTCCCATGGTGGCGTTTCAGACCGCCGCCTACGGCTCGCTCGATCCGTTCAATCTGATCGGGCTGTTCGCCGCCGATTTCTTCGGGGGCCTGCAGAAGGCGGACCTCTATTTCGGCCCCGGCTCGCCGCATTGGCCGGCTTTCGACTGGACCGACCGCTCCGTCAATTTCCTGCATGTCGGCGCGGCGACCAGCGTCCTCATCGCCTGGATCGGCATCGCCGGCGGCGCCTGCCTGGCCCCCCGCCTGCGCTTCTTCACCGGGCTCGCCGCCGCCAGCCTGATCTATGCGCTGGGTTCGCACACCCCCGTCTTCCGATGGGTCTTCGACCTCGTGCCGGGGATCTCGCTCTACCGTCGTCCGGCCGATGCCTGCTTCGTCCTGGTCTTCGCCATTGCCATGCTCGCCGGCGGCAGCCTCGACGCGCTGATCCGCCACGGCGTCGGCCGGACCAGCCGGCTCGCCCTCGGCCTCATGGCCGCGATCGCGGCCGGACTGGTTGTTTTCGCCCTGGCCCGCGCACCGTCCTGGACACACGTACTGGTTGCAACGAGCGCGCTCGCCGGAGCCTTGCTTGCCGGCGGTGGCGCCGTCTGGCTGGTGCGGGCGCTCGCCGCACGCCCGGCCCGGCCCGTCTTTGCCATTGCCTTCGCGGCACTCGTCACCGGCGAGCTCGCATTCCACAACGTCACGACGCCGATCAATGCCGAGGCCAAGAGCGTCTATGCCGTGTTCAGCTCAGCCCCCTCGCCGGACCGCGATGCGCTTGGCCAGGTGCTCGGCAGCCTGGAAGCGGACCATGCGCGCGGCCGCCGCCCGCGGGTCGAGATCCTCGGTCCGGAAAACGGCTGGCAGAATGCCGGCATGACCTATGGGATCGAGAGTACGCTCGGCTACAATCCGCTCCGCTTTGCACTGTACGAGCGCGCCACGGGCGCCGCCGAAACCGCCCACGAGCCGCGGCTGCGGCCTTTCCCCAAGACCTTCCGCGGCTACCGCTCGCGCCTTGCCCGCCTCCTCGGCATCGAGCTCCTGGTGTTCGACCAGCCGTTCGAGCGCATGCCCGCCGCGCTTCCCCGGCCTCGCATCGTCGAATTGCGCGAAGGCCCGCCCCTGTGGATCTACCGGCTGCCGCCGGCCGCCCCCCGCGCCATGCTGGCAGCACGGGTCAAGCGCGTGAACGTCGAGGCGGCGCTGGCCGCGGGCGAGATCCCCGACGTCGATCTCGCCTCCGAGGTGCTGATCGGCGAAGACGACCCGATCGACAGCGTGCCCTCGGCGACCGATGCACCGGGCCGGGCAACGGCCGGGCGCGTCGCCATCGCCGAGTACGGCATCAACGAGGTTCGCCTGGTGGCCGAAACCGAGGTCGCCAGCATCCTGGTCCTGCACGATCTTGACTATCCCGGCTGGACCGTGCGGGTGAACGACGAAAGGCGCCCGCTGCTGCGTGCCAATGTGCTGTTCCGCGGCGTCGAACTGCCACCGGGCCGGCACGAGGTGGTGTTCCGTTTCGAGCCGTTCGGTCGCGAGAACCTGGCCGCGGCGCTGGCTACCGTCAGGGGACAGAAATAGGCGGGCAACGACCCGCGCCCGGATGGGACGCCACCTCAGGCGATCTGCTGCTGAGCCTGCCTGTCGAGCCAGGCCCGCGCGCCCGAAAGCGCCCGGGCGATCTCGTCCCTGGACATTTCACCGGCGATTTCCTGGCGCTGGCGCGCGGCTTCGCGATCGCCTTTGAGGGCCGCGATATTCAGCCACATATGGGCCGCGACCAGATCGCGCGGAACCACCCGTCCGGCCGCGTAGAGCATGCCGAGCTCGCGCGGCGGCCGGTCGGCCAGATCCGCCGTGGCGGCATCCACCCCCGCCAAATCCGCCCCCGCCAATTCCTGGGGGACGATGGGCGGCGTGTCGCTCTCTGCGAGGATCATCACGGACATCATGCGTCTCCGCGGCCTTCGCGACGGCATCATGGCCGCCTGCTCCAATCCGACGCTGCAGTTTGCTGACCATAGGTCAACGATTCATTAACGCTACCGCCCGGCCGAACAGGCGATTCGCCCCGCTGGACGGCGGCTCTCCGGACAGGCGAGACTGGCGTCAGGCGCCGAGAAGAATCGACCGACAAGCGCCAGGGAGGAACCGGAATGAAGACCTTGACCACGCTTGGCCTGGCCGCGGCCGCGAGCCTCATGCTGGCGGCGCCCGCTGCGGCCAACGATCCGCGCGGCACCTGGCTCAGCCAGTCCGGCGAAACCCGCGTGCGCTTTGCCGATTGCGGCGGCCAGCTCTGCGGCACCATCGTCTCGGCCTCGGGCCAGAGCCGCGACGAGAAGAACGAGGACGCGGCGCTGCGCGGCCGCAGCCTGGTGGGCGTGCGCATGATCACCATGCGCGCCAACGGCGCCAATGCCTGGCAGGGGTCGCTCTACAATTTCCAGGACGGCAAGACCTATAACGGCCGGATGACCATGCCTTCGGCCAATTCCATGAGCCTGTCCGGATGCGTCCTCGGCGGCTTGATCTGCCGCAGCCAGACCTGGTCACGGGTCAACTGAACCGCCCCGCCATCACCGGCAAGGGCGGCCGCGAAGCCGCCCTTGGGCTCGATCGTCGAATGCCGAGACCGCCGCCTGCGCGGTCAGCGCGCGGTCTGTCCGAACAGCACGGCACGGACGCTCGCGTCCTGCATGGCCTGGGGATTGCGGTCTTCCTTGTTGACCGACAGGCCGGCCTTGACCGCCGGCCGCGCCAGCATCCGCTCGATCCAGGCCTTCACATTCGGGAACTGCGCGATGTCCTGGCCCTGGCGCTCCCAGGCCTTGGCCCAGCCGATACAGGCGATGTCGGCGATCGAATAGTCGCCGGCGATATAGTCGCGGCCCTCGAGCCGGCGGTTCAGCACGCCATAGAGACGATTGGCCTCGTTGGTGTAGCGGTTGATCGCATATTCGATCTTTTCCGGCGCATAGATGCGGAAATGATGGGTCTGGCCGAGCATCGGTCCGAAACCGCCCATTTGCCACATCAGCCACTGGTCCACCTCGACGCGCTTGCGCTCGTCGGCCGGATAGAACTTGCCGGTCTTGCGTCCGAGATATTGCAGGATCGCGCCCGACTCGAACACCGAGATCGGCTGGCCGTCCGGGCCGTCGGGATCGACGATGGCGGGGATCCGGTTGTTCGGCGAGATCGCCAGGAACTCCGGCTTGAACTGATCGCCCTTGCCGATATTCACGGTATGCACCGTGTAGGGCAGCCCGCATTCCTCGAGCATGATGGAGACCTTCCATCCGTTCGGGGTCGGCCAATAATAGAGATCGATGGGTTTCTGGGACATGGTCCGTCTCGCGCGGCGGTTCTGAACGAATTCTTCGATGGGCCGCAGTCACATACAAGCTAGGCGCATCAAGGCAATCCGCCAAGGGGCCGAGCCCTCCATCCGTGCGATGCCTCATTTGCGCGGGAATAAAATCCTGGCAAGATGCCGTTGGTAATAGGCGTCCGCGCCGGCCCCGTGGGCTGTCAGGCCCGGACCGCCCCAGGGAGGATAGTTTCATGCGCCTTCATCTGATCGCGGCCGCCGCCGCTTTGCTGCTCGTGACCGATGCCGCATCGGCCCAGGCCCCGGCCACCACGCCGGCGGCACCGGCCGCCCCGGCGGCATCGACCACCACGCCGCCGCGCACCCCCGCCCGCACGCGCACCCGCACCCCGGCCGCCCAGGCACCGGCCGCAGCCACCGCGCCGGCCGCGACCACGCCCGGCGCCGCGACCGCGCCGGCGACCACCACCCGTCCCCGCTCGGCGGGCCAGTTGCGCAACGACCAGCTGATGCGGGACTGCGGCGCCGAATGGCGGGCCGGCAAGACCCAGCTTCAGGCCGCCGGCAAGACCTGGCGGACCTTCCTGCCGGAGTGCCGCGCACGCCGTCGCGGCGCCTGAGCCCAGGTCAGTCCAGCACCATCTTGAAGCCTTCATGGCTCCTGGCGAAGCCCAACCGCTCATAGAAGCGGTGGGCGGCGCCGCGGCGCTTGTCGGATGTCAGTTCGAGCAGGCCAACGCCGAGCGCACGGGCCTGGACAATGGCATGGTGCATCATCGCGGCCCCGACCCCGCCGCCACGCAGGTCGGGGTCGACATGGACGCTTTCGATCTTGCCGCGGATCCGGCCCCGCTGGGCGATTCCGGGCAGCACGCTCAGCTGATAGGTGCCGATCACCCGGCCGGCCTGCTCGGCGACGAACAGATGATTGCTGGCCGAGCCCGCGATCCGTTCGAAGGCCTCGGCATAGGCCGGGTGTCGCGCTTCGGTCTCGGCCGCCACGCGATCGGCGGCATCGGCCGCTCCGCCCATGGCGATCAGGGCCGCGATGGAGGCGACATCGGCCGCGCCCGCCGGCCGGATGACCGGCGGGGCAGCAATGGCTGCGGCGCTCACGCGCGATGCTCCTGCGGCACCACGGCCTGCGCATTGCCGAAGCCCGGCAGCGCCTCGAACCGCTTCGCCCAGGCCGCGACCTCGGGATAGGCGGCGATGTCGAAACCGGCCTGGCCGGTCATGCAGACCACGCCATAGATGTCGATATCGGCAATGGTCGGGCTCTTGCCGACCAGCCAGTCGCGGCCGGTGAGATGGTCGTTGAGCGTCTTCAGCGCCAGCCCCGCCTCGGTCGCATACATTTCCATGATCGGCTGGTTGAACGAACGCAGGCCCGCGCGGCAGGCGCGCGAGCGATAGATCGGCGGCGCCAGCTTGTCGAAATCCCAGAACATCCACTCACGCGCACGGATCAGGTCGCCGGGCGCATCGCCTTTGAATTTTCCGAGCTCCAGCGCCAGATGCTCCAGGATCGCCGCCGACTGACACAGCGCAACATCGAGCTTGGCGTCGTCGAGCGCCGGCACCTGGCCGAAGCGGTTCTTCGCGAGGAATTCGGGCGTCTTGTGCTCGCCGGCCCGGAGATTGATCTGCCGGAAGGCAAAGGGCTCGCCGCAGAGCGACAGCATGAGCGCGACCTTGTAGGTCGGTCCCGACAACCAGAAACCGTGAAGCGTGAAGCGTTTCGACATGAACGTTCTCCCTGTGCGGCCGGCATGGGAAACGAGCTTCTCTTTTCGCGCAAGTGCGTGGCGTGCAGGCGAGGTCAACGGATAGCGCCGGCGGAACGGAAACGCCGTGAGAGGAACCATCGCCGGCCCACTGGCCTTCACCCCGTCCTGGCCGTGCTTGTCACGGCCAGGACGAAGGGACGATGCAATTCGACACGCCCCTGCCCGCCGTTCAGCGGCGCTCCCCACGGGCTTCCCGGACAAAGGCCAGGAGTTCGCGGTTGAAGCGCGGCGCCTCCTCCCAGAAGGTCAGATGGCCGGTGGCGTCATAGAACGAGGTCCGGGCGCCGGGAATGCTCGCTGCGGTGTAATCGCCGACCGCCGGGATAACGGCCCTGTCCTCGCGGCCATGGGTGACCAGCACCGGCAGCCTCAACGTCTTGAACATGTCCTCATAGGGCGTCGGGCGGCCCAGCATGTTGCGGCGGATCGCGGCCGGCGTCATGGCGTTGAACGCCACCATGGTTTCGAACGCGTCCTGGTCCGGCTGCCTGACGAAACAGGCGCGCAGGAAGGCCCGTGTCTGGCGAACCTGCGTGGCGAGATCGTCGGCGACCATGCCGGCCGAAATCGGGCCGGCCGGCGCCTGCATGTTCATGGCGGCATGGGTGACCGCGTTGACGAAGTTGAGACCCGCCACCTGGGCTGCGCCGTGGACCAGGAGATAATCGGCCATGACCCGGCCGGCATAGGACCAGCCCACCAGCACCGGCCGCGCGACGCCGGTCGCCTCGATCACCGCCTTGACGTCATCGGCCCAGACTTTGGCCGGCTGATAGGCCTCGCGCGCCGCCGGCTTGTCGGACAGGCCATGGCCGCGCAGGTCGAAGGTGATCATGCGCAGCGCACCGGTCAGCGCCGGGTCGCCCACCTGCTTCGACCAGCACAGATGCGCCTGGCTGAAGCCATGAATCAGGATGACCGGCAGGCCCGCCGGATTGCCCCATTCCTGCACCGCCAGCCTCGTCCCGTCGGCCGAGGTGACGGTCGACGGCTTCGGCAATGTCTCGACCGGCGCTGCGGCCGGCGCTTGTGCGCCCGCGGCAAGCGGCGGCGTCGACAGGGCCGCGGCGGCCAACAACGTCGTGCGGCGCGTCATCAAAGGCATGGGCGTTCTCCCGGAAGCGGCTTCGGCCCTTGGCTTGGGCTCTGCGGCCGAGGATAGGAACTGCCCGGCGGCCACCGCAATGGCGCGGCCGCGACGATGCCGCCCGGGCGGCGGCCAATCTTTGCTGCGCCGAATAGACGCGGGCTATAGCAGCCGGCGATCGATCGACTCTTCGTTGCAAATGATTTGCATGTGCGTCATCGTGGCGAAATCAGGGAGAGCCACTCATGCCGTTCAGAACCTATGCGATAGTGATCGCCTCGTTTGTCGCCCTCACCTTCGCCACGGCCCTGCCGGGCCGGGCCGCCGGCAATCTCGCGGGGCAAACGCCGGTCGAGGTGGTGGTCGAGCTCGGCGCCGCCGGGCGCCACGGCTTCTTTCCGGACAAGCTGCGGTTCGAGACCGGACGGCTCTACAAGCTGGTGCTGCGCAATGTCAGCGACGCGCCGCATTACTTCACGTCGCATGGCTTCACCCAGATGATCTACACGCGCAAGGTCCAGGTGGTGCAGCGCCAGGGCGAGCGGCTGGTCACGCTCGCCGAATTCAAGGGCGCCATCCGCGAGATCGAGGTCTATCCGGGCCAGACCGCGGAGTGGTGGTTCGTGCCGGTCGCGACCGGCCGGGTCACCGACCTGCGCTGCGGCATTGTCGGTGCCGACGGCAAGACCCACGCCGACCACGGCATGGTCGGCGAGATCGTCATCGAGTAGCCGGTCGCCGCAGCACCGCGGCGGCGCCGTCTCAGATGCCCAGCTTCTGCTTCAGGATGTCGTTGACCGCGCCCGGATTGGCCTTGCCGCCGGAGGCTTTCATCACCTGGCCGACGAACCAGCCGAGCAAGGTCGGCTTGGCCTTGGCCTGCTCGACCTTTTCCGGATTGGCCGCGATCACCTCGTCGATGACCCTCTCGATCGCCCCGGTGTCGGTGACCTGCTTCATGCCGCGCTTTTCGACGATCTCGGCCGGGTCACCGCCCTCGGTGAACACGATCTCGAACAGGTCCTTGGCGATCTTGCCGGAAATGGTGCCGTCGGCGATCAGGTCGATGATGCCGCCGATCTGCGCCGGCGAGACCGGCGAGGCCGTCACATCCTGGCCTTCCTTGTTGAGGCGGCCGAACAATTCGTTGATCACCCAATTGGCCGCGGCCTTGCTGTCGCGGCCCTCGGCGACCGCCTCGAAATAGGCAGCGCTTTCCTGTTCCAGCACCAGGATCGAGGCGTCATAGGGCGTCAGGCCATATTGCGCGATGAAGCGCGCCTTCTTGGCGTCGGGCAGTTCCGGCAGGTGCTGGGCGAGCGCGTCGACATAGGCCTGGTCGAATTCGAGCGGCAGCAGGTCGGGATCGGGGAAATAGCGATAGTCATGCGCCTCTTCCTTCGAGCGCATCGAACGTGTCTCGCCTTTCACCGGATCGAACAGGCGGGTCTCCTGGTCGATCCTGCCGCCGTCCTCGATGACGCCGATCTGCCGGCGCGCCTCGTGGTCGATCGCCTGGCCGATGAAGCGGATCGAGTTGACGTTCTTGATTTCGCAGCGCGTGCCGAATTCATCGCCCGGCTTGCGCACGGAGACGTTGACGTCGGCGCGCAGGTTGCCCTTTTCCATGTCGCCGTCGCAGGTGCCGAGATAGCGCAGGATGGTGCGCAGCTTGGTCACGAAGGCCTTGGCCTCGTCGGCAGAGCGCATGTCCGGCTTGGAGACGATCTCCATCAGGGCGACACCGGAGCGGTTCAGGTCGACATAGGACTGCGTCGGGCTCTGGTCGTGGATCGACTTGCCGGCGTCCTGCTCCAGATGCAGCCGCTCGATACGCACGGTGAAGCTCTCGGTCGGCGTCAGATCGACGCTGACCTCGCCCTCGCCGACGATCGGGCTCTTGTACTGGCTGATCTGATAGCCCTGCGGCAGGTCCGGGTAGAAATAGTTCTTCCGGTCGAACACGCTCTTCAGGTTGACCGCCGCCTTGAGGCCAAGGCCGGTGCGGATCGCCTGGCGCACGCATTCCTCGTTGATGACAGGCAGCATGCCCGGCATGGCCGCGTCGACCAGGCTCACCTGGCTGTTCGGCTCGGCGCCGAAGGCCGTCGCCGCGCCGGAGAACAGCTTCGCCTCGGTGGCGACCTGGGCGTGGATCTCCAGGCCGATCACGACCTCCCAGTCGCCTGTGGCGCCGGGGATGAGCTTCTTGGGATCGACGGGCACGGTCATGGCGGGCTCATACGTGGGTTCAGCGTTCCGCCGGGAGTAGCGAAACGCGCGTCCAAGGACAAGGGTCGCGACGCCATGGCGGGCCGATTGGCCGGTCCTGCCCGGCCTCATGCACCTCCTGAACCGGCGCTTTCCCCACGCACCATCCGCTATTCGCCACTCGCTACAGCGGCGTCGCGCCATTGCCGACGAACAGCACCGGACCGGTCGGCCGGCCGGTCGGCGACCCGCCTGCCGGCTCCAGGGTGATCTCGTAGAGCTGGTTCGCCACCGGCGCGGGCATGCCGGTCGTCTGGTAGACCTGATCGCGAGGACTGGCCATCAGGCCGACCGAGCGCGGCCCGACGGCGACGTCCCACCGGGTCCAGACCTGCAGGGTGCGGCCCTCCGGCACGACGATCGGCTGCAGCGGCACCACGCGGATGCGGCCGTCGGCATGGGCTTCGACGATGGCGCCGGCAGTCTGCGTGCCAGGCGCGTGCAGAACCGCGACCACGGCGGGGCGCGCGGCGGGGCGATAGGCCTCGCCGACCAGCAGAACCGCCAGCAGCAGCGCCGCCGCGACGCTGGCGATGGAGGCGATCCTGAGCACCCTCACATCGGCCCAGAACGCCTTGAGGCGGCCGACGAGGCCGCCGCTCACAGCGGCCGGGGCGGCGGGGGCCGCGCCTATGGCGCGCTCGATCCCGGCCCACAGGTCGGCCGACGGCTCGATCCGCGGCGCCGCCTCGTCCAGCGGCAGCAGCCTTGTGCGCCAGTCGGCAACGGCGGCCCTGGCCTCGGCATCGGTCGCCATCAGCCGTTCGAAGGCCTCGATCTCGTCCTTGCTCATGAGCCCCGCCACATATTCGCCGGCGGATGCGATGATCTCGTCGGTCATCCCATGCACTCCCTGAGCGAAATCAGCGATCGCCGGATCCAGGCCTTGACGGTGCCAAGCGGCACCGCCAGCCGCCCGGCGATCTCGCCATGCGAGAAGCCGTCGACATAGGCCATCAGCACGCTGGCGCGCCGGCGCGGGTCGAGGCCTTCCAGGCAGCGCTTCAGCGCATTGGCCTCGGGCAGCATGTCGGCGGCCGAATAGGCATGGACGGCGTCGGTGGTGTTTTCAGGCACCTCCTCGACCAGATCCTCGCGCCGGCCGTCGCGCAGCACATTGAGCGCCTGGTTGCGGACGATGGCATAGAGCCAGGCCTTCGGTGGCCCGAGATCGGCGTTGAACCGGTGGGCATTGCGCCAGATCTTGACATAGGCCTCCTGGACCACCTCTTCGGCCAGTTCGCGCCGTTTCACGATGCGCATCGCCACCCCGATCATGGCCGGGCACTCGCTCTCGTAAATCAGCCGTAAGGCCGCGCGATCGCCGGTGGCGCAGCGCGCCAGCGCATCCTTCAGGTCTGGTGGGGACGACGCCATGCTGCACTCCGGCCGGTTCGCTGCCGTCATTACACGCGTGTTTGGCTTTTGGATGCAATCGCTCAAGGGGCCGCAAGCGCGCCCGGCCGCGGGTCCCGCCCCGATGGCCTTCACGAACCCGTGATCGCCTGCATCCGTTCGGCACGACCGCCGGGTTCTCCCCTCGACGGCGCAACAGCGACCGATCAAGGGAGACCGCCCCATGTCCAGCAAAGCCACGCTTCTTGCCGCCGCCTTCGCGCTTTCAGCCTTTGCCGTGCCGGCCCATGCCGACCGCCTTGTCGGCCTCGTCGACGGCAAGACCCTCGTCACCATCGATCCGGCGACCCGCATGGTGTCGCGGCCGGTCGAGATCTCCGGTGTCGGCCCGCTCGTCGGCATCGACCGCCGGCCGGCCGACGGCATGCTCTACGGCCTCGCCGCCGACGGCACCATCGTGACGATCGACCCGCAGACCGGCCGCGCGACGGTGAAATCCAAGCTGTCGGAAACCCTGCGGGGCACCACGTCGATCACCGTCGACTTCAATCCGGTGGCCGACCGCCTGCGTGTGATGACCCCCGACGGCGTCAGCCTCCGGGTCAATGTCGACGACGGCAAGGCGACGGTCGACGGCAGCCACAAGTTCAAGGAAGGCGATGCCAATGCCGCCCGTCCGCCGCGCGTCGTCGCCGGCGCCTACAGCAATTCGGTGAAGGGCACCACGGCGACCGCGCTCTACAACATCGATGCCGGGTCGAATGCGCTGCTGAGCCAGGCGCCGCCGAATGACGGCATCCTGAACACCATCGGTTCGCTCGGCGTTACCCTGTCCGGGCCGGCCGCCTTCAACATCGCCAGCATGAACGGCACCAATGCGGCCTGGCTCGTCACCGGCGGCAATGTCTATTCGGTCGACCTGCAGACCGGCCGCGCCACCATGAACGGCGCGATCCAGGGCCTGCGCGGCAGCCTGAGCCACATCGCCTGGGTCGACTGACACATCCCTCCCGTTGTGACAGCGCCCATGCGAGACGGCCCCCGCAGCAATGCGGGGGCCTGTTCTTTTGTAGGCTGCGGGACGGACGATCGGCTCGATGAGCTCGCCGGTTGGACCGACCCGACCTGCACGGCAGTCAGCCGTCCTTCGAGGCTCGCTACGCTCGCACCTCAGGATGAGGGAAATCAGTGTATTACATTGAAGTTGTTCATGAAGCTCGATGCGCGTCGCGCGTTCGGCACCAACGTTGATGCCAGTCTCCACTCACCTCATCCTGAGGTGGGAGCGAAGCGACCCTCGAAGGGCGACTGACTTCCGTGCAACGCGTGAAGCGCTCACCCGCGGCCGCGCTCGATGCGCGCCGCCAGATACCGGCAGACGATGCCGCCGATCACGGCGCCGGCCGCCAGCACCGAGAGATAGGTCAGTTTCAGCGGCGGGTCGCCGCTGTGCCAGCCCATCGCCAGCAGGATGCAGAACAGGCCGGCCGCCACCCACAGGAGCCACGCGAACACCGTCAGACAGGCGATCGCGATGGCGCGGGTGATGATCATCTCAGGCCCACCACTGGTCCTTGACCGGGAACGATCCCTGGGCCTTCTCGATGACGCTGGCGACCGAGAACAGCGTCTCCTCGTCGAAGGCGCGGCCGATCAGCTGAAGCCCGAGGGGCAGGCCCTGCGGGTCGAGACCGGCCGGCACCGCGATGCCCGGCAGGCCGGCCATGTTGACGGTCACGGTGAAGACGTCGTTCAGATACATCTCGACCGGGTCGCCCGAGCCCTTTTCGCCGATGCCGAAGGCCGATGACGGCGTCGCCGGCGTCAGGATCGCGTCGACGCCCTTGGCATAGGCGTCCTCGAAATCCTTCTTGATCAGGGTGCGCAGCTTCTGTGCCTGGACGTAATAGGCGTCGTAATAGCCGGCCGAGAGCACATAGGTGCCGATCATGATGCGGCGCTTGACCTCCTTGCCGAAGCCCGCCGCGCGGGTCCGTTCGTAGAGATCGGTGATGTCCTTGCCCGGCACCCTGAGGCCGTAGCGCACGCCGTCGTAACGGGCGAGGTTGGACGAGGCTTCCGCCGGCGCCACGATATAATAGGCCGGCAGCGCATATTTGGTGTGCGGCAGGGAGATCTCGACGATATTCGCGCCGGCCTCCTTCAGGATCGCCGCGCCCTCTTCCCAGAGCTTCTCGATCTCCGGCGGCATGCCGTCGACCCGGTATTCCCGCGGGATGCCGATCGTCATGCCCTTGACCGATTTGCCGACCGCCTTGGCATAGTCGGGCACGGGCAGATCGACGCAGGTCGTGTCCTTGGCGTCCGGTCCGGCGAAGGAGCGCAGCAGCATGGCCGTGTCCATCACCGTGCGGGCGATCGGTCCGGCCTGGTCGAGCGACGAGGCGAAGGCGGCGATGCCCCAGCGCGACACCCGGCCATAGGTCGGCTTGATGCCGACCGTGCCGGTGAAGGCCGCCGGCTGGCGGATCGAGCCGCCGGTATCGGTGGCGGTGGCGCCTGCGCAGAGATGCGCCGCGACGGCGGAAGACGAACCGCCGGACGAGCCGCCGGGCACCAGGCCCGTCAGCTTCAGCGGAATGTCCTTGGGCGGCATCTCGGTGAGGATGGCGCGCGCCGACATATAGGCATGGGCCGCCTCGCGCACCTTGGCTGCCTCGTGGTTCGGCGGCAGCCAGGGCGACAGCACCGGTCCGAAAGCCGATGTCTCGTTCGACGAGCCCATGGCGAACTCGTCATTGTTCAGCTTGCCGAGCATGACTGCGCCGTCACGCCACAGGTTGGACGTGACCGTCGATTCATAGGTCGGCACGAAATTGGCCAGGATGTTCGAACAGGCCGTGGTGCGGGTGCCCTTGGTGCAGAACAGGTCCTTCACACCCAGCGGAATGCCTTCCAGCGGCCCGGCATCGCCCTTGGCGATGCGTTCGTCCGAGGCCTTCGCCATGGCGAGCGCCTTCTCGGGCGTCTCCAGCACATAGGCGTTCAGGCAGCGCCCGGTTTCCATGGCGCCGAGATAGGCCTTGGTCAGGTCGGTCGCCGAGAAGTCCTTGGCGGCGAGCCCGTCACGGGCCTCGGCGATCGAAAGATGGGTCAGATCGGTCACCGGTATCACTCCACGACCTTGGGAACAGCGAAGAAGGTGCCTTCGTGCTCGGGGGCATTGGCGACGATCTGGTCGGCAATGCCGCCGTCGGTAACGCCGTCCTGACGCTTTTTCATCGCCATCGGGGTGACCGAGGTCATCGGCTCGACGCCTGACACGTCGACCTCGCTCAATTGCTCGACGAAGGAGAGGATGGCGTTGATCTCGCCCTGGAGGTGCGGCACCTCCGCCTCGGTGACGGCAATGCGCGCCAGATGCGCGATACGCCGCACGGTCGCCTGATCGACGGACATGGAAAGGTTCACCCGGTCGCGTGAGGAATAACGATCGGGCCTCATAGCACCCGCTCGTTTCGCGCCGCAACCGCGCAAGCGATCAGCGCTCGGGTTCGGACCTCTTCTCGCGTCCGCTCTCGCGTTCCCGGGGCTCGCCGGCCCGGCCGGTGAGGTGCCCGGCGAGCTTCGGCAGCTCGCTCAGGCGGAAGCGCAGGATGGCGGCGCGCGGAATGGCCGCCCTGGGGGCGCCGTCATCAGGCTGAACCGAGGAGAACGGCCCCTCGCCCACCGGCCGGTTGAACAGGCCGGCGGCGTCGAGCACGACCGTCCCCGCATCGGCCGCGGCACGGGGCGCCGCCGGCGGCGTTTCCTTCGCACCCATCTCGGCGCGCATTTCGGCGATCAGCCTCGCCCTGAGGTCACGGACCAAGGCAGCCCCGCCCTGTGGGATCGGTCGCGGTCGTGCGACGACGACGACCGGCTCCTCCCGGCCTGCCGAATCGAGCGCTCCATAGAGCGCGGCATGGGCCTTGAGCGCTGCTGGGTCGGCGATTTCGGAAGTCGAGAATGTGTTGCGCGGATCGTTCATACAGCCCTCTCGCATCGGGCCGCATTTTGCCAGCGCACCACCGCCGTCGCGAGTGGAACCATTCATTAACCTTGATGAACATGGTTTACGCCGGGTTAAATTCCGGGAGCCTTTGGCTTAAGCGCCTGACCACGCTAGAACCCGGTGGCAACCTCTTCCCCGGACTTATCCACATGTGCGCAGACTGCGACGAGCTCTTTCCGCTTCCCGGCCCCAAGGCGGACCTCGAGGAAGGCGACCGACTCACGCCGCGATTCGGGCCGGACGGCCTGGTGACCGCGGTCACCAGCGATGCCGCGACCGGCGAGCTCCTGATGGTCGCCCATATGAATGCCCAGGCCCTCGCCCGCACCATCGAGACCGGCGAAGCCTGGTACTGGTCGCGCTCGCGCCAGACGCTCTGGCACAAGGGCGACACCTCGGGCCAGATCCAGACCGTCATCGAGATGCGCGTCGACTGCGACCAGGACGCGGTCTGGCTCAAGGTCAGCGTCGGCGGCGACGGTGGCTCCTGCCACACCGGCCGGCGGTCCTGCTTCTACCGCGCCGTGCCGACCGGCGGTCCGGTGGCCGAGGTTCGCCTCGAGCCCCGCGACGCCGAGCGCATGCGCCCGGCCTTCGGCTGAGCCATGCTGCGCCTCCGCCGCACCCGCAGACGTCAGGGAGAACCGCCGGCCGCGCCCGAGGCCGTCCCGACGCCGCCGCCGCGGCCGACCATCGGCCTGGCGCTCGGCGGCGGCGCGGCGCGCGGCCTCGCCCATATCGGCGTGCTGCGCGCGCTCGTCCGCGCCGGCTACGCGCCCGACATCATTGCCGGCACGTCGATCGGTGCGGTGGTCGGCGGCCTCTATGCTGCCGGCAAGCTCGACGCCTTCGCCGACTGGGCGACCTCGCTGACGCGGCGCGATGTGATCAGGCTGGTCGACATCGCCATTTCAGGCGGCGGGTTGATGGGCGGCTCACGCGTCGCGCAACTGCTGGAACAACAGATCGGCGACATGCGCATCGAGGATCTGCCGATCCGGTTTGCCGCCGTCGCGACCGAGATCGGCACCGGACACGAGGTCTGGCTCACCCGCGGCCTGCTGATGACCGCGTTGCGCGGCTCCTATGCCCTGCCCGGCATCCTGCCGCCGGTCCGGATCAGCGGCCGCTGGCTGATGGACGGGGCCTTGTCCAATCCGGTACCGGTGTCGGTCTCCCGCGCGCTGGGAGCTCGCCTGGTGCTGGCGGTGAGCCTCAATGCCGATGCGCTCGGCCGCGCCACCGTCATCCAGGACCACGGCACCAGCCCCGAGGACGAGGCGGCCCCGCTGGTCGAGCGGCGGCCGCGCGTCAGGGCGGTGGTCAATCTCGGCCGGGGCCTGGGCCGGGGGCTCGGCCGGGCGCTGGTGCGGCCGCTGCGGGCGCGGCTGAGCGAAGCCATCGACGAGACCGGCGCGATCGACCCGCGCATCGCGCTCGCCCGCTCGCCCGGCATTCCCACCGTGCTGGCCAAGGGTTTCAATGCGACCCAGGAACGGATTGCCCGCACCCGGCTCGCCGGCGATCCGCCGAATGTCCTGATCGGCCCCCGCATGTCGCGGCTCGGCCTGTTCGAATTTCACCGCGCGGCCGAGGCGATCGCGCTCGGCGAGGAAGCGACCGAAAGGCTGCTCCCCGACATCGCCGAAGCCTTGAAGGCGGTTGCCTGAAGCCGGTGCCCCGCCGCGGGCGCCGGATCCCGCCGTCAGGAATTCATGATGTAGTCCTTCAGCGCGCTCTGCTCGTGCTCCATCTCGGCGACCCGCGATTTGACCACGTCGCCGATCGAGATGATGCCGACCAGCTGGCCCTTGTCCATCACCGGCAGATGACGGAACTTGCCTTCGGTCATGCGCTCCATGAGGTCGCCGATCGAATCCGTTTCGGCGCAGGTCACCACCTTGGCGGTCATGGTCTGGGCGACCTTGCTGTCGAGCGCCAGCGCGCCCAGCTTCGCCACCGCGCGAACGATGTCGCGCTCGGACAGGATACCGGCAATGCTCTTGCCCGTGCCGGTGACCACGACGGCGCCGATCCGCATGTCGGCGAGCATGTGCACGGCATCGGCAAGCGAGGCGTCGGGCGAAATCGTCGCGACGTCGCGGCCTTTGCGGTCGAGTATGTGGCGAACGACACTCATAGTGGTTGCCTCCGTTCCCAACGGGACAGTCACGCCGACATGCCCCAGTCATGCCCCGGTCGTTCCGGACGCCAAGGATTTACCGACCACGCCGCCAACGCAAGCCGGTTGTCGTGCAGTGCGGTACGGGGAGGCTAACCCAGGCTGGCTGGAGATCGAAGAGCCAGTCTAATACCAATCCTGCGACAAATGCGCCGATCGGCCGCCGCGGCTCCGCGGCGCCGGCTTCAGGCCGGCACCGGGTCGAAGAACCGGAACAGCAGCAATCCCGCGGCAAATCCGCCGAGATGCGCCTGCCACGCGATCTGGCCTTCGGCGCCGGCGATCGGCAGGCTGACCGCGCCGAACACCACATTGAGGACGATCCAGACGATGATCATGCCCATGGCCGTGCCGTTGCGGGCAAGATCCGGCAGGCTCAGGGCCGGAACGTGATAGGCGCCCGGATCGGTCGAGCGCATCGGGCCGAGCGGGCCGCCGCGCTGGAACACGAACCGGACGGCTGCCGCGGTGAAACCGGAAACCGCCGCCGACGCGCCGATCATCGGCGACTGGCCGTCGCTGGTCGCCAGGTGCGCGACGGCGCCGGCCGCGGCCGTCACGACAAAGAAGATCAGGCTGCGCAGCGTGCCGAACCGGCGCGCCACCGGGCTGCCGAACACCACGAACCACAACACATTGACCGACAGATGGGTCCAGTCGGCATGCAGGAAGGCGTAGCTGACGAAGCTCCAGATATCGGCGGCCAGGCCGCCCGGAAACCCCCAGGATGCCGCCAATGAACGTTCGAAGCGGGCCGGAATGAAAGCGAAGGTCAGCAGGACCTGGGTATCGGTCTCGGGGTCCAGGACGAACACCCGCCAGCCGTGAATGAGGATCATCATGCCGGCGAGCACAGCGATGACGCCGGGGATATTCAGGATCGGTTCGCGCTGGGACAAGGTCTGAGGCTTTCGGCGGCCAGTCGACCGCACGGGCTGCGGCGTTCAACGCCTCACTAACCCGAATTTCCGGCCCGCGCTACGGCGCGCACCGGCCCAAGCGGCTGACAGCGCAGGAGGAAAGCGGCGAGCCGTGTGCCGGAGACGTGCCGGGCTCCGGCGCAAAGCAATGGGGGAGGCCTTGCGACCTCCCCCGGCTGGCGCCGCGGGGTCGGCGGACCGCCCCGGTGGCCACGTCGCCATCTCCTCCCCGGAGATAGGATCTCGAATGGCCCTGGGGAACGCCGGCGATCCCGCCTGCGGCCCGGAAACCGAACGTCGCCACCACATCATGCCGGCCGGTGCGCGGGCAATCGAAAGGTTTCATTTACCTTAATGGCCGGGGTGCCCGGACCGGACCGGCCCTTCCGCGCGGCGCACGGCATCTCAAAACGGCTCTGGCACGGCTCATGCGACCGAACCGGCAGAAGCGTCCGGCGGGCAAGATCATGTCCCAGGACGGCACAGTTTGGTCACGAGGACTACCATGCGACACGCAGCCAGCCGCGCCTTGTTCAGCTACTGGGACGGCCTTCGCGCCGGCGGGATCGTTCCCGACCGCGCCGACATCGAGCCGCGCGGTATTTCCGGCATCCTCGGCGACACCTTCATTCTCGAGACCGACCGGCTCGGCTTCGTCCCATACCGGCTGGCGGGCTCCCGGGTCTGCGCCATTTTCGGACAGGAAATGAAGGGCCTGCCCTTCCTCGGCCATTTCACCGGACAGGACCGCGCCAGGGTGGCCCAGGGCATCGCCGATGCCAATGCCGCCCCGACCGGCCTGCTGGTCGCCGCCGACGGCGTCAGCGTCACCGGCCAATCGGTGCCGATGGAACTGCTCGTGCTGCCGCTCGCCCATCGCGGACGGATCGGCGCGCGCATGATCGGCGTGGTGTCGATGCTCGAGAGCCCCTATTGGGTCGGCCGCGACGAAATCGCGACGCTCAACGTCACCCATACCAAGCTGATCTGGCCGAACTGGCGCGAGACCCAGCCGGCGCAGCCGCGTCCTGCGCTGGCGGCCTCCGCGCGATCGGCGGTAGCGGCGGTTTTCCCGGCCAGGCCGGCGCTGCGGGTCATCGAGGGCGGCCGGGTCGCCTGACGGACAGCAGTTGAAGCGCTGTCGCAACGCAGCGTTAACGACATGACACTAATGTCCGGGCGTCGACACTCGAATATCGCAGATCATGTCAGCGCTCGCCAAGGTATTGTCCGCCACGTCCGGTGAGGAGAGCCGCCGCTTTCAGCGCGTGCGCGTGGATCTGCTTGGCCGTTTCATGCTCAGCGACCGGCGTGAATTTCCCTGCCAGGCCATCGACATGTCGCCGGGTGGGGCCCAGATCGTGGCGCCCGTGGTCGGCAAGCTCGGCGAGCGGGTCGTGGCCTATCTCGACCATATCGGCCGCATCGAAGGCATGGTGGTCCGGGTCATTCCCAACGGCTTCAGCATGACCATCGAGGCCTCGGCGCGCAAACGCGACAAGCTCGCCGACCAGCTGACCTGGCTGACCAATCGCCAGATCCTCGGCTTGCCGGAAGATCGCCGGCATGAGCGCATCGTGCCGACCAACCCGTTCACCACCATCACCATGCCGTCCGGCGAGAAGCAGCCGGTGCGGGTCATCGACATCTCGCTGTCGGGTGCCGCCATCGCCGGAGCCGACAGCGTCAAGGTCGGCGATGTCGTTCAGATCTCGCGCACCATGGCGCGCGTCGTGCGCATGATCGACAAGGGCTTCGCCGTGGAATTTTCCGGCCAGCAGCCGATCGAGACGATCATTCAACTGGCCCGCGAACTCGGCGCCAATCTCGGCACCGAGCATTTCAACGGCGAGCTCCGCTAGGACCGGCGCGCAGCGATCATGTCCGTTTGACCGGCAGGCGGGATGGATGCGTCCCTGATCCGGCCATTATCCATGAGACATGGGGCCGAAGTCGTGGATGGCCGGGACAAGCGCGGCCAGGACGAGATGCGCTTCCCGAGTAAGGGCACAGGACCTATGCCGGGGCCCATTGCACCGCGCGGACGACACATCGTCCTGCCCGGGCTTGTCCCGGGCATCCACGAATTGTTTGCACCAAGATCAACCGGGAACGATCGCCGCGCCGCGGAACCAGCTCGCCGTACGCGATCCAAGCCATTGTGAAACAGCCTGCCTCGGCTGTTGCTCAACAAGTCCTGAAGATCATCGGCGCATTGCGCGCCATCGGCTTAATCGCCGTGGGTGCCAGGCCCGTCCGCCGGCCGGTCGCCAAGTCCGCCCCGCCGCGCCATCTTCGATAAAATCGGCTTTATTTCAACGCCTTATGCGATCCTCCCGGCATTTCCGCCCGGTCCGATTAAGCTGAATCCACCCCTTGTTAAACTGAACGGCTCCTCACCAAATCCCCTCGCCTTTCACCGATCCGTTTCAGTCCGCCGCAAAGCCCGCCTGCCATGGTGCCGCCATCGACGGAGGGACACGTCATGCAGGGCCGGTGGACAAAGGTATTGGGCGGTGGCGCCTTGGCGCTGGCGACCATGCTCGCGCCTGGCTGGCATGGCGTTCAGGCCGGAGCGCAGCTCGCCTATCTGACCGAGGCCGGCACGACAAGCGTGCCGATCGGCTGGACCCATTTCTGCGAGCAATACCCGGCCGATTGCCAGGCCCGCCCGGCCCGCGTCGAGAACGTCACGCTGACCCGCGCGGTCTGGGGCCAGCTCGTGAGCATCAACAGCCATGTCAACGCGACCATCGAGCCGGTCACCGACATGGACCAATATGGCGTCGACGAGGTCTGGACCTACCCGATCTCCGGCCGCGGCGACTGTGAAGACTATGTCCTGCTGAAGAAGCAGATGCTGATCCGCGCCGGCCTGCCGGCGAGCGCGCTGCTGATCACCGTCGTGCGCGACCGCAAGGGCGACGGCCACGCCATCCTGACCGTCAAGACCGATCGCGGCGACTACATTCTCGACAACGAAAACGACGAAATCCGCCTCTGGCACGTGACCGGCTATCGCTTCGTCAAGCGCCAGTCCCAGGATGACCCGAACCGCTGGGTCACCATCGGTCCCGCCTCGGCGCCCGCCGCCGTCGCATCCCCATAAATCAGGAGCTTCGCGTCCTCGGTCACGTCCCACCCCTCCCCGTCCCCAGACCGGGTTCGCGATCGACGGCCGGTGCCTCAGAACGAGGACCGGCCGTCACCTTTTTGAACCGACGGGCGGCGGCGCCGCGCTTCGGAGCGTTCATCGCCAGGCAATGCCGGAAGGGGGCGCAACCGGCCGCAACGCCGCCCCGGAACAGGTCCCGCCGGACCGCCGGCGCGTATCCGTTCAGGCGCCCCGCGCCGCCCAGGCGATCGCCTGGTCGAGCCGGTCATTGCCCCAGAACAGCTCGCCATCCGACGTCACCAGGCTCGGCGCACCGAAGATGCCGTGTGCCTTGGCCGCCTCGACGCTCGCGCGCAGCGCCTGCTTGACCCCGTCGCTGCCGGCCGCCACCAGCACCGGCGCCGGTTCGATGCCGATATCGCGCATCAGCTGGCCGAGCACCTCGGCATCGGCGATCTGGGCGCCGGCGCCGAAGGCCGCACGGTAGACGCCGCGCGAGAAGGCCGCGCGCTTGCCGTCATCCGGCAAGGCGGTCGCGACCCGCGCGGCGAGCAGGCTGTTCTGCGGGAACGGATCGGGCATGGCGAAGGGCAGGCCGGCGGCCGCCATGGTCCGCTCCAGGTCGCGCCGCATGTAGCGGCCCTTGACCGGCTGGGTGTTGAACGGCGAGGTGGTCAGGCCGAGATCGGCGAAGATCGGCCCAAGCAGGAAAGGCCGCCAGCGCACCGTGACCCCTGCCCTCCCGGCCAGGTCGGCGATGCGCATCGCCGCCGGATAGGAATAAGTCGAGGCGAATTCATAGAAGAAATCGATCGACGGCGTCGCCATGGCTCACCCGATGACCTTGAGGCCTGCTTTGAACCGGTTGGCGTTGGCGACATAGTGCAGCGCCGACATCCTGAGCCGCGCGACGGCCGCATCGTCCAGCGTGCGCACCGCGCGGGCCGGCGACCCGACGATCAGCGAATTGTCCGGAAACTCCTTGCCCTCGGTGATCAGCGCATTGGCGCCGACCAGGCAATTCTGCCCGATCCTGGCATTGTTCAGGATGGTCGCGCCCATGCCGATCAGGCTGTTGGCGCCGATCGTGCAGCCATGCAGGATCGCCTTGTGGCCAATGGTGCAATCATTGCCGATCACCAGCGGAAAGCCCATGTCGGTGTGCAGCATGCACATTTCCTGGATGTTGCTGCGCTCGCCGATCTCGATCCACTCGTTGTCGCCGCGCAGGACGGCGCCGAACCAGATGCCGACATCCACCTTGAGGCGCACCGCGCCGATCACATGGGCGTCCGGCGCCACGAAGAAGCGCTGGTCGGCGGGAAGTTCCGGCGCAACGCCGTCGAGTTCATAAATGGGCATGGTCCCCTCCAGGTCATGGAGCGAGCTATGCCACGTCGTCAGAGCGAATAGAAGTTGACGAAAGGCCGATCAGAAGCCGAAGGACAGGATCACCATCGACACCACCCGGCCCGACATCAGGCTCCAGATGCTGGCCAGCAAAGTGGCCAGGAAGACGAATTCGAGGCGGCGCTTCTCGATGCGCCGGCCGCGAATGGTGTTGCGGACGATGATCGCCGGCGCGGCGAAAGCCAGGAACGGCACGGCCAGCACGGCGCCGAAACCGCCGATCTGCAACAGCTGGAAGCTCGCCGGCTTCTCGGTCAGCACCCGATAGAGCGCCACGAACAGGCCGGACACCGCGAAACCAAGCGCCAGTGAATGGATGAGTTGCAGGCTCTGCAGCGACATGACGCGGTACTCGATCCGATCGGTCCGCCACGCTCCATGCGTGACCGGCACGTCTCAATCGCTACCGCGTCATTAGCCTTTTGTTAAGCTTCCCCGCCCGATTCCTTAAGGAACGGTTAATTTATTCGGGAAACTTATTCGTCCTCGAGGTCGATATCGAGGATCGAAATGGTCACGGTGTAGGAGGTCTCGCCATCCTCCACGTCCTTGTAGAGCGTGCCGATCTGCTCGTCGCCGATCGTCACCTCGATCATCTCCTTGCGCCGCGGATTGGGCGTCAGCTTGATGGTCGTGTTGCCGAACTTGCGACGCAGATAGTCCTGCAGCTTGGCGATTTCCTGCTTGTCCACGGCTGGTGCCTCCGGTGTTCCGACGCATGTCCGGCGAAGCGGCAACCGTTTCGCCTTCGGGACATGCGGCAAATCAAAACTGAGACCGCCGTGTGCCATGGTCGCCGGCCGCAGTCAAAGGCCGAGCGACGTCAGCTTCCGCAATCCCCCGAGATCATCTGGTCCATGCTGCGCGACGGTTCCGGGCAGCCGGCTTCGCCGACGATCTTGGCGGGAACGCCTGCAACCGTCGTGCAGGGCGGCACCGCCGACAGCACCACCGAGCCGGACGCGATACGCGAGTGATGGCCGATCTGGATATTGCCGAGCACCTTGGCGCCGGCGCCGATCATCACCCCGCGGCCGACCTTGGGATGCCGGTCGCCGGTTTCCTTGCCGGTGCCGCCGAGCGTCACATCCTGCAGGATCGACACCTCGTCCTCGACCACCGCGGTCGCGCCGACCACCAGGCCGGTGGCATGATCGAGAAAGATGCCGCGGCCGATCCGGGCCGCCGGGTGAATGTCGGTCTGGAACACCACCGAGGACCGACTCTGCAGGTAGAGCGCGAAATCGGTCCGGCCGGCCGCCCACAGCCAGTGGGCGAGCCGGTGGCTCTGGATCGCGTGGAAGCCCTTGAAGTAGAGCAGAGGCTCGATCGCCCGGTCGGTCGCCGGATCGCGGTCGACCACCGCCATGATGTCGGCGCGCATCGACACGCCGATATCCGGTGATGCCGCGAGCGCATCATGGAAAGCCTGGCGGATGATCGCCATCGGCACGTCGGGATGATCGAGCCGGGTGGCGACGCGCGACGCGACCGCCTCCTCCAGCGAATGTTGGGAAATCACCGAACTGAACAGGAAGGTCGCCAGCGCCGGTTCGCGTTCGACGGCGTCATTGGCCTCGGCGCGAATGCGGTGCCAGACCGGATCGACCGTTTCGAGGCCCTGGACCCGCAGCCGCGCATCCGAACGAAAGCTCGCAGACATCACCGTCTCCTGTCACGCAACCGCTCCGGATGGAACACATCCGGCCCGGTCAATGGCAGGGATCGTGCCCCTGCTGCAGTGCACCCATCATAACGCAAGGCGTTGGCGATGAGCACTTGAATCGGAATCAAATGCTGAGGAGCCGCAGCATGAAGCGGCTGAATCGGAATCGGAACCTGAACAAACCTTCTCTAACAGACTGATTTTACGAAAGGTTGAACGCGAAACGAGCGCGCGGAGGTCAGCCCAGGAATGTCAGGATCGCCTGGGCGAAAACATCGTTCCTGTCGCCCGCCACCATATGGCCGGCACCGCTGACATCGACGAAGCGGGCATGCGGCACAAGTTTCAGGAAGGCTTCCGCACTCTCCGGGCTGACGATGTCGGAGGAGCCGCCGCGCACCAGCAGCGTCGGCACGGTGAGCCCGCGCGCCGCCTTTTCCAGCCGCGGCACCAGCGCCTCGGCATCGGCATTGACCGCGCCCGGTCCGTCGAAGAAGCGTGGATCCCAGTGCCAGTACCAGCGCCCGTCGGGGCGTTGCCGGAGGTTCTTGCGCAAGCCCTCGGTGGATGGAGGCCGGGTCCGGTTCGGCAAATAGGCGGCGACCGATTCGGCCGCCTCGTCGACGCTGGCAAAGCCCTCCCTGGCCCTGGCCATCATGAAGTTCTGCACGTGAGCGACGCCGCGCGCCTCCATGCGCGGGGTGATGTCGACCAGCACGAGCGCGGAAAAACAGGGCGCATCGCCAAGCGCGTGGAGCGAGGCGAGGCCGCCGAGCGAGGCGCCGATCGCGACCGGCTTGGCGCCGAAACGCTGCTCGATCGCCTGGCCGAGCAGGATCGCGTCGGCGCCGTAGTCCCGAAAGGCATAGCTGCCGCTGTCGACCCAGGCGCTGTCGCCGTGGCCGCGCTGGTCCACCGGCACCGCGGTGAAGCCGCGTTCGGCAAGCTTGCGCGCGGTCGCGCGCCAGGCGTGGCGGGTCTGTCCGCCGCCGTGCAGCAGCAGCGCCGTGCGCTCGCCATGGCCATAGACGTCGCCTTCGAGCCTGTTGCCCTCGGCGCCGGTGAAGGTCGCGTGACGCGGATGGACCGACATGTCTAGGGACGGCGCGACAGGAACTGGACGACGCCGGCCTTGAACACCTTGTCGCCGACGGCCGGCATGTGGTCCCGGTCGGGAATATCGAGCGCCTCGCCCCGCTGCAGGAGCGCCGCGAGCGGTCCAGGCTCGCCGGCGATGTGGTCCTTGGTGCCGACCGCGACCAGCGTCGGGCACGCGATCTCACCGACCTCCTGCGCCGTCATCAGGTTGCGCGAGCCGCGGATACAGGCGGCGAGCGCCCTGCGGTCCGAACGGGTCTGGTTGGCGAAGGCGCGGAACATCCGCCCTTGCGGATCGGTGACCTCTTCGAGCGAGGGCGCCTCCAGGGCGTCCGCGATGGTCTCGGGCAGGCCGATGCCGTCGACGAGGTGGATGCCGAGACCGCCGAGCACAGCCGAGCGGACGCGCTGGGGATGGCGATGGGCCAGGAAGGCGGTGATCCGCGCCCCCATCGAATAGCCGAGCACGTCCGCACGCTCGAGGCCGAGATGGTCGAGCAGGCCGCGCGCATCCTCGGCCATGACGGTGGTGTGATAGACGGCCGGGTCATAGAGCTTCTCCGAAGCGCCATGGCCGCGATTGTCGAGGGCGATGACCCGCCGGCCGGCCTTGGTCAACGTTTCGACCCAGCCGGGATAGACCCAGTTGACGTGGGCCGACGACGCGAAGCCGTGGATGCACAGGATCGGCTCGCCCTCGCCGATATCGAAATAGGCGATGGCGACACCGGCGGAGGAAAAGGTCTGGAGCGGCAGCGGCGTGGGGAGTGCGGGCATGACGCTTTCTAGCTGGCCCGAGCGGCATCCGGAAGTCCCGGTTCCGAGCCGCCGTCATGCGCGTCACCAGGCCGCGCCGGGCGCGAGGATGACAGGGCAGGCCTCACGCGCTACCCATGATGACCTTGTTGCGGAGCACCATCGGATCCCATGCCCAGAGTTCTCGTCCGAGCCTTTGCCCTCACTCTGGTGACGCTGTCGGCCCTGGCCCCCGTCCTGTCCGGCCAGGCGCGGGCGCAGGTCGACAATGCGCTCGCCTGGAAAACCGGCGAGGAAGCGCAGGCGATCGAGCGGCGGGTCGAGGAATTGCTCGCCCGCATGACGCTCGACGAGAAGATCGGCCAGCTCAACCTGACCGGACGCGGCGACGGCTTCGATCCGCAATGGGTGGCGACGGGACGCTCGGGCGCGGTGATGAACTTCATCGATCCCAAGGAGATCCGCCGGTTGCAGGATCTGGTCCAGACCAGCCGCCTGAAGATCCCGCTGATCATCGGCCTCGACGCCATCCACGGCTTCGCCACCTATTTCCCCCAGCCGATCGGCCAGGCGGCGACTTTCGACCCCGGGTTGATCGAGCTCGCCGCCTATTGGACCGCCCGGGAGACGCGCGCGGCCGGCGTCAACTGGACTTTCGCGCCAATGGTCGACATGACCCGCGACCCGCGCTGGGGCCGGGTCTTCGAGGGCGCCGGCGAAGACGTGCACCTCGCCACCATCGCGGCGGCGGCCCGGGTGCGCGGCTATCACCGCGGCGGCCTCGCCACCAGCGTCAAGCATTTCATCGGCTACGGCGAGGCCGAGGCCGGACGCGACTATAACAGCGTCTGGATCCCGGTCTCGAAACTGCTCGACCGCCACGTGCCGGCCTTCCAGGCGGCGATCCGCGCCGGCGCCTTCACCGCCATGACCTCGCTCAGCGCCATGAACGGCCTGCCGGCGACCGCCGACCGCACCTTGCTCACCGGCCTGCTCAAGGGCCGGCTCGGCTTTCGCGGCTTCGTCGTCTCCGACTTCGCCTCGATCGAGGAGCTGATCCATCACGGCGTCGCCGCCGATGGCGCCGAGGCGGCGCGCAAGGCGCTGGTCGCCGGCGTCGACATGGACATGTTCTCCGGCCTGTTCATTCGCCATCTCGCCGATGAGGTGCGCGCCGAGCGGGTGCCCGTGGCCGCTATCGACGAGGCGGTCAGGCGCATCCTGCGGGTGAAGTTCCACATGGGCCTGTTCGAGGCGCCGCCGGTCGATCCGGCCGCGACACCGGGCCAGATCATCACGCCCCCGGCACAGGCCGCGGCCCTCGCGGTTGCTCGCGAGGCCATGGTGCTGCTGAAAAACGACGGCGACATCCTGCCGATCCGCCCCGAGGTCCGCTCGATCGCGGTGATCGGCGCCCTCGGCATGTCCGATGACGACTGGCAATATGGCGACAATGTCGGCCTGCCGCGCATCCGCCGGCCGACCGTTCAAGGCGAACTGGCGCGCCAGCTCGGCCCGAATGTCCGGATCACCGCGGACCCCGCCGTCACCACCATTTGCGGCACCGAATTCACCGACCGCGAAGCCACCTTGCGGATGGCGCGCGAAGCCGACCTGATCGTCGCCGTGCTCGGCGAGGAATGCGAGTTCATGGGCGAAAGCGCCTCGCGCACCCGGCTCGACCTGCCCGGGGTCCAGGGCCGGCTGCTCGACGAACTGGTGGCCACCGGCAAGCCGGTGGTGCTGGTGCTCAAGACGGCGCGGCCGCTGGTGCTCACCGACATCGCCGCACGCGTGCCGGCGATCATCCAGAGCTTCCATCTGGGCTCGCAGGGCCGCGTCGCCATTGGCGAAGTACTGGCCGGCCGGGTCAATCCGAGCGGCAAGCTGCCGATGAGCATGCCCCGCTCGGTCGGCCAGATCCCGGTCTATTACGACCATTTGCCCACCGGCCGTCCCAACCGAAAGGGCGAGCGCTACGAGACCTCCTTCGTCGACGAGCGCAACGAGCCGCTGTTTCCGTTCGGCTTCGGGCTCTCCTACACCCGCTTCGATCTCGACCAGCTGACGCTCGACAACGCCCGCGTGCCGCTCGACGGCACGATCTCGGGTTCGGTCAGGCTGAGTAATATCGGCGCGCGCGACGGCCGCGAGGTGGTGCAGGTCTACATGCGCCAGCGGGTCGCCTCACGTTCGCGCCCGGTCCGGCAATTGCAGGCCTTCGAGAAGGTGACGGTCGGCGCCGGCGCCCATCAGACCGTGCGCTTCTCGGTGCCCGTCGAGGCGCTGGCCTTCCACGACGACCAGGGCCGGCGCCATCTCGAGCCCGGGCTCTACGACATCTATGTCGGCACCGACTCGCGCGCCACACTGACCGCGACGGTGACGGTGACCGGGCGGTGATGGGGGCGAATGGCGAATGGGGATGATGCGTAAAGCGCAGTGAAATCAACTCTCTCCCAAAGGGAGAGGGTGGCAGCGTGAGCTGCCGGGTGAGGGGTCGCTCATGTCAGGATGGGGCGGCATGCGCGACGCGCATCGGCATCAGTTCTGGACGTTCACGCCCCTCACCCGGCGCCTGACGGCGCCCCCCTCTCCCAATCGGAGAGGGTCGGTCGCGATGCTTGCCGCATCATGCCCTATTCGCCACTCGCCACTCGCCACTCGCCCCCTACTTCCCCACATTCGATCCCGAATAGGGCGGCGGCGGGATGTCCATATGGGCCTTGCGCAGGGCCGCCGACCAGCGTTCGCGCAGGTCGTGGAAATAGGGCTCGCCCGGCTCGATCCGGTAATTGGTCTCGACCCGCGCCTCGCCGCGCGGCATCACCGCGATGTCGATCGGCATGCCGACGCCGAGATTGGAGCGCATGGTCGAATCCATCGACACCAGGCCGATCTTCAGGGCGTCGTTGAGGGTAGTGTCATATTTGATGGCGCGATCGAGGATCGGCTTGCCGTATTTGTGCTCGCCGATCTGCAGATAGGGCGTGTCGACGGTGCATTCGATGAAATTGCCGGCGGCATAGATCATGAACAGGCGCAGCCGGCGCTGGCTGATCTGGCCGCCGAACAGGAAAGAGGCCTCGAACTTGACGCCGTCCTGGTCGAGGCCCGGCCCGTCCAGCCTGCGCACCATGCGGATCGCCCGGCCGACGCGCTGCGCCGCCTGGAACATGGTCGGCGCGTTCATGATCGTCTCGATCTCGCCGGTCTCCTCGTTGCGCAGGCCCTCGTTGAGAAAGCCCAGCACCGACTGGGTGATCGACAGATTGCCGGCGGAGGCAAGCGCGATCGCCCGCTCGCCCGGCTTTTCGAACACTTGCAGCTTGCGAAAGGTCGAGATGTTGTCGAGGCCCGCATTGGTGCGGGTATCGGCGATCATCACCAGACCGTCGCGCACCAGAATGCCGCAGCAATAGGTCATCGAAGGTTCTCCAGTTGCCCCGGGCATAACCGGCGGCTCCCGCCCACGCAACCGCCCGGCCGAAGCGGCTCCACCTGCGCCTGCCGATGTGCACCTGCGAAAGGCCCCTTCCCTCCGGCGCTATTTTACCGCTAGCTTGGTCGTCGAAGCATTCAGACCGGTCCGTCAGAGAAAGGCGATGCTTCGTCTTCCAGAGGGGATCAGACTGGCTATGCCGGATGACGTACTGGCCTTCGACGAAATGAATCTTGCGGGCGGCGGCGTCCGCCCGGCCTACGAAACACTGGCGCAATGGCTGAAATCGGTCCCTGAAGGCCTGCTGCAGACCAGGGCCCGCGAGGCGGAAGCGCTGTTCCGGCGCATCGGCATCACCTTCGCCGTTTATGGCGACGCCGAATCGACCGAGCGGCTGATCCCCTTCGACGTGG
Source organism: Phreatobacter sp. GW821-FHT04C01 (assembly GCF_059420385.1). Classification (NCBI taxonomy): domain Bacteria; kingdom Pseudomonadati; phylum Pseudomonadota; class Alphaproteobacteria; order Hyphomicrobiales; family Phreatobacteraceae; genus Phreatobacter; species Phreatobacter sp. GW821-FHT04C01. The sequence goes on along the minus strand of NZ_JBWKTP010000014.1, from coordinate 108,885 downwards.
TGCCGCGGGTGCTCACCTATGCCGAGTGGGCGCGCCTGTCCGGCGGACTGACCCAGCGCGTCAAGGCGATCAACGCCTTCCTCAACGACGTCTATGGCCGGCGCGAGATCCTCAAGGCCGGCATCGTTCCGGAGGACCTAGTCTATCGCAATCCGGCGTTCCGGCCGGAAATGAACCAGCAGCCGGTGCCCCATGGCATCTATGTGATGATCGCCGGCATCGACATCGTGCGGGTCGACGGCGACACCTTCTACGTGCTCGAGGACAATGCCCGCACCCCGTCGGGCGTGTCCTACATGCTGGAGAACCGCGAGGTCATGTTCCGGCTGTTCCCGGAACTGTTCGCCCAGCACCGGGTGGCGCCGGTGGAAAACTATACCGACGATCTGCTGGCGACCCTGAAATCGGTGGCCCCGAGCTCGGCCTCTTCCGACCCGACCTGCGTGCTGCTGACCCCCGGCCAGTTCAACTCGGCCTATTACGAGCACACGTTCCTGGCCGACAAGCTCGGCGTCGAGCTGGTCGAGGGCCGCGACCTCTTCGTCAAGGGCGACATCGTCTATATGCGCACGACCCAGGGGCCGAAGCGCGTCGACGTGATCTATCGCCGACTCGACGACGAGTTCCTCGATCCGCTCACCTTCCGGCCCGATTCGGCGCTCGGCGTGCCCGGCCTGATCTCGGCCTATCACCACGGCAACGTCACGCTCGCCAATGCCGTCGGCACGGGCGTCGCCGACGACAAGGCCGTCTACAGCTACATGCCCGAGATCGTGAAGTTCTATCTCGGCGAGGAACCGATCCTGAAGAACGTGCCGACCTTCCGCTGCCGCGAGGCCGACGGGTTGAAATACGTGCTCGACAACCTGCCCGAGCTGGTGGTCAAGGAGGTCCACGGCTCGGGCGGCTACGGCATGCTGATCGGCCCGAAGGCGACGGCGGCCGAGATCGAGATCTTCCGGCACAAGCTCAGGAAGGACCCGGAGAATTTCATCGCCCAGCCGACACTGGCGCTGTCGACCTGCCCGACGCTGGTCGAGGAAGGGGTCGCACCGCGCCATGTCGACCTCCGGCCCTTCGTGCTGACCGGCCGCGACAAGGTCCGCATCGTTCCCGGCGGATTGACGCGCGTGGCGCTGAAACAGGGCTCGCTCGTGGTCAATTCCAGCCAGGGCGGTGGCACCAAGGACACCTGGGTATTGGATTGCTGAGGTCTCAGGATGCTGTCCCGCACTGCCGATAATCTGTTCTGGCTGGCCCGCTACGTCGAGCGCGCCGAATATCTCGCCCGCATCATCGAGGCCTCGACCCGGCTCGCCAACCTGCCTTCGGCCTATGCCGGCTCGTCCAACGAATGGGACTCGGCGGTCGCCACCGCCGGCTGCGCGCCGCTGTTCTACCAGGTCCACGACAAGGCCACGCGCGAGACGGTGATCGACTTCCTGGCCTTCTCGCCCGACAACCCCTCCTCGATCCGCTCCTGTTTCGAGGTGGCGCGCACCAATGCCCGCTCGGTGCGCACCGCGCTGACCATGGACATGTGGGACGCCATCAATTCGGCCTGGCTCGATCTCGGCAAATACCGGGCGAGCAACCTGCGCCAGGACGAGGAGCTCGGCGGCTTCCTGTCCTTCGTCAAGGAAACCGGCCTGCGCTTCGACGGCTCGGCCTACCGCACAATGCTGAGGAGCGACGGCTACTGGTTCTCCCGCCTCGGCGTGATGATCGAGCGGGCCGACAACACCGCGCGCATCCTCGACGTCAAATATCATGTGCTCTTGCCCGACGCCGAGCATGTCGGCGGCTCGCTCGACTATTTCCAGTGGTCGGCGATCCTGCGCGCGGTGTCGGCGCTGACCGCCTATCACTGGGTCTACAAGGAAAGCCTCAAGCCCTGGCTGGTCGCCGATCTCCTGATCCTCAACGACCAGATGCCGCGCTCGCTCGCCGCCTGCTACGAAAGCGTCGTGCGCAATCTCGATTCGCTGTCGCTCGCCTATGGCCGCCAGGGCCCGGCGCAGCGCGCGGCGCGCGCCATTCGCACCAAGCTCGAGAATGCCCGCATCGACGACATCTTCCAGTCGGGCCTGCACGAATTCGTCTCCGACTTCATCGCCGACAACAACCGGCTGGGCGCGGCGATCACCCAGCAATATCTGACCTGACGACGCGCGGCGTCAGCGCCGCGCCTGTTCATATCGAGCCGGCGCATATTGACAGGCGGAGCCTCCACCTCATCCTTCGCAGCCTGCCCTGAAGAATCGACCAGCAAGGCCCAGATCATGCGCATTCGCATCGCACATGAGACCGTCTACAGCTACGGCACGCCGGCCAATGCGGTGATCCAGACGCTGCGCCTGACGCCGCGCAATTTCGGCGGCCAGCATGTCGCGAAATGGCGTATCGAGGTCGACCAGGACTGCCGCCTGGACGCCCATGAGGACGCCTTCGGCAACATCACCCACACCTTCTCGGCGGCCGGGCCGATCGAACGCCTGGTCGTCAGGGTCGACGGCTTGGTCGAGACCACCGACACGGCAGGCGTCGTGCGCGGCTCGGTCGAGCGCTTCCCGCCCGGCTTGTTCCTGCGCGAAACCGACCTGACGCGCGCCGACGACGCCGTGCGCAGCTATGCCGAGGAGCGCCGCACCGCCGCCGGCGGCGAGCGGCTCGCCACCCTGCACGCGCTGATGGACGGTCTCTATGCCGACATCCAGTTCGACAAGGACCCGACCCATGCCGCGACCACCGCGGTGGAGGCCTTTCAGCTGAAGCGCGGCGTCTGCCAGGACTTCGCCCACATCTTCATCGCGGCCGCCCGGCATCTGGCCATCCCCGCGCGTTATATCGGCGGCTATTTCCTGCATGACGACGGCACCGTCGACCAGGAGGCCGGACACGCTTGGGCCGAGGCCTATGTCGACGGGCTCGGCTGGGTCAGCTTCGACCCGGCCAACAATGTCTGCCCGACGGAGGCCCATATCCGCATTGCCGCCGGCCTCGACTACCTGAACGCCGCCCCGGTGCGCGGCACCCGCTACGGCGGCGACGGCGAGCAATTGTCGGTCAAGGTGCAGGTCGACCAGGCCGCGCGACAGGTTCAGAGCTGACGGGCATTGTTTGGATTCGACAACAGTGGCCTGCACCACGCTCAGTCGTCCTTCGATGCAGTGCTTCAATCTCCGACAGCTAAGCTCGAAACACGCTAGAATGAAGCTCGAAGCAAACCATCCTGGCTGACCCGCGATCTTGAAGGTGCAGCCGTGCCCGCGCGGGCGTAAGACAGTGCTGCCACCGCCCGCACGCCGCGCCTATCGGAGATCCGCATGCCCGAGACCGTCACCGCTGCCATCCTCGTCATCGGCGACGAGATCCTGTCCGGCCGGACCAAGGACAAGAATATCGGCTATATCGCCGAATATCTGACCGCCATCGGCATCGACACCAAGGAAGTGCGCGTCGTTCCCGACGAGGAGGACGAGATCGTCGCCGCGCTGAACACGCTGCGCACCAAGTTCGACTATGTCTTCACCACCGGCGGCATCGGCCCGACCCATGACGACATCACCGCGGATTCGGTCGCCAAGGCCTTCGGCGTGCCGATCGACGTCGACCCGCGTGCCCGCGCCCTTCTGCTCGAGCGGATCCCCGAGAAGGACCTGAACGAAGCCCGGCTGCGCATGGCGCGCATTCCCGCCGGCGCCGAACTGGTCGAGAATTCGGTGTCCAAGGCGCCCGGCTTCATGATCGGCAATGTCGTCACCATGGCCGGCGTGCCGGCGATCATGCAGGTCATGCTCGATGCCGTGACGCCCCGGCTGAAGACCGGCGCCAAGATGCTGCAGGTGACCATCGAGGCCGCCGGCCTGAAGGAAGGCGATATCGGCACGCCCTATGGCGTCATCGCCAAGGCCCATCCCGGCGTGATCATGGGCAGCTACCCGATGATGAACGACAAGGGCTTCTATACCCGCCTGGTCCTGCGCGCCAAGGACCCGGCTTTGCTGGCACCGGCCGAGGCTGACGTCACCGCCATGGTCGCGGCGCACAAGCCCGCCGGGTCGGAAATCGTCATTACCCGCGGCGCCTGACCCCCGAGATCGGTGGATTTCCGGCGAAATCGGCGTTCGCGCGCTTGTCACGCGTCTCCGCGTGGCTAGTGTGCCGGTCCCGAAATCACGCGCCGACCGTGCGGAGTTCACCATGGCCACGCCGAACCCAGACAAAGCCTTTCCCGTTTCCTGGGATCAGTTCCATCGCGACGCCCGGGCGCTGGCCTGGCGCCTGTCCGGCCAGGGCCCGTTCCGGGCGATCGTCTGCATCACCCGCGGCGGCCTGGTGCCGGCGGCGATCGTGACCCGCGAGATCGGCATCCGGCTGATCGAGACGGTGTGCATCGCCAGCTATCACGACTACCAGAACCAGGGGCAGCTGCAGGTCATCAAGACCATCGCGCCGGACCTCCTGGCCGATGGTGGTGAAGGCATCCTGGTGGTCGACGATCTCGTCGACACCGGCAAGACCGCCAAGGTGGTGCGCGACATGCTGCCGAAGGCGCATATCGCCACCGTCTATGCCAAGCCCCAGGGGCGTCCGATGATCGACACTTTCGTCACCGAAGTGTCCCAGGACACCTGGATCTATTTCCCCTGGGACATGGGTTACACCTTCCAGCCGCCGATCCGCGACGGCGGCTGAGCCGCCTCGGCCCGGCCGCATCGGATTCGCCGGGTCGAATGCCAGCGCCCGACGCGGCATGACGACGCGCCTCGCGCATCCGGCGGAGAACCATCGGATTCCCGGTGAACAGGCCGCTTTCGGCCGGGAAAGACCTGGACTCCCGACAGGCCGCCAAGACATATTCCTGCCACACTTGCATCTCGCATGACGTGCATTTCTTGGGGGGAATTGTGGCGGCAACGCATGACGGCGCACCGGCCCGGCGCGGACGATATCTTCGTGTCGCATCCCTTCTCCTGAGCTCCACCCTGCCCCTGGTCCTGGCGCAGCAGGCCGCTGGCGGCGAAAGCCGCGGCGCGACGCCTTCGGTCATCGGCCCTTCCATGGCCTCGCCATCCCGCACGGCACAGCCGGCGACGCTGCGATCGGCGCGCCGTGACGGCCCCCGCATGCCGCGCGCGAGCCGGCAGGCCGACCACGACCGCGCGCTGCTGGCCTCCGTGGTCGAAGAGGCCCGCCTCAACCCTGCCGGCCGGGATCGTTTCGCCCAAGCCGCCGCGACCCTGTCGCCGGCCTTGTCGGCGGAGATCTTCCGCGCCGCCGATATCGGCCGCCTGCTCGCCGAACGCGAGACGATCCGCCATTTCGATCCCCAGGCGCCGTCGGCGACGACGCGCCTGAACCCGACCGTCGCCGTCGCGACGACAATGCCGGGCGCCGACGCACCGCGCGCCGCGCCTTCGACCTTCCCCTACATGACCGATAATGGCGCGGTCGCCGTCAGTCCGCGGACCGAGCAGCCCTGGATGGCCAACCGCACCGGGCTCGACGGCAGCTACACCAATGACCAGAAGCTGGAATTCGCCGCCAACTGGGGCAATCTGGCGATCGGCCAGGGAACCGCCCTCAACGCCACGACACGGCCGCAGGACGGCGCCGCCCTGCCGGGCAAGGGATTGATCGGCCGCGGCGTCACGGTGGCGGTGGTCGATACCGGCATCGAGGCCACGTTCAACGCCGACGGCACGGGCTTCACCTCCGTCCATCCGGAATTCGCGGGACGGCTCGATCCGCGCAGCCGCCGCACCGGCTTCAACCAGGACGGCGACCTCGCCATCGGCGACGCCAACGGCCACGGCACCCATGTCGCCGGTACGATCGGCGCGGCCCTCGACGGCTCCGGCATGGTCGGCGTCGCGCCGGGCGCCAATCTCGTCGTGATGAGCGGTTTCGGCAATATCAACCGGGCCCTGGAACTGGCCGCGGCCATGCCCGATGTCCGGGTGATCAATGGCAGTTTCGGCGCCATCATCCCACGGGGCACGACCACCTGGGAGACCGGCGACCAGACATCGCGATGGCAGGTGGTCCGCACGGCGCTCGCAGCCGGCAAAGTGCTGGTCATGTCCAATGGCAACGAGGCTCTCAATTCGCCGGTCCTCGCCGCCAACCCGACCGGCATCGCCCTCTTCCCCTATATCAAGCCGGCCCATGCCGGCACCGGCATCTACGATGACGGCGGCCGGAATTTCGACTTCTCCGAGGCCAATTCATCGCGGCTGCCCGGGCGCATCGTCACCGTCGTCAATCTCGGCATCGACCTGAAGATCGCACCCGATTCCAACCGCTGCGGCGTCGCAGCGGCCTGGTGCATCTCGGCGCCGGGCGGCGGCACCGCAACGAACCTCTACAGCGCGAACGAAATCATCTCGGCCATTCCGAGCACCGACAGGAATGTCATCTTCACCGCCCCCAACGGTGCGACCTATGGCTACAAGACCGGCACGTCGATGGCCGCGCCGCATGTCTCCGGCGTCATCGCCGTGCTGATGGAAGCCTATCCGAGCTATTCGGCGGCCGAGATCGTTCGCCTGATGTACGCCACCGCCGAAGATCTTGGCGATCCCGGTGTCGATCGCGTCTATGGCCATGGCCTGGTCCGGCTCGACCGGGCGCTGACCGGCTCGCCTGCCCTGGGGCCGACAGATTCCAAGACCACCACGGTCGCCGCCGGCCAGAGCGAACTCTGGACGGCGCCGGTGGTCACCACGGGAACGCTGACCATCGACAATACGGCGCCGACCTCCGGGCCCCAGTCGAGCCGCACCCCGGCGACCTATGGCGAACTCCAGATCGCGGGCGAAGCGACATTCGGCGCCGTCGACGTGCGCAACGGCCAGCTTTCGGTCGACGGCACCCTGACCTCGCCGCTCATCACCGTCTTCGCCAACGGCATGCTCGCCGGCTACGGCGAGATCATCGGCGACGTCGTGGTCCACGGTGTGCTCAAGCCGGGTCATTCGCCCGGCGAACTCTTCGTCACCGGCAATGTCGCGATCAGGCCGGCCGGCAGCTATCAGGTCGACATCGACGGTCCCGACGACACCGGCGGCCCGGGCAGCTACGACACCCTGTTCGTGCTCGGTCAGGGCCACACCTTCACCGCCGGCGGCACGTTTGCGGCGCGGTTCCGCGGCATCGACAGCGGCGCCACCAATACCTACGCGCCGACGATCGGAACCAAATTCGTGGTGGTCCGGACCGAATCCGGTGCCCGCGTCACCGGCAATTTCGCCCAGGTCGAGGTCGAGCCGGACACCCAGGGCAATACCGGCCTGCCGGTGAACAGCCGCCTCGACGTGCTCTATTACCCGACCTCGGTCGTCGCCGCGGTGACGCCGGCCTTTTTCGCCAATCTGGCCGAAAACGGCTTCGCGCTCAGCCTGCGCCAGTCGGCGCTCGCGGGAGCTCTCGACCGCGGGCGGCCTGCGCCAGGCGCGGCCATGAGCGGCGCGCAGCTCCATGTCTTCGACCTCGTCTACGGGCTCGCTCCCGCCGGCCTGCAAAGCGCCTTCGACGCGATGTCCGGCCGTGGTTACGGCGGCATGACCAGCACGGCGCTGCAGACCTGGCTCGGCTTCGGCACCATGCTGCAGCAGCGGCGCGACGGCCTGCGCAGCGGCAATGCCCTGGCCGCCTTCGCGCCCGCCTTCGGCTTCAACGGCGACCGCCGCTTCGAGGTCTCGGCCGGGCTGCCGGCAGCAGCCATGGCCTATGCCGACGGCGACGCGGCACGTGCCACGGCCTCCGGCTGGAACCTATGGGGCCAGGCTTTCGGCAATATCACGCAGGCCGGGGCCGACCGCGCCGGAGCCGGCTGGTCGAGCTCCGGCGGCGGCGTCATCCTCGGCGCCGACACCCTGGTGTCACCCTCGCTGCTGATCGGCGTCAGCGGCTTCTATGCCGCCGACAGAACCCGCAGCACAGGATTTACCGGCACGTCCAACACCTTTGCCGCCGCGCTCTACGGCTCCTGGAGCCTTGGCCGGTTCGAGCTCGACGCCGCCTTCGGCGGTGGCTGGACCGAGATGTCGGCCGGCCGCGATCTCGCCATCGGCGATGCCAAACTGGCGGCGCGCGGCGCGACCCGTGGCCTCGGCCTGCTGGCGACCGGCGAAATCGGTTACCGCTTCTCGCTGGCGACCGGCCTCGGCTCGGCCTTCCTCAAGCCCTTCGCCGGCTTCACCTATACCGGCCTCGACCGCGCCGCCTTCACCGAAACCGGCGCCGGCGGCTTCAATCTGACCGTATGGGGTGACCGGCCGTCCCGGGCCATGGCGCAGCTCGGCATCAGCACCGGCCTCTCGATCGCCGGCGCCGGCGGCCTGACCTGGCGTCCGGAGCTTCGCCTCGCCTGGGGCCATGATTTCAAGAATCCCTCGGCCGCCACCACCTCGGCCATTCTCGGGCAGAGCTTCACCGCCCAGGACGCCCGCCAGGGTCGGGATGCCGCGCTGATCGGCTTGCAGCTCGCGGCCCATCGCTCCGACTGGCTGCAGGTCTATGCCGGCTATGTCGGCGAATTGCGCGACAACGGCACGTCGCACCAGGGCCGGATCGGCGCGCGCCTGCGCTGGTGAGGGCCCGCCCGGCCCGCAACGCTCCCGCCTCAGAACACGAAGCGGGGCGTGGAGGGGTGCAAGCGCCCGGTCCTGGTGGTGATCGGCCAGGCCGCCTCCATCTCGGTGGCCAGCGTCGCCATCAGCCGCGCGATGTCCTCATCCGCGGTGTCGTGCAGCGCCTCCGCGACGACAAGCACGGCGGCGGTCTCGGCGCGGACCGCCGAGGTTCCGCTCTGCCGGTTGGTCCAGCGCCGCGCATGGGCTTGTCCCTCGCCGTCGGCGAAAATGATTTCGCCGGCTTCAGGATGCTCGATCTCGCCGGCGAAGGTCCGATAGGTCTCGCCGCCGGTGGCGGCGCGCACCGTAAGGTGATCGGCGACGCGAGAAACATCGAACACGGCGATCGGAATGGCGAAGGCCATCGAGATCGCGTTGCACAGGTCGATCAGCGGATGGATCTGCGGCAGCGCCTTGTCCTGCCGGAACCGCCGGAGCAATTGCTCGGAGGCGCAGCGATATTGCGTCGGCTTCAGCCCCATCTTCGAAAACGCCCGCCGCCAGGCCTGGATCTCCGGCAGCTCTCCTTCCGACTGCGTGGCGAGGCGGGTTTCGGCAATGGCGTTGAAGCCGGCGATGCGGGAGGCGACGGAGACATGCGGCGCGATCCCCTCGGCGAACATCGCGCCGGCGCCAAGGCCCGGGAACTCTTTCCAGATATCGGGGGCGTGACCGAAATGCATGATGGTTCTCCTCAGGCCCGCGACGAGCCGACACTCTGATCGACGGTGGCTGGCTTGCGCGACCAGCCGAGGCTCAGCACCGCCACGAGCACGCAGCCTATGCCGATCATCTGGTTCAGGCCCACCGGCTCGCCGAGCCAGGCGAAAGCCAGCAGCACCGCCGAGACCGGCGCCAGCGCGGTGAACAGCGAGGCCTCCGCGCCGCTCACCCGCGCCAGGCCGGCATACCAGAGCACGAAGCCGCCGACGGTTGGAACCAGGGCGTAATAGATCACGGCGGAAACCGCGCCGGAGCCGATCTCGACCATCCATGGTCGCTCGGCCAAAGCAGGGATCAGGGCCACCGCCAGGCCGAGGCCGGTCATCAGCGTGGATTGTGCCAGCGGCGCGATCTCGCCGTGCAGGCGCTTGTTGAGCAGGATGAACAGGCCCTCGCAGAGAACCGCCAAAAAGATCAGGCCATTGCCGATCCAGGACGACGTGCCGCTGGCCTCCGCCTGGACCGTGATCACCACCACGCCGAAGGTGGCCAGCGCCAGTGCCAGGAGCAGGAAGCGATGGGGGCGTTCGCCCAGCACCACGATGGCGATGGCAGCGGAGACCACCGGCAGGGTTCCGATGATGACGCCGGCATCCGCCGCCGACGTGTGGCGCAGCCCGAAAATCAGCAAGGTGGTGTAACCGACGCTGCCCGCCCCCGCCTGGAGCAACAGCAGCAGCCAGTCCCGCCGGCCCGGTCGCGGCCAAGCCGTTCCGGTCAGGCGCATCAGCACGACGAACAGCGGCAGGGCCAGCGCGAAGCGCAGCGCCGTCGCGGTGAAGGGCGGCAGCCCCGAAGCGATCAGCTTGCTCGCGATCACCGTGCTGCCGACCAGCGCCATGGCCAGCGCCAGATAGACGTAACCCTGCACCTGTCTCGACATGTCCTGCCTGTCCTCGTCATCGGAGGGCGGCAGAAAAGGCGATGGGGTGTGCGACGTCTTGAACGGGATTGCAGGCCCCGGACGGGCTCAGGCGACCGCCTGGGCATAGGCGCCGGGCGAGACGCCGTATTTGCGCACGAAGACGCGGGTCATGTGGCTTTGATCGGCAAAGCCGCCGGCCAGCGCCGCCTCGGCCAGCGGCGTGCCCGCCGCGATCAGGCGCCGGGCGACCGCGATCCGCCGCTGAACGAGATAGGCATGCGGCGTCAGCCCGGTTGCCGCGGCGAAGGCACGCAGCACCTGGAACCGGCTCAGGCCGCTTTCGCGCGCGAGGTCGGCGAGCGAGATCGGTGCCGCCGGATCGTCGTCGATGAGGCCCTGCGCCCTGGCCACGCCCTGCGGGATCGACGAGGGCCGGTCGCCGCCGACGCGCTCGCGCATCACTTCCGCCAGCAGCGCCAGCAGGGCCTCCTCACGGCCGACCGTGGTTTGCCGGTCGTCGCCGGCGGTCACGCGGTCGAACAGCTCCCGGAACCGGCGGGCGATCGCGGCGCTGCGGATCACCGGGTCGGAAAACTCGCCGGCCTCCGCCCTGCCCTGGGAGATGTCGCGCGCCGCCTCGGCAATGACGGCCGGATCGACATAGAGCATGCGCCAGGATCGGCCGGCATCGCCGATCGGCGCACCGTCATGGACCTCGCCCGGATTGACCGTGATGGTATCGCCGGCGCCGGCTTCGACCAGCCCGCGGCCGCTGGCCGAGAGCTGCGCGCCGCGTTCGATCACGCCGATGCCGAATTGCTCGTGGGTGTGCCGCGGGAAACTGTGGCGCGTCTCCGCCACGACAGCTTCGACGCCGGCCATGGCGCTGCGCAACATCATGAACTGGCGGTTTGCCATCCGATGGGTCTGTCCGTGTCGCAGAGGATGCCGGAACCGATGTCGCGGTCTCGGCCGCTATTGTAACGACCGGCGTCGGCGCTGTCTTCGGCATCCACAGCCAGTACGGCTGCGCAGTGATTTTGACCGATTGATTCCGGTGCAGATAAGTCGTGGGTGCCCGGGACGAGCCCGGGCAGGACGATGTGTTGAGTTCACGGCGAGCCGGAGCCGGCCCGCAATCGCAGTCTCGGCCAAGCCATCAGCGTCGTCCCCACACGGCGATCCGGAGGTTCGCCGTGCCCAGCCCCTCCTCGATCGCGATCCCGATGCGGCGGCCTTCCTGGCCGAACATTCCGAGCACAATAGGTGGGTTGATGAGCACGAGGAGCGCCGAAAAGAACAGCACAATGCGGGTCGGTGTCATCGTCAAGACTGTTCTCCGGCGTCGCTCCTCCCTCACCCATCCACAGAATGATCCTGTCAAATAAACCGCCAGTTCACGCGATCGCTCGACTTGAGGCGATCGCTTGGACATCGCCCGGGGCGCCAGGCCGATGGCTCGCGATCTCGCCGGCGAAGCGGTCATCGCCTCGACCGGCATGGGCGCTGCGCGGAGAGGCCCGATCGCAGCGAATATCGGTTCGCTTACCAGCTCTGTCTCAGCGCGACGCTTCCCCTGAGCGCGCGGTGCCGCTCGCCGACCTCTCCGTCGAGAGCGAGGGAGGCCGCGAAACCCTGTCGGAACCGGGCTTCGATACCGAGGGTTCCGAGCGCCGTGTGGGTCGAAGCCCTGGCGCCGAACACGGTGAAGCTGGAGCTGGCGAGCGCCTGGAACTGGGCGTCCGCCGCTCGCTGGGTGTTCGACTGCACGGCATAGCCCAGTTTCGAGAAGGCGATGAGATCGCCGCTCTCCGCGGAGGCGACGAGGGCATCGGCCCGGGCGCCGAGTTCCGCCCTGAGCGTGCCGGTGGTGCGGCCGGCATAGGCGAGCGCAAAGGCGCCGGTAGCCGGCGCCGCCCAGGTCTCGCGATAACCCGGCGCGACAAAGGCGATGGCCTCGGCCGCCGCATAGGGCGTAACAGCGAAGCGCATCATGCCGATGCTGCCGAGGGCGAAGCGGCGCCCCGCCTCGACCCGGCCGCCAAAGGTGTGGCCGATCATGCTCGAACGATAGGTTTCCCCGGCACCGAGAATGCCGGCCGTGCGCGTCATGTCGAAGCGGTTCCAGCCATAGGCCACGGCACCCGACAGGTAACCCGCTCCGAGCCGCGAGGACGCATAGGCACCGATCTGCAGGAAGTCGCCGGTGCCGCTGCCGGGCGAGCCGGGGCCGAAGACGGTGCCGCCGCCGGCCAGCGCGAAGCCGACGACGAGGCCCGGCGAGACCAGCTTGTCGGCACCGGCCGCCACGCCATAGATCGACGAGGCCGTGCCGGTCGCGCCGAGCCCCGCATCGGAGGCGGTGCGGGCCGCCTGGCCATAGGCCCGCGTCCAGATCGACCAAGCCTGCTCGACCTGCGCCGCGGGCGTGCGGGCAGCGCCGAGGTCGGCCATCTCGATGAGCGAGGAACCCGGCGCCGATGCCGTGCCGCCGCGCGAGCCGCCCATCGGGTCGAGCATCATGCCGAGGAAGGTCGAGACGCCGGCAAGACCCGTCGATTGCGGCACGGTGCCGGCTTCTCCGGAGAGCCTGGCGAGGACACGCGCGAGATTCGGTGCCGAATAAGACATGAACTGGTCGAAGGCGGCGGGCCCCACGCCGCCGCTGGCATCCATGCCGCGGTCGATCCCGGCGCCGACATTGCGGGCATTGGTCGAGCCGGCCCCTTGGAGCACCTGGCCGACACGGAAGCCGTTCACCGTCACGACGATGTCGTGGGTGCCATAGGCGACGCTCGCGATCGCCGCGGTATTGGCATCGAGCGCGAAAGTGCCGCTGACGCCGCCCGTGGCATTGACCAGCGTCTGGCTATAGCTCTTGAAGCCGGTCTGGCGGACCCGCAGGCCGCCGCCACCGAGCGTCACCATCCCCGTGACGGAGGCGACACCGTTCCTCTGCATGACCCAGGTGCTGCCGGCGGCAAGGGACAGATCGCCATTCACCTTCAACGTGCCGTCCTCCGGCGAAAAAAAGCCGCCCGACTTGATCGTCGTGTTGCCGATCGATCCGAAGCCGCTGAGTTCGCCGCGCTCGATCGTCACCGTCGCCGTGCCGGTCGTGTCGGCCGTCCGGAGCCAGAAGACCCCCGAACTCGTGATCGTCGCGGTGCCGGTGCTGCCGTAGACAGAGATCCAGCCATTGGCGGTGTTCGTGATCGTCGCGGATCCCGCCGTGCTGCCCCAGCCGAAAGACAGGAAATTGTCGTTGGTGATGGCGGCGCTGCCGGCGGTGCTCGAATCGAGGAATGAGAGAGAGCCCGTATTGGCAATTGTCGCTTTGCCGGCGGTGCTCGTTCCTGAAAAGTTAATAGCGTTGCTGGAGCTGATATTGGCGCCGCCGGCGGTGCTCGAATCGTAGAAATAGAAAATGCCGCTATTGACGATCGTGGCGCTGCCCGCCGTGCTCGTATTGTTGAACGCCGCGATGTTGGTATTGGTGATCGAGGCACCACCGGCGGTGCTGGACGCATAAAAATTCATATTGCCGCCATTGGTGATGGTGGCCGTTCCGGCACTGGCGGAGCCGGTGAAAGTAAGATTGAAAAGATAATTATTGCCGTTGACGATCACGGCATTGCCGGCTGTGCTGGAGCCAGCGAAATAGATCTGGCCAGTGCCAGTGATGTTTGCGGAGCCTGCGGTGCTGTTTTCAAAGAAGCTGACAGAGCTGCTGGTGATGATTGCGCTTTCGGCGGAGCTGTTCCCGTAAAATGACACACCGTAGAAGCCCGACGTGGTGATCGTCGCCGAGCCGGCCTTGCTGTCATTCAAGAAGACCACCTCGCCGGTGCCGGTGACGGTCGCCGAGCCCAGCGTGCTCGTCCCGTAGAACAGCAACGCTCCCTTGTTGACGAACGCGGCGGCACCCGCGCTGCTCGAATTGAGGAAGGAGATCGAGCCATTGTTGGTAATGGTCGGCGTTGCGCCGTTCACCACGATGCCCGCGCCGGTGAATTTGCTCACCCCCGTCATGGTGATCGAATAGGCGGGCGCGCCGGTTGCGAAGGTCCAGCCGTCGAAGGTGCGCCCCTCCGCGAGCGTCAGGGTGGTGACGGTCGATGCCCCGAACGTCGCCGTGCCGCCCGGCAGGCCCGCGGGCGACCAATTGCTCGCCTCGAGCATGTCGCCGGAGCTCGGTGTGCCGCCCCACATGCCGTCCTGCGCCATCGCCGGTGCGCCGGCGAAAGCCGTCGACGCCAGCAGCCCCAGCACCAGCGTGCGCCTGCGCGGACGGCGCACCGCCGGTTCCTTCCTCATCCTCATGGAATGCCCTACCCCCATGCACCCACCGGGCCCGGTACCGATATGCGCGAGGACCGTACCGAAATCGCGAAGACAGGTCTTCTCACTCCGCGCAAACTGCGCGGTCCGCTGAGCACATCCGCAGCGACTTGCCGTCACGTCCGCCGCCCGCCTGCCCTTTATTCACATAAATAATCTGTTCATTAAGAGGCCTGTGACGCGATCACCGGGCTCGCCGATCGCGAGAGCAACGAATTTTCCGTCTTGGACGGCAACGCCTCCCGGGGCGTCCGCGGATCTCACCATTGATCCGCTCAGGGCCGCGCTATGGGCGCAAGCCGGTTTCACCGGCCCCTCACCAGCTCTGCCGCAATCCGACGCTGCCGCGGAGGGAGCGATGATGATCGCCGAGTTCGCCGTCGAGGGCGAGGGAGACGCGGGTGCCCTGCCGGAAGCGGGCCTCGGCGCCGATCGTGGCCAGTGCCGTATGGGTCGAGGCGCGCGCGCCGAACACGGTGAAGCCCGAGCCGGTGACCTGCTGGAACAACGCTTCCGCCCCACGCTGGGTGTTCGACTGCACGGCATAGGCAATGCGCGAGAAGGCGATGAGGTCGCCGGTCTCGCCGGCGGCGATCAGGCTGTCGGCGCGCGCGCCGATCTCGCCCCGCAGCGTCGCGGTGGTGCGGCCGCCATAGGCGAGCGCGAAAACGCCGGTGGCGGGCGCGGTCCAGTTTTCCCGGTAGCCCTGCGCGACATAGGCGATGACCTCGGCGGCGGCATAGGGGGTCAGGCCGAGGCGGCCGAGGCCGAGATTGCCGGCCGCGAAGCGCCGTCCGGTCTCGATCCGGCCGCCGAACGTATGGCCGACGGGCCCGGAGCGGTAGGTTTCGCTGAGGCCGAGGGCGGCGACGTTGCGCGTCACGTCGAAACGGTTCCAGCCATAGGCGAGCGCCGCAGACACATAGCCGGTCCCGAGCCGCATGGAGGCATAGGCGCCGAGCTGGGCGAAGTCGCCGGTGCCCGAACCGAGCGCGCCGAGCCCGAAGCTCGTGCCGCCGCCGGCGAGCGCGAAGCCGACCAGCAGGCCGGGCGAGATCAGCCGGTCGGCGCCGGCCGCCACGCCATAAAGCGAGGAGGCCGTGCCGGCGGCGCCGAGGCCTGCGTCGGAGGCGGAGCGGCCCGACTGGCCATAGGCCTTGGTCCAGATCGACCAGCCCGCCTCGACCCGCGCGGCCGGCGCGCGGGCGGCGGCGATATCGGCCATCTCGATGAGCGAGGAGCCGGGCGCATCCGCCATGGCGCCGCGCGCACCGGCCATCGGGTCGAGCATGATGCCGAGGAAGGTCGAGGCGCCGGTGATGCCGGTGGCAACAGCGCCCGTGCCGGCCTCGCCGGTCAGCGCGTTCAGCTGGTTCGCGAGGGCGGCGCCGGTGAGGCCGATAAGGCCATTCCAGACGGCAGGGGGCAGCGCGCCGCCATTCAGCCCCCTGTCGATCCCGGCCGCGACGTTCTGCACGTTGACGCTGCCACTGCCATTCAGCGCGGTGCCGGCGCGATAGCCGTTGACCGTCAGCGTGACGTCGTTGGTGCCGTAGATCGCGCTGGCGCCGCCGCCGCCTGTTCCCGCGAGCGTAAACGTGCCGTTGACGCCGCTCGATGCGGTCAGGACGGTATAGGTCTGGGCCTGGAAACTCGTGGTCGTGAATGTCAGCTTTGCTCCGCCGAGCGTCGCCGTTCCGTTGACCGTCGTCAGGCTGGACGGCGTGAAGGCGTAGACGGAAGCGGAATTGAGGCTGAGCGCGCCGTTGATCGTCAGGTTGCCGGCCCGCAGTGTGCCGCCGGTGATCGCCGTCGCCGCATTGATCGTGCCGGAGCCGCCGAGCGTGGCCCCTGCGTTCACCGCGACCCCCGAGCCGCCAATCGCGCCATTCACGACCAGAAGGCCGCCATTGACCGTGGTGGAGCCGGCATAGGTGCCGGTACCGGTCAATGTGAGGCTGCCGGTGCCGGTCTTGGTGAAGCCGCCGGCGCCGCCCAGCGCGCCCGACAGGACGATCGCATTGCTCTCCGTGTCGATCGTGCCGCCGCCCGCAGCCATGGTCATGGTATTGGCGACGGTATAACTCCCGCCGAAGCGCAGGGTCGGGGTGCCGGAGCCGCCGCCAAGCGTGATGACACTGGTGCCAGCGGCGGTCGCCGACCCGAGCACCAGCGTTCCCGAGCGGATCAACGTCGAACCCGAATAGGTATTGGCTCCAGCGAGCACGGTCGTGCCGTTCTCCACCAGCACCGTGCCGTTGCCGGTGATGGCGGGGGCGAGCACGTAATTGCTCTCGGTGTGGTTGAGGACGAGTTGGCCGGTACCGGCCCCGAACTGCAGTCTCGCCACGTCGAGGGTGCCGGCGGCCTGGGCTGCGGACCCCGACGCGCCACCGATATTGACCGTGCCGGTCGAGCCGGCCAGGACAGCGATGTAGATGCGCCCGGTGCCGCCGGTGACGCGCACCGTGCCGCCATTGTCGACCGTCAGTGTGCCGACGCCGCCATAGCCGACCATCAGATAGAGTGAGTCGTTCCACAGGGAGTCGGCGCCGGTCACCTGCAAGGTGCCGCTGCCGCCGGCCACGCGGCCGAGCAGGCCGCCATAGCCACCGATGGTGCCGCCGTTCGAGATGACGGCGGAAGCGCTGCCGGACCAACCCACGACCGTATTCGAGACGGCCCCCAAGACATTCAGCGAGCTGCCGGCGCCATCGACGGTCATCGACCCCACGCTGCCAGCCTGCCAGCCGACGACAAAATAGGTGCCGACATTCACATCGGCGCCGTTCGAAACCCCCAGATGGCCGGTGCCGTAATGGCCGACCACCAGGGTGAGCTCGACATTCAAAAGGCTTCCGGCGCCATCGATGGTCCCGGTTCCGTTGCCGGTCGCCTTGTCGCCGAATGTGGTGGCCCGCTCGTTCGCATAGGCGCCGCTGAGCACGTTGAGCACGCCCTGCCCGGAATCACCGGTGATATGGCCGTTGGCCGCATTCCATCTGGTGCCTGCGCCGGTGATCGTCACGGTGCCGGACGAGCCGGCGAAAGTGCCCGACGTTACGAAGGAAGAGACAGTCGCGGCGGCTCCGCCTGATAGCGTGAACACACCTGTCCCGCGATGTCCGGAATAGAGATATTGGCTGTTCCATGTCGCGCCGGCGCCGCTGACCGTGGCGCTGCCGGTCTGGCCGGCGAGATCGCCGAGCGTCGCGGAATTGTGGGTGAAGGTCGCTCCCGACGAGACGCCCAGAGACGCGCCCGCGCCGGTGGCGCCGATCTTGACGATATCGGCCGCGGCGGTGCCGCTCGCGATGACAGGACTGACCGTCCCACCGGTTCCGATCACGACATTGGTCGCCGCGCCCGGAACCGCGTTTGTCGACCAGTTCGCGGCCGTTCCCCAATCGGATGTCGAGCCCTGCCAGACCGACTGGGCGAGAGCGGGCGCGGTGAGAACGGCGAAAACACTTGCGGTGACGACCAGGGAAGCGACCGCCGGGGACTTCAGCCCGTACACAACACGGCTCATCATGCACTCCCCGGGGTTGAGTTACTCTGGCACCACAATCACACGATGGACGTGGCAAATGTCAAGACGGCCGACGGTTCTTTTCACAAGTCCGTCGAACAAAATACCGCGTGACGTAAAACGGTATCTTGGAATGTCTCAATATCGTTTGGCTCAAGGACTGTAACGAGCCGCCAAATCAACTAGATATCGGCGAAATGACCGAAGCTGACGTAACTGACGATGTCGATGTCGCCGGCAGGATAGCGAAAAATAGCGTTCGGAACGAAGATTCCACTCGGAATCACAAAGGATTAGGTTCCACTCTCGAAGATCATCCAACCCTGGGCGACCGCGCGGAAGGGCGATGTCGGCATGGCGCCCGTCGGAGCAAAATGCAGCGGAATGGCACACCCGTTGCGGGATATCGCTGCCCGGACTCGCCCCGGTTGGTCGGTGCCGAACGATCGCCGGTCGCCGTGGTACTGCCGACGCTGCCCTAGACATCGGTCCGCGCCATCGCGGCGAATGGGGTCGCGGCCGCCGCCGCTGGCGGCAGAACCCGCATCGGCACCCGCGCGCCCGAAAGACGCAGCGACGAACCATCCCCCCACCCGCATGCCATGCCCCGCTTGCCCCGCGCAGGGCGACAACCAGCCCGTGCGCAACCACACGCTACGCAGGTCGTGCGGGGGCTGCGTCTCATTTTGTGCAGAGACCTATGGACACCTTGCCGCACCCGAAACGCAGGCGAACGCGCCCGAGGGCCGCGGTGCGGGATTCGTGAATGCGTTTGCGAGCGAGGTCGTGGTGCCCCCTGCCGGACTCGAACCGGCACGCCCGAAGGCGAGGGATTTTAAGTCCCTTATGGCTACCAGTTTCATCAAGGGGGCCCGCTACCCGTCTAGCTGTCGTTGACCGTCGCGACAAGTCACGAGAGCGACGCCGGGCTTCCGGATGGCCGGGCTGTGCCGATGCGAGCCGGTCTCAGGCTTTCGGCGTCTCGCGGCTGTTGATCGCGGCGTCCGACGTCGCGGCCCCGTACCTGCAAGGGTCAGCCGGCCGAGGAGCGGTGCTCCCGGAAGGCCGCGGCGAGCGTGCGCAGCGCATCGCGCGACTTGGCGTCGGAGAGCGTCGAATGCAGCACGATCTCCGATGACGGCAGCGCCGGCAGCCCGAAACGCCGGCCGACGTCGACCGTGCCCGACGGCGCGACGCGGCAGGAGAACACCGAGACCGCCAGGCCGGCCGAGACCGCCGCCATGACGGCCGAGGATCCGCCGCCGAGAAAAACCTCGGTCCAGGCGATGCCGGCGGCATCGAGCACGCGGGTCGCGATATCGCGCACGCCGCAGGCCGGCGCCAGCGCGGCAAGCCGCAGCGGCTCGCCCTGGCGATGTTCGAAGCCGGGCGCCGCGAACCAGGCGAAATGCTCCGGCCCCAGCACCTCGCCGTCGCGCCGGTCATCCTCGCGGCGGATGATCGTCGCATCGAGCTCGCCGCGGTCGAACGCGTCCAGCAGGTTGCGCGAATTGTCGAGCTGCACCTCGATGGTCAGCGCCGGATCATGGGCGTGCAGCCGGGCGAGCAGGGTTGGAACCTCCGGCCCCATGACATGGGCGGCGATGCCGAGCGCGAAGCGGCGGCGCGAGGAGGACAGGCCGGCGAGCGCACGCTCGTGGGCCGCCAGGAAGTCGCGCGCGGCATCGAGGAACAAGGCACCGCGGGCCGACAGCCGCACCAGCCGCGGCGTCCGCTCGATCAACCGATGGCCGAGCCGGTCTTCGAGCCGCTTCAGCTTGACGCTGATCGCCCCTTGCGTGGTGCCGAGCGCCTCGGCGGCACGGGTAAAGCTCTGCAGATCGGCGATGGTCACGAAGGCCTGGACCGCATCGACATCGAGCGAGGTCATGATCGACATCCAAAATTGTTGTCTCTGAAATAGTCAGTCATCCAATTCAGCGATGATCAAGGCGACACTATGTTGCGCCTTCAACGCAACGGGCGGACCGGCCCAAGAGCCCGGGGACGGCGCAATCGCAGAGGTGGGCATTCTCCCGGGCGCCGGCAATGCCGTGCGTCCTCGCTCTCATCTCGCGATTGCACCGCCGCCCGCGCCGACACCGAAAGACCTGGATCATGAATCATGCCTTGCCGGGCCGAAGCGCGATCGCGCTGGCCGCCGTCTGTCTCTCCTCGCTGATGTTCGGCCTGGAAATATCCAGCGTCCCGGCGATCCTGCCGACCCTGGAACAGGTGCTGCACGCCGACTTCAAGCAGCTGCAGTGGATCATGAACGCCTATACCATCGCCTGCACCACCGTCCTGATGGCGACCGGAACGCTGGCCGATCGTTATGGCCGCAAGCGCGTTTTCCTGATCGGCATCGTCGCCTTCGGCGTCACCTCGCTGATCTGCGGGCTGGCCCAGGATGCCACCTTGCTGATCGCCGCCCGCTTCCTCCAGGGCATGAGCGGCGGCGTGATGCTGATCTGCCAGGTCGCCATCCTGTCCCATCAGTTCCGCCAAGAGCGCGAGCGCGGCGTCGCCTTCGGCCTGTGGGGCGTCATTTTCGGCATCGGCCTCGGTTTCGGCCCGATCGTCGGCGGCGCGATCGTCGCGCTGTCGAACTGGCAATGGGTTTTCCTGGTCCACGGCGTGCTCGCGCTGGTGACCCTCGGGCTGGCCATCGCCGGTGTCGTCGAATCGAAGGATCCCGACGCCGGACGCCTCGACGTCGCCGGCATCACGACCTTGTCCGTCTCAGTCTTCAGCCTCGCTTATTTCATCACTCAAGGGCCGGATCTCGGCTTCGCCAGCGCCTCCGCCCTCGCCATTCTCGGTGTCGCGATCGCGAGTTTCATCGCCTTCGTCGTCGCGGAGAAGATCAGCCCGCGTCCCATGTTCGACGTCTCGGTGTTCCGCATCCGCAGCTTCTCGGGCGCCCTGCTCGGCTCGGCCGGCATGAATTTCAGCTTCTGGCCGTTCATGATCTATCTGCCGATCTATTTCCAGGCCGGCCTCGGTTATGACAGCGTCGCCACGGGTCTCGCCCTGCTGGCCTATACGCTGCCCACCCTGGTCATGCCGCCTTTGGCGGAACGGCTCGCGCTTCGCTACCGGCCGGGCCTGGTCATTCCCGCCGGCCTGTTCACCATTGGCCTCGGCTTCATCCTGATGTGGTTCGGCAGCGCGGCCGCTCAGGCGAGCTGGCTGACCATGCTGCCCGGCTGCCTGCTCGCCGGTGCCGGCCTCGGCCTGACCAATACGACGGTCACCAACACGACCACGGCATCGGTGCCGGTCGAGCGCGCCGGCATGGCCTCGGGCATCGACATGAGCGCCCGCATGATCTCGCTTGCCGTCAACATCGCGCTGATGGGCGTCATCCTGGTCGAAGGCACGCTGTCTCACCTGCGCGGCGCGCTGCCCGGCCTCGACGCGGCCCAATTGCGCCATCTGGCGGAACGGGTCGCCGCCGGCAACCTGACCGCCGCCACCCAGGCTGCCGCCGATCCGTCATCAGTGGCTGCGAGCGCCGGCCTCGTCCACCAGGCGCTGGTTCACGGCTTCGGCTGGGTGCTGCTGTTCGGCGGCATCGGCATATGGGTGCTGGCGGCGCTGAGCTTCATCGTCTTCGGAGCGGCAGCGCCGGCCCGGTCGCCGACGCCGTGTCAGCGCGCCTCGTCATAGGCGCGGCGCAACCACTCCATGAGCTCGGCATCGACCTGCGCCGCGTCCGTCAGGCGCACACGGTGGGTGACCATGCTGTTCCATGAACCGGCGGCCGCGAAACGCGCGGTCGCGTCCGCCCTCTTGCGCTTGATGCCGATATCCATGTGCCCGGCCGCGGGCGCCACGATGGCGAATTTCTTCTTGGCCCGCACCAGGCTGGCGTAGCCGTCGGTCGGCGCCACGGCGACGTCGTCGCCGAAGGCCCTGACATCACGCAGCAGGCCGTCGAAACATGATTGCCAGACCGCCTTGCCGCCGGCGAACAGCCTGGCGATGCGGTCGTCCGCGGCGCCACGCGGTTCGCCATCGGCCTTGAGCAGGGCATAGATCGCCATCGCATGGCCGCGCCCGAGTCCGAAATCCTGGGCGAGCCAGGCCACGACATCGCCGGCCTTGGCGCCCGCGAGCCCCTTTTCGGCCGCCAGCGCCCTGAAATCGTCAGGACCTTTGCCGGTCTTGTCCTTGATGGTGTCGAGATAGGCTTGAAACGACATGGCATTCCCCCGGAGACGACCGGCAACCTGCCCCAGCCGGTACCCGGCGCCAAGCCCGCGGCCGATCGTTTCCCCAGCGATGGTCATGTCTGTCGCGGGCGCGGCAACGAAGCGTTCCGCGCCCGCTCGGAGGCGATGAGGCATGGCAGGCTCGGCCGAAATTATCCGGCCTTGCCGCCATCCAGGACACCGGCGATCAGCCGCCTGACCTGGCCGATCTCGTCGTCATTGATGGTGTGGCCCATGCCCGGATAGATCCGCTCGACCACCTCGGCGCCGAGGGTTGCCAGCACCCGGCTCGTCTCCTTGACCCGGGCGAGCGGAATATGGCCGTCGACATCGCTGCAGCCGAGGAAGACCGGCGTGCCGTCGAGCGTGCCGGCATAGTCACGCGGCGCGCCCTCCGGTCCGATCAGGCCCCCGCTCAGGCCGGCCACGCCGCCGAAACGGCGGGCGTTGCGCGCGGCATATTCGAGCGCCAGGCAGGCTCCTTGCGAGAAGCCGGCAAGGATGATGCGCTCCGGCCCGAACCCCTGTTGCGCGAGCCCCTCCACCGTGCTGCCGACGATACCGAGGGCACGTGTGAGATACGGCTCGTTCTGGGCAAAGGGCGCCAGGAAGGACTGGGGGTACCAGCTGTGGCCCGGCGCCTGCGGCGCGAGATAGGCGAGGTCCGGCTGCGCCAGCACCTCGGCCAGCGACAGCATGCCCTCGGCGGTCGCGCCGCGTCCGTGCACCAGGATCATGGCGGCCCGGGCGCGGTGCAGCGGAGCGCCGGCGCGGGCGACGTTCAAGGTCTGATCGATGGCCATCAGGCTGTCTCCAGCGGGGCGAGGATCGTCTCGAGGTCCTTGCGGCGCGGTTCGAGGAATGCGGGCAGCTTCAGGTCCTGGCCGAGCGTGGCGAGCGGCTCGTCGACGGTGAAGCCGGGGACGTCGGTGGCGATCTCGAAGATCACCCCGCCGGGCTCGCGGAAATAGACCGAGCGGAAATATTGCCGGTCCTTCTGCTCGGTCACCTGCAGGCGATGATGGGCGCCGAGCTTGCGCGCCATTTCGGCCTGGTCGGCATCATCGACCGCGCGGAACGCGACATGATGCACCGAGCCGCGGCCCATGGCGCCGCGAGCGCCACCCTTGACCTGCCTGATGTCGACGATGCCGCCGGCCGCCTCGCTGCCGCGATAGCGGATGAGATCGCCGTCGCGGCCGGCCTCGCTGAAGCCGAAGACATCGGTCAGCACGGCGCCGGTGGCGGCCGCCGTCTCGATCGCCAGGGTGACGCCATGGAACCCCCTGATGGCATGCTCGGCCGGAATGTCGTCACGCGCCCAGCCGGGTTCGGTTTCGGCGCCGGCGACGCCGACGAGCGCCAGCCGCATGCCGTCGGGATCGGCGAAGCCGAGCACCGGCTCGCCGAAACGCTCGACGACGGCGTCATGGGCGACGCCCTTGTCGGCGAGGCGCCGGGCCCAGAAGTCGATCGAGCCGGCGGGCACGCGAAACCGCGTCTCGTCGGTCAGGCCGACGCCGGCGCGGCCGAGACCGGCATGTTCCCAGGGGAAGAAGGTCAGGATGGTGCCGGGATGGCCGGCCTCGTCGCCGTAATAGAGGTGATAGGTGCCGGGATCGTCGAAATTGACCGTCTTCTTGACGAAGCGCAGGCCGAGCGCGCGGACGTAGAAGTCGAGATTGCGATGGGCCGAGCCCGAAATCGCGGTGACGTGGTGAATGCCGGACATGATCAGATCCTTTCCGTCCCGTCGTCCATGCGACGGGGCAACGCTGTTGATGGCGCTGATATTGACCCGGGACGCAGGAAAGACAATCGGCACAAATTTGCAGACACTGTCTACGATTAGATGACAAACGGCCTATGCCGCGCCGCATCCGACAGCGACGGCCCCAGGCGGCATGCCAAACGAGAAAAGGCGCCCCTGGAGACCAGGGGCGCCTTCGATGCGAGAGAGCGGAGAGGAGAAAGCGGGCTCTATCCGCGCAGACGCGCGGCGATCCCGGCGACATGGCGGCCCTGGAAGCGGGCGCCGTCGAGTTCGACGGCGGAGGGCTGGCGGCTGCCGTCGCCGGCGGCGATGGTGGAGGCGCCATAGGGCGAATTGCCCATCACCTCGGAAACGCCCATTTGCCCCTGAAAGGAATAGGGCAGGCCGACAATGACCATGCCCAGATGCAGCAGCACCGGATGGAAGGTGAGAATGGTCGATTCCTGGCCGCCATGCTGGGTCGCCGACGATGTGAACACCGAGCCGACCTTGCCGACCAGCTTGCCCTGCGCCCAAAGGCCGCCGGCCTGGTCGAGGAAGTTCTTCATCTGCGCGGTCATGTTGCCGAAACGCGTGCCGGTGCCGAAGATGATCGCGTCATAGTTCGGCAGTTCGTCGATGGTGGCGATCGGCGCGGCCTGGTCGAGCTTGAAACCGGACTTGCGCGCGACCTCCTCTGGCACCAGTTCCGGCACCCGTTTGATGGTCGCCTCGGCGCCCGCCGCGCGCACGCCCTCGGCAACCGCCTGGGCCATCGTTTCGATATGGCCGTAGGACGAATAATAGAGCACCAGAACCTTGGTCATCGCTGTCTCCGGATTGAACGTTCTGGCACTATTGACACGCTCCTGAATGACGACAATCTGCTATTTCATGGCAATAGCGTCTCCAATCTGGTGACAATTGCGCGACCATTCCGGCGGCACCATGGATAAGCTGAGCAGTATCAAGGCCTTCACCAAGGTCGTCGACCACGGCAATTTCTCCGAGGCCGGCCGCGAATTGCGGCTGTCGCGCTCGGCGGTCAGCAAATATGTCATCGAGCTGGAACGCGAGCTCGGCGTCCAGCTGCTCAACCGCACCACCCGCAGCGTCAGCCCGACCGACAACGGCCAGGCCTATTACCGGCGCTGCCTCGCCATCCTGGCCGATCTCGAAGAGGCGGACATGGCGGTGACCCAGGCCCAGGTCGAGCCGCGCGGCACGCTCCGGGTCAATGCGCCCATGTCGTTCGGCACGCTGCATCTCGGCCAGGCCATCGCCGATTTCATGGGCCTCTATCCCGAGCTGACCATTCAGCTCGTGCTCGGCGACCATTTCGTCGATCCGGTGCAGGAAGGCTTCGACGTCACGCTCCGGATCGCCGATCTCGCCTCGTCGAGCCTGATCGCCCGCAAGATCGTGCCGGCCCGGCGCGTCGTCTGCGCCTCGCCCGACTATCTGGCGCGCCGCGGCACGCCACGCCACCCGAACGACCTGCGCGACCACGATTGCCTGACCTATGATCACCTGGCCACCGGGACGCAATGGAAGCTGTCGGGACCGGATGGCGATCACTGGATCCAGGTCAGCTGGACGCTCTGCGCCAATAATGGCGAGGTCCTCGGCGACGCGGCGATCAAGGGCCGGGGCATCGCGCTCCTGCCGACCTTCCTCGTCGGCCCGCATCTGCAGGCCGGGCGGTTGAGCGCCATCCTGACCGACTACAAGGCGCCCGACCTGACCCTTTACGCGATCTATCCGCCGACCCGCCACCTGTCGGTCAAGGTCCGGCTGTTCATCGACTTCCTGGTCGAACGTTTCGGCGGCCGGCCATCCTGGGACAAAGCTGATGAGGCGGTGGCCTGACCCAGCGTTCCCGCCGCGCAATACCGGTGCATCACATAACCGCATACCGCCCCGGCGGCACGATCCCCTTGCGGAAAGCCCGAGAATCCCGGCCTCTTGCCCGCGTCTGACCTACGGGAAATTCCGCTATGGCAAGCGGCTCGACGAGCCTGCACCTCGATCTCACCACACTGCTGTTCACGTCCTTGCTGGTCACGCTCACGACCGGCGTGCTCTATGTGCTCGACGCCGTCAGGCGCGGTGACGTTCTGTCCGGGCGCTGGTGGAGCCTTGCCTTCGTCGCCTCGTCGCTGGCCTCCTTCACCTATATCGCGGCGGCGCAGAGCCCGGCCTTCGCCTGGGCCTATGCCCTGGGCAATGGTCTCGCCGGCACGGCCACCGCGCTGATCTGGGTCGGCGCCCGCAGCTTCAACGGCCGCCCGCCGCTGCCGCTGGTCGGCCTGGCCGGCCCCTGGCTCATGGCCGGCGGCACGCTCATGGCCGACGCGCCGCTCGACGCCTGGAGCGGTGCCACCAGCTTTCTGCTGGTGATCGCGGTCTATGCGCTGGCCGCCGCCCACGAATTCTGGCGCGCCAACGGCACGCGCCTGCAGAACCATCTGGTGCTGGCGGTGGCCTGCGCGGTGAGCGGGCTGTTTTATGCGGCACGGGCCGCGGCCCTGGTCGCGCTCGGCCAGGACCACCCGGTCTTTCTGAGCTATTTCGGGCCGGAGGTCGCCTCCACCGTCGTGCTGCTGCTGATCGTCATCCTGACCTTCAGCCTGGTGGCGCTCGGCAAGGAACAATCGGATATCGCGCTCTATCGCCTGGCCACCCGCGACGCGCTGACCGACGTGCTCAACCGGCGCGAGTTCGCGCGCCAGGCCGAGCTGATCCTGCGCCGCCTCGCCTATGAACGCGCGCCTGTCGCCGTGCTGCTGCTCGACCTCGACGAGTTCAAGGCGATCAACGACACCCATGGCCATGCCGCCGGCGACCTGGTCCTGGCGCGCTTTGCCGCGGTGGCAACCCGCTGCCTCAGGCCGACCGACCTCTTGTGCCGCTATGGCGGCGAGGAATTCGCCGTGGTGCTGCCACGCGTCTCCTTCGACCAGGCGGAGATCGTCGCCGAGCGCATCCGGGCGACCACCGCCGGCCTGGTCGTGCCGAGCGGCAAGGCCGAGCTGCGGCTGACCACCAGCGTCGGCCTGGCCTTTTCGCCGGCCTCGGCCAGCGATCTCACGCACTTGCTCCATCACGCCGACACCATGCTCTACCGGGCCAAGGCGGAAGGCCGCAACCGGGTCGTCAGTTGTGCCCGGGACGTCGGGCCGGCGGCGGAGGCGGCGCTTCCGGCCGCGCTGCCGACCGTCGCCTGAGCCATTCGTTCGACCGTGCCGCCCCCCGCAACATCCCGGATGTCGCGGCGCGTCAATCGACGGCACCTCGCTTTCACCGCTCCGATTGAACTAGTGTCGTCTCACGTCGTTTCGCTCTCGCACCGTCGGCCTTCACACCTTCCCTCGCCGCATCACCCGGGACCTGCCATGCCAGCCAAGCGAATGCTCGCCCTGACTTTCATCGTCGCCGCGATCAGCCCGGCGGCTGCCCAGAACACCGTCGAGTTCCCGGCCCGCCGGCCCGGCCAATGGGAAATCCGCATGGACCGGGCCCAGATCCCGGGCGCGCCCGAGATGATCGTCAAGACCTGTGTCGATGCGGCCAGCGACCGCCAGATGATGCAGGCCGGCATGAACATCCTGCAGCAGAATTGCGAGAAGCGGGAGATGCGCCGCGAGGGCACCGGCATCGTCATCGATGCGATCTGCCAGATGGGGCCGATGCGCATCACCTCGAACACAGTGATATCGGGCGACTTCCAGGCGACCTATTCGGTCAGGTCCAATGCCACCGTGCTGATGCAGGGCCAGACCAATCCGCAGACCAGCTCGACCGTGCAGGAGGCCCGCTGGGCCGGCGCCACCTGCACCGACGGCATGGTGCCCGGCGACATCATGATGCCCGGCGGCCAGAAGATGAACATTCGCAACATGCCCGGCACGGCGCCGACCGCCCCGGCGCCACGGACGCGGTAAGGGCGCGAATGGCGAATGCGGATGAAGCGTAAAGCGCAGTGAAATCAACCCTCTCCCAAAGGGAGAGGGCGGCGGCGTCAGCTGCCGGGTGAGGGGTTGTACCGTTCAGGTTGAGGCGCTTTTAACCGCCCCCGAAGTCCGCGCCCCCGCATCATAGCCGCGACTTTTCTCAGCGCTCGCGCCCCTCACCCGGCGCCTGACGGCGCCACCCTCTCCCTATGGGAGAGGGTTGATCGCGCAGCCCGTCGCATCATGCCCTATTCGCCACTCGCTATTCGCCCCTACCTCCCGGCCGCTCCGCCGTGCGCATGCCGGCCGGGCCGCCTTCGACGGCGACGCGGGCGATCTCGCGCAGGCGCCGGCCGTTGAAGTCGAACACCTGGATGTCGCGTTCGACCATGTTCTGCACCATCAGGCGCCGGCCATTGGCCGACCAGACGATGCCCTGGGACCACTGGCCGATGGGGGCTTCGGCCACCCTGGTCAGCGTGCCGCCGCGGACCTGGAACACGATCACCTTGCCCCGCTCGGCGTAGAACGGCGAGGAGCGTGGCTTGTTCGAGCCATTGACCAGGCCGACCGCCACATATTGGCCGTCGGGCGACATCTTCAGGCCTTCCGGCGTCTGGCCGACCGACACGGTATTGATCACCCGCGCCGGACTGGCGCGCAGGTCGATCACGCTGATCGTGTCGGCATCACCCGCGCCGGGACCGATATTGGCGACCACGGCGACGTCGCCACGGGCGGCGACATCGATGCCATAAGGCCTGAGGCCCGCGCTGATGTCGCGCCTGGTATATTCGACCTGGCTGCCGTTCACCGACAGCACCGAGATCTTGTGGTCGTTGTCGCGGGTCACCAAAGCGCTGCGCCCATCGGGCGTGAACACCGCGAGGCTCGGTCCGGAATTGGCCTCGCCGAGCGCGATCTTGGGCCCGACCGTCACCGTCTTGCCGGCAATGGTCAGCACCGACACCGTGCCTTCCGAACGGTTGGCGACGAGCGCCAGCGTGCCGGCCGGATTGATCGAGACGCCGGCAGCCCCACGTCCGACCTCGAGCGTCGCGATGACGGCGGGCGGCGTCGCCTTCAGGTCGATCACCGTCAGCCGGTTGTCGGGCACGGTGGCACGCGGATTGGCCGGGTCGATCCGCATGGCCGAGGTGACCAGAGCCAGGCTTTCGTCGGGGGTGACCGCCACCGACTGGGGCGGGCCGACGACGCTCGCCGGCGCGCGCACGGTCGCCACCACGCGCGGCGCGCCGGCGGCGAACGAGATCACCGACACCGTGTCGGGCGGCGGGTTCTCGACCACGGTGACGACCCCGTCGACCAGGCGGACCTTGCCGTCATTGGCGGAAACAGCCAGCTGCGCGCGGGCGCCCATCGGACCCGTCACGAGCATCAGCGCCGCGGCGCCCCAGATCACCGGTCGTGCCATCCATTCCTCCCCTGCGCGCAACCGTCATCGCGGGTCGCGTCATCTTGCGACGGAAAGGCTAGCCCGCATCGGCGTGGCGGGCATGTCGGGCGGAATACCCACCCGCGCGTGCATCGCATTGCGCCGAATTCAGGTCTGGAAGCGGTAGATCCAGTCGTAACGCGCCACCAATTGCCGGCCTCCGGCGAGCCGCATCGCGGCATCGCGCGCCCAGGCGATCGGACCCTCGAGGTGATAGATCCGGCCATTGGCGCGGGCGCCGCGCTGCACGGCGACAACCCGCTCGCGTCTTGCCCGCTCATAGGCGCGAAAGGCCGCGCCGGGGTCGTCCGGCCGCGCCGCGAGCGCCTTGGCCAGCACCGCGGCATCCTCGATCGCCATGGCGCCGCCCTGGGCCAGGAAAGGCAGCATCGGATGAACCGCGTCGCCGAGCAGCGTCATCGGCCCCTGCCCCGGACCGAACCATGTCTCCCGGTCGGCGAGCGACCAGGTCATCCAGCTGTCGGGCGCCTCGACGAGCGCACGCGCCTCCCCGGTCCAGCCCTTGAACCGGGGCAGCAGCGCCGCGCGGTCGCCGCTGCCGCTCCAGCCAGCGCGCGGCACAGGATCGGTGACGACCGCGACCAGATTGAGCGCCTCGCCGCTGCACACCGGATAATGCACGAGATGGGCGCCGGGCCCGAGCCAGAGCCCGAGCCGCCGGTCGGATATCCCCTTCGGTACCCGTGCCCGCGGCAGCATCGCCCGCCAGGCGGTGCGCCCGCGATAGGCCGGCGGCGCGCCGTCGCCGATGAGCGCCCGTGTCGCCGACCAGAGGCCGTCGCTGCCGACCAGCGCGGCGCCGCGCTCCTCGCCCCGGCCGCCCGGACCAGCGGTCGTGACCCTCACGCCGCCGTCGTCATGCACGACCGCCTCGATCGTCCGGTCCATGGCGATGCTGATGCCGGGATCGCGCACGGCCGCCTCGACCAGCACGGCCTGCAGATCGGCGCGATGCACGGCCCACCAGGGTGCGCCATAACGCGCCTCCATCGTGGCACCGAGGTCCGCCGCCGCCAACACCCGGCCGTCGCCGCCCGCCCTGACATCCATGCCTTCGGGCGTCACCGCGACCCGGGCGAGTGCCTCGCCGAGCCCGAGCCCGACCAGGATGCGGCTGGCATTGGGAGTGATCTGGATACCGGCGCCGACCGCCTCGAAGGCTGTGGCGCGTTCCAGGAGCCGGACCTGGAAACCCGCGCGCGACAGGGCAAGCGCGAGCGTCAGGCCGCCGATGCCGGCCCCCGCGACGATGACCGTGCGGCGCCCGGCCGGTGAGCCCGTCATGGCCTGGGGATCAGGCGTCCGCCAGCGTCTGAACGAAGGCGCCGGCCGGCGCCGTCTGGTCGGCATGCAGCTTGGCGTCGAACTTGTAGAGGGTCGAGCAATAGGGGCAGATGATCTCGCCGTCCGAGCCCATGTCGAGGAACACATGCGGATGGTCGAACGGCGTGCGCGCGCCCATGCACTGGAATTCCTTCACGCCGATATGGATGACCGCGACGCCCTGGTCGTTGGCGAAATGGGGCACGACATGATCGGCCATGGGTCGGATCCTCCAGGCAATGGGCAGGTGCGCGACCTTAAACCCGCCGCGCCGCCAATAATCAAGTGACAAGTCGGCGGGGCCGGACTTCTCGATCGGGCCGGGCCTCAGCCGATGAGCCGGTCAGCCGATGAGCCAGGCCGCGCCGGCGATCACGCCGCCGACGATGACCACGACCAGCAGCGTCGCCAGCAGTCCCAGGATATGGCCGAGGCCGACCAGCAGTCCGTCTTCTTCCAGGAACCCGACGGACATCACCAGAAGCGCCACGCCGGGCGGAAAATTGCCGATCCAGGACAGCGGCAGCGCCAGCACGACGCCGAGCAGCACGAACATCGCGCCGATCAGCATGCGCATCAGGCCGCGCGTCATGAACACCGCGCGCGGCTTCGCCACGGCTTCGAGCTTCTCGATCCAGGGAATGGTCCGCTCGATCATCGAGGCGGTCTCGGCGCGCGGCAGGCTTCGCGCGGCGACGAAGGCCGGCAGCCAGGGATCGCGCCGGCCGATCAGCATCTGCAGGCCGACAATGGCGATGACGACGCCCGATATGGTCGAGACGCCGGGAATCATCGGGATGATGTTGGGCAAGGCGAAGATCAGCACCAGCAGGCCGAAGGCCCGGTCGCCGAGCGCCTGGGTCACCGTTCCCAGCGGGATCGAATCACCTTCGCCGAGCCGGGTCAGGCCGCGAAAGACCTCTGAGGTCCGGACGGTCGGTTGATCGGCAGCCAGGTCCACGCGCGATATCTCCTGAGGCGGTTGAGTGCGGCGGCCGCGATCAGAAGATCGCCAGCGCGCCGGCGAACACGGTATAGCCTATTCCCGCGCCGATGGCGGTCGCGATGGCCGCGAGCAGGAAGCCGCAGACCACCAGCACGCCGTCCCGCTCGGTCAATCCGAGCCCGAAGACGCAGAGCGCGAGGCCTTGCGGCATCGAGCCGATCCACGGGATCGGCACCAGGATCAGCAGCACCGCCAGCACCAGGACGGCGACGCCGACCGCGCGCCGGGCGGTCGGACCGGCGGCCAGCCCGAAGCGCGGCCGCGTCAGCGTCTCGAGCTTCCTCAGCAGCGGCATGGTGCGGTTCATCACCGCCGTCAGCTTTTCGCGCGGCAAGGCGGTACGGGCGATCCGCTCGGGCAGCCAGGGCACGTCGCGGCCGACGACGATCTGCAGCGCCAGCAGGACCAGGACCAGGCCGGTAATGATCGGCAGGCCCGGAATCGGCAGCAGGTTGGGCAGGCCGAACAGGATCAGCGAGAGGCCGAAGGCACGGTTGCGCAACGCGGCCAGGAGGTCGCCGATGGTGATGGTGGCGAGGATATCGGAATGCGTCGACGTCTGAGCCGACATGAGGGAAGAGATAATTTGCGACGTCTTTTCGGGCGCGCTGGTCACGATAGGTTCTGGTCCTCGCAATTCGGCGGGACCATAAGGGGTCGCGCGGCAACTTGCCATGCCGAAGGCTGCGACCAATCAATGCAGATGTGTCAGGGTCCGCGCGATGGCGACGTCGCAGGGCCGAACCAGCCTTGCCGAGGCGACCCTGACCGTATGCAACCGGCCCTCCAGCGTGCGTTGCCAGAAATCGAGAAAGCGCTGCAGCACCGGGAAATGCGGCGCCTGATCGTAGTCCTGCCAGATATAGGCCTGCAGCAGCAGCGGATGATCCGGCATCCGGTAGAGAATTTCGGCGGTGGTCAGGGAATAACCCTCGATCTGGCGCAGAAAGTCGCCATCGATCGGCCGGGCCTCGCGTGGTGCGAGATGAAGCATGGCAGCCTCCATGATGCGAAAACGCATGCACTGCTGGCGCGCCGGTCTCTCCCTGTCTGTTGCCTGTTGCCCCCGACCGGTCCGACGAATTGAGCGGCCGACATGGTTACCGGAGGCTTAACGGCGCGTTCATCCGCCGGCCCGACTGAATACGAATGGAAACCCGTCTTGGTCCTGTCGGCCGCCGGCCGGGGCGCGCTTTTCATGAACGGCGGACCAAGCCACACGGGGAAACCGCGCCGATCCCAAGAGCTTGCGGCGGAATTCGGATTCTCCGCGCGAGACAGCGCCTGGAGCCTCAATACGGCGTGCCGATATCCGGAAAGCCGGTCACCAGCGGCTGCGACACCAGGAACAGCGACAGGGTGTCGACATAGGAGCCGGCCGAAACCAGCGACCACAAGGGCGGCCGCCAATGCCGCTCGACGCTGCCGGCCCGCTGGACGCGGCCGAACCGCCGGCCGAGCGCGTCGAAAACCTCGCGATCGCGCCGGCTCTCGGCCACCACCAGGATCGGCTGGCCGCGCAAGCGCGCCAGATCCGGCGCCGGTTCCATGGCGAAGCGCAGCCGCTCGTTGAGTTGCACCACCGGCGGCTTGCCGCTGCCGTGGAACCGCAGTTCGCCGGTCATCGTATAGGAGGCCGTGCCGATCGTGCCGGCACCGGTCTCGGCGGCGACGCGCTCGATGCCCGCGGCCGCCTCGCGCCAGCCGAACAACTGGGCGGTCGGATCCGGGTTGAGCGGCACGAGCCGCCAGAGCGCATGGGCCATGACGAACAGGCCGAGCGCGACGCCGGTCACCACGCCGAAGCGCAGCGAGCCGCGCAGCGTCGCGGCCCATACGCCATAGGCCGGGATGGCCCGGGCGCCCATGACTGCCGCGGCGATCGAGGCCGGCAGCAGGCAGGCCGTCCAATTGCCCTGGACCCGGTCGAACAGCCCATACCAGACGAGGTAGAGCAGCAGCGGCACGGTCGAGGCGAGAACCAGCGTGGCGCCCGCCTCGCGATCGCGCCAGGCCGCGCGCGCCGTGACGAACAGGCCGTCGAGCACCAGGACGCCGACCAGCGGCGTCAGCAGGGCCGCCTGGCCGGCGAAGAATTCCGGCACGAAGCGCGGGTCGAAAGCCTGCGGCACCGCGCGGCCGAACTGCTTGGTCAGCGATGCCCCCCCCTGCATCAGGTTCCAGGCCACCACCGGCGCCATCACCAGCAGGCAGAGCGCACCGCCGGCATAAGGCCAGGGCGAGGCGAACCAGCGCCGAAGCTCGGGCACCCAGGCGAGCCAGACGAGAATGCCGAGGCCGAGAAACACGGTGGTATATTTCGACACGAAGGCGAGGCCCACCGCGAGGCCGACGCCGAGCCACCAGGCGCCGCGGCCGGTCCGCCAGAGCTCGGCGAGCGCCAGCAGCGCCAGGGTCCAGAACAGCACCAGCGGCGTGTCCGGCGTCACCAGCATGGCGCCGGCGCCGAGAAACAGGGTCGCCTGCACCAGGCCGGCGCCGGCGAGCGCCGCGACCCGGTCGTCGGTCAGCCTCAGCACCAGGCGCCAGACGCCGAGGCTCGCCGCGGCGCCCAGGAGAACCGACAGCCAGCGCACGCCGAAGGCGCTGTCGCCGAACACCGCGGTGGAGGCGCGGATCAGCACGGCGACCATGGGCGGGTGGTCGAAATAGCCGAAGGCGAGGTTTTTCGACCAGATCCAGTAGTAGGTTTCGTCGGGCGACAGCCCGATCGTCCCCGCGACCCAGAGCCGGATCAGAGTCAGCCCGGCGACCAGCGCCGCGACCGTCGCGGCATGGCCGGCGCCGAGCGGGCGCACGGCAAGGGTCCCGGGTTCAGCGGCGCCAGACAAGGGCCGACGAGGCTGCATAGTTGAACACCGCGCCCATCAGCGCCCCGGCAATGCCGGCAAGCCACCATTCCGCGGCCTCGGCATAAAGCCAGCTGGCGACGCCGACATTGGCGAAGGCGCCGAGGCTGCAGACCGCATAGAACAGCACCAGGCCGACCAGGAAGCGCGCGCCCTTGAGCCGGGCGTCGCGATAGGTGATCTCGTTGTTGATCAGGAAGTTCGACGTCATGGCGATGAAGGTCGCCAGGGTCTGCGCCCATTCGAACTGCAGGCCGGAGCCGAGCCCGAGATAAAGCGAGGCCATGTGGACGGCGAGGCCGGTCGTGCCGACCAGGGCGAAAAAGATGAAGCGCAGCGGAATGAGGCCGCCCGACAGCTTGTTCAGCACGAAACCGAGATAGTCGAGCGCCACCTTGGCGTCGAGCTTGCTCTCACCGTGCACCCGCTCGCGAAACACATAGGGCACTTCGGCGAAGCTCGGCTTGGACGGCACCGAGGCGGCGATATCGGCCAGAATCTTGAAGCCGGCGGTGGCGAGCTTCGGCGCGATCTGCTCGACCAGCTCGCGCCTGATCATGAAGAAGCCCGACATCGGATCCGACAGGGGGGCCTTCAGGATCATGGCCGACAGGCGGCGGCCAAGGTCGGAAATGGCGCGGCGGATCGGCGACAGGCCCTCGTCCTTCGAGCCGCCCTCGATATTGCGGCTGGCGACCACCAGGTCCCGGCCGGCTCGGATATGCTCGAGCATGACCGGCAGGATGGTCTCGTCGTGCTGCAGGTCGGCGTCCATGACCGCCACCACTGGCGCCGACGAAGCCAGCATGCCCTCGATACAGGCCCCCGCCAGGCCGCGCCGGCCAACCCGCCGGATGCAGCGGATGCGCGGGTCGCGCCGCGCGATCTGCTTGACCACCGCCGAGGTGCCGTCCGGGCTGTCGTCGTCGACGACGATCATCTCCCAGGCAATGCCTGCGAGCACCCGGTCGAGCCGCGCGGCCAGCTCGGGCACATTGTCGCGCTCGTTGTAGCTCGGCACCACAACGGTCAGCTCGGGCGTGTCGGCAATTTTGGGGAAATCGGTCATCTGGCCGCGGGTGATAGCCTTCGCCCGTCCGCGGGGTCAAGCCGCGCGATGTACCGCCGGACGACCATCGCCCACGACCGGCGGCGCGATCGGTCGAATTGGCGGCTTTCCGCGCCCCGATCGTTAGGGTCAACCGGTAGGGTAAAGATACGGCTTTTGTTGTCAGCCGGGATGGTTCACGTCACGGTTGTTGCACCGAAGACGCCGCAATCGGCGCCGACACGGTCTCGAATTTACTCCGCGTCCACGGAGCGACAAATCCGGCCTCGAACCCCGTGTTCGAGGCCTTTTTTTGTTGTGCCGGGGTCATGGGCCCCGAGTTCAGCGGCCGATCTCGCCACCAGCCGCGGCCAGCGCCTCGGGCGTATCGAAATCGAGGTGGACGCTGTCGGTACCGACATCGACCTCGGTCACCGCGTCCGGATTGACTGCCAGCACGGCTCGCCCACCCTGATCGCCGGTAACCCTGCCGAGTTCACCGAAAAAACGCCGGCCCCAGAGGACGGGGTTGCCGCGCCTACCATCGGCGGTCGGCACCACCGCGTGATGCCCCTCGGCGGGTGCGAAAGCACCGACCAGCCGGCCGACCAGCGCGGGCTGGATGCGCGGCATGTCGCCGAGCATCACCACGACGGCGTCGACATCCGCCCCCAGTGCCGCGAGACCGGCCTTGAGCGAGGTCGACAAGCCCTCGGCGAAGTCTGGATTGTGAACGAACCGGACCCCGAGATCGTCGAGCGACGCCTCGACCGCATCCGACTGATGGCCGGTGACGACAACGACCTCGGCGAGCCCCGCGGCGAGCGCCGCCTTGGCGGCATGGCGCACCAGCGGCGTGCCTTCGAGGGTGGCGAGCAGCTTGTTCGGTCCGCCCATACGGGTGGAGCGTCCGGCGGCCAGCACCAGGCCGGCGATGCGCGGCGCGCGCGGTGCTTCGGCTTCGCCTTGGCGCGGCTGCGGACGGGATATGATTTCCATCAGAAGTCCTCCGACCCCCATGCCGGTAATATCCGCCTTGGACACCGGCAGGCCGGCCAGCAGCCGGGTCAGGACCCAGTCGAAGCCGTTCTCCTTCGGTGAGCGGGCGCAGCCGGGCGCGCCCAGCACCGGCACGCTGCCGAGGCGGCCGACCATCAGGAGGTTGCCGGGATCCACCGGCATGCCCAGATGCTCGATTTCGCCGCCCGCCTGTTCGAGCGCCGCCGGGATGACGTCGCGCCGGTCGGCAATGGCCGAGGCGCCGAACACCAGCACGAGGTCGACCTCCCCGGTCGCGCTGGCCGCGAGCGCCGCCTGCAGCGCGCCCGTGTCATGGGCAACCCGCCGCTCCGCGACAATGGTTGCGCCCGCCGGCTTCAGGCGTTCCTCGGTCACCTTCAAGGTCTTCTCGATGACCTTGTCGGCCAGGCCCGGCAGCAATGTCGAGATCACCACGATGCGCCGGCGGACGAACGGCGCGATCCGCACAAGCGATCGCGCCTCCACGGCGCGCTGAACCGCCGCGCCCGGCGCCGCATAGGGGATGATCTTGACGGTGGCCACCATCTCGCCCGGCTCGACCGCGGCGAAAGCCGGCAGCGTGGCGAAGGTGATGGCATCGTCGAGGCGATTGACCTGGTCGATGCCGGTGCGGTCGACCACCAGCACGCCGGCATGTTCGGCGAACAGATTGGCACGACCGGTAAAGGCCGGATCGACCCTCACCCCGCGCCCGCCGACCGCGGCCGCGATCCGCTCCGCCGCCTCGTCTTCCGCGATATCGCCGGGCTCGGCGAGCGCCACGGTGACGCTGGCGATGCCGGCGGCATGCAGCGCGGCGATTTCGGCCGCGCCGATCCGTGTCCCCTTCTTCAGGACGAGCCCGTTCGACTTGACGGCATGGGCGACGACCCCGCCCAGCGCCTGGTCGACCGCAACCGGGCCGAACCTCATGGCAACAT
Source organism: Phreatobacter sp. GW821-FHT04C01 (assembly GCF_059420385.1). NCBI lineage: Bacteria > Pseudomonadati > Pseudomonadota > Alphaproteobacteria > Hyphomicrobiales > Phreatobacteraceae > Phreatobacter > Phreatobacter sp. GW821-FHT04C01. Next base: position 71,177 of record NZ_JBWKTP010000014.1, on the reverse strand, counting down.
CCTCACCTGGCGGTCCATTTCAGGCGATGCCCTGGCGCCAGGCCTGCGTCACCTCAGCCATGATCGACACCGCGATCTCGGCCGGGGTGATCGCGCCGATCGCCAGCCCGACGGGGGCCTTGATGCGCGCCATGGCCTCGGCCGAGGCCCCCTGGCCGGCAAGCCGCTCGAGCCGCCTGGCATGGGTTTTCCGCGAGCCCAGCGCGCCGATATAGAAGCAGTCGCGCGCGAAGGCGTGCATCAGCGCGGGATCGTCGATCTTCGGATCATGGGTCAGCGCGATGAAGGCGGTATAGCGGTCGACCTTCAGCGGCGGCAGCGCCACATCCGGCCATTCGGCGTGGACGACGACGTCGGGAAACCGCTCCTTGGTGGCAAATGCCGTGCGCGGATCGACGATGACCGGCTCATAGCCGAGCATGCGTGCCAGCGGCACCAGGGCCTGGCTGATATGAACCGCGCCGATCACCACCATCTGGGCCGGCGGCACCTGCACGGTCAGGAAGGTCCTGGTCTCGCCGACGACGCCGCTGCGCCCGGAGCGCAGGGCCTGACGGATCGGCGCCTCCAGCACGTCGCCGGCCAGCACGTCCTCGGTGACGATCCGCGCCGTACCGCTGTCGAGATCGGTCACCAGCACGGCCGCCTGGCGCGCCCGGCGCGCCGCGTTCAGTGCGGACAGAAGCTTCAGGTCCATCAGCCGACCTTTTCGACATAGACGGCGATGCGCCCGCCGCAGGACAGCCCGGAGCGCCAGGCCGTCTCGTCGGCGACGCCGAATTCCAAGAGCCGCGGCTTGCCCGAACCGATCACGTCGAGCGCCTCCGTCACCACCTCGCCTTCGACGCAGCCTCCGGACACCGAACCGAGGAAGGTGCCCTCCTCGTCGATCACCAGATGCGAACCGACCGGCCGCGGCGCCGAACCCCAGGTCTCGACGACGGTCGCCACCGCCACGCCCTTGCCGGATTTCGCCCATATTTCGGCCTGGGCCAGGATATTGTCGTCGGATGCGAGCATGGCGGCCTCCCGGGTCGCGTCCGAATCCCCGTCTTGGCCGGACTTGTCCCGGCCATCCACGAATTCAGATCGGTTGTCCCTAGAGATCGGACCAATCCGGGTTTTCCGCAAGGATGACCTGCTCCTCGCGATGCACCCATGCGTAAGGCGAAAGGTGCGGCCTCATCCCGGACGACACGCGCCGTTTCGCCGCGCGCCTCCGGAGATAGTGCCCGTCTTGGCCGGGCTTGTTCCGGCCATCCACGAATTCGGCCCCGCCGCCCGTATCGACCGTCCCGACGCCGCAGCCCCTACTTCGCCGAGAACAGCGCCGCGAGCCGTGCCACCGCCGCCTCGGATGCCGCGCGGTCCACCGTCGTATCGGCATTGCCGAAATCGCCGTCGGCCTGGGCCTGCACCAGGATGCCGTCGCGGCGGGGCACGACATTGAGGTTGTGGTTGCGGTAGACGAGGCCGTAGCTGACCTCGGCCTGCGGGATCAGCCGCGCGGTCTGGCCGCGGACCGGCACGAGCGTCTCGTCGCCCAGCAAGGCGCGCGCGCCGTAGCCGGTGGCGTTGATGAGCGTCTTCTCGCGCAGGTCGGCGAACTGGCGCGGGCTTTCGAAGGCGCGGGTTTCGATTTCGCCGCCGAGCCGCAGGAAATCGTCGAGCAGCAGCCGCGAATAGGCGCTGATATTGAAGGTCATCTGGGTGTAGCGCCGCGCGTAAGGCACCGCGAATGGGTGCTGCCCCGGCTCCAGGGCCTGCATCGGCACGCGGATGTCGCCCAGCAGGCGTCGCTCGAGATCGGGATAGGCCGGCTCGCGCTCGTCGCCGTGACGGCCCGGCTGGTCGAACGGCGTATCGGACAGCAGGTAGCCGTCGCGCCACTCGATCGGGCTGTCGGCGAGGCCGAGCAAGGTCTGATAGGTCCGGAACGACAGGCGCGCCATGTCCTCCCAGCGCCGCTCGAACGCAGGCGTCGCATGCTCCGCCGTGCAGATGCGCGAATCCGGCGACCAGACCCCGGTGGCGTTGAACGATCGGGTCTCGGGCGGCCGCTCCTTGGCGTAGATGCGCACGCGCAGGCCCGCCCGCTGCGCGACGAGCGCCGTGGTCAGGCCGATGGCGCCGCAACCGATCACCGCGATCCTGGTCTCGCGCGTCGCCTGCGCCAGGCCCACCGCCAGCGCCGCCGCGCCCCAGGACAGGGACCAGCCGCTGCCGCCGTGGCCGTAATTATGCACCACCGTCTTGCGGCCGATGCGTTCGGCCTCGATGCGCGGCCCTTCGGCGCGAAACGGCCTCGAGCAGACATTGATCGCGACGATGCGATCGGCGCGGGCCTGGATCGGCGCCAGCGACGGTGGCGGCGCGAAGGGCCTGGGCTGCGCGGGTGCCAAGGCCGGCGGCGGCCGGCTCTCATCGGCCGTCGCGGCGCCGCCGGACAGCGCCGCCACGGCAGCTCCGGCCCCATACAGGAAATGTCGGCGTTGCATGTCGATCCTCGGTCAAGAGCCGGCAGTCGCCCACCGGCTGCGTCGCGCCACCCGATCCCGGCCACACCCGGGCGTCCACCGCCCGCCGGGAATCGCCACGGCCGGACGTGACGCTTGGCGTCCAAGCATGGCGACCATGCGGCGAATTCCGGCCGGCGCAATGATGTCGCGATCGCCGTCGCGAAGCCCGGCTCTCAGGCCACCTTGAGCCACAGGCGCGGATCGTGCGAACGGTCGACCCGGCGCGCATCGAGCGCGGTCACCAGGTCGGCGACCGCCGCGATATTGTGGATCGTGCGGAACTCGTCGACATGCGGCAGCAGCGCGCGGATGCCCTGGGCCTTGGCTTCGAAACCGTCGAAGCGCAGCAACGGGTTGAGCCAGACGAGGCGCCGGCACGAGCGGTGCAGCCGGTCGGCCTCACGGGCCAGATCGCCGGAGGCATCACGCTCCAGCCCGTCGGTGACCAGCAGCACCACGGCGCCGCCCGACAGCACCCGCCGGGACCAGAGCTTGTTGAAGGCGTGGAGCGAGGGCGCGATGCGTGTGCCGCCGGACCAGTCCTGGACGGCCGAAGTGGTGGCGGCCAGGGCCTCGTCCGGGTCCTTGGCCTTCAGCGCACGGGTGATGTTGGTGAGCCTCGTGCCGAACACGAAGGCATGCACGTGCCGGCGCCGTTCCATCAGGGCGTGGATGAAATGCAACATCACCCGCGTGTACTGGCTCATCGAGCCGGAGATGTCGCAGAGCACCACCAGCGGCGGATGCTTGTCCTTGGGGCCACGCCGGGCAAGTTCGATGATCTGCCCGCCCTGCCCGATCGAACGGCGCAGCGTCCGCCTGAAATCGATGCGCGGGCCTTGGCGGTCCGGCGCCAGCCGGCGCGTCGGCACGGCGTCGTCGGGCAGCACCAGGGCCGCGACGCGCCGCTGCGCCTCGGCAATCTCGGCCGCCGTCATCTGGGCGAAGTCCTTCTGCTGCAGCACCTCGACGTCGGAAATGGTGAAGCGGGCGTCGACTTCCAGCTCCGGCCGCTCCACCGTCGTGGCCTCGGTGTCCTTGAAAAAGGCCTCCTGCAGGCGCAGCGACACCGGGTCGGGCTTGGCCTGCGGCGCATGCGCCACCGGCATCAGCACCTGCAGCAGCTTTTCCATCAGATGCCGGCGCTTCCAGAAGATCTCGAAGGCATCGTGGAAGACGATCGAATGCTCGTGCTTGCCGACGAACACCGCATGGAGCGTCCAGTAGAAATCCTCGCGCGAGCCGATGCCGGCCGCTTCGACCGCGTGAATGGCGTCGATCACCGTGCCGGGCCCGACCGGCAGGCCGGCGACCCGCAGCGCCCGGGCGAAATGCGCGATGTTCTCGGTGAGCGCATGCGGCATCATCGGCCTTTCAGGATAGCGGCCCGAGGAGAACGGCCCAGACCGGCGCGAGCGCGATCGAGCCGAGATTATAGACCGCATGGGTCAGCGCGACCGCGCCGAAGGCCAGCCAACGCCGGCCGGAGCGGGCGAACCAGCCGGCATATTGCCAGGCAAAGACCAGGAACAGCACGGCCGTCACCGGCGCCCGCGCCAAGGTGAGCGGCATATGGGCGGCCACCGCGACGACCATGACCACGCATGCAAAGACCGGCGCCGTCAGCCGCAGCTTGTCGACCGCCAGCCAATGGACCAGGGCCAGCACCGCCGTTTCGAGCAAGGGGGCGGCGATGACGGTCGCGAGCAGGATGACGGCGAGCGTCAGCGGCGAGGCCTCGGGCACCGGCGGCCGATAGGGCGTCAGCCACAGCAGGCCCCACCAGACCAGCGGCACGGCCAGCAGCGCGACGCCGATGACGATCGCCTTCAGCCAGGGCCAGTCGCCGGGCTCGCCGATCCCACGCAAAACCGCCGTCACCTCAGCGCCCCGCCCTGACCTCGTCGAGGATCATCTTGGCTTCCCCGCCCTGCATCTTGACGATGTCGTCCTGGTATTTGAGCAGCACGCCGAGCGTATCGGTGACGCCCTGCGGATCCAGGCCGACCGCGTCGAGCTCGGTCAGCGCGGTCGCCCAGTCGATGGTCTCGGCGACTCCGGGCACCTTGAACAGGTCGGTCTTCCGGAGCCGCTGGACGAAGGCGACGATGTCGCGGGTCAGCCGCTCCGGGGCGCCCGGCGCCTTGGCCTTGAGGATAGCCAGTTCGCGGCCGGCATCGGGATAGTCGACCCAGTGATAGAGGCAGCGGCGTTTCAGCGCGTCGTGGATCTCGCGGGTCCGGTTGGAGGTGACGATGACGATCGGGGCTTGCGGCGCCCGGATCGTGCCGAGCTCCGGCACGGTCACCTGGTAGTCCGACAGCACTTCCAGGAGGAAGGCCTCGAAAGCCTCGTCGGTCCGGTCGAGCTCGTCGATCAGCAGCACCGGCGGGCCGCGCCCGTCCGGCTCGAGCGCCTGCAGCAGCGGCCGCTTGACCAGGAAACGCTCGGAAAAGATGCCGGCCGTGAGGCTTTCCTGGTTCACCGTGCCTCCGGCCTCGGCGACGCGGATGGCGATCATCTGGGCGGCATAGTTCCACTCGTAGACGGCGGCGGCGACGTCGAGCCCTTCGTAACATTGCAGCCGGATCAGGTTGCGGCCGAGCGTTGCCGCCAGCACCTTGGCGATCTCGGTCTTGCCGACGCCGGCCTCGCCCTCCAGCAGCAGCGGCCGGCCCATCTTCAAGGCGAGGAACAGGACGGTGGCGAGCGAACGGTCGGCGACGTAGTGGCCGCGCTTCAGCAGGGCCAGGGTCTCGTCGATGGATGCGGGCAAGGCTGAGGGATGAACGGTCACTGAGGCACTCCGGCGCGGCCGTCACAATAACGCAGCCTGCGCCCGAGGCGCTATGATGTTCACACAAGTCTGAAAATCGAATGGGTTCAGTGCATTGGCTTGGACTGACGGCCCGTTGCACAGAGGTCGGTCGTCCTTCGAGGGTCGCTTCGCTCCCACCTCAGGATGACGGTTGTAGAGATTTGCAGCAGGCCCTGAGCGGAATGCGCGACAACGGCTGCGCTTCATGAGCAACATCAATGCATTGCACTCACTTCCCTCATCCTGAGGTGCGAGCGTAGCGAGCCTCGAAGGACGGCCGAGCTCGATGCAAAGCCCATTCCTGGCAAGCCGCCAAACAGCGTACAAACTCAATCCACAGAGACGCGCCGCCCTGCCGGCACGGCTGGACCGGCCGGCGCGCCCGGATTGAGGTCGAGCCTGGTCGCTTGCGCAATGCCGGTGCCGTAGCCGGTGGTCAGCGAGATGCGCGCCGGGATCAGCGCACGCGATCCCTGGATCGGCACCAGCGTGACCTCGGCCGAGCGCCGGCGCGCCGCCTGGATGTCCGAACGGTCGGCGCGATAGCCGGCGACCGGCTCGAACCGGACGCTGCAAATGGCGGCCTCGCCCTTGTAGCCGGCGATCTCGACCTGGCGCGTGGCGACGAAAGCGTAGATCAGGTCGAAGCGGACGACGCCGTTATAGATGCGCGAACGCCGCTCGCAGGCCGCCGCCCCGGTCACCGGGCCGGTGCCGCCGGCGATGAAGATGCCCGCCGACAAGGGATCGACGACGCCGCGCAGATGCTCGGCGGTCACCGGCGTCGCGCGGGTATGCGGCGGCTTGTCCGGATTGCGCACCACCGAACGGACATTGCCGTCGGCCATGCCGATCTGGGTGGTCTCGACCTTGCCGCTGGAATGAACCTCGACGTTGTAGTTCACCGGGATGGCGGAAGCGCCGGCGATGCGCCCGGTCGCCACCGCCGTGCCGGAACCGCCGGCGAACATGGCGGCGATGCCGGTCACCCGGGCATTCAGGGTGGTGCGATAGCTCGTTCCGTCGGTGGTCGACACCATCGTGCCGGTGCCGATCGGAATGCCGAGGAACGACACGGCATATTCGGCCGAGACCTGGCCGTTGACCGCGCGCGCCGGCCCAGCGGCGCCAAGCGCCAGCACCAGCGCCACCCCCGAGCATTGCAGCAAACGTCCGTTCATCTTCTGCCCCGCGGCGATACGGGCGCAGGCAGGCCCGCCGATCCGAAAACATGGTGTCGCGGCAACAGATTCGCCACAGGACTTGGCGATTTTGCGGCAGGCCATGCCGCAAGCCCCAAGCCTCCCGTGCGAGGCGCCTGACATGACGATGGCCGGGGCGGCTCGCCGCCGCCCCGGCCATCGCAAGATCGGATCGGGCGATCAGGCCGCCGCGGCCACCGCCCGGCGCGCCATGACGCCGATCAGATGGGCGCGATAGTCGGCGGAGGCATGGATATCGCCGTTCAGGTCGCCGGCCGAGGTCGCGATGCCCTCGAGCGCCTTGGCGTTGAAGCGTTTGGCGAGCGCCTCCTCCATGGCCGCATGGCGGAACACACCGTCATTGCCGGCGCCGGTCACCGCGACACGCACCGAGCGGCCCTTCTTGGCGACGAACACGCCGACAATGGCGTAGCGCGAGGCCGGATTGGGGAATTTGACATAGGCCGCCTTGCCCGGTGCCGGGAAGGCGATCTTGGTGATGATCTCGTCCTCGTCGAGCGCGGTCGAGAACAGCCCGGCGAAGAACTCCTCCGCCGCGAGCTTGCGCTTGTTGGTGTGAACGGTCGCACCGAGAGCGATCAGCGCCGCCGGATAGTCGGCGGCCGGATCGTTGTTGGCGACCGAGCCGCCGATGGTGCCCCTGTGGCGCACCTGCGGATCGCCGATATTGCCGGCTAGATGGGCCAGCGCCGGGATCGCCGCCTGAACGACCGCCGAATTGGCCACCTCGGCATGGGTGGTCATCGCGCCGATGACGACGGTCCGGCCCTTCTGCTCGATGCCGGAGAGACCGGCGCCGGCGAGATCGATGATCGCCTTGGGGCTCGCCAGCCGCTGCTTCATGGTCGGGATCAGCGTCTGGCCGCCGGCGAGCAGCTTCGGCTCCTCGGCCTTCTTCAGCAGCGCGACGGCGCCACGAACCGTGGCGGCCTTGTGGTACTTGAAAGGATACATCGTGCTCCCCCTGAACCTTACTCGGCCGCCTTGGCCGTCTTCGCCAGTTTCTGAATGACGTTCCACACCGCCTGCGGTGTCGCCGGCATCGGAATCTCTTCCGTGCCGAGCGCGTCGGTGAGTGCGTTGATGACCGCCGGCGGCGAGGCGATGGCGCCGGCCTCGCCGCAGCCCTTGATCCCCAGGGGATTGGACGGGCATGGCGTCACCGTCATGCCGACCTCGAAGGACGGCAGGTCATGGGCGCGCGGCATGGCATAGTCCATGAACGAGGCGGTGATGAGCTGGCCGTCCTTGTTGTAGACCGTGCCTTCCAGCAGCGCCTGGCCGACGCCCTGGGCGATGCCGCCATGGACCTGGCCTTCGACGATCATCGGATTGATGACGTTGCCGAAATCGTCCACCGCCGTCCACTTGATGATGGTCGACACCCCGGTCTCGGTATCGACCTCGATCTCGCAGATGTGGCAGCCGGCGGGGAAGGTGAAATTGGTCGGGTCGTAGAACGATCCCTCCTTCAGCCCCGGCTCCAGCTCCTGCGGATTGAACTTGTGGGCGATATAGGCATTGAGCGCCACCGTGCCGAAATCCACCGACTTGTCGGTGCCCTTGACGGTGAACTGGCCGTCCTTGAAGTCGATATCGGCTTCGGCGGCCTCCAGCACATGGGCGGCGACCTTCTTGGCCTTGGCCTCGATCTTGTCGAGAGCCTTGGATATCGCCGACATGCCGACCGCGCCGGAACGCGAGCCATAGGTGCCCATGCCGAACTGCACCTTGTCGGTGTCGCCATGGACGATCGAGACATTGTCGATCGGAATGCCCAGGCGGTGCGACACGAGCTGGGCGAAGGTCGTCTCATGGCCCTGGCCATGGCTGTGCGAGCCGGTCAGCACCTCCACCGTACCGACCGGATTGACCCGGACCTCGGCCGATTCCCACAAGCCGACGCCCGCGCCGAGCGAGCCGACCGCCTGGGACGGCGCGATGCCGCAGGCCTCGATATAGGTGGAATAGCCCAGGCCCCGCAGCTTGCCGCGCTTGGCCGCCTCGCGCCGGCGTTTGCCGAAGCCCTTCACGTCGGCCATCTCCATGGCCTTCAGCAGCGAGGCTTTGTAGTCGCCGGTGTCGTACATCATGATGACCGGCGTCTGATGCGGGAATTTCGAGACGAAATTCCGCTTGCGGAACGCCGCGGGGTCCATGCCGAGCTCGCGGGCCGCGACCTCGACCAGGCGCTCGACCACGAAGGTCGCTTCCGGCCGCCCGGCGCCGCGATAGGCATCGACCGGCGCGGTGTTGGTATAGACCGCGTCGACCTCGGCATAGATGTTCGGGATGGCATACTGGCCCGACAGCAGCGTCGCGTAGAGATAGGTCGGCACCGAGGAGGCGAAGGTCGAGAGATAGGCGCCCATATTGGCGATGGTCTTGACGCGCAGGCCGGTGATCCTGCCCTCGGCGTCGGTCGCCAGTTCGGCCCGGGTCACGTGGTCGCGGCCATGGGCGATCGCCAGGAACTCCTCGGTCCGGTCGGCCGTCCATTTGACCGGGCGATTGACCTTGCGGGCGGCCCAGACGCAGACGGTCTCCTCGGCATAGATGAAGATCTTCGAGCCGAAGCCGCCGCCGACATCGGGCGCGATCACCCTGAGCTTGTGCTCCGGCGCGATGCCGATGAAGGCGGAGAGCACGAGGCGCGCGACGTGCGGGTTCTGGCTGGTGGTATGGAGCGTCAGCCCATCGGTGCCGGAATCATATTCGCCGATCGCCGCCCTCGGCTCCATCGCGTTGGGCACCAGGCGGTTGTTGACGATGTCGAGCCTGGTGACGTGCTTGGCCGCCTTGAAGGCCGCCTCCGTCGCCGCCTTGTCGCCGATATGCCAGTCATAGACGGTATTGGCCGGAGCTTCCGAATGGACCTCGGCCGTGCCCTTGTCCTGGGCCCTCGCGGTGTCCGCATTGGCCGGCAGCACGCCGTAATCGACGACGATCGCCTCGGCTGCGTCCTTGGCCTCGGCCAGCGTCTCGGCGATGACCACCGCCACGTGGTCGCCGACGTAACGCACCTTGCCCTGGGCGAGCACCGGATGGGGCCCTGCCCGCATCGGCGTGCCGTCCTTGGAATGGATCATCCAACCGCAGATCAGGCCGCCGATCTTGTCGGCCGCGATGTCCTCGCCGGTAAAGATCGCCACCACGCCCGGCATGGCCCTGGCCTTGGCCGTGTCGATCTTGTTCAGCGTGGCGTGGGCATGCGGCGAGCGCAGGAAATAGGCCTGCGTCTGATTGGGACGGTTGATGTCGTCGGTATATTGGCCCTTGCCGGTGATGAAACGGAAATCTTCCTTGCGGCGTACAGCCGCGCCGATACCGGTCACAGTCATGGCGCCCTCCCTGGGGATCGCTCGAGACGGAACTATCAGACGGAGAATGCGAGAGACGGTCGCGCGCCGTTATTCGGCGGCTTGTCGGACCGGTGTCTTGCCCGTCATCGCCTGGGCGCCCGCTTGGACCGCCTTGACGATGTTGTGATAGCCGGTACAGCGGCAGATATTGCCCTCCAGCTCCTCGCGCACCGTGTGCTCGTCGACCGCGCCCTTGCGGTTCACGATGTCGATCGCCGACATGATCATGCCGGGCGTACAGAAGCCGCACTGCAGGCCGTGGTGCTCCCGGAAAGCCTCCTGCATCGGATGCAGCTTGCCGTCCTTGGCCAGGCCCTCGATGGTCAGGACCGTGGCGCCCTCGCATTGCAGCGCGAAGGTCGTGCAGGATTTCACGGCCTTGCCGTCGACATGAACGACGCAGGCGCCGCACTGCGACGTGTCGCAACCGACATGGGTCCCGGTCAGGTGGAGATTTTCGCGCAGGAACTGGACCAGCAGCGTGCGCGCGTCGACGTCGGCAGAGACCGAGCGTCCGTTGACCGTCATGGTCACCGTCGGCATAGGCGTTCCTCCTCACAAAACGGTCGGGTAAAAGCGATTTCGGCCGATTTTTATTGTGACCGTCAGCTTTCACCGCCGAAAACCCGTTGTTTTCAGCGTGATTTGCAGTTTGGACCCGTTCTTAACGGCGCGTCAAGCGGTCCGGGAGGCCGCACCGGCCACGACCGGTTGCAAGACATGCATGCCTCCCCCTTTCCCTGCGCGCGGCAGCCGGCCTAGTGTCGCGCCAAAGCTTCTCGAGGGAGACATGCGCATGCCGCGCTTCACCACATCGGACGGATTGTCGCTGCGTTACGAGGACACCGGCGGCACCAGGCCCGTCTTGCTCCTGTCCAACTCGCTCGGCACCAGCCTGGAGATGTGGGACGCCCAGATGCCCGCTTTTTCAAGCCTTTTCCGCGTCGTGCGCTACGACAAGCGCGGCCATGGCCAAAGCGAGCTGAAGGTCGGCCCGACCGGTTTCGCCCGGCTGACCAGGGACGCCATCGAGCTGCTCGATCACCTCGCCGTCGCCAAGGCGCATTGGTGCGGGCTGTCGATGGGCGGTATGAGCGGGATGTGGGCCGGCACCCATTACGCCGCCCGCTTCGACCGGATCGTGCTGTGCAACACGGCGGCCGCGATGCCGACCGCCGAGATGTGGAACCAGCGCATCGCCATCGTGAAGAGCCAGGGGCTCAGGCCGCTGATCCCGACCATTGTCGATCGCTGGTTCACCAAGCGTTTCCAGGAGGCCGATAAGCCGGCCGTCGCCCGCATCGTCGGAATGCTCGAGACGACGCCGCCGGAGGGCTACGCCGCCTGTTCCGCGGCGATCCGCGACATGGACCAGCACGAGGCGATCCGGTCGATCGCCAGCCCCGTGCTGGTCATCTCGGGCAGCCATGACGGCTCGACGCCGCCCGAGCGCGGCCGCGCCATCGCCGCCGCCATCCCGAACGCGCAATATGTCGAGCTCGACGCGGCGCATCTGTCGAATATCGAGCAGGAAAAGCCGTTCACCACCGCGGTCACCGATTTCCTGAACAGCTGAGGGCCCAGGCCATGGATGAAAAAGAACGCTTCGAGGCAGGCCTCAAGGTGCGCCGCGCGGTGCTGGGCGATGCCCATGTCGACCGCTCGCTCGCCGCCCGCGACAGCTTCACCACCGAGTTCCAGGACCTGATCACCCGCTATGCCTGGGGCGAGATCTGGACGAGGCCCGGGCTCGACCGCAAGACCCGCAGCTACCTGGTGCTGGCCATCACCGCCTCGATGGGCCGCTGGGAAGAGTTCCGGCTGCACTGCCGCGCTTCCTTCGCCAATGGCGTCACCACCGACGAGATCAAGGAAGTGGTCCTGCAGATCGCCATCTATGCCGGCGTGCCGGCCGCCAACACAGCGGTCAAGGAGGCCAAGGAGGTCTTCGCCGAAATGGGCATCAAGACCTGAGAGGAATGGCCCTCTCACCTCGCCCCGGCGTACGGACAGCGGCACCGCCGCCGCGAGCAGTCTCACGCCCCCGTGCAGCCTTCACTCCGTCACGCCCGGGCTTGTCCCGGGCACCCATGACTTGTGTCCCGATGACCAACCGGGTCGAGTTCGTGGATGGCCGGGACAAGCCCGGCCAGGACGATGTGCGCGCCTTGCGAGGACTGGCCTGGGTCGTATCGCCCCACCCGCGCATACCCCATTCGCCCCCGCCACTGCTCGAAAGTCAGGGCAAGGACGTCGCCGGTCGCGCCTTCGCCGGCTGCTTCCCGTTGGCCATCGCCAATCCCAAGACCTTTCGCGTCATGACCGCCGAGGTTGCCGGCCCATTGTGAACCGCCCCAACGAGGAGATTGGCATGACCGAACTTGCCCGGCGCCAGATACTCATCGCAACCCTCGCGGCAGCCGCCACGACCGTGGCCGGCTCTCACGCGGCGGCCCAATCGACCGAGATCCGCGTGATCGCGGCCAATGCCGTCAAGGACGCCTATGTCACACTCGTCGCCGCATTTGAAATGGCGAGCGGGCACAAGGTCGCGACCACCTGGGCCGGCACCGAAAGCGCGACGCGGCGGGTGATGGCGGGAGAGGCTTACGACATCGTCATCATCGGTTCGCGCAGCATCGATCAACTGATCGCGGCCGGCAAGCTGGCCCCGGGCAGCCGAAGCGACTTCGCCACATCCAGGGTCGGCGTCGCGGTTCGGGTCGGATTGCCGAGACCGGATGTTTCTACCAGCGAAGCCGTCAAGGCCGCCGTCCTGGCCGCCGGTTCGGTCGCCTATTCCGCAGGTCCGAGCGGCGCCTATATCGCGGAGCTGTTCAGGACCATGGGTATTGCCGAGCGGGTCGCATCGAAGGTCCGGCAGCCGTCGTCGGGCGCCGAGGTCGCGCAGATCCTGGCGCGCGGCGAGGTCGACATCGCTTTCGCGCAGGTCAGTGAATTCCTCGACGTCCCTGGCCTCGTCGATCTGGGGCCGCTCCCGGCCAGCATCCAGAACATCACCACCTATTCCGCCGGACAGCATGTCGCCACGGCTTCGGCCGGCGCCGCCGCGGCATTGATCCGGCATCTGACCGCTCCGGAGGCGGCGGCGGCGATCCGCAAGATGGGCATGGATCCGGCCCGGTGATGGCTTCGGGCGGCCGCGCACGATCGTTCAAGCCGGCCACGGCCGTCCCGGTATAGGTTCTAGCCGGTCGCGCCAACCGACAGGACACCCGATGACCGGCGAGTTCGCTTTCATGGCCGTGCCGTGGCGCCCCGTCATGGCGCTGATCCTGGCCTCGATCGTGATCATGGGCAGCCCCGGCCCCTCGACGGTCAGTGCCACCGCCATGGGCGCGGCCTTCGGCATCAGGCGTTCGCTTTCCTATGTCGGCGGCCTCGTGCTCGGCACGATCGCCGTGCTGCTGGCGGTCGCGATGGGTGTCGTCGCGCTGATCCTGTCGATGCCGCGCGCCGCGTCGGCGCTCACCATCGTCTCGGCCGCCTATATTCTCTACCTGGCCTTCAGGATCGCCACCGCTCCGCCACTTGCGAGCCAGGGCGGCAATGCCGCCGGCCCGGCCTTCGGCGGCGGCTTCCTGCTCGCCATCGCCAATCCCAAGGCCTATCTGGCCATTGCCGCGGTCTTTGCCGGCACCACGCTGCTGGTCGGGGCGCCCGGCGCGGACGCCTGCCTCAAGGTGGCGCTGCTGAGCGGCATGATCGTCATCATTCACCTGTTCTGGCTCACCGCCGGAGCCGCGCTGTCGCGTCTGCTGCACGATCCCTTGAGTTCACGCCTGATCAATGTCGCGCTGGCGGTGATCCTGGTGGTGATGACCCTGGCGGCCTTTGCCGGTTGAGAGACCGGCGTCTCCGCGTCAGCGGCGGGCGAAAGGATGGATCGGCACGCTCTCGCCCAGACGCGGATCCCAGTCGAGCGTCTTCTCGGCCTCCAGGCGCTCGGCGACCGCCGCAAACAGGCTGAGCGCCAGCAGCAGCGCTTCCGGCCAGAGTGCGGCAAAGACCGCCATTCCATGGCGCGCCAGCCCGGCCGCCGCGAAGATGACGGCAAGCGTGGTCAGCGCCATGGCCAGCCCGAGGATCAGCATGGCGGAGCCCGGCAGGAGATCGTCGCTGTCGCCGGTTGCCATTTCGTAGAGCGCGACCAGGAGAAACATGGCGATGGCGACCTCCCAGGCGCCGATGAACGGCTCCATCATGCCGATCCTGGCGAGCGGCCAGTTCAGCCCGTGAAAAATCTGCACGGCATGGGGCAGGATATCCCCGCCGAGCCCGTGCAGGGCCCCGACCATGGCCGGCGGCAAAATGCGCATGACGCCGTCGATCAGCAAAAGCGCGCCCCAGAACGCGGCAAGGCCACCGGTCAACCGGTCCCTGGAATGCACGGCGAAACGACCCATGGCGCCCTCCCGCGGCGAGCCCTCCCCGCTCGTCGGATGGCGCGACCATGGCCGCCGTCAGCTTCGGCACACAACCTGAACTTTTTATTTACCTTAAGAACCGGCGCGGACCGGCCGATGGCCGGCGGCTGCATGCCTGAAGAACCAGATCGCCTATATCGCAGCGGAAGACCCCGCAGCGGCCAGACGCGTTGCCGCTCAGATCCGTTCGGCCGGCGCGAAGCTCGGCGAATTGGCAACCGGCCGGCCTGGACGTGTGTCGGGCACCTATGAACGTTCAATCGGTGGGCTACCCTCCATCATAGCCTATGCCATGACGCCCGATTCCGAAGGCGAGACAATCACCATCCTGCGGGTGATCCCCACGGCACGCGACTGGCCCGCGCAACATTGGCCGGACTGATCGCCGCTTCGCCGCGACACCAGGTGGTCCTGCGGTAAGGGCAAGGCCTTTCAATCGCCGCGGTCGCGCGAGACGATCGAAAAGTCGACCTGGCTGAGCTTCAGGTCATAACGTTGGCCGTCACGCGTGACCGCCTCGGCCACCTCGAACCTGCCATTCCCGTATTCGATCTGGCCCCAGCGGGTGAACCCCTCGCTGTGCAGGATCTGCTCGATTTGCCTGCGCTCCTCGGGCGTGGGCAGCCGGTCGCCGGCATGGGCGGCCGACGCGGCAAGCGGCGGGGCAGCAAGCATGGCCACCACGAGGGCGAGGTGCAGCTTGTTCAGCGGCATGATCGTCTCCTTGGGTTTCGGGCAATATCCGGCTAACGCCCGAAAGCGGCGAAGGATCGATCAGGTCTGGGACTTTTTGTGTTTCGGCGGCCGCGCGTGGGGGCCGCCGGCGGCCGGCAGCGCCCGGTTCAGCGCTCGATCGACCGGTAGCCGCGGCCGAAATAGGCCAGAGCCGGACCGCCGGGACCGACGCGCAGCGCCTCGACCTGGCCGATGATGATGGTGTGGGTGGCGACCGGCTTGATCTCGATCACCCGGCAGTCGAAGGCCACCAGCGCGGTCTCGAGCGTCGGCGAGCCCGTGGCCAGCGGCGACCATTGGCCTTCCTTGAAACGGGCAGCGCCCGCCAGGCCGCGCCGGCCCGCGAAGGTCTCGGCCAGCACCTCGGCCCCGCCGGCCAGCGCATTGATCGCAAACACGCCATTGGCCTCGATCAATCCGCCATTGGCGGACTTCCGGTTGAGGCAGACGAGCAAAGTCGGCGGGTCGTCCGACACCGAGGCGACCGCGATCGCCGTGAAGCCGCTGGTGCCCGCGGGACCCGCGGTCGTCACCAGATGGACATGGCCCGCGACCGAGGCCATGCCGTCGCGATAGGCTTCCGGCGTAATGCTCGCGCCCGGCACGATCATGCTGCGGTTCGTTCCGCCTTCCATCGTCGACACCTCAAATCCCGGCCGGATATAGGCGCTCGGCTGCCGTTCGCCAATCGCGGGCGGGACAATCCTGGCATGACGGCGGTTAATCCTTCGGATGCATCGTCGTCGATCGAATCCAGCAGCCGCAGGCGGTCGCCCCGGTTTCGGGCCGGTACTATCCCATGGTCGCAGAGAAAAACGCGTAACAGCCATTGTCGCCCGGCAGAGCGCTTGCTACCCATTTCATCAGGCTGGTCTCCCAACCGAACCGCGCGGCAGTCGCGGAGGGGCCGGAGGTCGAGCCACGGCGTACCGTTTGCGCCGAGGGGAAAAAAGGGACGGAGTCGGCATGGAAGTCTTCTTCCAGCAGCTGATCAACGGGCTTACGCTCGGATCAATCTACGGCCTTATCGCCATCGGCTACACGATGGTCTTCGGCATCATCGGCATGGTCAATTTCGCCCATGGCGACGTGTTCATGGTGTCCGCCTTCATCGCGCTGATCGCGCTGATGGTGGTCACCACCTGGCTCGGCGTCGGCTCGATATTGCTCGCCTTGCTGATCGTGCTGATCGTCGCCATGGTCTTCACCTCGCTGATCAGCTGGACCATCGAACGGGTCGCCTACCGGCCGCTGCGCGGTTCGTTCCGGCTCGCCCCGCTGATCTCGGCGATCGGCATGTCGATCGTCCTGATGAACTTCGTCCAGGTCGCCCAGGGCCCGCGCAACAAGGCGGTCGATCCCATTCTCAACACGGTGATCACCCTGTTCGACGACGGCACCTACGCGGTGACCCTGTCCTATAAGCAGATCATGATCGCGGTCACCACGGCCGTGCTGCTCACCGTGTTCTGGTGGGTGGTGGCCAAGACGCCGCTCGGCCGGGCCCAGCGGGCCTGCGAGCAGGACCGCAAGATGGCCGCCCTGCTCGGCGTCGATGTCGACCGCACCATTTCGGTGACCTTCGTGATGGGCGCGGCGCTCGCCGCCGTCGCCGGCACCCTCTACCTCGTCTATTACGGCGTGGTGAACTTCGCCGACGGCTTCACGCCCGGGGTCAAGGCCTTCACCGCCGCCGTGCTCGGCGGCATCGGCTCGCTGCCCGGCGCGGTTCTGGGCGGCCTGCTGATCGGCCTGATCGAGACCTTCTGGTCGGCCTATTTTTCGGTCGAATACAAGGATGTCGCCGCCTTTTCCATCCTTGCCGTGGTGCTGATCTTCCTGCCCCAGGGCATTCTCGGCCGCCCCGACGTCGAGAAGGTGTGAGCGCGTGACCATCGCCCCCTCGCCGACCTCGCCCGCCGCCACTGTCGCCACCCCCGCCCGCGACGTCGCCGGCGCGGTCAAGGACGGCCTGTTCGCCGGCCTCATCGCACTTGGCGTGTTCGGCCCGCTGATCGGCTTCAAGACCGTTGCCGACATGCAGAACCGGCTGGTCCTGGAAACCCGCTGGGGCCTGCTGGCGATCATCGTGCTGATCGTCGCGGCCGGCCGTTTCCTGATCTCGGTCTATCAGCGCCGCACCGCGGATGCGCCACCGAGAGCCGGTTTCGTCCTGCCGGCCGCGATCTCCAGCCGCCTGCCGCCGGCGGCCCTCGTCCTCTGCTTCGTCTATCCCTTGATGATCTATTCGCTGACCGGCGGCACGGGCGCGCTGAAATGGGTCGACAATTTCGGCGTCCAGATCCTGATCTACATCATGCTCGCCTGGGGCCTGAACATCGTCGTCGGCCTCGCCGGCCTGCTCGATCTCGGCTATGTCGCTTTCTACGCGGTCGGCGCCTATGCCTATGCGCTGCTGGCGACCCAGGTCATCCCCGCCACCTTCCCCCAGCTCGGGGTCTGGGCCTTCTGGATCTGCCTGCCCATTGCCGGCATGCTGGCCGCCTTCTGGGGCGTGCTGCTCGGTTTCCCCGTGCTCAGGCTGCGCGGCGACTATCTGGCCATCGTGACGCTCGCCTTCGGCGAGATCATCCGGATGGTGCTGATCAACTGGAAGGATTTTTCCAACGGCTACGAGGGCATTTCGACCATCCCGCGGCCGTCCTTCTTCGGCATTCCCTTCAACGCCTCCGACACGGGTTTCGCCGCCGTCTTCGGGCTCGAATTCTCGCCGATCTACCGGACCATCTTTCTCTATTACGTCATCCTCTGCCTGGCGCTGCTGACCGCCTGGGTGTCCACCCGGCTGCGCCGCCTGCCGGTCGGCCGCGCCTGGGAGGCGCTACGCGAGGACGAGATCGCCTGCCGCTCGCTCGGCATCAACACGGTCAACACCAAGCTGACCGCCTTTGCCATCGGCGCCATGTTCGGCGGCTTCGCCGGCTCGTTCTTCGCCGCCCGCCAGGGCTTCATCTCGCCGGAGAGCTTCACCTTCCTGGAATCGGCGACGATCCTGGCGATCGTCGTGCTCGGCGGCATGGGCTCCCTGATGGGAACCGCGATCGCCGCCATCGCCATGATCGGCGGCACCGAATTGCTGCGCGAGCTCGACTGGATGAAGCTGATCTTCGGCAATGATTTCGACCCCGTGCAGTACCGCATGCTGATCTTCGGGCTCGCCATGGTCGCCATCATGATCTGGAAGCCGCGCGGCTTCGTTTCGACCCGCATGCCGACCGCCTTCCTGAAATCCCGCCGCTCGATCTCGAGCGATCTCGTCAAGGAAGGCCATGGATGAGTGATCCCATGAGCCATCCGATGAGCGGAGCCATGAGTGCTGCGGCCAACGCGCCGATCCTCACCGTCGAGCACCTGACCATGCGCTTCGGCGGCTTGGTTGCCGTCGGCGACCTGTCCTTCGAGGCGCGCCGCGGCGAGATCACCGCGGTGATCGGCCCGAACGGCGCCGGCA
Organism: Phreatobacter sp. GW821-FHT04C01; assembly: GCF_059420385.1. NCBI lineage: Bacteria > Pseudomonadati > Pseudomonadota > Alphaproteobacteria > Hyphomicrobiales > Phreatobacteraceae > Phreatobacter > Phreatobacter sp. GW821-FHT04C01. The sequence continues at coordinate 52,600 of NZ_JBWKTP010000014.1, read as the reverse complement.
AGACCACGGTGTTCAACTGCATCACCGGCTTCTACAAGCCGACCGAGGGCCGGATCACGCTGAAGAACCCGGATACGGGCGACTTCCTGCTCGAGCAGATGCCGGACTTCATGATCACCCGGCGCGCCAAGGTGGCGCGCACCTTCCAGAACATCCGGCTGTTCTCCGGCATGACCGTGCTGGAGAACCTGCTGGTCGCCCAGCACAACCCCTTGATGCACGCCTCGCGCTGGTCGATCGGCGGCATCCTGGGCCTGCCGGGCTATGGCCGCGCCGAGAAGGAGGCCATCGCCAAGGCGGCCTACTGGCTCGATCATACCGGGCTGACCGATCGCGCCGACGATCCCGCCGGCGACCTGCCCTACGGCGCCCAGCGCCGCCTGGAGATCGCCCGCGCCATGTGCACCGAGCCGGTGCTGCTCTGCCTCGACGAGCCGGCCGCCGGCCTCAATCCGCGCGAATCGCTCGAACTCAACACGCTCCTGCGCTTCATCCGCAAAGAGCACGGCACCTCGCTCCTGCTGATCGAGCACGACATGAGCGTCGTGATGGAGATTTCCGACCACGTCGTCGTGCTCGACTATGGCCGCAAGATTTCCGACGGCACGCCCGGCGAGGTCCGCGAAGACCCGAAGGTCATCGCCGCCTATCTCGGCGTCGACGACAGCGAAGTCGAGAAGGTCGAAGCGGAGGTCGGGTTATGACGGCGCTTCTGTCGGTTCGCGGCGTCGAGACCTTTTACGGCTCGATCCAGGCCCTGAAAGGCGTCGACATCGATGTCGAGCCGGGCGAGATCGTCACGCTGATCGGTGCCAACGGCGCCGGCAAGTCGACCCTGATGATGACCATTTGCGGCAGCCCGCAGGCGCGTCGCGGCTCGATCGTCTATGACGGCGTCGACATCACGCGCATGCCGACGCATCAGATCATGCGCCGGCGCATCGCCCAGTCGCCCGAGGGCCGGCGCATCTTCGCGCGCATGTCGGTCTACGAAAACCTGCAGATGGGCGCCTCGCTGTCGGATCCGTCCGGTTTCGCCGAGGATCTCGACAAGGTCTTCGCGCTGTTTCCGCGCCTGAAGGAGCGCCGCGACCAGCGCGGCGGCACCTTGTCGGGCGGCGAGCAGCAGATGCTGGCGATCGCGCGTGCCCTGATGAGCCGGCCGAAACTGCTGCTGCTCGACGAACCCTCGCTCGGGCTCGCGCCCCTGATCGTCGCCGGCATCTTCAACGCCATCCGCGAGCTGAACCGCCTGGAGGGGCTGACCGTCTTCCTGGTCGAGCAGAATGCCTATCATGCCCTCAAGCTCGCCCATCGCGGCTATGTCATGGTCAACGGCGCGGTGACGCTGTCGGGCACCGGCGCCGAGCTGCTGGCCCGCGAGGAGGTCCGCGCCGCCTATCTCGAGGGAGGGCGGCACTGATGCAGGGCATTCTCTACGAAGAACCTTCGATCTGGCTGTTCCTGCTGGTCACCATCGTGATGGGCGGCTGGGGCGCCTGGATGACCGGCAAGGCCTGCGCCGAAACCTGGCGCGGCATTCCGCAGACCCTGGTCTATCTCCTGATCCTGGGCCTGGCCATCCGCTTCATCCACTTCGCCCTGTTCCACGGCACGCTCCTGTCCGTGCGCTATTACATCGTCGACACCCTGGTCATCATCGCGATCGGCATCCTCGCCTGGCGCGCCACCCGCGCCCGCCAGATGACGACGCAATATTGGTGGCTCTATCAACGTTCCGGGCCGCTTTCCTGGGCGAAGCGGCCGGCTCCCCTGTCTTCCCGTCCGGAAGGTTCCTGATGACAGCCGGGAACACCAACGAACGGCTGACAATGCGCATGAAAGGGTGTTCGATCCAGCCAAGGGCGGCATCGACCACCCTCGACTTGGGCGTGTACCAAGCTTCAACTCTCTAAGGGAAGGATGAGAGATGACCAAAAAGTTCCTCGCCGGGCTGACGCTCGGCCTGGGTCTGGCCCTGGCGGTCCCCGCCCAGGCGCAGATCCGTCTCGGGGTCGCGGGCCCCATAACCGGTCCTAACGCCGCCTTCGGCGCGCAGTTGCGCAATGGCGTCGAGCAGGCGGTCGAGGACATCAATGCCGCCGGCGGCATCCTGGGTCAGCGCATCGTCCTGTCGGTCGGCGACGACGTCTCCGATCCCCGCCAGGGCGTCAACGTCGCCAACAAATTCGCCGGCGACGGCGTGAAATTCGTCATCGGCCACTTCAATTCCGGCGTCACCATGCCGGCCTCCGAAGTCTATGCCGAGAACGGCATGGTCTATATCACGCCGGCCGCCACCAATCCGCGCATCACCGAGCGCGGCCAGTGGAACGCCTTCCGGACCTGCGGCCGCGACGACCAGCAGGGCGCGGTGGCCGCCGCCTATCTCGCCCGCAATTTCCAGGGCAAGAAGATCGCCATCGTCCACGACAAGACGACCTATGGCAAAGGCCTCGCCGACGAGACCCAGAAGGCGCTCAACGCCGCCGGCATCAAGGAAGTCATCTACGAGGGTGTCAATACCGGCGAGAAGGACTTCTCGGCGCTGATCTCCAAGCTGAAGGCGGCCGGTGTCGACGTCGTCTATTGGGGCGGCCTGCATACCGAGGGCGGCCTGATCGTCCGCCAGATGCGCGACCAGGGCGTCCAGGCGCCGCTGATGTCGGGTGACGGCATTGCCGACAACGAGTTCGCCGCCATTGCCGGTCCGGGCGCCGTCGGCACCCTGATGACCTTCCCGCCGGACCCGCGCCGTCGCCCCGAGGCCGCCGCGATCGTCGCCCGCTTCCGCGACGTCCGCAAATTCGACCCGCAGGCCTACACGCTCTACAGCTACGCCGGCGTGCAGATCTTCCAGCAGGCGGCGATCGCCACCAACTCGCTGGATCCGCGCAAGATCGCCGAATACATGCGCTCCGGCGCGGTGTTCAAGACCGTGATCGGCGACATCTCCTACGACAAGAAGGGTGACATCACCCGCGCCGACTACGTCACCTATACGTGGCGCCGCGATAACGACGGCAAGATCACCTATTTCGAGAACTGAGATCCAATCCGAGGCCTCAAGGCCTCCCGTCCAGAGGGGACGAAGCCCCGCCCGGAGCGATCCGGGCGGGGTTTTTCATGGGCGGTGATGGGCGGGCCGGAGATGTGGCGGAGCTTCGGCAAGCCTGCGTTGACGGCACAGGACGTCATCCCGAACCACAGGAAACCCGGAAGCGGCTCAAGAGCCGCAATTCGCCCCGGTTCGCACCGCCCCCTTCGTCTTGGCCGGCCTTGTGCCGACCATCCACGCATTGCCTTGACCACGGAAGGCGTGGATGGCCGTGACAAGCACGGCCATTAACGCAGTGTGAGCCAAAGAGCCGGGCGATGTCCGCTCCGGCGCCCAGATGGCCAAATCTGAGACGGTCAGGGGCAGGAGGCGGCGGGGGACGCGAGCGATAGCGCAAACCCCTGCCCTCACCCGATCGCGGCGAGCCCCGGGAAGGTCTCGAGCAGCCAGAAGGCGGCGGTCGCCATACCGCCGGTCAGGAAGGCGATGCCGGTCGCCACCAGCAGACCGCCCATCATCATTTCGATGACCCGCAGCCGCTTCTTGACCGCCGCCGCGAACCGGATGAAACGGCGGATCGCCAGAGCCGCGAGCACGAAGGGGATGCCGAGGCCCACCGAATAGGTCGCCAACAGCAGCGCGCCGCGATAGACGGTCATCTCGGAGGCGGCCACCGCCAGGATCGCCGCCAGCACCGGCCCGATGCAGGGCGTCCAGCCGAAGGCGAAGGCAAGGCCCATGACATAGGCGCCGGCCGGACCGGCCTTCGGCACGATATCGACCTTGGCTTGCCGGTAGAGCAAGGGAATGCGGAACAGGCCGAGGAAATGCAGTCCCATGATGATGATGGCGACGCCGGCGACGCTGGCGAGCGTCGCCGAATGGACCCGCAGCACCTGGCCGATCATCGAGGCCGAGGCGCCGAGCAACACGAAGACCGTGGTGAACCCGGCAACGAAGACCAGCGCCAGCGACACGGCGCGCTTCACCAGCGCGCGGTCGGCATCGACCTCGGAGAGATCGTCGAGCGTCGCTCCGGTCAGATAGACCAGGTAAGGCGGCACGAGCGGCAGCACGCAAGGCGACAGAAAACTGACGAGGCCCGCGATCAGTGCCGCGGGAATGGTCACATCAGGCATTCAGGATCCGCCACGCTGTTGCCGCCGAAGTCTTCCGTCGCATCGGGATGATGCTGCGGCGAAGGCCGGTTGGCCATTCGCCGGAAGCCTTCTCGTCTATCGCCCTCTTCGGCCAATCGGAAGCGTTGACTTCGGTTGATCGCACAGGCGTGATCGTTCGTGATAACCACCATCGGGTTTACATCACCGTGCTGAATGCCATTACCGACGTTGCCGGCCTGACCATCGGCCATGCCACCGATCTCGTCCGCGCCACCGGCGTCACCGCGATCATCTTCGATCAGCCGGCCGTCGCCAGCGTCGACGTGCGCGGCGGCGCGCCCGGCACGCGCGACACCGATCTCCTGGGACCCGACAAGACCGTCCAGGCCATCGATGCCATCGCGCTCTCGGGTGGTTCGGCCTTCGGGCTGGAGGCGGCCGCGGGCATCGGCGCCTGGCTCGCCGCCCAGGGGCGCGGCTTCGTCATCGGTCCCGCCCGCGTGCCGATCGTGCCCGGCGCCATCCTGTTCGACCTCATCAACGGCGGCGACAAGTCATGGGGCCGTTATGCGCCCTATCGCGAACTCGGCTTCGCCGCCGCCGAGGCGGCCCGATCCGGCCCGGTCGCCATGGGTACCGTCGGGGCCGGCACCGGCGCCACCACCGCCGATCTCAAGGGCGGGCTCGGCACCGCCTCCGCCCTCTCGCCCTCCGGCCACCGGGTCGGCGCGCTGGTCGCGGTCAACGCGCTCGGCAGCGTCACCATTGGCGCGGACCGCCATTTCTGGGCGGCGACCGACGAGCAGGACGGCGAATTCGGCGGCCTCGGCCTGCCCTCGCCCTGGCCGGCCGACGCCAACCGCGTGAAACTCAAGGGCACCACGGCCGCCAACACCACCATTGCCCTGGTCGCGACCGACGCCATCCTGACCAAGGCGGAAGCCCGCCATCTCGCTGTCATGGCGCAGGACGGCCTCGGCCGCGCCATCCGGCCGATCCATACCCCGCTCGACGGCGACACGGTCTTTGCCGCCGCCACCGGCCGACTGGCGCTCGCCGACATGGCGCGCGACATGGCCTTGATCGGCGCGACCGCCGCGAGCGTGCTCGCCCGCGCGGCGGCACGCGCGATCTATGAGGCGACCCCGCTCGACGTCCCCGGTGCCCTGCCGAGCTGGCGCACGCGATTCGGAGAACGGCCGTGACCACCCCGACCGCCCCCGACGCCACGCGCGTCACCTATCTGTTCGATCCGCTCTGCGGCTGGTGCTACGGCGCCTCGCCCATGGTGCGGCAGCTCGCGGGAACACCTGGCATCACGATCGAACTGGCCCCGACCGGGCTGTTCTCCGGCGACGGAGCGCGGCCGATGGACCAGGGCTTTGCCGCCTATGCCTGGTCGAACGACCAGCGCATCGAACGGCTGAGCGGCCAGCGCTTCACCGAGGCCTATCGATCGAAGGTGCTCAACGCTCCCGGCCAGATGTTCGATTCCGGGCCGGCCACCCTGGCGCTCACCGCCGTGGCCCTGACCAGGCCGGATGCCGAGCTTGCCGCGCTGAAGGCGATCCAGGAGGCCCGTTATGTCGACGGCCGCGACATCGTCTCGATCGCCGGCCTCGCCCAGATCCTGCGCGAGATCGGCCTCGATGCCGCCGCCGGCCTGCTCGCGGCGCCGGGCGACGACCTCATCGCCGCTAACCGCGCGCGCACCAGCAAGGCGCGCCAGATGATGAGCGCCTTCGGTGCCCAGGGCGTGCCGACGCTCGTCGTTACCGACCAGCGCGGCCGACGGATGCTGAGCTCCAACGCCTTGTTCGGCAGCTATGACGACCTGCGCGCAGCGATCGGCGCGGCCTGACGGCCGGCGCTCAGTTCTGCCCGGCGCGCAAGCCGACGGTGGCGATGCCCGCACCGATCAGCAGCGTGCCGCCGACCCGGTTGAACAGGCCGATCGCCCGCGCATTCGCCACCAGGCCGCGGGCCTTGGCCGCGACCAGCGCATAACCAAAGGCGTTGGCGAAGGCGAGCACCAGGAAGGTCGTCTCGAACACCAGCATCTGGGTGAGGAAATCCACCTTGGGATCGAGGAACTGCGGCAGGAAGGCGACGAAGAAGGTGATGCTCTTCGGGTTCAGCGCGGTGACCAGCCAGGCATGCCCGAGCATCTTGGCGGCCGAGACCGCGTCATGGCGCGGTTCGGCCTGCAAGGCGCCGCCGGCGCGCCAGAGCTTGATGCCGAGCCAGATGAGATAAGCGGCACCGACCCATTTCAGCACGGTGAAAACAGTGGCCGAGGTCGCCAGCAGCGCGCCGACGCCGAGCATCGACAGGGTCATCGCGGTGAAATCGCCAAGCGCCACGCCGACCGCCATCGGCAGCGCGGTGCGCCAGCCCTGGCCCAGCGCATAGGAGACGACCAGCAGAACCGTCGGTCCGGGAATGAGCAGCAGAATGGTGGATGCCGCGGTAAAGGCGAGCCAGGCTTCGATGGTCATGACGGTTCTCCCAGAGGTCGCGAGGGACTAAGCCACGGGTGAGACAGGCTGTCGAGAGAGTTCGCGCGGATCGCGAAAGGTGTTCCTAACCATCCGCCGAACAACCCCGGGGCAGAGCGTCCCGATTAACGAAATCGGCCGGTGGAATGGCTTACGATACCGGATTGAACGAGGGAGCGTGTCGCCATGATCCCAGTCATCAATGGCTATGCTTGCGTCACCAGCGAGGACGCCGCCTTTGCCCGCCGCGGGCTCGACCCGCAGAACCCGACCAACGACCCGGCGATTGCCGACGAGCTCGCCGCAAGCGTCGGCCGCGCCGTCATGCCCGAGGACACCTTCGACGCGCTGGTCGCCCATCCCGAGGCCGTCGCCGAACAGGCCCACGCGGCGATCAGCCCGCCACGCTCGGGCCCGGGCCGGATCTTCGACTTCAAGGCCTGAGCAGCGGAAAAGCTCAATACAATCAACCCTCTCGCTCCGGGAGAGGGTCAATTCCGCGGCGCCCTAATCAGTCCGCCGCGCCAGCGCCTCCGCCGCCCGCTTCGAGATCGCCATCCGCTCGGCGATGAAGGGCTTCAGCGCCTCCGTCACGGCCCTCACGGTCTCGGCCGGGGCCGATGACGGCGTGCCGCCGGCAAAAGGCGGCGCCGGGTCGTATTCCATGCCGAGCTGGGCGCGCCGCGCCCGTTCCTCGCCGAACAGCATGGCGGTCAGCGTCAGGCCGAAATCGATGCCGGAGGTGACGCCGGCGCCGGTCACGCGGTTGCGGTCCACCACCACCCGCTCGTGAACCGGCGTGACGCCGAACAAGGCGAGCTGGTCGATCGACGACCAGTGGCAGGTGGCGCGATAGCCGGTCAGCAAGCCGGCCGCCGCCAGCACCAGCGATCCCGTGCAGACCGAGGTGATCCAGGTGGCGCCTTGCGCCTGGGCGCGCAGAAAATCCAGCGTCTCCCGGTCTTCCATCAGGCCCATCTGGCCCGGGCCGCCCGGCACGAACAGAATGTCGGCCTGCGGGCAGTCGGCAAAGGTCTTCGAAGGCATGAGACGCAGGCCCGACGCATCGCCGACCGGCTCCGCGGTCTTCCAGACCAGGTCGACCTCGAGTTCCCTGTACCGGGTGAACACCTCGAACGGCCCGGTCAGGTCGAGCTGGGTCATGCGCGGGAAGGCGAGCATCACGACATGCATGGACGACACTCCGGCAGGCGACGGTCCGGTGCGGCCGTCGGCGGCGATATCGGGCGTCGGGCAAGCTGCCCGACGCCGGGAAGATTGCCAGCGACCGGCGCGGCGCGAAAGCCGTCCATCGTCCGGCCGCGACGAAGGCGCTTTTCGGCACATCTCGATCGAGCTGGCCGGCCGGGACATCGCTTTCGGTCACGACGCCGCGAACCTGGCTCGTGCCGGATCCCGGCTCAGCTCCAGCGGCCCATCCGATAAGGCGTCAGGTCGACATGCGGCGGCTCGCCCGACATGGCCGAGAGCAGCGCCTTGGCGGTCGCCGGCCCGAGCGTGAAGCCCCAGTGGCCGTGACCGAAGGCGAACCACAGGCCCTCATGGCCCGGGGCCGGACCGATGACCGGCCGCGAATCCGGCGTTGCCGGGCGACGGCCCATCCAGGGCTCGGGCTCCACCGGCTCGCCGAGATCGAACAGCGCGCTCGCCGCGCGGAAGGCCCGTCCGAGCTGCACCGGCGTCTTCGGCGCGTCGGCGAGCGCGATCTCGACGCCGGTGGTCAGCCGGATGCCCTGCTCCATCGGACAGAGCACATAACCGACATCCTCGTCGCAGACCTGGCGGGTCAGGAAGGCGTTGCCCTTCGGCTGATAGTGCCGGTGATAGCCGCGCTTGGCGGCCAGCGGCACCGAATAGCCGAATTTGCCGACGAGGTCGCCGGACCAGATGCCGAGCGCCACCACCGCCTGGCGCGCCACGACACGGCCCTCGGCGGTGTCCACCGCGAACCCCTCCGGCACCTTGGCGAGCGTCATGGCATCGCCCTTGGCGAGCCTGCCGCCGGCCGCCACGAAAGCCTCGGCATAGGCCTTGGTGACGCCGCCGGGGCTCGACACCGTATCGGCATCCTGCTGCCAGATCGCGCCGGCGAAGTCGCCCTTCAGATGCGGCTCCAGCTCCAGCGTCTCGCCCTTGCTGAGCTTGGTGCTGCGGATGCCGAACTCCTTGGCGAGCTGCAGCCGGCGGTCCTGGGCGTCGAGGCTGGCGCGATGGCGATAGAACTCCAGCCAGCCGTCCTGGCGGAAGAACCGCTCGGCGCCGGCGATCCGGGCGAATTCGCGATGGCTGCCGACGGCTTCCGCGAAGAACGGCCGCATGACACGCGCGGTCTCCTCCAGCTTGTCGGGCGCCGACCAGCGCCAGTAGTCGAACATCCAGCCGGCCACCTTGGGCAGCGCCGAGACGTGATAATGCGAGGCGGTCTCGCCGTTCAGCGCATGCTTGAACAGCGTCGGCAGGTCGCGCGGCATGGCCACCGGATAGAGATTGCCGCCGTCGATGACCCCGGAATTGCCGTAGCTCGTCTCTTCCCCCGGGCCGCGCCGGTCGACCAGCACCACCGAAAGGCCGCGCCGGCGCGCCTCGAGCGCCGTGGAAACGCCGACCATGCCGGCGCCCAGAACCAGAACATCATGGATTTCAGTCATCACCGGACCATCATTGTCATGCGGCCGCCACAGTGCCGTCTCGCACTGCGGCAGACAAGCGCGGATCAGCTCCTCATTGCCCGCGCACCTTGCCGCATGGTACCGGCTGCGCGACACGGAGACTGCGATGACCAAGCCCATCCTGATCGCCCCCTCGATCCTGGCCGCCGATTTCTCGAAACTCGGCGAGGAGGTGCGCGCCGTCGACGCCGCCGGCGCCGACTGGATCCATCTCGACGTGATGGACGGCCATTTCGTGCCGAACATTTCCTTCGGGCCGGACGTGATCAAGGCCATGCGGCCGCACACGCAGAAGGTCTTTGACGTGCACCTGATGATCCAGCCGGCCGATCCCTATCTGGAAGCCTTCGCCAAGGCCGGCGCGGACATCATCACCGTCCATGCCGAGGCCGGCCCGCATTTGCACCGTTCGCTGCAGGCGATCCGCCAGCTCGGCAAGAAGGCCGGCGTCTCGCTCAATCCTTCGACGCCTGAGAGCGTGCTCGACTATGTGCTCGACATCACCGACCTGATCCTGGTCATGACGGTCAATCCGGGTTTCGGCGGCCAGGCCTTCATCGCCTCGCAGGTCGACAAGGTGGCGCGCATCAGGCAGATGATCGCCGGCCGCGACATCGTCATCGAGATCGACGGCGGCGTCACGCCGCAGACCGCCCCCCTGGTGGCCGCCGCCGGCGCCGACGTGCTGGTTGCCGGCTCCGCCGTGTTCAAGGGCGGCCCGGCACATTACGCCGCCCATATCGAGGCGATCCGGGTCGCCGCCGACAGCGCCCGCGGCACGATGGTGTGAGGAGCGGCCGCGTGAGACGGGCCGCGACGCGCAATGTCGCCGGCCGGTCCAGTACACAGCCGTCAAAGGCCATTCTCGTCTTGGCTGGGCTTGTCCCGGCCATCCACGAATTCAACGCGGGCGACCCGCGCCGAGCTTCGTTGAATTGTCGACGAGAGCCTTTCGGAACAAAAGTCGTGGATGCCCGGGACAAGCCCGGGCAAGACGATGCGAGAACCGCTCCGCCTTTTCGGCAATGCGGGCATATCTGCTCGATCGCCAATCGCCGACCATCTCCCTCCCCTGCCCCAAGGTGATTCAGACCCCGTCAACGGCTGGCCGGTAAGCTTCCGGTCATGGCGACGACTCAGGCAGCGAATGTTCAGGAGAACGGTGCGGACGAGGCCGGCGAGGCGCCGGTTCGCCGGCCCCGGCGACCGCGCTCGGCCGCCAATCCCGCGGCGGCGCCCCGGCGCACGGCCAAGCCCGCGCCTGCGAAAGCGGCTGCCGCGAAGCCGGCGCCCATGCAGCAGGACGACGGCCCCTGGCGGCGCGCGCTGAAAGTCGGCTTCTGGGTCATGCTGGTGGCGATCGCCGCCGCCGCGACCTTGTCGATCCGCGCCGGCCATGCGCCGTCCTGGCGCAGCCTTTCGGTCGTCTGCCTGCAGGCCGTGCCGCTCTTGCCCGGCATGGCGCTGTTCTGGCGCGCGCTGGAGGCCCTGCGCAGCCGGTTTGCCGGCGCGCCCCTGGCGCTCTGGCTTGGTCTCGCGCTGATCGGCGCGGCAGCCACCATGCTGATCGCGCCCGGCATCGTCTTCGCCATCCATTCCCGGTCGCTGGCGATCGCCGAGGACCTCGACGGCGAGATGACCGTCTGGCACCACCTCTTCGGCCTCGGCTACGCCTTCTCGCTTTACGTCGCAACGGCGTTCCGGCTCTGGTGGCCGTGGGGCGCCCTGCTGCCGGTCATGGTGGCGGGGCTGTTCTGGCGCGCCCACCGGCGCTGATTGCCCGGCCGCGCCACTCCTGTCAGGCTGTGACCTGACCGGGAGACGTGGATGATCCGCAGGTTGATGCTGCTCTGGGCCGTGCTGGCCTCTGTCCCGGCGGCGGCGGGCGATATCGCGACCCGCTCCATTCTCGGCTTCAATGCCGACGGCAGCCGCTTCGCCTTCGAGGAATATGGCACCGCCGACGGAAGCGGTTTCCCCTATGCCAATATCTATGTCGTCGATACCGCGCGCGACGCCTGGGTCGCAGGCACGCCGGTGCGCGTCCGCCTCGAGGACGAGACGAAAACTGTCGCCGAAGCGCGCGCCGCGGCGGCCGCCCGCGCCCGGCCTCTGCTGTCGGGCATCGCCGCCCCGGGAGAGCTGGTTGCCAGCAATCCGATCTCCGAGCTTTCCGCCGATCCGCACCGCGTCCGCTTCGTGCCGCGGATCGTGCATCCGCCCGTCGATCCGCCGCTGACGCTCGAACTGACCGAATATGGCCTGCCTTCGCCATCGCCTTATGACGAAACCAATGGCTTTCGACTGGTGCTGCGGACGGCGGAGACCACGCGCACCCTGCACGAGGACAAGGCGATCCCGCCGAGCCGGGGCATTCCGTTCAACTACCGCATCGCCGACGTGATCACCTACCATCCCCCTGTCGGCAGCAATGCGGCGCCGGTCCTGGTCGTGCTGATCCTGGTCCTGGCCAAGGGCTTCGAGACCCCCGACGGCCGCCATCTCGCGGTGGCGGCGACGCTTGCACCGTGACGTGGCCGCCTTGCCGATTTGCCGCGATGGCGCGCGCCTGCTAGACCGCGCGCTATCCCCTTTGTCCGCCGAGGCCCCGCGATGATCCCGCGCTATTCCCGTTCCGAGATGACCGCCATCTGGGATCCGCAGACCAAGTTCCGCATCTGGTTCGAGATCGAGGCGCATGCCTGCGACGCGCTGGCCGAGCTCGGCGTCATTCCCAAGGAGGCCGCCGCCAATATCTGGGCGCGCGCCAAGGACGTCACCTTCGACGTCGAGCGGATCGATGCCATCGAGCGCGAGGTCAAGCACGACGTCATCGCCTTCCTGACCCATCTCGGTGAATTCATCGGCCCCGACTCGCGCTTCGTCCACCAGGGCATGACCTCCTCGGATGTGCTCGACACCTGCCTGAACGTCCAGCTGGTGCGCGCCGCCGACCTCCTGATCGCCGACACCAAGGCCCTGCTCGCCGCGCTCAAGCGCCGCGCCTTCGAGCACAAGCTGACCCCCACCATCGGCCGCTCGCACGGCATCCATGCCGAACCGACCACCTTCGGCCTGAAGCTCGCCCAGGCCTATGCCGAGTTCGACCGTTCGCTCGGCCGCCTCGAGGCCGCGCGCGAGGAGGTCCGCACCTGCGCCATCTCGGGCGCGGTCGGCACCTTCGCGCAGATCGATCCGCGGGTCGAAGAGCATGTCGCCAAGGCCATGGGGCTGAAGGTCGAGCCGGTCTCCACCCAGGTCATCCCGCGCGACCGCCACGCCATGTTCTTCGCCACTCTCGGCGTGGTCGCCTCCTCGGTCGAGCGCCTGGCCACCGAGATCCGCCACCTGCAGCGCTCGGAAGTCCTGGAAGCGGAGGAATATTTCTCGGAAGGCCAGAAGGGCTCTTCCGCCATGCCGCACAAGCGCAACCCGGTGCTCACCGAAAACCTCACCGGCCTCGCCCGCCTGGTGCGCGGCATGGCCATGCCGGCCATGGAGAACGTCGCGCTCTGGCACGAGCGCGACATCTCGCATTCCTCGGTCGAGCGGATGATCGGCCCGGACGCCACCGTGACGCTCGACTTCGCCCTCGTCCGCCTCACCGGCGTCATCGACAAGCTCCTGGTCTATCCTCAGACCATGCAGAAGAACCTCGACCGTCTCGGCGGCCTGGTCCATTCCCAGCGCGTGCTGCTGGCCCTGACCCAGAAGGGCGTGTCGCGCGAGGACGCCTACCGGCTGGTCCAGCGCAACGCCATGCCGGTCTGGCGCGGCGAAGGCGACTTCCTGACGCTGTTGAAGGCCGATGCCGACGTGCGCAAGGCGCTGAGCGAGGCCGAGATCGAGGAAAAATTCGACCTCGGTTATCACCTGAAACATGTCGATACGATCTTCAGCCGGGTGTTTGGAGCGAGCTGATCCGATGCGCACTGCCGACACCGATATCCTGATCGTTCCCGGCTACACCAATTCCGGCAACGACCATTGGCAGTCGCGCTGGGAAGCCAAGCTGCCGACCGCCCATCGGGTCAATCTCGGTGACTGGCACAAGCCGGACAAGGCGCGCTGGGTCGACAGCCTGGCGACCGCGGTCGCTTCCTGCAGCCGTCCTGTCGTGCTGGTCGCCCATTCGCTCGGCGTCATCGCCGTCGCCCACGCCGCCCCGCTATTTCCGGCCGGCGTCGTCCACGGCGCCTTCCTGGTCTCGATGCCCGATATCGAGCAGGGCCTGGACATTCCTGAGGTCGAGCGGGCCTTCGCGCCGATCCCGCGTGAGCCGCTGCCCTTCCCCTCGGTGCTGGTCGCCAGCCGCAACGACCGCCATTGCAGCTACGAGCGCGCCGAGGATTTCGGCTATGCCTGGGGCTCGGCTTTGTCGGACGCCGGCGAAGCCGGCCATATCAACTCGGCTTCCGGCCATGGACCATGGCCGGAAGGATTGATGCGGTTCGCTGGCTTCATGAAGACGCTCGGCTGACCGGAGGCGCCGGTCCGCGGCTCAGCCGCGGACGACCTTGAGGGCTGCCTGCGCGCCGCCACGGATGATGATGGCGTCATTGACCAGCGTAATGAAGCCCCAGCCCTGGCCCGCCAATTCCTTGGCCTTCTCGAAGCTCGGCGCATAACAGCCGGTCAGCTTGCCGGCCTTCTTCGCCGCTTTCATGATCGTGTCGAAGGCATCGACCACCACCGCGTTGTTCGGGTCGAGCTTGGCGCCCTTGAGCAAGGTGATCGAGAGATCCGAGGGGCCGGCGAAGACGCCGTCGATGCCCGGCACGGCCAGGATGTCGTCGACCGCGGCGAGCGCCGCCGTGGTTTCGATCATGGCGAGCGTCACCGTCATCGTATTGGCCTGCTGCAGGTATTCCTGCGGGCCGAGGCCGGTGAGCTGCTGGAACCGGTTGCCGCCCCAGGAGCGGTCGCCGAGCGGCGGGTATTTGGTCGCGGAGGCGAAGCGCTTGGCGTCGGCAACCGAATTGATCATCGGCGCGATGATGATCTCGGCGCCGACGTCGAGCAGCCGGGCCGCGCCACCGAAATCCTCGAGCGCGACGCGGACGCCGGCCGGCTTGCCGGCATGGTTGACCGCCGAGATGCCGCGCATCGCGCCCATCAGGTCGATCGAGGAATGCTGCATGTCGAAAGTGACGGCGTCGAAGCCCTCGCGCGCGATCGCATCGGCGATCAGCGGCTCGGGCATGCTCAGCCAGGCGGTGAACAGGCTCTCGCCGGCGCGGAGCCGCTGGGCCAGCGTGTAGGGTTTCGGCGTCTGGTGCATCAAGTCCTCCCGGGGTTTTCGACGATTAAGTGGCCGGGATTGGATCGATCCGTCAACGCCAAGATGGTGCGCATCTGCGATGTCTTGGGCCGGCCCGGCGCGTACACCCCGGCGCACCGGCGCGGCGGCGTCCGCGCTGGCAAAAACTTAACGCTTTTCAACCAAAATCCGGCCAATTGTCGCGTGAAGGTTCGTGATGCGTATCACCTTCGATCCAAAGTCCCGGGACCTCGGGCCGTTCGGCCCGACAGCCTTCGACCCCTTTGCCGGCATGCACCAGACCATCAAGCCGAGCGCCGACATCGCCTCGCGCGCCCCCACCATCCTTGTTTTCGATTCCGGCCTCGGCGGACTCACCGTCCATCGCGAGATCGCCAGGGCGCGGCCCGATGCCCGCTTCGTCTATTGCGCCGATGATGCCGCCTTCCCCTATGGCCGGCTCGACGAGGACCATCTGATATCCAGGGTCCTGGCCGTCATGGAGCGGCTGATCGCCGCCCATCGGCCGGATTGCGTCGTCATCGCCTGCAACACCGCCTCGACCCTGGTCATGCCGCATCTGCGCCAGCGCTTCGCCCTGCCCTTTGTCGGCACGGTGCCCGCGATCAAGCCCGCCTGTGAGCAATCGGCATCACGCCTCGTCAGCGTTCTGGCGACCCCCGGCACGGTCGCCCGCGACTATACCAAGGCGCTGATCGCCGAATTCGGCCTCGGCTGCGCCGTGACGCTGGTCGGCTCGCCCCGGCTGGCGAGCCTCGCCGAGGCGGTTATGCGCGGCGAGCCTGCCGACGAAGCCGCGATCGCGGCCGAGATCGCACCCTGCTTCGTCGTCGAGGACAAGCGGCGCACCGATTCGGTCGTGCTCGCCTGCACCCACTATCCGCTGCTGGTCGAGACCTTCCGGCGCGTCGCGCCTTTCCCCGTCGCCTGGATCGATCCGGCGCCGGCCATCGCGCGCCGGGTCGTGCAATTGCTCGGGCCGGCCCGCCATGCGGCCCACCGGCTGCCCGGCATCGCCTTGCTGACCGATGGCGCCGCGCGCGCGGCGCTCGCGCCGGTCTTTTCCGGCTTCGGTCTCGCCGAAACCCGCGTCGATCCGCTGCCGCTTCATTGACATCGCCGGCCGCTGTCGGTATGGACGCCGCTTCTCGACGGATCGCTCTCGGGCGAACCGCTGGGATTTTGCGCACCCGCGATCGGGCTTCGGCCTGGTCTGTCGTGTTCCCCTGGAGGGGAGCAAGAGGAGGGCGCGTCTCCTATCGAACGAAAACGACAAGGGACACGCGATGTCGAAGCGTCACGCCGCCAAGTATAAAATTGACCGCCGGATGGGCCAGAATATCTGGGGTCGTCCGAAGAGCCCGGTCAACCGCCGCGAATATGGCCCGGGCCAGCACGGCCAGCGCCGCAAGAGCAAGCTCTCGGACTTCGGCACCCAGCTGAAGGCCAAGCAGAAGCTCAAGGGCTATTACGGCAACATTTCCGAGAAGCAGTTCCACGCGACCTATACCGAGGCCGTGCGCGTGAAGGGCGATACCGGTGAGAACCTGATCGGCCTGCTCGAGCGCCGCCTGGACGCGGTCGTCTACCGCGCCAAGTTCGTGCCGACCGTGTTCGCCGCGCGCCAGTTCGTCAACCACGGCCACATCAAGGTCAATGGTCGCCGCGTCAACATCCCGTCCTACAAGGTCAAGGTCGGCGACGTGATCGAGGTCAAGGAAGCCTCGCGCCAGATGATCCTGGTGATGGAAGCCGTCCAGTCCGGCGAGCGCGACGTTCCCGACTACCTGAGCGTCGACCACGGCAAGATGTCGGCCACGCTGGCGCGCATCCCGACCCTGTCGGAAGTGCCCTACGCGGTTCAGATGGAACCCTCGCTGGTCGTCGAATTCTATTCGCGCTGATTGGTTTCAGCCACCGAGACTGCAAAAAGGCCGCTCTTCGGAGCGGCCTTTTTCGTTGGGGGGAAGTGGTATGGGGGCGAAGCCGTCCAACCGGTCGCCGGAGGCTCTCTATGTCATCCCCGGCGAGCGAAGCGAGGGGAAGGGGATCCAGGAGTTGCAGGGCTGAAACCTCGACGCTGCGAAACCTTCGGGACGAATCGCCTACCTATGCACGGATTCATGCGCTGAAAGCGCAGCCAAGCGGCCCCTGGATCCCCTTCCCCTCGCTTCGCTCGGCCGGGGATGACGTAGTGCATAAGCCGGAGGTCCGTGGCAATCGGAGGCGGCGAGCCAAGCGAGCGCCTTAAAGCTGCAGGGCCCCTCGCCTTCGCCAGCCCCCTCCCTCCTCACGGCGTCTCCCTGTCGATCGGCCAGTGCTTGAACACGTCCGTCGCCTCGCAGCGCGCGGCGTGTGCCGCCAGCGCCGGGAAGGCATCGGCCGGGACCGCGTCGGGAATGGTGAAGCGGATGAAGCCCCAGGCCACCGCCGCGCCGATCGAACCATGGCTCCAGGGTTCGGGTCCGCCCTTCCATTGGTCGCAGGCGATGATGTCGAGGGCGGCCAGCGCCTCCTCGAGCTGCTCGCGCACCCGGTCGAGCCAGGGCTGGTAGCGGATCGCCTCGGGGCGCTTGCGCTCATATTCGATGCCGATCGCCTTTTCGCAGGTGACGATGGCAAGCCCCGTGGCGCGCAGATCGGCGACCCGGGCTGCGGCCGCGGCCGGGCGCAGCGACCGGCCCGCGACATCTTCCAGGTGCTGGATGATCAATTGCGATTCCATCAGCACGGTGCCGTCGTCGGCGACCAGCGACGGCGCCTTGATCAGCGGATTGATCGCCCGAAACCGGTCCATGTGCCGGAACACCGAAACCGACTGGTGTTCGAAGCGAACACCGAGCAGCGTCCCGGCGATCGCCGCGCGCCGCACATAGGGACTGTCGAGCATACCGACGAGTAACATCGAGACCTCCTGCCGTTGCGGCAGAAGGTGATCGAGAACGGGAGCGCTAGCAAATGGAGTGATCTGATCGGAGGATCACCGGATTTGATGGATGCTCCCCGGCCAAGGAGTTCCCGGCACGCTCACCAGGAGCGGCGCGGACCGTCATCGATATGGATCAGGCCATTGCGATAACGCTTCACGCCGCCGAGTTCGGGGCGCATGCGCAGGAACGCGATGACCGCCGCGCCATTGCCGCTGACGCGGAAATCGGCCGCCCGGCAATCCTTGTGATAGGAGCCACGCCAGTCGTCGGTGCGGACGAAACGGCCGTTGCCGCGATCGGTCGAGCGCACCAGGATCGGCCCGAAGCGCATGGCGACGTCGTTCAGCGCGCGCCGGACCACGGGCGGCAGGCAGGTCAGCGGCACGCCGGGATCCGGCATGACCCGCTCGCCGGCAATGCCGGTATTGCGCTCGACGCCCGGCGTGCCCGGCAGGAAACGCGGCCAGTCGCGCGCGCCGCTGTCGGGCGGCAGCGAAGCCAGCACCGGCCCGCGCGCCGGCGTCGGCGTCGATACGACCGGCGGCGCCATGGCGGGCGGAGCGCCGGCGGGCGCGGCGGGAATCGTCATGGTGGTCGCGGTGCCGTGCGAGGCGAGCACCACGGGGC
The DNA here is from genome assembly GCF_059420385.1 of Phreatobacter sp. GW821-FHT04C01. NCBI lineage: Bacteria > Pseudomonadati > Pseudomonadota > Alphaproteobacteria > Hyphomicrobiales > Phreatobacteraceae > Phreatobacter > Phreatobacter sp. GW821-FHT04C01. Next base: position 34,395 of record NZ_JBWKTP010000014.1, on the reverse strand, counting down.
TGGAGGAGGTCGAAGCCAGCACCGGCGCGGTCGCCACGGCCGGGGCCGGCGTCGCGACGGCGGCGGCGATCGCCGCTTCGCCGGCCGGCCGCGCCACGGGAACCGGTGCGGCGAAGGCGACCACGGCCGCCGGCAGCGCCGCCGCCTCCTGAGCCTCGACCGCGCGCGCGGCCGAACGCGAGAAGGCGCCGGGAATGATGATGCGATCGCGCGGCTCGTCATCCGGCCAGACCTGGGCCGGGGCGGCGGTCGTGGCCTCCTCGACGGGGGCCGGCGCCGCGGCCATGGCCTGCGGCAGCGTGGCCATGCCGGCGGCGATGGCGGCCGGCGCCGAGGCCTGGGTGATCATCACGCGCGGCGCGGCCGCCGGGCGCGGCAAGGGCAGCGGCGCGGCCAGTGCCGCCGTCTCGTGCTGCAGCTGGCCATTGCCGGCGGCCGGCGGCACGGCGGCGCGCGGCGTCGGCGCGATGAAGGTGGGAGAGAGGAGATTGAGCGGCGCTCCGACACCGGAGGCGTGGCCTGCCTGAAACCCGAGGCCCTGCTGGGCGAGCGCCGCGCAGGGGGCGCCAAGGGTCAGGCCCAACGTCACGGCGGCAACTTGCGATCGGAACAGGGCAGCTGTCATGTCGGTCGGGCGCTCTTAAGGCTTACGATCGCGCCATGCGCGATCCTGGGCTTTGCGAAGCGCCGGCCAGCGGCGCGCGACGGAGAGGAGGCCAGCGACGCAGCGCCTCCGTTCTTGCTCCTGTCGCAATCGATTGTGGCAACTTCTGGGCAAGGGTCTCTCGACGGCCTCCTGGACCGTCGAGCGGCAGCCGGAATCCGGCCGGAAAGATGCGCGATCAGCTCGCCAGGTCGCGAACCGGAACGCCCTTGCTCTTCATCAGCTCGAGCAGTTCGCCCGACTGAAACATCTCGCGGGTGATGTCGCAGCCGCCGATGAACTCGCCCTTGACGTAGAGCTGCGGGATGGTCGGCCAGTTGGAATAGTCCTTGATGCCCTGGCGGATATCGTCGGCATCGAGCACGTTGACGCCTTTGAAGGGAACGCCGAGATAGTCGAGAATCTGGACGACCTGGCCGGAAAACCCGCACATCGGGAACTGCGGCGTGCCCTTCATGAACAGCACGACGTCGCTGCCCTTCAGTTCGGCATCGATCTTGGCATGAGCCGGGTTGGTCTGCGCTTCCGTGGTCATGGCGTTCTCTCGCTCAACGATGAGACTTGATTGGAAATCAATGGGGTGCGCTGGTCGTCAGCGCAAGGGCATGCAGCACGCCGCCCATCTTCCCCTTCAGCGCCGCATAGACGATCTGGTGCTGCTGGACCCGCGACTTGCCGCGAAAGCTCTCCGAGACGACGGTCGCCGCGTAGTGATCGCCGTCACCGGCGAGGTCCTTGATCTCGACGGAAGCGTCGGGCAACGCGTCCTTGATCATCTGCTCGATATCGGCCGCCGCCATCGGCATCGTCGTCGCTCCCTCTCAGGCCGCCTGCCCCATATAGGCCGGCAGCCACGACTCGAACCGCTCGGCCAAGTCCTTGATCAATATGGGTGCCTCGCCGGGGAGGGTCAACGCGGACCCGCCCGTCGTACCCAGGCGCGTCAGCATGACGCCGGCGCCGGCGGCACGCGCCGCCAGCCGGTCCATGTCCTGGGCCTTCACCGTCAGCGCATAGCGGGCCTGGTCCTCGCCGAACCAGAAGCCATGCGCCGGCACTTCGTCCGGCACGCTGTCGACGGTGATGCCGATCTTGCCGGCCATCGCCATCTCGGCGAGCGCCACCAGCAGGCCGCCGTCGGAAACGTCGTGGCAGGCGGTCAGCATTCCCTCGGCGATCAGCCCGCGGATGAATTCGCCGTGGCGCCGCTCGAGCGCGAGATCGACCGGCGGCGGCGCGCCCTCCTCCCGGCCCAGGATGTCGCGCAGATAGACCGACTGGCCGAGCCAGCCGTCGGTATTGCCGAGCACGAAGACCTCGTCGCCGGCGGCCTGCAGCGCGACGCCGACGCTCTTGGTGAAGTCGTCGATGACGCCGACCGCGCCGATGGTCGGCGTCGGCAGGATCGCCCGGCCGAAGGTCTCGTTGTAGAGGGAGACATTGCCCGAGACGACCGGGAAGTCGAGCGCCCGGCAGGCTTCCCCGATGCCCTGGATGCAGCCGACCAGCTGGCCCATGATTTCCGGCCGCTCGGGATTGCCGAAATTGAGATTGTCGGTGACCGCCAGCGGCGTGGCGCCGACCGCGGAGATGTTGCGATAGGCTTCCGCCACCGCCTGCTTGCCGCCCTCGACCGGATCGGCCTCGCAATAGCGCGGCGTCACGTCGGCGGTCATGGCGAGCCCCTTCGGGCCGTGCTCGACGCGCACCACGGCGGCATCGCCGCCCGGGCGCTGCACGGTATTGCCGAGGATGATCGAGTCATATTGCTCATAGACCCAGCGCTTGGAGGCAAGGTCCGGCATGCCCATCAGCTTGACGAGCGCCGCGCCGTTCGACAGGGGCGGCGCGATGCTCTCCGGCTCGATCGCCGCCTTGGGCGCGGTCGGCACGTGCGGCCGGTCATAGAGCGGCGCCTCGTCGCCCAGCTCCTTGATCGGCAGGTCGGCCTTGACCTCGCCGTGGTGCTTGACCACGAAACGCAGCGTATCGGTGGTGTGGCCGATGACGGCGAAATCGAGCCCCCATTTGCGGAAAATGGCCTTCGCCTGCTCTTCCTTCTCGGGCTTCAGCACCATGAGCATGCGCTCCTGGCTCTCCGACAGCATCATCTCGTAGGCCGTCATGCCGGTTTCCCGGGTCGGCACGTTTTCCAGGTGCAGCTCGACGCCGAGATCGCCCTTGGCGCCCATTTCGACCGCCGAACAGGTCAGGCCGGCCGCGCCCATGTCCTGGATCGCGTTGACGCAGTCGAGCGCCATGATCTCGAGGCAGGCTTCCAGCAGAAGCTTTTCGGCGAAGGGATCGCCGACCTGCACGGTCGGCCGCTTCTCCTCGGCACCCTCGCCGAATTCGGCCGAGGCCATGGTGGCGCCGTGAATGCCATCACGGCCGGTCTTGGAGCCGAGATAGACGATCGGCATGCCGACCCCGGTCGCCTTGGCGTAGAAGATGCCGTCGGTCCTGGCGAGGCCGACCGCCATGGCGTTGACCAGGCAATTGCCGTCATAGCGGGTGTGGAAACCGACCAGGCCGCCAACGGTGGGCACGCCGAAGGAATTGCCGTAGCCGCCGACGCCGGCGACCACGCCGGACACCAGATGGCGGGTCTTGGGATGTCCGGGATCGCCGAAGCGCAGGGCGTTCAGGGCCGCGATCGGCCGGGCGCCCATGGTGAAGACGTCGCGCAGGATGCCGCCGACGCCGGTGCCCGCGCCCTGATAGGGCTCGATATAGCTCGGGTGGTTGTGGCTCTCCATCTTGAACACCGCGGCCAGGCCGTCGCCGATATCGATGACGCCGGCATTCTCGCCCGGCCCCTGGATCACCCAGGGCGCCTTGGTCGGCAGGGTCTTCAGGTGCAGGCGGCTCGACTTGTAGGAACAATGCTCGTTCCACATGGCCGAGAAGATGCCGAGCTCGGTAAAGGTCGGCTCGCGGCCGATCAGCGCCAGGATCCGCTGATACTCGTCCGGCTTCAGCCCATGGCTCGCCACCAGTTCCGGGGTGATCTTCGGCTCTGGAATGCTCTTGGGTTCGTTCGGGTTCATGCCGTCTTCCGCCGCGGGGCCAAGCTCATGCCGGCCGCGGACCTTGGCGTCGCCCGTCCTGCCACCGGCTCAAGCGATGCAAGTAACCGCCGCGGGCTCATTTCGCAACGGCGAAACGGTCTGCCATGCCGGGATCGAATGGCCTGTCCGCAATTTCCCGGCGGGCCGGCGGCACCGCCGATCAGGCGGTTTCCAGCGCCTCGGCCAGGCTTTCGAACAGCGCCCGGCCATCGGTCGAACCGATCGCGGGATCCACATGATTCTCCGGGTGCGGCATCATGCCGAGCACCCGGCCATTGTCCGAGACGATGCCGGCGATCGCATTCATCGCCCCGTTGATATTGGCGGCCTGCGAGACCACGCCGGCCGTGTCGCAATAACGGAACAGCACGCGGCCTTCCGCCTCCAGCCGCTTCAGCGTCTCGTCGTCGGCGATGTAATTGCCCTCGCCATGGGCCACCGGCACTTCGATCACCGCGCCGGCATTGTAGCGCCGGGTGAACGGCGTATTCGACCGCTCGACCCTGAGATGAACGTTGCGGGCGATGAATTTCAGCGAGGAATTGCGCATCAGCGCCCCCGGCAGGAGACCGGCCTCGCACAGGATCTGGAAACCGTTGCAGACGCCGAGCACGAGCCCGCCCTTGGCGGCATGGGCCCTCACCGCATCCATGATCGCGGCACGCGCGGCGATCGCCCCGCAGCGCAGATAGTCGCCATAGGAGAAGCCGCCGGGCAGGACCACCAGATCGGTGCCCGCGGGCAGCGCGGTATCGCCGTGCCAAACCATGGCCGGCTTGACCCCCGAGGTCAGCTCCAGCGCATAGGCGATGTCGCGCTCGCGATTGGAGCCGGGGAAGACGATGACGGCGGCTTTCATCGGAAGTTCTCCTTCAGCGCGGACCCCTACCCGACCGGCGCGCCGACGTCAAAGCCGTGGCGCCGGCGAAGCGGCGGGAGCCTGCGGCGCGGTCGTCTGGATGACCTGGGTGGCGCCCTGCCCGTCCGGACGCGGCCCTTCCCGGATATCGATGCGATCGAGGATCTGGTCGCGGTTGCGCCGGGCGAGCGCCCGGTCGGTCGAGAATGACTGGACCGAGATCATCAGGTTGCCGGCAAAGGCGAAGCCGCCGACCTGATAGATCACGGGCGACCCGGCATCACGCCGGCGCTCGATTTCCACCGCGATGCCGGGCTGTCCCTTGAAGGTCGCGACCCGGCTCAGGATGATTCGATGGCGCGCCCCGTCGCCGCGCGCGGACGCCACCAGTTCGTTCAGTTCGTTGCGGCCGGGCATCTGCTCGGTGGCGATGCGCTCCAGCGCGGCCCGGTCGGGCGCGCGCGTCTGGGTCGGGGTATAGGAGACCACCGCGAAAGCCGGACTCGGGCAGGACAATTGCCGGCAGACATGGAAGGTCACCTGCTGCGGGGGCCGGTTCGGCCGCCTGAGCGCCCCGGAGCGGATCAGCCATTTGTCCGGATCGATCGGCCGCTCGGAAATGCGCGAGGCGCCGGGTGCGATCGGCGTGTTGGGATCGACGGCGCGAAAGCCGGTCTGCGCGCCCGTCTGGGCACAGGCGCCGAGCGAGACGGCCAGGAGGGCGGCGAGCAGAGGCGTTTTCACGGGGATATCCTGAGGCCCGGGACGAGCCTCGGTTTTCCCATCGGGGCCCGCTTCCGTCCATGAGGAATTGCACGGAGGGACTGGCCCTCCGAGGTCACAGGATCTCGATGCGGTAGTTCTCGATCACCGTATTCGCCAGCAGCTTGTCGCAGGCCGCCTTGATCGCGGCCTCGGCCGCGGCCTTGTCGCCGCCATCGAGTTCCAGGTCGAACACCTTACCCTGGCGGACGCTGTCGATGCCCTCGACGCCCAGGCTCTTCAGCGCGCCTTCGATCGCCTTGCCTTGGGGATCCAGGACGCCGGTCTTCAGCGTGACGGTGACGCGGGCCTTCATCGCTTGGCACTCCTCGGCGGCTCGGCGGGATCCGGTCCCTCTAAACCGTGGCGCGCGCCGGATCAATGCGATCGCCGGCTCATTCTCCCGAAAACCGCCGTACCCCGCGCAAACCTCAGCGCGCCGGCGCCGGTTTGCCGCCGATCTGGGCGGCCAGCATCACCACCGGCAGGAAGACCTGCAGGTTGGCCCGCGCCATGCTCTCCACCGTGGCGGTCGAGACCAGGCTGTAATGGCGCTGGCCGTCGGAGAACACCGAGGTCGCCAGATATTCGCGCCGGCCGTCGGCATGACTGATCGTCTTGACCGCGGTCTGCACCTTGGCGCCGGCGACCTCGCTTTCGGCGATCTCGACGAGGTCGACCCGCAGCACCCGGCCGCCACTGCCTTCGACCATCCTGCGGTTCATCGATTCGTTCTGGGCGCGAAAGACGGCGAGGCTCGGCAGCGGCCCGTCCGGCTGCTGGCGATAGCTGGCCACCGACCCCTGGCCGCAACTGGCCGGGGCCGTGCAGCGATAGAACACCGTGCCGGTCGGGGCGACGCTGCGCTCCCAGCCATCGAGCGACATGGCGACACCCTGGGCGCGCGCCGCCCCGCCCGATACGGCCAGGGGCACGGCAAGGCAACCGGCGGCGACGATCGAGAGCAAGGCACGGCGCATGATGGTCTCCAGGGGCGGCCCGGCGCATCGCCGGGCTGCGCCACGATGCCCGGGCAAGGTTTCGGCTTGATCACGCGGCCTCGGCCACGCTGAAACAGCGGCAGCGGCCAGCCGTGGCCGTCATTGCGCCAGGCTGAGCACCGGCAACACGGCATCCGCACCCGACGTCCGGCGCAGCCGCGCCGCGCCACGCGCCGGCTCCTGGAACTGCCGCGGGTTCGACAGGTTGGCGTCGGCCGCGGCCTTCACCGCTGTATCGACGACCCCGGGCCTGGCCCCGATCACGACCACCACTCTCAGCCGGTCGCCCCAGGTCCGGGCCAGCACCGCCGCATGGGCGACCCGCGCGTCACCCTCGGTGCGGCGAATGGTCAGCGTGAAGCCGCTCAAGGCGCGATGGCGCAGGCGATGGGCGGTGGCGGTGACCGGCCGCGGCATGCGCCGCGCGGCGATCGCCGGCGGCACCGAGCGGTTGGCCTCGGCCACCAGCCGGCGCCGGGTCTGGTTGCCCGCCACCACGATCCGCGCGAGTTCGGACGGGTTGCGCAAGCTGCGCGTCAGGCTGCGCGCCTCGGCGCCCCGTGCCTCGAATATGGCAACGGCCACCTTGGCCGGGCAGGTCTCGGTCTCGCACATGCCGACGGCGCGCGGCACCACGGTATCGCGGGTGAGCCAGATGCCGACCGGCACGAACATCCAGGGATTGTCGCCGCCCTCGCTGCCGGTTTCGATCGGCCGCAAGCCTTCGACGACCACGGGCGCATAGGCACAGGAGGCGAGCATGGTGAGCGACGCCACTCCGGCCGCCACCGCCCGCATCACCTGCCCAAGCACGCCAAACGTCATTGCGGGTCTCGTTGCCCCGGGGGTCGGACACTGAAACGGGGACCGCGAGGCCCCCGTTCGATCGTCGTTCGGCCTGGCCGCGCGGCCGGCGCTACTGCACCAGCACCGGGCCGGTCGCCCGCTCGTTCTCGCCCATGACGCCAAGGCGCCGGGCGACTTCGGTATAGGCTTCGATCAGGCCGCCCATATCCTTGCGGAACCGGTCCTTGTCCATCTTGTCGCTCGACTTGATGTCCCACAGCCGGCAGGAATCCGGCGAGATCTCGTCGGCGACGACGATGCGCATCAGGTCGTTTTCCCACAGGCGCCCGCATTCCATCTTGAAATCGATCAGGCGGATGCCGGCGCCGAGGAACAGGCCGGACAGGAAGTCGTTGACGCGAATGGCGAGCGCGATGATGTCGTCGATCTCCTGGGGTGTCGCCCAGCCGAAGGCCGTGATGTGCTCTTCCGAGACCAGCGGGTCGTTCAGTGCGTCGTTCTTGTAATAGAACTCGATGATCGAGCGCGGCAATTGGGTGCCTTCCTCGATACCGAGCCGGGTCGACAGCGAACCGGCGGCGACATTGCGCACCACCACCTCGAGCGGAATGATCTCCACCTCGCGGATCAACTGCTCGCGCATGTTGAGCCGGCGGATGAAATGCGTGGGGACGCCGATATCGTTCAGCTTGAGGAAGATATATTCGGAGATGCGGTTGTTCAGCACGCCCTTGCCGTCGATGACCTCATGCTTCTTGGCATTGAAGGCCGTCGCGTCGTCCTTGAAGTGCTGGATCAGCGTTCCAGGTTCGGGCCCCTCGTACAAGACCTTGGCCTTGCCTTCGTAGATGCGGCGTCGGCGGCTCATTGGGATATACCGTGGCTTGAGGAAGTCCATCTCTCTCCGGGGCTCCGGGCTGCCGGTGACCCGCAGCGGGACGGGCGAGCGCTGGTCGCAATCGAGGGAATCGAAAGCGCGGGCGCTTTTGCCCGCAAGTCTCTCCTATCCGATCGTGCGCCGCAGCACAACGACGCCACCGGTCCGGAATTCGCGACCTGCGACGCCTTTGCTCTCGCCAAAGTGGGGAGGCCGCGCCTATATGCAAGCCCGTGGGGTCAGCCCCCAGGCCATTCCGATGTCAAAGCAAGAGACCATTGCGCCATGAGCACTTTCGACAAACGCGAGGACGAGTTCGAAAAGCGATTCGCCCATGACGAGGAACTGCGCTTCAAGGCGACGGCCCGCCGCAACAAGCTGCTCGGCCTCTGGGCCGCGGAAAAGCTCGGCAGGACCGGCGCCGAGGCCGATGCCTATGCCAAGGAGGTCGTCCAGTCCGACTTCGAGGAAATCGGCGACCACGACGTGCTGCGCAAGGTCAAGGCCGATCTCGACAAGGCCGGCGTCGACCAGTCCGAGCATCAGATCCGCCGGACCATGGACGAGCTGATGGCCATCGCCGTCGCCCAGATCAAGGCCGGCTGAGCCGGCTCCGCACGATGCCGTGACCGGCCCGCCATTCGGCGCCGCACGGCATCGGCGCAGGCCCGAAGAACCGGCCGGGCGCGTCGTTTTCGGCTGCCGGCGCCTCGCCTATTGCGTCAGGCGTCCGGAGGCCACCGCCTTTTGAAACAGCGCGCTCATCGCGCTCGCGATGCCGTCCGTCGGGCTCACCTCGAAATAGAGGCCCGGCGAGGCGCAGCTCTGCATCCGCGTCCCGATGGTGCTCTGGAACGGCGCGATCCAGCTGTTGTACCAGCTGTTGGTCGGCAGCGGCAGATAGGTGGTGTAGAGCACGGCGATCTTGATGCCGCGGTTCTTGATGGCGGTGCAGCCGGCCGTGTTGATCGGCTCCTGGCAGCGCCCGCCGGTCGTCGACCGGGTACAGGTGCTCGGGTAATAGGCGTCGGCGACGCCGTCGGAAACGAAGAACAGCACCTTTTGCGGCGCCGCCGCGGTCGAGCCGTCGCCCGGCGCGGGAATGGCCTGGTTGACCGCCGCCAGGGTGCCGTTGAAATCCGAGCATTGATCGTTGTTGTAGCCCTGGCTCGGGATCGTCATCAGATCGATCGCCGAAGCCGCGGTCTTGGCGCTCGACAGGCTGGCCGTCAGCGTGGTGATCGTGGTGAAGCCGGTCAGCACGCAGGACGAGCCGAACGTGTAGATCGCCGCCCGGAACTGGTTCGGCACGGTCGCCGAGGAGGTCGCCGTATCCATCAACTGCTGGGTCGCCTGCCGCACCACGTCGATGCGCATGGTCACGCCCAGCTTCTTGGCCAGCGTATAGTAATTGCCCGTGGGGTCGGACAGGTCGTGGCAGGCGAAGCCGCATTTGTCGGAGGTATTGGCCACCATGGTGGCGACATCGGCCGGGGTCGCGCCGACGCCCATCGACGGCGTGTTGTCGAGCAGCAGGTAGAAATCGATATAGGCCGGCAGGTTGGACGTCGCGTAGGACGTTCCCACCACCGTCATCGTCTTGAAGCCGGCGAGCCCCATGAACGAGGTTTGCAGGGTCGCGCTATAAGTGACGACCGCCGTGCGCCCGAGGCCGTTATCGGTCACCGTGGCGCTGACGGTGGTCGTGCCGGTCCGTCCCTTGCCGCCGGTTTGGGCGTTGAACGCATTGACCGCGTTGACCTGGGCCGCGGCCGCCGTCAGCGTCAGCGAGGCCTTGTTGACGGCGGCGAGCGCCGCCATGTCGGCCGCGGCGTTGAGCTTGGCCTTGGCCTGCGCCGCGACGCCGTAATCGACCGCCGCGCCGATGCACAACAGGATCGGCAGGATCACGATGGCGAAGATCAGGATGACCGAGCCCCCGGCCTCGCCGCGAAACCGCGCCGCGGCGGCGCTGAGCCGGCCGGGCAGCGCAACTGTCGGCGCCATGCGTGCTGACGCCGCACGACGCAGGCTTGACGGCAGGAGGCCAAATTTCGACATGGCGGGTATCCAGCAACCGACTTGCCCGACTCCTAGGCAGCCGTCCTTTAAGAACCCCATAAATGCCTGATCGAAATGCCGGGTGATTCACGCAAATTGCGCGTTATTTATTCATAGCTGCGCATATGGTTTACGCAACGTAATCGATCCGCGTGCCCGATGCCCGCCGGCGCCGGGACAAGCCAGGGACAAACGTTTGGACAGGCGCCGAACGGACGCCTGTCCATGCGCGGGAGAAGTGCCGCGGAGTGCAGCCGGCGGCCCGTCGTCAGATCGACAGGCGCATCTGGCTGATCAGATCGGTAATCGCCCGGAACGCCGAATTGATGCCGGCCGCCGAGGTCACCGGGAAATAATAGGACTGGTTGCCCGAGGCCGGGGTCGCGCAGGCCTTCAGCAAGGCCTCGTCGCCGTCGATGACGCGGATGGTGAACAGCGTGATGCTGCGCGGGCTGGCGTTCTTGATCGCATCGCACATCAGTTTCGAGCGGGCATCGATCGACGACGACGAGGTGGTGAAGCGGTTCTCGGTATTCTCGCCATCGGTCAGCAGCACCATGAAGCGCAGCACTTCCGGGTCGGCGCTGGTCGTCTCGGTGAACGGGTTGTTGGCCGAGAGCGTCGCCAGCCCCAGTTGCATGCCGATGGTCACATTGGTATTGCCGGAAGGCTGCATCTTGTCGATGACCGCCCGCAGCGTATCGAAATTCGAGGTCAGCGGGTTCATCTGGGCGAGCGAACCGGTGCCGCAGGCGACCGCGCGGTAGCGCGTCGCGTCGCTGGTCGGAGCCGCGTCATTGACATCGTTCGGCTGGTCGCGGTCGGTCATGCAGCCGGTCCAGGCCGATTGGGTCGTCCTGAGCTTGCTCGCCAGGTCCGCATTGTCGAAGCGGATCCAGTTCGAGGTGCGGAACGCCGTGCCGACCGTGCCGGTGCCGATATTCACCTGGGTGTCGAACGGCACGATCGAGATGCGCACCTGCTCGGTGGTCAGGCGCATCGCCTCCATGTCGAGCAGGAACTGGCGCACGGCCTTCTTGAGCTCGGTCATCTTGCCGCTCGAGCTCATCGAGCCGGTATTGTCGAGCACCAGCGCGATTTCCATGCGCGGCGTCTTCCAGCGCGCCTGCGACACGACGTTGACCGCCATGTCCTTGATGCCGATGAGGCCCCACATCTCCGTCGCCAGGGAACTGTCGACCTCGACGCGGACGCTGTTGCCGTCCTTCACCACCCGGATCGCGCCGATCACATTCCTGGCGCCGGTGCCCAGATTGGCATTGACCGCGCGCGTCACCGCCGCCGTCAGCTCGGCCTCGGTCATGCGGGTGGCATTTTTCGCGGCGATCAGCGTCGCGGCGTCGACCGCCGCCTGCAGCTTGGCGCGGGCGGTCGATGCCCGGCTGTAATCGACGGCGCCGCCGATCATCGCCATGATCGGCACGATCGCCACGCAGAAGATGATCAGCACATTGCCGCGTGCGTCGCCGCGGAAACGCCGGGCGCGCTCGAGCGGCCGGCGCATCAGCGCGACGATACGCGTCGATGCGGAGACCCGTGACGGTCCGCCGTCACCGCGAAAACAGGTACGCCAGGCGCCGAGGAGGGACATGACTGAACGGTCCAGGGGGCGGCACGCCGGACGTCCGGCGGCACGCGTCGCATGGCTGCTGTCCTATGTAAAAACCCTTTAAGAAGCTCGTAAGCCGATCGCCGAAAAATGGGTCAATTCGATTCAAATTGGCGCAATCGGTGAAAGTCCGCGCGCATGGTTGACGCAACGTAATTCAACAGGGCGCCGATGGAGGCCATCGGCCCGCCCGGGCCGCCTGTTCCGGAACGGCTAGGCGCGCGGCGCCTGTGGCGCGATCCCGGCCAGCCGGTCGAGCGTTGCGCCGAGGTCCGCCTCGACCTCGTGAGCCGGCAGGATCACCACCTGGTAGCCCCTCTCGGTCAGCCAGTGCCGCTTTTCCGCGCGGCTCGCCGCGGCAGCCTCGCCCTGGGTCAGCGGCTCCAGGTCGATCACCAGGCGCAGGTCGAACGACACGATATCGGCGACATGCGGGCCGATCGGCACGGCGCGCCGGAACCCGCGGCCGGCAAAGCGCCGGTCTTTCATCATGGCTTCCCACAGGAGCCGCTCGGCCTCGGTCGGATTGCGCCGGAGCAGCCGGGCGATGCCGCGCACCGGGGCGGTGGCACCGCTCTTGTCGGCGGCCGCCTGCTCCAGCATGGAGCGCAGCGTCTCGGCACCGTCCTTGTCGAGCGAGCCCGAGCGCGCCGGCCCGCGGGCCCCCTCGGCGATGCCTGAAATGGCGCCATGCAGCGTCGCCAGGTCCTGGCGCGACGGATTCATGCGCTGGATGATGTTGCGCAGGTTGACCACCATGCTGTCGCGCTTTTCCGGCGGGCGGAAGAAGTCGACCCGGTCGAGCTCGCGTTCGAGCATGGCGTAGAAGGCCGCGAACTGGGCCTTCGCCGCCGGCTTCGAGCGCTCCATCATGGTGAAGGGCAAGGCCGCGTCATGGGCCTGGGTGAACCATTCGTAACCCAGCACCAGCACGGCCTGGGCGAGGTTCAGCGAGGAGAAGTCCGGATTGACCGGATAGGTCAGGATGGCGTCGGCCAGCGCCACCTCCTCGGCCAGCAGCCCGTTGCGCTCGCGCCCGAAGATGACGCCGACGGTCTCGCCGCCGGCGACCCTCGGACGCATGGCGGCCACCGCCTCGCGCGGCCCCAGCACCGGCTTGACCTGGCCGTGCATGCGGGCGGTGGCGGCATAAGCGAGCGTCAGGTCGGCGATCGCCTCGTCGAGCGAGCCGAACAGCTCGGCTTCATCAAGGATCCGGTTGGCGCCGGAGGCGGCAGGGTAAGCCTTGCCGTTCGGCCAGCCGTCGCGCGGCGAAACCAATCGCAGCCGTGCCATGCCGAAATTCGCCATGGCGCGGGCGGTCGTGCCGATATTCTCGGCCATTTGCGGCTCGACGAGAATGATGACGGGGCTGCCCTTTTCACGGGCGAGGCGGGTGATGTCGATACCGGGCATGGAGGTCTTTCGATCGGTCGGGCGGCGCGAGCCTATAGACGGGAATGGCCGCGATGTCGCGCCGCGCTGCAACACAGGCCATAGCCCATACGAGAATTTCGGGCTAAGAGGCACGCGCCAGTCACGGGAGCGCTGGATCTTTCGGGCGCATGTCCGGATGCACCGTGGCTGAGTCCTCCTCCGCTATGCGCTCTCAAGGCCGACCCATGTCGAAGATCAAGGTCGCGGGTACAGTTGTCGAACTCGACGGCGACGAGATGACCCGCATCATCTGGGACCTCATCAAGAAGAAGCTCATCCATCCCTATCTGGATGTGAATCTCGAATATTACGATCTGAGCGTCGAGCACCGCGACGCCACCAATGATCAGGTCACGGTCGACTCGGCCAATGCCATCAAGAAGCATGGCGTCGGCGTCAAATGCGCCACCATCACGCCCGACGAAGCGCGCGTGAAGGAATTCGGCCTGAAGGAGATGTGGAAGTCGCCCAACGGCACCATCCGCAACATCCTCGGCGGCGTCATCTTCCGCGAGCCGATCATCTGCAAGAACGTGCCGCGCCTGGTTCCCGGCTGGACCCAGCCGATCATCGTCGGCCGCCATGCCTATGGCGACCAGTACCGCGCCACCGATTTCAAGTTCCCCGGCAAGGGCACGCTGAGCATCAAGTTCGTCGGCGAGGACGGCAACGTCATCGAGCGCGAAGTGTTCAAGGCGCCGGGCGCCGGCGTCGCGCTGGCCATGTACAACCTCGACGAATCGATCAAGGATTTCGCCCGGGCCTCGTTCAATTACGGCCTGCAGCGCAATTACCCGGTCTACCTGTCGACCAAGAACACCATTCTCAAGGTCTATGACGGGCGCTTCAAGGACATCTTCCAGGAGATCTTCGACGCCGAGTTCAAGGCCGAGTTCGACAAGCGCAAGATCACCTACGAGCACCGCCTGATCGACGACATGGTGGCGGCTTCGCTGAAGTGGTCCGGCGGTTATGTCTGGGCCTGCAAGAACTATGACGGCGACGTCCAGTCCGACATCGTGGCCCAGGGCTTCGGCTCGCTCGGCCTGATGACCTCGGTGCTGCTGACCCCCGACGGCAAGACCGTCGAGGCGGAAGCCGCCCACGGCACGGTGACCCGCCACTACCGCGAGCACCAGAAGGGCAAGGAGACCTCGACCAATTCGATCGCCTCCATCTTCGCCTGGACCCGTGGCCTCGCCCACCGCGCCAAGCTCGACGGCAACGCCCAGCTGCAGCGTTTCGCCGACGAGCTGGAAAAGGTCTGCATCGACACGGTCGAGGCCGGCGACATGACCAAGGATCTGGCCCTGCTGGTCGGCGCCGACCAGAAGTGGCTCTCGACCACCGGCTTCCTCGACAAGGTCTCCGACAACCTGTCGGCTGCCATGGGCAAGTGGAACTGAGATCCGGGACCTCGGGTCCTTTGGTGACATGACGACCAGGCCCGGCGGATGGCGACATCCGCCGGGCTTTTGTTTGCGGCCCATGGCGACGACGCGTTCCTGCTGCCAGGCTGCAGAATCGACCCTCTCCCAGAGAGAGAGGGTGACGCCGTCAGGCGCCGGGTGAGGGGCCGTCCATCTCCGGAGGGGGCTCTCTGCGGCGCGAGCGTAGGGCCAGTCCTGCGCTCTCACGCCCCTCACCCGGCAGCTGACGCTGCCACCCTCTCCCTCTGGGAGAGGGTCGATCCATTGGTGCTTTTCCCCCTTCGGTGCATGCCGCCCCAAAGCGAGCCGCATGCATCCCATTGCCCCCGACCTGCGCGAATGGCCCAGTCGCGCCAACAAGTCGCCTTGCGCCTCAATTGCGCCGAACCCACATCGTCTGATCGAAGCATTGGCCCGGCGCAGCGCCGGGCTTTCTCGTTTCGCAACGCGATGGGGCAAGGCATGAATTTTCCTGGTGGCGAGGACCCGTTGCTCTGGCTGGAGGATATCCATGGCGGGCGGGCGACGGCCTGGGTCGACCAGGAGAATGCCCGGACCGACAAGGCCTTTCGCGATGCCGGTTATGACGCCGACGTCGGAACCGCCCTGGCCATCCTGAATGCCCAGGACAAGATTCCCTTCGTCGCGCGGGTCGGCGATCATCTCTACAATCTCTGGCAGGACGAGGCCCACAAGCGCGGCCTGTGGCGGCGCACGACGCTTGCGAGCTACCGTACCGACCGGCCCGACTGGGACGTGCTCATCGACCTGGACGCCCTTGGCGCCGCCGAGGGCAGGCCCTGGGCCTATGGCGGCGCGGAATTGTCGCCCGATCGCACGCGTGCGCTCATTCGCCTGTCAGCCGATGGCTCGGACGCCGCCGAGACCCGCGAGTTCGACATGGCGACGCGTCGCTTCGTCGAGGACGGTTTCCTGATCCCGGCGTCGAAGGGCCAGGCGAGCTGGCAGGATGCCGACACGCTGCTGATTTCGGCGGCGATCGGCGCGGCCAATACCACCCGCGCCGGCTATGGCCGCACCGTCAGGCGCTGGCGGCGCGGCGAGCCGATCGAGACCGCGGAGACGATCTTTTCGGTCGAGGAGCAGGACGTCGCCGCCTGGTTCTACGTTCAGCATCGCCCCGGCCACGACTATGTGTCGTTCACCCGGATGATCGATTTCACCCGCACCGAAACCTTCATCGAGCGGCGCGGCCTGGCCCGCGCCCGGCTGGACCTGCCCGAGGAGGTCTCGCTGTCGATCTATGCCCGCCGCCTGATCGTCGAGCCGAAGCGCGACTGGACGGTGAATGGCGCGATCATCCCGGCCGGTGCCCTGGCGGTCTTCGATCTCGCCCGGTTCATCGACGGCGACCGGACGTTCGCCGTGATCTTCAAGCCCACGCCGACCCGCGCGCTGCAGCAATGGATCGAGACCCGCCACGGTGTGGTGCTCGACATTCTCGACCAGGTGCGCAGCCGCCTGGTGCTGGTTCGCCCGCAGGGCGACGACTGGGTCGAGGAGCCGATCGCCGGCCTCGCCGACAATGCCGCGATTTCGATCGCCCCGCTCGGCGGTGAGAACGATCCGGATCTGGGTACCGACGTCATGCTCACGACCATGGCCTTCGACCGTCCGCCGACCTTGTCCTTGTGGACCGGCGCCGGCGCGCCGGCCGTGCTCAAGCAGGCGCCGCACCGCTTCGACGCCAAGGGCGTCGAGGTCCGCCAACACCATGCGACCGCCGCGGACGGCACGCAGATCCCCTATTTCCTGGTCGGACGCGACCTGGGCTCGTCCACCCCGCGCCCGACCTTGCTCAGCGGTTACGGCGGCTTCGAGATTTCGGTCACGCCGAGCTATCCGAGCCTGGCCGGCAAGCTCTGGCTCGAGCGCGGCCATTTGCTGGCGGTCGCCAATATCAGGGGCGGTGGCGAATTCGGTGCAAGCTGGCACCAGGCGGCAAGGCGCGCCACCAAACATGTCTCGCATGACGATTTCGCGACCGTCGCCCGCCATCTCGCCGAGACCGGCGTCACCACCCCTGCCCGGCTCGCGGCGCGCGGCGGCAGCAATGGCGGCCTGCTGGTCGGCAACATGCTGACCCGCTACCCCGAATTGTTCGGCGCGATCTGGTGCGAAGTGCCGCTGCTCGACATGGCGCGCTACACCAAATTGCTCGCCGGCCAGAGCTGGATCGCCGAATATGGCGATCCCGACGATCCCGCCGAATGGGCCTTCATCCGCGACTTCTCGCCCTATCACCTGGTCGCCGACGGCAAATCCTATCCGCCGGCGCTGATCACGACCAATCGTACCGACGACCGGGTCCATCCGGGCCATGCCCGCAAGATGGCGGCGCGCCTGGAACAGGCGGGCGCGCCGGTCTGGCTGCGCGAGACGGTCGCCGGCGGCCATAGCGGCGCGGTGGATTCGCAGACCATCGCGGCGACCACCGCGCTCGGCTTCTCGTTCCTGCGCCACACCATCGCGGCCGAAGCGGTGGCCTGAACCGACGGCCGATCAGCACCGTTCATTCCTGCAATCACTTTTCGGCAATGGACGGAACAGGCCGAAGCGCGGCATTGGAAGCCGAGGAGGAAAAGTCCATGCCCGTTACCATTCGCCCGCTGACGCCGTCCGACCGCGCCCAGTGGGAGCCGCTCTGGCGCGGCTATCAGACCTTCTACAAGACCGATATTCCCCAGGCGACGACCGACGTCACCTGGGCGCGCTTCCATGACGCCGCCGAACCGATGGCCGCCTTCGGCGCCTTCGACGGCGACCGCATGGTCGGCATCGTCCACACCATCCTGCATCGCTCGACCTGGACGACCGGCGACTATTGCTACCTGCAGGACCTGTTCGTCGACCCGGCGGTGCGCGGCACCGGCGCAGGGCGCGCGCTGATCGAGGCGGTCTATGGCTATGCCAAGGACAAGGGCGCGAGCCGCGTGCATTGGCTGACCCATGAGACCAATGACCACGCCATGCTGCTCTACGACCGGATCGCCGACAAATCCGGTTTCATTCAGTACCGCAAGATGCTCTGATCACACGACAAAGGGCGGCCGATGGGGCCGCCCATTTCGTTTGATGGCATGCCCGGGAACCCCGACGCCACCCCAAGGCAAAGCAATTGCTTTGCCGGGGGCGAGAGCAGCGGGGGGAAGCCCGAGAACCTCGACGTCACCCCCGGCCGAGCGAAGCAAGGGGAAGGGGGTCCAGGAGCCGCTTCACCGCGCTCGCGGTGCATGGTTCAGGTGATTTCGCGGCGTTGAAGAAGGTGCTCTTCAACCCCTGGATCCCCTTCCCCTCGCTTCGCTCGGCCGGGGATGACGTAGAGAACGTGCCGTCAGTCATCTACGTACGCTCGCCCCGCCAGCAAGCGCAGCACATCCTCCCGCCGAGGCGGCACTGACCGCCCCAGCCTGGACTCCGAGCCTCACCCGGCCGCCAGCGCGGCCTCGATCGCGGCGAGTGCTTCCTCGGCCTTGGATCCGTCGGGACCGCCGGCCTGAGCCATGTCCGGCCGGCCGCCGCCGCCCTTGCCGCCAAGGGCCTCCGAGCCGATCTTGACCAGGTCGACGGCATTGAGTTTTGCCGTCAGGTCGGCGGTCACGCCGACCACGAGGCCCGCTTTGCCGTCTTCGGTGACGCCGACAATCGCGACCACGCCCGAGCCGACCTGCGCCTTGCCGGCATCGGCCAGGCCCTTCAGGTCCTTCATGTCGATGCCGGTGACGCTCTTGGCCAGCAACCTGACGCTGCCGACCGTCTTGACCGGATCGGCGGCGCCGGCGCCGCCACCCATGGCGAGCTTCTTCTTGGCCTCCGACAATTCGCGCTCGAGGCGCTTGCGGTCCTCGATCAGGGTTTCCAGCCGCGCCTCGACATCGACGATCGGTGCCTTCATCAGGCCGGCGACCGCTTCGAGTTTCTTCGCCTGCTGGCTCAGGTGATGGCGCGCGGCAGTGCCGGTCATCGCCTCGAGCCGGCGCACGCCGGCCGCGACCGCGCTTTCGCCGACCACCGAGATCAGGCCGATATCGCCGGTGCGCGCCACATGGGTGCCGCCGCAGAGTTCGACCGACCAGCCCGACGCATTCGATCCCTCCGGCGTCAGCCCCATCGAGACGACCCGGACCTCGTCGCCATATTTCTCGCCGAACAGCGCGCGGGCGCCCGAGGCGATGGCGTCGTCGACGCCCATCAGCCGGGTGACGACCGGCGTATTCTCCAGGAGCACGCGATTGGCGATGTCCTCGACGCGAGCGAGCTCCTCGTCGCTGATGGGCTTGGGATGCGAGAAGTCGAAGCGCAGCCGGTCGGGCGAGACCAGCGAGCCCTTCTGCGCGACATGGTCGCCGAGCACCTGGCGCAGCGCCTCGTGCAGCAGATGGGTTGCCGAATGGTTGGCGCGAATGGCGCCGCGCCGGCCATGGTCGACATCGAGCTGCAGCGCCTGGCCGGGCTTCAGCGTGCCCTCCTCCACCGTCACCACATGGATGAACAGATCGCCGAGCTTCTTCTGGGTGTCGGTGACGCGGGCGCGCACGCCCTCGCCGGCCAGCACGCCGCGGTCGCCCTGCTGGCCACCGGATTCGCCGTAGAACGGCGTCTGGTTGAGAATGACCAGGCCCGCTTCGCCCGCCTTCAGCTCGGAAACCTCGGCGCCGTCCTTCAGCACCGCCAGCACCTGGCCTTCCGCCGTCTCGGTATCGTAGCCGAGGAAGTCGGTGGCGCCGGTCTTTTCCTTGATGCCGAACCAGACCGTGTCGGTGGCGGCTTCGCCCGAGCCCGCCCAGGCCGCGCGGGCCTTGTCCTTCTGCAGCTTCATGGCGGCGTCGAAGGCGGTGGTATCGACCACGATGCCGCGCGGCCTGAGCGCATCCTGCGTCAGGTCGAGCGGGAAGCCATAGGTGTCGTAAAGCGTGAAGGCGGTGTCGCCGGAGAACACCGCGCCCTCACCGAGCGCCTTGGACTCGTCGTCGAGAATGGCGAGGCCGCGCTCCAGCGTCTTGCGGAAGCGGGTTTCCTCGAGCTCCAGCGTCTCCGAGATCAGGCCCTCGGCGCGCACCAGCTCCGGATAGGCCTGGCCCATCTCGCGCACCAGCACCGGCACCAGCTTGTGCAGCAGCGGCTCCTTGGCGCCGAGCAGCGAAGCGTGGCGCATGGCCCGGCGCATGATCCGGCGCGCGACATAACCGCGGCCTTCGTTCGACGGCAGCACACCGTCGGCGACCAGGAAGGAGGAGGCGCGCAGGTGGTCGGCGATGACCCGGTGCGAGATCTTGAACGGTCCATCCGGCTCGACGCCGGTGGCCACCGCGCTCGCGCCGATCAGCGCGCGCATCAGGTCGATTTCGTAATTGTCATGGGTGCCCTGGAGCACGGCGGAAATGCGCTCCAGCCCCATGCCGGTATCGATCGAGGGCCGCGGCAGCACCAGGCGCTCGCCGCTCGGCAGCTCCTCGTATTGCATGAACACCAGGTTCCAGATCTCGATGAACCGGTCGCCGTCCTGTTCGGCCGAGCCGGGCGGGCCGCCCCAGATCTTGTCGCCGTGGTCGTAGAAGATTTCCGAACAGGGTCCGCACGGGCCGGTGTCGCCCATGCGCCAGAAATTGTCCGAGGTCGGGATGCGGATGATCTTGGAATCCGGCAGGCCGGCGATCTTCTTCCACAGCTGGAAGGCGTCGTCGTCCTCGGAATAGACGGTGACCAGCAGCCGCTCGACCGGCAGCTCATATTCCTTGGTGATCAGGTTCCAGGCGAGTTCGATCGCATGGTCCTTGAAATAGTCGCCGAAGGAGAAATTGCCGAGCATCTCGAAGAAGGTATGGTGCCGGGCGGTATAGCCGACATTGTCGAGATCATTGTGCTTGCCGCCGGCGCGCACGCATTTCTGCGCGGTGGTGGCGCGCGAATAGGGCCGCTTCTCGACGCCGGTGAAGACGTTCTTGAACTGCACCATGCCGGAATTGGCGAACATCAGCGTCGGATCGTTGCGCGGCACGAGCGGCGAACTGTCGACGACCGCATGGCCGTTCTTGGCGAAGAAATCGAGGAAGGTCTTGCGGATCTGATTGACGCCGGTCATGGCCCGAACTGAGTGTTGGGACGGGAAGCGCCGTCCGATGTCGCATTGGCCGGTGTTTCTAGAGCATTTTCACCACAAGAGGGAACCCGGATTTGCTCATGGCTCGGCGCCGTGCCGTCGCCAGGGGGCGCTGCACCCCGGCCGAGCCGCGAGCCGGCCACGTCTCGCGCCACGAAAGCAGCGCCTTGCGCCCACGAAAAAGGCCGGGACGAACCCGGCCTCGATCGCGATATGGGACAATGGCGGCGCGCCGTCACACCGGCTCTTCGCCATCCGCATCCGCTTCGACCTCGCCCAGGATCTTCTCGGCGATCAGTCCGGAATTCTGCCGGATCGCCGCTTCGATCTTGGCCGACATGTCGGGGTTCTGCTTCAGGAAGGTCTTGGCGTTCTCGCGGCCCTGGCCGAGCCTTTGGCTGTCATAGGAGAACCAGGCACCCGACTTCTCGACCACGCCGGCCTTGACGCCGAGGTCGATGAGCTCGCCCATCTTGGAGACGCCCTCGCCATACATGATGTCGAATTCGACCTGCTTGAACGGCGGCGCCAGCTTGTTCTTGACCACCTTGACGCGGGTCTGGTTGCCGACCACCTCGTCGCGCTCCTTGATCGCGCCGATGCGGCGGATGTCGAGGCGCATGGAGGCGTAGAACTTCAGCGCATTGCCGCCGGTGGTCACCTCGGGCGAGCCGTACATCACGCCGATCTTCATGCGGATCTGGTTGATGAAGATGACCATGGTGTTGGATTTCGAGATCGAGGCGGTCAGCTTGCGCAGCGCCTGGCTCATCAGGCGGGCCTGCATGCCCGGCTGGTTGTCGCCCATCTCGCCTTCGAGTTCGGCGCGCGGCGTGAGCGCCGCCACCGAATCGACCACCACGATGTCGATCGCGCCCGAGCGCACCAGTGTGTCGCAGATTTCCAGCGCCTGCTCGCCGGTATCCGGCTGCGAGATCAGCAGCTCGTCGAGATTGACCCCGAGCTTGCGCGCATAGACCGGATCGAGCGCATGTTCCGCGTCGATGAAGGCGCAGGTGCCGCCACGCTTCTGGCCCTCGGCGATGGTGTGCAGCGCCAGCGTCGTCTTGCCCGACGATTCCGGCCCGTAGATCTCGATGACCCGGCCGCGCGGCAGGCCGCCGATGCCGAGCGCGATGTCGAGACCGAGCGATCCCGTCGAGATCGTATCGATCTCGATCGACTTGTCGCTCTTGCCGAGCCGCATGATCGAACCCTTGCCGAAGGCCCGCTCGATCTGGGACAGGGCGGCGTCGAGCGCTTTGGTTTTATCCATGGAAGAACCTTCAACGAGTCGCAGTGCGGCCTGACTCATGGCGTGAGCTCCTTCGTGCGGCAAGGGGTATGGCTGGAATCTGCCTGTGAATCGACCGTACACGGTTTGTTCTTAACAGCAAGTTCTTTTTTTGTTCTCCCTGGCAAGCCCTGACGGGCGCGGGCATCTACATCTCGGGCATGGCGATACCCGGCATGACCGCCCGCCGCTCCGGCCCGATTCTCCGGCCTGCCGGACGGATACCGGCATGAGCATCAATGCGAGTACGGCCCGGTGAAGCGGTGGTTGTCCGTTCTCGGCGCCCGTTCCCGTTCCGGCGCGGCGCTGGTCTGGAAGCGCCGCCGCACCAGCCCCCATTGAATGGCGATCATCAGCCCCCAGCCCGTCATCACGCTCGCCGACAGCGGCAGGCTGTCGCGCACCGCCAGCGCGGCCCCCCTGCCCTGGACGTCCGTGCCAAGCCCTGTCAGGCACAGGAGCAGGAGAAACCCGGCCATGAGCAGCGAAGCCTGGTCCAGCGCCCGCGGTTCCGAGCCGAGCCAGAAACAGAGCCCCAGGATCCAGAGCGAGACGCAGGCCAGAAGCGGGGTGATGGCGTGGGCCGCGACATAGTCGATATCGCCATGGAAGATCCCAAAAGCGGCCTGGATGACCGTGCAGCCGCCCAGGACAGACAGGACGAAGGCATAGACGAACAAAACGCCGGTCCTCATCGCCCCTCCGATCCATGCCACTGCGGCAGGCCCATTGAGCACCACGATCGCTTTCTCGGCAAACCGCGGGTGGGCTTCCCACCCGGCGGCCGTCACGCCGCCGGCACCGCCTGCTTCACCCCGGAAGAACGGCCAGATCCGACGGAAGCCTGGCGGCGGTCCCCCACCGGTGCCGGCGCCCCTGTACGCCCGGACGGAACGGTGACAAGAGCGCCCTCGCCTGGAGAAGCGTCAAAGCGCGCCGCCCGCGTGCGCGCCGCCTGGCTGAACACGAATGTGAAGATCCGGCCGGCGACGGCGTTGCCCAGCGCATCCGTGAAAGGCAGCGGCGTGCATCTGCGGAGCGCCTCGGTAATGGCGACCGCCACTTGCTCCCGGTCGGCGCCGACCTCGAATGCCTGATAGGTCAAGGCGGGCCTGCCGATCACGCTGCCCCAGCGGTTGAAGCTCATCCGGATCGTGACCGTATAGGAACGGGTCACCTGCGGCGTGCTGAAACAGGCGCGCAGCGCCGGGCCGATCTCGCGCAGGGTATTGATCTTCGGCCGGTTGTCGGTGGGCGCGGCCGCCTGGGCATGGGCCGGTTCGGCGGCGGCCTGGCACGCAAGCCAGGTGGCGATCGCAGCGAGAATGATCCAGGGTTTCATCGACATGGTCCCATGCGCGCCGGAAGCGCTCGCGTGCCGCCGCTTCGGCTGCCGGAACCCGTTCACCATCCGACCGCAAGCCGGCATCACGTCCCACCTCTCCCCGTCCGCGCGTCTCGCAGCGCCGGCGACGCGTGTCGGGCCAAATCATGGCCGTCATGCCCGAACCGCCGTGTCCCCCGCAGTCCCGCCGGCGAACGGCTCGATCCGTCGGCCACGGTCATAGTCGTTCCCATTCACGCACGAGATCAATGTGATTTTTCGACTGCCCCAGCCGCGCGGCTGCCATGACGAGCCGGTCACCGCGCGGTTTTTGCTTGGCGGCGCGGCCGCCGCCTCCTAACCCCGATCCCGTGGCGGCAAACAGGCCTCCGGGCGCACGGAGCGATCGCGTGACGGTTGAGACAGTCAAGACCGGGCAGCCGCCAGCGTCCTCCGCGGCGCTTGCCATCGGCTTCGTGCTGCTTTCGGGCCTGCTCTACGTGTTCGGCTATTCGCTGTCGAAGACGCTGGTCAACACCTATGGGCTCAGCGCCCTGCAGGTGACCTTCCTGCGCTGCGCCCTGGTCCTTGCGGTCAGCCTCGCCGCCATGCCCTGGCCGGCCAGCGGCGTCACCTGGGCGCGTCTCTGGCGGCCGCAACGCGCCTGGGAGCAGCGGGCCGCGGCCGCCGCCCTGGTCGGCTCGAACGTGCTGGCGGTGCTGGCCTACAGCATGATGCCGGTGACGGCCGCCTCCGCTCTCGGCTTCACCGCGCCGCTGCTGCTGACCGCGCTTGGCGGGCTTGTCCTGCGCGAGCGGATTTCGCTTGGCCGTGGGCTCGGCGCCGCCCTCGGTTTTGCCGGAATGCTGCTGATCGTCAGGCCGGATGCGGGCGCCGTCTCGCTCGGCATCGCGGCGTCGCTCGGCGCCGCCACGGCCTATGCGGTCTATCAGTTGCTGGTGCGGCGGCTGCGCGCCGTCGCCTCGAGCGTCGACACCGCCATGCAGGTGGCGCTGGTCGGTGTCATCCTGCTCGCCGGCACCATGATCTGGTTCTGGCGCACCATCAGCCTGGACGCGTTCGGCGTGGTCGCGCTCTTCACCTTCGTCCAGACGGCGGCGCTCGCCAGCATCGCGGCGGCGCTGCGCCGCAGCGAAGCCTCGCGGCTCGCCCCCTGGCAGTTCTTCAGCCTCATCTGGGCCATGCTCATGGACGCCGTCATGTTCGCCACCTGGCCTTCGATCGGCTCGCTGCTGGGCGGCACCCTGATCATCGCCGGCGGATTGCTGGCCCAGGGCGGCCTGGCGCGCATGCGCCTGCCGCGCTGAGGCAGGGCCGCGGCTCCGCCGGATAGCCCCAAATATTGGAGGCATTTTCGCCCGATGTGCGAGCGTTTTCTCGTCGAACCGATCGGACTCTCTTGTTAGGCTGTGGGAAGACAGCCGGGGAGCACATATGGGCTCTGAAAGGAACAAGCTGATCCAGGAAATATGGGCCGCCCTCAATTGGGAGACGATGAGTTCCCGCGCCTGGGCAAAATGCTTTGCCGGCTTTCAGGATCTCAAATCCGACGATTACCGCCAGATCGCG
This sequence comes from Phreatobacter sp. GW821-FHT04C01, assembly GCF_059420385.1. Classification (NCBI taxonomy): domain Bacteria; kingdom Pseudomonadati; phylum Pseudomonadota; class Alphaproteobacteria; order Hyphomicrobiales; family Phreatobacteraceae; genus Phreatobacter; species Phreatobacter sp. GW821-FHT04C01. Next base: position 9,467 of record NZ_JBWKTP010000014.1, on the reverse strand, counting down.
CTCCTCGTCTCGCTGTGGTCATCCATTCATCCCAACGAATGCACCTTGGCGAAGATTCAACGAACCATCTCGCAACGGGATCTTCTCGATCAGAAGACAATCGCCACACGCGTGCAGAGATTGATCGACTGTAAACTTCTGGAAACCACACCTCACCCAACCGATCGGCGGAAGAAATTGATCAGGCCCACACGGGCTCTCCGTGATCCGCTCTCCGTCTACAGCGAGATGACGAAAAACATCGCAGCGAAAATCAACGACCAATCGACAAGAAGTGCGATAGCGCGCCAATTGGACGACGATATAAACTTTAATATTCTGGATTACCTCTGCACGGAAGACGGCGAAGCGGACCAGATCGGGCATGATCTGCCGACCCGCTCCCAATAGCGATGGAGACCGTCGTGTCCGCGATCCCGACCGACAATCAGGCTGATCGGACGAGCGCGGATGCCGATAGTGCCGCGTTCTGGCAGAGGGTGCGCCGCCGCTTGCACGTGAAATTTGGCGAGGACGTTTTCAGCAGTTGGTTCAGGAGCATCGAGATAGACCAGGCCGCGGGCCATGGTGTGTGCCTGTCGGTGCCCTCCCAATTCCAGAAGAGCTGGATCGATCATCACTATCTCGACGACATCGCCGCATGCTGGCGCGAGGAGACGGGTTATCCCACGCGTGTCGTGGTGACCGTTCGCCACGTGCCGATCCAAGGTCAGCCCCGCCATGGCCTGAGGGCAGAACGGGGGATGGTCGCGACGCCTCGCCCTGTGGAACGCGATCGACACGACGCACCGAGCGTTTCAAGTATCGGCTCGCCGCTCGACCCGCGGCTGACCTTCGACAGCTTCGTGCAGAGCCGGTCCAACAGCCTCGCGCGCATCGCGGCGCTGCAGGTGGCGCAGTCGCGCGCGACCGACAGCGTGCTGTTCAATCCGCTCTACATCCATGCCGGGGTCGGGCTCGGCAAAACCCATCTGCTGCAAGCGATCGCCGGCACCGGCCGGGCATTCGGCCGGCGCAGCCTCTATCTGACCGCGGAGAAGTTCACCTTCGGCTTCGCCGCCTCGCTGAAGAACCAGACAGCGGCCGCCTTCAAGGAGACGCTGCGCAATATCGATCTCTTGATCATCGACGATCTGCAATTTCTGCAGGGCACGCATATTCGCGTCGAATTCTGCCACACTCTGGACGCGCTGATCGATGCCGGCCGGCAGGTCGTGGTCGCTGGCGACCGACCGCTCTCGGATCTGCAGGACTTCGACGAACGCCTCCGCTCGCGGTTGGCGGGCGGCCTGGCTGTCGAGATTGGCGCGCTGGACGAGGGCCTCCGTCTCGATATCCTCAAGCAGAAGCTCACCCAGGCCCAGGCCCGGTACCAGGGCTTCGACGTGTCGCGGACCGTGCTCGATTATGTCGCCGCGCAGGTGACGCAAAACGGGCGCGACCTCGACGGCGCGCTCAATCGCTTGCTCGCCTATCATCGCCTGACCAACCAGCCTGTGACCATCGAGATGGCGGAACGCTCGATCCGCGATCTCGTCCGGATCGCCGAGCCCAGGCGCGTCAAGATCGAGGAGATCCAGAAGATCGTCGCGCAGCACTACAACGTCAGCAGGGCCGACATGCTGTCCTCACGCCGAACTGCCACCATCGTCCGCCCGCGGCAGGTCGCGCTATATCTGGCCAAGATCATGACGGCCCGGTCACTGCCGGAGATCGGTCGCCGTTTCGGCGGGCGGGATCACACCACGGTCCTTCACGCCGTGCGCAAGATCGAGGTTCTGTCCGCTCAGGACAGTGAACTGGTTACAGAACTGGACACGATCAAAGCCCGGATACTTGGAACGGGCGCCTCGGCAGACGCGGTGACCAGCCCGAATGAGCAAACGGTGATTGGCAATGTGATCGTCCTTGGGCAGCGAGCCCAGGCGACAGGCTCCGCGCACAACACCGGTTTTGCTGGGGTGGTGGACGACATCCTGAACGGGCCCGATGAATTGCTCGCGTCCTCGGGCGAAGACGACGGCCCACAGGAAGAGAAAAATTCGATGCCTGATTGACGGGTAAGAATACCGCTCGACGAAGCAACTCATGATTTGAGCACAAATTTTACTGACAAAAACTCCAGGAGATAAAAGCTACGTCACCCCATATCATCCGACATCGGATAAAAGAGATTGGAGGGAGGCGTGCAGAACTCGAGAAACAAGCTGTCGTTCAAAATAAAAGGCATCGTCGAAGGTGCGGCAGAAGGGCCGATTGGCATCGCCGCCCTTTGTCTGTTGTTTTTCGTCGTCATGTTCATTGCGGCCCAAAAAGTCGGATGAGACACAAAATTCGGACGCCGACCGCCCTCACCGCTCCGGTGCCCCACGCCGCTTCAACCGTTCGTCCCGTGCGAACAGGTCGGCGATCCAGTCGACGAAGACGCGCAGCTTGTTGCTGAGGTGCCGGTTCGGCGGATAGACCACGTGCAGCGGATAGAGGCCGATCGTCCAGTCGGTCAGCACCGGCTTCAGCCGGCCGTCCAGGAGATAGGGCCAGGCCATGAACACCGGCACCTGGGCGATGCCGAGGCCGGCGAGCGCCGCCGCCAGGAAGGCATTGCCTTCGTTGAGCGCGACGACATGGCGTCCGCGGATCTCGTGCTGTTCGCCATGGGCCGCGAAGTCGTGGGTCTCGATGCGGCCGGTGCGCGGATGCATGAAGCCGATCATGTAATGGTCCTGCTCCAGGTCGAGCGGATGCCGCGGTTCGCCATGGCGGGCGAGATAGGACGGCGCGGCGCAGGTCATCATGTGGATCTCGGCGATGCGGCGGGCGACCAGCGACTGGTCGGTAATGGTGCCGGCGCGCACCACGCAGTCGACGCCTTCGGCGATCAGGTCGGCCACCCGGTCGGAGACGCCGAGGTCGATCTGGATCTCCGGATAGCGGGCATGGAAATCCGGCAGCGCCGGCACGATGATCAGGGACGCGGCCGCGGTGCCGACATCCACCCTCAGGCGTCCCTGCAGGCTCGCCTGCGAAATCGTCATGCTGGCGTCGAGCTCTTCGACGTCGGCGATCAGCCGCACCACCCGCTCGTAATAGGCCGCGCCGTCGGGCGTCACGGTCACCCGCCGCGTCGTCCGGTTCAGCAGCTTGGTGCGGACATGCGCCTCCAGTGACTGGACAAGCTTGGTGATCGTCGGCTTCGGCGTGTCCAGCGCCTCGGCCGCCCGGGTGAAATTGCCGGTTTCGACGACCCGGACGAAGGCGCGCATGGCGGCGAGCTGATCCATGTTCATATCCTCGCATGCGCGAAGGGCCCGGCCGGCAGGCAGGGCATTTTCGGGCTATTATTCACCAATAGAAATAATGAAGTCATTTTAGACCCATTTATTGGCCGCACAAGCGTTCCTACCTCGTGTGCATCGCAGCATCACAAGGCCATTCCGGCCTTGTCGGGGTCTTTGGCCCGGTGGTGCCGCGAGGAGGCTTCGGGTCAGATGACCATCGGCAGGATCGACGACACCATTCTGAGCGGCACGCCGGCCGAGATGCGCGTGCGCATCTACCGCGCCGACCGCGCAGAGCGTGTCGCGCCGCTGGCGCTGCACCTGCATGGCGGCGCCTTTGTCGGCGGCACGCTCGACGACGGCGCGGTGGTCGCGACGCTCCTGGCCGAGGCCGGCGCGGTGGTCGTGTCGCTCGAATATCCGCTTGCCCCGGGCAATCCCTTTCCGCACGCGCTGGAGGCCGGCTACCGCGCCCTGGGCTGGCTCCACGATCATCGCGCCAGCCTGTCGGCCAAATCCGCGCGGCTCTATGTCGCCGGCGAGGAATCGGGTGGCAATATCGCCTCCGCTTTGGCCTTGATGGCCCGTGACCAGCAGTCGCCGCCGCTCGCCGGCCAGATCCTGCTGTCGCCGATGCTCGACCCCTGCCTTGCCACCAGTTCGATCCGCAAGGCCGATGCCGGGCCGGTTGGCTGCAAGTGGGCCGACGGCTGGCAGGGTTATCTCGGCTCGGCCGACAAGGCCTCGCACCCCTATGCCGCGCCGCTCGGTTCGTCACGGCTCGGCGCTCTGGCACCGGCCCTGGTGCTGACCGCCGAGGACGACCCGATGCGCGACGAGAGTCTGCGTTATGCCGAAAGGCTCGGTGCCTGCGGCGTGCCGGTCGAGCATGGCGTGCTGCCTGGCCCTACCGGCTGGCCCTGCGCGATCTGCGGCTGCGGCGATCTCACCGCCCCCTGGGTCGGCGAGCTCCGCCGGCGTTTTGTCGAGTTCTTCGCCGAGACCGCCCACCGGCGGTCGCAGGCTCCCACTCTCCTGCCCGTCCGGGCCTGACGGACCGAGGTGCGCGATGTCCCCGACCGCGCACCGATGTCCCGCACCCGCACGAAAATATTCCTCTCCGAGGTGTCGAAGATCGGCGTCTCGAAACGTCTTTTCGTCAGCAGATTGCATTCCGGGAGTTCACCGTGACCGATATTTCGCCCGCACAGACCCAGATCGTTTCATCCTCCAAGAGCGTTTCCACCGATCCCCAGATTGACCCGGCCACCGCCAGGCTGCACGCCGCCGTCTGCACCGACGAACCGGCTGCGCCGGCCGCCCGGCGCTCGAGCCTCGGCGGCAAGATCGCCGCCGGCCTGATGGTCGCGGCGGCGGTCGCCACCGGCGTCGCCGTGTTCGGCCCGCCGACCCAGAAGGCCCGGGCCCAGGATCCGCAGGTGACCGCGGCGCCGGCCATGCCGGTCTCGGTCGCAACCGTCGAACCGCGCGACGCCATCGCCTGGGACGAGTTCTCCGGCCGGCTGGAGGCGGTCGAGCGGGTGGATGTCCGCTCGCGTGTCGCCGGCGCCGTGCAGGCCGTGCATTTCCGCGAGGGCGCGCTGGTCAGGCAGGGCGACCTCCTGATCACCATCGATCCGGCGCCCTATGCGGCGGAGGTCGATCGCGCCGAGGCCCAGGTCACCGCGGCGGAAGCGCGCGTGGCGCTGGCCAAGAGCGAACTGGCGCGCGGCCAGCAATTGCTCGATTCCCGCGTGGTGTCGGTGCGCGACCTCGACCAGCGCACCAATGCCTATCGCGAGGGCGAGGCCAATCTGCGCGCCGCCCAGGCCGCCCTGCAATCGGCCAGGCTCAATCTGAGCTACACGGAAGTGCGCGCGCCGGTGGCCGGCCGCGTCGGCCGGCTGGAGATCACCATCGGCAACCTGGTCGCCGCCGGCCCAGGCGCGCCCATGCTGACCACGCTGGTCTCGGTCAACCCGATCTATGCGAGCTTCAACGCCGATGAGCAGGCGGTGGCCCGGGCGCTCGACTCGCTCGGCGCCGGCGCCAATGTGACCGGTGAGCTCGACCGCATCCCGGTCGAGATGTTCACCGCGACGCGCGCCGGTGAAAGGGTGCGCGGCCGGCTGCAGCTGGTCGACAACCAGGTCGATGCCCGCACCGGCACCGTGCGCATGCGCGCCGTCTTCGACAATCCCGACGGCGCTCTGATGCCCGGCCAGTTTGCCCGGCTGCGCATGGGCCAGGCCCGCTCGGAGCCGGCCTTGCTGATCTCGGAGCGCGCTGTTGGCACCGACCAGGACAAGAAGTTCGTCTTCGTGGTCGATGCCGACAACAAGGCGACTTATCGCGAAGTGATGCTGGGCAATGTGACGGACGGCCTGCGCACCGTCACCAGCGGGCTCAGGCCGGGCGAGCGCATCGTCGTCAACGGCCTGCAGCGCATTCGCCCCGGCGACCGCGTGGCGCCCGAGCCGGTCGCCATGGATGCGCGCGTCGCCCAGCGCTGACCTCCTGCCAGCAGAACCCCTGGCCGGCCTTCGGGCCGGCCGCCTCGCGGCCATCCGGCCGGTGAGCCGACTTCTTTCGCCCCGCCTCGCGGGAGGACGCCATGAATCTGTCCAAATTTTTCATCGACCGCCCGATCTTCGCCGGCGTCCTGTCGATCCTCATCTTCCTCGCCGGCCTGATGGCGCTCAGGGTCATGCCGATCTCCGAATATCCGGAGGTTGCGCCGCCTTCGGTGGTGGTGCGCGCGCAATATCCCGGTGCCAATCCCAGGGTCATCGCCGAGACGGTGGCGACACCGATCGAGGAGGCCATCAACGGCGTCGAGGGCATGCTCTACATGTCCAGCCAGGCGACCACCGACGGCCTGATGACGCTGACCGTCACCTTCCGCCTCGGCGCCGACCCGGACAAGGCCCAGCAGCTCGTGCAGAACCGCGTCTCGCAGGCCGAACCACGCCTGCCCGAAGAGGTCCGCCGCCTCGGCGTCACCACGGTCAAGAGTTCGCCCGACCTGACCATGGTCGTACATCTCCTGTCGCCGAACGACCGCTACGACATGACCTATCTGCGCAACTACGCCATCCTCAACGTCAGGGACCGGCTGGCACGCATCAACGGCGTCGGCCAGGTCCAGCTGTTCGGCGGTGGCGACTATTCCATGCGCGTCTGGCTCGACCCGCAAAAGGTCGCCGAGCGCGGCCTGTCGGCCGGCGACGTGGTGCGCGAGATCCGCGCCCAGAACGTCCAGGCCGCCGCCGGCGTGGTCGGCGCCTCGCCGAGCGTGCCCGGCCTCGACCTGCAGCTGTCGATCAACGCCCAGGGACGGCTGGCGACCGAAGAGGAGTTCGGCGACATCATCGTCAAGACCGGCGCCAATGGCGACGTCACCCGGCTGCGCGACATCGCCCGGCTCGAGCTCGGCGCGTCCGAATATGCGCTGCGCTCGCTGCTCGACAACAAGGCGGCGGTGGGTATCGGCATCTTCCAGGCGCCGGGCTCCAATGCCCTGCAGATCTCCGACGACGTGCGCCACACCATGGCCGAGATCAAGCGCTTCATGCCCGACGGCGTCGACTTCCGCATCGCCTATGACCCGACCCAGTTCGTCCGGGCCTCGATCGACGCGGTCATCCACACCTTGCTCGAGGCGATCCTGCTGGTCGTGCTGGTGGTGATCCTGTTCCTGCAGACCTGGCGGGCCTCGATCATTCCCTTGATCGCCGTGCCGGTGTCGATCATCGGCACCTTCGCGGTGATGTATGTCTTCGGCTTCTCGATCAACGCGCTGACCCTGTTCGGCCTGGTGCTGGCGATCGGCATCGTCGTCGACGACGCCATCGTCGTGGTCGAAAATGTCGAGCGCAATATCGAGGAAGGCCTCTCCCCGCGCGAGGCCACCTACCGGGCCATGCGCGAGGTCTCCGGCCCGATCATCGCCATTGCCCTGGTGCTGGTCGCGGTGTTCGTGCCGCTCGCCTTCATCACCGGCCTGACCGGCCAGTTCTACAAGCAGTTCGCCCTGACCATCGCCATCTCCACGGTGATCTCGGCGATCAATTCGCTGACCCTGTCGCCGGCGCTCGCCGCCCTGCTGCTCAAGGGCCACGACGCTCCGAAGGACCGGCTCACCCGCGCGCTCGAATTCGCTTTCGGCTGGCTGTTCCGCGGCTTCAACCGGGCCTTTGCCCGCGGTTCGGCCGCCTATAGCGGCGGGGTGCGCCGGATCGTCTCGCGCAAGGCCGTCATGATGGTCTTCTACGCCGTCATGGTGGGCATGACCTTCGTGCTGTTCCGGGCCGTGCCGGGCGGCTTCGTGCCCGGCCAGGACAAGCAATATCTGGTCGGCTTCGCCCAGCTGCCCGACGGCGCCACGCTCGACCGCACCGAAGAGGTGATCCGCCGGATGAGCGAGATCGCCATGAAGCAGCCGGGCGTCGAGAGCGCGCTCGCCTTCCCCGGCCTGTCGATCAACGGCTTCACCAACTCGTCCAATTCCGGCATCGTCTTCGTCACGCTGAAGCCCTTCGAGGAACGGCGCACGCCGGATCTCGCCGGCGGCGCCATCGCCATGCAGCTGAACGGCAAGTTCGCCGCCATCCAGGAGGCCTTCATCGCCATGTTCCCGCCGCCGCCGGTGGCGGGCCTCGGCACGATCGGCGGCTTCAAGCTGCAGATCGAGGACCGCGCGGGCCTCGGCTATGGTGTGCTCGACGAGGCCACCAAGGCCTTTCTGGCCAAGGCCAGGGCGGCGCCGGAGCTCGCCGGGCTGTTCTCGTCGTTCCAGATCAACGTGCCGCAGCTCTATGCCGATATCGACCGCACCAAGATCCGCCAACTCGGCGTCGGCCTGACCGACGTCTTCGACACCATGCAGATCTATCTCGGCTCGCTCTACGTCAACGACTTCAACCGCTTCGGCCGCACCTATTCGGTCAGGGTCCAGGCCGACGCGCAATATCGCGCGCGGGCCGACGATGTCGGGCAGTTGCAGGTGCGCTCGGGCAGCGGCCAGATGATCCCGCTCGCCGCCGTGCTCAAGGTCAATGCCAGCGCCGGTCCGGAACGCGCCATGCGCTATAACGGCTTCGCCACCGCCGACATCAATGGCGGCGCGGCCCCCGGCTACTCCACGGGCGAAGCCCAGGCGGTGGTCCAGCGCATCGCCCAGGAAACGCTGCCGCGCGGCATCAGCTTCGAATGGACCGACCTGACCTATCAGGAGATCCTGGCCGGCAATTCCGCCTTCCTCGTGTTCCCGCTGGCGATCTTCCTGGTCTTCCTGGTGCTTGCCGCCCAGTATGAAAGCCTGACGCTGCCGCTCTCGATCATCATGATCGTGCCGATGGGCCTGCTCGCCGCCATGACCGGCGTCTGGCTGACCGGCGGCGACAACAACGTCTTCACCCAGATCGGCCTGATCGTGCTGGTGGGCCTGTCGGCGAAGAACGCCATCCTGATCGTCGAATTCGCCAGGGAACTGGAATTCGGCGGCCGCACGCCGGTGCAGGCGGCGATCGAGGCGAGCCGGCTTCGGCTCAGGCCGATCCTGATGACCTCGCTCGCCTTCGTCATGGGCGTGCTGCCCCTGGTCACCTCGACCGGCGCCGGCGCGGAAATGCGCCATGCCATGGGTGTCGCGGTGTTCGCCGGCATGCTCGGCGTCACCCTGTTCGGCCTGTTCCTGACGCCGGTCTTCTACGTGCTGCTGCGCGCGCTGACCGGCAATCGCCAGCTCAAGCTGCATGGCGAGGTGCCGCACGCGGCCGCCGACGCCAGCGCCGCCTGAGGCGAAACGGCGAGACTATTCAAGATGCTGGAGCGCGCCGCCGATTCATTGTCGGAGGTGCGCTCCAGACCCGACCACCTCCCGGAACCCCTGCCGAGCGCAGCGAGGGGAAGGGGGTTCGGGGGCGGCCCGAACGACCGATGCCCGCCTCATCGGTCGCCAAGGCCCGCAGGCGACGAAACCGGCGCGCGTGGTCTTGCCACCCGTCGATCTCGTCTCCCGCAACTCCCGGGCCCCTTTCCCTCACTGCGCTCGGTCGGGACGAGGCGAATGGGGATGAAGCGTAAAGCGCAGCGAAATCAACCCTCTCCCTGTATAGACGGGAGACATCCGAGACAGGTGTTCGGAGACATCCGAGACGGTTCAATCATGGTGGTTTGTGACTGTGA
>NZ_JBWKTP010000013.1:0-187173 GCF_059420385.1 Phreatobacter sp. GW821-FHT04C01 | reverse complement strand
TGGTCACCGTGCCGCCGACATTAAACGTGCCGCCGGCATTGTTGGCGATGGCGCCGTTGATGGCGCCGCCATTGGCAATGACGGTGCCGGTATTGGTCAGGCCGCCGGCCACCGTGCCGCTTGACGTGAGCGTGCCGGAATTGCCGATGCCGGCGCTGCCGGTGAGCGAGCCGCCGGAAGCGACCGTCACCGAACCGGCATTGGAGATGAGCCCGGTCACAGTATAGTTGCCGGCGCTATTGACCGCGAGCGTCGCCCCGGTGGCATTGGTGAAGGTCGCATTGCTGGTCACCGTGCCGCCGACGGTGAAGGTGCCGGCATTGTTGGCAATGGCGCCGTTGATCGCCCCACCATTGGCAATGACGGTACCGGTATTGGTCAAGCCGCCGGCGACCGTGCCGCTCGAGATCAGCGAACCGGAATTGCCGATGCCGGCGCTGCCGGTGAGCGAGCCGCCGGAAGCGACCGTCACCGTGCCGGCATTGGTGAGGACCCCGGTCACCGTGTAATTGCCGGCGCTATTGACCGCGAGCGTCGCCCCGGAGGCATTGGTGAAGGTCGAATTGCTGGTCACCGTGCCGCCGACATTAAACGTGCCGCCGGCATTGTTGGCGATGGCGCCGTTGATGGCGCCGCCATTGGCATAAACCGCGCCGGTATTGGTCAGTCCACCGGCCACCGTGCCGCTTGACGTGAGCGTGCCGGCATTCCTGATGCCGGCATTGCCGGTCAAAACGCCGCCGGAAGCGACCGTGGTGATGCCGTTATTGGTGAGGAGACCGGTCACCGTATAATTGCCGGTGGCGCCAACCGCGAGCGTCGCGCCGGAAGCATTGGTGAAGGTGCTGTCGCTGGTCACCGTGCCGCCGACATTAAACGTGCCGCCGGCATTGTTCGAAATCGCGCCGTTGATGTAACCGCCATTGGCATGAACCGTGGCACTGTTGATCAGGCCGCCGCTGACCCCGCCCGCGGTCTGGGTGAAGCTGCCGCCGGTGACGGTGACACCCCCCGAGAGCGTGCCGCTATTGGTGGTCGTGCCGGCCGATTGGGTGAGCCGGCCCTGCACCCAGCCGCTATTGTCGAAGCTACCGCTATTGCCGACGGTGCCGGTGATCGTGCCGGCATTGATGAGCGTGCCGCCGACGCTGTTGACGGCGCTGCCGGACCAGGTCTGCCCGGCATTGTTGGTGATCGTGCCGGTATTGCTCAGGATGTTGCCGGTCCAGCCTCCCGCATTGGTGATCGTGCCGCTGTTGGAATTCACCTGCGAGGCCATGCTGCCGTTGTTGGTGACCGTGCCGCTGTTGGCGATGCGGCCGGAAAAGAGGCCCCCGTTGACGATACTGCCTGAATTGGTGGTGATGCCCGTGACCGAGATCGAACTCGCCACCTGGGTCGTGACCGTGCCGCTATTGTTCAGGGTGCTGGTGAGATTGAGCGTCTGGCCGGTCGACGTCTGCAGGCCGGCGCCCGCATTGACCGACCAGGCCAGCGAATTGGTGCCGTAGACGAACCAGGTCCCCGTGCCGTTGACCGCGACCGAGCTGAAGCCGGTGAATTGCGAGCCGAGCTGGTTCGAATTGAACTGCCCGTTGTCGCTGCCGCCGAGCCGCAGCTGATCGTTGCCGTCGCCGGCCACCTGGCCAGAGAACGAATAGCCGTTCCTCAGTTCCAGCGCATTGTTGCCGCTGGTGAAGGTCACCGCATTGGCCTGGCCCGTGCTGCCGTAGCCGCCATTGATCGCACCAGACGTGATGATGGTGAGGTTGGAGCCATAGACGCCCTCGCCACCCTGGCCCTGGGCGCCTGCGACGGACGAATAGAGCGACGATTGACCGGATCCGCCGGCCCCGCCGCCGCCGCCATTGCCACCCTGAACCGTGCCATTGTTGACGAAGGTGAAATTGGAGCCATAGACGCCGATGCCGCCGTCGCCGCCATTGCCGCCATTGCCGCCGACGATCCTGAACGCCGCCTCCGGCTGGGTGTTCGAGGCGTTGCCGCCATTGCCGCCGGTGCCGCCATCGCCGCCTCGGACGAAGCCGGTCGAGGTGACGACCGCCCCGCCACTGCCGACGACGCCATAACCACCGGCGCCACCACCACCACCACCGCCGCCGCCCGAAGCGCCTGTCGATGCGCTGGTCCCCGCGATATTGCCGCCGCGCCCGCCATTGCCGCCATTGCCGGCAACCGTTGGTGACGACAGGTCGGCGGTGCCGCCGCCGATGACCGAGCCGTGCCAGCCGCCATTGCCGCCGCCGCCGCCGCCCGGGGCAAATTGCACGCTGTCGCCGCCGGCATTGCCGGCCGTACCGCCGGGAATGATGACATCGGGGGAACCGGGCCCCGGCGATCCTGCATTGGTGCTGCCGCCCGTGCCGCCAATGCCGCCGCCGGCGCCACCACCGCCGCCACCGCCGCCACCGAGAAGGGTATGGACATAGCCGGGGTCGTGGACATTGGCGCCCTGGCCGCCGCTGCCCGTCTGCCCCACCGAACCGCCTGCGCCGCCGCGCGTGAAGGCGCCATTGGTCGTCCCGGTGTCATAGACCCCGCCGACGCCCGAACCGCCGGTACCGCCGCTGGTCTGGGCGAAGGCCGGGCCGGCACCGAGCAGGATGGCCGAACCAAGGGCCGCCGTCAGCGGCCCGAACGCCCGGCCAACCGCCATCGCCGAGACCGCCTTGCCGCGGCCCCCCCGAGATTTCCAACGCTGCGAACCCACGCCCTGTATGCCCTGTCTTCGTCCAGCACCCGGCAACCCGATGTTAACGCTAGGGCATTTCGAGAAGGGCTGTCTTCTCATCCAGCGCAAGGAAACGTGCCTGGGCGAAAAAACTGTCGCCACCGGCCCTACCCCGGCCGGCGGATGGCGTTTCGCGATTGTCTCGACGCCGTCTCCGATCTATGCATCTACATCTGATGTAGATACATCTATTAATGTCGCGGCCGACGTCACGTGCCGGCGACGAAACCAGGGACAAACGCCATGAGCCAATTGCCGCGGACCATCCTCGATCGCATCGGCAATACCTCGCTCATGGCCTTGCGCCACGTCGTGCCCGCCGATGGCGGCCGCATCTTGCTGAAACTGGAGAGCGAAAATCCGACCGGCAGCATGAAGGACCGCATGGCGCTCGCCATGATCGAAGCCGCCGAGGCCGACGGACGTCTCGCCGCCGGCGGCTCCGTGGTCGAATATACCGGCGGCAGCACCGGTGTTTCCCTGGCGCTGGTCTGCGCGGTGAAGGGTTATCCCCTCGATATCGTGACCTCGGACGCTTTCGCCCGCGAAAAGCTCGAACACATGAAGGCGCTCGGCGCCCGACTTCAGGTCGTGGCGAGCGACAGTGGCCGGATGACCGAAAAGCTGACCCGCGACATGATCGAAGCCGCCCGCGTGATCGCGGCCGAGACCGGCGGCTTCTGGACCGATCAGATGAACAACCGCGACCAGGTCGGCGCCTATCACGCCATGGCCGAAGAGATCTGGCTTCAGGCCGAAGGACGGGTCGACGGTTTCGTCCAGAGCGTCGGCACCGCGGCTTCGCTCAGGGGCACGGGCGAGGCCCTGCGGCGGCGCAATGGCGGGATCAGGATCGTCGCCGTCGAGCCGGCGGAATCACCGGTCCTGTCGGGCGGCCCGACCGGAGCCCACCGGATCGACGGAATCGGGGCCGGCTATGTCGTGCCACTCTGGCACGCCGCCATCGCCGACCGGATCGAACCGGTCTCGACCGATGAGGCCGCGGCCATGGCCCGGCGGCTCGCCCACGAGGAAGGCCTGTTCGCCGGCACCTCCACCGGCGCCAATGTCGTCGCCGCCCTGCGGCTCGCCGGGCAACTGGGGCCGGAGGCGACCATTGTCACCGTCATGTGCGATACCGGCATGAAATATCTCAGCAAACGGTAGGGTGTGACGATCTCGGATCGAGGCATTACATTAAGGTTGGCCGTCCTTCGAGGGTCGCTTCGCTCCCATACGCGCCGGCTCAGGCCGGCTTCGAGATCAATCCCATCCGGCCGGCGACCGCCCGCACCTTGCGTGGCGCCGCGATCCAGATCGCCGCCGCCGACAGCAGGCTCAAGGCGATGCCGATCCAGAAGGCAAGCGCGTAGTCACCGTAGACGTCGTGCAGGATGCCGGTGACCCAGGGGCCGGCCGCGCCGCCCATCAGGGCGACGAACATTACCGTGCCGAAGATCGTGCCGAAGTTCCGGCCCTGGAAGATCTCGGCGACGACCGCACCCATGATCGAGGTCAGGCCATAGCCGAGAAAACCCTGGACGATGACCATCACATAGACCAGCACCAGGGTCGGCGTGTGCTGCAGCATGATCAGCACCGCGAAACAGATCGCGAAGCCGAGGCACGAGATGGTCCAGATCCATTCCCGGCCGATCCGGTCGGACAGATGGCCGAGCGCGATCTGCCCGGGGATGCCGAACAGGCTGACCAGCCCGAGCGCCCAGGCCGCCGACGTGGCGGAAAAACCGATCTCGACCAGATATTTGGTCTGATGCACCTGAACCGCGTACCAGACGTAGAGACCGCAGAAATAGCCGAGCGACAGCCACCAGAACCGGGCCGTGCGCAGGGCGCGGCCGAGCGTCCAGTCGACGGCGGCCCAGGCGGGATCGACGACGTTGGACGGCGGTGCCGCGACCGCCGGCCCTGCCTGGCCGTCGCCATCGGGTTGCAGGCCGAGATCTTCCGGACGCTTGCGCAGCAGCAGGTTGAGCGGCGCCAGCACCGCGAGCAGCAAGATGCCCATCATGGTGCTCGCCGATCGCCAGCCGGCCTGATCGATCACCAGCTGCACCGCCGGCAGCAAGGTGATCGAACCGAGCCCGACGCCGGCAAAGGCGATGCCGACCGCCAGGCCGCGGCGCTTGACGAACCAGTTGGGCAAATAGAGCGATTGTCCGGAATAACCGAGGCAGACGCTGCCGCTGCCGACCAGGACGCCGATCGTGAGATAGAGATGCCAGGGTTGCGTGGTGAGCGGCGCCAGCAGCAGGCCGGCGCCCATCAGGATCACGCCGAGTTCCATCACGGTGCGCGGGCCGGTGCGGTCCATCAGCTTGCCGAGCAGTGGGCTGAGCACCGCCGAGATGAGAAAGCCGAAAGAAAAGGCCCCGGCCGTGACGCCGCGTTCCCAGCCGAACTCATCGATGATCGGCGAGAACAGCAAGGAGAAGGACGTACGGGCATTCACGCCGATGCCCATGGTGACGAAGGTCACCGCGACAATGACCCATCCGTAATAAAATGGCAGGCGGCGCATGGAGATTTCCTGGCAATTCGGGTCGCCGGACAAAGCGGCCGGCACTATGGCCGGTGCCCGTCCCGCGGGAAAGCCGGCTTGAGGGGGTGGCTGCTTCTCGCTTTCCGATTGTCAGGTTGCCGGCATCGCGCCATCGGTGAGGCCGGGACGACGGGGCGGCGCGCCTGGCCCTGCCCGATCACGGTGTTCGGTCGAGGACCGGATGATCGCCGCCGCGAGCCGGCTCGACACCGCACCACAACAACCTGCAGCTGCATGTCTATCAATCGCTCGACAGTATTCCCGCCAGCGGATTCAGGCCGCCATCAGCGATTTATTGAAACGACTACATCCATCGGTTGTGGATCCATGATCTCTGTGCCATGCTGATCGCGCAATGCTGTCACTCCTCCAGTGAGGGGGGCAGCCGAATATGACTTGTCATCCGATTGATCCATTCAGGGCGCGACGCGCAAGCTTGCCCCCCGGCGATCAGGCCGGCCAGGTCATGCGCCGTCACGGTGCTGAAGAAGTCCGACAGAACGTCGTGCCTTCACTGGAAACAGCCGTTGACTATCGCGATCGAGCATTCCGGTGAATGACCTGTTCCTCGGCGTCAACAGATCCTTTCGGACCTTGCCTGACCTGCTCGACAGCGTGATGCGCGCCCTCACCGAGCGCGCCGGCCTGGTCGGCGCGTCGGTGGTGCTGCGCGAGGGCGGTGCGCTCGACGTTCGCCGGGAGGGACGCACGATCGTCTCCGAATGGACCATCCGGCCGCGGGCGGGCGGCGCCTCGGGATCCGCGTCGCGCAGCCGGTCGGTCGATGATGCGGTCCACGCCGCGGAATGGTTCGGCGTCGAGCGCCCCGCCGCGCCGCAATTCGCCGCCCGCTCCGTCCACACCAAGGCCGGGCGGATCCTGCCGCTCGCCTATGCCGACACGCCGATCGGCGAGTTGCGGCTGATCGGGCGCAGCGCGGGCGACGCCAAGGGCCCGCCCCAGCCCTGGCTCGCCGGCTTCGCGCGGCAGCTCGCCTTCCTGATCATGCGCTACGAAGTCGAGGTCCGCGCCACCAGGCGGCTGGGCGCCCCGATGCGGTTGGTCGGCATGGGGCGGGTGCTGCAAGACCTCGAGACCCAGCTCGAGCGGGCCGCCCGCTCCGATCTGCCCGTCCTGCTCACCGGCGAGTTCGGCACCGAGAAACCGCAACTGGCGGCCATGATCCACTACGGCGGCGCGCGGCGCGACCAGCCCTTCGTCGAGGTCAATTGCGCGGAGCCGGTGGGATCGCCGTCGGCGTGGTTCGAAAAGGCGGCCGGCGGCACCGTGTTCCTGAGCGGAATCGACGAGCTCGAGCCCGCCATGCAGCGCCGCCTGCCCCTGGCCATGCGCTCCTCGCTGGGCCAGTGGCTGCCGGACGCCACCGCACCCGACGTGCGCGTGATCGCCGCCAGCACCGCCGACCTGCGCGAGCGGGTGCGCGACGGCCGCTTCTCGCAGGCCCTGCTGGCCGAGCTCGACTTTCTGTCGATCGCCGCCCCGCCCCTGCGCGACCGGCCCGAGGATATGGAGGCGCTCGTCGCCGCCGCTTTCGAGCGGCGTGGCTTTTCCGCCGCCGACAAGCAGAGCGATGCCTTGCTGGCGGCCTGCCGCGCCTATGCCTGGCCGGAAAACCTGTTCGAGCTCGAGAGGGTCGTGGCACGCCTGGCCGTGATGACCGACGGCCGGCCGATCGAGCGCGACGACATCCTGCGCCATACACCTTGGATCGCGTCGGCCCCGCCGCCCCGGCCGCGGCCGCACAAGGCCGCCGGCTTCCAGGAGCCGCCGGCCCGGCCGTTCGACTATGCGCCGTCGGGAGGACTGGACCGCTGGGTCCACTGCGCGCTCAACAAGGATACCGCCGAGCTGGGGCGGCTTCACGACGCGCTGCGCAAGGCCCTGCTCTATCTCGGCGACCACTATGCCGAGCCGATCTCGCTCGACCAGCTGGCGCGCCAGGCCCATGTCAGCCCATCGCATCTGAGCTTCCTGTTTCGCAGCGCCCTCGACATCCAGTTCAAGACCCTGCTCGGCCGGATCCGCGTCCACAAGGCCAAGGAAATCCTGGCCACCCAGGCCCGCCGGCAGATCACCGACGTCGCGATGAGCGTCGGCTTCACCGACCTGAGCCATTTCGAGAAGAGCTTTCGGCGTATCGTCGGCCAGACTCCGCGCGAGTTCCGCCGCGGCACCGCCGGCGGGGACGGCGCGCGCTAGTTCGGCGGGCGGCCGGCATCGGAGTGCCGCGTCGCGGCGCGATCCCAAGAGCTCGTGTTCCGCCTATTGCTGAAGGTAGTCGTTGCGCGGATCGAGCTGCTGAACCGCGGCCTGGCCGCCCTGGCTTTGCAGGATGTCGAGGACTTCGTCGACGTCCTGCGCCGAGAGGAAGTGGACCACGTTGATGCGGGCGGCCACGAGCGGCGGAACCGGCGAGACCGACAGGTCGGTGTCCAGCGTCAGGATCTGCTGGCCGGAATCGTAGACGGTGAACGGCGTCGGGCAACGCGCAAGACCGGTGAACAGCGCCAGGACATTGCAGCGGAACGGCCTGAAATGTGCCCAGATCTGCTGGAACGACGCATTGGCTGGAGGCGGCCGCTGGATCCGATATTGCGGCGCGGTGAGGATCTGCACGGCGCGCGCGGTGACCATGGTCTGCACCTGATCACGGTCGAAATCGGCGAATTGCGCCGGCACGAAGCCGAGAATGGCGCGCTCCGCCGGCCCGATATTGGTCGGCAGCGTCGCAAAGATGAGCGCCCGCAGCTGCCCCCAGATCGTCTGGCTGTTGCCATAGGCGGTGTCGAAGATCTGGCCGATCTCCCAGAAGGTGAAGAATGCCGAGACCGCGTCGAGGTCGCCCGCATAGCGCCCGAGATAGCGAGCGATGTCGTCTTGCGTCCAGGGCTGTACCTCCGGCAGATGGCTGAGGCCGGTCACGCCGCGGGTGATCACCGTCATCTCGTCATTGATCGCATTGCGGATGGCGTTGCGGTTGCGCGCCGCCAGATCGCCCTTGATCCGGCCCCAGAGTTCCCGGGTCATGATCACTTCGGTGATGCTGTAGACATTGGAATAGAGCACCCCGTCCTCGGCGCAGAGCGCCGCAAAGGTCGGCAGCAGCGCGGTGGAGACGCAGAAGTCGAGGACGAGGATCCGCGCGCGCAGGCCGGAGCGCCGCATCGGGTCGACCAGATAGGTCTGCAGGTCGGCGGCCGACCAATTGCCGAACTGGCCGGCGCCGCCGACGATGCCGCCGTGATCCTGGTTGAGCACCAGGAGGTCGAGCGTGCGGTCCTCATCGCTCGGCGGCAAGGTCAGCGCCCGGCGCAGCGCCTCCCGGTTGCCGGTCATGACGATCTGATAAGCCGTGCCGTCCTGATAATAGCGCGGCGGATAGTCGGCATTCGGGCCGATCGCCATGGCCGCGCTGCTGATCATCAGATGCCGGCCGAAGGGTGCGGGCGGCGGCTCCGGGTTCTCCGCGCGCAGCAGGATTTCGGTGAGCGCGGCGGTGGTCTCCTTCAGCCGGGCGCGGGCGCCGAACTCCTCGACCGCGGCCGAGCGCCTGCGGTACTCCATGATCAGGTCGCGCAGGCCGAGCGTCGGATGATCCCAGATATAGGCCAAGAGCGGCCAGATCCCGGGCTTGGCGGTGCCGATCGTGATCATCAGGGGCGCATAGGTGAACGGCTTGATCTCCACCTCGCTCGGCCAGAACAGCCGCAGCGGGCCCGCCGGATCGGCCGGCGCGACCTCCGCGAAGGTGCCGGGATTGTCGTCGAGATATTCGGTGACCAGCGGCTCGACCAATTGCATCATCGTCGCGCGGTCGGCCGCGGGGTTATAGGCATAGATGCGCAGCGAGGCGACATCGACGGGCTGTATCTCGGCCGGCCGGGCGAATTTGGTGTAGTCGGCATGGAGGAAGGCGGCCAGGCTGCCGGTCACCGCGATCTGAGCCTCCAGCTCCTCGCCCGGTGAGAAGACCGAGGCGGCGTAGATCGACTGGATGAAGTTGCCGATGACGGCGTGCTGCTCCTGCATGAACTTGCCGCGCAGTTCGAAATGGACCGTCATCTGCTTGGAGATCCACTGCGCATAGCCGACGGCGTCGGACAGCAGCCGATAGATCGGCCGCCATTGCGGATAGTCGCGGATGGCGTCGTTCAGATCGGCGGGATATTGCGCGAGTTCCGCGGCATTGGCGAGGTTTCCGGCAAACAGGCCATCGAAACACTTGGCCAGGTTCGGATCGAGATCCACGGCATAGGCCCGGCAGAACTGGCTGAGGATGCAGATCAGGGCGCGCTTGACCCCGAGGTCGTGCACCTGGCCGATCGCCGCCAGCGATTGGGGAAGAAGATCGGCCGGAATATGGTCCTGTTCTTCCTTGATGGCGACCGCCAGGCCGGCGTCGGGCAAGGTCAGGATGGTGTAGAGACGCTCGATGCGGGCGGGCGCCTTGCTCATCGACGGCGACAGGCCGGTGAAGACCTCGCGCACCAGCATCAGATATTCGTTGATGTAGTAGAGATAGCCGGGATAGGGCATGCCGTCGTCGGCGACCAGCAGCTTGCCGTTCAGCTGGGCCCATTGTTCCATCGCCTCGACGGTATCGTTGCGCGGCAGGCCGACATCGATCAGCTCGGATTTGCAATTCATCCGATAACGTTCGGCGAGTTGTTCATCGTCGACCACAGGCACATCGGGATCGGGGGCCACCGGCCCCGGATCGGCCCCGCCGCCGCCACCGGCCGCGGCGCCTCCGACCGCCGGCTGAACCGGCGGCGGGACAGTGTCGAGTTCGTCCTGAAACTGCTCAGCCTCGTGCTGCATCAGCACATAGAGCTCGCGCTTGAAGCCCTGGAGCGCCAGCAGCACGGCGTTCTGAATGTCCTGGAACAGCTGGTACCATTGCGCCGCCGGCAGGTTCGGGTTGATGACGATCTGGGTGTCCCAGTCGTTCTCGCCGGTCTCGGGCTGGCCTTCGAGATATTTGATCGCCCTGCCGCCCTTCAGGAAGAACAAGGTGTTGCGCGAGGGGTCGACGATCCCGATCAGCGCGTTCAACTCGAGCAGCTTGTCGCGCAGCCAGGTCGAGAGCCAGGGATGACCATTGGCGATGAGCTTGGTCAGGCCTTTGCTCGCGCCCATCGCATCGCCCGGGCGGATGACCTCGCCGGACTCGATCCGGTAGCGCACCAGGAGCCGGAAGAGATAGAAGCCCTCGATGGCGTAGAACATCTGCACCGCCGCGACGCTCTTCTCGAAAGTCTCTTCGAGCGCCGCCGAACCGACGTCGAGATGCTTCCAGGCGACCTGGAACTGCTGCCAGTTCGTGGCCCGGCGGATCCACCTGTCCAGGTCGTTGAACTCGCGGATTGCCTCATTCAGGATCGGTGCGCCCCAAGGCAAGGAGCCGGGAATGGTGAAGAACGAGCCCAGCACGGCGTCGCATTCGCGCAACACCAGGAGCAGCGACCGGCGGACGTCTTCCGGATCGGCCTGGGCGCGGATGGCCTCGGCCAGCGGCGGCAAGGCCTTGCGGGCGTATCGCAGCCGATCTTCCATGATCGGGAACCGCTCGCCGCGATACTCGCCGCCGCGCGGCACGCCGAGCAACCGCGGCGGGCCGGCGTCGAACAGGAAGAACTCGCCCATCGCCCGGGACTCGACCTCCTTGCGCAGGTCGGGGTCGACGATCCCGCGCACGGCGTCGTGGACGATGCCCTGGTACTCGTTCTCGAGCGCCTGCATCGGGTGCACGGCGGCCGCCTTCCAGATCAGCGCCTGGTCCCTCTGGTTGGCGAGCGAGATGGTCTGGCCCGGTTTCGACGGCGCGAGCTCGGCGACATAGCGCAGGCAACTCCAGGCGGTCGCCGGCCCGCGCTGACGCTTGGCGGGAGGGGCAACGACCTGGAACGGGCGCAAGCGTTTGGGCATCGGGTTTTCTCGCCTACGCTGGATCGCTCGCGTGCAACGTCGTCCGGCCGCGCGGGACCGGATGAGCCGCGATGCGATTTCGGGACCTGTCGCCGGAATGCCGGATCGCTATTGCGTCTGGGCGATGATGTGGTCGGTGGCGGCGACTGCCTCGGTCGCCCGCAATTGCGCGATGTCGACGGCCTTTTCCTGCGCCACCTGGGCAGCGTGGACGGCGCGCTCGGCGATGGCCTCGGCATGGTCGACCACCCGCTCGATCGTGAGGTCGGTATGATGGACCGCCCGCTCGGCGATCGCCTCGGCATGCTCGCCGCGTGCGCGTTCGGCCGGCACCAGGCGGCCCTCGCCGACGGAGGCCTCGCGCACGGCTTCGGACGCGACCGCCTCGGCCTCGCGGGCGCGGATCTGAGCGCGCTCGGCGGCCTCCTGGGACGGCCGGCTGTTGACGGGGATGATCCGCTCGGCAGGCGCGCGGCGGGCAATTCTCGGCTTGCGGAGCTTCGGCATTAGACTTTCTCCATGGTGGCTTCGGCACGGCCGTGACCCGCGCTCGTTGCCGGCTTGCGTTTGGGTTTGCGTCGGAAGCCGTTCAGGGTGATCAGGCCGGCTGCGGTGAGCTGAAGCTCCGCTTCGTGGTCGCTGCCTTCGATCGGGAAGACGCAGGAGGCGCCGTCCTGCGCCATCAGGCCGAAGGTCACCGGCACGGCGCGCAGCAGGTTCTGGGCGGCACTGACATAACCGCTGACGAAGACGTCCGGGTCGTCGGCGCCGTTTTCCTCGAAGGTGGTGTTCTCGATGATCTGCTGGGCGCCCAGCGACAGCCGGGTGAAGCCGATGCGGCGGCCGGAGGAGAGCCGGTCCTTGACCGCCTCCGCCACTTCGGCCGGGGCGACGAGGCCGCCGACCTGCGGGCAGTCGAGATGATCGAACAGCCGGGGTCCGAGGGCCGCGAGCGCGGTCTCGCACAGCAGCTGGCGCTCCTCCGGCGAGGCGGCCCGCCCGCCGAGCTTGCGGGTATATTGCAGGAAGAACTTGAAATAGTCGGCGAATTCCGCCGGCGTATGGCCCTGGGCGCGGGCAAAGGCGGCGGCCTCCTTCTGCAGCTCGATCCCGGGCGGCGTGCGGTCGTCGGGCAGATGCAGGAGGTCGTAGATCGCCATGCGCCCCTCGTAGCCGAGGAACTGAAAGACCGGCGCGTCGGCGACGCCGAGATCGGCGAGGAAGCTGGTGGTCGGCGCCAGGTCCTCTTCGGCCAGCAAGGCATGATCGGCCAGGATGCGCTTCAGCTGCACCGCTGCCTTGGCACTCTTGTCGCCGTGCTCGATGCGCTGCAGCAGCCGGAGGTCCGCCGCGCCGAGCGTCATCAGCTTCACCGGGCTGACCGCCAATCCGAGATTGGGCAGCAGAGCCAGGCGCGAGGCGTGAAGGCCCTGCTGCACGGCACCGACAAAGGCCGTCTCGTCGGGGAATTGATAGGTCGTCGCGGATTCCAGCGCCGCCCAGTCGAACCACTGGGACCCGCCGTCGACGAAGGCGAGCGCGAGCCGGCCGATATCGGACAGGTCGGCGCGCCGCATCAGCGCAGTGTCGGCCACCATCAGGGTCATATGCGTAACACTCCGCTCAAATGCCGGGATGAATATCGGATCAACCGGACGGGAACCCCTTGAGCACCCCCGCGGCCGCGGCGCCGATGGCGCCGTAGTCCTCGGTGGCGCCCTTCATCAATTGCTGGGCATGGGTCAGGGCCTTGGCATAGCGGTCGTCGCCGGTGGCCAGGTACTGCGCCATGGCGACACCGACCGCGGTTGTGGCGATCGTCGAGACGTTGCGCAGCGCGTCGGTGGCGTCCTGCACCGCGATCGCCGCCGACTGGGCAACGGATTGATAGGCCTTGCCCGCTCCGCTGGTCAGCACGACCTGCGGTCCCATTGTGGCCAGCTGCGCCTGGTTGATGACGTCGATGACCTGTGCGTTGACGCTTGTCGGATCCGGCATGTCGTCTCCTTAAACCTGTATTCGCGCGCGACGTCCGCGCAGCCTCAGCCCCCGGGCGGCGGCGTGGGGGGCGCGGCATCCTTGGCAAGCTGGGCCAGGTCCGCCTGGGCCTGGGCGGCATTGGCGCCGGTGCCCTTGGCCTCGGCCTGCAGGATGCCGATGGCGGCACCACCTTCGGCGAAGGCGGCGGCGATCACCGCCGCGGGCGGCGGCGTGCTGGCCGCGGCATCCTTGGCAAGCTGCGCCAGGTCCGCCTGGGCCTGGGTGGCATTGGCGCCAGCGCCCTTGGCCTCGGCCTGCAGGATGCCGATGGCGGCCTCGCCTTCGGCGAAGGCTGCCGCAATCATCGCCTTGGGCGGCATGCTGGGCGGTGGCCCCGGCAGCGGGTTGACCACCGGCGGGTCGGGCGGCGCCGGCGGTGACGGCGGGGGAACGATCGGGAACGGCGTCTGCAGCATCTTGGCGCAGGCGGCCGTCACCGCGGCGGCACTGACCATGCCGCCGCCCTGCTGGCGGCCGACCGCGTTGTGCATGGCCATGCCGAGGGTCTCGACCATGACGGCATCCAGCATGCCGAAGGCCTGGGACGGCGACTGGCCGCTCAGCAGCGTGACGACGCTGGCGACGGAATCGACCACCCGGCTGTTGACTGTGCCTTCATCGCTCATGTGCCTGTAGCTCCCTTCGAAATGATCAGCGCCAGAGCCTGAACCGTGGCGGCGTTGGCGATGATCTGGCCGCGCTGCTGATTGGCCACCGCATTGGCCATGGCGAGCGCGATGCTGTCGGCGCCGGCCAGGTAGGTCATCGCCATGGCCGCCGACGGGGCGAGCGCCACGTTCAGCGTCACGCCCGTCGCGACCGAGCCGGTCATGGTCGCGATGCCGGATCCCTCGGCCACGCTGACATTCCCCCGCCTGGGACGGCGCCCCCTATGCGGACCGGCCGCTGTCCGTCCGGCCGATGGCGCGAACGGACCTCGTCACGGCTTCGCGTCAGTAGATCTTGTGGGTCGCCATGCCGGTGGAGGCGGTGTCGACGGTCAGCAGCGTGGCGACCGCCTGGGCGGTCGAGGCCTGCATGGTGACATAGGACTGCTGCTGGTTGTTGGTGGCGTTGTGGGCGGCGTTGGAAAGGGCCTGGCTCGTGGTGACGAACAGGTTGCCCATCGCCATCGCCGGCGCGTCGCCCAGGACCTTGGTGTTGACCTGGGTGATGGAGTCGGTGATCTGGCTGTTGAGCGATGTCGGGAAAGCCATCGAAGATGCTCCTTGTCGTGCGGGGGGTTATGGCTGGATCAGGCGGCGCCGGGACGCCGCCGGCGCGTCATCCGAGGATTTTCTTGGTCGCCACTCCCGTCGACGCGGTGCCGAGGGAATAGAGCAGCGCAACGCCCGTGGTGGTGGCGGCCTGGGCCGTCACATACATCTGCTGCTGCGCCATGGTGGCGTTGTGCGCCGCATTGGCCAGGGCCTGGGCGGTGGCCTGGTAGAGATTGCCCATGGCGATGGCCGGCGAAGCGCCGAGCACCTGGACATTGGCCTGGGTCACGGAATCCGTGATCTGATCATTGACGGCGGTCGGAAAGGCCATGGCTGGAAATCCTTGGGGTCGTCATTCCGGAGACACTGCGTCGCGGGCCCCTGCTCTTAGGCGGCTGAGGGCCGGCGAGATGCGCGTCAGGACGACAGGATGTCCTTGGTCGCCACGCCGGTGGCCGCGGTGTCGAGCGAGTACAGGGTCGCGACCCCCATGGTGGTGGCGGCCTGGGCGGTGACATAACTCTGCTGCTGGGCGTTGGTGGCGTTGTGCGCCGCATTGGCCAGCGCCTGGGCGGTCGCCTGGTAAAGGTTGCCCATGGCGATGGCCGGGGCGTCGCCCAGCACTTTGGTATTGGCCTGGGTGACCGAGTCGGTGATCTGGCTGTTGACAGCCGTCGGGAATGCCATGTGGACCTCCTATGATGCCTTCGGGGTCGAACGGCCGAAAGGCCTGGGGTTGAGCGGTTGCGGGTGACGGCGCGGACTAGAGGCCGCGAACCGACGGCGTGAGGATGTCCTTGGTGGCGACGCCGGTGGCCGCGGTGTCGAGCGAATAGAGGGTCGCGACCCCCATCGTCGTTGCCGCCTGGCTGGTGACGTAGCTCTGCTGCTGGGCGTTGGCGGCATTGTGGGCCGCATTGGCGAGCGCCTGGGCGGTCGCCTGGTAGAGATTGCCCATGGCGATGGCGGGCGCGTCGCCCAGCACCTTGACGTTGGCCTGCGTCACCGAGTCGGTGATCTGGTCGTTGACGGCTGTGGGGAATGCCATTGCCTCTCCTCGCGTGCTGAGTGTGCCCCCGCCGACGCAGCCGGCGAGCTCCCGAGGCAACTTTCGGTTGCCTTGATGGAGCACACCCACCCTAGGGACGCCAGAATGCGGAAGATTGGCGTGGACGCTGAAAATACTCGCTTAGATTGCGAAAAAGCGCGCATGACGGAACGGCAATGCGGGCAAAGCCGTTGCCCCGCCCAGCGGCAGTCCATCGTCGTCATCCGCCGCGGCAGCCGTTGCACCCGGCCGTTGCGCGACAACAGGCGGATTCGGCGGAATCGCGCATTCGGCGGAATCGACGGAACCCCGCCGGATCGCCGAACCGGCGCTCCGCCTTGCACTGAGCATGTCGAGGACGCGGTGTCGCGGAATGCGCAATGGCCTGGATGCCGCCGGAGGCGGTACGGCCGCATCGGGCCGTGCGTCGCGTCAGACGCCGGCACCTTAGCAGATCCCGCCGGGGGCGTCGCGGCCGCGGCCCCCTCGCCTTCCGTCAGCCAGGCGAAGCCTCGCCGCCGGCCGACCGAACCGGCGTAGGCGGTTAGTATCGCTGGGTTGTTATTGTGACCGTTTGATTCTGGAGCAACAATTCATGGATGCCCGGGACAAGCCCGGGCAAGACGATGTGTCGATCTTGCTGTGTGCAGGGCCGCGGCGCGGGTTCTGCGCTCGGTCGGTCCAGCACCTGTCGCTCCGAGGACAATTCTCGTCTTGCCCGGGCTTGTCCCGGGCATCCGCGAATTTATCCACTCGGGGAAATCAAGCCATCATCATCACCGTGCAGCAACACTAGGCAACGACCGCGGCCATGGCGAAGTCGATGACGTGCTGGCGCCGTTCCGCGAGGGCTGCGTCGCCCGTCAGATCCGTGTCGAGGACCGCCGACAGGGTGTAGGCGTTGGAGATATTGAAGAAACACAAGGCGCTGATGCTGATATAGAGCTGGCGCGCATCGATGCCCGCTCGGAAAACCCCGGCATTCTCGCCATTCCTGACCAACGCGTCGAGCCGTTGGATCAGCGGTTCGTACATCGCCTTCAAGGTCTTCGATTTCCCGATAATCTTGCCCTTGTTGATGTTTTCGCTGCTCAGCAGGCTGACGAAATCCCTGTTCTCCTGGACATGATCGAACATGAACGTCACGAAGTCGCGCAGCGCGGCCAGCGGATCGGCGGCGTTCGGGTCGAGGCTCGGATCATTCGACCGGAACGCCACATAGGCCGCCTCGAGAACGGCGAGATAGGCCTTCTCCTTCGAGCCGAAATGATGGGACAGGATCTGGTTGCTGACGCCGGCCCGCTTGCAGATGCGGGCGATGCTGGCGGCGTGATAGCCGAGATGTGCGAACTCCCTGTAGGCGGCGTCCAGCAGGTTTTGCCGCGTACGCTCGGGATCGCGCGTCCGCTTGGACCGGACCGGCCGGCGCGTGGAGGAAATCCAGTATTCCGGTGTCTGTTCGTCCGAGGCGCGACTGCGGTTTTTCAATTTCGAAAATGTCCCAAACTCGATGTCGTCGGATGCGGCGCCTCGTCAGCGACCTGATGCCCCCTCGGGGCTTCGTTCACCCCGGCCGGACCCAGCATCTAGCGCATCTCAGCTTCTTATTCAATCATTCGCCTGATTGACATATGCCTTTGCAGGGCCGGACCACTGAATCCATACGTCCACTCACAACCGTCTGGAAAACCAGCAGGAAAGGCCATGATCGATCGGGCGTGACCGGACTTTGAATTTAATCAATCAATCAGCTGATTGACTCCCAATTCGCCCTCTGTATGCTCGCGGCTCTCGACATGACGTTCGCGAGAGACCTGGAGGGCAGCCCCATGAGATTTCCGAAGCTCTTTGCCGTGGCGCTTTCGACTTTTCTGCTGGCGCCGGGCCTTGGCGGCGCCGCTGCCCAGAAGGGCCCGCAGGTGCTGCGCGTCGTCAGCGGCGACGTCACCGATCTGGACCCGACACAGGGCAGCAGCCGCGTTTCGCGCGTCTATGCGCAAATGGTGTTCGACACGCTCTTTGCACTCGACAGCACGCTGTCGGCCAAACCCATGATGGTCGAGAGCTTTTCGGTCAGCGACGACGGCCTCAGGCGCCACTACACCTTGCGGAGCGGCCTGCGCTTCCATGACGGAAGCCCGGTCACCGCGCGCGACGTGACCGCCTCCATCGCGCGCTGGATGGACAATACCTCGGTCGGCGCGCAGCTGAAGTCGCGCCTGGCCGCCATGACCGCCGAGGATGACCGCAATATCAGCCTGGTCCTGACCGAGCCCTTCGGCCTCGTCGAATTTCTGCTGGCCGGAGCGGGATCACCGATCCCGGCCATCATGCGCGAGGCTGACGCGAAGCGGCCCTACAACACGCCCATGCCGGTACCGGTCATCGGCTCCGGCCCGTTTCGTTATGTCGATGCCGAGCGGCTGGAGGGAAGCCGCGTCGTGTTCGAGCGATATCCCGACTATCCCGCGCGCAGCGAACCCACCGATGGTCTCGCCGGCGCACGGGTGGTCAAGGTCGACCGGGTCGAATGGCTCATCCTGCCCGACGCGACGACCGCCTCGAATGCGCTGGCCGCGGGCCAGGCCGACTTCTGGGCCGAGGCCGACCCGGACCAGATCGCCTTTCTGCGTGCCCGCGGCCTGCGCGTGAGGCCGAACGGCCTTCCCTTCGTGTCCTTCGTCCGCCCCAATTTTCGCTTTCCCCCGTTCAACGACGTCCGGGCGCGCCAGGCGATCGCCCTGCTGGTCGACCAGAACGAGATCATGCCTGCGGTCGCCGGCGATGCCGACTGGAAGACCTGTTACGGTTTCGGCGTCTGCGGGACGGCGCTTGGAACCGAAGCCGGCGCGGAACCCTATCGCCGGCTGGATGTCGAGCGGGCCCGGCGCCTGCTCGCCGAAGCCGGCTATCGCGGCGAAACGATCGTGTTGCTGAGCACGCCGACCGGCCCCAACAATGTCGTGGCCCAGGTTCTGGCCCAGCGCCTCCGCCAGGCCGGCGTGAAGGTCGACCTGCAGGTGACCGACCTTCCCACGCTGTTGCAGCGCGTCCGCAACAAGGACCGGACACCAGCGACCGGCGGCTACCACCTGTTCGCCTACAATGCCACCGGCAGCATCTGGTTTCATCCGCTGACCAATTCGGCCCTGGACCTGTCCTGCGGCGGCCAGAACTGGCCGGGTTTCCCCTGCGACGAGGCGGGCGAAGCGCTCCGCCAGCGCTTCCTGCGCGCCACCGACGCGGCCTCGGCCAAGGCCGCCTTCGCGCCCTTCGCGGACCATCTCTGGCAGTTCCTGCCCTATGTGCCCGTCGGGCAATGGGAGGTGGTGAATGCCTATCGCGCCAATATCGCCGGCGTCCTGCACGCCTATGTTCAACCCTACTGGAATATCGAGAAGCGCTGACGACCGCGCTGCAAGCTCACCACCAATGGAGAAGACAATGTCAAACCGTCAGGTCAGCGTCGAAGACATGCGCAAGCGCGTCGCCATCTTCAAGGAACTGAGGCCGAGCACGATGCCTTTGATCGATGCAGTGATGCCACAGTATCAGCGCGAGCTGCTCAGCATCATCGGCAGCGGCGTCGCCGAGGATCCCTCGATCAGCCCGCCGATCACCGATGTCGAGGGCTTCCACCTGTCCATCGTGCGGGCCGGTCCGGGCAAGGGAAGCGCCCTGCACAATCACAAGACGGTGGAGGTCTTCATGCCCCTCACCGGGCGGTTCTCGGTGCAATGGGGCGACCACGGCGAGAATGAATTGTTCCTCGAGCCCTATGACGTGATCTCGCTGCCGGTCGGCGTGCTGCGTGGCTTTCGCAATGAAAGCGCCATCGACGCCCTGCTCCTGGTGATCATCGGCGGTGACGATCCGGGCAGCGTGGATTGGGTCGACGAAGTCACGCAAGCCGCACGCGCCAAGGGATTGGGCCGGGACGAGCGAGGCAAGATCACCGAAACGCATGCGGCGTCGAAAGGCTGAGGCATCCCATGAACCGGGACGAACTCTGCGACATGCCGGCCACACGAATGGCCGCCCTGATCGCGTCGCGACAGCTGTCGCCGGTCGAGGTGACGGACACCGTGCTGGCGCGTGTCGCGCGGCTCAATCCCTCGCTCAACGCCTTCGCCCTGCTCATGCCCGACGAGGCGCGCGCCGCCGCGCGCCTCGCCGAGGCGGAGGTCATGTCCGGCAAGGAGCTCGGTCCGCTTCATGGCGTGCCAATCACCGTCAAGGACAATGTCAGCCTTGCCGGCGTGCCGCTCCGCAACGGATCGATCGCCGCCGAGGCCGTCGTGCCGGCGACAGACGCGCTGGCGGTCGGGCGGGTCAAGGCAGCGGGAGCCATCGTGATCGGCAAGACCACGCTGCCCGAATTCGCCCACAAGGTGCTGACCGAAAACCTGGCCGAAGGCGTGACCCTCAATCCCTGGAACCTGGAGCACTCCCCGGGCGGATCGAGCGGCGGCGCCGGCGCGGCGCTCGCCGCCGGGCTGGCGCCTCTCGCGGTCGCGACCGACGGCGGCGGATCCATCCGCTGCCCCGCGGCCTGGAACGGCGTTGTCGGCCTCAAGCCGACACTCGGGCGGATCCCGAACGAGGCCGCGCCTGATAGTTTCGGCAATTTCGCCTATGTCGGCCCGATGGCGCGGGTCACGGATGATGTCGCGCTGCTGCTCTCGGTCATGCAAGGGCCTTGTCCGGCCGATCCGTTCGCGCTCGCGGCGCCCGTCGAGCCGGAACGGATGTCGATCCGCGGCCTGCGGGTCGGCTGGATCGCCCATTTCGGCGAGTATCGGACCGAAACCGAAGTGCTGGCCCTGACGCAAGCCGCGATGTCGCGATTGTCGGTCCTGGGCGCCGTGGTCGAAGAGGTGAAGGAGGCCTGTTTCGACGGCCTCTATTCCATCTATGCGACGCTGGCGAGCACGGTCCGCGCCCGGCGTTATGGTCCCATCTTCGACGCCGCCGGCGACAGGATGACCGCGACGCTGCGCGCCGGCATCGCCCAGGGCCGCGGATGGTCGGCGCTCGACCTCATGGCCGCCAGCGATCGGCGCACCACGCTGTTTCGTGCGGTGCAAGGATTGCTGCAGCGCTACGACGTCCTGGCCATGCCAACGGTGACGACGCCGGCCCCCCGGCTGGACTCGATCGATCCCGGCTATCCGGGCTCCTATCCGCAATGGGCCGCCGCGCTGCATCCCTTCAATCTGACCGGCCATCCCGCCCTTTCCACGCCGGCCGGGTTCACCGCCGCCGGCCTGCCCGCGGGCCTGCAACTGGTCGGCCCGTGGTTTTCGGAGCAGCGCCTGCTCATGGTGTCGGCGGCGCTCGAGCAATCGCTCGGCCTGAGCGCGAGGCACCCGCCCATCATCGCCGACACGGGAGGTTCGCCATGCCCCTCTTCCTGATCCGGCGGATCCTGTCGACCATCCCGGTCATGGCCGTGGTCGCGCTCATGGTCTTCAGCCTGCTCTATATCGCGCCCGGCGATCCCGCAGTTCTCGTCGCGGGCGATCATGCGAGCCCGGCCGAGCTCGACCGCATCCGCGTCTCCCTCGGGCTGGACCAGCCGTTCCTCGTCCAGTTCGCGGACTGGGCCTGGCGCATCCTGCGCGGCGACCTCGGACGCTCGATCTTCACCAATCTGCCGGTCGCCGCCCTGCTGGCGGAACGGGTCGAGCCGACGCTGTCGCTGATGATCGTGACGCTGGTCGTGGCGGTGACGATCGGCGTGCCGCTCGGCATCGCCGCCGCCGCCCGGGCCGGCAGCTGGATCGATCGCACGGTCATGACGACAGCGGTGCTCGGCTTCTCCATTCCCGGCTTCGTGCTCGGCTATCTGCTCGCCTACAGCATCGGCCTGCAGCTCGGCCTGTTGCCGGTTCAAGGCTACACCCCCCTGTCGGAGGGCGTCGCCGGCTGGTTGCAGGGCCTGCTGCTGCCGTCGCTGGCCCTCAGCGGCGTCTATGTCGCGATCATCGCGCGCACGACACGGGCGACGCTGCTCGAGGTTCTCCAGCAGGGCTATATCCGCACCGCCAAGGCCAAGGGCCTGGGCCGCACCAGCATTCTCTATATTCACGCCCTGAAAAACGCCGCGGTCCCGATCGTCACGGTGGTCGGCATCGGCATGGCGCTCTTGGTCAGCGGCGCCGTGGTGACCGAAAGCGTCTTCGCCATACCGGGTCTTGGCCGGCTGACCGCCGATGCAATCCTTCGGCGCGACTATCCGGTCATCCAGGGCGTCGTGCTGTTTTTCTCGTTCACCTATGTCTTCGTCAATCTGCTGATTGACCTCGTCTACATCCTGATTGACCCGAGGGTTCGGTATTGACCGCTTATCCCGCAGATCAAGCTGTGGCCCACCGCGCAGGCGCGGTCGCCGCAAGACAGCTTCCAGAGCTGTTTCCCGAGATTCGCCTGGCCCGTGGCCTGCACGGCCTGGTCCGGCGCCATCCGACCATGCTGGTCGGCGGCCTCATGCTGCTGGCCATGGTTCTGATCGCGATCTTCGCGCCCGGCCTCATGACCCAGGATCCGGCCTCGGTCGCGCCCGTGCTGCGCAAGCAGGACCCTTCGGCGCAGTTCTGGTTCGGCACCGACATGCTGGGGCGCGACGTCTATTCGCGCGTCCTGTACGGCGCGCGCGTCTCGCTCATCGTCGGGTTTTCCGTCGCGCTGCTGGCCTGCGGCATCGGATTGGCGGTCGGACTGGTCGCCGGCTATGTCCGTTGGGCCGACAATGTCCTCATGCGGGTCATGGACGGTATGATGGCGGTGCCGCCGATCCTGCTGGCCATCGCGCTGATGGCGCTGACCCGCGCCAGTATCGAGAACGTCATCCTGGCGATCACGGTGACCGAGATACCGCGGGTTTCGCGCGTCGTTCGCGGCGCTGTCCTGGCGATCCGCGAGCAGCCCTATGTGGAAGCCGCCATCGCCTGCGGCACCCGCACGCCGACCATCATCATGCGCCACATCCTGCCCAACGTCGTCGGCCCGCTGACCGTCCAGGCGACCTTCATCTGCGCCAGCGCCATTCTCATCGAGGCGGCGCTGTCCTTCCTGGGCGCGGGAACCCCGTCCAGCATTCCCTCCTGGGGCAATATCATGGCGGAGGGGCGCGGCATCTGGCAGGTCAAGCCGCATCTCGTGCTGTTCCCTGCCCTTTTTCTCTGCGTCACCGTGCTGGCGATGAACCTGCTCGGCGACGGCGTGCGGGATCTGCTCGATCCGCGCATGAGCAGGAAGGCCTGACATCATGACGATGCACAAGGACACGCCCTTGCTGGCGGTCGAAGACCTGCAGGCGCATTTCCTGACGCCGGACGGGGTGGCCCGCGCCGTGAACGGCCTGAGCTTCCACGTGGACGCCGGCGAAACCCTCGCCATCGTCGGCGAAAGCGGCAGCGGCAAGTCGGTCACGGCCATGTCGATGCTGCGACTTCTGCCGGAGCCCCCGGCGCGCCTCGGCGGAAGCATTCGCTTCCAGGGCCGCGAGCTGCTCACCTTGCCCGAGGCGGAGATGCGGAGCATTCGCGGCAATGCGATCAGCATGATCTTCCAGGACCCCATGTCGAGCCTGAACCCGGTCCTGACGGTCGGGCGGCAGATCAGCGAAACCCTGCGCCTCCACCAGGGCTTGCGGGGCGGCCCGGCGCAAGACCGGGCGGTCGAGATGCTGGCCCTGGTGGGCATTCCGGAGCCGCGCCGGCGCATCGGCCAATATCCGCACGAGCTCTCCGGCGGAATGTGCCAGCGGGTGATGATCGCCATGGCTCTGGCCTGCGACCCCAAGCTTCTGATCGCCGACGAGCCGACCACGGCGCTCGACGTGACGATCCAGGCACAGATCCTGGAGCTGATGCGCGATCTCAAGCAGCGGATCGGAACCGCGATCATCCTGATCACCCATGATCTCGGCGTGGTCTGGGAGGTCGCCGAGCGGGTGCTTGTCATGTATGCCGGCCAGGTGGTCGAGGCGGCCGCGACCACCGACCTCTTCGGCACACCCAGGCATCCCTATACGCAGGGGCTGCTGGGCGCGGTTCCGGCGCTCGGCGCCAACCGGGCAGGCTCCGGCGGGCGCCTCGCCGAGATTCCCGGAACGGTCCCGAGCCTCAAGGACAAGATCACCGGCTGCGCCTTTGCCGGCCGGTGCCGCTCGGCGACCGACCTGTGCCGCAACGTCGCGCCACGGCTGGCGGCGAAGGCCGCGGGCCATCTCGCCGCCTGTCACTATGCACCGGCAAGCGCCGAGGTGGCGGCATGACCCAGCCTCTGCTGAATGTCCAAGGCCTGAAGAAATACTATCCCGTCCGGACCGGGCTCGGTCGGGCCGCCCGCCTGCGCGCGGTCGACGGCGTGTCGTTCTCGATCGAACGAGGCGAGACCCTGTCGCTGGTCGGCGAGAGCGGCTGCGGCAAGTCGACGGTCGGCCGCGCGGTGCTCGGCCTGCTCCCGGTCACGGATGGCCAGGTGAGCCTCGACGGCGGGCGCATCGACAATCTCGGCCCGGGCGCCTTTCGCCCGGTGCGCAAGCGGCTGCAGGTCGTCTTCCAGGACCCCTTCTCGTCGCTCAACCCGCGTCTCAAGGTCCGCGAGATCATCGCCGAACCGATCCGGAACTTCTGGCCGGACCTGAGACACGCCGACATCGATCATCGGGTCGCCGAGGTTCTGGACAAGGTCCGCCTGCCGCGCGATTCCGCCGACCGATGGCCACACGAATTCAGCGGCGGCCAGCGGCAGCGCATCGGCATAGCCCGCGCCCTGTCGGCCGAGCCGGACCTGATCGTCTGCGACGAGGCCGTCTCGGCCCTCGATGTCTCGGTCAAGGCGCAGATCGTCAATCTGCTGCAGGACCTGCAGGAGGAGCTCGGGCTCGCCTTGCTGTTCATCAGCCACGACCTGGCGATCGTCGAGCACATGGCCCATCGGGTCGCCGTCATGTATCTGGGAAAGATCGTCGAGCTGGCGCCCCGCAGCGCCCTGTTCGCGACGCCGCGGCATCCCTACACGAAGGCGCTGCTATCCGCCGCGCCCCTGGTGGGGCCGCGCGCGGCCGGCGGCCAACGCATCATCCTGAGCGGCGACGTGCCGAGCCCGATCAATCCGCCCAAGGGCTGCAGCTTTCACACGCGCTGCCCCCTGGCCTTCGATCGCTGCCGGACCGAGGAGCCGGCATTGCGGCCGGTCGGCCCAGGGCATGTGTCGGCCTGTCACCTGGACGACGGCCCGGATGCCGCGACCGGCGGCCGGCCCAGGCTTTCATGACCGATCCCGACATCGCGCTGGAAGGAGGCGATCTTGGCTTTGCATCGCGTGGCGGCGACGCCAGACACTGTCCGCATCGGCATGTTCGACTGCGAATTTCCGCCCATCCTGACAGTGTCGTCAGGCGACACCGTCATCCTGGAGACCGTCTCCGGGAAGACCTCGCTGCTGCCGCCGGCCGGCCTGGGAATGACGGTTCCCGCCGCGCTCCGGCATGTGCTCGACGCCGGCCTGCCCTCGCTCGCTCCACACATCCTCACCGGACCGATCGGTATCGCCGGCGCGGCCCCGGGCGACATGCTGGAGATCGGCATCGACGCCGTCGATCTCGGATCGGACTGGGGCTACACCTATATCCGCCCGCTGGCCGGCACCTTGCCCGACGACTTCCCCGAAATGGTCCTGACGCATGTCGCCGTGGACCGCAAAAGGGGTTTGGCCCGGCTGCCCTGGGGCATGACCCTGCCGACCGCGCCGTTTTTCGGGGTCATGGGCGTGGCGCCGCCGGCGTCCTACGGCCGGATCTCGTCCAAGGAGCCGCGCCGCCACGGCGGCAATCTCGACAACAAGGAACTGGTGGCGGGAAGCACCCTGTTCCTGCCGGTTCACGCCGAGGGCGGGCTGTTCTCGGCGGGCGACGGGCATGGCCTGCAGGGCGATGGCGAAGTGTCGGTGACCGCGCTGGAAATGTGCCTCACCGGCCGGTTCACCTTGACCCTTCACAAGGGCGGCGGCCCGCGTGCCCCCCGCCTGCGCTTTCCCAGGGCCGAAACCCCCAGCCATTTCATCAGCATGGGCTTCGGCGAGGATCTCGACCAGGCCCTGAGACAGGCCCTGCGGGAGATGATCACCTTCATCGGCGACCGCACCGGTCTGTCGCCTGCCCATGCCTACCAGCTCTGTTCGCTATGCGTCGATTTTCGCGTGACCCAAGCGGTGAACGGCGAGAAGGGCGTGCACGGACTGCTGCCCAAGAACCTCGTCGGATGACCAGGTCCGGCGTTCCGGCGCAGGGCGCGGCGCCCACCCGCTGATCGACCCGCCGGCAGGACGATCCCCCTTCATTCACAGGCGGGCGCAGACCCCCGCAGATCTCGAGAGTGCACCAGGCGAGACGGCACGGTCCGCTCATCAATCAGTCGGCTGATTGATAGGAGCGAAACGGCCGAACGGCGACGCGATCACGCGACGCGAGCATGGAGAGGCCGGGCGGACTTCGCCCGGCGCGCCGCCGCCCCTCGCCGGGCGCGCCGGCCCCAACCACCGCAAGGGCGCCGCGTGCGAAAGCCGCGGCTCGCGCCCACGCGACCTGACGACACCAAGACCAACAACCGGGAGGGCGACGCAATGAACAGGACGATACGCATGGGATTGATCTGCGGTGGGGCGCTGCTGGGGGGCGCCGCACTGCTCGCGGCAGCCGGGCAAGCCAGGGCCCAGAGCCCGTTCACCAAGGTCGTCGCCTTCGGCGACAGCTGGGCCGATACCGGCAATTTCTTCAGGCTGCTCGGCCTGCCCAACCTGCCCCAATATCCCACCGGGCGGTTCAGCGGCGGTACCAATTATGTCGACACGACCGCGCAGCTGCTGGGCATTCCGCTGGTCAGCCACGCGATCGGCGGCGCCACGACGGGTTCGATCAATCTGGCCCTGCCCGGCATCCCCGGCTTCGCGCAGCAGTGGCAGGATTTCGTCGCCGGGCAGAGGATCGCGCCAACCGACCTCGTCACGCTCAATATCGGCGGCAACGACGTCCGCGTCTTCTACCAGGGCGGCGGCACGCTTGCCGGCGTTCCCGCCGCCGCCGCGACCAGCGCCAGCCAGGCGCTGGCCGGCGTCAATGCGCTGGTCGGCGCAGGCGCACGAACATTCGTCGTCACCACGGGAGATACCGGCGCCGCGCCGGCATCGGCCGGAACGCCCCTGGCGGCCATCGGCACCGCCTATAGCCGCGATTACAATGGCCTGATGCAGGCGGGTCTGGCGGCCGTCGCCCGCACCGGCGTGCGTGTCGAGCTGATCGACACCGCGATGATCGTCCGCCAGATCAAGGCGTCGCCCGCGCTCTACGGCATCGCCAATGTCGGCGTTTGCCCGGTCGCCTGCGTCGGAGATCCGGCGCTGCAGAACCAATATCTCTACTATTTCGACGGCGTGCATCCGACATCGCGCGGCTTTGCCATTTTCGCCGCCTATATCGTCAACCGGCTCAACGCCCCTTTCACCTTCGCGCCGCAAGGCGATCTGGCCCTGAGCACCGCCATGGGCTTTGCCGCGACGCTGTTCGGCAGGCTCGACCTGTTCCGTGAGGCGTCCGTCCTTGCGCCCGCGCCCCGTTCTGCGGGTGGCCCGCTGGCACCGGTGGCGTTCGGGCGCTCGCCGCTCGCCAGCCCCTGGTCATTCTACATGCAAGCCAATGGCGCCATCGGCGAGCGGTCGCGTTCGGCGACATCGGCCGGTTATCAGCTCGACAGCGTCGGCGGCACGCTCGGCCTCGAATATCGCATCAACGCCAACGCCTTTGTCGGAGCCGCCTTCGACTACGCCAATCCGAAGGCTCGGCTGCGCGACGGGGCCGGCACCCTGGACGCCCATTCGTATCAGTTCGGTCTCTACGGCGCCTGGGCCGACGCGAACTTCTTCGCCCAGGGGCTCGCCACCGTCGGCCGCCAGGACTCGCGCAACACACGCCCCGGCGTGGTCGATACGCTCGCCTCGCGGCCGGATGGAACAACAGCGGTGGCGGCCGGCAAGCTCGGCTACCTCTTCGACATCGGCCCGGTCCAGGCCGGTCCCATCGGCGGCCTGACCTATGCGTGGGCCCGGGTGAACGGCTATTCCGAGGTCGGTGATCCCGTGCTGACCTTGAAGGTCGGCCCGCAAGTGGCCCAGGCTCTCGTCGGCAGCCTCGGCGGGCAATTGCGCGCCACGGTCCGGTACGACGACAGGATCATCACGCCCTATCTGAACCTGACCGTCGAACACGACCTGCTCGGCAATGGGCGCATCATCGCCTATCAGGCGAACTCGGCGCCGCTCATCGTCAATGCCTGGACGGTTCCAGGCGCGCCGAGATCCATCTACGGACGCGTCGCCGGCGGTTTTTCCGCCGCCATCAACGCCAATGTCGCCCTGTCCGCCACGCTGTCCCGGACCGTGGGGCGGCGCGGTGGCGACGATTTCCACGGATCGGGCGCGATCCGGATTTCGTTCTGACGGC
This sequence comes from Phreatobacter sp. GW821-FHT04C01, assembly GCF_059420385.1. Taxonomy (NCBI): domain Bacteria; kingdom Pseudomonadati; phylum Pseudomonadota; class Alphaproteobacteria; order Hyphomicrobiales; family Phreatobacteraceae; genus Phreatobacter; species Phreatobacter sp. GW821-FHT04C01. The sequence continues at coordinate 159,096 of NZ_JBWKTP010000013.1, read as the reverse complement.
TGAGGAATTCGGGCGGGCGCCCGCAACGCGCCCGCCCCGGTTTCGAACCAGGCCGTCAGCCCCGGCGCCGTTCCGGTGCGAGCCTGTGCGCGAAGAAGGCCAGGATCTCGTCGCGCGCGGCGATCGTCGGCTGGCCGGCTTCGTCGATCAGGTGGGCGGTCACCACGCTGTGCGGACATGCGACGTGGCGCTGAAAGAACGGCGCGGTGTCGGGATTGGCGGCGCTGTCGGGCAAAACGCGCGGCATGAACCGGTCGCCAAGCGCCGCGGAGAAGGCCGCGAAGCGCTGCGCGCGGCAGAACTGGTCGCCTTCGAAGCGATAGGCGAGCACGGTGAGGTCGTCGCGCTCGAGGCGCTCGCGCACCGCGCGGAACTCGTCATTGTCGATGCCGGTGCCGGCAGGGTCGTCGAGCGGCAGCGACGGCTGCGACAGAACCGGCGCCAGCACGGCAGGTTCGAGCATCATGGTCAGCGCGAAATTGCCGGTGAAGCACATGCCGATGGCGCCGACGCCGGGGCCGCCGCATTCGGCATGGGCGAGCCGCGCCAGCGCCCGCAGCCATAACGTCACCGGGCTCGACCCGGCGCCGGCAAAGGCGCGGAACTCGGCGCTGACACAGGCCCGCTTGAACACCGCAGCACCATCCTCCGCCGTGCGCACGACACCGTCCAGGCCGAACAGCGAAGGCATGTAGACGGTGAAACCGGCATCGCGAACCCAGCGGCTGAAGCGCGCCACATGCGGGCTGATGCCGGGCATTTCGGTCATGACGATCACCGCCGGTCCGGTGCCGGCGACATGGACCACCTTGGTGACGCCGTCGAGGGTGATCTCACGCGGCGCGAAATCATCCAGCGGATCGTCTTCGTGCATGTTGCGGGCGGCGGTCGGCATGGCTCTTCCTCGTCGATATCAGCGGATGTCCGGGCAGGTCTCGGCCGTCGGGCCACGCGACCGGCCCGCGGATCGGGCAGGCTCGGCATGGGACGGCCGTGTCGGCGACAAGGTCCGGAATGCCGGCCTCGGTCTCCGGGCCGGATCATTGTGCCGCCAGGGCGATCGCGCTAGTGTCGAAAGTGACATTGATCGGGGCTTTTTTGACATGACCAGAGTTGCCGTTCTCGAACTTCGCGGCTGCATGGCGTCGAGCGCGGCGATCACCCACGACGTGATGGCGACGGCCAACCGGATCAGCCAGGCGGCGAAACGCGCCCTGCCGTTCGAAGTCACGACGGTGCCTTGCGGACCACGGCGCAACGCGGCCACGCTGCACGGCGCCGAACTGGTCATCGTTCCCGGTCTCGGCACCGCGGCTGCGGAAGAACTCGACGCCACATTGAAGAGCGCCGCCGGGCGCCATGCCCGCGCCATGCTGGTCGAGGCCTTCGCGGCCGGCGCCACGCTCGCCGCCTCCTGCGCCAGCACGTTCCTGCTCGCGGAGGCCGGTCTGCTGGATGGCCGGCGCGCCACGACGACGTGGTGGCTGGCACCGCTGTTCCAGCGCCGCTACCCCAAGGTCGAGTTGGTGACGGAGCAGATGGTCGTTGCCGACTGGCCCATCGCCACCGGTGGCGCGGCCATGGCGCAGATGGACCTGATGCTCGCGGTGGTGGCGCGCTTCGCCGGGCCGAGCCTTGCCAGGGCCTGCGCCAATTACCTGCTGCTGGACGAGCGCCGGTCGCAGGCCCCGTTCATGGCGATCACCTATCTGGCCGGCCAGGACGCCAGCATCGCCAAGGCGGAGCGCTGGGTCCGCGACAATATCGGCCGGGATTTCGCGATCGAGGAACTGGCGGAAGCCGCGGGCCTGGCGCCGCGCACCTTCGCGCGCAGGATCGCCGTGACCTGCGGCGTCTCGCCCATTCAATTCGTGCAGCGGATCCGGGTCGAGACGGCGCGCTATCTGCTGGAGACCACCCGCCTGCCGGTCGACGCCATCGCGCGGCAAGTGGGTTATGCCGAGCCGTCGACGCTCAGGCGCCTGATCCGGCGCGATACCAGCCATCCGCCCGGGCATTTCCGTCCGGCTGCGTGAGCGGCGGCCTGGCGGAGCCGCGAGAGGCCTCCTGCCTCTGCCGGCGCCCCGTGCGCCTTTCATTCGTGGTCGCCGGACGAAGTCGGGACGAGCCGCCAAGCGGAAATGCGGATATGGCGAAGGGGTGCCGCATGGTATCGGTTGCCGCCTTCAACAACCCTGCGGGTCGCTCAAATGGTGGCGCAGCACCAAGAGGTCATCGAAGCCCTGGCATTCCCGTACAGGGCGCCCGAGGCCTATCGGGCCTTGCTCGCTCTCGGGACAAGCGCGCTTCCCGCGGTGCGCGCCGGGCTGCGGCATGACGCTCCCGATGTCCGCCTGCACTGCTGCCGGTTTCTCGACCGGTATTTGTCGCCTGACACGCTCGCCGATCTGATGGCGATGCTTGATGATGGCGACGAGCGCATCCGATGCTCCGCCTTGCACAGCCTGGCGTGCGAGAGGTGCAAGGAGGGGACCTGCAGGCCCACCGAGGCTGCGGTGCTTCCGAGGGCTATGAAACTGCTCGAGGGTGACCCCGAAGCCCATGTCCGCGCGATGGCGATCGAAGTGGTCGGGCAATTCGTCCACACCAATGCCCTGGCGGCCGCGGCGATCTCGGCCGCCCGGCAGAATGACGCAAGTGCGACCGTCCGCAAAAAGGCCGGATGGTATCTGCCGGGAGGCCCGCTCCACAAACGCACGCAACCGAGGCTTTGATGCCGCCGGTGGGATGGGAGGCGCTGCGGCAATGGGGTGAAGACGCAACGCGCATCGAACGCCTCGCCGGCGGTGTCGCCAACGACGTCTGGAGCGTGCATGTCCAAGGCCGCCTCGCGGTCGCTCGCCTCGGGACCAGGAGCGACGCCGATCTCGCGTGGGAAGCCGGGCTCCTCCACTCTCTCGACCGGCAAGGCCTGACCGTGCCGGTGCCGATCCCGACGACCGACGGCCGCCTGTTCGCGGACGGTGTGATGGTGATGACCTATGTGGAGGGCGGACCGCCCGAGACGGAGGCCGACTGGCGTCGCGTGGCCGACACGCTCCGCCGGCTGCACCGGTTGACGCGCCACTGGCCGCAGCGCCCCGGCTGGCGATCCTCGACCGATCTCCTGCAGGCCGAGAGCGGGACGAGGATCGACCTTGCCGCGATGCCGCCCGAGGGCGTTGCGCGATGCCGGGCAGCATGGGCGCGCCTCGTCGGACGTCCGACCTGCGTCGTGCACGGGGACGCCAACAATCGCGGCAATATCCGCATGACCGCGGATCGGGTCGCGCTGATCGACTGGGACGAGTCGCATGTCGACGCCCCCGACCTCGACCTGGTGCTGCCCCACAACGCCGCCGGCCTCGACGCCGGCGAATTCGATATCGCGGCGCAAGCCTCGGCCGCATGGGAAGCCGCCATCTGCTGGGACGACGCGTTCTCGATCAGGCGGCTTGCCGAAGTGCGCGTGGTCTGAACAGGCGGGGCTGGGCCGGGAGCGTCGTGCGCGGCAAGCCCCGTGTCCAAAACTCCCGGACCGGCGTTCGAACGATGCGCGGCGAACGGGCCGATCGTGAACGGACGGCCCTCAGGCCAGTTCGAGCTGCGCCGTCAGTTCGCGAGCCGCAGCGGCGCCCGCCCTGTTGGCGCCAATGGTCGAGGCGGAGGGGCCGTAGCCGACCAGATGGATCCTCGGGTCCTTGGCCACCTGCGTCGCGAGACGGCCGGTCATGACGATGCCGCCATTGTCCTCGCGGATCTGCAGCGGCGCGAGATGGTCGAGCGAACTGCGAAAACCCGTGCACCAGAGGATGACGTCGACCGAGCGTTCGCTGCCGTCGGGCCAGCGCACGCCCTGTTCGGTGATCGCGCTGAACATCGGCAGGCGGTTCAGCACGCCGCGTTCGCGGGCAGCTCTCAGGGCCGGGGTCAGCGGGATGCCGGTCACCGAGACGACCGAACCGGGAACGAGGCCGCGCCGGACCCGGTCTTCGACAATGGCGACCGCCGCGCGGCCATCCTCCGGCGTGAACCCGCCCTCCCGGAATTGCGGCTCGCGGCGCGTCACCCAGGTGGTGGTGGTGACCCGTGAAATCTCGTCGAGCAATTGCAAGGCCGAGATGCCGCCGCCGACCACCAGGACATGCTTGCCGGCGAATTCACCGGCGGTCCGGTAGTCGCGGGTGTGGAGCTGCCGGCCCTGGAACCGGTCGGCGCCCGGATATTCCGGAATATAGGGCGTCTCCCAGGTGCCGGTGGCGTTGATCAGGCCGCGGGCCGAAAAGGTCTCCCGGTCGGTCTCGATGCGGAAGCGCTCGCCGCGGTCGCAGACCACCTTGACGGTGACCGGGCGGTAGACCGGCAAATGGAACTTCTGCTCATAGGCGGCGAAATAGCGGGGTACGGCGACGGAAGCCTTGACCTCGGGGCTGTCGCCCCCGACCACATCGGCAAAGGCCATGCCCGGCAGGTCATGGACCCGGTTGACCGTGCTCAAGGTCAGCGACGGCCAGCGATATTGCCAAGCCCCACCCGCCTCCGGCGACTTGTCCAGGACCAGGTAGTTCCGGCGCGGCACGAGGCCGAGATTTTGCAGGTGGTAGGCCGACGAGAGCCCCGCCTGCCCGGCGCCGATGATCACGATATCGATCTTGAACGCGGCGCGGATCTCGGTCCCGCCGGGCTGATTGTCCACCGGCGGATGAGGCGCGGCGGAATGCGTATGTTCATTGGCCATGGCCAAACCTGGGATAGGCCTTGGGCGAATTCAAGCCGGGATCACCGCTCGAAAATCAGGCACGTGGTCGTGCCATGGACCAGCAGGCGGCCCTGGCCGTCGGTGACCCGCCCCTCGGCCGTGCCGACCCGGCGGCCCCGGTTGATCACCTGGCCTTCGGCCTTGACCGGCCCGGTCTCGGGCGTGATCGGCCGGACGAAGGATATCTTGAATTCCAGGGTGGTCGAGCCGAACCCCTTCTCCAGGGTCGACTGGACCGCGAGCCCCATGCAGCTGTCGAGCAGGGTCGCGGCCAGGCCGCCGTGGACGGTGCCGGCCGGATTGAGGTGAGTATCCCGCGGCTCGGCGGTCACGACGACACGCCCCCTTTCCGCCTCGGCAATGTCGTAACCCAAGGTCCTGGCGAAGGTGTTGAGCGGCAGCGTTCCCGCGACGAGGCCCCGGACAAACTCCAGGCCGCTCAGCTGTCCCTGCCGGTCGGCGGCAACGGTGCCATAGGTCTTGCTGGCGTGATGGTCCGGCATGGTCGGCTCCTGGCGAAAAGGGGGCGAAGGGCCTCACCCTGGCCCCTGCCCCGCGGCCCCGCTCGCCGGAATCGGACCTCATCACCAGGCGGCCCGCGCCGATCAGCCTGCCGTTCGCATCCAGGCCGAAAAGGCTTCGATGATGTCGGCCCGCGGGCTGTCGGGCATCGACACCAGGTAGAAGCCGTAGCCCGGCAGCGACAGCGGATGGGCTTTGACAAGCGAACCGCATTCCAGCTCGCGGCTGACCACCACGTCGCTGCAGATGGCGATGCCCTGCCCCGCGACCACCGCGTCGATGGCATGCAGCTCTTCGCGAAAGCTCAGGTCCCAGGGTTTGTCGACATCTCCGAGGTCGGGATCGATTGAACGCGCCATCGCCAGCCATTGTCGCCAGGTCGGAGCCTCGGGATCGCCGCTCATCCAGTCGAAGTGGATCAATGGAAACCGCAACAGATCCGCCACGCGCCGCAGCGGCCGGCCGTCGCCGGCGAGCAGCTTCGGAGTGCAGACCGGAAAGAACGTATCGCGGCAAACCTCGTGGCTCGCGAAGTCCAGGGGCGGCCTGCGGGCATAGCGGATCGCCACATCCGCGGCGCCGGCGCGCAGATCCAGCACTTTGTCGGTCCCGATGATTTCCAGGGCAATGGTCGGGTTGGCGTCGCGCCATTGCGGCAAGCGCGGCACCAGCCATCGGCTGGCGAAGGCGTTGGGGCTGGTCACCCGCAGCGGCGCTTGCGGGCCCGGCTCCGCCATGGCCGCGAAGGCGCCGGCAAAGGTGTCGAAGCCGTTGCGCAAGGCCGGAAACAGCCGCGCGCCGGCGCTCGTCAGCACCAGCGGCCGGCGCTGAAACAAGGCATGGCCGCAGCTTTCCTCGAGCAGCCGGATCTGATGGCTGATCGCGGTCGGGGTCACGCCGAGCTCGGCCGCCGCCGCCCGGAAACTGCCATGCCTGGCGGCTGCCTCGAAGGCGTGCAGAGAGCGGAGCGGCGGCAACTTTCTCATTCGCGCAATCTAGATGAGTTTTTCTCATCCGGCAGCTGAGATCTTCGATTTTGCGGCGCGGCGCGGGCCCATGAGATCATCTTTGCCGACACCCGGGAGGCCAAGATGGACCTGCGACAGCCAATTGCGCCTGCACCGGACCACCGCCACTCCTCCCTTCCGGCGATCGACCGGTTCCGGCGCGACTTCCGCGGCGACCTGGTCGGGCCGGGAGACGCGTCCTATGACGCCGCACGCCAGGTCTGGAACGGCGCCGTCGACAAACGGCCGGCCCTGATCGCCTATTGCCGCAATACCGACGACGTCGTCGACGCCGTCGCCTTCGCCAGGACGCAAGGCATTCTGGTGGCGGTGCGCAGCGGCGGTCACAGTGTGGCGGGCCTGTCGGTTTGCGACGACGGCATGGTCATCGACCTCTCGCGCATGAAAGAGATCGCAGTCGACCCGGTGCGCCGTCTTGCCCGGGCCGAAGCCGGCCTGAGCCTGGGCGAATTCGACACGGCGACGCAGGCCCACGGCCTGGCGACCACGATGGGCGTCAACAGCGATACCGGCATTGCCGGGCTGACGCTCGGCGGCGGCTTCGGCAAGCTCGGCCGCAAATATGGGCTGACCTCAGACAATCTCGTCGCCGCCGAGATCGTCACCGCGGACGGACGGCGGCTGAGAGCCAGCGCCGCCGATCATCCCGACCTGTTCTGGGGCCTCTGCGGTGGCGGCGGCAATTTCGGCATCGTGACCGCGTTCGAATACAGGCTTCACCCGGTCGGACCGGCCCTGCTGGTCGGCTCGGTGCTGCATCGCTACGACGACGCGCGCGAAACGATCCGTTTCTATGACGCATTCTGCCGCCATGCGCCGGACGAGGTCAGCGCCGACGCCGCGCTGGTCACCACGCCGGCGGGCGAACGCTTCTTCAGCATCTCGGCCTGTTATGTCGGCCCGCCCGAGGCCGGCGAAGCCGTGCTCGCACCGCTGATGAAGTTCGGGCAGCCCGTGGAAAGCCGGCTTGGCGCCATTCCCTATCTCGACATCCAATCCAGGGGCGACAGCCTGTTTCCGCGCGGCCGCCGCTACTACTGGAAAGCGCAGTTCCTGAACGCAATCGGCGATGGCGCCATCGAGGCGCTGCTCGAGGCCTATGCGCGGGCGCCTTCGACCGCCTCGCTCCTGGTGTTTCAGCAGGTCGGCGGCGCGATTGCCCGCGTCCCACGGGCGCAATCGCCCTATGCCAACCGGGACGCGCTTTATGACTGCTTCCCGCTGGCGATCTGGGACGATGCGGCCGCCGACGCGGCCAATATCGAATGGACGCGCGCGTTGTGGAATGCCGTCAGGCCCTATGGCACCGGCGGCGTCTACGCCAACAATCTCGGCGACGAGGGCGAGGATCGCATCCGCGATGCCTATGGCGACAACCACGCGCGCCTGGTCGCGCTGAAAACCCGCTATGACCCCACCAACATGTTTCGCCTGAACCAGAACATCCGGCCGGCCACCGCCGCCCCGCCGGCCGACCGGTCTCCGGCCTGACGGAGCGATCGAGGTGCCCAGCCGCTGGACCATCCTTGCCGCCCTCTTCGCCGCCCGCGCGGCGATGGCCTTTCAATTTCAAAGCGTTGCCGCCATCGCCCCGCAGCTCAGCCAGGGTCTCGGTGCGAGCCTGGCCGATATCGGCATTCTGATCGGGCTCTATTTCGCGCCGGGCACCGTGCTCGCCTTGCCCGGCGGCGCGATCGGCCGCCGCCTCGGCGACAAGACCGCGGTCCTGGCCGGCCTTGCGCTGATGCTGGCCGGCCAATGGCTGATGACCGCGTCGACCGGGTGGAACGCCCAGATCGCCGGCCGGCTGATGGCCGGCGCCGGCGGCATCGTGCTCAACGTCGTGATGACGAAAATGGTCGCCGACTGGTTCTCCGGCCGCGAGATGGCGACCGCCATGGCCATCTTCGTCAATTCCTGGCCGGTCGGCATCGCCGCCGCGCTCATGGCCCTGCCGGCGATCGCGGCGACCTTCGGGCTGGGCGCGGCGAACTGGGCGGTGACGGCGCCGATCGCCATGGGAATGATCCTCGTCGCCTGGCTCTACCGCGCGCCCGACAGGCCCGCTGCGGGGCCTGGCGGCGGACGCCTGCCGCCGGGCGCGGCCTCGGCGGTGATCGCCGCCGGCGTCATCTGGAGCCTCTACAATCTCGGCCTCGCCATGGTCTTCAGTTTCGGCCCGTCAATGCTGGCCGCGCGCGGCTGGTCCGCATCCACGGCGGGATCCACCATCAGCATCGTGCTGTGGCTCGCCACGCTGTCCGTGCCGCTGGGCGGCGTCCTAGCCGACCGCAGCAAGCGGGGCGATGTCGTCCTGGTCGCCGGCTGCATCGCCTTCGCCGCACTGCTGCTGCTCCTGTCGCGCAGCGGCGCGGTGCTTCCCGTCGTCCTGGTCCTGGGGGCCGTTTGCGGCCTGCCGGCGGGCGCCATCATGAGCCTGCCGCAGCGCGTGCTCGGACCCGACAACCGGGCGATCGGCATGGGGCTGTTCTACACCGTCTTCTATGCCGGCATGCTGCTCGGTCCGATGGCCGGCGGCACGATCGCCGTCTGGGCCGGCAATGCCGGCGCCGCGCTCGACTTCGGCGCCGCCGCGCTCCTGGCCTGCCCGATCGCGCTCTGGCTGTTCCGCCTGATGCCGGGCGGGACGGCCCGGCCCGCCGCCGCGCCGTCCTGACCGCCATCGGGCAGGTCGCGCCCGGATCGCTGCTCAGCGGAGCGCTTCGGCCAGCATGCGGCACAGGCTCGATGCCGCCGGCCCGTGCTGCCGATCGATGCGGCGGATGGCAAAGAGCGTCAAAGGCGCGGGCTCCGGCGCCCGGTGCGCCGCCAGCGCGACACGGGCGAGCCTGCCCGCGCCGATATCGTCCGCGACCATCCAGAGCGGCAGATTGCCCCAACCGACGCCGGCGCGGATGAGGCCGTGCTTGGTCGCGATATCGCTCACCCGACAGGTTCGCTGCGACAGGACCCCGAAATTGCGCCCCGCCGAGCGCGCCGACGGGTCGGAGATGACGATCTGGACATGGTCGGCGAGATCGACCGTCGCCCATTTGCCGGTCTCGCCCGATCCCGCCAAGGGATGATCGGGATGGCAGACCGGGATCATGCCATAGATCTCGCCGATCACTTCAGAGCCGATATGCGGGTCCTGCTCCTCCGCCGCGGTCAGGCCGAGATCGCAGCGGCCATCCAGCACCATGGCCAGCGCCGAGGTCATCGGCGCGGTCTCCAGCTCCAGCCTGACGCTCGGATATTCGCTCTGGAACCGGCCGATGACGGCGGCCAGAAGCGGCAGCGGCAGCAAGGGGTCGAGCGCAACGGTGAGCCCAGCTTCGACCCCCTGATGAAAGCTGTTGGCGCGGGCACGAAAGGCATCGGCCCGGATCAGCAGCGCCCTCGCCTCGGCGAGCAAGGTGACACCCGCCGCGGTCAGCACGGGCCGATGCTCCGAGCGATCGAACAGCGGCACCCGCAGTTCGGCCTCCAGATTGGCGATGGCGCTGCTGAGCCCGGACTGGGCCCGCCCGAGCGACCTGGCGGCGGCCCGGAACGAGCCCCGGTCGGCAATGGTGACGAAGACGCGCAGCTGATCGAGCGTCAGGGCATCCAGCATGATCGCTCATCCCGATCGTTTTGATCTCATTTTGAGCAATTGCATGGATCACTCCGCGTCACAATCTTCGCAGCCGGAGGACGTGATGAAAAAGGCGATCATTTATGACGCGGCAGGCGCGGATCCGCGGCGCGACCGCATCGAGAGACCGGACTTGACCGTGCTGGCCGTCGCCGATCCCGGCCAGCTCGCCGCGGTAGCGGCGGCCCTGGCGCGCGACGGCACAACCCTGATCGAGCTCTGCGGCGCGATATCGCCGCGCTGGCGCCCGATCGTCCAGGCCGCCGCCGGGCCGCATGTGCGGGTCAGCTCAGTGACTTTCGGCATCGAGTCACTGGCGGTCGCCGCCCGCTTCAGCCAGGCCTCCATGGACGGCACACCGCCGCCCGGGGCCTTCATTTTCATCGAGGCCGGGGCCGACCCGCGGCAGGACCGGTTCGTCACGGCGTTTCCGCCGCAGCACACGACCTTCGTCGCCGTGCCGGACGACACCGCGGCCGCCGCGGTCGCACGCGAACTCACCGACGGCGGCGTCGCGCTGATCGAGCTCTATGGCGGCTTCACCGCCAAGGGGGCCGCGGCGGTCATCGACGCGGTGGACGGACGCGCCGCCGTCGGAGTCGGCAGCTTCACGCTGGAGGCCACTTATCCAGGAGCAGCCGCCGTGACCTGAAACAGCCGACGCCCGGATTTCCCCTTCGAGCCATCGTCCATTGGGCCATTGGCCCAGCATGCAGGACCTGCCATGATCGACCGATCCGTCATCCACGCCACCCTCGTCATTCCCCGGCGCTATCCCGCCACGCCGGAGCGCGTCTTCCAGGCTTTCGCCGATCCGGCCATCAAGCGGCGCTGGTTCGTCGAAGCAGAAGGCTGGACGATCGAGGAATTTAGCCCCGACTTCACCGAGGGCGGCGGGGACCGCGGCCGCTTCCGCTTCCGCGACGGTCCGCTGGTGAGCAACGACACCGTCTATCATGAGATCGTGCCGGGCCAGCGCATCGTGTTCAGTTATGCCATGGCGCTGGACGGCAAGCGCATCTCCGTCTCGCTCGCGACCATCGAAATCACCGCCGACGGCGCGGGCACGCAGCTCGTCTATACCGAACAGGCGGCCTTCCTCGACGGCGGCGACCAGCCGGCCGACCGTGAGACGGGGTGGCGAGAGCTGCTGGACGCGCTCGCCGTGGAGCTCGACCGCCAGGCGGCCGCGGCCTGATGCCGGCCCGTTCGGGCGCGAACCAACGCGCCCGGACGGGTCAGATCGGCTTGCCGGCATAAGGCATCGATGCGGTCAGGCCGCCATCCACCGGAATGGCCTGGCCGTTGACATAGGATGCCTCGTCGCTCGCCAGGAACAGCCCCATGGCGGCGAGTTCATGGGGCTGGCCCGCCCGCTTCAGCGGATTGAGCTGGCCGATCCGGTCTTCGGTGCCGCGCTCCCTGGCGCCGTCGAAGATCGGCTTGGTCATGCCGGTCTCGATCAGGCCCGGGCAAATCGCATTGATGCGCACGCCGGTGCCGGACAAGGAATAGGCGGTTGTCTGCACCAGGCTGATCACGCCGGCCTTGCTCGCCGCGTAGGGATGGCCGCTGGCACCGGATTTGAGGCCGGCGACCGAGGCGGTGCAGACGATGGAGCCGCGCCGCTGGCTGATCATCTGCGGCATCGCATGCTTGATCGCCAGGAACGGCCCGATCAGGTTGATGCGCAGGATCTCCTGCCAATGTTCGGGCGTCTGTTCGCGGAGCGGCACCAGGCCGCCGCTGATGCCGGCATTGGCCCAGATGACGTCGAGCCCGCCATGGGCGGAAACCGCCCTGGCGATGAAGGCGGCCACGTCCGGCTCGGAGCCGGCATCGGCGACGACCGCCTCGGCGGTACCGCCGGCCTTGCGGATCTCCGCCACGGTGTCCTCAACGGCCTGGCTGCGGTCCACCGCGACCAGCCTTGCGCCTTCCGTGGCGAACAGCAGCGACGCCGCGCGGCCGATGCCGCTGCCCGCGCCGGTGATGACGACTGATTTACCTTCGAGACGGCGCATATGTCTTCCCCCTTGCAGGTCAGCGTTCCCCGCAGAGCCGGAACGGGCGCTGCTGTCGCTGTCGATCCGCCTATGGAGGCCGTCGGCCCACGCCCCGTCAATCCGGCGTTTGACCATGCCATCGGCACCGGGCCGCGGCGACGGATATTCGAAAATAAGCCGGCGCCGGCAAATCTGAATGCCCATGCGCCTGGTGAGAAGACGCACTTCGCCGCTGCGTGGCAAGTCGCATGCCGGACGGGGCCGACAGGCCCGAGGCGTCGAACGGGGCGATCGGTGATGGGCGTGCGCCGCATGCAGACAATGGCTGGCCTTGCACAGGCCGTACGGATCGTGGCCCATCCGGCGCCGGCCGGCCCGTGTCGCCTGGCCCTACCGCAGCGGCTGAGCCGTTCGGTCTCGGTCGCCGCGCTTTGTGCCGGCCTGATGCCGGTTGGCGCCGCGTTCGTTCAGGCCCAGACGCTGCCGACCGGCGGCACGGTCGCCAGCGGCACGGCGAGCATCGGCACGCCGCAGGCCGGCTCGCTGACCGTCAACCAGTCATCCCAGCGCGCCGTCATCAATTGGAACGCCTTCTCCGTCGGCCAGGGCGGCCGGGTCACGTTCCAGCAGCCCGGCGCCGGCGCCGCCACGCTCAACCGGGTGACCGGCACCACCGGCTCGACCATCGCCGGACAGGTCCAGGCCAACGGACAGGTCTATCTGGTCAATCCCAACGGCATCCTGATCACGCCGAGCGGCGCCGTCGACACCGCCGGCTTCACCGCTTCGACCCTCGACACCAGCGACGGCGACTTCATGGCCGGCCGCCGCCGCTATACCGGCAACGGCCAGTCGGCCGGCGTGACCAATCAGGGCACCATTCGCGTGCGCGGCGGCGGCGACGCCGTACTGATCGGCGGACGGGTGACCAATGAGGGGACGATCGCGGCGCCCGGCGGCCGCGTCGGCCTCGGCTCGGGCGAGCGCGTTTCGATCGATGTCGAGGGCGACGGCTTCCTGACCGTGTCGGTCCCGACCAGTGATCCCGACCGGGCCCAGGCCTTGATCCGCCAGACGGGCCGGATCCAGGCCCAGGGCGGGCGCGTCGAAGCCCGCGCCGCGACCACGGCCGATATCGCCCGCGCGGCGATCCTGCTCGGAGGATCGATCGAGGCCGGCGGCATCGCCCGCACCGCCGATGGCGTCCGTTTCGGCGCGCCACCGGTCACGCGGGGGACGCATGCCGTCACCTCGCGGCCGCAGCGCGCGGTGAGGCCGCCCGTTCGCGCGACGCCGCGCGGCAAGGCCGGCACCGTCGTCGTCGATGGCGGCGCCGGTGGAACGGTATCGGCCACCGGCCGCATCGACGCATCGAGCCCGAGCGGCTCCGGCGGCGCCATCGCCATCACCGGCCGGACCCTCGCCCTGTCGGGCGCGCGGCTCGACGCCTCCGGTACGACCGGCGGCGGCCAGATCCGCATCGGCGGCGATTATCAAGGCGGTGGATCCCTGCCCCGTGCCGAGACCGTCGCGATCGATGCCGCGACCACCATCCGGGCCAATGCCGGACGCACCGGCGACGGCGGCCGCGTCATCGTCTGGTCGGACCGGGATACCCGCTTCGCCGGCACCATCTCCGCCCTCGGCGGAACGCAAGGCGGCGATGGTGGCTTTGCCGAGGTCTCCGGAAAGGCTCATCTTACCTTCACCGGCATGGCCGATCTGCGCGCCGCCCTCGGCCGCTTCGGCACGCTGCTGCTCGATCCCTACAACGTCACCATCTCGACGGCCGCCGATGCCGGCCAGTCCGGCTTCACCGCGACCGGCAATGACAGCGTCATCAACGTCACCACGCTGACCAGCCAGCTCATGCTCGGCAATGTCGCGATCTCCACCGGATCCGGCGGCGCCCAGGCCGGCAACATCACGGTGGCAACGGCGCTGTCCTGGTCGTCGGCCGAGATCCTGACGCTGAACGCGGCCGGCGGCATCGCCATCAACAGCGCCGTCACCGCGACATCCGGCGGGCTGACGCTCGCCGCCGGCGGCACGATTACGGCGAGCGCCGCCGTGTCGGTCGGCAGTTTCACCTTGACCAGCGGCAATTGGGCCCAGAACACCGCCGCCCTTCCCGGCTTTTCCGCCGCCAGTTTCACGATCAATGGCGGCTCGTTCCTGCGCGTCGCCGGCGGCGACGGCAGCAGCGCGAGCCCTTATCGGCTGACCGACATCTACGGCCTGCAGGGCGTCGGTTCGTCCGCGGCCATGCTCTCCGCCTCCTGGACGCTCGCCAATGACATCACGGCCTCCGGCACCAGCGGCTGGAATGGCGGTGCCGGCTTCAAGCCGATCGGCGACAGCGTCACGGGCTTTTCCGGCAGCCTGGACGGCGCCGGCCACACCGTCTCGGGCCTGGTCATCAACCGCCCCAGCGCGGAATCGGTGGGGCTGATCGGGGTGCTCGTCGGCACATCGTCCGGTCCGGGCAAGATCAGCAATATCGGCCTCAGCGGCGGCGCCATCACGGGCAACCGCAATATCGGCGCGTTGGTCGGCATGAGCGATACCGGCACCATCACCGGCGCCTGGTCGAGCGCCACCGTGTCCGGCACCATGAGCAATATCGGCGGTCTCGTCGGCTACAGCTATCGCGGCACGATCAGCAGTTCCTATGCCTCGGGAGCGGTATCGAACAGTGCCTCAGACGGAGAAGGCATTGGCGGACTGGTCGGCCGCAACGAGGCGATCATCGTCAATTCCTATGCCACGGGCGCGGTCACCGCCGAGGGCCAAGGCGTCGGCGGCCTCGCCGGAGTGAGCGCGAACAACGGCAGCACGGCCTCGATCACCGGCTCCTATGCCACGGGAACCGTCGATGGCTCCTACCAGGTCGGCGGCCTGGTCGGGCGTCTCGGCGCGATGAACGGCACCGTAAGCACGATCATCGATTCCTACGCCACCGGCGCGGTCATCCAGCATTCCTATTACGCAGGGGGGCTGGTCGGGGCCACCTATGACGCAGCGATGACCCGCGTCTACGCGACCGGCTCGGTCACCTCGGTCAGCAGCAACACCACCACCACAGGCGGCCTGGTCGGCCTGATGTTCGGCGGCTCGCTCTCGCAGGCCTATGCCACCGGCGCGGTGAAAGGCAATCGATATGTCGGCGGCCTTGTCGGCGACAACACCTATGGAACGATCTCGCAGACCTATGCCACCGGCTCGGTGACCGGCGCGAACCGAGGCGGGCTGGTCGGCCTGCTGTCCGGCGGAACCGTGCAGTCGAGCTTCTGGAACACGACCACGGGTCCGGCCGGCGGCATGGGCCGTTATGACGGCGGCACCTTCGGCGGCACGGGCCTGACCACCGCCCAGCTGCAGAACCTGTCGACCTACGCGACCACCTATGCCGGCTGGGATTTCGCCACCGTCTGGGTGCCGCCGAACCAGGCCGGCCAGGGCGGCTCCGCGACAGCCAATTACCCGACATTCTACAGCCTGACCAATACGCTGGCCGTCTCCCTGGCATCGGCGACGCGTCTCTATGGCGAGACCGGCCCCACCCCGTTCATCACCTATGCCGGCCTGCATGCCGGCGACACGGTCACCAGCCTCGGGACCTGGTCGAGCGCGGCCACCACCGCCTCGAATGTCGGCAGCTATGCCGCGGCCATCAGCGGCACGAGCGCCGTCACCGCGTCGGGAACCAGTTATCGCATCCTCTATCTGGACAGTGCGATCACGATCGCCCCACGCCCGCTGACCGTCACGGTCGATGCCAAGAGCCGGACCTATGGCGACCTCAATCCGGCGCTCACCTGGCAGCTGACCTCGGGCTCCCTGGTCAACAATGACAGCATCGCGGGCAGCCTCGCGACCTCGGCCACCGGCATCAGCAATGTCGGCAGCTACGCCATCACGCAGGGCACCCTGGCGGCCTCGTCGAACTACGCCATCACCTATGTCGGCGCCAATCTCTCGGTCACCCAGCGCGTCATCAGCATCGCCGCCGATGCCAGGAGCCGCATCTATGGCGACGCCAACCCGGCTCTCACCTGGCAGCTGACCGCGGGTTCGCTCATCAACGGCGACAGCCTTACCGGCAGTCTCGCGACCACGGCGACCGCCACATCCGGTGTCGGCACCTATGCCATCACCTTGGGCACGCTCGGCAACGGCAACTATGCCATCACCTATGCGAGCGCCAATCTCGCCGTCACCCAGCGTGCCATCACGGTGACCGCCGACACGCTGAGCCGGGCCTATGGCGACGCCAATCCGACACTCACATGGCAGGTCACGACCGGCTCGCTCGTCAACAATGACAGCCTCACCGGCAGCCTCGCGACGCCGGCCACCGGCACTAGCAATGTCGGCAGCTACGCCATCACGCGCGGCGACCTGGCGGCCTCGCCGAACTATGCCGTCACGTTTGCCGGCGCCAATCTCGCGGTCACCCAGCGTGCCATCACCGTCACAGCCGATACGCTGAGCCGGACCTATGGCGACGCCAATCCGGCCCTCACATGGCAGGTCACGGCCGGCTCGCTCGTCAACAACGACAGCCTCACCGGCAATCTCGCGACGTCGGCCGCCGGCACCAGCAATGTCGGCAGCTATGCCGTCACACGCGGCGACCTGGCGGCCTCTGCGAACTATGCCGTCACGTTCGCCGGCGCCAATCTCGCCGTCACCCAACGCGCCATCACCATCACCGCCGATGCCAAGAGCCGCCTCTATGGCAACACCAATCCGGGGCTGACCTGGCAGCTGACCTCCGGTTCCCTGGTCAACAATGACGGCCTCACCGGCAGCCTTGCGACCTCGGCCACCAGCTCCAGCCATGTCGGCAGCTATGCCATCACCCAGGGCACCCTGGCGGCCTCCTCGAACTATGCCGTCACCTATGCGAGCGCCGATCTCGCCGTCACCCAGCGCGCCATCACCGTCACAGCCGACACGCTGAGCCGGACCTATGGCGACGCCAATCCGGCGCTCACCTGGCAGGTCACGGCCGGCTCGCTCGTCAACAATGATAGCCTCACCGGCAGCCTTACGACCTCGGCCACCGGCACCAGCAATGTCGGCGGCTATGCCATCACCCAGGGCACCCTGGCCGCCTCATCGAATTATGCCGTCACTCTTGCCGGCGCCAATCTCGCCGTCACCCAGCGCGCCATCACCATCACCGCCGACACGCTGAGCCGGACCTATGGCGACGCCAATCCGGCGCTCACCTGGCAGGTCACATCAGGCGCGCTCGTCAACAATGACAGCCTCACCGGCAGCCTTGCGACCTCGGCCACCAGCTCCAGCCATGTCGGCAGCTATGCCATCACCCAGGGCACCCTGACTGCCTCGCCGAATTATGCCGTCACTTTTGCCGGCGCCAATCTCGCCGTCACCCAGCGCGCCATCACCATCACCGCCGACACGCTGAGCCGGACCTATGGCGACGCTAATCCGGCGCTCACCTGGCAGGTCACGGCCGGCTCGCTCGTCAACAATGACAGCCTCACCGGCAGCCTTACGACCTCGGCCACCGGCACCAGCAATGTCGGCGGCTATGCCATCACGCAGGGCACCCTGGCCGCCTCATCGAATTATGCCGTCACTTTTGCCGGCGCCAATCTCGCCGTCACCCAGCGCGCCATCACCATCACCGCCGACACGCTGAGCCGGACCTATGGCGACGCCAATCCGGCGCTCACCTGGCAGGTCACGGCCGGCTCGCTCGTCAACAATGACAGCCTCACCGGCAGCCTCGCGACCTCGGCCACCGGCACCAGCAATATCGGCGGCTATGCCATCACCCAGGGCACCCTGGCTGCCTCGCCGAATTATGCCGTCACTTTTGCCGGCGCCAATCTCGCCGTCACCCAGCGCGCCATCACGGTGACCGCCGACACGCTGAGCCGGGTCTATGGCGACGCCAATCCGGCGCTCACATGGCAGGTCACATCAGGCGCGCTCGTCAACAATGACAGCCTCACCGGTAGCCTCGCGACCTCGGCCACCGGCACCAGCAATGTCGGCGGCTATGCCATCACGCAGGGCACCCTGGCCGCCTCATCGAATTATGCCGTCACTCTTGCCGGCGCCAATCTCGCCGTCACCCAGCGCGCCATCACCATCACCGCCGACACGCTGAGCCGGACCTATGGCGACGCCAATCCGGCGCTCACCTGGCAGGTCACATCAGGCGCGCTCGTCAACAATGACAGCCTCACCGGCAGCCTCGCGACCTCAGCCTCCGGCACCAGCAATGTCGGCGGCTATGCCATCACCCAAGGCGACCTGGCCGTCTCCGCGAACTATTCCCTCACCTATGCGAGCGCGAACCTGACGGTGACGCCTCGCCAGGTGATCGTCACCGCAATGGACGCGTCCAAGAATTTCGGCCAGCCGGACCCGGCCCTCGCCTACCTGATCAGCGGCCAGGGGCTCGTCAATGGTGACCAGATCACCGGGGTTCTGGCGCGGGAATCCGGCGAGACGGTCGGCGGCTACGCCATTCTCCAGGGCTCGCTTGCCCTGTCGGCCAATTATCTGATGAGTTTCCAGCCCGGCCGCTTCACCGTCGGCGCGCTGCCCCCCTCCATTCCGATCAACCAACTCGCGCGCCTGACAGCGCCGGCACCGGCGATGGCAGGCACTGGCGGCACGGCCGTACTCGATGGCCTCGCTGAAGATACCGGCGCTGCCGCCACCGCCGTCCTTTGCCGGCGGCAGCCGGCGGGCGGCATCACATGTCCCTGAGGAGGGTTCGCGACGCGTCCCGGCCACGCGCGGGCTTGCGCCGGCCGGGCCACCCTTGCCGTCGATCCGCGCCGATCGAACGATGCGGCGCCGGTGGTCCGGCGGCGCATCGTCGTGACCGGCATGGGCGCTAATCGGAGAAGCGCTCCTCGTAGACCTTCACCAGCCGGCCATGTTCCGGCCAGAAGCGACGCGGCGGGCTTTCCGACAGCAGGTCGACGAGGATGCCGAGATGGGTGTGCCATCCCGCCGCAATGCTCAGCAGCTGCTTGCGATTGTCGAGGCCGCGATGGGTGACGACGAGCTTTGTTTCGGGGCCCAGTCCGGTCAAGGCGAAGGTCGCCTCCGAGCCCTTGCCGTCACGGCTCCAGTTGAATGCCAGAAGATGCGGCGGCGCGGACCGGGTGATGACACCGTGCATCACATGGTCGACGCCGTCAGGCGAGCCGGTGCCGTTCGGATTGGCCTGCCCGTCCGACAGGTCGCCATTGCGGTAGGTGAGCGTGACGGCGCCACCGTCCCGGAGCTCCATCGGTCCGGCGGCGAACCATCTGGCCCGCTTGCCGGACTCGGTCAGATGGCCCCAGACCTGCTCGATCGGTGCGGCAAGGATCCGCTCGAGCCGCAGCGTCGCCGGAGCCGGCATGGTGGCATAGGGTTCGGCCGTTCCGCCAAGGACCTGGGGTCTGGTCGCGATATTCATCTCGTCACTCCTTCTCGTCTTCCGGTTCGCCTCGTCTTCGTCACGCCGGAGGGATTCCGGCGCGACGAGCTCGTCTCTTCGCAGCGTGTCCGGCCGAGCCATGCCGGACGGCCCGTTCAGCCCGGCGGCATCCCCTCGAATTTCGGCAGTGCCGGATCGACCCGGTCCCAGACCAGGCCGCGCGCGACATAGGTCACCGCCTGGGGGGTGTACCGCCCCGGATCGTCCAGGGTCGCGGCATGAATGGTGAACACATCAGGCCAGTCCTTGAACGTCAGATAGACGGGCGAGCCGCAGGTGGGGCAGAAGGCGTGGGTCTTCACATTGCCGCTGTCGGCGACGATCTCCCACGACTTCGCCTCGCCTTCGAGCCTGACCTGGCGCCGATCCGGAAAGCTCAGATAGGAGCTGTGCCCGGTGCCGCTCCGGCCCTGGCAATCCAGGCATTGGCAATCGTTCTGCGCGATCGGCTCGGCCGCGATGTCGTAGCGGATCGCGCCGCAAGCGCAGCCGCCGGTGAAAGCCTTGCTCATATCATTTCTCCCGTTTTCGAGGTGCCGCGCGCCATGCCTCGCCCGTGGCAGGCCCACCCGCGGCGATGTCGCTGGGCGGCGCCGGCCGGAGCGCCGGCCGGAGCGCTGGCTTGCGCCGCCGGCTTCAAGTCGGATGGGCGCCGCGACGTCGGCCGGGCATCAGCCTCAGCCAGGGCGGCAGGTGGAAGGCGCTCATCAAGAGATACATCGGCACCATTCCGTCGAAGGCCGCCCCCTGCCGCGTGGCCGAGCAGAGAATGTCGGGCGGCCCGCCGAAAACACCCGTCAGCAGCGCCATGATGGCGAAGGTCGGCGCGGCTGCGAGGCATAGCCAGTCGATGGCGCCGAGGCCGGCCGCGGGTTCACGCTGAACAGCAGCCGTCATCACGCCCCTCCTTCAGCCCATGGTCGGGGCCGCCATACTCGTCGTGGCGGCGCCACCAGATGCCCGCCTCGTTGCGGCCCTTCGGCGCGCGATCGAGCCAGTGGTAGGTGCCGAAGAAGACATCCACGCCACGCGCATAGGTCGAATAGGCGTGATAGACGGCGCCGTCCTCGCACACGAAGGAACTCACGCCCGGCCGGTCGCGGTGGTACCTGGCCGTGTCGACCCCGCACATGGTCGCAAGCTCGAATTCCGCCACCGCGCCGCCGCCCTCCTGACCGGGGCGCCATTGGAATTTCGGCTCGCGATGGAAGTTGTATTCGATCCCCTCGCGCTGTTGCTCCTCGCTATAGGAGGCGGAGAAGTCGAAATTGAATTCGCTGCCTTGCGACGAGGCCCAGGGAAAGCTCCAGCCCATGCGCTGCCGGTAGGCCTGCAGCTTGGCGAGCGGCGCGCGCGACACGGCCCACAGCATCACGTCGTGGTTGGCCAGGTGAACGACGGAACCGTTGAAGGTATCGGCAATCATCGAGCACGAGGGACAGCCCGCAGCCCAGTCCGGCCCGAACATGAAATGATAGACGAGAAGCTGCGAGCGCCCTTGGAAGAGATCCGCCAGCGAGGCGCCGCCCTGGTCGGTCTCGAAACGATAGTCCTTGTCGACCTTGACCCAGGGCAGTTCCTGCCGCCGCTGGGCCAGCGCATCGCTGCGCCGCGTCAGCTCCTTCTCCTCCTGGAGCAGCGCCAAACGGGCTGCCAGCCACTCCTCGCGTGTGCCAATCAGGTGTTGCGTCATCGTCCTCGACTCCTTCGTCCAATGCCTTTCGTCGTTCGTTTGCTTCGCGATACGACGTGTTGGCGGGTGGTCGAGACAGAGGTTAGGGTCGGGTCGGCGCGTGGTGGGAGTGACAAGTGTGGCGGGATTCCAATGGACTCGTTGATCACCGCGGCGGCGCGCGCGCTCGCGGCCGGTGATCCCCTCGGTGCCTTGAAACGGGTTGCGCTACGCGACGACGCGCCGGCGCTGGCGCTGCGCGGCATCGCCATGGCGCAGCTCGGCGATCTCGTGCGCGCCAAGGCGCTGGTGCGCCGGGCCGCGCGCGCCTTCGGTCCGAAAGAGACCGTCGCCCGCGCGCGCTGCGTCGTCGCGGAAGCCGAGATCGCGCTCGTTTCGCGCGACCTCGGCTGGCCGGCGAAAACGCTGGATGCCGCACGGGCGACACTCGAACAGCATGGCGACCGGGTAAACGCCGCCTATGCGCGTTATCTCGAGGTCCGGCGCCTCGTCCTGATCGGGCGGCTCGACGAGGCCGAACGCCTGCTCGCCGCACTCGACCCGACGCCGCTGCCGCCGGCGTCGCGGACCGCCCACGAACTGGTGGTCGCCGGCATCGCGATGCGCCGCCTGCGCATAGCGCCGGCGCGCGCCGCGCTGGCGCGGGCCGAACAGGCCGCGCTGCAGGCGGGGATCCCTGCCCTGACCGCCGAGGTCGAAAGCGCGGTGCGTGTCCTGGCCACGCCGGCGGCGCGCCTGATCACGCGCGGCGAAGAGCGCCTGCTGCGGCTCGACGCCGTCGAAGCTTTGCTTACCTCGAAAACACTGGTCGTGGACGCCTGTCGTTACGTCGTGTGCGATGCCGGCACGGCGGTTTCGCTCGCAACGCGCCCGGTCCTGTTCACGCTCGCCCGTGCCCTGGCCGAAGCCTGGCCCGGCGATGTGCCGAGGGACGTGCTGGTGGCGCGCGCGTTCCGGGCGAAACATGCCGATGAATCGCATCGCGCCCGGCTGCGCGTCGAGATGGGACGGCTGCGCGCGGAACTCAGGATACTGGCCGGCGTCAGCGCCACCAAACACGGCTTCGCGCTGACGCCGCGCGGCGGCGGCGAGGTCGCCGTGCTGGCGCCGCCGGTCGAAGACGAGAATGGCGCGGTGCTCGCCTTCCTGTCCGACGGCGAGTCCTGGTCGAGCTCGGCGCTGGCGCTGGCGCTCGGAGCCAGCCAGCGTACCGTGCAAAGGGCGCTCGACCAGCTTGCGGCGGCGGGCAAGGTGCAGCCGTTCGGGCTTGGACCCGCGCGCCGCTGGATGACCCCGCCCGTGCCGGGATTCACGACCACTTTGTTACTCCCGGGCCCGCTGCCGGGTGACTAGGGTCCGTCCATCGTCAGCGAGGATCGCGCCATGAAACACGCCATTGCCGAAGTCATCCGTGAATATGGCCCCTTGCCCGGGGTCAAGCAGGTCGGAGGGGTAACGTTCGACGGCCAGAACGTCTGGTTTGCCTCCGGGGACAAGCTCAACGCCTTCGATCCCGCCGACGGCAAGCCGGTGCGCGCGATCGATATCGCCGCCCATGCCGGAACCGCCTTCGACGGCCGGCACCTGTTTCAGATCGCCGAGGATCGGATTCACAAGATCGATCCGAACAGCGGCGAGGTGCTGGCGACGATCCCGGCGCCGGGCGGCGGCGGCGATTCCGGCCTCACCTGGGCCGAGGGGACGCTCTGGGTCGGGCAATACCGGGACCGCAAGATCCACCAGATCGACCCCGAGACGGGTGCCATTCTGCGCACGATCGAATCCAACCGCTTCGTCACCGGTGTCACCTTTGTCGACGGCGCGCTCTGGCACGCCACCTGGGAGAACGACGAAAGCGACCTGAGGCGGATCGATGCCCGCACCGGCGAGGTCCTGGAAAAGCTCGACATGCCGGCCGGCATGTTCGTCTCGGGACTCGAGTTCGACGGGGCCGACCGGTTCTTCTGCGGCGGCGGCAACAGCGGCAAGGTCCGGGCCGTCCGCCGGCCCCGGTGAGCTCGGCGAGGTCGCCGCAACGCGCCTGAACCGCAGGCGCGGACATCGCGGACGCGGCCGGTCAGGACGGGAATGATCCCTGGGATAAGGCATCGGTGCGGCGAGCGTTCGGCGCCCTTGGCGCCCTTAAGGATTTGTCCCGCGTCCCGCCGTGCTTCCCCCGATGGTCCGCGCGCCATCGCCGCCTCACCATTGCGATCGCGGACCGGACGCCTGTTCCGCGCAGCGATGCAAGGCCGCCATGAACGCGAACCTTCGCGATGCGATCGGGCTTTTCGCCGCCGCCACGGGTTGGGGCCTCGGCGCAGAAGCACGGTCGCCCGCGCCGATCACCAGTGGTGACGGCCGGGCCGCTCGTCGCCTGCGCGGCAAGCCTCGCCGCATTTGCGCAGCGCGGTTCAGACGCAACCGTGCAACCTGATCCGGAACGGGAGGCTATCTTGAGCGACAGAACCCCATCCAGGCTTGATCGCCGCACTCTCATGGCCGCGGGGGCGACACTCGCGGCCTCGACGCTCGCCCCGGGCGCGACGCCGGCCGCGCGGGCGCAAGGCGCGTCGCTCAATCCGCAGCCGCTGCCGCCGTCGCCCGGCTGGAGCCGGGCGCTCCCGCCCGGCCCGGATGGGCGTGTGAAGATCACCGAAGCCTATGCCGCCCATGTCGCGCGCGACGCCTTCTTCTGGGGCTGGCCGCTGGTCAACATGTATACCCGCCGCCTCGCCTTCTCCCGGATGACGGAAATCCGCTATTCCGGCCCCCTGCTGGAGGCGCCGCTCAACCGGCTGACCATGCTGATGGACTATGTCGATCCGGAGGAGCGCAACGTCGCGTGCCCGAACCAGGACGTGGTCTACGGGCTCGGCATGGTCGCGCTCGACATGTCCCCGGTGGTGCTCCAGGTGCCGGATTTCGGCGACCGCTTCTGGGTCTATCAGGTCGTCGACCTGCGCACCGACAGTTTCGTCAAACTCGGCAAGATGCACGGCACCACGGCCGGCTTCTACCTCCTCGTCGGACCCGGCTGGAACGGCGAGGTGCCGCAGGGCATCACCCGCGTGTTCCGCGCATCGAGCAACACCGCGCTGGTCGCGCCGCGCATCTTCCAGGACGATACGCCCGAGGACAAACGGGCAATCCAGGAGGTGCTGACCGGCATCATGATGTATCCGCTGGCCGACTATGACGGACGAATGAAAAGCATCACATGGAGCAAGCTGCCCAAGGTGCCCGGCGCTCCGCATGGCGACGAAGAAACGCGATGGGTGTTTCCGGACAAGTACTTCGACGAGCTTGCGATGGTCCTGGCGGATGCACCGCCGCTCCCGGGCGAAGAGGCGCGTTATGCGCAGATGCTCGCCGTGCTGGCCGCCGCCAAGGACAACCCGAAACTGAAGCAGGTGATGATCGAAGCTGCCAAGGAGGCTGAAGAAACGCTCGTAAATCCCTTGTTTCAGTTCCGTAATTACGGCCAGCAGCTGGCGCATAACTGGAGCACGATTTCGAATGAATCGGCCTTCGGCACGGACTATTTCACGCGTACGGCGGTGGCGAAATCGAACATCCTGGTCAATTCGCCGGACGAAACGAAATATTTCTATCAGGACCTGGATGCGGCCGGCGCGCGGCTCAACAGCGCCAACCGCTATGCCGTGACCTTCGCCAAGGATGGCACGCCGCCCGTCAACGGCTTCTGGTCGCTGTCGATCTACAACGCGCACCATTTCTTCGTCGCCAACCCGATCAACCGCTTCTCGGTCGGC
This sequence comes from Phreatobacter sp. GW821-FHT04C01, assembly GCF_059420385.1. NCBI lineage: Bacteria > Pseudomonadati > Pseudomonadota > Alphaproteobacteria > Hyphomicrobiales > Phreatobacteraceae > Phreatobacter > Phreatobacter sp. GW821-FHT04C01. Next base: position 134,192 of record NZ_JBWKTP010000013.1, on the reverse strand, counting down.
ACCAAGAACAAGGATCTCAGGCTTGCCGCCGACGGTTCGCTGACGATCTACGTGCAGGCCGACGCTCCCACCGATCCGGTGCAGCGGGCCAACTGGCTGCCCGCGCCGCAAGGCGACTTCTCTCTCTACGTCCGCGCCTATTGGCCGAAGGCGCCGGCCCTGGACGGCTCGTGGACGCCGCCCCCGGTGCGCAAGGCCGGCTAAGTCCGCGCCCTGTCCGTCACGTCAGGGGGCTGCCGCGGCCGCATCGCTCCAGCTGGGCGACGCGCGCCGGCGGGACCAGCCATGCTCGATCGACCCTGCCGGCCGGCTCAGCATTTTCCCCGAAAATCGCCCGAGGATTGCGAGGGGCCGCGTCCTGGAATGACCGGATGTCGCGCTCGACCGGCGAGGCCGATCCTCGCCACCTTGCGCTGAGGTGGCGAGGGCCCGATCCGACGCTGCTCGACAGTGCTTTCCCACAGAGGGCGGAGACCGTCATGACCGAGAAAGACGAGCCGAGCGGCGCATCCGGCTGCGCCCATGTCAGCCGCCGCAACATGCTTCTTTCCACCACGACCCTGACGGTGGCATCGGTCATCGGGCTGAATGAGGTGGCCGAGGCGCAGCAGCGGCCCGCGGCTCCCGCGCCGGCGCCGGCCCAGGCGCCCTCCCCGGTTCCGGCACCGACGGCCGCTGCCGCGGGCGGCCGCAGGCCGAATATCCTGGTGATCTTCGGAGACGATATCGGGCAGACCAATATCAGCGCCTACTCGTTCGGCGTGATGGGCTACCGCACCCCGAATATCGACCGGATCGCGCGCGAAGGCATGATGTTCACCGACTATTATGCCGAGCAGAGCTGCACCGCCGGCCGGTCCACCTTCATCACCGGCCAGTGCACGCTGCGTACCGGCCTGTCCAAGGTCGGGCTCCCCGGAGCGACCGTCGGCCTGCAGGCACGCGACGCGACGCTGGCCGAACTGTTGAAGCCGCTCGGCTACGCCACCGGACAATTCGGCAAGAACCATCTCGGCGACCGGGACGAATTCCTGCCGACCAATCACGGCTTCGACGAATTCTTCGGCAATCTCTACCACCTGAATGCCGAAGAGGATCCCGAGAACCGGTTCTATCCGCAGGATCCCGCATTCAGGAAGCGCTTCGGCCCGCGCGGGGTCGTCCGAAGCTCGGCCGACGGTAAGATCGAGGATACCGGGCCCCTCACCCGCAAACGGATGGAAACGATCGACGACGAGACGTCCGCCGCGGCCATCGATTTCATGCAGCGGCAGGCGCGGGCCAGCAAACCGTTCTTCTGCTGGTTCAACTCCACCCGCATGCATTTCCGCACCCATGTCGCCGAAGCCCATCGCAGCCCGGGCGGCCTCAACGCCAGGACCGAATATGCCGACGGCATGATCGAGCACGACGCAACCATCGGCCAGATCCTGAAAACGGTCGATGATCTCGGCATCGGCGACAATACGATCGTCATCTACACGACCGATAACGGCCCGCACCAGAACTCCTGGCCGGATGCCGGAACCACCCCGTTCCGCAGCGAGAAGAACACCAATTGGGAAGGTGCCTTCCGCGTTCCCTGCTTCGTGCGCTGGCCCGGCCGGATCCAGCCCGGATCGATCTCCAACGAAATGGTCAGCGGCCTCGACTGGCTGCCGACCCTGATGGCCGCCGCCGGCGATCCCGATATCAAGGAGAAGCTGCTGAGGGGCCACCAGGCGGGAACCAAGACCTTCAAGGTTCATCTCGACGGCTACAACCAGCTGCCGCACCTGACTGGCCAGCAGCCGAACGGCGCGCGCGAAGAGTTCATCTACTTCAATGACGACGGCGATGTCGTCGCGCTGCGCTACGGCAGCTGGAAGGTCGTCTTCGAGGAACAGCGGGTGCAGGGCACGCTGCGGATCTGGGCGGAACCGTTCACGGCGCTGCGCGTGCCGAAGCTGTTCAATCTTCGTTCCGATGTTTTCGAACGCGCCGATATCACCTCGAACACCTATTACGACTGGCTCATGTCCGATGGTGCCGGCATCTTCCTGGCCGCTCCGGCGGTGGTCGGCAAATTCCTGGAGACATTCAAGGAGTTTCCACCGAGCCAGAGGCCGTCCAGCTTCAGCATCGACCAGATCGTCGAGAAGATGCAGCGCAGCTTCGACTCGACCAGCCGATGAGGCACGGGGCCGGCGGCCTCGTCGCCTGGACTGTCGGGGCTTCCGTGCAGGCGGTGCGCCCTGGCGATTTCGCTGCTTCGGCCCGCGCCATCACCTCCACCCTTCAGGTGCTGCGCCTGAAGGTCGACTTGATGACACGCCCGGACAGTTGTCCGCCATCCACGGGAAGCACCGCGCCGCTGGTGAACCCGGACGCCGGCGACGACAGCCAGAGCACGGCATTCGCAACCTCGCCCGCCTGTCCGAGCCGCCCCATCGGCACGGCCGAGGCGGCCATCCGCTGGACGTCGTCGCCGGCGGCCTCCAGATGGTGCGTGAGGATGGGTCCCGGCGCCACGACATTCACCCGGATGTTCCTGTCGGCGTAGTCCAGCGCCGCGACACGGCTGAGCCCGACAATGCCGGCCTTGCCAGCGACATAGGCGGCAAGGCTCGAAACGCCCTCGACACCGGCGGTCGAAGCCATGTTGACGATGGTGCCGCCGCCATTGTCCAGCATGGCGGCGATCTGAAACTTCATGCCGTGGAACGTGCCGTGGATATTGGTGCGAATGCCCAGGTCGAACGCGTCGACATCGATCTCGGCAAGAGGGGCCGGCCGTGGCCCGTCGGTCGCATTGTTGAACGCTGCGTCGAGGCGGCCGAATTGCTGGACCGCGCGCGCGACGAGCGCCTTCATGCTGCCGGCATCGGTGACATCGGCCGCAACCGCAAGCGCCTGGCCACCGCTCGCCTGGATCCGCCGCGCGACATCGGCGATTGCCGCCTGGCTGCGCGCGGCGAGCACGACGGCGGCGCCGGCGCGGGCAAAGGCCCTGGCTGTCTCGGCGCCGATGCCCCTGCTGGCGCCGACGACCAGCGCGACCTTGCCCGAAAAGTCGAATGAGGCCGTCATTTCCGTCTCCTGAATTGGACGCCAGCGGACAGGGATCACCTGGCCCGCCTGGCGCCGCGCATGTCACAGGCCAGGGAAATAGCCTCGACAATGCCCAGCCGAAATGGGCACATTCCTGAACGCATCATGAAGTAGGACTTAATGATGGATTCGGGTGTTCTGGCCGCGCTGCCGGTCTTCCGCATGGTGGCGCAGGCTGGCGGTTTCACCGCTGCGGCCGGCCCGCTCGGCATCTCCGTATCGGCGGTTTCCCAGTCGATCCGGCAGCTCGAGCTTCGCGTGGGAACCCGCCTGTTCGACCGGACGAGCCGGAGCGTCCGGCTCACCGAACGCGGGCGCCTGCTGCTGGATGCCGTCGAAGCGCCGATGGGGCTTCTCGCCGGCGCCATCGAAACGATCCGGCAAGCCGATGGCGAGCCGTCCGGCCACCTCAGGATCACGCTGTCGCGGCTCGCGGCGGAGGTCTGCATTCTGCCGGCCCTGGCCGATTTCGTCCGGCGCTACCCGGCCATCCGCTTGGAGATGTCGACGGACGACCGCCTGACCGACATCGTGAGCAATGGTTTCGACGCCGGCATACGCTTCAGAGGCGCGCTGGAGCTGGACATGATCTCGGTGCCGACCGGCCCGCCATTGCGCCGTTCCATGCTCGCCAGCCGCGACTACCTGACGCGTTCCGGCGAGCCGCGGTCGCCCGAGGACCTGTCTCGCCATGCGCTCATCCGCTACCGTTTTCCCGGCAGCGGCCGGCTGGAGCCGCTGACGTTCCGGCGTGGCGACGAGACCATCCAGCTCGACCCGCCGGCAGCCCTTATCCTGGACGACAACAGCCATTTCGCCCTGGCATCGCGGGCCGGACTGGGCTTGGCCCAGCGCTTCCGCGCCACCGAGGAGGCGGCGATAGCATCCGGCGAACTGGTCAGCGTGCTCGACGACTACGAACCGGAACCACAGCAGTTCCACATCTACTTCCCGTCCCGCGACCTTCAGCCGGGCAAGCTGCGCGCCTTCGTCGACTGGTTCAGGGCCGGGATCGTCAAACGCGCGCCGCGCGGCGGCCGGGTTGCCGAAGCCGCGGCCCCATAGACGCGGGAGGTCGATGTCCCAGGACTGCCCTATCGAATGCGCCTGGCGACGCGGTCGGCGCCGTTCTCGTGAAGTGTCAGCTGCGTCGCATCGGCGGTGTCCTCGCCGTCGAATGTCAGGGTGGCATCGACGGTCGTGAAGAAGAAGTCGCGGCCGCTTCCAAGCAGGATTTCGAAACGATCGCGCCCCGTCGCATGGAAGTACAAGCGGCCGTCCTGTCCGAAGACGCGGATCTGGACCTTGGACGGGAGTTCATAGGTTCCGGTCAACCTGTCGAGCAGGCGCGCGTCGATCGCGGTTCTTTGCCGTGTCGCGGGCCGGCCGGCCGGCCAGTCATATTCGACGGCGACGGCGCGCATGATCTCGGCGGCCAGAAAAGCGCCGCGCGCGCCATTGGTCATGACGACGGCGCCATCGCCATTCTCGAACATGATCATCGAACTCACGAAGCCATCATTGACGCCCTCGTGCAGAAATTGCCGATGCGGCGCGGTCCCGCGGACGATCGGGCCGAGCCCGTAGTCGCCAAAGCCGGGGGTGAGCATCTGAACCGTCGTCGCGTGAGACAAGACGGAGCCGTTCCGATCGACCCAGCCATCGCGCAGGCCGAGGGCAAAGCGCGCCAGGTCGGTCGGCGTCGTCCACAATCCCGCGGCGGCGAGTTCGGGATAGACATGCGCCCCGCCGGGCACCGGCGCGCCATTTCCCCGGTAAGGCGTCGCGGCCGATGGCGCGTCCTCCTTCCGCAGCGGCTGCGCGAAGCTGCTCCGGGTCATGCCGAACGGCTTGAGAACGAGATCCGCGACCAGCTCGGCAAAGGGCCTGCCGGTCACGTCGATGAGCAATTGCTGCATGATCGTGTAGCCGCCGCCGGAATATTGGAACCGGGTTCCCGGCTCATGGCCGACCACGACAGGGGCGGTATTGGCCGGCGGCGTCCCGTTGAGAACGTCGACGAGCGAGGGAATTGCCGCGCCCGCCGCATAGCCGGGAAATCCATGCACCGTCATACCTGCGGAATGATTCAGCAGCCGTCTCAGCGTGACCTTGGAGCGATCGGTATGCGCATTGGCCGGGATCTTCCAGGCCTTCAGGGTCAGGTTGACGTCGCCGTCGAGATCGAGCTTTCCCGCCTGGACCAAGGCGAGCGCTGCGACCGCCGAAACCGGCTTGCTGATCGAGCCCGCCTGAAACAGCGTCTCAGGCCGCACGGGCGCGCCGTCGATGCCGGCGGATCCAAAAGCGAAAGCCTGGATGTCGCCGCCATGCGTCACCGCGATGCTGACCCCGGGAACGCGGAGCTCCCGCATTCGATCCGCCAGCTTCATGGGCGCTTCGCCGGCGAGGACGACGGCGGGACGCAGGCCCTCGACGATACGTTGCATGCGCGGTCCCACCTCATCGGCCACGCGCAAGGGCGACCTGTCCTGCGCCAGGGATGGCCGGGAGACCAGGACGCTTCCCATGGCGGCGAGCATGGCCCGGCGACACGGGTCCGGGATCGTCGATGGCGGCGGGCGGCGGCGCGTTCGCGACATGGGCGCGATTCTATCAAAAAGCCCGGCCTCCGCCAGGGCCCCGGGCGTCGATCAAAGCTTCCGCGCGATGGACCCTGCCACCTGCCCAACGAGCCCCACGCCCCGTTCGATCGCCTCGGCCTCGCTGGCGACGAAATGGAAGCCGATCCCGAAGGCCTTGCCCATGGCCTGGGCCGCGAGCCTCATCGGCATGGGCGTCGGCCTGTCGCCCTCAATGACGATGGCGCCGGCACAGAACCGGCGCAGGCGTCCCTTGTTGCGCTTGAAGAACAGGGCCCGCTGCCTGCGCTCCTCGACGCTGTCGCCCTGCGCGTCGCCGGGCGAATGATCGGTGATCAGAACGAACCGCTCCTGTCGGTCCAGAACGGCCTCGAGTTGCGCCTCGGCCGAATGGTCGTGCGTGGACGCCGCCTCCGCGTCCAGCTCGGAGCGCAGGAACACCAGAGGGAAGCGGCTCTGATCGATCGGCATGACATGTCTCCCGCTGCGCAACGGCCATGAGCCGTGTGATGGCGGGCATGGTCATGCCCCGAATGCGTCCGTCGCGCGCTCGCGCGGCGGCCATCAAATCGCTCGAACGCGCCAAGCCGATCTTCGCGGCTTCGGACGAAGCGCAGCGTCGCCGGCCGCCGGCCGGGCGCTCACAGCCTCGTGCTGAAATTGGCGCGAAGGGGCCGGTCGGCAGTGACCGAATTCAATTGCCGCGCCCGCGGCCCGCGAAGATCAGTCGCACCGATCTAACCTTGACGTTGCTTCGATCGCGGCGATAGCATGTATTCAAATAATGCGAAATGGAAATGCAAAATTGTCAAATGAAAATAACTCTATGATCATACCTCCATATTCCGGACGCTCGATCAGAATTTCCGCCGGTCAATTCATTTCCATCACGGACCCGCAGGGCCAGCAGGTCTCCGATCTCTGGGCCTTCGTGATCGGAGATACATTGGATTGGCTCAGCACGTCACAGACGCGGGATATCAACGAAAGCCTGTTTCCGGCGGTCGGACAGAGCTTCTACAGCGACAAAGGCCGCCCTCTGCTGACGCTCGTCGAGGACGGTTCCCCGGGTCCGCATGATATGCTGTTCCCGGCCTGCAACAGTGGCTTGTTCGAGCGCGTCGGCCTGCCCGGGCATCCAAACTGCCGGGACAATCTATTGCGGGCGATGCAGGAGCAAGGCATCTCGCTTGCCTTCGTTCCCGATCCCGTCGACTTCTTCCAGAACTCCCTGCCATCGGCCGATGGTCGGCTGGAGGTCTCGGCATCGGTGAACCCGCCCGGCGGATTTGTCGTGTTGCGCGCGGAATGCGATCTTCTGCTGGTCGTCACCGCCTGTTCCGTCGATTTCCATCCGACCAATGGCGATCGTTGCACCGAGATCGCGGTGGCGGTTTCCGCACACCACAGCCAGCCATGAGAACAGCCCGTGAAACAGCATGACCTGCCGGCGGAGGCGGCTCTCTCGGACCATCAGCTGATGGCTCTCTGGGCCGCGGATTGCGCCGAACGGGTCCTGCCTCGCTTCGAGGTGGCCCATCCGCGGGACCGCCGCCCCGGGCAGGCCATTGCCGCCGCCCGCGCCTGGGTGCGCGGCGAACTCGGCGTATCGGCGGCCCGGGACGCGGCCTTCGCGGCCCATGCCGCGGCAAGGCTGGCGACCTCGCCCGAAGCCGTCGCCAGTGCAAGGGCCGCGGCCCATGCCGCGGCAACCGTCCATGTCGCGAGCCATGCGCCTCATGCGGCGCGCTACGCCCTGAAGGCTTGCGCCAATGTGCCTGGACGGGACGCCGAGAGCGCCTGGCAGCGGCTGCGTCTGCCGGCTCATCTGCGCGACGTGATCCGGCCGGCTTGAGCGGCGCGGCGAGCAGCCCCCTGCCCGTTCAGGTCGCGGCGGCGAGCGGCCGGCGCACCGCCTGGCCAGGGCGCGCCGCCACATCCATGATGCCGTTGCCGATCACCGCCTGGCCGCCGACCAGAAGGTGTTTCACGCCCTCGGCCGGGCGGTTCATCGCCTTGAAGTCGGCGCGGTCGGCCAGCGTCTCGAAATCGAACACCACGACATCGGCATCGGCGCCCGGACGCAGCCGGCCCTTGGCGCGCATGGCGGGCGTGCTGGCCGCCAGGATCTCGGCCGGGATCAGCGTGCACTTGGCGATGCCCTCGATCAGCGAAACCGCCTGGCGCTCGCGCACCCAGTGACTGAGGAAGCGGGTGAAGGTTCCGGCCGAGCGCGGATGCGAGGTTGCGTCCTCGGGCAGAGGCCAGGCATCGCCGGTATAGGTCGTGGCATCGGCCAGGATCCAGGGCATGGCGTCGGAAGCGATCGCGCCGCCCGGATAGAGCACCGAGAGGTCGAGCATGCGGCGATGGCGTTCGTTGTTCTCGGTGTCGAGGACGTGCCAGAGCACCAGGGTGGAGGGCTCCTCCGCCTGCGCCGCCAGCAGCTCCTGCCGGTCGCGGAAGCGCCGGCCGTCGGCCACCCGCTGCACGGAATCGTAGCCGGTGCCGTTGCGCGTCTCGAATTCGGGATCGCTGAAAAAGGCGGCGGCCAGCACGGTCGACCCGGTGCCGTAGGGATAGGCCTCGACCGTGATCGGCAGGCCCTGGGCCTGCGCCTTCAGCACCAGTTCGGCGCAGCGCTCCACGTCGGTCTTGCTGGAACTGTTGAAGTGGCAGATGTGCATATGCGCGCCGGTCGCGCCGGCATAACCGATCAGGCGGATATAGGCCTCGACCGCGCTTTTCGGATCAATGCGCGACATGTAGGCGATATGCGTGAAGGTCGGCACACCCACGGCCGCCGCGAGCTGGCAGACGGCGGTGAGCTCCTGGACGCCGGCACCAGGGGCATAGGCGTTCAGGATGCCGATACCGATGCCGCCTTCGTCCAGGCCCTGAGCGAGGCGCGCGACGATCCCGTCCTGCTCCGCGGGGCTGGCGATATTGTTCATCCAGCGCGGGTCCCGCGTGGCGCGGCCAAAGGCCTCCAGGGATGATTCCTCGTTGATGCCGACCATGGCGCCGATGCGGGCGAAGGCCCAGTTGGCCGAGGCGCCGTAGTTCAGGATCCGCCCCTGCTCGGCCTGGCGCCGATACCAGGAGGCGACCGGCATCACGCCGGCCTCCAGGTCCAGGGTCGTGGTGACGCCGTCGAAGGCCTGCATGCGGTCGGCGGGGATGGACTGGCCATGGGCATGCAGGTCGATGAAGCCGGGCGCGACGACCAGGCCGGTCGCGTCGATGACCCGGTCGGCCGCGCCGAGCCCGGCGCCGATGGCGGCGATCCTGCCGTCGACAATGGCCACGTCGGCCTGAGCGTCGAACCCGCTCTCGGGATCCACCACCCGGCCGCCCTTGATCACCAAGCCGCTCATCGCGTCACTCCGCATGCGATCCGATCGGCCCTGGCGCCCCCCGCGAGGAGCGCGCGCCGAAACGGGCATTCAGTATCACGCACCGGCCGCGAGTGAAGCGCCTCGGGCTTGCCTGCTGCTATGCCTTGATGAAGTCGACAAAGGCGCGAAGCGACGGCGGCAGGAGCCGCCGGCCCGGATAGTAGAGGAACGGCCCCGGGAAGCTTTGCCACCACGGCTCCAGCACGGGCACCAGCGTGCCGTCGTCGAGATGCGGCTTCAGCCAGGCCTCGAAGAGATGGATGATGCCGAGCCCGGCGACGGCGGCGCTGGTCGCTAGGTCCACCGCCGCGCCGAGCCGCACCACCAGCGGGCCGCCGGGATCGACCCGGACCACCTCGCCCGCGCGTTCGAACTCCCAGGCCGGCATAGCGCCGCTGGCGAACTGGCCGCGAAGACAGGCATGGGCCAAGAGGTCGCGCGGATGTTCCGGCCGGCCTCGCGCGGCGAGATAACCCGGTGATGCGGCGGTGGCGAAGCGCTGGACACGCGGGCCGATCGGCACCGCGATCATGTCCTGCTCCAGCCGCTCGTCATATCGAATGCCGGCATCGCAACCCGCCGCGAGCACGTCGACGAAGCCGTCCTCGACGATCACCTCCAGCCGGATCTCCGGATAGGCCTTCAGGAACGGCGCGACAATGTCCGGCAGGACCAGGCGGGCGACGGTCGCCGGCACGTTGAGTCGGAGCGTCCCGGCCGGCCGATCGCGAAACGCGTTGACGACGTCGACGGCCGCCTCGATCTCGCCGAGGGCCGGAACCAGCCGTTCGAGCAGGCGGGCGCCGGCTTCGGTCGGGGCGACGCTGCGCGTGGTGCGGTTGAGCAAACGGACGCCCAGGCGGGATTCGAGCCGGCCGACCGCCTCGCTCAGGCTGGAGGCCGAGACGCCGCCGGTTCGCGCCGCCTGGCGGAACCCCCTGGCCCTGGCCACTGAAACAAGGGCGGCCAGATCGTCCAGTTCCAACGCCATTGTTCGCCATTCCGCACAGCCCGTGAGGATTATATGGGATTATCGCGCGACGCCAAGCGGTCCATAGTGCTCCGATCCTCGTCAGGGAGATCTCAGATGGCCGACATCACCGCCGCGGGTACATTCCCGCTGGGCCGCCGCACCGTGAACCGTCTCGGCTATGGCGCCATGCAACTGGCCGGGCCCGGCGTCTTCGGACCACCGCGAGATCGCAACGCCGCGCTCGCCGTGTTGCGGCAGGCCGTGGCAAGCGGCGTCAACCACATCGACACCAGCGACTTCTACGGTCCGCACGTCACCAACCAGATCATTCGCGAAGCGCTTCATCCCTATCCGGACAACCTGGTGATCGTCACCAAGGTCGGCGCGATACGCGGCGCGGACGCATCGTGGAACCCGGCGATGACGCCGGCCGAGCTGACGCGCGCGGTTCACGACAACCTGCGCAATCTCGGTCTCGACGTGCTCGATGTCGTCAACCTGCGCATCATGGGCCAGGTGCACGGCCCAAGCGAGGGATCGATCGAGGCGCCGCTCACCGTGCTCGCCGACCTGCAGCGCCAGGGCCTGATCCGCCATCTGGGCCTGAGCAACGCCACATCCCGCCAGTTGCAACAGGGGCGCGGCATCGCCGACATCGTCTGCGTGCAGAACCACTATAACCTCGCCCATCGCGACGACGACGCGTTGATCGACGAGCTGACCGGCCTGGGCATCGCCTATGTGCCGTTCTTCCCGCTCGGCGGTTTCACGCCGCTGCAATCGACCGCCCTGTCCGACGTCGCCGCCGCGCTCGGCGCGACGCCGATGCAGGTGGCGCTGGCCTGGCTGCTGCACCGCGCGCCCAATATCCTGCTGATCCCCGGTACCTCGTCGCCCGATCATTTGACCGAGAACCTCGCGGCGACCCAGCTTGCGCTGCCGGACGAGGCGCTCGCGCGGCTGAACGCGATCGGCAAGGCCCGGCCCGCGAAGGAAACCGGTGCAAGCCGAGATCGCCACGGCTGATCGGCGGAAGACCGTGCCGCCGGCGGCGTCTTTCTGGCCGCACCGGCGCCACGACCGGGCACCTAGGCCGCGAGGCTGGCGAAACGCTTGCGATACTCCGCCGGCGTGACCCCGACATGGCGGGCGAACGCCCGGCGCAATGTGTCGGCATCGGCAAAGCCGCAACGCGCGGCAACCTGCTTCGGCATTTCATGCCCGGTTTCCAGCAATTGCCGCGCCGCGCTGATACGGGCCTCCTCGACCCAGGTCGCGGGGGTGATTCCGACCTCGCTTCGAAACAGCCGCGCGAAATGGCGCGGGCTCAGTTCCATCCGCTTCGCCAAACGCGCGACGCTATGGTCGAGCGCCGGATTGGCCACGATCCAACGCTGAAGCTCCTGGAGCGCGGCGCGTCCGGCCGGCACGGCCTCGCCCTTGCGGCTGAACTGCATCTGCCCGCCAGGACGCTTGAAGAACATGACGAGCTGGCTGGCGACCTTCATCGCGATCTCATGCCCGAGATCCTCTTCCACGAGGGCCAGCGCCAGATCGAGGCCGGCGGTGACGCCCGCCGCGGTCCTGAGCGGGCCGTCGCTGACATGGATCGCGTCCTGGTCGACAAGGACCGCCGGGTAGCGCAGCGCCAGCCGCTCCGCGACCGCCCAGTGGGTCGTCACCCGGCGGCCGTCGAGCAGCCCCGCGGCGGCCAGGAAGAATGCGCCGCTGCAGACCGACCCGAAGCGGCGCGCGGCCGGTGCCATCCGCCGCAGCCAGGCGACAACCGCGCCATCGGCCGGAACCTCGGCCGCGTTCGGACAGCCCGCGACCAGGAGCGTGTCGATCCCGGCCTCGCTCTCGCCGCCGATGACGCTGTCGGGCATCAGGCGCACGCCCGACGAACTTCGGACCGGACCAGGCTCCGCTGCCGCCACCAGCAGCCGGTAGGCCGGATAGCCCGCTTGCGCATTCGCCTCGGCGAAGACGTCGAGGGGACCGGAGACGTCGAGCAACTGCACACCGGGCAGCGCGACGATCACAACCGTTCTTGCTTTCACATTCATGCCTGTGTCCGCCCGGGTCGGATTTTGTCTGCATTCGTCGTGTTACGACAATTGCTGCCAACCCTAGCGCGGATCTACGGTCCTGACGAGCAAAAACGCAGGAGAACGTCATGACGAAAATCATTGAAACCGCCGCCATTCCCGACAGCAAGCTGGCGCGCGCGATCACCGAATATATCCGCGACACCGAGACCGATCTGCTCTTCAACCATTCGAGCCGGGTCTATCATTTCGGCGCGCTTGCCGGGGTGCATCGCGGGCTGACATTCGACCGCGAGCTGCTCTACGCCGGCGCGATGTTCCACGACATCGGCCTGATGCCGAGCCATGCGAGCCCCCATGAGCGGTTCGAGGTCGACGGTGCCCACGCCGCCCGCGACTTCCTGCGCAGCCACGGCATCCCCGAGGAGGACGCCTACACGGTCTGGACCGCGATCGCGCTGCACACCACGCCGGGCGTGCCGGTCCACATGCATCCCGTCGTCGCGCTGGTCACCGCGGGTGTCGAGATGGACGTGCTCGGCCTCACCTACAAGGACCATTCCGACCACGAGCGCGAGGCTGTCGTGAACGCCTTCCCGCGCACGCCGGGGTTCAAGGAAGACATCATCCAGGCGTTCTACGACGGCATCAAGCACAAGCCGGACACGACCTTCGGCAACGTCAAGGCCGACGTCATCGCCGACAAGGAGCCGCATTTCCACCGGGGCAACTTCTGCAGCGTCATCCGCTGCTCGCACTGGCACGGCTGAACCACCCCCGGACGAAGGACGATCCAATGACCGATAAACCGCCCTATCTGACCCATGCGACGGGAGCACCCGTCAGCGACAATCTCAACATCCAGACGGCCGGCCGGCGCGGACCAGCGCTGCTGCAGGACATCTGGCTGATCGAGAAGCTCGCGCATTTCGACCGCGAAGTGATCCCCGAACGCCGCATGCACGCCAAGGGCTCCGGCGCGTTCGGCACCTTCACCGTCACGCACGACATAAGCTGCTACACCAAGGCGAAAATCTTCTCGGAGATCGGCAAGCAGACGCCGATGTTCGCCCGCTTCTCGACCGTGGCCGGCGAGCGTGGCGCGGCCGATGCCGAACGCGACATTCGCGGCTTCGCGCTGAAGTTCTACACCGAGGAAGGCAACTGGGACATGGTCGGCAACAATACGCCGGTGTTCTTCTTTCGCGATCCGCTGCGTTTCCCGGACCTGAACCACGCCATCAAGCGCGATCCGCGCACGGGCATGCGCTCTGCCGACAACAACTGGGACTTCTGGACCCTGCTGCCGGAAGCGCTGCACCAGGTCACGATCGTGATGAGCGATCGCGGCATCCCCAGAAGCTTCCGCCACATGCACGGCTTCGGCAGCCACACCTATAGCTTCCTCAACGCCGCCAATGCGCGGACCTGGGTGAAGTTCCATTTCCGGACCCGGCAAGGCATCGAAAACCTGACCGACGCGGAGGCCGAAGCCCTGGTCGGCAAGGACCGCGAGACGCACCAGCGCGATCTCTTCGAAAGCATCGAGCGTGGCGATTTTCCGCGCTGGACTTTATCCATCCAGGTGATGAGCGACGCCGAGGCCAAGACGTTCCCGTTCAATCCCTTTGATCTCACCAAGGTCTGGCCGAAGGCGGATTTCCCGCTCATCGAGGTCGGCTATTTCGAGCTGAACCGGAACCCGGAAAACGTCTTCGCCGAGGTGGAGCAGGCGTCGTTCTCGCCCGCCCACATCGTGCCGGGCATCAGCTTCTCGCCCGATAAGATGCTGCAGGCCCGGCTGTTCTCCTATGGCGACGCGGCGCGCTATCGCCTCGGCGTCAACCATCACCTCATCCCGGTCAACGCACCGCAATGCCCGTTCCACAGCTATCACCGCGACGGCGCCATGCGCACCGACGGCAATCTCGGCCGGACCCCGACCTATTTCCCGAACAGCCGGGGCGAATGGACCGATCAGCCTGACCTGAACGAGCCGCCGCTCGATATCGAGGGCGCGGCCGCCCACTGGGATCATCGCGTCGACGACGACCACTACCAGCAACCCGGCGACCTGTTCCGCAAGATGAACCCGGCGCAGCGCCAGATGCTGTTCGACAACACCGCGCGCGCCGTCGGCGCCGCCGCCGTGCCGATCCAGCAGCGCCACGTCGCCAATTGCACGAAGGCCGATCCCGACTATGGCGCCGGCGTCGCCGCGGCCCTGTTGCGCGTCGCAACGGTCAGGGCCGCGGAGGACGACCGGCCCGCGGGATGACGCCGGGAGACGAGACCGAGGCCGGCGATCGGCCTGCTCCATCCCTTGCAAGCAAGCTCTCGCCGCTGGCAGCACCGCCCCCAACGGTGACCGCGGCGAAGGCCGGGCTCCCGGCAAGACGGCATCGCGCGCTTCGGCTCGTGCGCCGTCGGCACGGCTGTTGACCTTCCAGTCACTGAAAGCACTAGCGTCGCTGGGCATCATCCAGCGGCGGCGTCCGAGACGTCGCGCATTCCGACGACGAGGTCGCCCAAATGACAAGAAAATCCAAGACCTTTCTGTCCGCCAAGACCTTTCTGTTCGCCTTGACGACCGTCGGCAGCGGCGCATTGCTGCTCTATCTGAATGGCGTGCCGGCCACCGTCAGCGCCGCGCTGACCGCGGGCGAAACGGCCGGGACCGCCGCCACGCCGCCGCCACCCCAGGTGCCGGTGGCCGAGGTGGTCACGCGGGTGATCGCCCGATCGTCGGAGTTCACCGGTGTCGTGGCCGCCACCAGGACGGTCGAGCTCCGGCCGCGGGTCGGCGGCATGCTCGAATCCGTCAGCGTGCCGGAAGGCGGCCTCGTCGAACAGGGCCAGTTGCTGTTCCAGATCGACCCGCGCCGGTTCGAGGTCGCGCTCCAGAATGCGGAGGCGCAGCTGCAGCGGGCCGAGGTCCTGCTCGCCCAGGCCGAGACGGATCTCGACCGGTCGCAGCGGCTGGTGCCGAGCGGTGCGGTCTCCAGCAAGACCTTCGACGACGCCGTGTCCAGGAAACGGGAGCGGCAAGCGCAGGTGCTGGAGGCAAAGGCCGCGGTGGCCGCGGCGAGGCTCGACCTTTCCTATTCCCGCGTCACCGCCCCGATCGCCGGGCGCGTCGACCGCGTCCTCGTGACGGAAGGAAATCTCGTCACCGGAGCCTCCGGCGCCACGGCGGCACTGCTCACCACAATCGTGTCGATCGATCCCGTCCATGTCCATTTCGATATCGACGAAGCGACCTATCTGAGCTTTCTGAGCAAGGCCCGGCCCGAAGCCGGCGGGCGCCAGGGCGCCGCGTTCCCGGTGCAGGTCGGGCTCGCCACCGAGACCGGCTACCCGCATGCGGGCACGCTGGACTTCCTCGGCAATCGTGTCGATCGCGGCACCGGGACGATCCGCGCCCGGGCCGTGCTGGCCAATCCCGACGGCCGGCTGACACCGGGCCTGTTCGCACGGGTGAAACTGGCCACGAGCCCGCCCCGGGAGACCGTTCTCATCGACGACCAGGCGATCGGCACCGATCAGGGACGCCGCTACGTCCTGGTGCTCGGCGCCGGCAACAAGGTCGAATACCGGCCGGTCGAACTGGGCGCGATGAACGAGGGACTGCGCGTCGTCGCCAGCGGCCTCAACCCCGGCGATACGATCATCATCAAGGGGCTGGTGCGCCCGGGCATGGAGGTGACCCCGAACCGGATCGCGCCGGCGCCCGATCGGCGCTCAGGCGGCGCCGTCGCCGACCGCAATAGCCGGGAGGCCGGTCGATGAGCCTGCCCCGCTTTTTCATCAACCGCCCGATCTTTGCGATCGTTGTCTCCGCCCTCATGCTGATCGCGGGCGCGATTGCCCTGTTTCGGCTGTCGCTGAGCGAATACCCATCGGTCACCCCGCCGACCGTGCAGGTCACCGCAAGTTATCCCGGCGCCAATCCGCAGGTCATCGCCGAAACCGTGGCCGCCCCGCTCGAGCAGTCGATCAACGGCGTCGAGGGCATGCTCTATATGGGGTCGCAGGCCGCAACCGACGGCCGGATGACGCTCACCGTCACCTTCGCCCAGGGCACCGATGCCGACATCGCCCAGATCCAGGTGCAGAACCGCGTGTCGCGCGCGCTGCCGCGCCTGCCCGAGGAGGTTCAGCGCATCGGCGTCGTGACCCAGAAGACGTCGCCCGATGTTCTGATGGTGGTTCATCTCATATCGCCCGACAAACGCTATGATCCGCTCTACATCTCCAACTTCGCCACCCTTCAGGTCCGCGACTCGCTCGCCCGCTTGCCGGGGGTCGGCGACGTGCTCGTCTGGGGCGCCGGCGAATATGCGATGCGCGTCTGGCTGGACCCCGCCAGGATCGCGGCCCGCGGACTGACGGCCCGGGATGTCGTCGCCGCCATTCGCGAGCAGAACGTCCAGGTGGCGGCCGGCTCGGTCGGCCAGCAGCCGTCCGATGCCGCCAGCTATCAGGTCACGGTCAACATGCTCGGCCGGTTGTCCAGCGAGGAACAATTCGGCGAGATCGTGATCAAGACCGGCGATGACGGGCAGATCGTGCGCCTGCGCGATGTGGCGCGGATCGGGCTTGGTGCCGACGCCTATGCATTGCGCAGCCTGCTCGACGGCGAGCCGGCGGTGGCGCTGCAGATCATTCAGCGCCCCGGCGCCAATGCGCTCGACGTCTCGAACGCGGTGCGCGCCGAGATGAAGCAGTTGCAGCGCGGTTTCCCCGAGGGCCTGGAATACCGAATCGCCTACGATCCGACCGTCTTCGTGCGCGCCTCCCTGGCGGCGGTCGTGACGACCTTGCTCGAAGCCATCGTTCTCGTCGTCATCGTCGTGGTCCTGTTCCTGCAGACGTGGCGGGCGTCCATCATTCCGCTGGTGGCCGTGCCGATCTCGCTCATCGGCACGCTTGCGGTGATGTATCTGCTGGGTTTCTCGCTCAACACCCTGTCGCTGTTCGGCCTGGTTCTTTCGATCGGCATCGTTGTCGACGACGCCATCGTCGTCGTCGAAAATGTCGAGCGCCATATCGGCCTCGGCGAAACGCCGCGGGACGCGGCCCGCAAGGCAATGGACGAGGTAACCGCGCCGATCATCGCCATCACCTCGGTCCTCGCGGCGGTGTTCATTCCGGCCGCCTTTCTGTCGGGCCTTCAGGGCGAGTTCTACCGCCAGTTTGCCGTCACCATCGCGATCTCGACGGTGCTTTCGGCGATCAATTCCCTGACGCTTTCGCCGGCGCTGGCGGGCATTCTGCTGACACCGCACCATGCCGGGTCGAAGCGCGACTGGCTCACCCGCGGCATCGATTTCGCCTTCGGCTGGTTCTTCCGGCTGTTCAATCGCTTCTTCGACCGGGCCTCCGACGCCTATGTCGGCGCGGCGCGCCGCGCCATCCGTATCAGCGGCGTGATCCTGGCGCTTTATGCGGCCCTTGTCGGAATGACCTGGATGGGGTTCCAGAGCATTCCGGCCGGTTTCGTGCCGACGCAGGACAAGTATTATCTCGTCGGCATCGCCCAATTGCCGTCCGGCGCGTCGCTCGACCGGACCGAGGCCGTGGTCAAGGAGATGTCCAGGATCGCGATGGCAGAACCCGGCGTCGAAAGCGTCGTGGCCTTTCCGGGCCTCTCGGTGAACGGCTTCGTCAACCTGCCGAACGCGGCGGTCGTCTTCGCCATCCTCGATCCCTTCGACCAGCGCCGGGACCCGTCGCTCTCGGCCAATGCGATCGCCGGGCGGCTGATGGGCAAGTACAGCCAGATCCCGGATGGTTTCGTCGGCATGTTCCCGCCGCCGCCGGTGCCGGGGCTCGGAACGATCGGTGGGTTCAAGCTGCAGATCGAGGATCGTTCCGGCGCCGGGTTCGAAGCCCTGGCCAGGGCGCAGGGCGCGATCATGGCGAAGGCGGCGCAAGCGCCGGAACTCGCCGGCATGATGGCGAGCTTTCAGATGAACGCGCCGCAGGTTCAGGTCGATCTCGACCGGGCCAAGGCCAAGGCGCAAGGGGTTCCGCTGACCGCGATCTTCGAGACGCTGCAGGTCAATCTGGGCTCGCTCTACGCCAATGATTTCAACCGGTTCGGCCGAACCTATCGCGTCATCGTCCAGGCCGACGCGCCGTTCCGCGCCGATGTGGACGACATCGCCCGCCTGAAGGTTCGCAATGCCGCGGGCGAGATGGTTCCGCTGGCGGCGCTTGCGACCGTCGCGACCAGTTCAGGACCCGATCGGGTGATGCATTACAATGGCTATCCCTCGGTCGACATCACCGGAGGTCCGGCGCCGGGCTATTCGTCCGGCCAGGCGACGGCGGTCATCGAGCGGATCATGCGCGAGACACTGCCGGCCGGCATGGCGTTCGAATGGACCGACCTGACCTTCCAGGAGAAACAGGCCGGCAACACGGCGATGATCGTGTTTCCGCTCGCGGTCCTGCTGGCCTTCCTGATCTTGGCGGCGCAGTACAACAGCTGGTCCTTGCCGTTCACGGTCCTGCTCATCGCGCCCATGGCCTTGCTGTCCGCCATCGCCGGGGTCTGGCTCTCAAGCGGCGACAACAACATCTTCACCCAGATCGCATTCGTCGTGCTGGTCGGCCTGGCCGCCAAGAACGCCATCCTGATCGTGGAATTCGCCCATGAGGAGGAAAGGAAGGGCCGCGATCCCCTGGCCGCGGTGCTCGAGGCCGCGCGCCTGCGCCTGCGGCCGATCCTGATGACGTCGCTCGCCTTCATTGCCGGCGTCGTGCCGCTGGTGATGGCGACGGGCGCCGGCGCGGAGATGCGCCATGCCATGGGCATCGCCGTGTTCGCCGGCATGCTCGGCGTGACCTTCTTCGGATTGATCCTGACACCCGTGTTCTACGTCGTCGTCCGGCGGCTGGTCCTGCGGCGCGCAGCCGGTTCCGCGGTCGACGCGACGACAGCCGTCGCAGGCGAGCCTCCGGCCTGACGGCGGCGGGGCGGGCAGGCCTCGAACCTCCCCGCCCCACATCCGTCACACCGGCGGCTTCCCGGATCTCTGGCTCACGTCCGGGCCCCGCCGCCGCCGCCCAGGGCTCATGACGGCGCGGCCGCCGCGGCCGCCCGTCTCTCGCCCGCCGTCATCGGCCCTGCCCCGCCGGGCGCGCGAGGCGTGTTGCGGGGGCGGAAAAGAGGCTCCGCCCCCGGGGCCATGGTCGTTGTTACGCGGCGCCGAGAGTGGCCGGATAGCCCGCCACCGCAAGCGCCTGGGTGAAAGCGGCGCCGTCGGCCTTGGCGTCGATGGTCACGGTCCGGGTCTTGAGATCGACATCGACGCCGGCGCCCGCGTCGACGCTGCGGATGGCCTTCGTGACGACCCCGGCGCAGTGGCCGCAGGTCATGTCGGGGACGTTCAATTTCAGCATCGGTTTCTCCTGTCTCGTCATCGGCGCAGGCGCCGTTCGTCGAATCTGCAGGTTCCCGCCGGTGGAAGGTCAAGCCGCCCGCCGTCCCGGCTATTTTCAGGACCCTCGTTCGCCCGCGCGAAAAAATATGTTTGAAAGCAGCCACTTGCCGCGAGCCAAGAATCTTTGCCCCCCCTGTTGACCTTCCCGCGACTGGAAGCCCTAGCCTCCCTTCATCACATTCGAACGGAGACCAGGAACGATGAATGCGTTGCCTCGACTAGAAGCCGCGACCGCCCGACGGACTTTCCCGATCGAAGGCATGACCTGCGCATCCTGCGTGCGTCGCGTCGAGAAGGCGATCGCGGCCGTGCCGGGCGTCTCGGCGGCCACCGTCAACCTCGCCACCGAGAGCGCCGAGGTCGCTTTCGGCGCCGCGGCCGATGTCGACGGCGTCATCGCGGCGATCCGCGGCGCCGGCTATGACGTGCCGGTCGAGACGATCGAGGTCGATATCGAGGGCATGACCTGCGCCTCATGTGTCGGCCGCGTCGAAAAGGCGATTGCCGCGGTGCCCGGCGTGACCTCAGCCTCGGTCAATCTCGCCACCGAGCGCGCGACCGTCGCGCTGCTCGCCGGTTCCGCGCCACGCGCGGCGATCGAGGCCGCCATCCGCAAGGCCGGTTATGAGCCGCGCCGCACGGAGGCAATGGCGACCTTGGCGGCGACCGACAGCCGCGAGGACGCCCGCAACCGCGAGTTCTCCAACCTCAAGCGCGATTTCACCATCGCGGCCGTCCTGACCCTGCCGATTTTCGTGCTGGAAATGGGCTCCCACCTGTTCCCCGCGCTGCACCATTGGCTGATGGCCAATTTCGACGAGCAGCCGCGCTACATCACCTTTTTCGTGCTGGCGACCATCGTCCAGTTCGGTCCCGGCCTGCGCTTCTACCGGAAGGGCGTGCCGGCGCTCGCACGCCTCGCCCCCGACATGAATTCCCTGGTCGTCCTCGGCTCGACCGCCGCCTGGGCCTATTCCGTCGTCGCGACCTTCGCGCCGGGCGTGCTGCCCGACGGCACGGCCAATGTCTACTACGAGGCCTCCGCCGTCATCGTCACGCTGATCCTGCTCGGGCGCCTGCTCGAGGCCAAGGCCAAGGGCCGCACCAGCGAAGCGATCAAGCGGCTGATGGGCCTGCAGGCCAAGACCGCCCGGGTCGAGCGCAACGGCCAGTTCATCGAGATCGCGCTCGATGAGGTGGTCGCCGGCGACATCGTCCAGGTGCGTCCGGGCGACAAGGTGCCGGTCGACGGCGTCGTGCTGTCGGGCTCGTCGTTCGTGGACGAGTCGATGATCTCGGGCGAACCGATCCCGGTCAGCAAGGGCGAAGGCGCCGAAGTCGTCGGCGGCACGATCAACAAGACCGGCAGTTTCGCCTATCGTGCGACCAAGGTCGGCGCCGACACGCTGCTCGCCCAGATCATCCGCATGGTCGAATCCGCGCAGGGGTCGAAGCTGCCGATCCAGGCCGTCGTCGACAAGGTCACGGCCTGGTTCGTGCCGGCCGTCATGGCCGCTGCCGCGCTGACTTTCCTGGTCTGGCTGTTGCTGGGCCCGGAGCCGGCGGTCACCTTCGCGCTGGTCAATGCCGTCGCGGTGCTGATCATCGCCTGCCCCTGCGCCATGGGTCTTGCCACCCCGACCTCGATCATGGTCGGCACCGGCCGCGCGGCCGAACTCGGCGTGCTGTTCCGGAATGGCGAGGCGCTGCAATCCCTGAAGTCGACGCAGGTGGTGGCCCTCGACAAGACCGGCACGCTGACCGCCGGCAAGCCGGTGATGACCGATCTCGACGTCACCGGCGGTTTCGAACGCGCCAAGGTCCTGGCTCTCGTTGCGTCCGTCGAGGCCCAGTCCGAACACCCGGTCGCCGCCGCCATCGTGGCCGCCGCCAGGGATGACGGCGCTTCATTGGGGACGGTCAGCGCTTTCGAAGCCGTGCCCGGCTTCGGCGTCAGCGCAAGGGTCGGCCAGCATCAGGTCGCGGTCGGCGCCGACCGCTATATGGCCCGGCTCGGCATTGCGGTGGACAGCTTCGCCGACACCGCGGCCCGCATGGGCCGGCAGGCCAAGACGCCGCTCTATGCGGCCATCGACGGCAAGCTCGCCGCCGTGATCGCCGTGTCCGATCCGATCAAGCGGTCGACCCCGCAGGCCATTCGCGCCCTGCAGGCCATGGGCCTGAAGGTCGCCATGATCACCGGTGACAACCGGCGCACCGCCGAAGCGATCGCGGCCCAGCTCGGCATTGACGAGGTCGTTGCCGAAGTGCTGCCCGACGGCAAGGTCGACGCGATCAAGCGCCTGCGCGCCGGCGGCCGCGCCGTCACCTTTGTCGGCGACGGCATCAACGATGCGCCGGCGCTGGCCGAGGCCGATGTCGGCATGGCGATCGGCACCGGCACGGACGTTGCGATCGAAAGCGCCGATGTGGTGCTGATGTCCGGCGACCTGCTGGGCGTCGCCAACGCCATCGCCCTGTCCAAGGCGACGATCCGCAACATCCAGCAGAATCTGTTCTGGGCCTTCGCCTATAACGCGGCCCTGATCCCGGTCGCGGCCGGCCTGCTCTATCCGCTCAGCGGCACGCTGCTGTCGCCGATGCTGGCGGCCGGCGCGATGGCCCTGTCGAGCGTCTTCGTCCTCGGCAACGCGATGCGCCTGAAGCGCTTCCAGGCCCCGGTCAGGGAGACCGCGGCAGCAGCCGACGCGCGCCTGCTGACGCCGGCCGAATAACGGTCTTCGGCCCGCCGTCGCGGCGGGCCGCCCCTCCCGCTGCCCTGTCCAGCCCTGCCACGAGGATCGCCATGTCGACGCCATCCCGCATCGAAATCTACACCACGCCGACCTGCCCCGACTGCCTGGCGCTGAAGCGCTGGCTGACGGCGCAACAGTTGCCTTTCGTCGAGCACGACCTGCGCGACCCCGCGGTCGCCGAGGACGCCAGGCGCCGCGCCGGCGTGCGCGTCGCGCCGATCACCATCATCGACGACAAGCACATCTTCTTCGGCACCTTCGCCGTGCAGCGCGCCGAGATCGCGGCGCTGCTCGACCTGACCAAGGCCGCGTGAGGACACCATGCCCCATCTCGCTCTTCCCCACCTTGGGCGCCGCATTCCGGTCGCCGCGGGGCAGACCATCCTGCAGGCGGCGGCCGAAACCGGCATTGCCTATCCGCAAGGCTGCCGCTCCGGCCGCTGCGGAGCGTGCAAGTCGCGGCTGATCAGCGGTGATGTCGAACACGGCCGGCACTCGCCCTTCGCCCTGACCGAGGAGGACCGGGACAACGGCCTGATCCTCGCCTGCCGGTCGGTGCCGACAACCGACGTGACGGTTGCGTGGCTCGACGCCGGCTACGAGGCCATGCCGGCCGCCACCCAGGGAGCGACGGTTACCGCGGTCGAGAGCCTGACACACGACATCCTGGCCATCCGGCTGAACATGGACGATCGGTCGGCCTTCCGCTTCGCCGCCGGGCAATATCTGTCGCTCACCGTGCCGGGGGCGCCCGCCCGCCAGTATTCGATGGCGAGCCGGCCCGGCGACGCGCTTGTCGAGCTGCATGTCCGGCTCGTGCCGGCGGGCCGCGCCAGCAGCCTGATCCATGCCTCGTTGAAAGCGGGCGACCGGGTGGCGGTCGAAGGCCCGGCCGGCGCGGCCTATCTGCGCGACGGCCATGGCGGCCCGATCGTCGCAGTCGCGGGCGGAAGCGGGCTGGCGCCGATCAAATCGATCGTCGAGACCGCGCTGGGCACCGGCATGCGCCAGCCGATCCACCTCTATTTCGGGGCACGGACCGAAGCCGATCTCTATCTGGTCGAGCATTTCCACGCGCTCGAACGGGGCTTTTCGAACCTCACCTTCGTGCCGGTCCTCTCGCAATCCGCCAAGGCCGGCCGGCGCAGCGGCCTTGTGTCCGAGGCCCTGGCACAGGACCACCAGGACCTTGCCGGCGCCAAGGCCTATGTCGCCGGACCGCCCGCGATGGTCGATGCCGTCGGCGCCGTGCTGGCAGCCCGCGGCGTCGCGGCGTCCGACCTGCACGCCGACGTCTTTTTTACGCCCGAGGAACGCGTCGAGGCCGTCGCCTGACGCCCCGAATGGAGACCGACACCATGCTTCGCAGAGACTTTCTGAAGCTTTCAGCCACAGGCGCCCTGATGACGACCGCTCCCGCTCTCTTCGCTTCGACCGTCAAGGGCCAGGGCGCCGATCCCACGATCATCACGGCGGCCAAGCGCGTCATCGAGGTCAAGGGCAAGGCCGCCGACGTCCTCGGCCTGACGCAGCCGGGCGGACGGCACGGCCTGGTGATGAACGCCGGCGAGACCTTCCGGGTCAGGCTCGAAAACCGCATCGGCGAACCGACGGCGATTCACTGGCACGGGCTGACCCCGCCCTGGCGGCAGGACGGCGTCGCCGCCCTCTCGCAGGCGCCGATCCCGGACGGTGGCCGTCATGACTATGACTTTCCGGTCGCCCGGCCCGGCACCTTCTGGATGCATTCGCATATGGGATTGCAGGAGCAGCGGCTGCTCGCCGCACCGCTGATCGTCCGCGATCCCTCGGAAGCCTCGGCCGATGTCCAGGAGGTCGTGGTGCTGTTCCACGACTTCACCTTCCGCGACCCGGCCGAGATCCTCGCCGGGCTCAAGGGCGGCGGGCACGACATGGCGGCGATGCAGCAGCCGCCGGCGGCGTCCGCTCATCGAGGCCACGGCATGCCAGCCATGGGTGGTGGCGCAATGGGAGGCGGCGCAACGGGTCATCGCGCAATGGGCCATGGCGGCATGCGGATGGGCGGCATGGCGCATGTCCAGGATGTCCAATACGATGCGCTTCTCGCCAATGATCGAACCCTGGACGACCCCGAGGTCTTCACCGTCGAACCGGGCGGGCGTGTGCGTCTTCGCCTGATCAATGGCGCCGCCAGCACCAATATGTGGATCGATCTCGGCCAACTCGCGGGCAGGCTGATCGCGGTCGACGGCATGCCGGTGGAGCCGGTCGCCGGCTCGCGCTTCGCCTTCGCCGTGGCACAGCGGCTCGACATTCTGCTCGAACTGCCCAAGGCGGCCGGGGCATGGCCGATCTTCGCCGTGCAGGAAGGCGGCCGCATGCGCACCGGCGTGGTGCTCGCCGCCCGGGGGGCGTCGCTCGGCAAGCTGGCGGGCACGGCCGACGCGGATTTTCCGGCTGTCGACGCCGAACTGGAGCAGAGATTGCGGGCGGCGAAGCCGCTCGTGGCACGGGCGGCGACACGCAAACACGCCATGATGCTCGGCGAAAGCGCCGGTTACGTCTGGACCCTGGATGGCGCGGTGCACGGCGCGGACCGGCCGCTGGCCGTGCGAGCGGGCGACCGCTTCGAGCTGACCTTCGTCAACCACACATCGATGTCGCATCCCATGCACCTGCATGGGCACCACTTCCAGGTGGTGGCGGTGAACGGCCGACGGTTCGCCGGCGCCGTGCGCGACACGGTGCTCGTCCCCGGCCACATGGGACAGGTGACGATCGCCTTCGACGGTGACAATCCCGGCCGATGGGCGCTGCATTGCCACCACCTCTATCACATGGCCGGCGGCATGATGACATCGATGGCCTACGAGGCCTGACCGAGCGCCCGGGGGAGACTGCGGCCGACGCCCTCCCCCGGCGAACGGGAACCCCTTGAGCTTCCAGTGACTGGAAGCATTATATGATGTCCAACGCGTGCGAGGGAGAGCCTGATGAACATTGGCGCTGCATCGGAAAGGTCGGGACTGCCGGCCAAGACCATTCGCTATTACGAGGATATCGGCCTGCTGACGGCCGACCGCGCCAGCAATGGCTATCGCGACTATTCGATCGACGACGTGCATCGCATGCGCTTCATCCAGCGCTCGCGCCGTCTCGGCTTCTCGGTCGAGGAATGCCGGCAGCTGCTGTCGCTCTATAACGACAAGGAGCGGGAGAGCGCCGACGTGAAGGCGCTGGCCAAGACGAAGCTCGCCGAGATCGACCGCAAGCTGGTGGAGCTGACCGAACTGCGCGACACGCTGCGCCATCTGGTCCGCAGTTGCCAGGGCGACAGCCGTCCCGATTGCCCGATCATCGAGGGACTGTCGAGCTCCCACCGCAAGCAGTGATCGTCATGCCCGCACGATGACAGCGTAGCGACGACCTAACGCTCCCGGCCAGCCTGCCATTGCTCCCAGGCGATCTGGGCGGTCGCGCCAAGGCGCCGGAGGGGTTCCGGCGGGAGCCAGTTCGGGCCCTTCTGCGCGAGGCGATCGCTCAGCAGCGCAGACTGCGATCCGCTGGCGAGTTCGGCCAGGAGCTTGCCGTGGATCGTGCCGCGGACGACACCCGCGCCGCCGCAGCCGACCGAAGCGTAGAGACCCGGCCGCGCCTCGCCGAAATAGAAACCGCCATTATGGGTGACCGCGGTCAGGCCGCCCCAGACGTGCTCGAAGTCATGAAGCCGCATATGGGGAAAGCGGCGCCGGTAGAGCGCGGTCAGCATGACGCGAACCTTGCCCGGGTCGAGCTCCTGCTCGTAGGAATCACCGCTCCTGATCAGCAGCCGCCGCCCGGTCTTGCGCATGGTCGTTCCCATGCGGTGCGCCGGCAGAACACCCCATCGGGGCGCTTCGCCCAGCCGGGTGAGCTCAGCGTCGTCAAGTTCCGGCGTAAAGGCGCCATAGGTGTAGATGCCGATCATCCGGTCGCGGACGAGACCGAGCGACCTTGCGTGGAGATTGTTGGTGACGAAGACCCGGTCCGCGACGAATTCGCCCCGGTTGGTCTGGACCCGGAAAGGCGCCCCCTCGCCGACCGCCACGACCTCCGTGTTCTCGACGAGAACCACCGCCTCCGGCAGGCTGTCGGCGAGCCCGCGGTGGAGCGCGGCGGGCTGGACCAGTGCCCGTGTCAGGGATTGCAGGCCGTAGCGATAATAATCGGTGCCGATCATGCGCAGGAGATCGCCCGGGCCGTATTCCTGCGCCACCACGCCCCAGTCGAGATAGGTCTGGCGTGTCTGGCGCGCCGATTTTTCAACCGGAGCGGTGGCGGCCGCCGTGACGGTCGGCGTCGCCTCGTCCCAGTCGCAGGCGATGGAATGGCTCTCGACCAGCGCGCGCAGGCCGTCGAATCCGGCTTTCGCCAGCGCGAATTGCCGCGTCGCCCAGTCGGCCGCGAAGCCGGCGGCATTGGCGCTCGGCTCGCCCGGGTTGATCAGGAGGTAGCCGGAGTTTCGCCCCGCCGCGCCCTCGCCGATGGTGGAGGACTCGAGCAGAAGCACCTCGTCATCGGGAGCCAGTTCCGCCAGCCGGCGGGCCGCCGCGAGGCCCGTGTAGCCGGCGCCGACGATGATCGTGCGGAACCGCCGGTTCGAAGGCTCGGTGTCCCTGGCAATGCGCTGCGGCAGCAGGGCATTCCAGCCCGATGGCGATTTGTATGCGGGAGAGCTTGCCATGGCCTGGTCTCGATTTCAGTTGATTGCACTGGAGGGCCACGCGCCATGGGCGACCAGGCTGAATGCGTGGATGGCCGGGACAAGCCCGACCAAGACGAAAATTGTCCTTGGGCGCAAGGCCCCGGATCATCCGGGCGCGGAATCCGCGTGGGCGCCTGTCACGGGCGTGCCCCCACCACATCGTCTTGCCCGGGCCTGTCCCGGGCATCCACGAATGGCTTGCACCGCCATCGACCCGATATCATCGCCTTGCCGCGCCCCTAGACAGCCTGCCGCGCCTCGAACACGCCACCCGGCACGGCCGCGATGAGTTCGCGCGTATAGGCGTCCTGCGGCGCCTCGAAGACCGATTGCGCCGGACCGAGCTCGACGATCCTGCCGCGCTTCATCACCGCGATCCGGTCGCAGATGTTGGAGGCGACGCGCAGGTCGTGGGTGACGAAGATCATGGCGAAGCCGAGCCGGCGCTGAAGATCTTCGAACAGGCGCAGCACCTGGGCCTGGACCGAGACGTCGAGCGCCGAGACGGCCTCGTCGGCGACGATGATGGATGGCTCCATGGCGAGCGCGCGGGCAATGCAGATGCGCTGGCGCTGGCCGCCGGAGAATTCGTGCGGGAAGCGGTCGAGCACGTCGCGGCTGAGGCCGACCAGCTCCATCAGCTCGCGGGCGCGTTCGGTGGCATCCGCCGCCGGCACGCCGTGCTGCACCGGCCCCTCGACCAGCGACTGGCCGATGCGGCGGCGCGGATTGAGCGACTTGTAGGGGTCCTGGAACACCATCTGGATATGGCGGCGGAAGTCGCGCAGCGCGCGGCCGGTCCAGGTGGCGGCATCGCTGCCGTTGAACAGGATCCGGCCCGAATCCGGCATCTCGAAGCGCAGCAGGGTCTTGGCGAGACTGGTCTTGCCCGAGCCGGATTCGCCAACGACGCCGAGCGTCTCGCCGGCCGAGAGCGCGAAGGACACGCGATCGAGCGCCAGCGTCTCGCGCTTGCGGCCGAGAAAGCTGGTGTTGCGATAGGTCAGGCTGAGGTTTTCGACCGCCAGCACCGGCTCCGGCCGGGGCGGCGGCGGGGCGCGATAGCGGAAGCGCGGCACCGCGTCGATCAGCGCGCGGGTATAGGGGTGGGCCGGCGCCTTCAGCACCTGGTCCGGCGCGCCGTGCTCGACCACCTCGCCATGGCGCATGACCACGACGTGGTCGGCGACATCGGCGACCACGCCGAAATCATGGGTGATCATCAGGACGCCGCTGTCATGCTTGGTCAGGAGCTCGCGGAACAGCCGGAGGATCTGCGCCTGGGTGGTGACGTCGAGGGCTGTGGTCGGCTCGTCGGCGATGATCAGCGCCGGCTCGAGCGCCAGCGCCATGGCGATCATCACGCGCTGGCGCTGGCCACCCGAGATCTGATGCGGATAGACCCGGGCCAGCGCCGCCGTGTCGGGCAAATGGACGTCGTCCATCAGCTCCAGCACGCGCGCCTCGACCGCGGCGGCCGACATGTCCGGGCGATGAATGCGCAGGACCTCGGCAATCTGGTCGCCGATGCGCATGACCGGATTGAGCGCGGTCAGCGGCTCCTGGAAGATCATCGCCATGCGGTTGCCGCGCAAGGCGCAGATCCGTGCCTGCGAAGCGGTCGCGATGTCCTCGCCCTCGAGCCGGATGGTGCCGCCCGATATGCGCAGCGCCTTCTCCGGCAGGAGACGCATCACGGCGGAAGCGGTGACCGACTTGCCCGAGCCGGATTCACCGACGACGCAAACGATCTGGCGGCGATGGACCTCGAGCGAGAGATCGCGCACCGCGTGGCTGCGATCGAGGCCAGCAGGCAGGGCGACGCTGAGATTGTCGATCCGCAGGATCGGCTCGGACGGTGTCATGACGAGACCCTGGCGGCACGCGAGAGACGGGGGTCGAGCCGGTCGCGCAGGCCGTCGCCCAGCAGGTTGACGGCCATCACGGTCATGGCGAGGAAAAGCCCGGGCGCGATGATGGTCCAGGGCGCGCGCTGGAACACGGCGCGCCCCTCGGCCAGCACGTTGCCCCAGCTCGGCACATCCGGCGGAAAGCCGACGCCGAGAAAGCCGAGCACGGCCTCCGACAGGATGGCGGCGGCGAACATATAGGTGGTCTGGACGATCAGCGGCGCGATGCAGCTCGGCAGGATGTGGCGCGTGAGCACGAGCACGGAGGGGATGCCGAGCCCTTCGGCCGCGCGCACATAGGTTTCCTCACGCACGCTGAGGACGACGCTGCGCACCAGCCGGGTGACGCGTGGGATCTCGGCAAAGGTGATGGCCGCGACGATCGAGACCAGGCTCGGCCCGACCAGCGAGACCAGGGCCACCGCGAAGAGGATGCCGGGGATGGCCATCATGCCGTCCATCACCCGCATGACGATGGGATCGAGCCAGCGGACGTAACCGGTCACCAGGCCGATGGCGGTGCCGGCGACCGCGCCGGCGCAGGCCGCCAGCAGGCCGACCATCAGCGAAAGCTTGCCGCCATGCAGGACCAGCGCGAAGACGTCGCGGCCGAGCGCGTCGGTGCCGAACCAGAACTGGCCGTCCGGCGGACGCAGCCGCATCCTGGGGCGGATCAGCAAGGGATCGGTGCCGGTCAGCACGCCGGCAAACACCGCCGAAAGCAGGATGGCCAGCAGCAGCAGGCCGCTCAGCAGCACGACGCGGTTGGAGGTGAGCGCCTCCAGGAGCGCGCTGCGCCGCGGAGGCGCCGAGGTCTGTCCCGATATCGACATGGCCCTGGCCTCCTCAGTAGCGAATGCGCGGATCGACGATCACATAGGCGATGTCGATCAGGAGGTTCACGCCGACATAGATCAGCGCGAAGAACAGCATCAGCCCCTGCACGACCGGATAGTCGCGCGCCAGGATGGCATCGATGGTCAGCCGCCCGACGCCGGGCAGGTTGAACACGCTCTCGGTGACCACGACGCCGCTGATCAGCAAGGCGATGCCGAGCCCGATGACGGTGATGACCGGCACCGCGGCATTGGGCAGGGCGTGGCGCCAGAGCACGCGGCTCTCGACATTGCCCTTGGCGCGGGCGGTGCGGATGAAATCTTCGCCCAGCACCTCCAGCACGCTGGAGCGGGTGACGCGGGCGATCAGCGCCATGAAGACCAGCGCCAGCGTCAGCGACGGCAGGGCCAGATGGCGCAGCGCCGCGAGCGGATCGGTGAACGGGCTGACATAGCCCTGCACCGGAAACAGATCCGCCTTCACCGCCAGGAACAGGATCAGGAGATAGCCGATGACGAAGGCGGGCACGGAAAAGCCGACCACCGACAGCATCATGATCGCCCGGTCGACCCAGCTGTTGTGCCGGAAGGCGGCGATGGCGCCGAGCGGCACCGCCACCAGCACGGTGATGACGATCGCCGTCAAGGCGAGCACCAAAGTCGGCTCCAGCCGGTCGTGGATCAGCGCCAGCACCGGCACCTTGGACAGGATCGAGGTGCCGAACCTGCCTTGCGCGATTTCGGCGAGCCAGCCGAAATACTGGACCAGAAGCGGCCGATCGAGCCCCATTTCCGCGCGGATCCGCGCCAGGGCCTCCGGCGTCGCATTGTCGCCGGCCAGCACCATGGCGGGATCGCCGGGGCTGAGCCTGAGCAGCAGGAAGACGATGGTCGCGACGACGAGCATGACCGGAATGGCCATGGCGACGCGCAGGGCGATGAGCCGCAGCATCGGAACCGGGGCCTAGCGTTTGTCGACGCCCCAGACGACCATGACGGGCGACTGGACATAGCCTGAGACATTGGCGCGGTAGGTCTCGTAGTCGAAATAGGTGCCGAGCGGGATGTAGAAGACCAGCTCATAGGCACGCCTCTGCATCTCCTCGACGATCGCCTTCTGCTTCGCCGGGTCGACCTCGCGCTGGTAGCGGCCCTTCAGCGCCTCGGTCTCGGGATCGTCGACGAAGCCGGTATAGGCAACCTTGCCGCGGGCATCGAAGTTGAGGTTGCCGAGCGGCGAGATCAGGTCGATGCGGTCGAACACGGCATGCGCCAGGTTCCAGCCGCCTTCCGACACCGGAACGGGCCGCGCCCGCCTGGTCAGGAAGGCGCTCCATTCCATGGCCTGGATCTCGGATTCCATGCCGATCTGGCGCAGGTATTGTTGGGTCAGCGGCGCCAGCGGCGCGAAGGAGTTGACGTCGCCGGGCGTGATGATGACGATCTTCTCACCCTTGTAGCCGGCCTCCTTGAGCAGGGCCTTGGCCTTGGCGACGTCGGGCTTGCCGGTATCGGGAAAACCGACAGCGGTCTCCAGCGGCGTGCCGCAGCCGAAGAAGGCCGGGCAGATCTGATAGGATTCAGGGTCGCCAATGGTGGCGTCCATATAGTCCTGCTGGGTGATGACGGCCTGCACCGCCTGGCGGACCTTGACCTGATCGAAGGGCGGCTGCGCCCAGTTGAAGCGGATGGTCGAGGCATTCGGCCCGGGCCGGCGGCGCACCACCACGTCCTTGTTGCCCTGGAGCATCGAGCGCTGATCGGCGTTCATGTTCTCGAGCAGGTCGATCTCGCCCTTGGCGAGCGCGTTGATCGCGGTCTGCTTGCTCGGGAACCAGATCACCTCGACGCGGTCGACCTTGACCTGCTTGCCGCCGGCGAGACCGTCGGCCGGCTCGTCGCGCGGCACATATTTGTCGTTGCGCTCATAGGCCCAGCTCACCCCCGGGCGGAATTCGGAGGCGACGAATTTGAACGGACCGGAACCGACGACCTCTTCCAGCACCTTGTCGGGTGCGAGATCGGCGATGCGCTTGGGCATGACGAAGAGCGGGATCGAGCTCGGCCGGGAAAAGCCTTCGAGCATGGGCCCGAAGGGCTCCTTCAGGCTGATCCGGAAGGTTTTCGCATCGACGGCGGTCATGCCCGCCGTCACGGCGGCGAGACGCAGGCCGATGACATCTTTCTTCGCCCAGCGCGCGATCGAGGCGACGCAATCCTCGGCGGTGACCGGCTGGCCGTCATGGAAAGCCAGGCCGTCGCGCAAGGTGAAGCTATAGGTCAGCTTGTCGTCGCTGACCGTCCAGGCCTTCACCATTTGCGGCTGCGGCCGGTAGAGGGAATCGACGGAAAACAGCGTGTCGTAGACCATATAGGCGTGGTTGCGGGTGATATAGGCGTTGGTCACCACGGGATCGAGCACACGCAGCGCCGCGTGCGGCGCCATGCGCAGCGTCTTCTTCGCCTGGGCGCTCGCGCCGCCGGTGGTGGCGAGGAGTGCGCCGGCCGACAGGGCCAGGGCTTCGCGTCGGTTGATCAGCATGGTTCCGTTCCCCTTGGTCGTTGGCTCGCCGCGCTGGTTCGCGGGCGGAATGCGTCTGCTTGCGCGTTCTTGTCGTTCAATAGCTGCGGCCGCGCCGCGGATCCGGCCAGAAGGACGTCCCGGCGCGCGCGGCGCCGCCGCCGATGCCCATGGCCACGCCGTCGGCGCGCCAGCAGGCGGCGCCGGTCATGGCGCCATCCTCGGCAAAGGTGATGGCGCACATGCCGCCGGCGACATGATCCGATGGCGCGACGCGATGGCCGAGTTCGGACAGTGTCCGGCGCACTGCCTCGGCCATGCCGAGTTCGACTTCCGCCTCCTGCCCCCAGGTGAAGACGCGCGGCGCCTCGACGGCCTCCTGCACGCTCATGCCGTGGTCGACCAGGTTCAGCACCGCCTGCATCGCGCAGGCCGGGATGCGATGGGCCCCGGGCAGGCCGAGCGCGAAGACCGGACGACCCTCGCGCTTGCCGATCAGGGCGGTGATGCCGCTGGTGATGCGCTTGCCCGGCTCGAGCGACAGCGTGTTCCCGGGATGCGGATCGAACAGGTACATGTAGTTGTTTGGAATGATCCCGGTGCCGGGGATCATGATGCGCGCGCCGAACAGGCTGTTGATCGTCTGCGTCGAGGTGACGATATTGCCCTCGTCGTCGGCAATGGTGACATGGGTGGTGTTGGCGGATTCGTTCGACAGGATCTTCGACTCGAAGGCCCCTGCCCGGCCAGGATCGATTTCCCGCCGGCGCAGCGCCGCGTAGTCCTTCGAGATCAGGCGCGCGACCGGCACGTCGACGAAAGCCGGATCGGCGGTCGCGGCGCGGCGGTCGGCGGCGGCGATCTTCAGCGCCTCCAGCACCAGGTGCAGCGTCTCGGGCGTACCGAAGCCGAGCTGGCCGATGTCATAGGCTTCGAGCAGGTTGAGGATCTGCAGGGTGTGGACGCCGCCCGCGCAGGGCGGCGGCGGCCCGACCACCTCGACGCCGCGGTAGAGGCCGCGCACCGGCTCGCGCTGGACCGTGCGATAGCGGGCGAGGTCTTCGAGCCGCAGGAACGAACCCGCCTTCTCCAGATGGTCGGCGATGCGGCGGCCGAGCGCGCCGCCATAGACGATGTCCGGCCCGTGCGCGGCGATCAGCCTGAGCGTCGCGGCGTAATCGGCCTGCACCAGCAGGTCGCCGGCGGTGAGCGGCCGGCCACCGGGCAGGAAGACGGCGGCGATCGCCGGGTCCAGCGCGAGATCCGGCGCGATTTCGGCAATGCAGGTCGCAAGATAAGGCGACAGGCGGAAGCCACGCGCGGCATGGCGGATCGCCGGCTCCATCAGGTCGCTCAGCGGCAGGCGGCCATAGCGCTCGGCGGCCTCGCACCAGGCCTTCAGCGTGCCGGGCACCGCCACGGCCTGCGGCCCGACGCGGTTGGCACGGCCTTTGGCTTCCATATAGTCGGGCCAGACGTCGGAGATCGGCGTGAAGCTGTCCGGACGGGCGGCCGCCGGGGCCGTGGAAAGCCCGTCGAGCGCGATCTCGCGTCCATCGGCGAGGCGGATCAGCGCCACGCCGCCGCCGAGGATGCCGACCATCATCGGCTCGACCACGGTGAGCGTGAACAGCGCCGCGATCGAGGCGTCGACGGCATTGCCGCCGGCCGCCATGATCTCGACCGCCGCGGCCGAGGCCAGCGGGTGATTGGTCACCGCCATGCCCCTGCTGGCGCTGACCGCCGTCTTCTCGCAAATGAAGGAGCTTCCCGCCCGGTCGCGCCAATCCATCGTCGCCGCCTGATCCCTTGAGATCAGGAAGTATCGGCGCAGTTCATCAAATCAGTCCAATATGCGCTTTCATCATTTTTGATAATCACGAATTCTCAATTGAGACCGACCGCGCTATTTCCGTTCGAGCCGGGCAGCGCGGCGGGCATGGGCGGCGAAGGCGCGCGCCACCGGCGAGGGCTCGTTGCGGCGATAGGCGACCGCGAGTTCCGCCAGCACCGGCTCGCCGCCAATGCTCTTGTAACGCAGGCCCGGGACCTGGATGCAGCGCAGCGACTGCGGCACCAGGGCGACGCCGAGGCCGACCGCCACCATGCTGGCGATGGTCACGAAATCGCGTCCCTGCGGGCCCAGCCGCGGAAAGAACCCGGCCGCCCGGCAGGCCGTGCTGGTGTGCTTGTGAAAGCTGACTTCAGGTGGATGGCGCGGCGTGATGAAGGTATCGCCGCTGAGCTCGGCCAATGGCACGATGTCCTGGCCCGCTTGTTCGTGACTCTCCGGCAGCGCCAGCATGATCTCCTCGAACAGGATGGGAATGCTGGCTATGCCGCTGGGCAAGGGCACCGGCGGGCGAATGAAGCCGATGTCGAGCCGCCCCTGGTCGAGCTGGTCGAGCTGCTGCTGCATCTCCATTTCCGAGATCTGCAGATCGACCTCCGGATAGGCCGTGCGGAACTCGCCGACCATGGTCGTCAACGCGCCGGTATAGGCCGCCGATCCGACATAACCGATGGCGATGCGCCCGAGCTCGCCGCGCCCGGCGCGTCTTGCCACCAGCAGCGCGGTATCGGCCTGCATCACCGCCTTGCGCGCCTCCGCCGCGAACAGCTCGCCGGCGAGCGTCAGCCTGACCGACCGGCGCGTCCGGTCGAACAGCGGCGTGCCGACGATCTCCTCCAGGTTCATGATCTGCTGGCTCAGGCCCGGCTGGGCGATCTTCAGGCGTTCGGCCGCGCGGCCGTAATTGAGCTCCTCGGCGGTGGCGAGGAAATAGCGCAAATGGCGCAGTTCAAGCGTGGCGCTGCTCGGACGTCGACCGGGTGCCATGAAGCCTCTTATAACCTGCAGTTCTTGAAAACCAGCCAGCCGCATATTGGACTGATATCAGAGCCGACAGCAATATCCGGCGAGACACCCGATCGGCGGCCATCGCCTGACATCGGGACAACGCCGCGCGAGCCCCCGCATGGATGATCCGCTTTCCCACCCAGCCGGTACGCCGCACGCCGCCCATTGGGGCAGCTTCTCCGCGCGCTGGGACGGCGAGAGACTGGCGGTCACCCCGCATCCGGACGATCCGGCGCCCTCGCCCATCCTCGGCAATTTCACCGATGCGCTGCGCCACAAGGCGCGGATCACCCGCCCCATGGTCCGGCGCGGCTGGCTGGAGCGCGGCCCGGGCCCCCGCAGGCGCGACTTCGCCGATGATCTCGTGGCCGTCGGCTGGGACGAGGTGCTCGACCGGCTCGCCGGGGAGATCACCCGGGTCAAGGCCGATTTCGGCTCGCAGGCGATCTATGGCGGCTCCTATGGCTGGGCCAGTGCCGGGCGCTTCCATCACGCCTCGGGCCAGATCCACCGTTTCTTCAACATCGCCTGCGGCGGCTATGTCCGTTCGGTCAACAGCTACAGCGCCGGCGCCTCCTCGGTGATCCTGCCGCATGTGCTCGGGCCCTTCGAGGTGCTGTCGCGGCGCAACGTCACCTGGGAGCAGATCGCCGAGCATACCGACCTGGTGCTCGCCTTCGGCGGCATGCCCTTGAAGAACCAGATGATCGCCAGCGGCGGCATCACCCGCCATATCGAACCCGACGCGATGACCCGCGCCGCCACCCGGGGCACCCAGTTCTGCTCGGTCAGCCCGCTGCGCGATGACATGCCAGACGAGGCAAGGCCGCTCTGGCTGCCGATCCGGCCGGGCACCGATGTCGCGATGATGCTGGGCCTCGCCCATACGCTGCTGGCCGAGGAGCTGCACGACTGCGCCTTCCTGGCACGCTACTGCGTCGGCTTCGAGATCTTTGCCGACTATCTGACCGGTCGAGAGGACGGCCTCGTCAAGGACGCCGCCTGGGCCGCCGGGGTGACCGGCATCGCCGCCCCGACCATCCGTGACCTGGCGCGCAAGCTCGTCTCGGGCCGCAGCCTGATCACCGTGGCGCATGCGCTTCAGCGCGCCCAATATGGCGAGCAGCCGGTATGGATGGCGGCCGTGCTCGCCGCCATGACCGGACAGATCGGCCTGCCCGGCGGCGGCTACAATTACGCGCTGGGCGCCATGGGCCATACCGGCCGGCGGGTCAATGCCGTGCCGATCCCGACCATGCCGCAGGGCAGGAACGGTGTCGCCAACTTCATTCCGGTCGCCCGCATCGCCGACATGCTGCTCAATCCGGGACAGCCCTTCGACTATAACGGCCAGCGCCTGACCTATCCCGACATCAAGCTGATCTACTGGGCCGGCGGCAATCCGTTCCATCACCACCAGGACCTCAACCGGCTGCGGCGGGCCTTCTCGCAGACCGACACCATCGTCTGCCACGAGACCGCGTGGACGCCGATGGCGCGTTTCGCCGACATCGTGCTGCCCGCGACCATGACCCTGGAACGCGACGATATCGGCGCCGCCGCGACCGATCCGCGCCTGATCAGCATGCGCCAGGTGGTCGCGCCGATCGGCGAGGCCCGCGACGATTTCACCATCTTCTCGGGCCTTGCGGCGCGGATGGGCTGCGACGAGGCCTTCACCGAAGGCCGGTCGGCCCGGCAATGGCTGGAGCATCTCTACGAGCCGACCCGGCAGGCGCTCGCCGACAAGGGCTGGCCGGCGCCATCCTTCGAGGCGTTCTGGCAGGCCGGCGAACTGGCCTTGCCGTCGGCGCCCGACGACGGCGGCATGCTGCGCGCCTTCCGCGCCGATCCCGAGGCCAACAGGCTGCCGACGCCGAGCGGGCGCATCGAAATCGTCTGCGAGACGATCGCCGGCTTCGGTTACGACGATTGCCCCGGCCACCCGGCCTGGCTGCCGGCCACCGAACAGCCGGACCAGGCCGCGCCGCTCACGCTGATCGCCAACCAGCCGGCCACACGGCTGCACAGCCAGCTGGATTTCGGCGCCTATAGCCAGGCCTCGAAACGGCATGGCCGCGAGGTGGTGCGGATCAATCGGCGCGACGCGGCGCAACGCGGCATCGCCGATGGTGACCTGGTGCGGCTGTTCAATGCCCGGGGCGCCTGCCTGGCCGCCGCCAGCCTGAGCGATGCCGTGATGGCCGGCGTCGTCCACCTGCCGACCGGCGCCTGGTACGACCCGTTGCCCGACGGCACCGACGAGCCGCTCTGCGTTCACGGCAATCCCAACGTGCTGACCCGCGACGTCGGCACCTCGCGCCTGGCCCAGGGCTGCTGCGGCCAGGTCACCACCGTGCAATGCGAGCGTTACGACGGCGCGCGGCCCGCGATCAGGGCCCATGAACCGCCGGACCAGGCCGGAGACAAGCCATGACCGTTCCCGTGTCTTCCCGCGGCCCGGCCCGGGGCGGCGGCGGGCCGCTCGCCGGTGTCCGGATCCTCGATCTGACCTCCGTGCTGATGGGCCCTTACGCCACATCGATCCTCGGCGACATGGGCGCCGACGTGATCAAGCTCGAAAGCCCCGACGGCGACATCATCCGCCAGGTGGGCCCAAGCCGCGGCGGCGCGATGGGCGGCATGTTCATGCATGCCAACCGCAGCAAGCGCTCGATCGTCGTCGACCTCAAGGCCCCGGCCGGCCGCGACGTCGCGCTGCGGCTCGCGGCGACCGCCGACGTGCTGGTCTACAATGTCCGTCCGCAGGCGATGGAGCGGCTGGGGCTCGGCTATGAGGCGCTGGCGGCGGTCCGGCCCGGCCTCATCTATGTCGGCACGTTCGGCTTCGGCCAGGACGGCCGTTATGCCGCCCGCCCCGCCTATGACGACCTGATCCAGGGGCTGGCGACCGTCCCCGCCCTGCTCGCCGAAGCCGGCGACGGCACCCCGCGCTACGTGCCGGTGAATATCGCCGATCGCGTCGTCGGCCTGCACGCGGCGGCCGCCATCCTCGGGGCCTTGCGTCACCGCGACCATACCGGCGAGGGCCAGCGCATCGACGTGCCGATGTTCGAGACCATGGCGAGTTTCGTGCTGGGCGACCATCTCGGCGGCCTGAGCTACGAGCCGCCGCTGGACCAGGGCGGCTATCCGCGGCTGCTGGCGCGCGACCGCCGCCCCTATCGCACCGCCGACGGTCATCTTTGCGTGGTCATCTACACCGACAGGCACTGGCGCCGCTTCCTGGAGCTCGCCGGCCGCGCCGAATGGCTCACCGACCCGCGCTTCGCCAGCCACGCCAGCCGCACACGCCATATCGCCGGGATCACCGAGCAGGTCGCGGCCATCTTCCTCACCCGCGCCACGGCGGAATGGGAAGCGCTGCTCGATGCCGCCGACATCCCGCACGCGCCGATGCACACGCTGGAAAGCATCATGGACGATCCGCATCTCGCCGATGTCGGCTTCTTCACGCGCGTCGAGCATCCAACCGAAGGCGCGGTGCGCGCGATGCAGGTCCCGTCGCGCTGGAGCGCCAGCCAGCCGGCGCCGTCGCGCCCGGCGCCGGATTTCGGCGAGCATACGCTGGAGATCCTGCGAGAGCTCGGCTTGAGCGAGGCGGAGGTCGCAGGACTCGAAGCCAGCGGCGCGGTGCGGACGACAGCCGGATGAGGCGAACCTGCCCAGTCACCCGATCGGCCGCGACGTCGGCAATCTCCCAACGCAGCATGCCCCCTGGTACCGCGGCACAGTGATCACGACTCTTTGGCTGATGAGGCACAGCGCTGATGGAGACGGAGGAGCAATGGCGGCTTGGCGCCAGGTCCTTATGCTGGCACCACGTCGCCTTGCCCGGGCCTGTCCCTGATATCCACGCATTCATCCGCCCGCGGCAATCAAGTCGTGGATGGCCGGGACAAGCCCGCCCAAGACGAGAATTGTCCTTGGAGCACGGTCGCCGGATCGACCGGGCGCAAAATCCGCGCTGTGGCCGAGCACGCAGTGACGGCAACACATCGTCCTGCCCGCGCTTGTCCCGGGCATCCACGACTTGCTTGCACCAAAATCAACCCGTCATAACCACTGTGCCCCACAGCTAGATCCGCACCACCTTCGGGAACTCCGCCGCCAGGTGATCGATGAAGGCGCGGACGGAGGGCAGCAGGCCCTGCCGGTACGGGATGAGCGCGGTGAGCGTGGAATCGCCGGCGAGCCAGTCCGGCAGGACGCGGCGCAGCCGCCCCGACCGCAGTTCGTCGCGGCAGATATAACCCGGCAGCGCGACGATCCCGAGGCCGGCGATCGCCGCCTGCTTCAGCCCCACCATGTCGTCGCTCAGAAGGCGCGGCGTGAGCGGCATGATCACCTCGTCCTTGCCGTCGCCGGCGTGGCGCAGCCGCCACGTCGGCGCGATGCCGGTCCGCATCATGAACAGCGACGGATGGCTGGCGAGATCGCGTGGCGTCTCCAGGCCGCCATGGGCGTCGAGATAGGCGGCGCCGGCGAACAAGAGCCAGGGCGCCGGCGCGAGCGTTCGCTGCACCAGCGCGGAATCCGGCAGCGGCGCCGAATGCGCCCGGATCGCGACGTCGAAATTCTCGCCGACGATATCGACCGTCCGATCGGTCGCGTGGCCGATGACATTGACCGCGGGAAATCGCACCAGGAAGTCGGCGACCATGTCGCGCATCGCGAACTGCGCCGTCGCCACGCCCGCCGTGAAACGCACGGTGCCGGTCGGCTCGGTCAGCCGATGACGGATCGCCGTTTCCGCCAGCTCGGCCTGCTGCAGCATCGCCACCGCATAACGGTAGAACTCGCCGCCGGCATCGGTCATGGCGAACCGCCGCGACGTGCGGTTGAGCAGCCGGACGCCGAGCTCGGCCTCGAGCTGCTGGATCCGGTGGCTCAAGGTCGATTTGGGCACCCGCAGCGTGCGCCCCGCCGCCGTGAAGCCGCCGCGGTCGACCACCTGGACGAAGAAAAAGAAGTCGTTGAGATCGAGCACGCCGCCTCCATCGTCCAACACGTCGGACGCTATGTTGGAAGATTGCCGACTTCTTAGCTCTAAATCCAGCGCCTAGGTTCCAGCCGTCGCCGCCAGTCGGCCGCGACCCCGGATGCGCCGCTGTGGCCGACCGGGAAGCGCACGGAGGCATCATGGAACGGCGTCAGTTCCTGCAGGCGGCAGCGGCCGGAGCAGCCGCGACCACACTTGGAATAGCCCCGTCGCTTGCCGCCATCTTTCAACCCCATCGACCGCAGGAGAATGCAATGACCAACCAGATCCGCCCCTATGAGCCCCTCACCTCCGACAACGCCGCCCTCGTTCTCGTCGACCACCAGATCGGCCTGATGACCGGCGTGCGCGACTATTCGACCGGGGAGCTGAAGCACAATGTCGTCGCCCTGGCGAAGGCCGCCAAGGCACTCAAGCTGCCGATCGTGGTGACCACCACGGCGCGCGACAGCATGTGGGGGCCGACCTTCCCCGAGCTGGTCGAGGCGCTGCCGGGCGTGCGCATCATCGACCGCTCGTCGGTCAATGCCTTCGACGATCCGACCGTGGCGCGCGCCATTGAGGCGACCGGCCGCAAGAAGCTGATCTTCGCCGGCATCTCGCTCGAGGTCTGCGCCGCCTTCCCCGCCATCACGGCGGTCGGCAAAGGCCTCGACGCCTATGTCGCGGTCGACGCGTCGGGCACGTTCAGCCAGACGAAGCGGGACGCCGGTCTCCTGCGCATGCTGCAGGCCGGCGTCATCCTCTCGGACTATGCGACGCTGATGGTCGAGATCCTCGGGGATAACGGCCGGCCCGAGGCGGGCGCCGTCTACGGCGCGCTCGACATGCCCTGGGCAAAACTCGTCGGCCAGATCGCCCAGGCCCACGGCAAATGACACGGCAGGCCTGAGGCCCGGATGACGGTTCCGGCCGGCGCCGGCATGCGCAGGACCGGGATCGAATATCCCGGACATCGCGCGCCGGTGCCGGCCGGAGACCCCTTGCCGACGGGATCGTCGGCCCGCCGACAGGCCATCTTGGCCGGCGCGGCGACCTGCTGGTAGCCTCGGTCGACGGAGGACGCGGCCCGTATGACCCTGAATGTCCCCCTCACCATGGTCGACATCGCAACGGTGCCGATCGGCCTTCCGCGCAATAGCGATCGCCGGCTCGCGGTCCGGGCGCTGATGCGCTCGCAGCTCATCTCGGCCGACATTCACTATGGCTCGCGGCCGGCGGGCCCCGATCCGGCCTTTCCGGTCTGGGACGACGCCTACAGTATCGGCGTGCGCTTCAACGATGAAAAAAGCGACATCTTCGTCGACGGCAAGAGCTATACGGCCCCGCGTCGCAAGGGCGAGGCGCATATTCTGCATCTCTCGGGCGTCGAGCAGATCGACTTCTCGACGCCGCGCCACACGACCGAGATCCTGCTGAAGCGCAGCTTCATGCGCGAGATCGCCGACGACCTGGAAGTGCCCCATGTCACCCATCTCGGCCGCGGCCCGTTCCATGTCGTGGACGATCCCACGCTGCTCGGCCTGGCACAGCGCATCCAGCCCTATTTCGACGCGCCCGAGGCGCTCGACCCGCTGCTCGCCGATCACTTCATGTGGACGCTCGGCATCTATGTCTGCGCACGCTACGGCAACCTCGCCATGCGGCGGCGGGCGGTCGGCGGCCTGAGCACCTGGCAGGAGCGGCTGGCCAAGGACATCATCGAGTGGAGCCTGGTGGGCGGCATCGGCCTTGCCGAGATCGCCGCGCTCTGCGGGGTGCGCACGAGCCAGTTCGCCCATGCCTTCCGGCGTTCGACCGGCATGGCCCCCTACCAATGGCTCCAGCAGCGCCGGGTCGCCCGCGCCAAGCGGCTGCTCGCCGCCGACCGCAGCCCGCTGGCCGATGTCGCGCTCGCCTGCGGCTTTGCCGACCAGAGCCATCTCACCCGCTGCTTCGCGCGGCTTGTCGGCATGACGCCAGGCCTCTGGCGCGCGGCCGTGCAATGAGGGCCCATCGGCGGGACGCGGCTCATGCCGTCGTCCCGGGGCCCGCACGCTTCGCTTCGGCCACCAGCCACTCCCACAGCGCGCCGACGGCGGCTTGGCGCAAATTGCGCGGATGAGCGACCAGGACGAAGGGGCTCGCCGAGGCCATCCCCCTGTCGCCGCAAAGCACCAGCTCGCCCCGCGCCAGCCGCTCGGAGGCGAGGCTCAGGCCGCCGAGACAGACGCCGAGGCCACGCGCCGCGGCGTCGAGCATGACGCCGGAATCGGAGAAATTCAGCCCCTTGACCGGCTCGCGCTGGTCGATCCCGCCGGCCTGGAACCATTTCTGCCAATCGTCTTCGGTTTCGTCATG
Source organism: Phreatobacter sp. GW821-FHT04C01 (assembly GCF_059420385.1). Classification (NCBI taxonomy): domain Bacteria; kingdom Pseudomonadati; phylum Pseudomonadota; class Alphaproteobacteria; order Hyphomicrobiales; family Phreatobacteraceae; genus Phreatobacter; species Phreatobacter sp. GW821-FHT04C01. The sequence continues at coordinate 91,657 of NZ_JBWKTP010000013.1, read as the reverse complement.
CAGCAGCGGGCAATCGAGGAAGGTCCGCGCGTCCGGGGCCTCCGGCATCGTGGCCCGCAGCGCGGGCGCACAAAGCGGCCAGACGGTATCGGTGAACAGCGTGACAGACACCAGGCCGTCCCGCTCGCCGCCGCCGCGAGTCACCAGAATGTCGACCTCGGAATCGGCCAGATTGACCTCCTCCTCGGTGGTCAGCAGCCACGGCTCCATCGCCGGATGCTCGGTCTTCAGCCTCGCCAGCCGCGGCATGTACCAGCCCGTGGCGAAGGCGGCCGGCATGGCCAGCACCACCGATTCCGGCTTGGTGTAGAAACCGAGCCGGCGCACGCCCAGGCGCAGCGCTTCCAGGGCGGCGACCACGGTCTTGTGGAAGTCCCGTCCGGCATCGGTGAGCTCGACCCGCCGGTTGAGACGCAGGAACAAGGCCTGGCCGAGATGCTCTTCCAGCGCCCGGACCTGATGGCTGACCGCCGACTGGGTCATGTTCAGCTCCCGTGCGGCCAGTGAAAAACTGGACAGCCGCGCGGCAGCCTCGAATCCCGCCATCGCCGCCATGGGCGGCATGTTTCGATAAGGGTTCACATGAGCGTTTTTCATCAACTGCCTGACGGATTCGCGTTTGTGCCGTTATAATGCGCCCATTACGTTGGAAATCGTTACTGCTGCAATATGGTCAAGCGTGATCAATTTCGATGCGAAAAGTCGTGGATGCCCGGGACAAGCCCGGGCAAGACGATGTGTCGATCTCGTGATGTTCTGGACCACGGCACAGGGCCTGCGCACGGTTGTGCCAGCGCTCTCCGTTGCAGGGATAATGCTCGTCTTGGCCAGGCTTGTCCCAGCCATCCACGACTTCGCGACAGCGACATCGATCGATGTCGCTGTCGATCCATTCGCATAGGCGTTTTTCATGATGACACGGCGAAATATCCTGTGGCGGGGCCTTGCGGCCTCGGGGCATGTTCTTGCGGCCGGCGGCTACGCCGCGACCGGCCAGGCCCAGGGCGCCACCTGGCGCATGCCCGATGAAGCGGCTCCCCATGCCGCCACCTGGATGGCCTTCGGGCCGAGCGCCGACATCTGGGGCAACCAGCTGCTCGCCGTGGCGCGGGACAACCTCGCCCAGATCGCCAGGACGATCGCAGCGCATGAACCGGTGCAGATGCTGGTGCGCGAGGCCGATCACGACATCGCGGCGCGTCTCTGCGGCCCCTCGGTGACCCTGGTGGTCCGGCCGATCGACGATTTGTGGATGCGCGATACCGGGCCGGTCTTCGTCAAGGACCGATCCGGGCGGCCCGGCGCGGTCGGCTTCAATTTCAACGGCTGGGGCAACAAGCAGGCCCATGCCAGGGATGCCGAAGTCGCCGGTTTCGTTGCCCGGACAGCCGGCACCCCGCTCGTCGAGACCGCGCTGGTGCTGGAAGGCGGCGGCATCGAGGTGGATGACGCGGGCACGGCGATCATCACCGAAAGCGCGGTGCTCAACGCCAACCGCAATCCCGGCCTGAGCAAGGCCCGGTGCGAGGCGGAACTGGCGCGCCTGCTGGGCTTGCGGAAAATCATCTGGCTGCCCGGCATAGCCGGCAAGGACATTACCGACGGCCATGCGGACTTCTATGCCCGCTTCACCAGCCCCGGCGTGGTCGTCGCCGGCCTTGATCCGGATCCGTCGTCTTATGACCACGCGGTGACCCGGCGGCACCTCGACATCCTGCGGCAATCCACCGATGCCGAGGGACGCAGATTGAAGGTGGTGGTGCTGCCGGGCCCGTCAACCGTGCGTAGCCGTTATGAAAACAAGGAATTCGCCGCCGGCTATATCAATTTCTACGTCTGCAACGGTGCCGTCGTCGCCCCGGAATTCGGCGACCGGGCCGCGGACGCCCGATGCCGAGACATCCTGCGGGATCTGTTTCCCGGCCGCGAGGTCATCCAGCTGAACATCGACGGCATCGCGGCCGGCGGCGGCGGCATCCATTGCACGACGCAGCAGCAGCCGGCCTGAAGGCCCGTTGCAAAAGGCGGTCGCACATGTCTTGCAGATGAGCCTGAATGCGTCGCCTTTCGAGGCCTCGCGCCGGAACCACCACTCTTCACCTCTCGCCGCGGAGACTAGCGTCCGCCGATCACGCGAGCTTGTGCCGCGCGGTGCATTTTCCGGAATGCTATTGCGTTGCATAACATCTGGATGTTTCGAGGGTCGTCGGACAGCCCCGGACCCACAGAGCCGCATTCCTCGCCAGGCCGAAACCGACGGAGACCGCCATGCCGCGTTGCGACGTTCTGATTGTCGGCGCCGGCCCCACGGGCCTGGTGCTGGCGCTGTGGCTCACCCGGCTCGGCGCCACGGTCCGCATCATCGACAAGACCGACCGGCCGGGCACCACCTCGCGCGCCCTTGCCGTTCACGCCCGGACGCTGGAACTCTACAGCCAGCTCGATCTCGCGGACGCCGTCATCGCGCAAGGCCATAAGGTCCCGGCGGTCGGCCTCTGGGTCGAAGGCAAACGCAAGGCACGCGTGTCCTTCGAGGATGTCGGGGCCGATGTCACGCCCTACCCCTTCCTGCACATCTTCCCCCAGGACGAGCATGAGCGGCTCTTGATCGCGCGGCTGGAGGCGTTCGGCGTTTCGGTCGCACGACAGACCGAATTGATCGGCTATCTCGACGACGGCTCCGGCATCGCCGCGCGGCTGCGCGGACCGGACGGCCAGGAAAGCCGGTGCGACGCAGCCTATATCGCCGGCTGCGACGGCGCGCGGTCTCTGGTGCGCCAGATCATGGCCACGGGATTTCCCGGAGGAACCTACAAGCAGGTCTTCTACGTCGCCGATGTCGATGCTTCCGGCCCGGCCATCAATGGCGATCTCGCCGTCGATCTCGACGAGGCCGATTTCCTGGCGGTCTTTCCTCTGGCGGGCAAAGGGCGTGCCCGCCTGATCGGCACGGTCAGGGACGAGCGCGCCGAACAGGCCGAGACCCTCACATTCGACGACGTCAGCGGCCGTGCCATCGAAAAGCTCGAGCTCACCGTCGAGACGGTCAACTGGTTCTCGACCTATCATGTGCATCACCGCGTGACCCAGCATTTTCGCAATGGCCGCGCCTTTCTGCTCGGCGACGCGGCGCATATTCACAGCCCCGCCGGCGGCCAGGGCATGAATACCGGTATCGGCGATGCCATCAACCTCGCCTGGAAGCTGAAGGCGGTGCTGGACGGCCGGGCCGGCGATGCTCTCCTGGACAGCTATGAGGCTGAACGCCAACCCTTTGCCCGGCGCCTGGTCCAGACCACCGATCGCGCCTTCACGCTGGCCACCGCGGAAGGCAAGTTCGCCGACTTCCTGCGGACCCGCGTCGTCCCGATCGTGCTGCCCGCCGCCGCGCAATTCGAAACCTGGCGCGAATGGATGTTCCGCACCGTATCGCAGATCATGATCCATTATCGCGACGGGCCGATCAGCAGCGGTGCGCTTGGCCATGTCCATGGCGGCGATCGCCTGCCCTGGGTTTCGGCTGGCGGCGTCGACAATTATCGGCCGCTGACGGCAATGACCTGGCAGGTTCACGTCTACGGCGCCGCCGGCGACGCCCTGGCATCATGGTGCGCCCGGCACACCATCCCATTGCATGCCTTCGCGTGGCAGCCGGCTTACGCCGATGCCGGCCTGGTGCGCGATGCGGTCTATGTGCTGAGACCCGACACCTACGTGGCGCTCGCCGTCAAATCGGGTGCCCCCGAGGCCCTGGACCATTATTTCGCCGAGCGGGGATTGCGGCCGGGCTAGCGGCGAGGGCCGAGAGACGGTCCCAGGGCGGCGCATCCCGGCGGCCGACGGCCTGCCGGAAGCCGACATTGCGGCCAGGGACACGGCCTGGCGGGGCGAAGATCGGTTTTGTACGACGCCCTGTTTCCCACCCGGCCATTGGAAGGATCATGCAACGATTGGGTGGGATCGGCCCACCTTTCCGGCCAAGGGCCGGCGGCTGATCGCCGGCCCGTTGTGGCATCGGAGTGAAGTTCGCGGCGCGGTCGCCGGAACAGCACGAGGCCCCTGCCCGGGGCGCCGGGACCGGACCGATCAGGCGCTCAGCGCCTCGACACGCGTCCTGCCTTCCGGACGAGCCGGAGTCCGGCTAGCATAACGTCAGTTGTTGCGAATGGATCGGCCGAAGCGCGCGACGTGCGGGATCGGGGGCGGATGATGCGGCGGCTCGACCAACGTCGCGCGAACGCGACCGACGATATCCTGTCCTATCGGGATTCTGAATCGGTCTATCGCTACGCCCATTTCCGGGCGTCGCACCTCCGCCGGATCAATCTTTTTCTGAACGAAGGCCTGATCTACAGCCTGTCCGGCGCGAGCGACCGCTACGACGTTTTCTCCCGATACCGCGGCAATTTGGACAGGTTTCGCTCCCTTCTTTATCGAAGCCATCCGGACATGCGCCGCAATGGCTGGGCCAAGGTTCACGCCCCTGGCTACATCGCCGGCAAGCGCGACGTTCCCTTTCACATCCAGCTGACGGAAGATCGCTACGCCGATGAACATCGGAAAGCCGCGCGGCGCGCAACGCTCAATTCAATGCGCGACATCGCCAATATCGGACCGGTATTCGACATTCCCTGCATTCTCGATGAAAAATTCTCGCCGTTCAATTCATGTCACTACTGCAAAAAGCCACTTCGGGTCCTTCCGGACCCGTCATTGCCTTATGCATATCCAGAGAACAATGATGACATGACACACGGCACCGCGGCGGCCAGGACCGTCTTCGAGTGCGACCATTGCGGCTGGTGGGCGATCGAAACGGAAGGTCATAACGCGGTCGAAAATGGCGGTGACGGCGACGGCAACGACAATCGGTGCGACTACAGCCTGGTCTGCGGCATTCTCCGGCGCTTCTCGGCCTCCGACGGCGATGTTCCCGTCACCGATCTGCGAAAATGGCTTTCGACCCATCGTGACGCCATCGTGTCGGTCGATCCCTTCGTCTTCGAGAAACTCGTCGCCGACTGCCTGAGACACTATTATCCCGCGGCCGACATCAGGCTCGTCGGGGGGCGGCGCGACCTGGGCATCGATATCTTCGCGATCGCCGAAAATGACGAGCCGACCATCATCCAGGTCAAACGCCGCACCCGGCTGTCCGCGACCGAGGGCGTCAACACCGTCCGCGAACTCAACGGCGTGCTGTTCAGGGAAGGCGTTCCGCGCGGCATGGTGATCACGTCGGCCTGCCGGTTTTCACGCGATGCCTGGCAGGAAATCGATCTGGCCTCCCGCAACAACAGGATCTGGGGGGCACGCTACAAGGTCGAGCTGAAGAGCGCCGAGTTCCTGTTCGAAATGCTCGATATCGCCAACAGGACCGACAATTTCAGCTACGCGACGGACCACCTGGATCGCTATCGGCCGCCGCAGCTCGACGCGCTTTCCGGCAGGACGACGATGCGGTTCAGGGGCTGCGAGGCGAATCTTGCTCCTGTTTCCAGCTATGGTCTCGATCGCGTGAGGCGGCTTGCCTATGGAGGTTGCGATGCACCGTGAACAGCGCACCGGGCGTCGCCCTGGCCGCGCTTTCCGGCAAAGGCTCGCGATCGGCGGCGGACCTGTGCCATAAGGCGGCGATCCCGCCAAAAGCGATTCCATGCCGCCGATCCGAAGCCTCGCCGATGCGCCGTCCGGCAATGACCGCGCGGACAACCCGCTGGATGTGCTCAAGCGCGTCTACGGCTATCCGGCGTTTCGCGGCAAGCAGGCCGCCGTCGTCGAACGGGTCATCGCCGGCGGCGACGCCGTCGTGCTGTTTCCGACCGGCGCCGGCAAGTCGCTCTGCTTCCAGATCCCCGCCTTGTGCCGCCAGGGCGTCGGCATCGTCGTGTCGCCGCTGATCGCATTGATGCGCGACCAGGTGGAGGCGCTCAAGCAATTGGGTGTCCGGGCCGCCGCGCTCAATTCGTCGCTGACGCGCGAGGAATATGTCGAGATCCGCCGCGCGATCGCCCGGGACGAGCTCGATCTCCTCTATGTCACGCCGGAGCGGATCGTCACGGCCGGCTTCAAGGAGATGATCGGCAGCGCCAGGATCGCGCTGTTCGCCATTGACGAGGCGCATTGCGTCTCGCAATGGGGCCACGATTTCCGGCCGGAATATCGCGAACTCGGGCATCTCGGAGAGCTCTATCCGGGCGTGCCGCGCCTCGCCCTGACGGCAACGGCCGATCCGCACACCCGCGAAGACATTATCGACGGGCTGTCCTTGCGCGGCGCGGAGGTGTTCACCACCTCGTTCGACCGCCCGAACATCGCGTATGAGATCGTCGAGCGCGACCAGCCGCGCCAACAGCTCCTGCGCTTCCTCGCGCGCCACAAGGGCTCGAGCGGCATCGTCTATTGCCTGTCGCGCGCCAAGGTCGAGGACACGGCCGAATGGCTGCAGGCCCAGGGCATTCGCGCGCGGGCCTATCACGCCGGCATGGACCGCGCGCTTCGCGACGCCAACCAGGACGCCTTCCTGAAGGAAGAGAATCTCTGCCTGGTCGCCACCGTCGCCTTCGGCATGGGCATCGACAAGCCGAATGTGCGCTACGTCGCCCACCTCGACCTGCCCGGCTCGGTCGAGGCCTATTACCAGGAAACCGGCCGTGCCGGGCGCGACGGGCTGCCGTCCGATGCCTGGATGGCCTATGGCATGGCCGATGTCATCCAGCGCGGCCGGATGATCGACGAAGGCGGGTCCGCCGACGAGATCAAGCGCGTCGAGCGCGCCAAGCTCAATGCGCTGCTGGCCATTTGCGAAACGCCCGGCTGCCGCCGGCAGTCCATCCTCGCCCATTTCGGCGAGGCGCATCAGGGCCAGTGCGGCAATTGCGACACCTGCCTCAAGCCGGTCGAGACCTGGGACGGCACGGACGCCGCGATCAAGGCGCTGGCGGCGATCTACCGGACCGGCGAACGGTTCGGCGCCGGCCACCTGATCGATGTGCTCACCGGCGCCCGCAACGACAAGACCACCCGCTTCGGCCACACCGACATGCCGGTGTTCGGGGCGGGCAAGGATATTCCGGCGAAGACCTGGCAGTCGGTCTACCGCCAGCTGCTCGCCGCCGGCCTCGTCGCCGTCGACCACGCGGCCTTCGGCGCCCTGAAGCTGGAACCCGAGGCGCGCGCCGTGTTCAAGCGCGAACGCGAGGTGCGCTTCCGCAAGGACCGCCCGACGACTGGAAAAGCATCACGCAGCGCGCCGTCACGCTCGGCCGGGGCCAAATCGGCGCTCGATGGCGCCGACATGGAACTGTTCGAGGCGCTGCGCGCCGCCCGCACGGCGATCGCCCGCGAGCTTTCGGTGCCGCCCTATGTCGTCTTCCCCGACACGACCCTGATCGCCTTTGCCACCGACCGCCCGTCGAGCCGCCAGGCCCTGCTCGGCATTTCCGGCGTCGGACAGTCGAAGCTGGAGCGCTATGGCGATGCGTTCCTGAGGGTGATCCTGGAGCATCAGGGATAGGCGCGGTGACGCTTTCGCCGGATTGGCGCGCCGCGTGGTGAGGGTGACGGCCCTGCGCGGGGTTCCCATCGCGCCCGCGCCGCGGCCGCCGGGGCTGTCAGGTGAGCGGGCGCGACGGGTTGCCGTCGGCAGCACAGGCCAGGCCACGATTATCGGCGGGCGTCGTTGTGCTGGCGCGCGGAGGCTCCCGGCTTCTTGGATCCATTGTCGGCAAGATATCCTTTGAGCAGTCCGGAAAGGATGTGCTCCAGCCTCGGCCCGACGTCGACGACGGCATGGGCGAGAAGCGGATCGCGACGATAGAGCTCGGCCACATCGGGCCCGGGCGTCGCCATTTGCCACAATGCCCCGGCCATCCCGACCGCCGTGGAGACGACGTTGACCGCCTGTGTGTCGGTGAGGCCGAGCAGTCGCGTGAGTTCGGCGCGAATGGCCGCGACCTCCTCCAGGGCGACGAGCTTGAATGCGCGGATCCGGTCGACCGATGCGTTGCGTTCGAGGTTCAGCGGGACATGCGCGAGCAGGTCGCAGAACAGTGGCCGGTCAACCAGCGTCCGGGCGAAGAGTTCGGCCACGGCAGGCGGCGAATTGGTCTCGGCCTGACGCAAGCGCCCACGCAAGGCAGCGGACCATTCGCGCCACCCCTGAGCGGCCAGCACGAGAAATATCTGCTCGCGGGTCTCGAAGTATCGCAGCAGGGCCGACTTGTGCATGCCGATTGCGTTGGCGATCTCGGTGAGCGTGATCGCGCGGATGCCGTGTTTCGCGGCGAGAGCGCGGGCCGCTTCCAAGATGTCGCGCTCACGCTGCTCCTTGGCCTCGATGCTGCGGGCGCGTTGAAACATATGCGACATGGGCTTTTGACCGAAACGATGCTGCGCCATTGACGCGATGACGGCGGTTCAATCCAATAGCCGAAATAGCACGATGCGCCAAAGGCCCGCCCGGCGCTCATCGCGCCGGACATGGCCCCGGACCAATGCCGGGCGCCGACGGCTCTTGCCGCCGGCCGGCTAGAAAAGCCTATCGAGCGTGATCGGCAGATCGCGCAGCCGTTTTCCCGTCGCGTTGAAGATCGCGTTCGAGATGGCGGCGGCAACGCCCACGATGCCGATTTCCCCGATGCCCTTGACGCCCAGCGGATTGACCTCGTGATCCTCCTCGGGAACCAGGATGGCCTCGACCTGCTGCACGTCGGCGTTCACCGGAACCACATATTCGGCAATGTTGGTATTGATCGCCCTGCCGAGCACCGGATCGATCTCCAGGCCCTCGAACAGCGCCGAGGAGAGGCCCCACACCATCGCTCCCCGGTATTGCGCCAGCGCCATGCGTTCGTTGAGGATCCGCCCGGCGGCGAAGGCGCCGACGAGGCGCGGCACCCGCAGCTCCCGCGTCCGAATATTGACCCTGACCTCCGCGAATTGCGCGCCGAAGGAAAAGATGGCCACGGGCTCGGTGCCGCCGGGCGTCGCAAGGTTGGCGCGTCCATTGCCTCCCTTGCCGTCAAATGCCGAATATTGCGCCGTCTCCTGGATGGATGAGGTGGCGAGCCTGTCGAAAGCCGCCGCCAGATCGCCCGGCGCCGGCATCGCGCCACCAAGCCGGGCGACGATGCGTTCGCAGGCAAGCCGTATCGCCGGGACCGTGCTGGCGGTTTGCATCGATCCGCCGGCCGGCGCGGTCGGCGGCAGCAGGCTGTCGCCCAGAAGAACCTCGACATCGCCGATCGGCAGGCCCAGCAGTTCCGCGGCCACCTGGCCGAGCGCGGTATAGGCGCCGGTGCCGATCTCCGACGCGGCGGTCTCGACCCGCGCCTTGCCCGAGCGCAGCAAGGTCACCGTCGCGCTGCCGCCGTAGTTGAAGCATGGAAAGATCGCTGCCGCGCAGCCATGGCCGATCATCCAGTCGCCATCGCGCACGGCCCCCGGAACGGGATTTCGTTCGCGCCACCCAAAGCGCGCGCCCGCCTGGTCGAAACACTCCAAAAGCGAGCGGCTGGTGAACCGGACGCCGTCAACCGGACTTCTGTCGGGCTCGTTGCGGCGCCTGAGCGCGACCGGGTCGATGTCGAGGCGATGCGCGAGTTCGTCCATCGCGGTTTCGAGCGCGAACAAATAGGGCATTTCACCTGGCCCACGCATGAAGCCCGGCGTCGTCCGGTCGGCGCGGACGATGTTCACCCGCGTCAGGATCGACGGCGCGGCATACATCTCGGCTGCCTGTATGGTGGCGGCGCTGGCATAGGCGTCAAATCGGGAGCAAAGCTCCCAGGCTTCGTGCGCGAAGGCCGTCAGCTTGCCGTCGGCGGTGGCGCCGAGCCGGATATGATGGCGGCTCTCGCCCCGATAGGTGGACAGGGTGAAGCCCTGCGTCCGCGTCGCGACCAGCTTGATCGGCCGGCGGAACTTGCGGGCGAGCGCGGCGAGGAGCGCCGTCCTGGGCGTGAGACTGAGCTTGCTGCCGAAGCCGCCGCCGATGAACGGGCTGATGACGCGCACGCGCGACGGATCGATCCCGAGCTGCCTTGCGATGCCGCGCTGCAGTCCGACGACATATTGGCTGGGCTCGTGGACGACGAGGTCGTCGCCGTCCCACAGGACCGTCGTCGGAAACGGCTCCATGGCGTTATGGACCTGGCTTTGCAAATGGTAGGTCTCGTCCACGACGACGGCGGCAGTAGCGAGCGCCCGCTCGGCATCGCCCACTTCCGGGTCCTTGAAGGCCGGATTGACCTCCGACCAGCGCTGCGTCGTGACCCCCGCGCTGCCGAGCGTCACGGCCGCGGCTTGCGCGCTGGTGCGAACGAGGACGGCGGAAGCGGCCTCGCGGGCGGTTTCGAAGCTGTCGGCCAGCACGATGCCGATGATCTGGCCGTCGAACAGAATGTCCGGGCCGGTCAGCGGCTGGTGGCTGGTCGCGGAGCCCATGGCCCGGCTGACCGGGGCGGCCAGCGTCGGGGCGTTCTCGTGCGTCACGATATCGACGACGCCGGGCAGGCTCCGCGCCCGGCTCGTGTCGATCGAGACAATCCGCCCCTTGGCAATGGAACTCACCAGGATCCAGGCATGGATCGGGTCCGGCACGACGAAATCCGCCGCGAAGCGGGCGCGGCCCGTGACCTTGGCACGGGCGTCGTAGCGCGGATGGCCCTTGCCGATCAGCGGCAGCGGCCGAAGGGCTGTTTCACCTGCGGCCATCGTCAGACCTCCATCGCGGCGGCGCTCAGGAGCGCCCGGACCAGCGTCTGCTTCCCAAGTACAATCTTGTATCCGTTGTGGGACCGCGTGACCGCCTGGGCGAAGGCGACATCGGCCGCCTGCTGCGCGACGGTGTCGACCAGGCGCCTGCCCTTCAGGGTGGCTTCGGCTTCGCTCGCGCGCCATGGCGTGGTCGCCACCCCGCCAAGCCCGATGCGCGCTTCCCGCACAATGCCTTCGGCGGTCAGGTCGAGGGCAACGGCTGCGCTCGCGAGCGCAAAGGCATAGGATTGGCGGTCCCTGATCTTGAGATAGAGCGACCGCCTCATCCACGGGCCACGCGGAATTGCGAAGCCGGTGATCAGTTCGTCGCGATCGAGGACGGTCTCGATATGCGGAGCGGAGCCGGGCAGCCGGTGCAGTTCGGTGAAGCGAATGGAACGGGTCCGGCCCCGCCGGCCGATGGTTTCCACGCGCGCGTCCAGGGCCGCGAGGGCCTGTGGGAAGTCCCCCGGATAGGCCGCGATGCAGGCCTCGCTGGTTCCCAGGATCGCATGCTGGCGATTGTGACCGTCGAGAGCGGCGCATCCCGAGCCCAGGTTTCGCTTGTTGCAGCGGGTGAAGCTCACGTCGCGAAAATAGGCGCAGCGCGTCCGCTGAAGCACGTTGCCGCCGAGACGCGCCATGTTGCGGATCTGCTGGGATGCGCCGAGGTCGAGCGACTGGGCGATGAGCGGGCAAGTCGCGGCGACCGCTGGATGGGCTGCGACATCCGCCATGCGCGCCAGCGCGCCGAGGCGGATGGTCGTCTCGCCGACCTCGATCGCCCGCAGCCGCGGATCCGTGAGCCCGGTCACGTCGACCAGGCGGCCGGCCTGCATCACATCGACCTTCATGAGGTCGAACAGCGTGGTTCCCCCGGCCACGGCGAGCGCGTCCGGATGGCCCAGCGCGCCGATGGCGGCCGCGACGGTGCGAGGCTTTTCATAGAAGATCGGCCGCATGGCTCAGCGCTCCATCTCTGGCTTCGCCTGCTGCACGGCGGCGACGATGTTGGGATAGGCAGCGCAGCGACAGATATTGCCGCTCATGAATTCGCGAATATCGGCCTCGGTTCCGGCATGGCCTTCGGTGACGCAGGCGATCGCCGACATGATCTGCCCCGGCGTGCAGAACCCGCACTGGAACGCATCCTGGTCGATGAAGGCCGCCTGCATGGGGTGAAGCGCGCCGCTTTCGCTTGCGAGCCCCTCGATCGTGGTGACGCTGGCGCCATTGGCCGCGACCGCGAGCATCAGGCAGGAGAGAATGCGGCGGCCGCCGACATGAACAGTGCAAGCGCCGCACTGCCCCTGGTCGCATCCCTTCTTCGTGCCGGTCAGCCCGGCATGATCCCGGAGCGCGTCGAGCAGGCTGGTGCGCGCATCCAGCAAGAGACGCCGATGCTGGCCGTTGATCGTCATCTCGACCGCCTGGGGCGACCTCGGATCCCTGGCGGGCGTGGGAGCCGGCGCCTCGGCAAGCGCCGACGACGCGGCAAAGGGAGCGACGGCGGCGACCGCCGACCCTCTCAGGAAGCTTCTGCGGTGCGGATCGGCCAAGCGTGTATCAGGTGACATTCCGTGTCTCGCTGTCCTTGAGGGCGCGCGGTAATCGAGATCGCAAGGCCGAGACGCCCGGTTTCCCTTCCGCGGTTCAGCCTGCGCCGCGCCTTCATTTAAGAGAACACGGTTTTGCTATTTACGCAATGACGTTTTGTTATCGTGAATCATTGGCGCTCGCGCCCCTGTCCCGCGGGATGCCGGGAAGCGACCGGCCAATCCGGTTCCAGAGGGTGGCGCAGACCGGCTCGCGGGCTTCCCGGCAAGCCCTCGCGCTTGGCGAAGGCGCGTTCGGACGGGGCGCGGGATCGCAGGACGATCAAGCTGTCCCCTCACCTCGAGCCGCGCGGGACAAAGGCGCCCTGCACCCAGGCCAGCGTCCATGCGAGAAACGTTCGGGCTCGCCAAGCCACCGGCCTCTCCCTGCCGGGAAGAGGTGGAGACGGTGGTTCCGCCGCGAATTCCCGACGCGCGGCGGCGATCGACATTTCCGATTCTTCAGGAGTTTTCGTGGCCACCGGTCTCCGAGTCCGGCATCCAATCGGCCATCTCGTAGAGCGGCCGGATCTCGATCTCGCTCGGCCCCGGCATGGGATTGGGACAGCGCTTCACCCAGGCGACCGCTTCGTCCATGTCCTTGACCTCCCAGAGCCAGAAGCCGGCGACGAGCTCCTTGGTCTCGGTGAAAGGCCCGTCGACGACCGTGCGGCCGGGGCCATCAAAGGCGACGCGCTTGCCATGCGACGAGGGTTTGAGGCCGTCGGCCTCGCGCAGGATGCCGGCCGCTTGAAGCTCCTCATTGAACCGGCCCATTTCCTCCATCAACGCCATGGTCTCGGGCGTCGGGACAAAACCCTTTTCGCTGTCCTCGGTCGCCTTCACCAGCACCATCACGCGCATCATCCGTCTCCCTGATCGCGCCGGCCGCATCGGTCCGGCACTGAAACGACGAACGGGCCTTGCGGTGGCCGACATCGGCCCGCGCATTTTTTCGACGGCGCAGGCGCGCGGCGCTTCGGTCTTAGACGTAAGGCGTGCCGGCAAGTGACGCGTCGACGCCGGCAAAGCCGCGTTCCATCACGCTCATGAACGCCGGCTCGGGCTTCCTGTTCTCGCGAAAGGCGCGCAGCGCCGCGCCATAGGCGACCACCAGCGCCGCCATCAGCATGGCCGCGGCGAGCCGCGCCTCGGGATCGGCCTGCGCCCTGCCCGCAGCACCTGCCAGCATGCCCGCGAGATCGTCGGCGAGCGTCACCTGCAGCTCACGGGCGCGGGCCGCGAGCGCCGGGCTCTCCGCCACCGTGCGCCAGAAACCCGCGGACCGCTCCGAGATCCTGAACAGCGGGTGCTGCCGTTCGGCCAGCCCGCGCATCAGCGCCTGGAACGCGCCGACCGGCGACTGCCCGCCGCGACGGCTGAGCGCCTCGCGCACGAGTGCCCGCCCCTCCTCCTCGCGGTCGAAGACAAGATCCTCCTTGCGCGGGAAATAGTTGAACACCGTCTTTCGCGCGACATTCGCCTCCTGCGCGACGTCTGCGACCGACACATTGTCGAAGCCGCGCGCGACGAACAGGCGCGTGGCGACATTGGAGATCGCCAAGCGCGTCTCCTGCTTCTTGCGGTCTCGAAGGCCGGTCCGGTTTGACATGCCGATCTTTATACCATAGATAAATTTACACTCAGTGTATTTTAACGCGGTCGGCAAACTGCGACGTTTGCCGGTGAAGACCGACGAGCAATCAGACGCCGTTCGCGGACTTCATCCGGGCAGTTCGCCGCCGCTCGTCTTCCCCGGGCTTGGCCCGGGGATCCACGCATTCAAAACGCAACGCGTCGTGGGGGGCCGGGACAAGCCCGGCCAAGACGATGTGAGACCGCACCGAACCGCGTTCTCAAACCACCTTTTTTGGGGAATTCCGCCTTGAGCCATGATGTCGTGATTGCCGGCGCCGGCCCGGTCGGCCTGTTTCTCGCCTGTGAGCTGCGCCTCGCCGGCATCTCCGTGCTGGTGCTGGAGCAAGCCGAGGACCCGCGCTCGCCCTTGAAGCGGCTGCCCTTCGGCATGCGCGGCCTGTCCGCGCCGACCCTCGACGCCCTGCACCGCCGCGGCCTGCTGGACGCCATCGCGGCGGCATCCCGCGCGACGGACGCGCCTGGCCCTACCGGCTCGCCGGCAGCCGCCCATTGGATGCAGCAGGACCGCCGCCCGGCCGGCCATTTCGCCGGCATCCAGTTCTACAAGGACAAGATCGACACCACCCAGTGGCGCTATCACCTGCCCTCGCCGGCCGGCACCAGCCTGCCGGTCGAACTGGAGCACCTCGAAACCGTGCTCGCCGCACGCGCCGGCGCCATGGGCGTCGAGATCCGGCGCGGGCTCACCGGCGACGGCCTCGACGCGTCGGAGGACGGCGTGATCCTTCGCGCCGGGCCTGAGACCTTTCGCGCAAGCTGGCTGGTCGGTTGCGACGGCGGCCGCAGCACGGTGCGCAAGGCCGCCGGCTTCGATTTCGCCGGCACCGAACCCGAATTCACCGGCTATTCCGTCGAAGTCGCGCTGGCCGATCCGGACGCGCTCAGCCTCGGCCGCCACTACACGCCGACGGGCATGTACACCTATGCGCGGCCCGGCACGATCGGCATGGTCGCCTTCGACGCCGGCGCCTTCCACCGCACCCAGCCGATCACCCGCGACCACGTGCAGTCGGTGTTGCGCCATGTCTCCGGCACCGAAGTCACCGTGACGGCGCTTACCCAGGCCACCACCTGGACGGACCGCGCCTGCCAGGCGATCACCTATCGCCGCGGCCGCGTGCTGCTCGCCGGCGACGCCGCCCATATCCATTCGCCGCTCGGCGGCCAGGGCCTCAATCTCGGCCTCGGCGATGCCATGAATCTCGGCTGGAAACTCGCCGCCACGATCCGCGGCGACGCGCCCGCCGGCCTGCTCGACAGCTATGAGCGCGAACGCCATCCGGTGGGCGCCGCTGTCCTCGACTGGTCACGCGCCCAGGTCGCCCTCATGCGCCCGAGCCGCAGCTCGCGCGCGCTTGAAGCCATCATTCGCGACCTCATCGATACGCCGGACGGCGCGACCTATTTCGCCGAGCGCGTGTGGGGTGTTTCGTTGCGGTACGACCTCGGGGGTGGGCATCCGCTGGTGGGGCGGAGCGTGCCAGATTTCGAATTGGCTGACGGGAGGCGGCTCGGGGAGTTGCTGCGGACGGGGAAAGGCTTGTTGCTGGATTTTGGCGCAGGTGCGCCGCTTCGGGGAATGGCGGCGGGCTGGGATGGGAGGGTTGGATATGTCGCGGGGGTTGCCCGGGATCGGCTGGGGGTGAGTGCGGTTTTGGTACGGCCGGATGGGGTGGTGGCGTGGGCAAGCGAGGGAGTGCCTGAGTTTGAGGAAGTGGCTCGGGCTGTTGTACGATGGCTCGGCCAAGCGGACGAGGCGCGCAAGTCTGCCTGAGTCGGCCTACGTGCGCATATGATCTCGCGTTTTGCGATGTCCGTTCACCAAGTTGCATAAGCAGCGCGACCCAAGCGCATCTCGACCGCGGGCTTGCGCATATGCCGAGCGTCTTGCGCGTGATCTCGCAGGGAATGCGGATGGCGAGACCGACCTGCCGGAAAGATATAGCGACCGCCGAGGCTCGCAGGCACCTCCTGTCTACTGAACATGCCAAGGGCACAAATGGCCACTGACTGGACCGACGAGCAGAACGGCGTGGTGGCCCTGCCGGACGCGCATATGTCGTTGATAGCAACAGTTTTCCTGGAGAAATCTTTACGCGCAGAAAGTACACTGACAGCTTTCGAAAGTTGCTTAGCAGTCGTGGATGTTCCGTTGGTCACGTGCGACGTTTTGAGTTGGCCAAGCGGACGGCAAGCAAGTCTGCTCAGTCGCTGTGAGGCGGCCACCGCGTGATCTTGGCGAGAGAACTCACGTCAGTCAATCGAGCGCTTGGTAGCTTGCGGGAAAAACAACAGAGATTGAGCCCCGTGTGTTCAGGCTGCCTTGAAGAAGGACTTCCTGGGATTCATAAACAATCGGACTGGGGACGCGAAGTCCGATCGTGTCTTGGAGTGGTCGGGGTCGAGCTCGATGGCGACGTTGGCGAAAGCCATCGCATCTGCCTCAGTCAGTTGGTCGGCCGGCCCTTGGGTGCCTCTCCGACGAGCGTCGAAAATCACGAGATACCCATTAGGCGCAATCGCGGCGGAGTGGCGCACCTCGCGATCCATATAGTCGGCTAATTGATTGGCTCCCGATTGCGCCCGGGCCGGCCCGTATTCTGTGTATGTTGAGCCAGCGGCGGTCCTTTTCGACTTCGCCGTCGACTTACCTAGCCACTTGACCTCAATCAGCGCTGTCGCACCGGATGCAAACCAACTGACCCTGATATCCACCGGCTTGCTTTCGTCTGTGTTCTGCTCCGGCTTTACGGTAACGTCCCCTAGCAGCAGCTCCAGGGCTTGAGCGAGCGAGTCACGCATCTTCGCCTCCGGCTTATTCACCAGAACCAGGCGCGGGCCATCGACGCCGCCTTCCCACACATCCTTCAGAATGCGGCAATTCGTCTCGAGAACGTACTTGCTGTAGCGCTCGAAGGCGTCCTCGAGGCTGCTCAACGTCGGGTCCGAGAAATTGCTCGCCAGCACGGGCGAAATCGAAGGAACGAAATCCTCGTACTCCTTGGCCAGGAAACGCTCTGCGGTTCCATCAAATCGATAGATCAGGGCATTTTGCGCGAGCGTTTGGAGATCGATGTCCTGCGTCATGAGCAGGAGCCGAAAGCTGCCATCCGAAAGCAACTCCACGACCGCATGCGAGCCGACTGGGTTGTCCACCAGGAAGCGACCGACACCGGCGTAGTCGGAACAAGCCGCCGGCGAGCCTAGGCTTCCGATCACCGGCGTTAACGGGGTGGCGTGGATGCCGATAGCGACCGTCAGCGTCCCGGGGAGCCTCTCCGGCGGACAGCGCTGAAAGATCAGCTTTACGCCGTTGAGCAAAGTGCGGATGCCGCTCGCGCCTGTCTCGCCGAACGCCCTTTCCGCGTGTGGGATGTAGGCCTGAGCCACCAGCGCCTGAATGTTCTCAATGTTGAAACTAGACAGCGGCTTCCTCCTTCCGGAGGATACGTGCCGAAAGCCAGATGACAGCCGGCGACAGGACGTCCTGTACCTCCGCCCCCAGCACTTGGCTGACGACTGCATATTCTTCGTACAGGAGTGTGGTGTCTGCAGGTTCAAGCAACCGGCCGCGCTGACCCAGTAAAAACGGAGTCGCGATGCCAGGCGAACGGTTTATTGCATAGCGGATCGAGCCGACCGGCAAGGCAAGCGCACATTCTACAGCGGCGCGAAGCCATGGCCGGCGCTCCGCGACCGAACCGAGGCTGAGAATGACCGCAAGTTCGGCCGCCAATTCCGAGGGCCGTGGCATCATCTGCCCCCGATCATCGACCTGGATCAGGCCGGTAGCACACAGCGTCTCGCGCGCGCTTTCGAACTCCGCGCTCCACGGAAATCCTTCGGAGGTGATCGCGTAAGGGTAGCCCCAATCGGCGACCGGCTTGCCTTTGAACAGCGCGAGTATACATCCGAGGTAGGAGTATAGGTGCATCTCGTTGACTGACATCGGCAGGATCGACGTCGGCGCATCGTTCAATATGACGAGACTATCCACGTATGCTTCGGGGACTAGGTCGGTCACAGCCACACCTGATCACCTTAGGGCCGCGTCTATGGCGTCGTACGCGTCTAGGAACAGCCGTTCCTCGCGTTGCTGCACTTCACTAAGGTCCGTCCAGTCCGTCATGCGCACGATTTGCATACCCTGGCTTTTTTGCAGTTGGGCAAGCCGCAAAATCAGCTCGGAGCTTCGGAGGTTCGCGGTCATAAGCACCGCGTTTCCTTCCGCAACGAACTTGGAGAACATCGCGCCTGCTTGGGCTTCATAAGCGATGTCGAGCGAACCCTCCGGCGTGTCGATCAGCAGCGTGGCCGGTCCGGTCGCCATGAACTCCGACAGCGCCATCCGCAACGCGATGTCGAGGAAGAACCGCTGACTCTCCGAAACCTTGTCTGGGAGCGTCCGCAATTGCTCGTCCATCCGCAGTCGGAGGCCGAATCCGGAATCGTTAGCGCCCTTCCGGTGCTCAAGTTCGACGTCGATCGGCAGCCCGATGAAGGCTTCAGCGAGTTCCCTGAACCGCGGCACGAAGTCCTCTGAGCCGACGTCGTACTGCTCCTTGAGCTGGCGTTCGTAGCTTCTAAGCTTCTCGCGTACCTCGTCGCGCTTGCGATAGTGCTCCTCGCTCTGGGTAAGGAACTTCTGTCGCTCCGTTTCGAGTTTCTTTATTTCCTCTCGAAGAGCGGAAAAATCAGACCCCAACTGAGAGCGAGCGAGACTCGGGCCCTCCCTCTCCTCAAACGCTTTCAACGCGGCGTCCGTAGCGTCTTCAGTCGCTTGCGCCGCAGTCAGTTCAGCACTGACCCGCTCTCGAATAGTGAGGATAGTGGCGAGGTCGTCTCGATTCTTGGCGATAGCTGCATCGATACGCTGCAACTCGATGACTGCGCCGTCGTCCTTGACTGATCGATCGAATGGGCTCTCACAGAGTGGACATTCGCCGGCGGTCAGTCGCGCTTGTATGACAGCGCCGACATGAACTTTGCCGCACAATGCGCACCGATCCTCCGAAAGGGTCGCCCGGACGATAGGGTGGTGGTCGACCGACGATGACCTTTGCAGGCGGCTTGAGAACACGCGACGATATTCGAGCTGCATTTCTGTCAAGGCCGCGCTGAGGTCGGTCCATTTGAGGTCTGCATCTCTCAGTTCCGCTTGCTTGCGCCGGACCCGTTCTTCGGCCTCGTAACGTTCGGCGATTAGGCCGTCGTGTTGCGCTTGAAGTTGCGCTTTCCGCAGATGATCGTCTGACTCCACGCCATCTAGTACATCAGTGATCGTCTTGATCCGGTCGGCGACGTGCCGGGCAGAGAAGCGGACGTTCCTGCCTCGCGAACTCTCGCGGTCCATGTCGCGCTGAAGCTTGTCAGCAGCCTTGGCGGCCGCGGGATCAGCCCCGAAGGCGAGATACAAGGCGTTGGTCAGCGCCCCGTCATCCCACATCAGCAAATGGCGCCCTTCGTCGAAGGTCGCGATGAAATGCATGATGAAAACGAACTGAGCAAAATCCTCCAAGCCCGTGTGCTTCAGGACTTCAGCCTCGAATCGTGTATTCAGATTGCCTTCGGGATCTTCCGTTGAGGTCACAGCCGTGACCTTGCCGGTTGCAATATCGCGCACGGTCAAGCGGGTCACACCCGCACCGCCTAACAAATCCCGCGTCACCGACACGAACGCCGTCGGCCACTCCAAATCCACCGTCGCAACGGCTAGGCGTCGGGCGCCTTCGCTAAGCCGGCCGCTGAAGTACTCGTCGCTTCGCTCACGCCGCGCGGCGTTGCGATAGTAATCTAAGGCCGATTGAAACTTCCGATTCGGATCGGGGATCGCACCCGTGATCGCGAAGTTCACCGTATTCAGGAACGTCGACTTTCCAAGGCCATTCGCGCCGATCAGGCAAAAGACGTTTCGTTCAACTTCTACGTCGGGGCTCGCCTCGTTAGAGTAGAGGTCGAAATTTTCAAGTGCGATCCTAACGATGCGTGGGAAAGACACTTTCTTGGCGGCGGCTGGGTTGGGCAATAAGGTGGCCTCCGACGACCGTAGAGCGTTAGATGCGCTCGAACACGAGACAATGCTCGGACAGATCGAACGCCCCGCCGTGCTGCGAACTGTTACGCATGGACCTAATCGCGCCGCGTTCAGCCAATTTGAAGCCCACCCCCGCCAAACTCTGAACTAGAATCGATGCCACATCGATGCGAACGCCAGCGTACTGGCTGTCGCCAATCGCCACAACCACATGGCGACCTCGCCGGAGAATTCTCGCAACGTGTTGGAAAATGCGACAGAGGTCGTCGAAGTAGAATCCGATCATCTCCGGAATGTTGGGATTCCAAAGGTCGGCTCTGGCGGCGCGGAGAGCTTCCAGGGTCTCGTCCAGGACCGCAGACGCCGCATACCGTGGCGTCGCCTCCCACTTCATCTGCACGTGGGACCGTAGGGTACGGTGACGCAGCGCGCGATTGTCCGGCGCCGAGTTGAGATAGCCCAGCATCCAAAGCTCAAGATTGTACACATCCGTGTAGTCAAACGAGTTCGGATAGGGCGGCGAGAAGATGACGACGTCAGCCTCCGTCACCTGCGTGAGCACCATTCGCGCGTCGCCTCGCAGAACCTCGTGCTTGCCACACGGAAGGCCTGAGAAAGCGGTGAGATCGGCACCCGCCACATCGATCGCGGCGTCAAGACTCGCAATGAGATCATCGCCCGTCTTCTCCTTGGACTTCCATCCACGGCGATACCGCCTCCCTTTACCATTAATAACAACGTTGCTGTTTGCGACCAAGACAGAGCCGAGCAGCACACGAAGCAGGCGCGCTTGATCCACTTCCAGTGAAGTCGACGCTCTTAGGATGGCACGCGACGTAGCGTAGACGTCGGCCGGAAAAACGTACCGGCCCATAGGCCCCGGTGCGACGAGCGTCGGCGGCATTCCATCGACCAGCAGAGTATCCACCGGTTCAATCTCCAGCCCCGCAATCAGCTTTTCGTAGGCCGCAGAGAAAGCCGCTGGTGCCACCGGGCTGAGCTTCGCTTCAATGAGGTCGGCAAGAAACGGATTCACCTCGACCGAAGTTGAGGAAATGCCAAGCATGCGGCATGTCATTGCCGTCGTGCCGCTTCCTCCGAACGGATCGAGACAGGATCTAACCTTATAGGGAAGCGACCCCAGCGTATCGGCGACGAATTTCGGCGAGAACGCTTCTTTGAAGTGGAACCAGCGCTGAAAAGGGATCTTGGCCGCGCCCTGATTTGACGACGTCGGGGCGGCCTCCGAATAGAGCCCCAGCCACCCGGCTACGTCTTGCGATCGAGTGGAGTTGTCGGTCAGTCGCGCGGAAGTCAGGACCGTGTCTGCGAGCGGCGAATCCCAAAATTCGGTCATGAGTCGTAGATCCGCTAACTCTCAGAGTACACGTTCGGCGAAATCGGAGCTCGCTCCGGAAAGACACACAACGCCGCGAGTGCGGCACTGCGTGTTCCATCTGCAATTGTTCAAGCTTTCCGCCTTGACGCAACTCTCTTCTGCCGCTGACGCCAGCAAATTGGGTCGCCTAGCGTCCTGCGCGCCCTCAACCGGGATAGTGTCGCGCAAATTTATGCCCCTCAGACCACGACGCGGTCCTTATCACCTCCGGTGATGTGCATGATGATCGTGCGGGAGCTCAGCACTGTGCCGTCGGGGGTGAGGGTCACCTGCTCGCCGTGCTTGAAGAAGTGCTGGCTTATTCCGCCGAAGGCAGTCTCCGGGAGCGGCGCCTTAGCTTTGGGGTTATGGAAGATTTGTAGCTCGTCCGACCAATGCTCAACATAATCCTCCCGGCCGATCTCTTCGAAGAACGGCAAGGGGTGTATGGAGTTGGGATCGGGGTTGAACCGGACACCCATACGAAAATATCTGTGGTCCACGGGCATGAAGCCGGCCGCGATACCAATTCTGTCGAACTTGGCTAGCGTGCCGGCGTTCGAGAAGACCACCGCGGAAATGTTCTCGGCGCCTGGCAGATCGAAAAAACCGGTCTCAACCACCTTCTCTTTAAAGATGTGGTCGCCGCCCTTAACGGCGCGGATGACTAACTCCCCATCGACAAGCTCCCACTCGATGCGTTGACCGTAGAGATAGGGCCAAAGGGCCGACGCTGTGTAGGTCATCGAGCCCGGTTCGCCGTCGCCGCCGGTGACGTGAAAGTCGGCGATCGCAAGAAGGAAGGGCTTGCCCGCCGCATCACCGCGCTCCCAGTAGCTTCGGCCGTCCTTGTCTTTCTTGTTGAGCTTGCTCGTCAACGACGAACCGAACTTCATTGGCATGTAGTGTTCGAGGAACTCCCTCATCTGCTCTGGAGTCGTGGGATTAGGCCGGTCTGCGAGGACACCACCCTTTGACGGGCTGACGGTCGTAGCTTCGACGGTGAAGGCAATGCTAGGCGCCTCGCAGGTGAAGTCCGGGGCTTCGGGCTGGGATACGTCGAAGCCGAGTTCGCGGAATGTCGCCCAGAGGAACATCTCCCAAAGGCGCTGGTCGAAGTGCTTGAACTGAAACTCGCTAACGAAGTGAGGGTCCGTAGGCGCCAGCCAGGGGCCGATCTCCTTGAAGACCGAGCGGCTGGGGTGTCGCCCAGGACTGTCGATGAGGACCCTGAAATGCGGATGCAGGGTTTCCAGCTTCGTCCCGGCCGGGACGAATAAGACGTCGGTCGGGTAGTTTGTTTCGTCCTCCTGATCGCCCAAGGCGAGGAAGTCGCCATCATCAACGGCCAACGCAATACGCTCTCGAACGCGCTGCACCGCGATGATCTCGCTATCGATACTCGTTTCGACGTCCACGCAGCGGAACCGGCCGATCTTGTCACGCGCCATCAAAATCCAGCCAAAGTCCTCGTCAGTCGTATCCAGGAACACGAGCCCTAGCACTCGTTCATCGTGGTCGCTCCATTGGGACAGCTCCACGGACATAAGCCTGGCCAGTGACTGCCTCGCACCGAGAGCGAAGAGATCGAAGCGCGCACGTTTCATCGGGCGGCTCGCGGCCTCTCTAATCGCACGACGTTCCATTCTACGTTTTGATTCGCCCATGCGAGCGAAGATAGGCGCCCGCTCCAACAATGCATATCCGTTCTAGGCTTCAGGCGGCAGGGGACCGCCAATGATACAGAAATCGAAGTGTAACGTGCGCAACGCGTAGATTTGACCATGACCGCCGCCATGGCCGACCACTTCGATGCTGACGACCGATGGGCCGCCCGCGAGCTTGATGCTTTCGATCACGTCCGAATAATGCGTGCCCTGGAGCAAGTTGGCGCCCTCTACGGCTTTGGCTTCCTCTTGAAGACCTCGATGATCAGCCGACCGATGACTGGCGCTTGGCTGTGGCACAATTCTCTCGCCTCCGTGCCTCCCGTCGACACCGAATCCCCGTTCGCTTAAACTCCCCCCATGAAACCCAAGGACGATGAGAAGCAGCGGGCGATCGCCGAAGCGACATTCCGGCTTGTCGCGGAATCCGGGCTGGCCGCGCTGACAATGTCGGACATTGCGCGGGCGGCCGGCATCGCCACGGCCACGCTCTATGTCTATCACCCGTCCAAGGACGACCTGTTGACCCGGCTCTATGAGACCGCCAAGACGGCCACCGCCGCGCGGTTGATGCAGGCTTACGATCCGAAGGCGCCGCTGCGCGCCAGGGGCCGGGCGATCTGGCTCGCCATGCTGCACAATCGGCTCGCCCATTTCGCCGAAGCCTCGTTCCAGGAGCAGTTCGCGGCATCCGCCTGGTTTCGCGCGCCGAGCCAGAGCATGGTCGCTTCCGCCATGGGCGTGTTCACCGCGGCGCTCGAGGAGGGGCGCCGGGAGGAAATCCTCAAGGACGTGCCGGTGGCGCTGCTGGCGGCGCATTTCCTGGCCTCAGTGCGCGAGACGGCGCGGCTGATCCGCGCCGGCGACCTGCCCGACGATGCGGCGAGCCGCGCCGCGGCCTTTTCGATGTGCTGGGATGCCCTGAAGTCCTGATCTTGTTTTGCCCTATAACCAAACGGAGATTCGGCCATGACACGCACGGTTCTGATCACAGGCTGTTCCTCGGGGATAGGCGCCGCCGCCGTGCGGCGCTTCGCCGATGCGGGTTGGAATGTCGCCGCGACCTTGCGAAACCCTTCGGCCGCGGACTTCCCGCAGGGTTCGGGCCAAGTCGAGGCCTTCGCGCTCGACGTGACCGACCAGGCTTCGGTCGACGCGGCGGTGGCCAAGGCGGTCGCGCGTTTCGGGCCGATCGACGTCGTGATCAACAATGCCGGTTATGGCCTGTTCGGGCCGTTCGAAA
Source organism: Phreatobacter sp. GW821-FHT04C01 (assembly GCF_059420385.1). Classification (NCBI taxonomy): domain Bacteria; kingdom Pseudomonadati; phylum Pseudomonadota; class Alphaproteobacteria; order Hyphomicrobiales; family Phreatobacteraceae; genus Phreatobacter; species Phreatobacter sp. GW821-FHT04C01. The sequence goes on along the minus strand of NZ_JBWKTP010000013.1, from coordinate 67,323 downwards.
GCGCGTCCCGGGAGGCGATCGCCCGCCAGTTCCAGACCAATGTGGAGGGGGTCTTCGCCGTCACCCGCGCCGTGCTGCCCGGCATGCGCGAGCGCGCGAGCGGCGTCATCATCAATGTCGCCTCGCTGACGGGGCTGGTCGCCATGCCGCTCTATTCGCTCTACGCGGCCTCGAAATATGCGGTGGTCGGGTTCTCCGAGGCCTTGAGCCACGAACTCGCGCCGCTCGGCATCCGGGTCAAGGTCGTGGCGCCGGGATCGGTGTCGACCGATTTCGCCGGGCGTTCGCTGGCGCGCACCTTCGAGGGTGACGGCGGCCCTTACGCGGCTTCGATCGCCAAGGTCATGGGCGCCTTCGCGGCCAACCGGGCCTCCAACGGCTCCACGCCCGAACAGTTGGCCGAGGCGCTCTACGGCGCGGCGACCGATGGCAGCGCGCAGGTGCGCTACGTGATCGGCGACGATGCGCTCGCCGTCATGCAGGCGCGGCAGGAGATCGGCGAGGAAGCCCTGCTGGCGGGGATCCGCCAGCGCTTCGGCCTGGGCTCCTGAAGGCCGCGGCCTTCACAGGCAACGGAGCAGCGGCGTCAGCCGAGCCGCATGGAGAGCTCGACATCCTCGGCGAAGGGCGTGGACAGATAGCCGCCTCCCGGTGCCCGCACACGTGCGAGATATTCGGGCGAGTCGTCGGCATTGTCGGCCACGACCAGCGCGCCGGGGCGAAGCCGGGGCTCCACCCGTGCGAGGATCTCCGGATAAAGCGCCTTGGCTCCGTCAAGCAGCACGAGGTCGATCGTGTCGGGAAGATCGACGCTCAAGGTCTGGAGCGCGTCGCCCGCGCGGATCTCGACGAGATCGATCAAGCCGCCATCCGTCAGGTTGCCGCGTGCGCGCTCGATCTTGCCGGGCTCGAACTCGCTGGTGATCAGGCGACCGCCGCCATTGTCGCGAAGTGCGGCCGCCAGATGCAGCGTGGAGAGCCCGAACGAGGTTCCGAACTCGACGATCGTCCGCGCGCGGCTGCTGCGCGCGAGCATGTAGAGCAGCAAGCCGGTCTCGCGCGAGACCGGCAGCCACAGGTCCTTCAGGCGTCCGTACAGGTCGAGATATTCGGTTTTGCTGCGCAAGAGCCGCTCGCGCTCGGCTCGGGAAACGTCGGCCCAAGCCGGGCTGGTGGCGGCCTCTGCCTCCGCGAACAGGCGGGGCAGCAGGGCGGCGAGCGGGGCGGTCGTCAGGGTGTTCATGCGGTATCTCCGGTCCTGGACAAGCGAGCTGCTTGTGTCGGATCGAAAAATACGATCAATTCGTCGCGTTTCATATTCGCATGGCGCCGACGACCGATGACGAACGCCTCAACCCCACGTATTTCCTCGCGAAAACAGCCGCAGCAGATGCGCTCCACGGAGCTCGTCGCGGCCATTCTCGAGGCTGCGGTTCGCGTTCTGGCCGAGGAAGGCGCGGCCCGTTTCACGACGGCGCGCGTGGCGGAAAAGGCCGGTGTCAGCGTCGGATCGCTCTACCAGTATTTTCCGAACAAGGCGGCGATCCTGTTTCGCCTGCAAAGCGACGAATGGCGCCAGACCGGCGACCTCATGCGGTCGATCCTGGAGAATGCGGCGGCCGCACCGCTCGCCAGGCTGCGCGACCTCGTTCACGCTTTCGTTCGCTCCGAATGCGAGGAGGCGCGGATCCGCATCGCGCTGGCCGACGCAGCCCCGCTCTATCGCGCCACGCCCGAAGCCCGCGAGGCCCGCGGGCAAGGCGAACGCATTTTCAAGGCTTTCATGCGCGAAGCCCTGCCCGAGGCCTCGGAGCCGACGCGCGTCCTCGCCGGGGGCCTGATCATGGCCACCATGAGCACGATCGCGAAGCAGTTCTCGGCGATCCCGCGCAGCGCGGCGGAGATCGAAACCTATGCCGACGCCCTGGCCGACATGTTTTGCGCCTATCTGAGCCAGGTGAAGTGAGCCGCTCCGCCGGCGACGGCAGGCGGACGTATCGACCTTGCCTCGCGCCCCAACCTGGGATCCGCGTCGATTGACGCGGCCTCTTGCACCACGATATGCCGCACCCAGCCAAGCCTCACCTCGCACGGGTGCTTCTTCCTGATGTGGTTCCGTCGATCGACACCCCGCGTGACCGTGGTTCTCGCGGCTTACAACCACGTGGAATTCGTCCGCGAGGCGGTGATGAGCGTGCTCGACCAGACCTTGCGCGACCTGGAGCTGATCGTGGTCGATGACGGCTCCTCCGACGGCACGCCCGACGTCGTCGCCGCCATCAGCGATCCCCGGCTCAGCCTGATCCGCATGCCGCTCAATCGCGCGGTTCATCCGCGCAATCTGGCGATCGGCCGGGCGCGCGGGCGTTTCATCGCCTTCCAGAACTCGGACGACGTCTGGTCGCCGGCCAAGCTCGCGGCGCAGGTCGCGGCAATGGAAGCGCGGCCCGAACTCACCCTCTGCTGCACGGCCACCCGCATCATCGGTGCCAATGGCGCACCGGACGGCGACAATTGGGCAAACGGCCTGTTCACCACCGAGAACCGAGGGGGGCCCGCCTGGCTCCGCCACTTCTTCGACATCGGCAATTGTCTCGCCATTTCCTCCGCCATGGTGCGACGGCGCCAGCTTCTGCGCCTTGGCGGCTTCCGGGCGAGCCTCGTGCAGCTCTCCGACTTCGATCTCTGGGTGCGGCTGGCGGCCATCGGCGAGATCGCCATCCTGCCGGATGCGCTGTGCGACATCCGGATCGTCGCGGGGCGCAATCTCAGCGGGCCGTCGCCTGCCGCCGGCCGCCGAACGCAAATCGAGCTCGCCAGCGTGCTGGAGAACTTCGCCCTTCCCCCTTTGCTCGATCGCCTGCCGGAGATCTTCCCGGAGCTGCGGGACATGAGAACGCAAGGCGCCCGAAAGGTCGCCCTGGCGCGCCGCTGGTGGCCGCGGGACGGCGGCTATGCGCTGTTCGCCGACCGCGTGATCGCGCAGGTGATGGACAACGCGGCCGAACGGGCGGAGGCGGTCGCGGCGCTCGGGCCCGACTTCATCCATGACTTCATCGCGCGCCGCGGCCTAGCCGCCTTCCACCTTCAGACCGGTGCCCCCCCATGACGCCGGACGCGATGGCGGAGACCTTGGCCATCCGGCAATGGCTGGAGCGGCGGCGCGCGGCGGCGGGCATGCAGGTCGTGCCGAGCGCGCTTGCCCGCTCGCCGAGCTGGCGGCTCGAGGACGGCGTGATCCGCCATGCCTCCGGACGCTTCTTCCAGGTCGTCGGGCTCAACTGGTGCGAGGGCGGCGCCGCGCATTGCCAGCCCTTCATCGAACAGCGGGAGATCGGCACACTCGGCTTCCTGGCGCGGCGGACGGCCCATGGGCTGGCGCTTCTGCTGCATGCCAAGGCCGAGCCGGGCAATGTCGGCATCGCGCAGATCGGCCCGACCTGCCAGGCCACCGCCAGCAACCGGGACCGCGTGCATGGCGGCGCCCTGCCCCCCTATGCGGCGGCCTTTGCCGATGAGACCGGCTCCCGGCTGACGGATTCCCGGCAGAGCGAACAGGGCTCGCGCTTTCTCGGCAAGTTCAACCGCAACGTCGTCGTGCTGTCGGACGGCACGGCGCCGGTGGGCGACGACCACCGCTGGGCCGGCTTCGACGCGCTCAGGCCGCTCCTGCTCGACGATTTCCTTGTAAACACCGATGCGCGTTCGGTGATCTGCACCACGCCGTGGCGGCTGCTGGCCGGACGCGCGCCCTTTCCGGGCGAGGATGCGCTGTCGCGGGCTCTCGGCCAGTCGTTCCGGGCGCCGGTTCGCCTGGAGGCGCTGGCGCGCGTCCAGGCCGCGTTGCGCCATGCCCGTCACGCGACGGCGCCCGCCACACTTTGCCCCGTGGACCGGCTGCCGGGCTGGCGATTTGATCCCGGTGGGGCGACGACCCTGACCGACGGCAAGCTGACGCTCCGCCATATCGACGTCCGCGCGGCATCCCGGGAGGTCGCGGCCTGGGACCAGCCGATCCTCGACAGCGGCGGCGAACAGACGATCGACCTCGATGGCCGGCACGAAAACGAAGCCTTGCACTTCGCGTTCCGCGCCGCCTGGGAGCCCGGCCTCGGCGCCGGCGCCGAGCTCGCGCCAACCCGGATGGGTGAGGATCGCCCCGAGGGGAAGACGCTCCTGCAGGCGCGCCAATCGGATGAAGGCGGCCGCTTCCTCCAGGACGTGTCCCTGTACCGCGTGCGCGACGTGACCGGCGAGGCCGAGGCCCCCGGCCTCTTGTGGCTCTCACTGTCGGAGATCCACCACCTGCTGCCGCTGGGCTTTTTCAACAACGAGGCCCGCAGCGCGATCTCGCTGCTTCTCGCGCTCGCCTGACCCGCGTCGCCTCCGGCGTCACGGCCATCGGTGAAAGGGAGGTGACGGAGCCAGCACCCGGCGCAAGCTCGATAAGACGTGGCAAGGAACGGCGCTGGAGCGTGACCGCGTCAGATTGAAGCCGTCGGGCGATCTTGCAATTCGGTCAGCCGTCCTTCGAGGCTCGCTGCGCTCGCACCTCAGGATGAGGGCCGTCGAGATCGGCATCGAGTCCAGTGCAGGATGCACGACACGCGTTGCGCCTCATAGGCAACGCTGTTGCAGTTCTCTTCTCCCCTCATCCTGAGGTGCGAGCGCAGCGAGCCTCGAAGGACGGCTAACCTCTATGCAGCCCGCTTCAATCTGACCCGATGGTGCCCTACCCCTCCAGCGCCCCGATCATCGCCACCCGCGTCGCATGCCGGCCGCCCTCGAACTTGGCGGCCAGGAAGGCATCGACGATATCGAGCGCCAGGCCCTCGCCCACCACGCGCGCGCCGATCGACAGCATGTTGGCGTCGTTGTGCTGGCGGATCATGCGGGCCGAAAACGCGTCGGCGCAGACGCCGCAGCGGATGCCCCTGACCTTGTTCGCCGCCATCATGATGCCCTGGCCGGTGCCGCACAAAATGATGCCGAAGCGGCAATCGCCGGAAGCGACGCGCCGCGCCGCCGCCGCGCCATGCTCGGGATAGGGCGTGCTCTCGGACGTCACCGGCCCGATATCGACCACCTCCCAGCCGTGCCCCGCGATATGCGCGGCAAGGACCTGCCGGAGCTGAATGGCGGCGTGGTCGCTGGAGAGGACGATGCGGTTGCTGGATGTCATGGCGACGTCGTCCGGTTTGCCCCTGCCATTTGGCGGCTGGCGCGCGCCAAGAAGGCGTCAGCCATATGCGGTTTTCCGATCGCTTGGGCAAGCCAGGTTGGCAAACGCTTGGACTGCCTGCTGAATGCGGATGGCGAGGCCCGGGCCCGGGAAGGCATGGCGGCCGACGAAGCTCGCGGGCAGGCCAGGTTCGCGGCCGAGCGCCCTCACCTCGTCCTCGAACAGTTCGCGCAAGGGTTCGACGAGCTGCATGTTCATGCGCTCGGGCAGGTTGTGGCGGCTCTTGACGGTGACCACGGGGCCGCCGGTGAATGAGATGCGGTCGATCAGGTCGGGGCAAAGCGTGCCCTGTGCCAGGACATCGGCGGCGCTGGCAGGTTGGCCAATCACACCGACCTTGGAGCGAATGCGACTCCACCTGGCCGAATAATCGCCGGTATGCTCGTCGAGCAGGAGGGGAATTCCCGCCTCGGCCGGATAGGCAACCCGCACTATGCCGGAACGTTCTACGACTTCACGGCAGCGCAGAACACCATTGCCGATAGCACCGACGGCACGTCCACCCATGCTCAAGCCGTCCTTGCCTTCGGTGATCCAAACAAAAAAGCGCGATACGGCTTCTTCGGCGGCCCTCAATTCCTGTCCGCATTGATCCATGGGACATCGATACGCTCGGTTCTGACACTATTTCTGTCGTAACGGCATAGGACGTCGCCGTGATCACGCATGACCTAGCGTCGCGGAACGTCGCCATCACATCTTTTCGTACGGCAGCTGGAGCCGTCGCAGATTCGGACACTTCGTAAAATTGCGGATACTTCCGTCGCCCAGTTGCGCGAGATCGTCGGCGTATATTGGAAATCCGGACAATTTTGCCGGAAGAAGACATTTCCGTGGGCCCTGAAATTTGTACCGACGAACGCGCAGATTGGTAGTGACTCGCTAATGCAATGTGCGATAGTGCGCTCCGCGCTCAAATAGAGGGGGCACGCGTGGCTGAGCCGTTTCTTTCCGAAATCAGGATCATGTCCTTTGCCTTCCCGCCCAGGGGGTGGGCGCTGTGCGACGGCCAACTCCTCCCCATAAACCAGAATCAGGGACTGTTTTCGCTGCTGGGCACCACGTTCGGCGGTGACGGGCGGGTCAACTTCGCACTGCCTGACTATCGGGGGCGCGCGCCGATCCATGCCGGCAACGGCCATACGCTCGGCGAACGGGGCGGCGAACAGGCGCACACGCTTTCGATCGGGGAACTGCCGACGCACACGCATGTCGGGCAGGCGACGAACACGAATGGCGCGGTCGCTATTCCGGGCGGTGCGTTTTTGGGCGCCGTCAACAACGCCTATAGCGCGCCCACGCAACTGACATCGATCAATCCGGCGACCATTGGAAATCAGGGCGGCAATCAGGCGCATCTCAACATGCAGCCATTCCTGACATTGAGCTTCTGCATCGCCCTGCAGGGCATCTTTCCGTCGCCGACATAAGGGAGCGGGATCATGGCACAGCCCTATGTTGGCGAGATCAGAATGTTTGCTGGCAATTTCGCGCCAGCCGGCTGGATGTTCTGCGAAGGACAGCTCCTGCCGATCTCAGAGAACGAAACCTTGTTCAATCTTATCGGCACCACTTACGGCGGCGACGGCCAGAGTACTTTCGCCCTGCCCGACCTACGCGGACGGCTTCCAATCCATCAGGGTAACGGCTTCATCCTTTCCGAGACCGGCGGAGCCGAAGAGATCACGCTGACCATCAACCAAATTGCCGCACACAGCCATCCTATGCTCGCGTCCGGCAATACGGGCACAGGCACGAACCCCCAAGGCAACGTCCTCGACCAGATGAGCGGCGCGATCTTGCTGTACAAGGAACAGCCTCCGACAGTTGCAATGAGTGCGGTGGCAGTCAGTTCCATCGGCGGCAGCCAGCCGCACAGCAATTTCCAGCCCTATCTCTGCGTGAATTTCATCATCTCGCTGTTCGGCATCTTCCCGACGCAGACTTGAAGAGGGACCGTCATGGCCGATCCGTTCGTCGCTGAAATTCGCATCTTTCCGTTCAACTTCGCGCCCAGGGGGTGGGCGTGGTGCGACGGACAGCTTCTGCCGCTGTCGCAGAACACGGCGCTGTTTTCGCTGCTCGGCACCACCTATGGCGGCAACGGCAAATCCAACTTCGCCCTGCCCGACCTCCAAGGCCGCGCGCCGATGCATCCTGGCCAAGGCCCCGGCCTTTCGCTGCACGATCTCGGCGAGACAAGCGGCTCGGAGACGGTGTCATTGCTCGAATCCGAGATTCCGATGCATTCGCATAGCATGATGGCGGCGAATCTGCCTGCCGATCAGGGGGCTCCGACACCAGCCCGGTCGCTTGCCCGGTCGATCAACGCATTCGCCTATGTCGCAGGCAGCCCTCAGCCGGCATTGGTTCCGATGAGCGATCAAATGCTCGCGCCTGCCGGCGGCGACCAGCCGCACAACAATCTGCAACCCTACCTCACCTGTTATTTCTGCATCGCGCTGCAAGGCGTCTTCCCGCCGAGAACCTGAATTCAGAGCCAAAGGCAGGACCGATACGATGGCCAAGAGCACAGAAACAAAGTCAAAGGCATCGGCCTCCGCAGCGGCGCCAAGAACGGCTTCGAAGGCCAGCGCCGGTCCCGCCCCTTCGTTCCAAAGCATGCCGGCCGGTGCATCGTTTTTCGAACTCTCGCGGCTGATGGTCGTCGGCATCGATTCCAATGCCGGCCGGCTGATCCAGAAGGCGCAGACTTCGCCCAACGGGCCATGGCCTTCCGCATGGTCGGTCATCGCTCCCGGCGCCTGGCTGATCATGACAGCCGGCCTGACCAAGGACGGCAGGGTGGCGGTGGTCGCGCAACCGTCAGGCACAGTCAGCCTCTCGTTCATCACCGAGGACGCCAACCAGATCGGGCCGGTCGACAAATGGAATGCGCCGCTGACCATCGGCGCACCGCCCGGCGCCGCCGGCTATCAGAAACTGTCGATGGCCAACGATGCCGATGGCCGCATAGAGGTTTTCGTCACCGACAATCAGGGCCGGATCTGGTGGATCTATCAGAACCCGGACCGGATCGTGCAGGTCCAGAAAACCATCACGCCGCCCGGCACGACGACCCCGATCGTCGTCACCGTCAACGAGCTCGCGCCACCGGCCAAGATGTGGAGCGACTGGATCCAGATACCAGGCGGCCTGGTGACGGTCGCCGCGATCCGCCAGGGCGACGGCACCATTGCGCTGTTCGGAATCAATTCCGGGCTCCATCTCTACCGTTGCCAGCAGGCGACGGCGCAGGCCTTCAAGGCCACCGACTGGACGCCGTGGGTGCAGATCGACACCGGACAAACCGGCGGGTTTACGGAAATGGCGCCGGTGGTCGGCCCGCTGGGTGCCACCAACCTGTTCGCCCTCACCCAGAACGGCCAGGTGCTGCACACACGTCAGCAGCCGGCCGGATCGAACACCTGGACGCAATGGGCGACGCCAGGTTATTCCAGGGTCCCCAAATACACATTGGCAGCCGGCATCCAGGGCGACGGCGACATCGTGCTGGTCGCTTCGGATCAGCAGCGCATCCACGAATTCAATGCTCAGTGGGACGCCACCACCCAGAACTGGTCGGGCTGGCGCGATTTCGGCGTGTCCCTCTACGCGACGCGGCTCTCGCTCAACTACAATGCCGACGGACGGCTCGCCCTGTTCAGCCTGATGCTCATGCCGAACGGCACACATGCGCTCGCCACCATAAGCCAGGTGGGCATCGACAGTTCCGAATGGGACTATGGATGGACGACGCTCGCGGAGGACAACGTCAAGCAGATCGTCGTGGTGCGCGACCTGACGCCGCCGGTCTGAGGCCGGCCGGGAATGGTCGTGATCGCGGCTGGTGCAGGCTACAAGCGGGCAGCAGCCCTTGGGCTGGTGCTGAGGCCTGAGGCCGATGCCGACATTCCCTTCATAGCAGCGCTCTATGCCTCGACACGCCATGCGGAACTCGCCGAGGTGCGATGGCCGCCGGAAGCCAAGGCGCAGTTTCTCGAGGCGCAGTTCCAGGCGCAGCGCGCGCATTACCGGCGCCACTATCCCGAAGGCGAATGGCAGGTGGTTACGCGTGCGCGGGAAGACATCGGCCGTCTCTACCTGGAGCGCTGGCCGAGCCAGCACCGCATCATCGACATCGCCTTTCTGCCCCAGCAATGTGGCAAGGGCCTTGGTACGGCGTTGCTGAGCGACCTGATCGACGAGGCTGCCGCCGTCGGCAAAGCTGTTTCGATCCATGTCGAAAAGAACAATCCGGCCCGCCGGCTTTATCTGCGCCTGGGCTTTGCCGTCACCGAGGACAAAGGCGTCTATGACCTGATGGCGCGTCCGGCCTCAGGCGAGCCCGATCAGTTGAAGACAGCCTCGTAGACATAACCCGTCGCGTCAGCCGACACGGGCACGATGAAGATGTCATGCGAAGAACCATTGCGGACAAAGCGATAGACCGCTTGCGGCAACGGAGCCTCGCGCGGTCCCTTGAAGAGCAGCGTGAAGCCGCCTCCTTCACGTGGACTGGAGGCTATGGGCTTCACCGCGCTCAATTCCAGCGCAATCGCCTTGCCGTCGGCCTCAACGGAAAAACTCTGCCCGACCGTCTGATCGAAATCCGAAAGCGATGCCATACCGCCTGCCCTGGACCTGTCTTGAGACCCATGCCTCATCAGCCAATGTCGTCGCTCGACAGCACGCTGTCTATAGCGCGTGATCTTAAAGGGGAGAATGAACGCGCCCAGACATGCGTGGCTGAAACCGCGCTATGGCCTCCGCCCCCTGCTCCCACGCGATCGTCCCGGGCGGCTTGCGCGTGACGATGATCCGCGTCGCGGCGCGACCGAGGACGTTCATGTCCACTACGCTGACAGTGCACCTTTCTCGTCGCGGCGTTCCGCAACGGAAAATGCAGTCCAATGCACCGTCACCGTCGCTCCGAGACGCTCCCCCGAGGCGCGTTTCCCGACCCGCGCTACGCGCCTTTGCCGGAAAGCAATGCGTCGAGCTGCTCCAGCTGCTCCGGCAATGCGGCGGCCGCGCCCTGGAGTGCTTCCTCGAGCGCCTCCTTGGACGGATAGACTTCGTGGAAATTCAGCAGCGTCGTCCCGCCTTGGTCCTCGAAGGTCACGGTGGTGACCGCGCCCTCTTCGCCCTCGTCGTTGGTCCAGACGATGCGCTCGTTCGGCACCACCTCGAGATACTTGCCGTAGAAGGCCATGGTGTCCGAACCGTCGGCGCCGAATTCCAGCCGATATTTGCCGCCGGTACGGACGTCCATATCGCAGGCTACGAGCGAAACGCCGGATACCGATTTTGGCACCCACCAGCGCTGGAACAGCGCGGGCTGGCTCCACGCCCTGTAAACCGCGCTCGGCGGCGCATTGAACGCTCGCGTTACGGCGAGTTCGCGATCCCCTCTGGGTTCGACCGGCGTGCGGTTCTGCGCGCCACCTGCACCGTTAATTTGCTGTTTCATCGCTTCCCTCCTGTTTCATTTTGCCGATGATGTCGTCCCATGCTTCGAAGCCGGCCTCGAAGAGCTTGCGATGCGCCTCGATCCACGCGGCTTCCGCCGTGAGGCCGCGTTTCCCAAGCTTTGTTGCGGTGACAGTGCATTTTTCTCGCCGGCTCCATCGCGGTGTTCCGCAAAGAAAAAGGCACTGTCGCCGTCACTCGGTATCGTCCGTCTCCGTGTTCGAGCCGGCTCCATCGGCCTGGCATCGAAACGACGAACGGAGTTTTCGGAAGCCGACATCGTCAGGCGCTTTTTTTCGGCCGCATGGTCGCCAGCCTGCTTTCCGACGACAGCAGCCGGGCCAACGTGCAAAACATCGAGGTGGCCGGTGGCGACCTCATCTGAAGCGGGAGAGCCTCATGCTCGATCACATCTTTCTGACGGTCGATGACACCGATCGCGCCGTCGCCTTTTACGAAAAGGTGCTGCCCATCCTCGGGATCACCAGCCGCGTGGATTATGACGGCCGGGATGGCCCGGCGGGTCATCCGGACCTCAAGGGCTTCGGCGCCAATGGGCGATTGTTCTTCTGGCTGAAGCCGGGGACCGCCGCCCCCGGCGCCGTGCATGTGGGCTTCGTGGCCGCGTCCGAAGAGATGGTGAACGCCGCCCACGCCGCCGCATTGGCCGCCGGCGCGACCGAGATCCACGCCCCCGGACCGCAGCTTCACTACGATCCCCGCTATTACGCCGCCCAGGTCAGGGACCTGGACGGTTACAGCCTCGAGTTCGTCTACAAGAGCTGGCAGCACGGGAATTGATGACATGAACGCCCAAAATGCCGTGCGTGCGGCCGCCGACCGGCTGATCAAGGCGACCAACGCCTTCGACGTCGAAGGCGCGCTGGCCCTGTTCACCGCGGATGCGGTGATCGCGGATCCGTCGGTGGGCGAGAGTTTCGTCGGCCATGTCGGTATCCGTGATGACCTGGAGCGGTTTTTCGTCGGCTATCACACGGTGACCCGCCTGCTGTCGGTCACCTCCGCCAGCCAAGATCGGGCGCGGGCACGCGTCGATTTCACCGGCGACTTCGGCCACGAGAGCGGGCTGCTGACTGGAGTGCACCCCTTGTTTGAGACAGGTCTAATTCAGTGACACGCGCTCGCGTTGATTGTGGTTGACCCGGCTGATTTCGGCTTCGAACTCGTCCGGTGGCGCATAGCCGAGCGCGGAATGTAGACGCTTGGTATTTTCGACGAACTCGCCGATCCGGCGCCTAGCGTCGTCAAGGTTCTTGTAGTCCTTGCCGTTCACTTCCTCCGTCTTGAGCGTCTTCATGAAGCTCTCGGCTTTGGCGTTGTCGTAGGGATTGGTCGGCCGGCTTATGCTGACGGCGATCCGGCGCGCCTCCAGCCCACGACCTTGCGCGAGAAGGCGTCGATCACCACAGCGAGATAAACGAAGGCCTCGGCCAGCCGGATGTAGGTGATGTCGCTGACCCAGATTTGATCCAGGCCGGTGGAAGCCGCCCCACGGATCAGGTTGGGGCGAACCGCGAAGCCGTGACAGCTGTCGGTGGTGCGCGGAACGAACGGCCTGGCCCGTAGGCTGAGCAGATTGTCTTCGCGCATCAATCTGAGCACCCGCTTGGCGTTGACGATCAGGCCCTGCCGCCGCAATGCATGCGTGACGCGCCGATAGCCGCAATGGCGATCGGCCAGCGCAATCCGCTGTATGAGATCGCGCAGGTCCGCGTCGTCGCGCACCGACGCGTGTGGCCCCAAATGGCGATAATAGCCGGCGCGCGATACGCCACCCAGGGCGCACAGGTGCTAGATGTTAGCATCGCGTTCGAGCAAATCTTGTTCGAGTAAGCCTTGCGACTCATCGCTCCTCTCTTGTGAGGTCATTTTTTGGATGACTTCGTAGATATGGGCGCGCGTCTGCTCGGGCTGTTCGCGTCCCAGAGCCGCAAGGCTTCGCGAAAAAATGCAGGTCGACCTGCTGACGTCCGACGACGCGCTCGAGCTCTGCGATCCGAGCTTGCGCGCTCTTCAACTCATCGACCGGCGCCGCGTTGGCGCGGGGCGGCGGCGAGAATGGTGTGTCGAACGAGGCGCCGTCCCGCACCGAGGCCGCCGCCCGTTCGCCCCCCGGCTTCGGGCCGCGCTTCTGGTTCAATCCGGCAGCCCCGCGGGCGCGATAGGCAGCGCGCCATTCATAAATCGATTTGCGAAGAACACCCATCTCGGACGCGACCGCCGAAAGCCGTTCCCCGGCTTCGACCCGCTGAACAATCTGCATCTTCAGATCCGTCGATAGACGGACCAGCTTTCGATTTGACACCTGGACCTCTCTTCCAGAGGCGTGTCACTGAATTATCGCGTGTCTCGCTTTGAGGGTCCAGTCCAATGCACCGTCACCGTAATTCCGCACAAGGCTTAAACCGCAGCCAGTTGCCTCCAATTTCCCTGTCTCATTCCAAGGGTTCGCTCCAAGCGGGCCGTCGAGGGCGCGCCGGAGCTTGGGACGCGGCTCAGGCGGCCACGCGATGGTTCGGGGCGCCGCAAGAGGTGTGTCGGCTACCTATACCGCCAACTTCGCTGCACCTGCCCGGTTCCGCGCACATCCCGCCCTGATGCCCGATCTTAACTCGGATTCGCACAACAAACGCATATGGAAGATGGCAGACGAAATAGAGAGGAGGAGTCGACACGCATAGCCGATCTCTCTTCTGTATCAGACAGTGATCTTTGGACCAATATACGCTACCAGGATCTTCTTGTGGTGCGCTTCGAGAGGCCATCGAATATGAATTCGGTAGGCAGGATGGTTAATTTTACCATGGAATGGGCAGAATATTCTTTTTCCTGGTTCATCGGGATCTGGAAATGTCATCTGTGCCCGATAGTCGTTTTTGTTAGTCGTAGACTCGTCGGTGAACCTCGCGGTGCTGCCCGAGAAGAAGTTGGCAATGATGCCGTGCGAGGCGTCCGTGTATTCGCCACTTCCGTCTCGACTCTTAACCAATCGATCTAATATCCCGAGCAATTCAAGGACACGATCAGCGACATTGGAGCTGAAGGGATGCGGCCGCAGGACGCTTGCGATATCCCCCGACAACGTCACTGCATCGAAGGCCGATCCGACCGCCGCCAGCAACTCCGGCCAACTTGTCGGCAGCGGCAACGCGGCCACAGCCGCCTTTTCCATGCTCTCAACGGAAAGATGATTTGGCACATCTACGTCGGCGATCTTGGCCTCAAGTAACCCGTGGGTGACCACGAGGGGGTCCGCGTCGCAATTGTTACCGGAATCTCGCAGGCTATAGACTGCGTCATTAGCACCGATGATTCGGCGGCGCGCCGCCTCACCCAAACCTTGGAGCGTGACGTCCTCGCCAGCGAAATGGAATAGATCCTCGGGGACGGACACCCGGTCGTCTTCCCAAAAGGGACCGGCTTGGCCCAGCCATCGAAGGATGCGTTGCTTCAAGTCCTTGTCACTATGGGCTTGCACCGCAATCCGAAACGTCTGGATTGCCGTTGCAGGTCGATCTCCAAGCAAGCGAGAACAAAGCAGGCTACTCTTTACCAGCCTAGACTTATCGCGGGCGTCCAGCAATCGACGCAGTTCTGTCAAGAAGGCTTCGGCGTTTACGAACTGCCCATTGATGGAAAGGTCGTTGATCAGAAACTTCACTGCTCGCCCCACCCCGCGAGCAACGCGAGGTCAATGTCTGCCTGATCGAAGAAACCGCTAGGCCAATGGTCCAACGAGCCCGCGGCATCGAGTGCGATCGCAGTTACGCCGGCCTCCTCGCCACCGACTTCGATGGACCTGAAGAAATGGATGCCGACGTCACGGGGCGGCACTATACCGGACAAGGCAGCACGCCGCACCCCGTTGAGCAAGTGATCGCTGTGAGTCTCGACCACAATCTGGACGCCCGCAGCTGCGAAGGCAGCAAGGATCCGCCCCATGGCCGACTGGCCGCTAGGATGTAGGTGCGCTTCTGGGCTGTCGACAACGATCGTCTGACCATCCTTCGCCAGCAGCAGCGCTACCAGCACGGGAAACACATAAGTCAGACCGTAGCCGATGTTCGCAGGCCTTCGATAGTCCTCGGTTGTGCGCGTCCGGAGCTCAAGTCGCAGGAACGATGTCCGCGCAATCCGCTGGGCGTTGGCTTCGAACCCGGGAAAAAGTTCCGCCGCCCAGGCGTTTAGCTGCCGCCGCAGGGTCGGCGCCGGCTCATGCGGATGCTTGCGAGCCGGCGCTATGTCGTCATCGAGATGGCGCTGGAACCACCACGCGGCGTACTCGCCCTGCACGCCCACGTCCGCCTGGATCAAGTCAGTTGCGTCGACGCCCGGAAAAGTGTCGGACGTGCCGGAACGTACCGCACTGATGAAAACCAATTCGCGGACTAGCTCGAACAGCATCCGATGCTCGCTCGCAAGCGCGGCAGGGTCTGGCCATCCGACGATAGTCCGGTCGGCGCCTACGGCGTCGGTGAACTCGACTGTCTCTAGCGTGAGGGCAGAGCCGACGTTCCGGTCCTCCGCGCCCAGGCGCCACCATGCGTCCAGTGTGCCCGAGCCAACGCCGATCGAGAGGTTTCGCGAGCTTCCGCCGCGGTGCTCGTTGAAAACCTCACCGGGCGTGCCCAGCCGCACGAGCGGCCCGTTGAGAGCGATGCTCGCGGTTGGCCTGCCGATTCTTAGAGCCTGGGCCATGAGCAACAACGGCTGAAGCGCAGTCGACTTTCCAGACGCGTTGAAGCCCGTTAGGAGGGTAAGGCTCGGCAGCGGCAGCGTCAGTTGCTCGAAGCACTTGAAATCTCGAAGGTGTACCCTGTCCAGCATCACAGCAGGCCCTCGATCGCCGCCGCGGCCCGTTCGAAGCGGGAACGGACCTGTCGTGTGCTGTTTGTCGAGTATGTGATGGCGTGGCTGAATTCCTCGTTCGCTATGAGCTCGCCTAGTCGCTCACGGATGGCCTGCGCATTGTTCGCGATTCTATTTGGGTCGGCGTCCGCCAGCAGCACCGAGCATACGTCGAACAGTGCGATGTTGATCACAGTCCGGAACGCGTCCTCGCCGGAGTCGGCTAACGACTTGCGAAAAGCGTGCTTTCCGAACAGAAAGATGTTCGCCTCCATGGACCTTGAGAAGGTCTGCGAGAGCAAGTGAAGTTCGTCGTCACCGGCTTCATTCATGCGCTCAAGCGCTTGCGCGAGGAAACCGTCCATATCGCCGGTCCGGTAGCTCCTCCAATTGAGCAAGCGGAACGCACAGAACCGGTTGATCGCCTCTCGATCCCGCATAGTCTTCGGGTCGAGAGATTTTCCGGTTGCGCTCAAGAACGCCGAGCTCTGCCCAGCCTCTTTCAGCCACTTAGTGGCCGGTCCATTAAAGAGGCAGTTTCTCATCTGCTGTCTGCTGAGAGGAACGCCGCTATTAACACGTTCGAAGATGTCCAGCTTGGCCCTTTCAGGAGCCTTGGCATCGAGCACGTAGAGAGTCAGCTGCGTGTCTTCGATCCGCTCGGTCAGCGCGACGGGCAAATCGGAGAAACGCAGCCCTGTCAGCGGATGGCTTAGGTTCCGCTCAAGATTGTCCAGGCCGGTTAGTGCGAAGCTGTTATCCAGGTAGCGGGCGAAGGTCGTCAGGCGTTGGAGGCCGTCTACGACGATGATGCCGCCATCCTTGGCCTCCGCGACGTAGAAGACCGGCAACGGAATTCGCATCGTGCATGACTCGATCAAGCGACTCTGTTTCGCCTGCGACCACACAAAGTCGCGCTGAAATTCGGGATCGAGCTGGTAGCGTCCCGCCCGTATCCGCTTGACCACCTCCGAGACCGTTCGTGTCTCAGTCCTGACGAAGACCGCATCAAGGGGATAATCTCCCAAACCCACCGTCGGTTGTGGACCATCCAACCCTTCTAACGCCTCGCTCGGCGGCTCCGAAGGATCGACGATCGGCTGCACGCGCTCCTGGTCAACGAGCCCGCCCGCGGTCGCGTCGATGTCAGAGCCCTCCCGAACATAGGAGGCCACCCCTTCCCAGCCATCGTCGGTGCGCACGCATATGGCGATGGCTTGGAAGAGTCCATTTTGAACGAGGCGCTGGGCAGGCTTCCCATAAGCTTCCAGGTTTCCTCCCATCGGCACGAGCGCAACGCCCAGGACCGGATGGTCGCGCAGCACACCTGGCTGCCGGAACCGAACGTCGAAATTACCGGGCTTGCTAACCCAGTAGACCGCGACACGTCGTGATTCTAGACCCGTTCGTGACGCGATCCAAGCGCGGGTTGGATCGAATTTGTTCGCACTCGGTGCGCTCAGGTCGACCGGACCCAACAGATTCCCGAGCTCGACGAGAGCCAAGCGATTGCGATGCCATCCCTCGTCGGTTCGCTCGGACACCGCCGCTTCCTCGCTGCTTGCGCTTTTGCTGATCGTCGGATTCCGCCTTGTCTTTCCCACAAATCGCGAGGGATCGAAAGGCCTTCTGTCGCGCGGCCGAGATTGCTTTGTCTTGACCCTTCTCGCCCGCCGATCTGGCAGACGCGCGGCACGGCTACGCGAAGGTAATAAGGACGGCGCGCGGGAAGGCGCAACATCAGGTGCCGCCAGCGTCCTGATCAGCATAATCACCCAGATGGATACTTCGTCGTTCCTCGACCGCCCCAGTCACCCACGGTTCCGCAGGCCTTCCGGGGATCAGCTTCAACGCCCTGGAAAGTGCCATCTCTAACGCCCGCCCGTCGCGGGCATTACACTCACACTCCCAGACGACGGCCACGCGAAAACCGCTCCCGCGCAGTTCACGGATAGCGCGGGCGTCTCGTCGGCGATTTCGTTCGAACTTGTCCGTCCAAAACGACGCATTCGCCTTCGGCACGGTCGCACGTGTGCAGTTCGTGTGGTGATGCCAGTAGCAACCGTTTACGAAGACTGTCCACGCGCCACACCTATTCGCAAAATCGGGTGAGCCAACCAACGACCGTACGTTCCGGCGGTACCGAAGTCCGAGGCTGCGGAGACAGGCACCTACTACCCCCTCGGCGGGTGTACCGAATCGCTTAACACGCCTCATCCACTCGCTGCGCTTCGGGTCGGTGGGCTTCGCGGCCCTCATTCCGCGGCAATCGCAAGTGGTGCAACATCGTTCCGCTCGACGCTGTCGAGGTGAGCCCTGACTCTCTCACGAAAGCCCGGCACGAACCGAAGCTGACTCCGCTCCGTCCTTGACAGGAAACCGCGCGTCGCCCTCGCGGAGAGCGCCTTGCCGCCAAATTTGAGGAAATCGGCCAGCGGTTCGCGCTCGTGCCAGACTGGATACGCACCAATTTCGATCCGGTGGCGGCGCGTCCCGTCGAAGCGAGCCGATCGCGGCCAACGGCCGTCTGCCGGGAGTACGCCATCTCTGGATTGATCATACACGCCAGGCGTTTGCAGTCGCTTACCGAGCCACTCTGCCAACGGTCGGGTGACTGCGTTACCAACCAGCGACCAACGGAGCGAACGCCGCGCGACTGCCTCTGCCGGCTCGGTCCAATCCGCCTCAAAACCCTGAAGCCTTTCAGCGTCGCGAATGTCGGGCGTCACGATTTTTCCGTCGGGGAGGAGGATTGCCGGCGGCGAAGCTATGCCCACGGTCGAGCCATTCTTGAGAGTCGGGATGCCGTCCGGCGCCCAGCCAAGCCCGCGGATGCCCTCGGTCCAGTAGAACCCGTGCGCATGCGTGTCGAGTGAGGTCGGTGCTTCGGGAGCCGCAGCGTCATCGATGCACAACACGGAAGCGGGATCCACGTCCGTCAGCGTCGCGACGACGACGACGCGCTCGCGACGCTGTGGCACGAAGGCGCGCGAGTTGACGACTCGATATGCCCAGCGATAGCCACGTTCCTCAAACGCCTCCACCAGGGTCCGCATGCCGCGGCCCCGGTCGAGCTGAAGCATAAAGGATACGTTCTCAAGGACAACCCAGGGTACACGTCGGCGATCGAGCAGACGGAATACGTGCCCGACAAGGCCGGAGCGCTGGCCTACGATCCCAGCGGTCAACCCAGCTTGGCTGAGATCCTGGCAGGGGAAGCCCGCAACGAGCGCCTCAGTAGTACTCGGCAGATCGGGCAAGTCGATGACGTCGCGCCAAAGCTCGACATTAGGGAATCTGGCTGAGAGGACAGCGCGCGCAGGATCCCATATTTCGCAAAGTAGATCGGTCTCATGGCCCGCAGATGCCAAGCCTGCCTCCACTCCTCCAATACCCGCGAACAATCCTGCAATACGCATCTCACCCCCTACGCTTTAGGCCAGACTGATCGAATCCATCGCTCAATTCTTCCCGGCGGCGCGCCGAAGCACAACCGATGAAGACGTCTATTTCGCTTGAGCACTAAAGACATGCAGGACTATGCGACCCTAGCATGCGTCGGCGTAGTTTTGGCTGAATTGTAGGGTCGAAAGAGTCGGTGATTCCAAATCCACCCTATGCGACCAACAGGCATTTCCGATGATTCACGCGGACAGTGAATTGAACTCTCTCTAAATCACTGTATTTCTACAACCAACTACCACGACGCACGCAGGTTTCCCCTCACTCCCACTCAATCGTCCCCGGCGGCTTGCTCGTCACGTCATAAACCACCCGATTAATCCCCCTCACCTCGTTGATGATCCGCGTCGCGGCGCGGCCGAGGAAGTTCATGTCGAAGGGGTAGAAATCGGCGGTCATGCCGTCGACCGAGGTCACCGCGCGCAGCGCGCAGACATGGTCATAGGTGCGGCCGTCGCCCATCACGCCGACGGTTTTCACCGGCAGCAGCACGGCGAAGGCCTGCCAGATGATGTCGTAGAGGCCGGCCTTGCGGATCTCGTCGAGATAGATCGCGTCGGCCTGGCGCAGGATGTCGAGCTTTTCCGGCGTGATCTCGCCGGGAATGCGGATGGCAAGGCCCGGGCCCGGGAAGGGATGGCGGCCGACGAAGCTTGCCGGCAGGCCGAGCTCGCGGCCGAGCGCCCTCACCTCGTCCTTGAACAGTTCGCGCAAGGGTTCAACGAGCTGCATGTTCATGCGCTCGGGCAGGCCGCCGACATTGTGGTGGCTCTTGATGGTGACCGAGGGGCCGCCGGTGAACGAGATGCTCTCGATCACGTCGGGATAAAGCGTGCCCTGGGCCAGGAAATCGGCGCCGCCCACCGCCTTGGCCTCCTTCTCGAAGACCTCGATGAACAGCCGGCCAATGGTCTTGCGCTTGGCCTCGGGATCGGTGACGCCGGCGAGTTCGCCGAGGAACAGGTCGGCGGCGTCCACATGGACCAGCGGGATGTTGTAATGGTCGCGGAACAGGCCGACGACCTCCTTGGCCTCGTCCTGGCGCATCAGGCCGTGGTCGACGAAGACGCAGGTCAGCTGGCTGCCGATGGCTTCGTGGATCAGCACGGCAGCAACCGATGAATCGACCCCGCCGGAGAGGCCGCAAATCACCTTGCCGCGGCCGACCTGGGCGCGGATGCGGGCAATGGCCTCCTGGCGGAAGGCGCCCATGGTCCAGTCGCCGGTGGCGCCGGCAATGTTCTTGACGAAGTTCTGGATCAGCTTGGCGCCGTCGGGCGTGTGCACCACTTCGGGGTGGAACTGCACGGCGTAATAATTGCGCGCCTCGTCGGCAATGGCCGCGAAGGGCGCGTTCTCGGAGGTGGCGACCACCTCGAAGCCCTCGGGGATGGCGGTGACGCGGTCGCCATGGCTCATCCAGACCTGGTGCCGGCTGCCCGGTTCCCAGACGCCCTGGAAGAGCTTGGTGCTCTTCTTCACATCGAGGAAGGCGCGGCCGAATTCGCGGTGATGGCCGGCTTCCACCTTGCCGCCCAGCTGTTCCGCCATGGTCTGCTCGCCATAGCAGATGCCGAAGACCGGCAGCTTGTCGTCGAAGATCAGCTGCGGCGCGCGCGGCGAGAAGTCCTCGGTGACGGAAGCCGGGCTGCCGGAGAGGATCACGCCCTTGGGCCTCAAGGCCTTGTAGGCCTTTTCGGCGTTCTGGAACGGGTGGATCTCGCAATAGACGCCGGCCTCGCGTACGCGGCGGGCGATCAGCTGGGTGACCTGGGAGCCGAAATCGATGATCAGGATGGTGTCGTGCGTCATCCGCTTCGGTTACGACCAAGCCCGTCCGCTTGCAAGCCCCGCGCCGCGCGATCCCCATTCCGAGGCCGCTCGGCTCAGCGCGCCAGGATGAGCGTCCAGAACGGCCGGCCGCCGGCGCCGACCGCCCGCGCGAAGCCGGCGCGGGTCATCGTCCGGTTGAGCATATTGGCATTGTGGGCATAGGAGCCGCGCCAACCGGCCACCGCTTCGCCGACGCTCGCATAACCGTAACCGATATTCTCGGCGGAATCGCCGATGCCATGCCGCCGCATGCGCGCCTGGAAGGCGCCGCCGACGTCATGAGACATAGTGCCGGCCGCCGCCATGGCGCGCGATTGCTCGGCCGCGGCGGCGGTGAGTTTCGGATCGAGCCGGAGCGGGCCCATCCAGGATGAGGCGCGGTAGGCGTTGATCATTTGGATGGCTGCTGCCGCTTCGCGGGTCGAGGCCTGGCGGGAGGCGGTTTCCCGTGCCGCCATCTGGCGGGTCTGGGGCGCGGCCTGGGTGGCGGCCGGGACGAGGAGAAGGCCGGCGGCGAGCGCCGGGGCGATGAGGCGAGAGGCCAAGGCGGGGTTCCCTGATCGGAGTGCTGGCGGGCGAGAATGCCCGGAAAGCCATGCCAATTGGTCAATTCTGCAGCGGGGATTTGACCGAACCGGGTCGGAGCGCGCGAACCCTCACCCACGAAGGCGTGGGCGAGGCTTGATGCACGGCGGGCGCGGCATCATCCCCTACTCGCCATTCGCCATTCGCTATTCGCCACGCACTAAGTGCGTTCGATGATCGCCAGATAGAACCCGTCCGTGCCGGTGCGCAGCGGCGTCAGCTGCAGGCCGAGGCCGGCGGGCGAGACGAGGTCGTCGCGTTCCGAGAGCGTGTCGGGCGCCAGAGCCAGCACCTCACCGGGGTCGACGGAGGCGAAATCCGGGTGGGTTTCCAGGAAGGCGGCGACCCGCTCGTCGTTCTCGCAAGGCAGAACCGAACAGGTGACATAGGCGATGCGGCCGCCGCGCCTGACCAGGGGTTCGGCGCGCGACAGCACGAAATCCTGATCCTTCATGCGTTCGGCCAGCGCGCCCGGGCGAACCCGCCATTTGGTGTCGGGATTGCGCCGCCAGGTGCCGATGCCGGTGCAGGGCGCGTCGACGAGCACCAGGTCGATCTTGCCCTGGAGATCGGCGAGCGGCTCGTCCGCCCTGCCCTTCGGCGTGCGCACCTGGACGTTGCGGGCCCCTGCCCGGGTCAGCCGCTCATGGATCGGGGCGAGCCGGCGCATATCGGAATCGGTCGCATAGATCTGGCCGGAATTGTCCATCAGCGCCGAGAGCTCGAGCGTCTTGCCGCCGCCGCCGGCGCAGAGATCGACCACCTGCATGTCGGGCGCGGCCCCGGCCATCATGGCGACCAGTTGCGAGCCTTCGTCCTGGATCTCGAACAGGCCCTTCAGGAATTCCGGCGTCACCTGCAAGGTCGGGCCGCGGCCGTCCTCGCCGGCGGAGAAGCGCAAGCCGGTCGGCGCATGCGGCGTCATCTCAGGCGCCAGATGGCTGAGCGCCGGCATCAGGCGGTTGCGCTCGGTCTTCAGCGTGTTGACGCGGATGTCGATCGGCGCGCGGGCCGAGAGCGCCCGCATCTCGGCCACCGTCTCGTCGCCGAAGGCCGCGGCGAGCTCGTCGCTCAGCCAGTCCGGAAAGTCGCCGGCAATGGCGGCCGGCGCGTCGTCGAGATCGAGCGCGTCGAGCCGGCGGGCTTCGTCATCGGTGAGCGGCTCGGGCGCGAAGCGTTCGCCGGTGCACAGCGCCGCGATGGCCGCGCGGTCGAGCCCGCGGGCGAGCGCCAGGGCGCCGAGCAGCACGGCGCGCGGGCTCTCGTCGCCCATGACATGGGCGGCGGAGGCGCGCCGGCGCAGCGCGTCATAGACCAGGCTGGCAATGGCCGCGCGGTCTTTCGACCCGGCGAAACGGTGCGCCAGGCCCCAATCCTTCAGGGCATCGGGCGCCGGGCGGCGGCGGGCGGCGATATCGGCCAGGACCTCGATGGCGGCGGACAGGCGGGCGGACGGGATCACGGCGGCTCCTTGGAAGGCCGTGGTGGTAGCCGCTGGCGGCGGTCGAGAGCAAGGAGAAACGGCCGGCGGCCGGATCGGGCCGGCCGGTCAGGCCGCGCGCGCAGGCCGGCCGGAGGGCAGAATGCCGGATGGAACCGGGCGCACCTGGTTGCGGCCGGCGGCCTTGGCTTCGTAAAGCGCGGCATCGGCCGCGACGATGGCGGCGGTGAGGCTCGCGGCATCGCCGAGCGAGCCGGTGCCGACCCCGACGCTGAGCGTGACATGACCGGCCTGGGAGCGCAGGTGCGGCACGGCGAGCCGCTCGACCGCCGCGCGCATGCGTTCGGCCGTGCGCAGGCCGTCGGCGAGATCGGCGTCGGGCAGGATGGCGACGAATTCCTCGCCGCCATAACGGCCGAGGATGTCGGCGCCGTCGCGCAGCACCTCGCGGGCCGCGGCGCCGATCAGCGCCAGGCAGCGGTCGCCGGCGGGATGGCCATATTGGTCGTTGAAGCCCTTGAAATGGTCGACATCGATCATCAGAACGGCGAAACACCGCGGCACGGCCTGCGATCCCGCGAACAGGGCCGCGACATGGCTGTCGACGCCGCGCCGGTTGGCGAGACCGGTCAGGGCATCGACATGCGACATGCGCGCGAGGTCATCGGCGGTCCGCTGCAGGCTCTCGGCGGCCAGATTGTCCTTCAGGCGCAGCAGATAGAGGCGCCGGAGGTCACGCTCGATATAATAATTGGCGATCAGCGTGACGCCGATCGTCACCATCAGGCCGAAGGAGGCGGTGATGGTCGCGGCCACCGGCATGTCGGGATGAAACAGGCAGGCCAGGCCGTGCGCCACCACGATCGCGGCGGAGGCCGCGGTGCCATAGGCCAATGACGGCCGCATGGCCGAGTTGGCATACATCACCACCAGCACGATGAAATATTGGTAGTGGCTGGCGAGCGGGCTGCGCGACGACATGAAGACCCAGAGAATGCCGGCGACAATGGCCAGCGGAATGCTCGCCACCAGAAGATCGCATCGCCGCGGATCCAGGGTGCGGCGCAGCAGCACGGCCGCCGCCAGCAGCCACGGCGTGACCAGCATGAGATGGACGATCAGGCTCAGCCCGAAGCTGTCGGGCACCAGCAGCGCGTCGCCGACCAGGAACACGTTGTAGACGACCACGGTGCGGAGCGTGATGATTTCGAGAGCCTTGGCCCGGCGCGGCGCCATATCGGCCGCGAAGCGCCGTTCGAGCTTGCTCGGGAACGACAGATCCCAGCGCCTGACCGATGCCGCTTTCGCCACATCGTCGGCCGTGACTTTCACCTGGCTCGCCATAGCCCGATCGCCTGTCCACGTCCGCCCCGCCGGAAGACTGGCCAGCAAGCGTGAACGAGGGGCTAATCCGATCGGTGAAATACGGCCAGATCGCGCAAAAATATCGCAAATTGTCACGATTTGCCGGAGAAATGGTTGACCGTTTCCTGTCCGGAGGTCGACCGGCGCCTGATATGCCGCGCCGCCGGCGCGCCGGCGTCCATTTCGCCGCGCGGCGAAAAATCTTCACGCCGCGCATGAACCTTCCCGCCGCCTGGGATGACCCATGGGCATGGGGCGAAATTCCCGAAGCCCACCACACCCAAGGAGCACGTCCATGACCTCTCTCAAGACCCTTGCCCTCGCCGCCACCGCCATTGCCGGTCTCGGCCTGTTCGCCATAAACGATGCCGAGGCCCGCGGCTTCGGCGGCCGCGGCGGCGGCGGCGGTTTCCGCGCCGGTGGCTTCCACGGCGGCGGCCTGCGCCACGGCGGCATGCATTTCGGCGGGCGCCACTTCGCCGGTCATCGCCACGGCCACTGGCGCGGCGGCCGCTGGATCGGCCTCGGCGTGGTCGGTGTCGGCGCCACCGTCATCGCTTCCGACTGCTACCGCTACCGCTGGTTCGACACGCCCTATGGCCTGGTCCGGCGCACCGTCAATATCTGCGCCTACTGATCCCTCTTCCTCCCGCATTCCTCCCGTTTCCACCTTGGCCCCGGTCGCAAGACCGGGGTTTTTCTTGGTCGGTGCTCAGGACGCGACGGCCTTCGGTTTTGCCAATCGAGATTGAAGCGCCCCTCGAAGGACGGCTTTCCTCAGTGCAGTGCCCGTCAATTCGAAACGATCCACCGGACCGCGCGCGCAAAAAAATAATCTCCCACGCATCGAACCTTTCTCGCGGCCGAGGTGACCCATGGGCATGGGGCGATAATCCCTCAAGCCCACTCAACCCAAGGATCGATACGATGACCTCGCTCAAGACGCTCGCTCTCGCCGCCACCGCCATTGCCGGCCTCGGCCTGTTCGCCATGAATGATGCCGAAGCCCGCGGTTTCGGCGGCCGCGGCGGCGGCTTCCACGGCGGCGGCATGCGCCATGGCGGTTTTCATGGCGGCGGCCTGCGCCACGGCGGCATGCATTTCGGCGGTCGCCACTTCGCCGGCCATCGCCACGGGCACTGGCGCGGCGGCCGCTGGATCGGCCTCGGCGTGGTCGGGGTCGGCGCCACCGTCATCGCATCCGACTGCTACCGCTACCGCTGGGTCGATACCCCCTACGGCCTGGTTCGCCGCACGGTGAACGTCTGCGCCTATTGAGCGCCGGAGGGCGGCCATGCCGCCCGTCCCTGCCCGGCCCCGGTCGCAAGACCGGGGCCTTCCGGCGTTCTGGCGATCACAATGCGGCGATCAGCACGCCGACGAGCATCAGGATCAGGACAAAAACGCCGAGCGTGAAGATCGGCGCGCGATAACGCACATCGTTCGAGCCGATATGGATGACGGCATGGGCGAGCCGGCTGGCCACATAGGCCCAGGCAAGCGCCGTCATCAGCGGACCGGTGGCGCCGACATGGATCGCCACGATCACCAGCACGTAGAACAGAACCGGCGTTTCGAACTGATTGGTGAAATTATTGGCCGCCTGCCTGGCCTTGATCGGAAAGGCGTCGCCCGAAAGCGCGATCTCGCCGAGCCGCACCTCCTTGCGCATCAGCGCGCGGCGGCGAAAAAAGCCCATCACGAACAGCACCACCAGGGTCAGCCCGACCTGGGCCAGCAGCGGCCAGATCAGCGACAATCCGTTCGGGTTCATCAACCCCATGCCCGTTCCCCCCGATTCCGCCAGCGTTACGAGGCCGCCGGCCGGCCGATTGGGAACCGATCACGTGGCGGAAGCGTTGGTCAAGGAAATACCTGAATCGGCTCGCGTTATATCCCTGAGGACGGCGCGGTTCGGTTCGGCGCATCCCTTGGGGGCGACACCCCTGATGCTTTAGGAGACCATATCATGCCTATCATGATGAGTACCCGCCCTGTGGCCGGCGCCGCTCTCGGCGCATTGGCCCTGGGCTTCGTCCTGGCCATGCCGGCGACGGACGTGCGTGCTGCCGAACAGCAGCGCGACAGGGCGGCGGCCGGGACCACGACAGGTCAGGCGCCGATCGAGATGCAGCGCCGCGGCTTCAGCGGCGGCCGCGGCTTCGCCGGTGCGGGCATCCGCCCCGGCGCATTCACCGGCGCACGCCCCGGATTCGGGCGCCCCGGCGGTGGTTGGGGCGGTCGGCCCGGATGGGGCGGCCGGCCCGGCTGGGGTGGCGGCTACCGCTATGGCGGCGGCTGGTATGGTCCCGGTCCCTGGGCGGGCGCGGCGGCAGCCGGCTTGATCCTCGGAGGCGCGGCGATCGCCAGTCAGCCCTATTATTACGGTGACTGCTGGATCGAGCGCCGCTGGGTCGAAAGGTGGGATGGCTATGCGGTTCCGCGCGACGTGCGCGTCTGCCGCTGATCCCGCTGATATGTCTTCAGGTGGCCCGGCTTCGGCCGGGTCATCTCATCTTTCGTGGACGATGAACGCCGCCACGGCTGGGTGAAGTCGCAGGCGGTCGTTTCTTTTCATCATGCGACGGAGAGCCTGGCCGATGATCGCGTCCCGCGTCGTGCTGACGGGCTTCGCCCTGATGACATTGGCCGCCTGCGCCGCTCCGCCCGCGCCGATCGCCCAGGTCGACGAGACCCGCACCCAGCGCCAGGTGCGCGACGCCAAGACCGAACTCGAACAGGGGTCGCGGCGCTAGGGTTCGGTCGTATCGGATCGGCGCGTTTCATGAAGGGGCGGCCCCCCGTCGCGCTACGGGATCGACCGTTTTCATCAGAAATCGGGCTGAATTCGTGGATGGCCGGGACAAGCCCGGCCAAGACGAGGGTATGGCGTTGAGACAGGCGCTGGCTTCGCTCCATCGCCCAGTAGACAGTGATGTCCAGACATCGTCTTGCCCGGGCTTGTCCCGGGCATCCACGACTTGCTTGTCCCAAAATCAACCTGTCCTAACCGCTGTCGCGCAGCACTCAAGTGCCAAGGCCGCGCCGCGGCATATCAAACCCTCTCGCCGTCACACCCGCCCGCCATTCGGGTAATTCGGGCTTTCGCGCGTGATGGTGACGTCGTGGACGTGGCTCTCGCGCAGGCCGGCGCCGGAAATGCGCACGAATTCGGAATGGTTGCGGAAATCCTCGAGCGTCTTGGCGCCGGTATAGCCCATGGCGGCGCGCAGGCCGCCGACCAGCTGGTGCACCACGGTGCCGACCGGCCCCTTATAGGGCACCTGGCCCTCGATGCCTTCCGGCACCAGCTTCAGGCTATCCTTCACCTCGGCCTGGAAATAGCGGTCGGCCGAGCCGCGCGCCATGGCGCCGACCGACCCCATGCCCCGATAGCTCTTGTAGGAGCGGCCCTGCCACAGATAGACCTCGCCCGGCGCCTCGTCGGTGCCGGCCAGCAGGCCGCCGATCATCGCGACCTCGGCGCCAGCCGCCAAAGCCTTGGCGAGATCTCCCGAAAACTTGATGCCGCCGTCGGCGATGACGGGAATGCCCGCGCCCTGGGCCGCCTCGACGCTGTCCATGATGGCGGTGAGCTGGGGCACGCCGACACCGGCAACGATACGGGTCGTACAGATGGAACCCGGGCCAATGCCGACCTTGATGGCGTCGGCGCCGGCGTCGATCAGCGCCCGGGTGCCCGCGGCGGTGGCGACATTGCCGGCCAGGATCTGCACCTTGTTGGACAGCCGCTTGATGCGCGCGACCTGGTCCAGCACCTTTTGCGAATGGCCATGGGCGGTATCGACCACCACCAGGTCGACACCGGCGTCGATGAGCATTTCGGTGCGTGCGAAGCCGGCATCGCCAATGGTGGTCGCGGCGGCGACGCGCAGCCGGCCCTGCTCGTCCTTGCAGGCATGGGGATTGGCGACCTGCTTCTCCATGTCCTTGACGGTGATCAGGCCGACGCAGCGGTAGTGCTCGTCGACGACCAGCAGCTTTTCGATGCGGAACTGGTGCAGCAGCCGCTTGGCTTCGTCCTGGGTCACGCCTTCGCGCACCGTGATCAGCCGTTCCTTGGTCATCAGCTCGGAGACCGGCTGGTCCGGCCGCGAAGCGAAACGGACGTCGCGATTGGTCAGGATGCCGGCGAGCTTGCCGGCCTTGCCGCTGGGCGAGGGCTCGACCACGGGCACGCCGGAAATGCCGTGCTTCTTCATCAGCGACAGCGCCTCGGCCAGCGTCGCTTCCGGGTGAATGGTGATCGGGTTCAGCACCATGCCGCTTTCGAAGCGCTTGACCTGGCGGACATGGTCGGCCTGGACGTCGGCGTCGAGATTGCGATGGATGACGCCGATGCCGCCGGCCTGGGCCATGGCGATGGCCATGCGGCCCTCGGTCACCGTGTCCATGGCGGAGGAAATGATCGGGATGTTCAGGCTGATCGCCTTGGTCAGGCGGGTCCGGACATCGACATCCGCCGGCAGCACGTCCGACAGGCCCGGCTTCAACAGCACGTCGTCGAAGGTCAGGGCTTCATCGAGGCTGGTGAAAACGGCCATTGCCAACTCCTGAGGGATAAAGCCGTCTTGGCCCTCGCTGATCGGGAGGGCGTGGCGAGCTTGGTTTCGGATTGGCGGAAGTTGCTACCACGGCTCGATGACGGCTCCAAGGCGGATTCACGCAGGCGGGCCCGCGCGTGACGCATGCGAGGCGGTTTTTGCCGCCATGGCGCCGCTGGATGCCGCCGGCGCTCTTTCACGGGCATTTCACGGCGCCTCGTTATGGCTTCGATCCGGTTCGATCGCGCCATCGTATGCAGATGATCGCGAAGGGCGGAGCGACACCGCAATTGTTGGGTGGTTGTCGGCCCGGACCCTAGCGGCAGGGGTTGGTCATGACGATATGGGGGCAGGTGCATCCAGGCGGCAGGGCCGCGGGTTTGAACCTTTGGCGACGCCGCTGCGACCCAAGCACGAGCCGTCGCTTGGAGCATGTCATGACCGTCGCCCCGCGTTTTCTCGCCCACGTCACCATGATCGCCGCCCCCACCCTGATGTTCCTGGCCGCCTGCGCGCTGCTGCTGAGCATGACCGCGCCGAGCCGCGCCGAAGCCGGCGCGCCGCGCAATATCGAGATTCGCGGCGGCGAGACCATCGAAGTGCCGGGCAGCGACGGCCGCGTGATCACCCTGAAATTCACCCGCGTCATCAATGACGGCCGTTGCGCGGCCACCACCTGCGCGCGCACCGGTTCGCCGGTGGTCGAAATCCAGTGGATCGGCACCCATGGCCGGGCGCCTCTGTTCCGCATGTCGCCGGCGGCCCATCTGGCGGCGCCCTTCGTGCCGGTGCAGGGCCGTTTCGTCGCTTTCGGCGAGCTGGTGAGCCCGCCGCGCGAACTGACCACCGCCGGCCGGCCGGCGCCGCTCGGCGAATATCTGCTGCGGCTCACCGTCACGCCGTGACGGTTCGGCAAAACGCCTGCCGCATCGGCGCCGCATGCCCTTCCGCGCCCCCCTGACATGCCCTATGTGACAGAGGGCATGTGAGGGCATCATGGTCACCGAACAACAGGTCGCGCGCGCACTCGAACACGTGAGGCTGCCGGCCAGCGGCCAGACGCTGGCAGCTTCCGGGCGCCTGTCCGAGATCGTCGTCAGCGGCGACAAGGTGATGGTGGCGATCGCCATCGACGCGACCGAAGCGGCCGCCATGGAGCCGGTCCGGCTGGCGGCCCAGTCGGCGATCAGCGGCTTGCCCGGCGTCGGCCAGGTCTTCGTCTCGCTTACCGCCGACCGCCCGCAGTCCAAGGCCGCGCCGTCGCCGCGGCCGCAGGTGACGCCCGGCCGGCCGCAGCAGGCCCCCTCCCCGAAGGCCGCGATGATCCCGGGCGTCCGCCACGTGATCGCCATCGCCTCCGGCAAGGGCGGCGTCGGCAAGTCGACCACCGCCTGCAACCTCGCGCTGGCGCTGGCCAGCCAGGGCCTGAAGATCGGCATCCTGGACGCCGACATCTACGGCCCGTCACTGCCGAAACTGTTCGGCCTGCACGGCAAGCCGCGGGTCATCGAGGGCCGGACGCTGGCGCCGCTCGAAGGCTTCGGCGTCAAGGTCATGTCGATCGGTTTCATGGTCGACGAGGAAACGCCGATGATCTGGCGTGGCCCGATGGTGATGAGCGCGATCACCCAGATGCTGCGCGAGGTCGCCTGGGGCGATCTCGACGTGCTGGTGGTCGACATGCCGCCCGGCACCGGCGATGCCCAGCTGACCATGGCGCAGGCGACGCCCTTGGCCGGCGCGGTGATCGTCTCGACGCCGCAGGACCTCGCCCTGATCGACGCCCGGCGCGGCGTCGCCATGTTCCGCAAGACCGAGGTGCCGATCCTCGGCATCGTCGAGAATATGAGCTATTTCATCGCGCCCGATACCGGCAAGCGCTACGATATTTTCGGCCATGGCGGGGCGAGGCGCGAGGCCGACCGGCTCGGTGTTCCCTTCCTCGGCGAGGTGCCGCTCGACATGAACCTGCGCGAGCGGTCCGATACCGGCCAGCCGATCGTCGCCACCGAGCCGGACGGCCCGCAGGCCCAGGTCTATCAGGAGATGGCGCGGCTGGTCTGGGCGAGCCTTGCCGGCGACGGCCCGGTGAAAATGCGGACGCCGCCCCGCATCATCTTCGAGTGATCGCCATGGCCGGTCCGCTGATCGTGCCGAACCCCGACGACCCGCGCCTGACCGAGCGGGTCACCGGCGTCGACGAGCGCGGCCAACGGATCGAGACCTCGGTGACGGTGGAGAGGCCGCTCACCCTCTATCTGAACGCCCAGGAAATCGTCACCATGATGACGATCGGCGATTACCCCGACTATCTCGCGATCGGCTATCTGCTCAACCAGAACATGCTGAAACCCACCGACGTGGTCACCGGCGTCGATTACGACGAGGACCTCGAGGTGGTGGTGGTGCGCACCGACACCGACACCAATTTCGAGGCCAAGCTCCGGAAGCGTACGCAGACCTCGGGCTGCGCCCAGGGCACCGCCTTCGGCGACCTGATGGAGGCGCTGGGCGAGATCACCTTGCCGGCGACGCAGTTCAGGACCTCCTGGCTCTACCGCCTGACCAACGCGATCAACACCATACCCTCGCTCTACCTGAGCGCCGGCGCGATCCATGGCTGCGTGCTCTGCAGGGAGGACAAGCCGCTGGTCTATATGGAGGATGTCGGCCGGCACAATGCCGTCGACAAGGTCGCCGGCTGGATGTACCGGCACGGCGAGACCGGTGCCGACAAGCTGTTCTACACGACCGGCCGGCTGACCTCGGAAATGGTCATCAAGACCGTGCGCATGGGCATTCCGATCCTGGTGTCGCGCTCCGGCTTCACCGCCTGGGGCGTCCAGCTCGCCCGGCAATGCGGCCTGACGCTGATCGGGCGGGCGCGGGGAAAACGCTTCGTGGCGCTCGCCGGCGAGGACCGGATCGTGTTCGACCAGGACCTCAGCTATGTCGAGGAGGAAAGCGCCAGGCATCGCCGGAAAGGCTCGGATGGCGATGACTGAACCGTTGAAACCCGACCATCCGCCAACCCTCGGCGTGCTGCTGGCCGGCGGCCTCGCCCGCCGCATGGGCGGTGGCGACAAGCCGATGAAGACGGTCGGCGGCAAGACCATTCTCGACCGGGTGGTCGAACGCCTGAGGCCGCAATGCGACGGCCTGATCGTCAATGCCAATGGCGACCCTGCCCGCTTCGGTTTTCTCGGGCTGCCCGTCGTTGCCGACGACGTGCCGGGCTTTGCCGGGCCGCTCGCCGGCATCCTGGCGGCGCTCGACTGGGCCGCCACGCACCGGCCCGAGATCCAATGGCTCATGTCGGTCGCGACCGATGCGCCGTTCCTGCCCGGCGATCTCGTGAGCCGGCTTCATAAAGCCCGCCAAGCCGCCGGCCTGCCGCTCGCCTGCGCCCGGTCGGGCGACCAGACCCATCCGGTGATCGGGCTCTGGCGCGTCGATCTCAGGGCCGATCTCCGCCATGCCCTGGTCGTCGAGGACATGCGCAAGATCGATCGCTGGACCGCCCGTCACGGCTGCGCCGCCGCGGTCTGGCCGACCCTGCCCTACGACCCCTTCTTCAACGCCAATACGCCTGAGGACCTGGCCGAGGCGGAAGCGATCTCGCTGCGTCACCAGGACGCTTGAAGCGCCCGGGCGAAGTGCTAGAATCTGTCGGCAAAACAAGAACTTCGACGCCGGATGGAGGAGCATGCGATGAAAGTGATGCTGTTGGGCCTGATCGCCGCCGTCGTGCTCGCGACCGGCGCCGGCGTGTTCCTGAACACGTCCGTCCAGCAGACCGCGGATGCCCGCTTCGTCGGCTCGGGCGCGCATCTGCGCCACGGCGAGGCCGGCGACAACCTGGTCGGCAAGGACTGGTCGGGAATTTCCAAGCCGAATTGACGAGTCCGTAGGGTCGGGTCGCTTCGCATTGAGGCGCATGGCACCAAGGACGACAAACCTTGATGCGGCGCTCCATCTGGCGCGCCCAACCGCTCAATCTCAGCGCAACAGCGCGTAAGCCAGGAAGCCCACCATGTCGCCGGGCTTCACCTCGGTGACCGCTTCCGGCAGTTCCACCAGTCCATCGGTCTCGGTGAGCGAAGTAATGACGCCAGCGCCGTCGCGCGGGTGTTTCGTCGCCTCCGTGGTGCCGTCGGTGCCGCGCGCCAGCGCCACCCGGACATATTCGCGCCGCCCTTCCTTCTTGCGATAGGCGAAGGTCGATCGCACCGGCAAGGCCGGCGGCGTCTCCGGCACGCCGCCGCCAAGTGCCGCCAGGAACGGCCGGACGACATGGGCGAAGGTGACGAAGACTGCGACCGGATTGCCCGGCAGGCCAATGAAGGCGGTGCCCTCCACCACGCCCATGGCCACCGGCCGGCCCGGCTTGATGGCGAGCCGCCAGAAGGTCAGGCTGCCGGCCTGTTCGACCGCGGCCTTGACGTGATCCTCCTCGCCGGTCGAGACGCCGCCCGAGGTCAGGATCAGGTCATGGCCGCGCGCGGCCTGGGTCAGTGCCGCGGCGACGGCCGCGCGATCGTCCCGGAGGATGCCGAGATCGGTCACCTCGGCGCCGAGGCGGCGCAACAGGGCCTGCAGCGTGAAGCGGTTGGAATCATAAAGCTGGCCGGCGCCAAGCGGCTGTCCCGGCGAGACGATCTCGTCGCCGGTGGAGAAGACCGCGACCCGGACCCGCCGGCGCAGGTCGAGCTGGGTGAAGCCGAGGGCGGCCGCCAGCGCGATCGCTTCCGGCGTGATGCGGCGCCCGGCGGCGAGCGCCAGCCGGCCGCGCGGCAGGTCCTCGCCCGCCGGCCGGCAATTGGCGCCCGGCTTCAGGCCCTGGGGCAGGATCACGCGCTCTCCGTCGAGCCGGACATCCTCCTGCATGAAGACGGTGTCGGCGCCCTCTGGCATGGGCGCGCCGGTGAAGATGCGCACCGCCTCGCCCGCCCGCACCGGCCCGCCAAGCACGGTCCCTGCGGCGACCCTGCCGGAGACCGGCAGAACCGTGTCGTCGCCGGCCTTCAGGTCGGCGAAACGGACGGCATAACCGTCGACCGCCGAATTGAAGAAAGGCGGCAGGTCGACGCCGGCGATCAGGTCATGGGCGAGAATGCGCCCGTCGGCCTCGAGCAGCGGCAGGCGCTCCGTCTCGGCGACCGGCACCAGGCGGGCCGCCACCTTGGCGATCGCCTCGTCGACCGACAGAAGCGTGCCGCCAAAGGCGAAGTGGTCGGAGGAAAGTTGCGCCATGACCTTCGCATAGCACGCCGTGCGTGCCGGCGGGAGATCGCCAGAGCGAGGCCTCGTGGCGCATCATCTTTCAGCGCCGGAGGTTGCGTGATACCATAGCCTCAGGCGGGATCAGGGAGACAGCCATCATGCCGCGCCTTGTGCTTCTTTTGCTTGCCGGGGCGCTCGGCGCCGGCTTTTCGACGGCCGCGGCCGCCAGCGAGTGCCAGTACCGCTATCGCTTCCGCGGCGGTACCACCACACAGGGCGCGCTGATGGTCAATTCCGGGACATATTGCGAGAGCCAGATCCGGCTCGGGCGCCTGGCCCGCCGTTCCTATCAGGCCCAGGTCACCCGGATCGAAGGCGTCACCATTGCCGGCCCCGCCGCCCACGGCAGCGCGCGGGTGGTCGGCAATCGCTTCGCCTATCAATCGGCCCCGGGCTATCGCGGCCAGGATCAGTTCACCGTCGTCCTGGCGCTGCGCTCCGATCGCGGGCCGAGCCGCGCGCGGGTCAATATCGACGTGGACGTGCATTAGTCTTGATCATCTGGGATTGAAGCGCGGAATCAAGGATAGCCGTCCTTCGAGGCTCGCAAGAGCTCGCACCTCAGGATGAGGATGGTAAGTCCGCTGCATCGACATTGATCATGAAGGGTGGAGCGTGCCGCGCATTCATCGCCGGCATGTCCGCAATACTCCACAGTCCTCATCCTGAGGTGCGAGCGCCCTTGCGCGAGCCTCGAAGGACGACCGCCCTGGATGCAGCGCTTCAATCCGAGCTGATCACCTCGGTTGAGGCTGCCGCTCCGGCCGGCCGGCGGCATCGAGCCGCGCCAGCACTTCGCTCAGGGGTTCGGCCGCCGCCAGGACGAGCGCGGTTGCGGCCTCGACATCGTCGAGATCGGCGACCGGCCCGGAGAAGCCCGGTGCCGGGGTGTCGGCTGCGATCGCGCTGACATGGCTGAGCTCGCCGAACAGCCAGGGCTTGCCATTGGCGGCCCGGTGGATCTCGACCTTGGGATGGGCGTAGCTCTTGAAGCCCTCGACGATGACGAGGTCGCAGGGCGAGAGCTTGCGCAAGAGGTCGGCGAGGGTTGGCTCGGGCGCGCCGCGCAATTCGCGGATCAGCGCGTAGCGATGGGCCGAGGCGACCAGCACCTGGTGGGCGCCGGCAGCGCGATGGGCGTGCGAATCCTTGCCCGGCTGATCGATGTCGAAGGCATGATGGGCATGTTTCAGCGTCGCGACATCAAGGCCGCGCGCCGCCAGCAACGCCACGATCCTGACCAGCAAGGTGGTCTTGCCCGCGCCGCTCCATCCGGCAAGCCCGATGACTTTCATGATGCCCCGCTGGTTCGGGCCGGTCGTACGGCCCGCCCGTCAGCAATGCATATAGGACGCGCGAAACGAAGCGGCAAAAACGACCACGCCCGGCCGGGGCCGGGCGTTGCCACCGCCGTCCCGGTCGGGGTTATTCGGCGGCCTGGCCCACGGCATGCGGGTGCAGCTTGCCCTTTTCCGCCTCTTCCTGGACCCAGAGTGAGTGGTGCTCCTTGGCCCAGTTGAGATCGACGTCGCCCGTGGTCATGGCCTCGGAGGCGCCCTGCATGCCGAGCGTGCCGATATAGATATGGGCCAGGATCACCGCGATCAGCAGCACGCCGGCGAGCCCGTGCACGATGTTCCAGAACTGCAGCGCCAGCACGCCCCCGGCGGTATAGGGGAAGACCAGATAGATGCCCGAGAGCGAGAGCACGGCGCCACCCACCATGACCGCCCAGAAGATGCCCTTCTGGCCGGCATTGAACTTGCGCGCCGGCGGATGCGCGCCATTGGCGAGCATGCCGCCACCCTGCTTGATCCATTCGATGTCGACGCGGTTCGGAATGTTGTGGCCGACCCAGGTCAGGAACATCACGGCGAGGCCGAGCATGAAGGGCCAGGCCAGATAGTTATGGGCATATTTGGCCCATTGCGAGGTCAGCGCGAAGGCGCTCTCGCCGATCAGGGGCAGCAGCAGGAACTTGCCGACGGTGACGTTGAGCCCGGACAAGCCGAGCAGGATGAAGCAGCTGGCGACCATCCAGTGGATCAGCCGCTCGAAGCTGGAAAAGCGCAGGATCTTCAGCCCGGACATGCCGTGCTCGACCCGGATCGTGCCGCGGATCAGATAGAACAGCGCCAGCAAGGCCAGCATGCCGAGAATGGCGATGCCGGCGACCCAGTGCATGGCGCCCTGGTGGAAGGCCCGCCAGGCCTGCCCCTGCGGCTGGATCAGGACATAGGAATCGGTGTTGGGAATGGTGCCGCGGCCATGCACCGTGGTGCCGGTGCCGGGCGTTCCCGCGCGCAATTGTTCCATCAGCTGGCGCTCCTGCACCGACAGGGCCGTCGGGTTCACCGCCGTGGGCTGCGGCGGCGCAGGCTGGGCCGAGACGGGCGTGGCCAAAGCCAGCGCGGCCAGCACCAGGAAGGTGGCGACGAGAGACCGAAGCATGAGGCGCATCGGATGATCCTCTCCCGGACATGGCGTCCGCTGTGAACGCCGGCGAGGGCGTCCGATTTCGTTGCTTGCGAAACCGGCGGCGGGAGGTCCCCTCGCCGGCCAACGGCCATCAGATCGTGATGGTTTCCTTATAGGCGGTCTGCCAGCCCCAGGCCCCCGAGCCGTAGCCGCGCTTGAGCACCCGTTCCTTGTAGATGGTGGTGATCATGTCGCTGTCGCCGGCGAGCAGCGCCTTGGTCGAGCACATCTCGGCGCAGATCGGCAATTTGCCCTCGGCCAGGCGGTTTGCGCCATATTGGGCATATTCGGCCGTCGAATTGTCGGCCAGTGGTCCGCCCGAGCAATAGGTGCATTTGTCCATCTTGCCGCGCGAGCCGAAATTGCCGACGCGGGGATATTGCGGCGCGCCGAACGGACAGGCGTAGAAGCAATAACCGCAGCCGATGCACAGCTCCTTGGAGTGCAGCACGACGGCATCGGCCGTGGTGTAGAAGCAGTCGACCGGGCAGACCGCCGCGCAGGGCGCGTCGGTGCAGTGCATGCAGGCCATCGAGATCGAGCGCTCGCCCGGCCGGCCGTCATTGATGGTGACGACGCGCCGCCGGTTGATGCCCCAGGGCACGTCGTGCTCGTTCTTGCAGGCGGTGACGCAGGCGTTGCACTCGATGCAGCGGTCGGCGTCGCAGAGGAATTTCATACGGGCCATGGTTCGGTCCTCCCTCTCACGCCGCCGCGATCTGACACAGGGTGGCCTTGCCTTCGTGCATGCCCGTCACCGGGTCATAACCGTAGGTGGTCACCGTGTTGACGCTCTCGCCCAGCACGATCGGATCGGTGCCGGCCGGATAGTTGCCGCGCTGGTCGGCGCCCTGGTACCAGCCGCCGAAATGGAACGGCATCCAGGCGACGCCCGGCCCGACCCGCTCGGTGACCAGCGCCTTGACCCGGACCCGGCCGCCTTCCGGACCGCTGACCCAGACCCATTGCCCGTCCTGGAAGCCGCGCGCGGCGGCTTCGCGCGGATTGACCTCGATGAACATGTCCTGCTGCAGCTCAGCGAGCCATTTGTTGGACCGCGTCTCCTCGCCGCCGCCCTCATATTCGACCAGGCGGCCGGAGGTGAGGATGATCGGGAACGACCGGGCAATCCCCTTGTCGACGGCGCCCTTCTGATAGGTCGTGCTGAGGCTCGGCATGCGCAGCGAGCGTTCGTCGGGCCGCGCCGGATATTTCGCGACCAGCTCGGGACGCGGCGAATAGATCGGCTCGCGGTGGACCGGCACGGGATCGGGCAGGTTCCAGGCGATCGCCCGG
This sequence comes from Phreatobacter sp. GW821-FHT04C01, assembly GCF_059420385.1. Taxonomy (NCBI): domain Bacteria; kingdom Pseudomonadati; phylum Pseudomonadota; class Alphaproteobacteria; order Hyphomicrobiales; family Phreatobacteraceae; genus Phreatobacter; species Phreatobacter sp. GW821-FHT04C01. Next base: position 29,432 of record NZ_JBWKTP010000013.1, on the reverse strand, counting down.
GCCTTGCCGTTGCCAAAGGGTGAGACGCCCTTCTCCAGGCAAACGCGCTGGATGCCGCCGGTCAGGTCGTTGGCCCAGCTGACCGTGCCCGCGGCCGCGCCGCCCTGGGCCTCGATGCCGGCCTTCTCCGCCGGCGTCAGGTCCGCGTCCCAGCCGAGCCGCTGGAAGATGGCATAGGTGAACTCCGGATAGCCGTCCTGGATCGGTGAATCCTTGGGCCAGGAATTCTGCGCGAGCAGGGTTTCGCCGTTGCGCTCCAGGCCGAAGCGCGGCCGGAAGCAGCCGCCGCCGTCCTTGACGGCGAGATTGGTGTTGTAGAGCGTGTGGGTGCCGGGGTGGCGCACCTCCGGCTTGCCCCAGCATGGCCAAGGCAGGCCGTAATAGTCGCCGCCGATATCGGCGAGCTCCTTCGGCGCGCGCAAGGTGACGATGTCGAACTTGTCCTGATTGGCCATATGGGCCTTCAGGCGTTCCGGCGACTGGCCGGTATAACCGGTGGACCAGCCACCGCGGTTGATCTCACGCAGGATCGAGGCCGCTTCCGGCTCGTCGCCGAACTTGCCTTTGACCATGGCGATGTTCTTGAACATCTCGGTGGCGAAACCGAGCTTCTGGGCGAGCTTGTAGATGACCCAGTAGTCATTGGCGGATTCGAAGATCGGCTCGACGATCTTCTCGCCCCATTGCAGCGAACGGTTCGAGGCGGTACGCGACCCGTCGCATTCGAAACTGGTGCAGATCGGCAGGACGTAGCTGCCGTTCTTGCGGCCGCCGAGCGACACGAAATTGGTCGGATGCGGATCGCCGATGACCAGGAGCTCGAGCTTTTCCAGGCCTTCGACGGCGCCGGGAATGCGCGGGATGGTGTTGCCGCCATGGCCCATCACCACCATGGCCTTCAGGTTGTCCTTCTGGTCGACCTGCTCGGCCGGCAGGTTGGTCGCGTCGAACCAGCGGGTCGACGGCAGGCCCGAGGTCTCCATGTTCTGCTTGGCCGTGCGCGCTGCGCGGCCGCCCTTGGCCGGCACCTCGTCGAAACGGCCGACGAAATAATCGTAAGGCACATCCCAGACACGCGCCCAGTGGCGCCAGCCGCCTTCGACCAGGCCGTAATAGAGCGGCAGGTTGCCGACATCGAGACCGAGATCGGTGGCGCCCTGCACATTGGTGTGGCCACGGAAAATATTGGCGCCGGAGCCGAAGCCGCCGACATTGCCGGTGGCCAGCAGCAGGATGCAGCTGGCGCGGACATTGGCGGTGCCGACCGTGTGCTGGGTCTGGCCCATGGCCCAGATCAGGGTCGCGGGCTTGGCCTTGGCGAACATCTCGGCGACACGCTTCAACTGCTCGCCTGGCGCGCCGCTGACCCGCTCGACCTCATCGGGCGTCCACTTGGCGACCTCCTTGCGGATCTCGTCCATGCCGTAGACGCGGTTCTGGATGAACTCCTTGTCCTCCCAGCCATTCTGGAAGATGTGCCAGAGCATGCCCCAGAGCACCGCGATGTCGGTGCCCGAGCGGATCCGGACATATTCGGTGGCATGCGCCGCCGTGCGGGTCATGCGCGGATCGATGACCACCATGTTGGCGCGGTTGATCTCCTTGCCGGAGAGCAGGTGCTGCATCGCCACCGGATGGGCTTCCGCGGGATTGCCGCCCATGATGACCATGGTCTTGGCGTTGCGGATGTCGTTGTATGAATTGGTCTGGGCGCCGTAGCCCCAGGTGTTGGCGACGCCGGCGACCGTGGTCGAGTGGCAGATGCGCGCCTGGTGGTCGACGTTGTTGGTGCCCCAGAACGCCGCGAACTTGCGGAACAGATAGGCGGCTTCGTTGGTATATTTGGCCGAGCCGAGCAGATAGACGGAATCGGCGCCGGAGCGGGCGCGGATCTCGTTCATCTTGTCGCCGATCTCGTTCAGCGCCTGCTCCCAGCCGATCTTCTGCCAGACGCCGTCGACCAGCTTCAGCGGATATTTGATGCGCCGGTCGCCATGGACGATCTCGCGCACCGAGGCGCCCTTGGCGCAGTGGGTGCCGCGGTTGATCGGGCTTTCCCAGGCCGGCTCCTGGCCGGTCCACACGCCGTTCTGCACTTCGGCGCGCACGGTGCAGCCGACCGAGCAATGGGTGCAGATGTTCTTGCGCACGGTGATCGGCACGCCGGGTTGCGGAGCCCCGCCCGCCGCCTCGGCCTTGCGGACGGCGCCGAGCGTGAGCGAACCGACGGCGGCGGCACCGGCGACCGCGATGCCGGAGCGGGCGAGAAAGGTGCGGCGGTCCATGACGCCGGAGGTCAGGCCGGCGGCAAGGCCGGCCAGGCGGGAGCGGCTCGCATCGGCACTTTTGCGTCTGGTCAGCATGGCGCGCCCCTCAGTAGCGATTGGTGCGATAGAAGTTCTGCACGTCGGCGGAATTCGCCTGGTAGCGCGCCTTGCGGCGCTCATCGCGGCTCTCGCGGCCCGAGGCCGGCGCCTGGGCCACGGCCTGCTCGCTCGCCACCACGGCGGTCGCGGCGAGCGCGGAGGCGCCGGTCATGGCCTTCAGGAAGTCGCGCCGGCCGGCCGTCGGTCCGGTGACAGCGTTCTCGCCAGCGCGGTCGTTCTTGTCTTTGCCTTGACCCGACATGTCCCGTCCTCCATCCCCATTCGATCCGGCCTCGTCAGGCCGCGAAGGCAAAAGCCTCCGTCTCGATATCCATGAACTGCCGGCCGACCGCGCCGACGGCCCGGTAGAACGGCTTGCCCTGCACCATCTCGAGATCGGCGAAAAAACGCTGCGCCCATGGTTTCACATGGGTTTCGAAAAACGCCTTCTCGCCGTCATAGCCGTCGCCGAACCGGCCGAGCGCCAGGCCCGCCATGACGTCGCAGAGCAGCGCGATATGATCTTCCGGCTCCTTGGAGCCGTCGCCGCGCACCACGCCGAGCGCGACGAAGGCCGCCCTCACCTCGGCCAGCGGCCGCTCGTGCAGGAAACCGGTGAGATAATAGGAGCCATAGGGCAGCAGCTCGCCACGGCCGACCCCGATGAACAGGTCGAAGAACTCGCGGTTGACCGCCGCGACCGTGGTGCCGCGAGCGGCTTCCGCCAGCGCCAGATGGGCCATGCCGAGCGGCGAGGCGTCGCCCTTGAGGTCGGCGACCTTGGCCAGCACCTCGGCCGTGGGAACCTTGAACAGCAGCAAGGCGAGCAGGCCATATTCGGCGGCCCGGAGCCGATCCATCTCGTCGATCTCCGGGGTTGCCCGGGCTTCCGCCGCGGCGCGCGCCTCTTCCATCGCCGCCGCCAGGCTCGGACGCTTCTCGGGATAGAGATCGGGCCGGAGCAACTGCCGGCCGACCCCGCTCAGCGCCTCCACGGCGATCACACGCTCCGGCGGAATGCGCTGCCAGTTCGACACGGACGGTTGCGAAATGCCCAGGCCCCTGGCCAGGGCTCCAACCCCGCCAACCGCCTTGATCGCCGCTTCCAAGCCACCGTCACGCATTCTCGCGATCGTCTTTCCGATTGTCGGCCCGACCACCGGAGCGAAGCTGTGCGGGTGATCGAAGCCATACGCGATAGTCACCCTAGAATAGCTACAAGCTATGAGCCAATGCAACGGATGGACCGTCGCAGCTCAGTCCGGCAAAGCGCCGCCATGACGCCGTCGGACAGGCTCCAAGTCTTTCGATTCACGACGATTTTCTTGCATCGCAACATCGCGCGCGATCACCGCGGCGCCCGAATTTGCGAGGCTTTCGGCGGGTTCGCGCGGCACGGCCGACGCTGTGACATCCGCGTGTGGCGAAGCCGGCTCGGCTGGCGACCGCTTTTCCCGCGGCGCAGCATGACCTGCCAGGGAAGGCGCCTCCGCCGGCGCAGCCTGCGACATATTGTCTTGAGCTATGGGCGTCGCGCCTGATTTGGCCTCGGATTCGCTTGTCAGGGCGGACAAGGCCCGGTCGAAACCGTCGAGCACCGCCTGCACCTGATCGGCATTGGCGGTCATCGCGGCAAAGCCCGGCGCGCCTCCCGGGACATTGTAGTCATAGGCATAGTCCAGGGCCTCGCTGACGAAATCGCGGATCGCCGGATCGATCGTCCACATCCGGCGCAAGGCCTGATTGCGCAGCGCCAGCGGCACACCGGCGCGCATGAAGGCCGAAATGTCCTGGCCCGGCACCAGCGTCTCGATCTCGGGCAAGGCCGCGATGAGGTCGTCGAGCGCGGTCGCGGGCGCATCCGCCGCTGTCTCGGCGATGGCCGCGGGAATGTCGGGTGTTGCCGGATCGGCCGCCGGCGCCGGCTCGCGCTTCAGCCGCGACCAGCGGATGAGGAAGCCCTCGTCGTCGCCGCCGTGCCGGCTCATTGGCCTTCTCCCGGTCCGGGCTCGCGCCGGAACCGGGCCGGCTGGGCGAGCCCGCGGCTGCCCATGCTGTCAGGATCCTGCCGGTCGCGCTTGCGCTTGAAGAAGGTCTCCTCGACATGGTGGGTTTGGAAGAAGGCCGAGAGCTCGACCATCACCTCGTGCGGCATGGGAACCGCCTCGACCCGGTCGGTGACATTGTCGACAAAGGCTTCTCCCTCATAGGGATCGGCGGTGACCGCAGCGACCTGCCAGCGGCCCTCGGCATCCTCGCGCAGCGCCACCCAGATCGAGGGGCGGCCCGACACCAGATTGTCGCGGTAATGGGCGGTCTCGCCGGAATGGAAGATGAGTTCCGAGGGGCCGGCATACCAGCTTTCGGTTTCCCCCTCGCGCCCGATCAAGGTCCAGGGCTCGACCGCGGGAACACCGGGCAGGATCGCGGCGGGCGCCCATTCGTGATCCAGCCAGGGATTGTTGAGCTTGCGCTTCTCGACGACGACGCCGACCGCGATGTGGTGAACCGGCATGGTCTGTCTCCGGCAGGGGTTTGTGAAGCCAGCGTGGGCCGGCGACGTTATGAGGCGAATAATGGACCCGTCGGCGGCCGGGATAGCTCTACGTCATCCCCGGCGAGCGAAGCGAGGGGAAGGGGATCCAGGGGTTGCAGGGCAGTGCCCGCGACGCTGCGAAATCAGCGACGCGAGATGACCCCGCGCCGAGATTCCATGCGCTGAAAACACGGCCTGTCGACTCCTGGATCCCCTTCCCTCGCTTCGCTCGCCGGGGATGACGTTGAGACATCCCGGCTGGCGTTCTGTCCAATATCGCCCTCCTTGCGGCCCCCTCATGTCGGCCTCACTTCCGTCAGCGGCAGGCCGACGACGAGGTTTTGCGGCTTCAGCCTGAGCACCATGTCTTCGGTCAGCGCCATGATCAGATAGACCGGTTTTCCGGCCAAACGAGGGTCGACCCGGTCGGAGGTGGTGAAATCCAGCCTGAACAGGCCGCAGATCCGCGACAGGGCCGCGGGCGCGACCGGTTCGCCCCGCCACATGCGGTTGCCGATGCCGGTCGCCTCGGCGTCGAGCCCGACGAACCAGCGCCAGTCAGCGTCCTCGATGCGTTCGGCCGGCGCGACCCTGACGGCAATGCCGAGGAGATGGCCGACCCAACATTCGACGACGCGTGCCAGCGCGTCGCGGGCGCGCGGATCGCCGCCGAGATTCATCACCATGGAAAAGGCGTCGGAACAGGACCAGTAGTCGCCCGAATTGGCCTCGGTCATGACGTCGAGGCCGGCCATGGCGTCCGCGCCGAACATGGCCGTCAGCGGCGAGGACTGCATCAGCGTCCGGCGCTCGGCCTCGAAGCCTTCGATCAGCTCGGCATCGGCGAGCAGCAGCGTGCCGTCCTTGAGCGAGGCCTTCTGCGCGCGGAACAGGCATTCGGCGGCGCGCAGCACGAAGGGGTCCTCGCAGCCGTCGAGCGCGTTGCGCAGGATCAGGTGGCTCAACTGGTTGAGAAACAGCGGCGGCACGGCGCCGGCGCCGCCCCTGACGATGGCGAGATAGGCGGCCTCGATGCTCGGCGCCGCGATCAGCCGGTCGCGGAAGCCGATCATGAAGCTCCAGTTCTCGCGGGCATCCTCGTCCTGGATGGCCTGGATCTCGGCGGCGGCGACCGGGCGGCGCGGCTCCGCCATCAGCAGGGCGTGGAGGGCGCGCTCGGCGGCGCAGGCCTCCTCCGGCGGCACCAGTTCGGGCCGCGCCAGATAGGCCAGGATCAGTTCGTCGGTGGCGCCAAGGCCACCGCCGCCGACACGCCGGGTCATGTGATGGCCGGACGAGACCCAGAATTCCCTTGAGGTCGCCGTATCCAGGGTCATGAGCGCTTGTCCATCATGCCGATCAGATCCACTTCATCGCCGACGGGCTCGTCATCCACCACCTCGTGGAAGCTGAAGGCGCGCGCCTGGGCATGCAAGCCGTCGGCGCCGGCGGTACGCTCGCGGGCCTTGAGGGTCCGGAACGCCTCGCGGATTTCGCCGGCTTCGAACAGCCGGTGCAGCGCCACCAGCGTGTTCGGCTCATGGTCGGCGAGCGAGGCCGAAAAGGCGACCTCCTCCTCGGCGGCGGCACGGGCGCTGGCGAGATCAGGCGCGCCGAGCTCACGATGAATATGGCGGGCCAGCGCGTCGACGGCGGCGGCCTGTTCGTCGTCGCGCGCCTCCTGGACCACGACGAGCGTCGAGAAGCCGAAGGTCTCGACGCCGAGGAAGCCGGAGCGGAAGGCCGCCCGTTCCCTGCCCTCCAGGCCGGAGAGATCGCGCCCCCAGAACAGGAAGGTGCCGGTGACCGCCCACTCGCCCGGTTCCGCCACGCGCGGGAACACGAATGTGTCGGAGGGATCGAGCCGGATGGTGCGCAGGAGTTTCACAGCCTCGGCCCCCCGGTCTTGCGGTCGAGCCAGGAGACGGCCCGCAGCGCCCCGAGCCAGTCGCGCCGCGTCTCGGCGCCGCCGAGGGCACCGCGGGTCAGAAGGTCGCCGTTGACGTCGAGCCCCCTGATATCGCCCGGCCGGTCCTTGCCGAGGCGCGCCAGGTAATCGGTGCCGATCCGGCCGAAACCATCATGCCGCCAGAGGTCGACCTGGCGCAGGAAAAAGCGCGCGAAGCTCTCGACAATCATGGCGGGGCCGATGCCGTCCGTGCCGTCCTCGTCGAGCGCCGCGGCGTTCGGCGTCAGGCCGGGTTCGGCGACATCGTGAAAAGCCACCCGGATGATCGCCGAAAAGACCAGCCAGGCCGGCGCTTCGGTCTCGGCGCAGGCCTTCGGCCAGCCGATCCGCCCACCGCCGACCAGCCCGCCATCGAAACGGATCGTATCGGGCCAGTCGAAGGTGACGGCCCGCTCGGGCGGGCAATGGGCGGCGAGCGCATCGGCCACCGCGTTCATGCCCATGAAGAAGGCTTTGCGGGCGAGGTTGAGCGGCTCCTCGGGCTCCAGCACCACGGCGAACTCGGCGACATCGAAGCGCCGCACCCAGACCAGCGTGCCCGCCCCCTCCTCGCCCGCGGTCCGGCAGGCATGGCTGAAGGCATCGCCGGATTCGCGCAGGGCCACCAGCCGGAAACCGGGCGGCAGGTCGAGCGTCATCGGCGTTCTGATGGCAATCAAGGCGGACATGGCTGGACTTCGGCGCTTCCTCGGATCCTCGGGTCTGGTTCTTTTGACCCGTTCCAATATATGAGTCTGAAAGGCCCGGGTAAAAGGACCCGCGTGACGCATTGACGCTCGCGCGCCGAAGTCTCGTCCCGGTGCCGCGAGGAGACGTGCATGCAAGCCGGCCGGACCATTCTCGTCTGTTCCTGCGAGGAGACCATGCCACTGCATGGCGAACTGGTCGCCAAGGCGTGCAAGGCCAAGGTGCGTTCGGCCGACCAGCTCTGCCGCAAGCAGCTCGACCTGTTCAAGGCGGTGCTCGACCAGGGCGGCGACGTCACCGTGGGGTGCACCCAGGAAGCGCCGCTGTTCGAGGAAACCGCGGCCGATCTCGGCTTTGCCGGCACGCTCGCCTTCGCCAATATACGCGAGCAGGCCGGCTGGTCGTCGGCTGCCGCGGATGCCGGGCCCAAGACCGCGGCGCTCCTGGCGGCCGCCGCCGAGGAAATGCCGCCGATCGCCCTGGTGACGCTGGAATCGAAGGGCGTCGCGCTGATCTATGGCCGCGACGAGACGGCGATTACCGCCGCGCGCCGGCTCGCCGATGCGCTCGACATCACCGTGCTGCTGACCCGCCCCGGCCAGGTGACGCCGGCGGCGACCACCGAATTTCCGGTCGTCAAAGGCACGATCAGCGCGGCCAAGGGCCATCTCGGCGCCTTCACGCTGGCCATCGACGACTACGCCCTGCCCTCGCCTGCATCGCGCCAGGCCTATCTCTGGCAAGCGCCGCGCCAGGGCGCCTCGTCGACCTGCGACATCGTGCTCGACCTCACCGGCGGGACCGCGCTGTTCCCCGCGGCCGATCTCCGGCCGGGCTATCTGCGCGCCGACCCCGCCGACCCGGCCGCGGTCGAGCGGCTGATCGGCGAGGCGCGCGGGCTCGTCGGCACCTTCGACAAGCCGAAATTCATCACCTTCCACGACGACCTCTGCGCCCATGCGCGCTCGAAGATCACCGGCTGCACGCGCTGCCTCGATCTCTGCCCGACCGGCGCGATCACGCCGAACGGCGACGCCGTGGCGATCGATCCGGCGATCTGCGCCGGCTGCGGCGCCTGCGCGGCCGCCTGCCCGACCGGGGCGGCGGCCTATGCCCTGCCGCCGGTGGACGGCCTGATGCGCCGCCTGCGCACGCTGGTCACCACCTATCGGGCCGCGGGCGGAGAGCACGGTGTCGTTCTCCTGCATGACGGCGACCATGGCCTGCCCCTGATCGACGCTTTGGCGCGGTTCGGCGACGGCCTTCCGGCCCATGTCCTGCCGCTCGGCGTCAACGAGATCACCCAGGTCGGCCCCGAGCTCCTGGCGGCGGCCTTCGCCTATGGCGCGGCGGGCGTCCGCCTGATCGGCCGAGCCCGGCCGAAACACGACCTTTCCGGCCTGCATCAGGTCATGGCGACGGCCAACGCGGTGCTCGCCGGCCTTGGTTATGGCCAGGATCTCGTCACACTGATCGAAACCGACGATCCGGACGCACTGGCCGCGGCGCTCGGCACGCCGCCGCGGGCGACGGTCGCGCCGCGCCCGGCCTCTTTCCTGCCGCTCGGCACCAAGCGCGGCCTGCTGGAATTGTCATTGCGCGAATTGCATCGGGCGGCCCCGGCGCCGGTCGACGTCGTGGCACTGGCCAAGGGCGCGCCTTTCGGCAAGGCCGACGTCGATCCCGCGGCCTGCACGCTGTGCCTCGCCTGCGTCTCCGCCTGCCCGACCGCGGCGCTGAGCGACAATCCGGACCAGCCGATGCTGCGTTTCAGCGAAAACCTCTGCGTTCAGTGCGGCCTGTGCGCCGCGACCTGCCCCGAGGACGCCATCACCTTGAAGCCGCAGGTCGATTTCGCGGCCTGGAACGAGCCGTTTCGTATCATCAAGCAGGAAGAGCCGTTTCATTGCGAGCAATGCGGCAAGGCCTTCGGCACCAAATCAACGATCGACCGGATCGCCGCCAAGCTCGAGGGCCACTGGATGTTCTCCGGCGACAATGCGCATCGCCGCGCCGCCCTGTTCATGTGCGAGCAGTGCCGGGTCGAGAAGGTGGTCAACGAGAGCTTCGACCCCTATGGAGCCCCGTCGCGGCCGCGCCAGCGCACCGCGGAAGATTATTTGCGCGAGACCGCCGAGGGGCGCGACAAGCTGAACTGACCCTGGTCAGGGCCGCGCCGTAGCCCGTGCGATGAAGTCGACCAGCGCGGCACGGTCGTCCGGGTCGGCAATGGTCTGCTCCGGCATTTTCGTGCCGGGCGTATAGGCGGTGGGGCCGATCTCGAACAGCCGGGCGATGGTGTCCTTGCTCCAGACGATGTCCAACGTCCGGAAGGCCGGCGAATAGGAATAACCGGGCGCGCTGCCGATGCGCCGGCCGATCACCCCGTAAAGCGACGGGCCGGCACGGTTGGCGCCATCGGCATCCAGCGTGTGGCAGGCGACGCAGGCGCGGAACACCTCGGCGCCGCGATCGCCGCTGTAGCGCGCCAGCGGGTCTTCCGGCCGGCTCATCGCGACCGGCCCGATATGCTCGCCCGATGCCGCGTCCCACCGGCGCACCAGCCGGTCGCCGCCGCCCGTCAGCAGCTCCTGCCCGCCCGGCCGGAAGGCGACCGACCAGACCGGCAGGCCGGGGCCGACCAGCAGGCGCTCGACCCGCCCGCCGGGATTGCCGGCGTGCCGCTCGATCAGGGCCACCGAGCCGCGAATGCCCGCGGCGGCAAGCCGCCGACCGTCGGGCGACAAAGCAAGCGCCACCAGCGGCGTCTCGGAGGCGACGATCTCGCCTTGCCTGACGCCGCCGGACGAGACCCGATGGACGCGTCCGTCGGCGCCGGCCGCCGCGATCTCGCCGTCGGCGGCAACGACCAGGGCATTGATGGAGACGCCGATATCGACGCTGCGCGCGGCGGCGCCGCCGCCGAGCGGCGTGATGCGCAAGGTCTGGTCATGGCCGCCGGTCACCAGGCTCCTGCCATCCGGCATGAAGGCGACGGCATTGAGCGGCCCCTTGTGGCCGGCGATGACCTCGGCCTCGCCAGCTGCGATCGGCGCCACCCGCGCCGTACCGTCCCAGGACGCGGACGCGATGCTCAGGCCGTCGGGCGAGACGGCAAGCGCGGCGATCGGGCCGGCATGGCCCTCGATCACCCGGACCGGTTCCGGCCGGCCGGCCTGCCAGAGGGCGATCCGGCCATCCTCGCCGGCAGTGGCGAAACGCCCGTCGGGCAAGGCCGCGACCGCGTTCACCGCGCCGTCGTGGTAGCGCAAAACCTGGAGCGCAGCACCCGTCTCGATCGACCAGAGAATGGCCGAGCTGTCGAAGGAACCGGAAATGGCCGTCCGGCCATCGGTCGTGACCGCCAAGGCGCGGACCGGGCCGCCATGGCCGCGCATCTCCTGGGCCGCGGCTGGACCAGCCGCGACCCAGGACAGGACGATCAACCAGAGGAGACGGACAAGGCGGGGCATCGGGGCAGTCTAGCAGCCGCCGGCGCCTGGTCGAGCGGAGACGGCTCAGAAGCCGGCCAGCACCACCTTGCCGCGCGCCTTGCCGCTTTCGATATGGGCGTGGGCGCGCTTGAGATTGGCGGCCGAAATCGTGCCGAACGTCTCGGTCAATGTGCTGCGGAGCTTGCCGGCATCAACGAGACGAGACGTTTCGTTCAATAGATCGTGCTGAGCCTGGATGTCGTCCGTGCCGAACAGCGAGCGCGTGAACATCAGCTCCCAGTGGAACGACACGCTCTTCTGCATCAGCGGCATGACGTCCATGGTTGCGGCATTGTCGATCACGCCGACGCGCCCTTGCGGGGCAATCAGCGCGGCGATCTCGGCCAGATGCTCGCCGCTATGGGTGGTCGAAAACACGAAGGCCGGCGCGCCGAGGCCGAGCGCCGCGACCTGGCTCGCCAGCGGCTTCGCGTGATCGACGACATGGTGGGCGCCGAGCTCGCGCACCCAGGCCTGGGTCTCCGGCCGCGAGGCGGTGGCGATGACCGTCAGGTCGGTCAATTTGCGGGCTAGCTGGACCGCGATCGAGCCGACGCCGCCGGCGCCGCCGATGATCAGGATGGCGCTCGCCGCGCCCGGCACCGGCCGCCTGACGTCGATCCGGTCGAACAGCGTTTCCCAGGCGGTGATGGTGGTCAGCGGCAGGGCCGCGGCGGCGGCGAAATCCAGCGAGACCGGCTTGCGGCCGACGATCCGCTCATCGACCAGATGAAATTCGGCATTGGTGCCCGACCGATCGATAGCGCCGGCATAAAACACCTGGTCGCCCGGCTTGAACAGCCGCGCCTCGGGGCCAACGCCGGTGACGATGCCGGCAGCGTCCCAGCCGAGCACCTTGACGGCGCCGTCCTCGGGCTTTGCCCGGACGCGCACCTTGGTGTCGACCGGATTGACCGAGACGGCCCTGACCTCGACCAGCAGGTCCCTGCCCCCAGGCTCGGGTTTCGGCAGCTCGACGTCGATCAGCGAGGCTTCGGCCTCGATCGGCAGGCTCTCACGGTATCCGACAGCACGCATGGCAGGTCTCCTTCTGTTGTGCTGGAGACCAGATGCGGCATAGCTTGCAAGCTCGCAAGAACGCACATAAAACGCATATAGTGTCGAAAAGGATACCGTCATGGCCTATACGCGCCACCGCAAGAAGCTCGAGCAATGGCCGGGCTGCCCGGTCGAGGGAGTGCTCGACCTGATCGACGGCAAATGGAAGGGCGTGGTCCTGTTCCACCTCCTGAACGGAACGTTACGTTTTAATGAGATCCGCCGGAAGGTTCCGCGGGTGACCCAGCGCATGCTGACCAATCAGCTGCGCGAGCTGGAGGCCGACGGCCTGGTCTTGCGCAAGGTCTTCGCCGAGGTGCCGCCGCGGGTGGAATATTCGCTCTCCGAGCTCGGCCGCAGCCTCGATCCGGTGATCAGCGCGCTGAAGACCTGGGGCGACGCCAACCTCGCCGCGATGGGGCGCTGCGCGCCGGCCGCGGCGGGCGAAGCCACCGCCGCCGGACCGGCAACCGCCGGCAGCAGGGCCGCGGCATGACCGAAAGCATGACCGAGACGGCGCTCGACCTGCGCGGGCTGAAATGCCCGCTGCCCGCCCTGAAGACCCGCAAGGCGCTGACCCGCGTCGCCGCCGGCAGCGTGCTGGTCGTGACCTGCACCGACCCGATGGCGGCGATCGACATCCCCAACCTCGTGCGCGAGACCGGCGACAGCCTCGAGGCGCAGGAAAGGGACGCGGCCGCGCTGGTCTTCCGGATCCGCAAGAAAGCCTGAAACCATCGTCGAGCCTTTGACTGCCGGCCGCGCCATCGCCAAGCTGGCGGCCACAGAAGCGATCGGAACCGCGCCATGTCCATGCTCGCCGCCGTGATCTACGGCCCGGATGACGATTGCGACCAGATGCTCGCCGACTTCGCCCATGGCCTGGCGGCCCAGGGCGTGGCGGTGGCGGGCCTCGTCCAGATCAACGGCCGCGACGCCTCCTGCGCCGACATGGACATGGAGCTGGAAGACCTGGACACTGGCCGGCTCATCAATATCTGCCAGGACCTCGGCACCGGCAGCGTCGACAGCTGCAGGCTGGATCCGACCGGGCTCGCGGAAGCCGCCGGCGCGCTGAAGGCCGCGCTGGAAAAGCCGGTCGGCCTGGTGGTGATCAACAAGTTCGGCCGGATGGAGAGCGAGGGCCATGGCCTGGTCGCCGAGATCGGCGAGGCGGTCGCCTCCGGCCGCCCGCTCATCATCGGCGTGCCCCGCCGCTTCGCCGGAGCCTGGGACGTCTATGCCGGCGGGCTGGACGAGAAGCTCGCCTGCCGGCCGGAGGCGCTCGCCGCCTGGTGGGCCGCGGCGCGCAGCCCGGCTGCGGTGGAATAGCGAATAGCGAATAGCGAATGGCGAATGGCGAATGGCGAATGGGGATGAAGCGAAACGCTCCGTGCGCGTAAACCCTCGCCCGCTTGCGAGAGAGGGTTGATGCGCTGACGGCCCGGCATCATCCCCATTCGCTATTCGCCACTCACTATTCGCCCGCCCCTCACGCCGCCTTCGGCGGCGGCAGCACCTTGCCCGGATTGAAAATACCGTCCGGGTCGAGCGCGTTCTTGATCAGGTGCATCACGTCGATGGCGTCGCCGTGCTCGGCGCGCATGAACTTCATCTTGCCGATGCCGACGCCGTGCTCGCCGGTGCAGGTGCCGCCGAGCTTCAGGGCGAGAGCCACCATCCGGTCGTTGATGGCGCTGGCCAGCGCGAGCTCGGCGGGGTCGTCGCGGTCGAGCTGCATGCTCAGGTGGAAATTGCCGTCGCCGACATGGCCGACCATGGCGACGAAGAACGGCGCCTGGGCGCAATGCTCGCGGGTCTCGCGGATGACCTGGGCGAGCGCCGAGATCGGCACGCAGACATCGGTGCCCCAGCCGCGGGTGCCGGGACGGATGGCGCGCAGCGCCCAGTGAATGTCGTGGCGGGCCTGCCAGAGCTTGCCGCGCTCGTCGGCATCGGTCGACCAGCGCCAGCTGGAAGCGCCCTCGCCGCGCGCCAGGTCCTCGACGATGGCCGCCTGTTCCTCGACGCTCGACTGGCTGCCGGCGAATTCGAAGAACAGGGTCGGCGCCATGGGCAGGTCGAGCTTGGAATAATTGTTCACCGCCTCAATGGCGCGGTCGTCGAGCAGTTCCATGCGCGAGATCGGCAGGCCCATCTGGATGGTCTGGATCACCGTGTCGATGGCCGCTTCCACCGTCGGGAAGGCGCAGATCGCCGCCGCCATCACCTCGGGAATGCCGTAGAGCCGGACGGTGACCTCGGTGATGATGCCGAGCGTGCCTTCCGAGCCGACGAAAATGCCGGTCAGGTCGTAACCGGCCGAGGACTTCTTGGCCCGTGAGCGGGTCCTGATCACCCGCCCGTCGGCGAGCACCACGGTGAGGCTGACGACATTTTCACGCATCGTGCCATAGCGCACCGCATTGGTGCCGGAGGCGCGCGTCGCCGACATGCCGCCGATCGTGGCGTCGGCCCCGGGATCGATCGGGAAGAACAGGCCGGTATCGCGCAAATGGGCATTCAACTGCTTGCGCGTGACGCCGGCTTGCACCGTGGCATCAAGATCTTCCGGCCGGACGCTCAGAATCTGATTCATGCCGGTGAGGTCGATGGAAACGCCGCCCTTGAGCGGGATCAGCGCGCCCTCGAGCGAGGAGCCGGCGCCATAGGCGACGATCGGCGTCTTGTTCGCGGCGCAGAGCTTGACGATGGCCGCGACCTCTTCCGTGCTCTCGGGCCGGCAGACCGCGTCGGGAAGTTGCGGCGTATGATAGGACTCGTCGCGGCCGTGCTGGGCCCGATCGGATTCCGATGTCGAGACACGGTTGCCGAGCAGCGCCTTCAGGGCTTCGAGCAGGGCGGGCGCAAGGGCAGAGGCAGACATCGATAGGGCTCCGGAACAAGGGCTGGCATCAAAGACATCAAGGCCGGCCGAAGCCAACCGGTAAATCGCATGGGGCCTGTGCATCATCAGGCGACAGGGCGGGTCTCCACCTGCCAGTCGAAGCCGCCGTCGCCCGGGGCGACGGTGATGAGATTGAACGAGGCCGGATCGTCGCCGTGACGGCCGGTGGCGGAGGCGGAGGCCGCGCCGATCACCGCGATCCGGTGGCCGTCCCGGCTCCAGTCCTGGCAGCAGGCCTTGTGCAGGTGGCCATGCAGCACCAGCGGACAGCGATGGCGGGCGAGGATGTCGAGCAGCGCCTGCGCGTCGCGCAGCCGCTTCAGGCGCGACAGGCCGGGCGCGACCGGCGGATGATGAATGGCGATGACCGGCAGGACGCGGCCGCGATCGAGCCCTTCCAGCATGGCCGCGAGCCGGCCGCGCTGCGTGGTGCCCAATTCGCCTTCGGCGGAAAACAGCCAGGTGGGCGTGCCCGAGCAGAGCGTGATCAGGGCGACATGGCCGGCCAGGTCGAGACGCGGAAAGTGATCCCGGATGTCGCCGGTGGAGGCGGCCGGTGCCAGCCAGTCCGCCAGGCTCTCGCGGATCCGGGCCGGCACGTCGGTGGTGTAGAGGTCGTGGTTGCCGGGCGCCCAGGAGACCTCGGCCGGCGTACCGAGGCGGCCGAGGGCTGCGCGCGCGGCCTGCCATTCCCGCACGAGGCCAAGCTCGATCAGGTCGCCCGACACGACGACATGATCCGGCCTGGCCGCCCGCACCGCGCTCGCCATGCGTTCGAACAGCCCGACGTCATGGGCCCCCGGTTGGCGCGCCCAGTTGATCCAGCCGAGCACGGGTTTCAGGCGCCAGGGCCAGGCCGCCGGAAAGGGCACCGGCCCCAGATGCAGGTCCGAGAGATGGGCGATGACGGTCAAGGATGATTCGCTGGCTGCGGGCGGGACGCGGCACTCTCGCCCGCAGGCGGCCTGCTTGTCACGGCCGCCCTGCCCCGTTCCACGTCCCGATCAGCTCAGCATCAGCGTATCGCCGCAGATCGACAGGGCCTGGCCGGAAATGGTCTTGCCGCGCGGCGAGGCGCAGAACACGATCTGGTCGGCGAGCTGGCGCGGCGTCACCATGGTCTTCAGCGCGGTATAGGCCAGCGCCTGGTCCTCGATCTCCTGCCGCGAGACACCCTTGGCCTGGGCCTTCGCCTCGAACACCCGGCGGATGCGATCACCCTCGACCAGGCCCGGCAGGATGGCATTGACCCGAATGCCGAACTCGCCGAGCTCGATCGACAGCGACTTGGTGAAGCCAACCACCGCCCATTTCGCCGCCGCATAAGGCGTGCGCAGGGCAAAGCCCAGCCGGCCGGCTGCGGAAGACAGGTTGACGATCGAGGCGTTGGCGCTCTGTTTCAGATGCGGCACGGCCAGCCGGACGCAGTTGAACTGGCCGGTGATGCAAACCTCCAGGCAGCGATCCCAGTCCTCCGGATTGATCTCCTCGACCCGGCCGGTCGGCCCGGCAATGCCGGCATTGTTCACGAGGACATCAAGTCCGCCCAATTTGGCGACGGCGGTTTCGAACAGGCCGGCGACCTGGCCGCGGTCGGCAATGTCGCAAAGGCTCGCCGAGACGACCGGATCGGATTTCGCCAGGGCCGCGATCGCTTCCGCGTCGACGTCGCAGACATGGACGCGCGCGCCCTCCTCGACGAAGGCGCGGGCGATCTCGCGGCCGATGCCGTTGGCGCCCGCCGTCACCAGGACGCGCAAACCCTTGATGCCCATGTCCATGGACCGTCTCCTTATGCGGTGTGTGGGTCGGAAAACCCGGCGGCCATGGCCGCGGCCGGGCTACCCGCGCCGGCCTTGGCGAGGCCGCCGCGCGCGA
Organism: Phreatobacter sp. GW821-FHT04C01; assembly: GCF_059420385.1. Taxonomy (NCBI): domain Bacteria; kingdom Pseudomonadati; phylum Pseudomonadota; class Alphaproteobacteria; order Hyphomicrobiales; family Phreatobacteraceae; genus Phreatobacter; species Phreatobacter sp. GW821-FHT04C01. The sequence goes on along the minus strand of NZ_JBWKTP010000013.1, from coordinate 12,535 downwards.
TGATGAATTCCGACGCGCCCTTGATGTCGCCGGCGATCGCCGCGCGTGCCGCCGCGCCGTCGCCGGCCCGGATCGCCGCCGCCGCATCGGCGTGGAAACGGACCGCGCCGCCGGTGTTGAAGCGTTCCGGATTGGCCCTGAGGTCGAGATTGATCACCGGCCCGGCCTTCAGCCAGAGGCCGCCGACGATCTCGATCAGGGTCGGCAGGCCGCTGGCGGCATAGACCGCGAAATGGAACGCCTTGTTGAAGCCGACCGCATCGGGCAGGTCGGGATCGATCTCGCGGCTCAGCGTGCGGAAGGCCGTCTCGGCGGCCTCGATCCTGGCGAGATCCGCCTCGGTCGCGGCCATCGCCGCGCGCTCGGCGGCAAAGCCCTCGATCTCGATGCGCACCGCCGACAGCTCGCGAAACTGCTCCACCGACATGATCGGCACACGCACCGCGCGGTTCGGAGCCACTTCGAGCGCCCGGTCGGCGACCAGCCGGCTCACCGCTTCCCGCACCGGCATCATGCTGACGCCGAGCGCCTCGGCGGTGGCGCGCAGGGACAGCTTCTCGCCCGGCGCCAGGCGCCCGGACATGAGCAGTTCGCGCATATGGCCATAGACCTGATCGCCGAGCGTCTGCCGTTCGATCGGGCCAATGGTGGTGAGGGCTTCAACCGCGCTCATGATGTCGCTTTAGGGGCTGGACAAAGCGTGCCAATTGCGAAACCATAACTGTGATCACAGATCACGGCAAGCCGAACGAGCGGCCGTCGGCGAGGCCCGGGCAACGGGTCCGCCGGGAGAATTGGGCAGGTTAAACCGAGGAGACGATCCATGCCGATCGACCTGAGCCTTTCGCGTCGCAAACTTCTGAAGACCTCCGCCGGGGCCGCCGCCCTCGGCTTGATCGGCGCGCCGGCGATCAGCCACGCCCAGGCCGAAGCCATCAAGATCGGCCATATCACGCCGCGCACCGGATTTCTCGGGCCGCTCGGCGAATATGCGGTGCAGGCCGTGCAGCTGGCCGCCGACGAGATCAATGCCGGCGGCGGCGTGATGGGCCGCAAGATCGAGCTGATCCTGGACGACAGCCCGAACCCGCAGCAGGCCTCGGCCAAGGCCGAGCGGCTGATCCAGCGCGACAAGGTCGCGGCCCTGCTCGGCGAGATCTCCTCGGCCTCGGCGCTGGCCATCGGCCAGGTGGTGCAGCGCGAGAAGGTGCTGTTCATCAATACCGGCGCCAATTCCGATGCGCTGCGGGGGTCCGACTGTCAGCGCTTCATGTTCCATATCGAGGCGCAGAACTCGATGTATGTGAAGGCCGTCGGCCGCTCGCTGGTGCGCGACGGCCTGGTCAGGGGCAAGAAATGGTATTCGCTGACCGCCGACTATGCCTTCGGCCATGACCTCCTGCGGGTCGCCAAGCGCTATATGGGCGAGAATGGCGGCAACCATGCCGGCGACGACCTGATCCCGACCGATCTCGCGGATTTCTCGCCCTTCCTCCTGAAGATCCGCACCGCGCGCCCCGACGTGGTGATCCTCAACCTCGCCGGCACCCAGATCACCAATTTCCTCAAGCAATATGCTGAGTTCGGCCTGAGCTTCCCGGTCGCCGGCTTCGGTTTCGACACCGCGCTCGCCTGGGGGGCCGGCCCCGGCAATTTCGGCGGCATCTGGCCGGTGGTCTGGCATCACCTGATCGACACGCCCAATACCAAGAAGTTCGTCCAGGCCTTCAACACGCGCTGGAAGCGGCCGCCGGAAAACCAGGCCTGGGGCGACTATTGCTCGCTGAAGGTGGTGGCCCAGGCGATGGCCGAGACCAAGACGACCGAAGCCGCCAAGATCGTCGAGCATTTCGAGAAGGGCGCGAAATTCGACCTGCTGAAAACCCGCGAGGGCTATTTCCGCGCCAGCGACCATCAGATGATGATGGAGATGTATGCAATCACCGCCCTGCCCCAGGCCCAGGTGAAGAACCAGTGGGACATCTTCACCTCGTCGCCGCCGGTGCCCGGCCCGGACGAGAGCCTGGAGGCCATCGCCGCCACGGCGGATGAGAACCAGTGCATGTTCAAGGCGTGAGCCGGCGCTGACGACGTCGTCCGGGTGGAAGCACGCGCGTCCGTCCAGGCTCGTGCCGCCAGATGGCCTCGTTCTGCCGCACCGCAATCGTCGTGAGCGGATGAAGGCGTGGATGCCCGGGACAAGCCCGGGCAAGACGAAGTGCGGCGAGCACGGAGGAGCGGTGCCAAGCCGTCGTCGTCGTGCTCGCTCCGTCTTGGCCGGGCTTGTCCCGGCCATCCACGAATTCGCTCCTTCACTATCGAAATGCCTGAGAAAACGTCGCCTGATCTGTCCATTCAAAGAACCATAGTCACTGCGACGGAACCCTAGAGGCCCTCGTGATCGATTTCATCCCGCTCCTGTCGCAGATCCTCAACGGGCTCCAGAACGGCGCCTATTACGTGATGATCGCGCTCGGCCTCTCGATGATCTTCTCGCTCGGAGGCATCGTGAACCTGGCGCATGGCGCCTTCTATGCGATCGGCGCCTATCTGGCGGTGACGCTGGCGCCGCAGATCGGCTTCGGCGGCGCCATGGTCGCCTCGCCCTTGCTGGTGGCGCTGATCGGCATGGTGGTCGAGCGTTTCCTGCTGCGCCGCTTCTATACCGGCGACCCGATCCTCGGACTGCTGCTGACCTTCGGGCTCGCCATGGTCGCCGAGCAGAGCCTGCGCATCATCTATGGCGCGGCACCCGTGCCGTTCTCGATCCCGCAGGCGCTGCGCGGCCAGGTGTTCATCGGCGACTTCGTCTATTCGCGCTACCGGCTGATGATCCTGGGGATCGCCGCGGCCTGCGTGCTCGGCCTCTGGCTGCTGCTCTCGCGCACCGCCTTCGGCAAGGTGGTGCGGGCCGGGGTGCAGAACCCCGACATGGTCGGCGCGCTCGGCATTTCGCTCAAACCCTACATGACAGCCGTTGTGATGATCGGCGTCGGCCTGGCGGCGCTCGCCGGCGTGCTGGTCGCGCCGATCGCCGGCGTCCATCCGGCCATGGGCCAGGAGATCATCACCTTCGCCTTCGTGGTGGTGGTGATTGGCGGGCTCGGCTCGTTCTGGGGCGTGGTGGCGGCCGCCGCCATTGTCGGCGTCACCCGTGGCGTCGCCGCCCATTTCTATCCCGCCGCGACGGAAGCCTCCGTCTACCTGCTCATGGTGCTCGTCTTGCTGCTGCGCCCGCGCGGCCTGTTCGGCGAACGCATCCAGAAGTTCGAGTGACATGATGGCTTCTGAAAACCGCTCCCTTCTCGCCGCGGCGGCGGCCCTCCTCGCCCTGCCCTTCGCCATGCTCGCCATCGGCCTGACCCTGACGTCGGCCACCGATGTGGTGATCTACGCCATCGCCGCCATGGCGCTGAACATCCTGGTCGGCCATACCGGCCTCGTCTCCTTCGGCCACGGCGCCTTTTTCGGCATGGGCGCCTATGCGGCGGTGCTGGCCCAGCGCCATTTCGCCCAGGGACAGTTCGTATTTCCCATTCTGTTCGCGCTCGTCTTCGTCGCTGTCGTGTCGGCGCTCGCCGGCCTGTTAATCTTGCGCCGGCGCGGGGTCTATTTCTCGCTGCTGACGCTGGCGCTGACCGCTGTCATGTACACCGTGTCGTTCCGCTGGACCGAGCTGACCGGCGGCGAGAACGGCATTGGCGGTGTCGTCAGGCCGAATTACGGCCTGCTCGACTTCAACAACGGCTGGACCTTCTACGGCCTGGTCGCCCTGCTCGGCTTCGCGGTCGTGCTGCTGCTGCAACGCTTCCACAACGCGCCGGTCGGCAGCGTGCTGGTGGCCATCCGCGAAAACGAGACCCGCGCCCAGTTCGTCGGCTACGACACCGACCGCTACAAGCTGATCGCCTTCACCGTCTCGGCGACGCTGACCGGCTTTGCCGGCGTGCTCTCGGCCTTCCACCACCGCTTCACCTCGGCCGACCCGGTCGCCATCCAGTTCTCCGGCGAATTGCTGGCCATGGTGGTGATCGGCGGCATGCGCAGCTTCCTGGGGCCAGCGCTCGGCGCGCTGTTCTTCATGCTGTCGCGCGAATATCTGTCGCTGTTCACGTCGAGCTGGCTGTTGTTTTTCGGCCTGATGTTCGTCGGCTTCATCGTGTTCTCGCCGACCGGCCTGGTCGGCGTCGCCGAACGCCTGATGGCGCCGTTCCGCAAGCGGATCGAAACCGATGCCGCCATGGCGGCGCGGCGCGTCGAGGCGGTCGGTCCGGTGCCGCCCGAATTCGTCCATGAAGGCAGCGGCCGCGGGCCGGTGCTGCAGGTCAGCGGCGTGGTGAAGAGTTTCGGCGGCATCAGGGCCGTGCGCGGCGTCGACTTCACCGTCACGGACCGGACATTGCACGCCCTGATCGGGCCGAACGGCGCCGGCAAGACCACCGCCTTCAACCTGATCTCCGGCCTGTTCCCGCCCGACAAGGGCAGCGTGATGCTCGACGGCCGCCTGGTCAGCGGCCTCAGCCCCCAGGCGATCACCGCCGCCGGCATCGGCCGCTCGTTCCAGATCACCAATCTGTTCGCCGGCCTGAGCATCCAGGAAAATGTCCGGCTCGCGGTGCAGGCGCGCCATTCCTGCCGGTTCGGCGTCTGGACCCGGGCGAGTGCGCTATCGGGCGTTGCCGCCGACACCACCACCTTGATGCGTTATCTCGGCCTTGCCGGCATCGAGCAGGCCGAGGCCGGCTCGCTGTCCTATGGCGGCCAGCGCCTGGTCGACATGGCGCTGGCGCTCGCCACCCGGCCGCGCATCCTGCTGCTCGACGAGCCGCTGGCGGGCCTGGCGGCCGCCGAGCGCCGGCGCGTCGGCGACATCATCAAGACCATCTCGGCCGACATCCCCGTGCTGCTGGTCGAGCATGACATCGACCGCGTCTTCCAGATCGCCGACCACGTCACGGTCATGAACGACGGCGAGGTGCTGATCGACGGCACGGTGGAACAGGCACGGTCCAGCGAGCGGGTCCAGGCGGTCTATCTCGGCTCGGGCACCCATGCCATCACGGCGAAGGAGCGCGTTTCGGCGGCGACCGACACGCCGCTCCTCGCCATGCGCGAGGTCAACACCTTCTACGGCAAGAGCCATATCCTCAACGACGTCTCGATCGACATCGCCGAGGGCGAGATCATCGCGCTGCTCGGCCGCAACGGCGCCGGCAAGTCGACGCTCCTGAAGACCATTACCGGCATCGCGCCGCCGGCCTCCGGCACGATCACGCTGTCAGGCGAGCCGCTGGCCGGACTGACGTCCGACCGGATCGCCCGGCGCGGCGTCGGTTACGTGCCGCAGGGCCGTGGCCTGTTCGCGGGAATGTCGGTGAAGGACAATTTGATGCTCGGCCGCCTGAAGCGGCTGACCGGCGCCGGCCGGCATTGGGACGAAGAGCGGGTGCTCAGCTTCTTCCCGCGCTTGAGGGAGCGCTGGACCACGCCGGCGGATTTCCTGTCCGGCGGCGAGCAGCAAATGGTGGCGGTCGCCCGCGCGCTGGTCGGCGACACCCGCGTGCTGCTGCTCGACGAGCCGTTCGAGGGCCTGTCGCCGGCCATCACGGAAGAGCTGTTCGAGGCTTTCGACAAGCTGCGCCACGAGGTCGCGATCATCATTGTCGACCACCATCTCGACCTCGCCCTGGCGCTGTCCGACCGGACCGTTGCGCTCGAGCGCGGCGCTGTGACCTGGACCGGCGCCTCGAAGAGCCTGCGCGAGGACCAGGAGCTGCGGCGGAAGGTGCTGTGGCTATGAGGCGGCCCCATGCGCAGCAATTCGTCCTGGCTGCAATTCGTGGATGGCCGGGACAAGCCCGGCCAAGACGCGGCGGAGAGCGCGAAGCGATGCCGGCCTGGCCACCTTCTTTTGCTCGCACCCCCTCGTCTTGCCCGGGCTTGTCCCGGGCATCCACGAATTCACGGACTGCTCCGACGTCGCGGATCTCAGGGCCAAGCCCGGCCAAGACGATCCGTGCCTATCCAATGATCTCTGCCTTCATGAATCGGGGAAACTGATGCCGAAAGTCGCCATTGTCGGATCGGGCCTGATCGGGCGCGCCTGGGCCACCGTCTTCGCTAGCCACGGTTGGACCACCGCGCTTTATGATCCGGCCCCTGGTGCCGCCAAGGCCGCCAAGGGCCATATCGCCAAGAACCTCAAGGAGTTGGCGGAACTTGGCCTGGTCGACGACGCCAAGGGCTCGGCCGCCAATCTGGTGGTCGCCGAGGACCTTGCCGGTGCGCTCGAGGGGGTCGCCTTCGTCCAGGAGAGCGGCCCGGAAAACATTCCCGCCAAGAAGCAGATCCATGGCGAGATCGACCGGCTGGCGCCGGCCTCGGCGATCGTCGCGTCCTCCACCTCGGTGCTGGTCGCTTCGCTCTGGGCCAAGGAGTTGAAGCACCGCGCCCGCGTCCTGGTGGCCCACCCGGTCAATCCGCCGCACCTGGTGCCGATCGTCGAGCTCTGCCCGGCGCCCTGGACCGACCCCAAAGTGGTCGAGAAAGCCCGCAGGATCTACGAGAAGGTCGGCCAGGTGCCGATCATCGTAAAGAAGGAGATCGACGGCTTCGTGCTCAACCGCCTGCAGGCGGTGCTGCTGGCCGAGGCCTATCAACTGGTCGGCGACGGCATCGTCAGCCCCGAGGATCTCGACAAGACGATCCGCGACGGGCTCGGCCTGCGCTGGGCTTTCATGGGGCCGTTCGAGACGATAGAACTCAATGCGCCGGCGGGAATCCCCGACTACAACAATCGCTATGCGGAAAATCTGGGGCGGCTCACCGGCCGCGACGCCTTTTCCCAACGCAATGCAAAGGCCATCATGGCGGAATGGACCGGCGAACAATCGCCTGAGCGCATCGCGCGTCTTTCGCGCTGGCGCGACGGACGGCTGGCCGCGCTCAAGGCGCATAAGCGCGCGGCCAAAAAGAAACCTGTCTGATTAAACCACGCATTGGAGCGCGCTCATGGCGAAGTCGAAAAAAGTCATCATTACCTGTGCCATCACGGGCTCGATCCACACGCCGAGCATGTCGCCGCACCTGCCGGTGACGGGCCAGGAAATCGCCGATGCGGCGCTCGGCGCCGCCAAGGCCGGCGCCTCCATCGTCCACCTGCATGCGCGCGACCCGAAGGACGGCCGGCCCGACCAGAGCCTGGAGGCCTATGCGCCGTTCCTTGGGGTGATCAAGCAGGCCTCCAACGTGGTGGTCAACATCACCACCGGCGGCGCCATGACCATGACGGTCGAGGAACGCGTCAAGCCGGCGGCAACCTATGCCCCCGAGGTCGCCAGCCTCAACATGGGCACGATGAATTTCGGCCTCTATCCGATGCTGGAGCGCTTCAAGGACTTCAAGCACGACTGGGAAAGGGCCTATCTCGAAGGCTCGCGCGCCGGCATGTTCAAGAACACGCTCGCCGATATCGAATATATCCTGAAGACCTGCGCCGATAACGGCACCCGCTTCGAGGTCGAGTGCTACGATATCGGCCATCTCTACACGCTCCGGCATTTCGCCGACCGCGGCATCATCAAGCCGCCGTTCTTCGTGCAGTCGGTGTTCGGCATCCTCGGCGGCATCGGTCCGCATTACGAAGACGTGGTGATGATGAAGCGCACCGCCGACCGGCTGTTCGGCGACCAGTATCACTGGTCGGTGCTGGGCGCCGGCCGCAACCAGATGCCGATCGCCGCCATGTCGCTCGCCATGGGCGCCAATGTCCGCGTCGGCCTGGAGGATTCGCTGTGGATCGGCCCCGGCAAGCTCGCCGAGTCGAACGCCGCCCAGGTCACCAAGGTGCGCCAGATCATCGAAGGCCTCGGCCTCGAAGTGGCAAGCCCGGACGAAGCGCGCGAGATCCTGGCGCTGAAGGGCGGCGACAAGGTCAATTTCTAACCAGGCAGCCGCGTCACGTTTGACCAAGGACAGCCGCCGCGGCGCAAGCCGCGGCGGCTGTTTTTCGTTGCCGTGAACGCGCGCAAACCCTCGCCCGCTCGCGCCAGAGGGTGGCGCCGTCAGGCGCCGGGTGAGGGTCTGCAAAGGGCCGGACCATCAATTCAAAGCGGGAACGCACTGACAGCATCGACGCGGCCCCCTCGCCCGGCGGCCCTTTCCACAGGCCCTCCCGGCCAATTGACTCCCCTCGCCCGCCAACCTAGCGTGTTCAGCATTCTGAACACGAGCCACATATATGACCGCCACGGTACGCTCGGCCGCCCGGGTTCTCGATGTCCTGGAATATCTCGCGGGCCAGGCCGCGGGCGCCTCGCTGAGCGAGGCCTCGGAAGCGCTGGGCCTCCCCAAGAGCAGCACGCTGATGCTGCTGCGCACTTTGCTGGTGCGCGGCTACGTGACGCGTGACCGGGACGACCGCTACAAACTGAACGAAACGTTTCGGAGTCATGGCTTCGGCTGGGGTGGCCACCGCTACGCCCGGCTGATCGCCCTGGCCGAGCCGGTCATGCAGCGCCTTTGCGAGGCGGTCGGCGAGACGGTTCTGCTCGGCGCGGCGGAAGCCGGCGCGGTCAAGGTGCTGGCCAAGGTCGTGGCCCGCCAGGCGATCAGCTACGACGTCGACCTGGGTTCGCCCTCGCCGTTCTATTGCACCGCCATGGGGCGCATTCTCGTTGCCTTCTCGCCCGAGGAGAACCGCGACGCCATGCTCGACGCGGCGCCCAGGCTGAAGCTGACACCGTCGACGGTGACCAGGCTCGATGCGCTGCGCGCCATCATTCGCCAGGTCCGCGACGACAGCCTGGCGATCGTCGAGGAAGAATATGTGCTGGGCGGCACCGGCATCGCCGCGCCGGTCTTTGCGCCCGACGGCGCCATCCTGGCGACGCTCGATGTCGGCTGCATCACCACCCGCTTCCAGGCCAAACGCGCCGATGTGCTCGAGGCGCTGGCGCGGTCCGCGCAATCGCTCACCCAGAGCCTGGCCATGCAGGACGGCGAATAGCCCTCACCTGCCGCCCAGCGCCGCGCACAGTTTCAAAACAAACCGAGGGGACTATCCGCCATGAATATGCAGACCAGGACCGAGGCGATCGCGCCCCATGACGGGCCCGTCGCGATGTCGCCGGCGACCCGGCGCCGGCAATTGATGGCCGCCTCGATCGGCAACGTCCTGGAATATTACGACTTTGTCGTCTACGCCTTCCTGGCGGCGACTATCGCGACGAAGTTCTTCCCCAGCGAGAACGAGGTCGCCGGGCTGCTCGCCTCGTTCGCCGCCTTCGGCGTCGGCTTCCTGGCGCGCCCGCTCGGCGGCGCCATCATTGGCCGCATCGGCGACAAGAAGGGGCGCAAGGTCGCCCTGCTCATCACCATTTTCGGCATGGCCGTCGGCACGGTCGGCATCGGCATCCTGCCGTCCTTCGAGACGATCGGCATCATGGCGCCGGTGTTGCTGGTGATGATGCGGCTGATCCAGGGGCTGGCCGCCGGCGGTGAATGGGGCGGCGCCACCGCCTTCATCATCGAATCCGCCCCCGCCGGCCGGCGTGGCCTGTTCGGCGGCATCGGCCAGGCCTCGATCGCCAGCGCCAGCCTGCTCGGCAGCGTCGTCGTGGCGATCGTCGCCGGCCTCGTCACCACCCAGCAAATGAACGACTGGGCCTGGCGCATCCCCTTCCTGCTCGGCGGGCTGCTGGTGCCGGTCGGCTTCTACATGCGGCGCAATATCGAGGAGACGCCAGCTTTCGTGGCGGCGCAGAAGACGGCGCCGGAGACGACCCATGACCTCGGCAGCCCGATGACGCTGATGGCCAAGGCCTTCGGCTTCACCATCATCTGGACCGTCTCCTATTACATCATGCTCAACTACATGCCGACCTTCCTGGTGAAACATGCCGGCGTCACCCAGAGCCAGGCCTTGTGGGGCAATTCGATCGCCCTGGTCATCCTGGTCGCGACCACGCCGCTGTTCGGCTGGCTGTCGGATCGGATCGGCCGCAGGCCCCTGCTGCTCGCCTGCTGCGCGGCCTTCGTCATCCTGCCCTACCCGCTGTTTCAGGTGATCCTGTCCGGGCCGTCATTGACGACGATCGTGGCGATCCAGATCGTCTTCAACCTGTTCATCGCGGCCTTCTCGGGCGCGGGCCCTGCAGCGCTGTCGGAGCTGTTCCCGACCCATTCGCGCACCACGCTGATGTCGATCGGCTATAGCCTGTCGGTGGCGATCTTCGGCGGTTTCGCGCCGTTCATCGCGACCTATCTGATCGGCGCCACGGGATCGCCGATCTCGCCGACCTATTACCTGATCGCCGCCGGCATCGTCTCGGCGATCGTCATCTGGGGCTTCCGCGAAACCGCCCACGAGCGGCTGCGCTGATATCTCGAGGGAATGTGAAGCAATGTCAGAACCGATCCTGATCTGGGGTGCCGGCGCCATCGGCGGCACTTTCGGCGCGACGCTCGCCCGTGCCGGCCGCGACGTGACCTTTGTCGACATCGTGGCCGAGCATGTCGAAGCCATCCGCGATCCGGCGCGCGGCCTACGCATCACCGGTCCGGTCGATCCGATGACCGTGGTCGCGCCGGCCTTCACGCCCGAGACGCTCAAGGGCACGTGGAAACGGATCTATCTCGCCGTGAAGGCCCATCATACCGAGGCGGCGGCCCGGGCGCTGCTGCCCCACCTGGCCGATGACGGCTTTGTCGTGTCGCTGCAGAACGGCCTGTGCGAACCGATCATCGCGGGCGTCGTCGGACCTGAGCGTACCGTCGGCGCCTTCATCAATTTCGGCGCCGACTGGATCGCGCCGGGCGAGATCCATTATGGCAACCGCGCCGCCTTCGTGGTCGGCGAGATCGACGGCCGCGGCAGCGAGCGCCTGACCGCGCTTCTGGCCGAGGTCCGGCTGTTCGAGCCCGATGCGATCATCTCCGACGACATCGGCTCCTATCTCTGGGGCAAGCTCGCTTATGGCTCGCTCTTGTTCGCGCAGGGCATCGGCCAGCTCGGCATCGCCGATTGCCTGGCCCGGCCGGAACTCCTGCCGCTCTGGCGCGGGCTCGCCACCGAGGTGCTGAGCGTCGCCCGGGCCGAGGGCGTCACGCCGAAAGGCTTCAACGGCTTCGATCCGGCAGCGTTCCAGCCCGGCTCGACCGAGGCCCAGGCCCGCGCCAGTGTCGCCGCCATGGAGGCGTTCAACCGGCCGAACGCCAAGACCCATTCCGGCATCTGGCGCGATCTCGCCGTGCGCAAGCGGCGCACCGAGGTCGATGTCCAGCTCGCACCCGTGGTGGCGCTCGGCGCCCGCCATGGCATTGCCTGTCCGAAGCTCGCCGCGCTGGTCCAGGCGATCCACGAGATCGAGGACGGGACACGCGCCATGAGCGACGCCAACCTCGATGAGCTGGTGCGCGCATGAGCATGGATTTCCACGGCAAGACCGTCGCGGTCAGCGGCGCCGGCATCGGCTTCGGTCGCGCCATCAGCCAGCGGTTCGTCGCCGCCGGCGCCAAGGTCTATGGTTGCGACATCGACGATGCCGCGCTGGCCGAGATCGCCTCGACCGATCTGATCACCGACCGGGTCGACCTGACCGACCGGAAGGCCGGCGCCGCCTGGATCCGCTCGATCGAGCAGCGCAGCGGCGGGCCGATCGACGTGCTGGTGTCCAATGCCGGCGGTGTCGCCGGCCAGAGCAATCGGCCGCTCGAAGAGGTCGAGGACGCCGATTGGGACCGGATCGTCGAGATCAATCTCGGCTCGGCCTTCACGCTCTGCCGGGCCGCGGCGCCGGCCATGAAAAAGGCCGGACGCGGCGCCATCGTGACCATTACCTCGGGCGCGGCGCTGCAGGCCTCGCTGACCGGGGTTCAGGCCTATTGTTCCGCCAAGCACGCGCTTCTCGGCCTCACCCGTCAATTGGCCCACGAGTTCGGGCCCTATGGTATTCGGGTCAACAGTGTCGCCCCGGGTTTCGTCCGGACCAACCCGGCGACCGAGCGGCAATGGGCGAGCTACAGCCCGGAGAAACAGCGCCAGATCGTCGAGAGCGTCGCGCTCAAGCGGCTGGGGACGGCCGACGAGATCGCCAAGGCGGTGATGTTCTTCGCCTCCGACCTCGCGAGCTTCGTCAATGGCCAGATCCTGTCGGTCGACGGCGGCAAATAAGGAGTTCTTTGCAATGAGCAATCCAACCGAAGGCAAGATGGAACCCTGGCAGTGGCCGGAAGAGCATTGGCGCAAGCTGGTCGGCCAGGTCCGCGCCGGCCGCAGCTACCGCCCGGAGCGCTGGCAGGGCGGCGCACGCTGCGCCTTCGCTTTGTCGTTCGACGCCGATCACGAGACCAATGAGCTGCGCGACGGCGGCAATTCCATCGGCCGCATGGCCTGGGGCCAGTACGGGCCCCGGGTCGGCGTGCCGCGCATCCTGAAGATCCTGGAGAAATACAGCGTTCCCGCGACCTTCTACGTGCCGGCCGTGGCCGCCCTGCTGCACGAGGACGAGCAGCGCCGCGTCATCGCCGAGGGCCA
>NZ_JBWKTP010000012.1:0-249988 GCF_059420385.1 Phreatobacter sp. GW821-FHT04C01 | reverse complement strand
TCACAGTCACAAACCACCATGATTGAACCGTCTCGGATGTCTCCGAACACCTGTCTCGGATGTCTCCCGTCTATACACCCCGGCGGGGAGAGGTCGACCGGAGCGCAGCGAGGGGCGGGAGAGGGGGCGACGCGCTCGACGAAAATGCACCATGCGAAGCGCGCAAAGCCGTGTTCTGAATGCTCAACGCCCTCTCTCCCGGCGCCATAGCATCGAGCGAACACGAGATGCGTTCGCACTCGCTATTCGCGCCGACCTCTCCCCGCCGGGGAGAGGTGAGGGTGGTTCCGGCGCGAGATCTCAAAGAGCCACGCATTCAGGCTCCCTGAAAAATGCCTGCGAAAGCTCCCTCCCTGCCCGACGGCCTCGCGCAAAAATGGCGGCCGGCGCAATTCGCGCTTGCGTCTTATATATAAGGCATACATGCTCCGGTTCCTGGGAGGGGCAGGTGGCGATGTCGCATGATGAGCCACGATGGGGCAGGGCGCCGCGCGGCCGTACGGCGGCGGAAGAGGTTTATCTGGCGCTGCGCGACGACATCGTTTCGCTCGCCCGCAAGCCCGGCTCCCAGGTCAATGAAAAGGCCATTGCGCTCGCCCATGGCGTCAGCCGCACACCGGTGCGCGAGGCCATCTTGAGGCTCGCCGGCGAAGGCCTGATCGATGTCGTCTCGAAGGCCGGCACCTATGTTTCGCGTATCAGGCTGTCGGCGCTCGCCGAGACCATCGTCGTGCGCAAGGCTCTCGAAGAGGTGACGGTGCGGGCCGCCGTGGCCAATGCCACGGCCAGCCAGATCATCGGCCTGCGCGCCATCCTGACGCGCCAGATCGAGGCCTCGGCCGCCGGCGACCAGAACGCCTTTCACAGCGCGGACGAGGCCTTTCACGAGGCCATCGCACGGGCCGGCGGTTTTCCGGGGATCTGGACGCTGGTGCAGAACGTCAAGCTGCAGGTCGATCGCTACCGCCGGCTCACCTTGCCGCAACCCGGCCGCATGGCGCTGGTCATCGACGAACATAAGGCCGTGCTCGACGCCATCGAGGCGCGTGCCGCCGATGCCGCGGCCGAGGCCATGGGCCGGCACATTGCCGGTCTCGACGTCAACCTGGCGGAGATCCGCCGGATCAACCCCGATCACTTCGAGGAGGATGCGGCGGCCATCGAACGCTTCGTCGCCTGATTCATGCCGAGCGCCCCGCAGAGGGCGCCGTGCACCGAGAGGCGGGAAAACCGCCCCAGGCCAAGAATTCAAGCCAAGAAATTCAAGCCAAGAAATTCCAGGCAGGAAACCCAAGGGAGGAACCCTCATGACCGTCACACGCCGCAACGCGCTCATCGCCGGCGCAGGCCTTGCCACTTTCGCCGCGACGCCGCTGCGCGCCCAAGCCACCAAGCTGAAATGGGCGCATGTCTACGAGACCAACGAGGCCTATCACACCGAGGCGCAGTGGGCCGCCCAGGAGATCGCCAAGCGCACCAACGGCAAATACCAGATCGACGTCTTCCCGGCGTCCCAGCTCGGCAACGAGAACCAGATCAACGAGGGCCTGAGCCTCGGCACCGTCGACATGATCTATACCGGCGTGGCCTTCGCCGGCTCGATCCACAAGCCGATCGCGATCACCAACGCGCCCTATGTTCTGCGCGACTACAATCACTGGAAGGCCTATCGCGACTCGCCGCTGTTCCGGCAGATCGCCTCCGGCTACGAGGGCCGTACCCGCCACAAGGTGACCTCGCTGACCTATTACGGCGCCCGCCACGTCACGGCCAACAAGGCGATCAACAAGCCCGAGGACATGCGCGGCATGAAGCTTCGGGTGCCGCCGGCGCCGCTGTTCCTGATGTTCACCAAATCGGTTGGCGCCAACGCCACGCCGATCGCCTTCGCCGAGGTCTATCTGGCGCTCCAGCAGGGCACGGTCGACGGCCAGGAGAACCCTTTGCCGACCATCATGGCCAAGAAGTTCTACGAGGTTCAGAGCCATATCATGCTGACCGGCCACATCACGGAATCACTGGTCTCGGTCGTCGGCAGCCATGTCTGGAGCAAGCTCAACGATGCCGAGAAGGCGACCTTCCAGGAGGTGCTGATGCAGGCCGCGGCGCGCGCCTCGGAGGCGATCCGGACGTCCGAAAGCCAGTTGGCCGAGGAGTTCAGGAAGCTCGGCAAGACGGTGATCGAGCCGGACCGCGCGGCCTTCCGGGCGGTCGCCGTGCCGCTGCACAACGACGCCGCGGCGGGCGCGGGCTGGTCGCGCGCCGAATATGACGCGTTGCAGGCGCTTGCCCCGTCGAGTTGACGCCGGCGCGTCGGAGCGGCGGTCCGCCGCCGCTCCGGTGCCGCTGCGCGCAGAGCGGCCGGCCTGTCTCGTGCCGCCGCCCTCAGCCCCTTGACGCATGCCGATCCCAGGACTGCCGCCATGACAGATGTCGCGAAAGTGACGGATCTCGCGAGAGCGCCGTCGGAGCCCACCGAGGACGTCCATCTGATCGTCGCCGAGGACGAGGAGGTGACGGTCGAATATTTCCTCGAGGATTGGCTGTCGATCGCCCTGTTCTGGGCGCTCGCCTTCATCATCTTCCTGCAGTTCTTCACCCGCTACGTGCTGAACGACAGCCTGGCCTGGACCGAGGAGATCGCGCGCTACCTGCTCATGATCCTGGTCTTCGTCGGCGGCGCCATGGTGATGCGGCGCAACACCAATATCTCGGTCGAGCTGGTGATGAACGTCATGCGCGACGGCTGGCCGCGGCGGGTGCTGATCGCGGCGGTCGAGATCACCAAGCTCTTCTTCGTCTCGCTGCTCGCCTATTTTTCCGTCCTGATCACCGAGCGCATGCACGGCCTCTACATGACCGTCATCGATTGGCCGATGTCGCTGGTTTATGGCGGCATCGCGATCGGCTGTTTCCTGATGGTGTTCCGTCAGGCCATGAACCTGCTGCGCGAGGCCCGCAACGGCTTCCGGCGTCCATCCGCCCATTCCATTCCCGACGTCGATTGAGCGCGGCACGCCATGACCATCATCATCTTCATCTTCCTGGCCGCCCTCATCGCCGGCCTGCCGGTGTTCATCGCGCTGGCCGGCTCGTCGCTGGTCTACACGCACTTCATCGCGCATATCCCCGACTTCGTGGTCCTGCACCGGATGGCCGGCGGGCTGGATTCCTTCCCGCTGCTCGCCGTGCCCTTCTTCATCCTGGCCGGCAACCTGATGAATTCGGCCGGCATCACCAACAAGATCTATGACTTCGCGGTGGCCATCGCCGGCTGGATGCGTGGCGGCCTGGCGCAGGTCAACATCATCGGCTCGGTGATCTTTTCCGGCATGTCCGGCACGGCCATCGCCGACGCCGCGGGGCTCGGCACGATCGAGATCAAGGCCATGAAGGACCATGGCTATTCGACCGAGTTTTCGGTCGGCGTGACCGCGGCCTCGGCGACGCTCGGGCCGATCATTCCGCCGTCCTTGCCCTTCGTCATCTATGGCATGATGGCCAATGTCTCGATCGGCGCGCTGTTTCTCGGCGGCATCATTCCGGGCCTGGTCATGACCGTCTTCATGATGGCCTATGTCTGGTGGTGCGCGCGCAAATACGGCATGGGCCGCGACCAGGCCTTCCGTTGGCGGGTGCTGGGCTACACTTTCATCGCGGCGGTGCCGGCCTTGATGACGCCCGTCATCATCATCGGCGGCATGACCTTCGGCTGGTTCACGCCGACGGAAGCGGCGATCGCCGCCTGTGCCTGGGCCTTGATGCTCGGCGCCTTCCTCTATCGCTCGCTCAGTTGGAAGCAGCTCTACAAGGTCACGCTCGACACCATCGAGACCACGGCCGGCGTGCTGCTCATCGTCGCCGCGGCCTCGCTGTTCGGCTGGGTGCTGACCACGACGCGGCTGACCGAGCAGGCGGCCGACGCGCTGCTCTCGATCACCACCAATCCCTATATCATCCTGGTGCTGGTCAACCTGCTGCTGCTGGTGGTCGGCTGTTTTCTCGAGACCATCGCCGCCATCAGTATCCTGGTGCCGGTGCTCATGCCGATCCTCCTGAAGGTCGGCGTCGACCCGATCCATTTCGGCGTGGTCATGACGCTCAACCTGATGGTCGGCCTGCTGCATCCCCCGCTCGGCATGGTGCTGTTCGTGCTCGCCCGCATTTCCGGGCTCTCGGTCGAGCGGACGACGGTGGCGATCCTGCCCTGGCTCATTCCGCTGATCCTGTCGCTGGTGGCCATCACCTTCATTCCGGAACTGACGCTCTGGCTGCCACGCTATATGGGCATGCTGAAATAGCGTGGAGGAAACGCGTGAGTGGAGACGCGCGACGGGTTTTGACCTATCCATGCCGGCCATGCCTCACGCGAATGCCCGACCAATGGCCGCGGCCCTGACCGACAAGGCCGGCGCCGGCCCGCACCGGCACCGCGATCTCGCCGCGCTCCTCGCAGGCGAGATCGCCGCCGCCGTCTATCCGCTCGGCGGCCGGTTTCCGACCGAGCAGGAATTGCAGGCCCGTTTCCAGGTCGGCCGCCACACCGTGCGGGAGGCCCTGAAGATCCTGACCGAGCAGGGCCTGCTCGGCCGTCGCCGCAAGACCGGCACGGTGGTGCTGTCGAGCCGGCCGGTGGCGCATTACGCCCATAGCCTGCGCGACCTGCGCGGCCTGCTCGATTTCGCCGAGAACACGCTGCTCGACATTCGCTACGAGAGCTTCGTCTCGACGGCCGAGCGCGGGCCGGAGGAATTGCAGGGGCTGCCCGACACGCGCTGGCTCAGGATCGCCGGGGTCCGCTCGACCCGCAGCAACGGCCAATTGCTGTGCTGGTCGGAAATCTACGTGCCGGACCGCTTCGCGCCGCCGCGCGACCGGCTCCGCGAGCCCGATCGCGCCATCTACGAGCGCGTGCTGGAGCAGCATGGCCTGAAGCTCGAATATGTCGAGCAGGATGTCGGCGCGGCCGTTTTGCCGGGGCCGATCGCGGAATTGCTCGGCGCCGAACCGGACAGCCCGGCGCTGATGGTGACGCGCCGCTATGTCGCCCATACCGGCGCCACTTTCGAGGTCTCGCGCAACCTCTATCCGGCCGGCCGCTATTCGCTGCGCAGCATGCTCCGCCAGCGGGCCTGATCCGCCGAGCGGCCGATTGCGGTTCCCATCACCTGCCATTAAGTTCGAACAAATAGGCGGTTTGCGCATCGGCCGATCGCGCCGGGACCATCGGGGCTGACTGATCCAATGCTCGAAAGCATTTTGTCCGGCGTAAAGGTGGTCGACTTCACGCAGAATGTCGCCGGTCCGTTCTGCACGCAGATCCTCGGCGATCTCGGTGCCGAGGTGATCAAGGTGGAGCGGCCCGGGCGCGGCGACGATACGCGCGACTGGCGACCGCCGGAGATTGGCGGACAGTCGTCGACCTTCCTGGCGCTCAACCGCAACAAGTCCAGCATTTGCGTCGATATCGACCAGCCGGACGGGCAGAAGGTGCTGCGCGACCTCGCGGCGACCGCGGATGTTTTCGTGCACTCGATGAAGCCGGGCAGCGCCGAGGCGCGCGGGCTCGGTTTCGACGACCTCAAGAGCCGCAATGCAGGCCTCGTCTATTGCGCCATCAGCGCCTTCGGGCAGGTCGGACCGCTGAAGGGGCTGCCGGGCTACGATCCGCTCATGCAGGCCTTCACCGGCATCATGAGCACGACAGGCAGCCCGGGCGACGATCCGGTGCGCGTCGGCGTGTCGCTGATCGACATGGGCACCGGCATGTGGGGCGCGCTCGGCATCATGGGGGGCCTGATGCACCGCGCCAGGTCCGGTGCGGGCATGCTGGTCGAGGCGAGCCTGATGGAAACCGGCATCAGCTGGATGACGGTTTTCGTGGCGAGCTATCTGGCCACCGGCAAATTGCCGCAGAAGCTCGGCTCGGCCATGGCGATGACCGCGCCCTACGAATTGTTCGGCTCGGCCGACGGCCATGTCTTCATCGCCGCCGGCAATGATCGCCTGTTCGACAAGGTCTGCGCTGGCCTCGACTGTCCGGACCTGGCGCGTGATCCACGCTTCAGCACCAATCCGCAGCGTGTCGCCAACAGGCAGGCCCTGAAGGCGGCGCTGGAGGCGGTCACGGCCACGCGGACCACCGCCGTCATCGTCGCCGCGCTGCGGCAGGCGGGTGCACCGTGCAGCGAGATGAACGACGTGGCCGGGATGCTCGGCCATGAACAGGTTCGGGCCGCCGGCATCATCCAGGACATGCCGATCGAAACGGCGGCGCATCATCGGGTCGTGGCTCTGCCGCTGAAGGCCAATGGCGCGCGCAGCCGCGCCGGCGCGCCGCCGCCGGCGCTCGGCGCCGACACTGGCCGGATCCTGGCGTCGCTGGGTTATGACGCGGCCGAAATCGAGCGGCTGCACGGCCGCGGAGCGGTCGGCTGATGCAACCTCGCCAAATTCTCGCCCGCCAAGTTTCGGCCCGCCAAGTCCCGGTTCACGCCATGGAGAGAGCCATGCCCGCTCAGGCCGCCGCCCGCCCGCCGCTCGGCGGCGAGGATCACGAGATGCCCCTGACCGGGCGGCTCTCGGCCTTCATCCAAGAGGCCGAGGTCGACGACGCCACGCGGCGCCGTGCGGTGGCCGCGATCCTGGACACGCTCGCGGTGACGGTCGCCGGCGGGGCCGAGCCGGCGGTCAGGCGTCTCGCGGCGACCCTGGATCCGCGCCAGGACGGCGAGGTCGCCTCGTTGTGGGCGATGGCGGCCTATCGCGCCGACGATGCGGCGCTGCTGTTCGGCATGGCGAGCCATATTCTCGACTATGACGATGTCAGCATGCTCTCGGTCTGCCATCCGACCGCGCCGGTGCTCAGCGCCGCGCTCTGCGCGCTGCCCTGGCCGGACCTGTCCGGCCGGGATCTCGTCGATGCGGTGGCCATCGGCACCGAGGTGATGATCCGGCTGGGGCAGGCCATGGGTTTTCGCCACTATGCGCTCGGCTTTCACGCAACCGCGACGCTCGGCACCATTGGCGCGGCGGCCGCTGCCGCCCGGCTGATGCGTCTCGACCCTGCCGCCACCGCTCACGCCCTGGCGATCGCGGCGAGCCTTGCCTCCGGCCTGCGCAAGAATTTCGGCTCGATGGTCAAGTCGCTGCATGTCGGCATCGCCGCGTCGAACGGCCTGAAGGCGGCGCGCTGGGCGGCCGCCGGCATCGAAGGTGCGGCCGAGGCCTTCGAGCAGGAGGGCTTCCTCAAGGCCTTTTCCGGCGGCGAGACCGAGCGCTGGCCCGGGCATCTGGTGCTGGGCTCGCCTTTCGTGCTCAGCGAGCCGGGCTTCGAGCAGAAGCGCTATCCCTGCTGCTACCTGCTGCACAAGATGATCGAGGCGACGCTCGGGCTGGTGCGCGAGGCCCATGTCGACCTTGCCGATGTCGCCTCGGCCAGGGTCGACATGCCCCCCGGCGGCACCAAGCCGTTGATCCATCCGTTCCCACAATCGGGGCTCAACGCCTTGTTCAGCGCGCCCTATGCGGTGACGGCGAGCCTTGCCGACGGCCGCATCGACCTGAAGAGCTTCACCGACGCGGCCGTCTTGCGTCCCGAGATCCAGGCGCGCCTGCGCGACGTCATGGTGGTCGAGGCCGCCGGCACCTCGCTGCAGGGCGCCGATGTCGGCGGTGCGCCGGTCACCGTGACGCTGACGCTGCGCGACGGCACCAAGCACGCCAGGACCGTCCAGGCTTCGCCCGGTTCGCTGCAGGATCCGCTGACGCCGGAACAGCTCGCGGCGAAATGGACCGACTGCCTGCAGCGGGCAGCGCCCGGCATCGACGGCGGCCTTGCCCTGCGGCTGTTTGGCCAGGGCTCGGATCTCGCCGCCTTGCCGCGGGCCGGCGATTGGCTGCTTGCTTTGAGAAGCGCTGTCTCAGCGGCCTGATCGTCTTATGCTGCGAGGCTCCACCAGACCCTTCTCGAACGACCCGATGCGGGAGCGACGGCTGCCATGACGGACCTGAAAGCGGCGGGGCTTCTCGCGGCGGATTTCGAAACCCTGCGTTTGTCGGCGCCGCGCGACCATGTCGTCGTCGTGCAATTGCACCGCCCGGACGTGTCGAACGCCCTCAACACGCAGATGGGCCGCGACCTCGTGCGCTGTTTCGAGACTATCGCGCTCGATCCCGGCGACATCAGGTGCGTCGTCCTGACCGGCGCCGGCGCCAAGGCCTTTTGCGCCGGCGGCGACCTGAAGGAGCGCCGGGGCATGACCGATGAGGCCTGGACGCGCCAGCACGTCATCT
Source organism: Phreatobacter sp. GW821-FHT04C01 (assembly GCF_059420385.1). Classification (NCBI taxonomy): domain Bacteria; kingdom Pseudomonadati; phylum Pseudomonadota; class Alphaproteobacteria; order Hyphomicrobiales; family Phreatobacteraceae; genus Phreatobacter; species Phreatobacter sp. GW821-FHT04C01. The sequence continues at coordinate 241,693 of NZ_JBWKTP010000012.1, read as the reverse complement.
TTGAGCGCATGGCCCGCGCCATCCTGGATTGCCCGGTGCCCATCGTCGGCGCGGTCAACGGCGCGGCTTATGGCGGCGGTTGCGAGATCGCCGCGGCCTGCGATTTCCTCTATGCGGCCGAGACGGCCCGTTTCGCGCTGACCGAGGTGACGCTCGGTATCATGCCGGGCGCCGGCGGCACCCAGACCCTGGCGCGCGCGGTCGGCGAGCGGCGCGCCAAGGAGCTGATCCTGACCGGCAGGCCGTTCAGCGCAGCGGAGGCCGCCGGTTGGGGGCTGGTCAACGACGTGCTGGCCGACACCGACCTGCTGATGGAAGCGGCGCTGAACACGGCGGCGGTGATCGCGCGCAACGCGCCGATCTCGGTGCGCCAGGCCAAGCAGTCGATCCATCGCGGGCTGCAGATGTCGCTGCGCGACGGCCTGACCTTCGAGATCGAGGCCTATAACCGCATGGTGCCGACCGAGGACCGGCACGAGGGCGTGCTCGCCTTCAACGAAAAGCGCCGGCCGGTCTTCAAGGGGCGTTGACCGGCGCCTCGCCGTGGAGATTTCGTACCGAGAGTTCGACCAAGACAAAGAACGGTTCCGCGGCCGCCTCGGGCGCCGGACAGAGCCGGGGTTCAGGGAGGGACGTCATGCATCGCCGTGATCTGTTGCAGGGGCTGGCGCTCACGCCCTGGCTCGCGCCAATTCTCACTTCCGCCGCGCGCGGCGCCGGCGGCTATCCCGACCGGCCGCTGTCGATCATCAACGGCTATGCGCCGGGCGGATCGACCGATGTCTCGGCCAGGCTCCTGGCCCAGGCCCTGTCGGTCGAGCTCAACGGCGCCTCGGCGGTCGTCGAAAACCGTCCCGGCGCCAGCGGCACGCTGGCCAGCGACTGGCTGCGGCGCCAGGCCGCCGACGGCTATACCCTGATGCTGTCGGAATCCTCGTCCTTCGCGATCTGGCCGAGCATGCATGTCGACGGCACGCGCTATCGGCCGGTGGAGGATTTCACCTGGATCTCGACGGTCTGCACCTCGCCGCTGGTGCTGATCGTCAGCCCCGATTTTCCGGCCAGGACCTTGCCCGAAGCGCTCGACGTGCTGCGCTCGCCGCGTTCGGAAAGCCTGAGCTTCTCCAGTTCCGGGGCTGGTTCGATCCCGCATATCGCGGCCGAACTGCTGCGCCATACGCTCGGGCCCGGCGCGAAATCGCCGCATATTCCCTATCGCGGCGGCGCGCCCGCGGTGCTGAGCGTCGGCAAGAACGAGACGGCCTGGGGCGTCGCTTCGCTCGGCTCGGCGGCCGGCCTGATCGAGGGCAAGATGGTGCGTGCGCTGGCGGTCACGGGGCCGACCCGGTTCTCGCAATTCCCAGATGTACCGAGCTTCGTCGAGGCCGGCATGCCCGAGATGGAACTGAACATCTATTACCTCCTGCACGCGCCGGCCGGCCTGCCCGCGCCGGTGACCGCGGCCCTCAACCAGGCGGCCGCCAAGGGCATCCTGCAGGACGGGCTGAAGCAGCGTTTCGTCGGCGCCGGCATGGAAGCCTGGACCGGCCTCAACACGCCGGAGGCGGCGGTGCGGCTGGTCGAGACCGAGCTGAAACGCTTCAAGGCGATCGCCGAGCGCACCGGCATCCGGATTTCGGGTTAGTCCCACCGCCCAGCGGTTAGGACGGGTTGGCCTCGGCGCAAACAAGTTGCGGATATCAGGCGCAGACAGGGCGGGATGATATTGGACCCGATGCTGTGCCTGGCCACGGTGCCGGGCCGGCGTCCGGTCGATCCAGCACCAAACGCTCCCAGGAAAGGTCTCGTCTTGGCCGGGCTTGTCCCGGCCATCCACGACGTCATTGCCATGGCCGGTCAAATTCGTGGATGCCCGGGACAAGCCCGGGCAAGACGAGAAAGGCCGTCGAGCCAGCACGCTGGCTCCACCGTCGCATGACACGTGCCGTGGCGGAGGACGGCGTGAAACCCACACATCGTCTTGTCCGGACTTGCCCCTGATATCCACGGCTTGGCCGCACTGAAATCGGTCGATCCGTGATCGAGGTGCTCTGGCACCGAGCCGATCAGGCGGTCAGGCGCTCGCCGCGCATACCGGCGTCCGCCCGCCCGGCCGTCGCCCGGAAGTCGTCGAACATCCGGCGGATGCTTTTCGAGCCGCAGGCGACCAGCTCGAAGTGCTGGTCGAAATGCAGCCACTCCATGACGATGCCGCAGACCAGCCAGTCGAAGGTCCGGGCGGCGGTCTCGGCCGGCCAGGACGGGCTCAGCTGCCCCTTCTCGGCGGCCAGCGTGAAGGCGCTGACGAACAGGGAACGCTGCCGCTTCATCGCCTCCTGCTGGCGATCGAGGACGCGTGCCAGGTCCCCCTGATATTCGCAGCGCGTCATGATCCGGTAGATGCGCTGGCGCCGCAGGTCGCTGGCGAGCAATTGCAGGCTTTCCAGCGCGATGCTTTCCAGCAGCGCCAGCGGGTCCGGATGACCCTCGACCACGGCGCGGGCGATCACCTCCTCCTGCAGCAGCGACACGCTGTCGTGCATCGCCATGAAGAGTTCGGTCTTGTTGGCGAAATACCAGTAGATGGCGCCGCGGGTGACGCCGGCCTCGGCGGCGATCTGCTCAAGCGAGGTCACCGCCACGCCATTCGCGAAGAACAGGCGTTCGGCGGCATCGATGATGCTCTGCCGCGTCTCTCCGGCATCGGCCTTGGTCCTGCGCACGGCGCCGTCCTGTCTCCGCCAAGCGGTCTAGAGGGGCAGTTCATCTCTGCTTGCGCGCGGGCGGCCGCCTGTGGCGGCCGCCTCGGGGCAATGCTGGCCCGAACCTCAGTGGTTCGAGGTCGGCGCCGGCTGCCCGGCGCCCGTGGCCGGTTGTTCGGCTGGCGCGCGGGGAGGCTCGCCCGTGGCCGGCGCGCCGCCCTTCGCCTTGTCGCCGCCACCGAACAGGGTGGAGATGACGACGAAGAAGATCGGCACGAAGAACACCGCCAGCACGGTTGCGGTGATCATGCCGCCGAGCACGCCGGTACCGATCGCCTGCTGGCTGCCGGCGCTGGCGCCGCTGGCCAAAGCCAGCGGCAGGACGCCGAGCGCGAAGGCGAGCGAAGTCATGATGATCGGCCGGAAGCGCAGATGGGTCGCTTCGATGGTCGCATCGAACAGGCTCTTGCCTTCGGCACGCAGGTCCTTGGCGAACTCGATGATCAGGATGGCGTTCTTGGCCGAGAGGCCGATGATCGCGATCAGGCCGACCTTGAAATAGACGTCGTTCGGCATGTCGCGCATGGTCACCGCCAGCACCGAGCCGATGACGCCGAGCGGCACGACCAGCATGACGGCGATCGGGATCGACCAGCTCTCATAGAGTGCCGCCAGGCACAGGAACACCAGGATGCAGGACAGCGCGATCAGCAGCGGCGCCAGCGAGCCCGACTGGATTTCCTGCAGCGACTGGCCGGTCCACTCGTAGCCGAAGCCAACCGGCAGTTCGGCCGCGAGCCGCTGCATCTCGGTGATGGCGTCGCCCGACGAATAGCCGGGAGCCGCCTGGCCGCTGATGCGGACGGAGGGATAGCCGTTATAGCCGATGATCTGGGACGGGCCGCGCTGCCACTCGATGCGCGCGAAGGCCGACAGCGGCACCATGCCGCCATTGGTGTTGCGCACATTCAGCGTCAGCAGGTCGGCGGTCTGCATGCGGCTGGCCGCCTCGGCCTGAACCAGGACGCGCTGCTGGCGGCCGCCATTGGGGAAGTCGTTGACATAGGCCGAGCCCAGATTGGTGGTCAGGGTGGCGTTGATGTCGGCGAAGGTGACCCCGAAGGTATTGGCCTTTTCACGGTCGATGATCAGGTTGACCTGGGCGGCGTCCGGCAGGCCTTCGACGAACAGCTGGCTGAGGATCGGGCTCTTCTGGGCCGCGCCGAGCAACTGGTCGCGCGCCTCGGCCAACTGCTGCTGGCTCTGGCCGGCACGGGCCTGGAGCCGGAACGCGAAGCCGTTGGAATTGCCCAGGCCCTGGATCGGCGGCGGCGACAGGCCGAAGACGATCGCGTCACGCACCTGCGACAGCGCGATACTGCCGCGCATGGCGATGGCCGCGGCACTGTCGTTCGGACCGCGTTCGCTCCAGTCCTTCAAGGTGACGAAGGCGAGCGCCGCGTTTTGGCCGGTGCCGAAGAAGCTGAAGCCCGAGATCGCGATGATCCGCGCCACTCCCGGTTCGGCCAGGAAGTGCTTTTCCGCCGCCTTGATGGCGTCGAGCGTGCGGTTGGCGGTGGCATCCGACGGCGCCTGGAAATTGACGATCACATAGCCCTGGTCTTCATTCGGCAGGAAGGCCGTCGGCAGCCGGACGAACAGATAGCCGAGCCCGGCGAGCAGGGCGGCATAGATGATCATGTAGCGCCCGGCGCGCCGGATCAGCTTGCCGACGAAGCCGCTATAGGCATGCGAGGTCCGGTTGAACGAGCGGTTGAACCAGCCGAAGAAGCCGCGCTTCTCGTGATGGCCCGGTTTCACCGGCTTGAGGAACGAGGCGCAGAGCGCCGGCGTCAGGCTGAGCGCCAGCAGGGCCGAGAACAGGATCGACACCACCATGGTGATGCTGAACTGCTTGTAGATGACGCCGACCGCGCCGGGGAAGAAGGCCATCGGAATGAACACCGCGACCAGCACCAGGGTGATGCCGATGATGGCGCCGGTGATCTGGCCCATGGCCTTCTTGGTCGCTTCCTTCGGCGACAGGCCTTCCTCGGCCATGATGCGCTCGACGTTCTCGACCACGACGATGGCGTCGTCGACCAGGATGCCGATCGCCAGCACCATGCCGAACATGGTGAGCACGTTGATCGAGAAGCCGAAGGCGAGCATGGCCGCGCAGGTGCCGAGCAGGGCCACCGGCACCACCAGCGCCGGGATCACCGTGTAGCGGAAGTTCTGCAGGAACAGGAACATCACCAGGAAGACCAGCAGCATGGCTTCCGCAAGCGTTTCCATCACCTTCTCGATCGACACCTTGACGAAGGGCGAGGTGTCGTAGGGCACCGAGAATTCGACGCCCGGCGGGAAATAGGCCGCGAGCTCCTTCAGGCGCGCCTTGACCGCTTCCGACGTCGCCATGGCGTTGCCGGTCGGCGACAGCTGGACGCCGATGGCCGCGCTCGGCTTGCCGTTCAGGCGCGACGAGAAGCTGTAGGACAGGCCACCGACCTCGACACGCGCGACGTCGCGCAGCCGGACCGCCGAACCGTCGGGATTGGCACGCATGACGATCGCGCCGAACTCCTCCGGCGTGGTCAGCTGGCCCTTGACCAGCACGGTCGCGGAAATCTGCTGGGTGATCGGATTGGGCAGGGCGCCGATGCTGCCGGCGGCAACCTGGGCGTTCTGCGCGGTGATCGCGGCGACCACGTCGCCGGCGGTCATGTTGAGGCCGACGAGCCGGTCCGGATCGATCCAGATGCGCATCGACCGCTCGGTCGCGAACAGCTGCGCCTTGCCGACGCCGGGGACGCGACGGACCTCGCCGATGATGTTGCGCATCATGTAGTCGCCGAGACCGATATCATCGACCGAGCCGTCGGACGAGGTCAGCGAGACCACCATCAGGAAGCTCGAGCTCGCCTGTTCGACCTGGACGCCCTGCTGGGCGACCGAGCGCGGCAGGCGCGGCTCGACGCGGCGAACCCGGTTCTGCACGTCGACCGCGGCCTGGGCCGGATTGGTGCCGGGCTGGAAGGTGGCGGTGATGTCGACCGAACCCGACGTGTCCGAGGTCGATTCGAAATAGAGCAGGCCGACAATGCCGTTCAGCTCTTCCTCGATCGGCCGGGTCACGGCCTGATAGACGTTTTCAGGCGAGGCACCGGGATAGCTGGCGGAAATCGAGATCTGCGGCGGCGCGACGGTCGGATATTGCGCGATCGGCAGCAGCGGGATGGCGATCGCGCCGGCCAGCATGATCAAGAGCGCGACGACCCACGCAAAGATCGGGCGTTCGATGAAAAATTGGGGCATGAGGTGCCGACCTTACTGAACGGTGCTGTTGCTGGCCGCGGCGGACGTCTGGGCCGGGGGCACCCAGGCCGTCGCCTTGACCTTGGCGCCGGGGCGCAGGCGCTGGAAGCCGTCGACCACCACCCGCTCGCCGGCCTTCAGGCCCTCGTTGATGACCGAGCGGCCATTGACCACGCGATTGGTCGTGACGGTGCGCAGCTCGGTCGTGTCGTCTTCCTTGACGACATAGACCTGCGCCCGCCCGGCATTGTCGCGCTGCACCGCCTGCTGCGGGATGGCGATGGCGCCGCGCTGGACGCCCTGCTCGATCTGCACGCGGACATAGAGGCCCGGCAGCAGGTCACCGTTCGGATTGGGGAATTCGCCGCGCAGGGTGACCTGGCCGGTGGTCGTGTCGACGGTTGCTTCCGAGAACAGCAGGCGGCCGGGATGGGGATAGAGGCTGCCATCGTCGAGCAGCAGCCGGACCCGGGCTTCGTCCTGGCCGGTGGCGGTCAGCGCGCCGGCCTGGAGCGCCCGGCGCAGGCGCACCAGGTCGGTCGCCGACTGGGTGAAGTCGGCATAGACGGGATCGAGCTGCTGGATGATCGTCATCGGCTCGGCGCCGTTGGCGGCGACCAGCGCGCCTTCGGTCACCAGCGCCCGGCCGGTCCGGCCGCGGATCGGCGCGGTGATATTGGTATATTGCAGGTTGAGCTGGGCGGCGGCGAGGCCTGCCTTGCCGCTGGCGACATCGGCGTCGGCCTGGGCGAGGGACGCCACCGCGCTCTCATATTGCTGGGGGCTGGCGACATTGCGCGCGCGCAGCTGCTCATAGCGCTCGGCCTGCTGCTGGGCCTGGATGCGGGTCGCTTCGGCGCGCTGCAGGGTTGCCTGGGCGCGCTCCACCTCGACACGGAACGGCGCCGGATCAATCCGGTAGAGCACGTCGCCCTCGTTCACCGCCGTGCCCTGCTGGAACACGCGCTCGACCACGATGCCGGAGACGCGGGGCCTGACCTGGGCGATGCGCGTCGGCGCAATGCGGCCGGGCAGCTCGTTGGTGATCGGGATATCCTCGGGCGCCGCGGTGAACACCGCCACCGGCGCCGGCGGCATGGCATGGCCCTGGGCCTGCTGGCCATCCTTGCACCCGACCAGCACGAGGCTGAGCGAGAAGGCGATCGGCATCATGATTCGCGAGGGTTGAAAGCGCATGGTGGATCCAGGAAAGGGCGCGGGCGCGCGGTTTGACGGGCAAAAGACGAAAAAGCCGCTCGTTGCACGGGCGGCTTGAAAAGGCGGGATCGTCTCGCGGTCGTGAGAATGACAGGCGCGGGACGTGATATACAGACACGTATGTATGTATATTGCGGTGCAATAGTCAAGCTGGGCGGCTCGCCGCGCCGGGGAGCGTTACTGACGGAGGCCTGCGTTCGTGTCGTGTTCGGCGCGGCGACGGATCGTCGCGGGGGCCGGTTTGCGGCGCCGCTGCCGGTCAATTCCGCGGTGGAAGCGCGAGCCTCAGGTGCTCGCTTGTGTCGGATCGAGGCGCCGCATCAAGGGCAGGCCGGCCGTCGAGACACATCCAGACATGCGGCTGAAGTGGTGGATGGCCGGGACAAGCCCGGCCAAGACGATGTGTTGCTCGCATGGCGGGCCGGGCCACGGCGCGGCCCCCGCATGCGCTCGGTCCGGCGCTCGTCGCTCCAAGGACAATTCTCGTCTTGCCCGGGCTTGTCCCGGGCATCCACGACTTCGCTTCCGCCAAGGCCTGCCGGTGCCACACCGGCCAGGCGCGGATCAGCCGAATTTCCGCGCCGACAAAAGCTCGCGAAAAGCCCCCAGGCCTAGCCGGCGATGCCGGCGCGGCACATCATGGCCGCACCCGCAACCAGCGCTTCATCAACCGGCTCAGACGATCTCCGACACCACCTTGGCGATCAGCGCGTTCGACAGGATCACCGGCAGCCCGCTCGCCGCCGAGACCATGCGGCGATGCCGCTCGACGAAACCCATGCAGTCCATCAGCACGATATCGGCGCCGCGCGCGGCGAGATCACGCGCGGCGGTTTCCAGCGCGCCCTGATCCGCGGCATAAGGCGAGGCGGCGGCATAGATCGGCTGGCGCGGCAGGGCCGCCCATTTCACCGCTTCACTGCCGATCTGCTCGGCCAACGGCACGATGATGCCGACCTGGGCGTCCTGGATCGCCGCGGCGACGGTGGGTGGCAGGATCCGGTCCGGCTCGACCAGCCGCGCCCGCTCGCAATGCAGCGTCTCGAAGGCCCCGGTGCAGAGCATCAGGATCGTCGTGCAGCCTTCGGCCTCGAGCGTGGCGAGACGGCCCCGGGCGGCCGCCTCGGTCGCCTGCTTGTCGATGATGACGGTGCTGCCGTCGAGCATCTTGGTGATCAGCACGGGCGCGCCCGGTCGCGGCGCGAATTGTTCCGCGACCTCGCCCCGGGTCAGGCCGTCGAGTACGCCGGCGTGAATGCGCGGCAGCGCGCCGTCGACATGGGCATCGAGGATCGGCGTGATGTCGGCGCGCGGCGCCTGGCCGATGGTGAGCGTTCCGAGCTTGCGATGGGTCATGATCTCTTGCCTCAACCTTGCCGCTTCTGCAGATGCGCCAGCGAGCCGTAGAGTGCGATCAGCCGCTCATATTCGGCGGCGTCGTGGAAATGGCAGGTGCCGCGGGTGAATTCCTTGGCGACCTCGACCGCGAATTTCACCGCGAGCGCGATATCGACCTCATGGCTGGCACCGGTGCCGCAGCCGGGCACCACGCTTTCCGCCGCGATGGCGACGCCGACCACTGGCGCCGCGGTCGCGATCGACGGCTGCAGGATGCTGTTCAGGTGGTAGACGCCATTGCCATAGGGCGTGATGTCCTGGGTGGTGATCGGAAAGGTCACGGCCGGTCGGCCGGTGGTCATTTCCATGATCCGGACGAGATCCTCGGCAACCCGCAGGATGTAACCCTGCTTCACCGTCGGCGAGATGGCGATGCCCTTGTGATTGAGGATGCGATTGCCCTTGGTGGTGTCGATCGACAGCACCGCCGCCATCTCGGGCAGGATCTCCTGGGCGTTCATGTCCTCGGTCTCGATGGGCGAGTCCATGAAATCGACCGGCTGGTGCGGCCGGGTCGGGGCGTCCGGGCAGACATGGGTGGTGACGATGACGTCGCCGGGCAGCGCGTCGCCCTTGGTCTGCATGTCGGCGAGCTTCAGCGCGGTGGCGACCGCCGCGATCGCGCCGTCGCCGTCCGAGACCAGGCCGATCCGGCTCGGCCTTGCGCCGATGCCGCCGAGCCGGCCGACCACGCCGAGCGTCGGCGTCGTGCCGCCGCGGGTCAGGCCGGTCGCGCCCGGCAGCACGATCTTGACGAAGTCGGTCTTGCCCTTCGGTCCGCTGATCTCCCGCACGCTGACCTGGGCGTCCGGGTAGCGCGCGAACAGATCGATCACGGTCTGGCCCGAGGCGAAGGCGCTGTCGAAGGCGTCGAACACCTGGAGGGTTTGCGAAAGGCTCATCGTTCGTTCCTTGGCGGTTGGAAGCGTTGGGGGTCGAGGCTCAGCGCCGGAAGTTCTTGATCACCGAGTCGAAGAAGCTGAACAGGGCGTCGCCGGCGATGGTGCCGGCGGCGAACACCTCCATGTCGCCGTCGCTGTCCTTGCCGCGCAGCCGCTCCCAGACGAGCCGCGCAGCGATGCCGGCGGCAACGGCCCAGCCGGCCATCGGGAAATTGATCAGGAGGCCGGTGGCGAAGAGAACGCCGATCTGGCGCTTCGGTCCGCCGACGAATTGCAGGATGGCGCCGGGGATCGCCCAGAGGAACAGCGACCAGGCGACGCCAGGGGCGACGCCGGCCTTGATGGTCGCGACATAGACCCGGTCGACCGGCGGGATCAGTCCTTGCGCGAAATAGGTCTGGTAGCTGAAATAGACGACAAGGCCGGCGACCGCGAAGGCCAGCATGGCGGCGAACAGCTGCTGGCGGCGTCCGTCACGTTCGAAGGCCGGATCGGCGCCATTGCCGCGCAGCAGATAGCCGGCCTTCAGATCGTAGCCCATGTCGGCGAAGGCGGGGCCGGTGGCGGCCGAGAAACCGACGAGCAGCGCCAGCGCCGGCATCGGAAAGCCGATGAGCATGCCGATGATCAGGGTGATCAGCGCCACCGCGAAGGCCGGGAACCAGCCGGAATGCATGGCGGCGAGGCCGACGATCAGTTCATGCACATAGGCCGCGAAAGCGGCGTAGAGCACGAACAGGACCAGCATGCCGAACGGCATGTGGCTGGCAAGCCCGCCGGCGATCGCCAGGAACACCGCGATGGCGAGATAGCCCGCGGTGCCGAGGCCGAGCGCGCGCCGGACCTCGGTATCGGGCCGGCCCGCGGTCTCGGCCGCCGCGGCGCTGTCGCGATGCATCAGGAGCTGGCCGACCTGGATCAGGGCGACGATGCCGGCGCCGATCATGAAGCCGTGCGGGATATAGGCGGCCATCAGGTCGCCGCGCGGGATGAGCGTCGCGAACAGCGTGTTGTTGAACAGGTCGCCGGAATAGCCGCGCAGCAGCAGGCCGATGCCGAACATGCTGAGCGCCCAGATATTGCCGATGAAGGCGACGCCGAAAGCCGACATCGGGATCTTGAAGAAGGCGCCGACCACGCCGAACGCCACGCCGATGCCCATCAGGACCGCCTTGCGGCCGCCCTCGTCGCCAGCCTTGATCGCCTCGGCCGCGGCGACGCCCGGAGGCCAGGCGCCGGTGGCCGGAAACACCCGGCTGTCGAACATGCGGTAGAGCAGGTAGCCGTCGAGCAGCATGGCCAGGAACACGCCGATGAACATCGGCAGGATCAGCTCGGGCATGCCGAGCAGGAACGGCACGCCGATCGGCAGCAACAGGCTGTTGGCGGCGCCGAAGGTCGCCGAGGAAATCGCGCTCTGCGCCAGGTTCTGCACATGGATCGAGCGATAGCGCATGAACAGCCCCACCGGCACGCGGGCCAGCGCCATGGCGGCCATGGCGCCGATCAGCGAGGTATTGGCGGTGACGCCGAGCGAGACCAGCAATTGCATGCCGATGATCGCGCCGAAGATCGAGAGTATGCCGATCAGCACGAAGGTCGCCGGGTCGAACAGGCTCGGGTGGCGCTGGGAGGTTTCTCCCGGCGCCGGCTGTTGCGTCTCGTTCATCTGGAAGATCCCCTGGTCTTTGTCTTGATGGGCCGATCGCGTCTGCGCGCGACCGGCCGGTCTCATGCTGGCTGCCGATGCAATGGGACTGCCTGGCTATTCTGCGGCGACCGCGCGCCGCGGCTCGATGCCCTCGGCGCCATAGTCGCGCCGCGCCGCTTCCGGCGTGACCAGCCCGAGCGCCACGTCGTCGGCGACCGCCTCGCGCGACCGCTCGGCCGGATCGCCATAGCCGGCGCCGCCGGCCAGCATGACCTCGACGATCTCGCCGGGCTTGTTGACCTGGACCAGCTCGCCGGTACCGCAATCCTTGATCAGGCGGCCGGTGTCGTCGAGCACGCGACCGGACGCGCCGCCGCCGGCCTTGCCGCCGAACAGGCCGGGGATCGGGTTGTTGACGCCTTCCGGATAGACCGAGACCAGGGTCGGCAAGCCGTCATCGACGAGCTTGCGCAGCTTGACCGTCTGGCCGAGGCCGCCGCGATGCCGGCCGGCGCCGCCGGAATCGGCGACATAGGTCTTTTCGATCACCAGCACCGGCACCCGCGCCTCGAAGGTCTCGATCGAGGTATTGGCCGCCGAGGTCGGGTAGAGCAGGCCCGACTTGCCATCACCATGGGCCGAGCCGCCCTGGCCGCCGCCCATGAACAGCATGTCGGAGTAGGTGTCGCCGGCGCGGTCGCGGCCATAGACGTTGGCCGCGACGGGCAGGCCCGTGAAGGCCTGGACCTGGGTGGGGGCCGCCTTGGACAGCGCCCGGAAGATGTTGGGCGCGATGTACCAGCCGGTGCGGGTGCGCAGATTGACCGCCATCGGCTTGTCGCAGTTGAGGATCGAGCCTTCGGGCGCCTTCACGGTGAAGGCGCGGTAGCAGCCGGCATTGCCGCGGACATTCGGCGTCAGCATGCATTTCAGCGGATAGGTCGCATGCGCCGTGGTGTAGTTCAGCGTGCAGTTGAGGCCGCCCTGGGCAAGCTGGGCCGGTGCTCCGGCGAAGTCGAGCTCGATGGTCTCGCCTTTCACCGTCAGCGCCAGCGGATAGGTCATCGGCGTGCCCAGCGGGTTGTTGGTGACCGTGCCGTGATAGGTGCCGTCGGGCAGCGCGGCGATGGCATCGCGCATCGCCTTTTCCGAACGGTTCTGCACCACCGAGGCGAGCGCCCGCAGGTCCTGCATGCCGTAATCGGCCATGAAGGAGGCCAGCCGCTCGGCGCCGATGGCATTGGAAGCGACGAAGGAGTGCAGGTCGCCCAGCACCTGTTCGGAATTGCGGACGTTTTCGCCGAGCAGCCGGAGCAGGGTGTCGTTCGGCCGTCCCGCCTCGTAGAGCTTCATCGGCGGGATCTGGAAGCCCTCTTCGTAGATCTCGCGGGCGCGCATGCTGTCCTTGGTGCCGCCGATATCGGAGACATGGCCGACGGTCCCCATCAGGCCGACCACGCGGTCGCCCATGAACACCGGCGTCACGACGGCGATGTCGAACAGGTGGCCGGCGCAGAGCCAGGGATCATTGGTGATCAGCACGTCGCCGGGCTTCAGCGTCTCGGCCGGGTAGCGCGCCAGCAAAGCCTTCACCGCGCGCGGCAAGGTCAGGTTGAACACCGGCATGGCGCGCGGGCTGTGGGCCAGCGTCTCGCCTTCCGGATCGAGCAGCTCGCAGGCGAAATCCTGGGCTTCCGAAATGACCAGCGAGAAGGCGGTGCGGCAGACGGTCAGCCACATCTCCTCGACGACATTGACCAGCCGGCTCCACATGATCTCGAGCGCGATCGGGTCGGCCTCGATGCGGCGGGCGGCTTCCGCCACCGGCATGTCGGCCGTGATCACCGTTTCCACCGCGTCGGCCTGGCCGATGGCGATGATCAGGTCGAGCACGTGGTCGACCGTGACCGTGTCGCCCGGCGGCACGATGGTGGTGGCTTCGCGCTCCTCGATGATCGCCGGCCCGGCGAGGCTGTCGCCCGGGCGCAGCGCGTAGCGGTCATAAACGGTGGCCTCCTGCCAGCCGCCGTCGAACCAGGCGCGCCGCGTGCCTTTCACCTTGGCGCCGGCATCGCCGCCACCGGCCGCCCCCGACAGCGACAGGGTCGCGGCGGGACCGGCGCAGCGGACGCGGAAATTGATCGCCTCCAGCCGGGCGCCCTCATAGACCGAGGTATAGCGGGCCGAATAGACGGCCGAGAAAGCCTCGCGGATGGCGCCGAGGCTCGCGGCGCTGATCGGGCCGCCGGGCAGCGGCACGGCGATGTCGTGCATCTGGCCGACCAGGCGCATGTCGGCGCTGCGCTCGACCGTGATGTCGGCGGCCTTGACGCCGGCCGCGATCAGGTGGCGCCGGCCCTCGGCCTCGAGCTCGGTCAGCAGGGTGTTGACGCCGGGGGCGTCGAAACCGTCGGAGAACTCCACCGGCAGCGAGCGCACCATGTCGAAGGAGAGCGGCGCCACCAGGAAGCCGAGGGCGGAGGCCGCCCCCGAGGCCGGCGGAATGATCACTTCCTTGACGCCGAGCACGCGGGCGACGTCGGCGGCATGGGCCGGGCCGGCGCCGCCGAAACCGACCATGGCGTAGCGGCGCGGATCCTTGCCCTTCTCGACCAGATGCACGCGGGCGGCCGCGGCCATGCTTTCGACCACCACCTTGTGGATGCCCCAGGCGGCCTCTTCGACCGACAGGCCGAGCGGCTTGGCGACCGTCTTGATCGCCTCCGCGGCAGCCTTGGCGTCGAGCGCCATGCGCCCGCCGAGGAAGAAGCCGGGATCGTAATAGCCGAGCGCCAGATTGGCGTCGGTCACCGTCGGCCGCGTGCCGCCCATGCCGTAGCAGGCCGGGCCCGGATCGGAGCCGGCCGAATGCGGGCCGACCTTCAGCAGGCCGACCTCGTCGATCGCCGCGATCGAGCCGCCGCCGGCGCCGATCTCGATCATGTCGATGACCGGCGCCTTGATCGGCAGGCCCGAACCCTTGGCGAAACGGTTGACCCGGCCGGCCTCGATCATCTGCGTGACCTCGGCGCGGCCGTTCTCGATCATGCAGGCCTTGGCGGTGGTGCCGCCCATGTCGAAGGAAATCACGTCCTTGTGGCCGGCGAGCTCACCGAACAGGGCGGTGGCGAGACCGCCACCCGCCGGGCCGCTTTCCAGCAAGCGGATCGGGAAGGTGCGCGCGGTTTCGGGCGAGACCAGGCCGCCGGCCGAATGCATCAGGCGCAGCGCGCCGCCGAACGCGCGGGCCTCCAGCTCGCGCTGCAGGCGCGCCAAGTAGCTGTGCATCAAGGGCTGGACATAGGCATTGGCGCAGGTGGTGACGAAGCGCTGATATTCCCAGATCTCGGCCACCACCTCGCTCGACAGCGACACGGTCAGCTCGGGGAAGGCTTCGCGCACGATGCGCCCGGCGGCCTGTTCGTGGGCGGGGTTGCGATAGCTGTTGAGGAAGCAGATGGCGATCGCCTGGCAGCCGGCCGCGGCGAGCCGCCCGGCCTCGGCGCGCACCGCCGCCTCGTCCAGACCGGTGACGATCTGGCCGTCGCGATCGATCCGCTCGTCGACCTCCAGCCTGAGGTCGCGGGCGACGAAGGGCTCGGGAAAGGCCAGGAACAGGTCATAGATGTCGTAGCGCTGCTCGGTGCCCATTTCCAGGATGTCGCGGAAGCCGCGGGTGGTGATCAGGCCGAGCTTGGCGCCCTTGCGCTCGATCACCGCATTGGTCACCAGCGTCGTGCCGTGGACGATCTCGGAGACCTGGCCAAGCGTGATGCCGGCCATGGCGACCAGCTCCTCGAGGCCGATCAGGGCGGCTTCCGAGGGGTCGTGCGGCGTCGTGAGCCGCTTGTGCAGGCGGACCGACTTCTCGGCGTCGTCATAGAGGATGAAATCGGTGAAAGTGCCGCCGATGTCGAAGCCGATGCGCCAGCGCTGGGTCATAAGCTCTTCTCCTCAATAGGAAATCTCACGGGAATGAAACGCTTGTCGCCGATCACCGTGGCGATCTCGGCGGCCCCCTCGCCAAGCGCGGCGATGATGGCGGTCCGCTCGTGCGGCGTGACGGTCGAAGCCGGATAGGAAATGCACAGCGCCGCCTCGTCGCCGGTGACGGGATCGCCGACCGCCACCGAGATGGCGCCGACGCCGCGCACGGCCTCGTCATGGGATTCGGCAAAACCGGCCCGGCGGATCGCGCCGAGCCGGGTGATCAGGTCGTCGAGCGTCTGCGGCGCGGTGGCCGACGGCGGCACGAAGCCCTGGGCATAGAGCTTGCGCACCTCGTCGTCGGGCAGCCGGGCGAGCAGGGCGCGGCCGGTGCTGCTGGCAAAGGCCGCGATGCGGTCGCCAATGGTGGAAACGACGCGCAGGATGTTGCGTCCCGGATGGACGGTGATGCCGACCACCTCGCCGCCGCGGCGCATGCTGATATAGCCGGTATGGCCGATCTCGCCCGCGACCCGCGCCACCACAGCGTCGGTCCGGTCGATCAGCGATGTCGCGAACCGATAGATGTGGCCGGTCTGGTGCAGGAGCAGGCCCGGCCGGTAGCGCTTGGTCTCGCCCACCGTCTCCAGAAAGCCGGCATCGCGCATGGCGCGCAAGAGCCGCGACACATTGCTCTTCGGCAGGCCGAGCACCAATGACACTTCGGTCACCGTCAGCTCGTTGCGGGTGACGGAGAAACAGCGGAGCACGTCGGCGGCGCTGGAAAGGATGGACATGCGGACCACGCCCTTCTTTGTTCCATAAATTGGAACTTGAGTTGTATAATATGAAATTAATGTGGATATCACCGCGCTGTCAAACGCTGGATGCCGTCTCCGGATTTGTTCGTATGGTCGCGCGCTTGCAGCGGGATGGGCATGCAACCGGGCCCGGATGCGCCAAATGACCGCCAAAACGCGCGGTTTCGATCGCGCGGGCGTTCAGGCGATGGTGGAATGTCCGCTGCGGCGCCGCGGAGGCGCGGCTCAGCCGATGCTGAGGCGTTCGGCTTCCATGGCGGCGGTCGCGCGCGCCACCATCTCGCTGCCGCTGAGGCCGGGCGGGATCGTCGGCAGATAGGAGACGATAATGGTGCCGGCGCGCTTGGGTCCGCCGGAAATGCCCCAGAAATTGCCGGAATTGATCACGACCGGCAGCACCGGCACGTTGAGCTTGGAATAGATCATCTCGACGCCGCGCTTGAAATCGATCGGCTCGTCCGGCGCCTTGCGCGTGCCCTCGGGAAAGACCAGCACGGGGCGGCCCTCGGCGAGCGCGGTCTTGGCGCCATCGATCATCCGGCGCAGCGCCTGGGTGCCGAGCTCCCGGTCGATGGTGATCATCGGCTGGTTGCGCAGGTACCAGCCGAACACCGGCACCCTCAACAGTTCGATCTTGGCGACGACGGCGACCTCGGGGAACAGTACGTTGGCCGCGAGCGTCTCCCAGGTCGACTGGTGATTGCTGAGCACGATGCAGGGATCGGCGGGAAGGTTTTCCCGGCCGCGCTCGACATAGTCGAGGCCAACCACATGTTTCAGCAGAAACAGCGCGCCGCGCACCCAGGCCCGCGACACCGCCCGCACCAGGCGCGGCGAGCGGATAAGCATGAGGACCGGAATGAAGGTGCCGAACAGGGCCGTCCAGAGGGCGAAAAGAATGTCGAACGTCTTCGAGCGAATGGTGAGCATCTGTCCCGACCGAGCTTCGACCCGCCGGATCGGCAGAGTGCCACACGTGAAGCGCCACCCATAGGCAGGCAGACACGCTATGTCACTGGCGATTTCGGCATGGGCAAGGCGGATGGGCGAGATTCGGGGGATGGGAAGGGTTGGCACCTTCGAAGCCCCGTACCGGACCAGCGATTCCGCCTCGGCCCCGACGGAAGAACTCATGTGCGGCATTGCCGCCCCATCCGTCATGGCCGGCCTTGTGCCGGCCATCCACGAATTGCCTTGGTCGCGAAAGTCGTGGATGGCCGTGACAAGCACGGCCAGGACGAGGTGGAAAGCGGTGTGCCGGCAATGTGCCGCCGGCGGTTCCGTGAAGAGAGAGGCCTGGGTCGCGCACCCTCCATGTGGAGGTGCCCGCCTCGGAGTTCTGTCTACTGCCCCGCGTCGATGGTGATCTCGGCGAGCGCTTGGGCTTCCAGCCCGTGCTTCTTCAGGAGCGTCGCATAGGTGCCGTTGGCGATGAGCCGCGTCAGCGCCGCCGCGACCGCGTCGCGCAGGGCCGGATTGCCGCGCGGAAAGGCGAGGCCCGAGAGGTTGCGGCCGATCGGCGCACCGACCGCCACGAAGGCGCCCGGGTTCTGCTGGCGCAGATAGGTGACATATTCGGCGCCGAGCAGGGCGGCGTTGGCGCGGCCCTGCTGCAGGTCGGCGCGGCTGGCGGCGGCGCCAGCGGTGCCGATGACCTGCATGGGCGGCCGGCCGGCGGCGACGCAATTGGCCTCGCTCCAGGCCTGCGCCGTCGGGAAATAATTGGTGGTGCGCGGGGTGGCGATCGACTTGCCGCACATGTCGAGCGGATTGGCGATGCCGCCCGCCTGCTGGCTGGTGGTGAAGATCTGCGGGCCGGTCGAGATGTAGTCGACGAAGCTCAGTCTCTCGCGCCGCGCCGGCAGGTCGGTCATCGAGCTGCCGCTGAAATCGACGCGCCCGGCGGTGATGCCGGTGATCAGCTGCTCGAAGGTCATTTCCTCCCACTGGATGGCGACGTTGAGCTCCTTGGCGATGGCCGTCACCAGATCGACGTTCAGGCCGCGGCGCTCATTGGTCGCCGGGTCCTTGTAGGCCATGGGCGGATAGGTCGCCTCGATGCCGACCCGAATGGTGCCGGCGCTGCGGATGGCATCGGGCAGCGGAATCGGCGCCTGGGCCTGCGCCATGACGGGCGCGACATGGCCGAGAAGCAAGGCGGCGCCGGCAAGGGCGAGGCGCGACAGAATGCTGGTCATCAAAGGTCCCCACGGGCCTGGCCGGACCGTCCGGGCCAGGCAGCCGCCGGGAATGCTAGTCGAGGCCCGCCGCCGCGGCCAGTCTCCGGCCTGCGTCAATTTCAACCAGCCGGCACATGGCTCGCCACCGGTGCGAGTGCGCCGAGATAGGCCCGCACCGCGCCGTCGCGAACGATGTCGCCGTAGCTGGCGAACCCGCTGACCCCGCCGCCCGCCACGAACAGGAAGCGGTCGCAGATCTCCTCCAGGATCTCCAGCTGGAACGGCGCTGTCGGATGCAGGCAGAGGAACACCAGCCGCCCCTCCCGCTTCAGCCGGCGGAAGAAATCCAGCATGAAGCCGATATAGCCGTCCTGGGTGTTGAACTGCGGTTCGTCGAACAGATGGACGAGCGGATAGGGGCTATGGGCCCGCTGCATCAGGAAGCCGGGCCTGGTCCGGGCGAACCGCCG
This sequence comes from Phreatobacter sp. GW821-FHT04C01, assembly GCF_059420385.1. Classification (NCBI taxonomy): domain Bacteria; kingdom Pseudomonadati; phylum Pseudomonadota; class Alphaproteobacteria; order Hyphomicrobiales; family Phreatobacteraceae; genus Phreatobacter; species Phreatobacter sp. GW821-FHT04C01. Next base: position 223,106 of record NZ_JBWKTP010000012.1, on the reverse strand, counting down.
CACCTGATAGGATTGGTGATAGTGAATGGCGAGCCGGTCGCGCTCGCCATGGCGCACCTCATGAATGTCGCGGCCGGCGATCCGGACATGGCCGGCGGTCGGCGTGTTGGACCCCGCGATCATCTCGAACAGCGTGGTCTTGCCGGCGCCGTTCGGTCCCATCACGCCGATGATTTCGGGTTCGTCGAACGACATGTCGGCGCCCAGCCGGAATGCCGGTGTCCTGGCGATGAAGCCGCGGTGGTAGACCTTCTCGACGCCGTCGAGGGCGAGCAGCGGCGCGGCGCTCATTGCACGCCTCCGATCAGCGACAGCTTCAGCCGGGCGTCGGCCTTGAGCGCGGCCGCCTCTCCGCTCCAGGCCACCTGGCCGCGCCGCAGCACCACCACCCGGTCGGCGACCGACAGCGCCACGTCGGCATTCTGCTCGACCACGATCGCCGCGATGCCTTCGGCCTTGAGGCGGCCGATCACGGCCATCACGTCGTCGACGATCTTGGGCGCGAGCCCCTGGCTCGGCTCGTCGAACAGCACCAGTCCCGGACTGCCGAGCAAGGCGCGGGCGATCGCCACCATTTGCATCTCGCCGCCGGACAGGGTCTCGGCCTCGCGGCCCATCAGGTGTTTGAGCGGCGAAAAAATCTCGGTCACCTCGCCGAGCGTCCAGGGCCGGAACGCCGTGCGCTTCTGGCCGAGCGCCAGGTTCTTTTCGACGGTCAGGGTCGGGCAGAGCCGGCGGTCGTCCGGGACCCAGCCGATGCCCTGGCGGGCGATCTCATGGGTCGGGCTGGCGATGACGCTCCGGCCGCGAAACCGGATCTCGCCGCGCCGCGGCCGGGTCAGCCCGAGGATCGAGCGCAGCAGCGTCGTCTTGCCGGCACCATTGGCACCGAGCAAGGCCAGGACCTCGCCGTCGCGCAGGTTCAGCGACACGCCGAACAGCGCCTGGGTCTCGCCGTGAAAGGTGTCGATCGCCTGGACGTCGAGCATCAGTTGAGCTTTCCGAGAGCGGAGGACTTGACCCAAGGGTTGGCCATCAGGTCCGCCGGCGCGCCGCGCGCGATGACCTGGCCCCAATGAACCACCGAAATCTCGTCGGCCAGCGAGAACAGGAAATCCATGTCGTGCTCGATGATCACGATGGTGACCGAGCCTTTCAGCGAGCGGATCAGGTCGGCGAGCCGCGCCCGGCCGTCGCTGCCGAGACCAGCGGTCGGCTCGTCGAGGAACAGGAGCTTCGGCCGCGAGGCGAGTGCCACCGCGATTTCGAGCGCACGCCGGGCGCCATAGGGCAGCGCCTTCGCCGGATCGTCGGCGCGGCGCGCCAGGCCGACACGCTCCAGCACCGCCATGGCCTCGGCGACGACGGCCGGGTCGCCATAGGCCTGGCCGAGCGGATCATGGACGCGGCCGCGGCTGGCCGGCAGCGCGATCGCGACATTCTCGAACACGGTGAACTCGTCGAACAGGTTCATCAGCTGGAACGACCTGGCGATACCGAGCCGGGCGATGCGGTGCGGTTTCAGGCCGGTAATGTCCCGGCCGTCGAACAGCACCTGGCCGCGATCCGGCTTGTAGCGGCCGGTCAGCACGTTGAAGCAGGTGGTCTTGCCGGCGCCGTTGGGGCCCATGATGCCGGAAAGCGTGCCGGCCTCGAAGGCGAGCGAGATATTCTCCAGCACCACCCGGTCGCCGAAACGCAGATGCAGGTCCCTGGCTTCGAACAAGGCCATGGCTCAGGCCTCCCTGGCATCGGGTGCGGCCACCGGCGCCGGCGGCGGCTTGCGGCGCCAGCTGTCGAACAGGCCGGCGAGACCTTCGGGGCGGAACAGCACGAGGACGATGAACAGGAGGCCGAACCACAGCATCCAGCTGACCGTCAGCGCACCGATCAGGTCGCGCGCCAGGAAGAACACGACGGCGCCGATCACCGGACCCCAGAACGACACGAGTCCGCCGCCGACCAGGGTCATCATCACAATGTAGCCGGAATAGTGCAGGCTCATCACATCGGGAAAGGCCGAGCGCTGGGCCATGGCGAACAGCCCGCCGGCGAGGCCCGAGAGCGCAGCCGACAGCACGATGACCGCGAATTTGCAGGCCCAGACGTCATAGCCGATGAAGCGGGCGCGCTCCTCGTTCTGCTTGATCGCCTTCACCGCCCGGCCGAACGGCGAATGGACCAGCCGCCACAGCCCGAGCGAGACCAGTATGAAGACGGCCAGCACGCCGTAATAGAGCGCGACATTGGTCTCGAGCGGGATCGAAGCGAAACCGAGATCGACCGGCAGCCGGGCGATCTTCAGCAGGCCGTCCTCGCCGCCGGTGATCGCGTGGGCCTTCATCGCGACGAACCAGAACACCTGGCCGAAGGCGATCGTCATCAGCGAGAAATAGATGCCGCGCCGGTGCGAGATGAACAGGGCGACCAGGGCGCCGGCGAGCGCCGTCGCCAGCACGGCGGCGATCAGGCAGACCCAGAGGTTCGGCGCGACGGCGAATTGCGCGAGCCCGAAGCCATAGGCGCCGATGCCGAAAAAGGCGCCGTGGCCGAAGGAGGGCAGGCCGGCATGGCCGAGCACCAGGTTATAGGCGAGTGCATAGGTGGCGAAGATCAGGATCTCGATGCCGAGATACTGGTAGAGGCCGATGCGCTCGATCCAGAACGGCAATGTGGCGAAGATCGCCCATGCGACGAGCATGGCGGGCGTCAGCGTCGGAACGGTCCGGCGGGCGTCCATCTCAGGCCTCCAGCACGCTCTTCTTGCCGAACAGTCCGCGGGCGCGGAAGGTCACGACGAGAATGAGCAAGAGATACATCGAGAGCAGCGACCATTCGGAGGCATAGGCGCCGGCGAGGCCGACCACCATGCCGACCATGAGGCCGGCGATGACCGCGCCCCAGAAGCTGCCGACACCGCCGAGCACGATGATCAGGAAGGCCGGCACCACGGCGTCGACGCCCATATGCGGGCGGATGCCCCAGATCGGCGCGAGGATGACGCCGGCCAGCGCCGCCAGCATGGTGCCGAACACGAAGACGCCGGTGCGCAGCTTCTTCAAGTCGATGCCGAGCGCCTGGACGATCTCGCTGTCATGGGCGCCGGCCTTGACCATGGCGCCGAAGCGGGTGCGCTCGACCACCACCCAGACGATCGCGATGGCGGCGACGGCGAAGGCCGCCGCCCAGAAGCGGTAACGCGACCAGATCAGGTCGAGAAACAGGAAGCCGCCGGAAATGTCGCGCGGCACCGGCAGGACATAGTCGCGGGTGCCCCAGACGGCGCGGATCAGGTCCTCCAGCACCATGGCGATGCCGAAGGTGAGCAGGAGGCCGTAGAGCGGGTCGCGGCCATAGGTGCGCCGCATCATCCGCTCGATGATCAGGCCGAACGGCGCGACCAGGATCGGCGCGACCAGCAAGGCCGCGCCGTAACGCCAGCCGAGCGGGACGCCAGCCCAGGCCTTCAGCAGGTCCGGCGGCAAGGGCAGCCGCGGCGTCGCGATGGCGAAGGCGAAATAGGCGCCGAGCGCGAACAGCGAGCCATGGGCGAGATTGATCTGCTCCATCAGGCCGAGGATCAGCATGAAGCCGAGCGCGATCAGGGCGAACAGGAGGCCGAGCGTCAGGCCGTTGACCAGATGGGGCAGGAGATCCAGGAGACTGAAGGCCATGTCCGACCAATCGCTTGCGGAGGGGGCGGGGCGGCGGCTCGGCCGCCCCGTCGATGGCGTCCGGACAGGTCACATCTCGTAGGTCGGCACCTTGTCGAAAGGCGTCAGGCTGCATTTGCCAGGCGCCGCGTCGTCCATGGCGTTTGCCGGCTCGGTCTGGCTCAGGATCTCGAACAGGTCGGTCGGATCGGCGGGCCTGGCATTGCGGCGCGCCAGATAGATCGTCTGCTGCACCTGATGGGTCACCGGGTCGATCACCGCATCGAAATGCTGCATGCGGTCGGCTGCCGGCATCTTCAGGCCTTCCAGCTGTTTGATCACGGCGATGTTGTTGGTCGAGCCGGCCCGCTCGATGGCCCGCAGCAATTCGCGGGTCGCCGTATAGCCGTTATAGGAGACATTGCCCGGCACCGGGATCGGCGATTGCGGGTAGGCCGCCTGCCAGCGCTTCACGAAATCGGCGACCCCCGGCAATGGCAGCTTGTGATACCAGGTCGTGCCGAACACCCCGAACAGGCTTTCCGGCGCGCCCCAGATGTCGGGCCAGTCCTGCTGGTTGTTGATCCAGGCGGTGCGCTCCTCCAGCTTCAGGTCGGTGACCTGCTGGCGCAGCGCCTTGATGTCGTCGCCACCGATGGCGGTGGCCACCACGTCCGGCCGGGTCTGCTGGATCTTCAGGAGATAGGAGGTGAAGTCGCGGGTGTTCTGCGGCACCAGCAGATTGTCGATGATCTGGCCGCCAGCGGCTTCGACAAGAGCCTTGGTCGCGGCGGAGGTGGTGTGGCCCCAGACATAGTCATTGGTGAGCAGTAGCCAGCGCTTGCCGACCTTGTCGACGGCGTTGCGCACGGCGGCCTTGGAGAAATTGGTGCCGTTGCCGTCCCAGACGAATTTGATCCGCGAGCAGTTCTCGCCCGCTTCGCTCGGCGCCGAGGAATTGGTGTTGATATAGACCGTGCCATATTTGGCGGCGACCTGGGTGATCGCATTGGCGACGCCGGAATGGACGGCGCCGATCAGGAAGCCGCATTGCTCCTGGGCGATGAAGCGCTCGGCGACCCGGGTGGCGGTCGCCGGATTGGTCTCGGTATCGGTGGTGATCCATTCGATCCTGCGCCCAGCGATGCCGCCCCGGGCGTTGAACTCGTCGATGGCGAGCCGCATGCCGAGCAGGTCGTCCTGGCCGCTATTGCCATATTGGCCGCTGGCGTCGCAGGTTAGCCCCAGCTTGATCGGCTTCTTGGCGCCCTGGGCCCAGACCCGGTTGGTCTTCCACGGACCGAAAAAGCCACCCGTGCCGGCGAGCGCCGCCGCCATCAGACTGCCATGCACGACGCTGCGCCGAGACATGCGCGGCAAGATGCGCCCCTGGGTCATCGTTTCCTCCTGGTTTCATTTTTCTGTTGGATCTGATTTTTTCCCGATCCTTGATGATAGAATGAACATTCCATTTGTGCCTGTAAAGTGGAATATATGATCCATGGCGCCGACGCGGACTGCGTCGACGCGAGGCACGGCCAAGGAGGCGGCATGAACGAGGTCTGGCCGACCGGGGCGACCTATGACGAATTGCGCAGCGCGATCGCCCAGCGCCATGGCGACCTGTCGGGCCGCCTGCAGCAGATCGCCGAATTCGTCCTCGACCATCCCACCGATGTGGCGCTCGGCACGGTCGCCGAGGTGGCGGGGCGGGCGGGCGTGCAGCCCTCGGCCATCGTCCGTTTCGCCCGCGCGCTCGGCTTCGGCGGCTTCACCGAGATGCAGCAGGTGTTCCGCTCGCGGCTCGTCGCCGGCGTCGCGCCGAGCTACAAGGCGCGGCTCGCCCGCATGAAGCGCGAGGAAAAGTCGACGCTCGGCCGCAAGCCCGCGGCGGTGCTCGGCCGCTTCGTCACGGAGGCTCATTCGGCGCTCGATACGCTCAGCCAGTCGGTGCACGAACGCGATCTCGATGCCGCCATCGCCATCCTGCAGCCGGCCCGCGACATCTACCTGCTCGGTCTCGGCGGCTCCTATCCGGTCGCCGCCCATCTCGCCTATGTGCTGCGCAAGCTCGGCCGCCGCGTCGTCATGCTCGACGGCATCGGCGGCAGCATCGGCGAGCAGTCGCACGCGGCAGGCCCCGAAGATGCCCTGGTCGCCATCAGCTTCCGCAATTACTACCCCGACACCGCCCGGCTGTTTCCGCAAATCGTCGCCCAGGGCGTGCCGGCGATCGCCATCACCGACAGCCTGCTCGGCCCGATCGTCAAGGACGCCCGCGTGGTGTTCGAGATCCAGGACATGCCCGAGGCGGCGCTGCGCACGCTGGTCGCGCCGATGTGCCTGGTGCAGGCTCTCGCCATCGGCCTCGACCTGGCCGCGGATTGAGATGGGACATCAGGGAGAACGACGATGACAGCGCAGCAGGCGACGCGGCCGCTCGGCGGCAAGGTTGCCCTGGTGACGGGGGCCGGCCGCGGGCTTGGCCGGGCCTTTGCCGAGAAGCTCGCCGCCATGGGCGCTGATGTCGCGATCCATGGCATGCGCGAGAACGGTCCGGCCGAATATGGCGAGGGCACCACGCTCACCGCCGTCGCCGAGGAGGTCGGCCGTGCCCATGGCGTGCGCACCATGCGCGTGCTCGGCGATCTCACCCGCAGTGACGAGATCGCGCGGGTGGTGGCGGCGGCGACCGAGGCGCTCGGGCCGATCGACATCCTGGTTCACAATGCCGGCGGCGATATCGCGGCCAAGGGCGGCAAGCCGGATCCGAACGATGCGGTCGGCATCGCCGAGGAGGACGTGCGCGCCGTGCTCGACCGCAATCTCCTGAGCACCATCCTGACCTGCCAGGAGGTGGCGCGCGGCATGATGGCGCGGCGCAGCGGCCGCATCGTCACGCTCGGCTCGATCGCCGCCTTCAAGGGCCGCTCCAACGGCGCGATCTATGCGGTGGCCAAGGCCGGCGTGACCCACTACACGCGCTGCCTCGCCGACCAGCTGCGCGCCTATGACATCGCGGTCAATTGCATCGCGCCCGGCGACACCCGCACCGGGCGCTTTCTGGGCACCCGCGCGGTCGATCCGGCGCGCCTGGCCGAGGACGGCACGCTCGACCGCATCGCCACCGTCGACGAGGTGGCGCGTGTCGTCGAGATGTTCGCCGGCCCGCTCGGCGCCTTCGTGTCGGGCCAGGTGCTCAGGGTCGACGGCGGCGGCCAGTGCTGGCCGGGCTGACCGGTCACGACCGCCGCGACGCGGGAGGCTAGGGCCGCGGCACGCCGGGGACCGGGGTTGCCCGGTCATCCGCCGCGGCGAGGCCCGCCGGCGGCGGCTCCTTGTAGAGCAGGAAACCGACAATGCCGACCGCGGCGGCGAAGAAGACGTAATAGACCGGCGCCAGCTTGTTGCCGGTGGTGCTGACCAGCCAGGTGTTGATGAACGGGGCAAGGCCGCCGAACAGCATGACCGCCAGGTTGTAGACCAGCGACACGCCGGTCGAGCGCAGCCGGACCGGGAAGATCTCGGTCATCGCCGCCGGCGCCGGGCCGGCCAGCACGCCGAGCAGCAAGGCGCAGGCCTGGACGTAATAGAGGTTCTGGATGGTCGGATCGGCGACCAGCCGCGACAGCATCAGGTAGAACATGATGCAATAGCCGATGACCGCCGGCAGCAGCACGTTGCGCCGGCCGATCTTGTCCGACAGCGCGCCCGAAAGGACCACCACCACGGCATTCAGCGCGCTGAACACGATCAGGCCGAACTGGGCATCGGCGAGATTGAGCTTCAGCTCGGTCACCGCATAGGTGGTGATGTAGACGCCGGCGACATAGTTGATCGCGGTGCCGGCGGCGATGATGCAGAACGCCGTCACCAGCTCGCGCGGATATTGCTTGATGACGTCGCGCAGCGGCGAATTCTCGACCGTCGTGCGCGACGCCATCAGCGCCTTGAACTCCGGCGTCTCGTCGATGGCACGGCGCAGGTAGAAGCCGATCGGGCCGATCAGCACGCCGAGAATGAAGGGCACGCGCCAGCCCCAGCTGTCGAAGGCTTCCGGCGAGAGGCGCGAGGAGAGCACATAGGCAAAGCTCGCGCCCATGGCGAAGGCGAGCATCTGCGACACCATTTGCCAGGAGCCGTAGAAACCGCGGCGGCCGGGCGGCGCGAATTCGATCAGCATGGCGCTGGCGCTGCCGAACTCGCCGCCGGCCGAGAAGCCCTGGATCAGGCGGGCGATGAGCACGCAGATCGGCGCGGCGATGCCGATCGCGGCATAGGTCGGCAGCACGCCGATCATGCCGGTGCCGACCGCCATCATCATGATCATCACGATCAGCGCGCGCTTGCGGCCGAACTTGTCGGCATAGATGCCGAAGACCAGTCCGCCGATCGGCCGGGCCGCGAAGGCGATGCCGAATGTGGCGAAGGTCAGCAGCAGCGAGTTCGAGGGATCGTTCGACGGGAAGAAGTGCTTGGCGATGACGCCGGCGAACAGGCCGAACACGGTGAAGTCGAACCATTCGAGGGCATTGCCGATGGTCGAGGAAATGACCACCCGGCGACGCATCGCATCGCTCACTGGCTGAGGGCTCGAAGCGTTCATGGCGTTCTCCGCAGGGCGCATATCATGCCTAGTCTGCGGCAAAGATCGACGCTGTCACCAAACTGTCAACGCCGGGGCGGTGTTGGAGCTCCTGTTTCGACGATTTTGGCCGGACATGTCTGCAATGCGGTGGAAAACTCCGGGTCCGGCGCGCAAAGCCGCAGCCCGCTCACTCGCTGGCCAGCACCATGTTGCGAACGATCGGATAGACCTGACCGTCCCATTTGCGGCCGCTGAACACGCCGTAATGGCCGACGCCGGCCTGCATGTGATGACGTTTGCGGAACGGCTTGAGGCCGGTGCAGAGGTCGTGGGCGGCGACCGTCTGGCCGAGTGCGCAGATGTCGTCGCGCTCGCCCTCGACGGTCAGCAGCGCGGTCCTGGTGATCGCGCCGGGATCGACCCGGCGGCCGCGATAGGTCAGCTCGCCCTTGGCCAGCAGCGCGCGCTGGAACACCTTGTCGATCGTCTCGAGGTAGAATTCGGCGGTCAGGTCGAGCACCGCGAAATATTCGTCGTAAAAGCTCCTGATCGCCTCGGCCTTGTCGGTCTCGCCGGCGGCGATATGGCCGTGCAGGTCGAGATGGGCCTTCACATGGCGCTGCTGGTTCATGGTCATGAAGGCGATGAGCTGCAGGAAGCCCGGATAGACCCGGCGGCCGGCGCCGGCATTGGGCAGCGGCACGGTCGAGATCAGGGTGTTCTCGAACCATTCATAGGGGTGCTGGAAGGCGAGTTCGTTGACCTTGGTCGGGTTGATCCGGACGTCGACCGGGCCGGCCATCAGGGTCATGCTGCGCGGCTGGGCGGGGTCGCCGGCCTCGGCCATGACGGCGGCCGCGGCCAGCGCCTGGACGCAGGGCTGGCAGACCGCGACCACATGGGCGCCGGGCCCGAGCACCTGCAGGAATTCGATCAGGTGCGCGACATAGTCGTCGAAGCCGAAAGCGCCCTCGGTCCAGGGGATGTCGCGAGCGTTGTGCCAGTCGGTAATATAGACGTCGTGGTCGGCGAGCAGGGTCCTGACCGTATTGCGCAGGAGGGTCGCGAAATGTCCCGACAGCGGCGCCACCACCAGCACCCGCGGCTGGGTCACCGGCGTGTCCTTCTTGAAATGCAGCAAGGTGCCGAAGGCGGTGCTGTGCGCCGCGACCTCGGTCACCGGCACCTCCCGGTTGCCGACGGTGACATGGTCGATGCCGAAGGGCGGCCGGTGATGGGTGAAGCCGGCGCGCGCGATCAGCTCCCAGCTCGCCAGGAGTTCCCGGCCCGGCCGCTGGTCCAGGCCGTTGAGCGCCGGCCCAAAGGCGGCGATCGCCCATCGGGCCATATCCCGCACCGGAGCAAAAAGCATGCTCTGGGCTTCGAAGGCTTGATAGATCATCGGCCGACCCGCTGCGCCATGACAGCCCCCTGGAGGGCCCGTCAAAAAAAGCTAGTGCACTTTTTGCTGCACTGCGAGACTATTCTTTCTGAAGCTTTGCTGCAGGACAGCAGCGACGGCCCCCGGGAGGCACGACGATGGCGAAGGCTGAGCTGACCATCTCCAGCAAGAACTACTCGTCCTGGTCGTTGCGCGGCTGGCTGTTGTGCCGGCTGGCGGGGCTCGATTTCGACGAAGTGGCGGTATCGATGGACGATCCCGGCATGCGCGCCGAGCTTTTGCTCCTGTCGCCGTCTTTCCTGGTGCCTTGCCTGACCGATCAGGGCATCAAGATCTGGGACACCTGGTCGATTGCCGAATATCTGGCCGAGACGATGCCGGAGGCCGGGCTGCTGCCGGCGACGCCGGCGGCGCGTGTTCATTGCCGATCGGTCTCGGGCGAGATGCATTCCGGCTTCCACAACCTGCGCTCGGCTTTGCCGATGAACCTCAAGGGCCACTACCCGGGCTTCAAGATCTGGGCCGGCGCCCAGCCCGACATCGACCGCATCGGCACGATCTGGCGCGATTGCCTGACCACCTATGGCGGGCCGTTCCTGTTCGGCACCAGGCCGACGGTGGCGGACGCCATGTATGCGCCGGTCTGTACCCGCTTCGTCACCTATGATGTCGCGCTCGACGCGGCCTCCCAGGGCTATTGCCGGACCATCATGAGCTGGGCGCCGATGGCGGAGTGGGTCGCGGCGGCCAAGCGCGAGCCGGACGAAATGGACGAACTCGACGTCGAATTCTGACGGCGGCGGCTCGCGGACCCGCGCTTCGGCAACGAAAAACCCCGCCGAGGGTGTCGGCGGGGCAGGACGTGCAGGCCGCCGGCCGCCGGCTCAGTCGCGGAGCGTCTGCTGGAACTGCTTGAAGGCGCTCGCCTTGGGTTCCGCCTTGAGCTGCTCCTCGAACTTGGCGAAGTCGGCGACCTCCCAATGTTCGGCGAGCTTGCCGGCGGCGACGCGATACATCTGGAAAGCCTTGATATCGACGCGGTTTCCGGTCGCCTTCATCGCACCGAAGTCGTGCAGATGCGTGCCGGTGACGCGGTTGATCACGGCGACCCGGTCGCCCTCGGCGATGATCTGCTCGATCGTCCAGGCGAAATCGGGAAAGCCCGCCTTCAAGCCCTCGAGATAGCTCCGGATCACCGCGATGCCGCCCGACTGGCCTTCGAGCCGGTCCCCATAGTCCTGGGCGAGGACCTCGCTGAGCCGATCCAGCTCGCCGGTATTGAAGATCTCGAAATAGCGGCGGACGATGGTCTTGTTCACTTCGATTTCCGACACGGCCGTTCTCCTGTCCCTGATGCCGCGCGATCGCGCGGCGGGCGTTTCAGTGGGGTGATGAGATCTTTGGGCTTGCGCGCCGGGCTTACGCCGGTGCCGGCAGCAGGACATGCTTGGCCGATCGGTCGCCATTGGCGACCGCCTCATAGGCCGCGACGGCCTGGGCCAAGGACCATGTCCGGATCGGCGAGGGGCGCAGATCGCCCTGCGCGAAGCCCGGCCTGAGCGCGTTCATGATCGCCGCGATCTCGACACCGGTCAGTTTCGCCGTGTCGACGCCGATCAGCCGCTGGCGGTTGTGATAGAAGTCGGCCAGATCGAAACTGACGCGCCGGCTGCCGACGCTGGTGATCGCCACCTGCCGGCCATCGAGGCCAAGCGATTTCAGGGACGGTTCGAACATCGGGCCACCGACCGCGTCGAGCACGAGGTCGGCGCCCTTGCCGTCCGTCAGGGCTTTGACCATGGCGGCCAGGTCCTTGTCGCGCGTGTCGATCAGGACATCGGCGTCTGAGACGCCCTCGGAAATATCGGCGCCGATGACCTTGGCGGCCTTCCAATGGGCAATCTGGGTCGCGGCCCGCCCGACGGCGCCCAGGGCGCCGGTGATCAGCACGGTCTCGCCGGCCTGCAGCCTGCCGGCCGCGATGAGCGCCGACCAGGCCGCGAGATAGGGCACGCCGACCGCGGCGGCTTGCGCCATGGACAGATGGGCCGGCTTCTCGGAAAGCCAGTCCGTGGGCACGACGACGTAGCGCGCGTGAGCCCCGTCGCGGCTGACGCCGAATCCAGCCCCGCTGCCCCAGACCTCCAGCCCCGGCCGGCCGTCGCCGGCGACCACCACGCCGGCATAGTCCCGGCCCGGCACCCGCGGCAAGGTTGCGCCGAACAGGCCGGCGACGTTCTTCACGTCGCTGGGATTGATGGCCGAGGCATGGACCTCGATGAGCGTCTCTCCCGGTTTCGGTTCGGGGACAGGCAGCTCCCGCAACGCCAGCGAGGATGGCGGCCCGTAACTTTCGAAACGCAGCGCATTCATCCGCCGCATGGCCATGCTCTTAGCTCCTGTTGCCGCCGAAGGCACCGTCACGAGAGTTCGAAACCGCCGATCGTCATGCCGCCGTCGACCACCAGCATTTGCCCGAAGACGTAGCTGGCCTGCGCCGAGCACAGCCAGACGGCGGCGGCCGCCACTTCGTCGGGCTGGCCGCCACGCTTGGCCGGGATCGCCGAGCGCGCCAGCCGGGCGAAGTCCGGGTTCTGGGCGCTGTTGGCCACCACCATCGGCGTTTCGGTCCAGCCCGGCGCCAAAGCGTTGACACGCACCCGATGCGCCGCGTTCTCCATCGCGGCGACGCGGGTCAGGCCGTGGATGCCGTGTTTCGAGGCCGCATAGGCGCACATCCCGCCGGGCCCGGTCAGGGCCGCGACCGATGCCGTGTTGCAGATCGCGCCGCCGCCGCTGCGCTTCATCAGCGGCAGCTGGTATTTCATGCCGAGAAACACGCTGCGCAGATTGACCCGCAGGACATGGTCGAAATCGGCCGACGGATAGTCCTCGAGCCGGTGGGTGCCGCCGGTGACGCCGGCATTGTTGAAGGCGGCGTCCAGCCGGCCCGTTTCGTCGCCGATGCGGGCCAGAAGCGCCGCGACGTCACCTTCGTCGGCGACATCGACATGGGCCGTACGGGCTCGCCCGCCGGCGCGCTCGATCAGGTCCCGGGTCTCCGCCAGGCCCTGGTCGTTGATATCGGCGCCATAGACCAGCGCGCCCCGGGCCGCGAAGATGCCTGCGGCCGCCTGGCCTATGCCGGAGCCGGCGCCGGTGACCAGCACGACCTTGCCGTCGAAATCGCCGGGCATGGCCTTATCCTTCCCTGTCAATCCGGAGTGGCGCCGTCCCGGATCCGTCTCCGGACGGCTGGCACCGCCGGCCGCGGCGCGGCCGGCAGCCTTCAGGTGGTTCGCGTCGCCGCGTCAGACGCCGGCGCCCGGGCGGCCATTGAGCAACTGCAGCTCCCAGGCCAGATTGGTGGCGCTGGCGCCGCCATGCTCGAGAATGATCTCGGCAAGCTTGCCGGCGGTCTCTTCCCGCGCCCAGTCGCGCTGCAGTTCGGCTCCGAAGACGCCCCAGGTCAGCGGCATGGCGCCGGCCTGGATCATCCGCTGGATGCCCATTTCATGGGCCTCCACGCTGGTTCCACCGGACGCATCGGTGACGAAATAGACCTCGTAGCCGTCGCCAAGCGCATGGATGACCGGGAAGGCGAGGCAGATTTCGGTCCACAGCGCCGCAATGACGATCTTCTTGCGCCCGGTATTGCGCACCCACTGGACGCAGCGTTCGTCTTCCCAGGTGTTGATCGTCGTCCGGTCGATCGGGACCTGCTCGGGAAACACATCCTGCAAGGGCTTGATCAGCAGTCCGCCGCGATCCTTGACCACGGTGCTGAGCAGCGTGGGGACACCGAAGGCCTTGGCCGTCTTGGCGAGCCCGACCACGTTGTTGATCATCAGGGCGACGTCGATGTTCTTGACGCCGCTGACCTGAAACGGCTGGTGGTCGACCAGGATGAGGACGCAATTGTCGGGCGTCAGCATAGCCTCGAGGCCGACTTTGACCGGCTTGGAAGTCGTCATGATGCAATCCTTTTTTTCGCTTGTCCGAAGCGCGGCGACGGTCCTGCATGACGCCGTGGCGGCGGCCCCGACGGGCCGCGCCAGGTCATGCTTTCGGTCGGCGGCGACGACGAAATTGGCCGCGATCCGGCGACCGGAACAGCCGGATACGCTCGACGATGACGTTCGACGGGATTGGCAAGTGCGTGGTCGGGGCTACCGCCCGGTCTGGCTGGCAAACCGCGCGACGAGCCAGGAGGCGGCCGGGCCGGGCGGCTCGTCGGTCCGGTAGATCGCCTCGAAGCGATAGGAGCCGCCGACGCAGTCGGGCAGGTCGAGGCGGACGAGGCGGCCGGCTTCGATATCCTCGCGCACCATCGGTTCCGGCATATTGCCCCAGCCGATGCCTTCCTTCAGCAGCATGTGCTTGGCACCGAGATCGACGAGCCGCCAGGTCCGGGTGCCGACCACGGCGAAGTCGAGATCCCGGGTCAGGGCGGAGCGATCGGCCAGCACGAGCTGGACGTGATCGCGGGCTGCGCCCGGGTCGTTCCGGCCATGGCGCGCCAAGGGATGGTCGGGATGGGCCACCGGCATCAGTTCGACGCTGCCGACGCCGATCCGCTCGATGCCGTCGATTCCGGCATCGCCCGGAAGCGGCCCGCTGACGCCGATGCCGGCCGTCCGGTCGAGCACCATCTGCGCGACCGCTCCCAGGGCTTCCGTATAGAGCCGCAGCGAAACCGTCGGGAATTGCTCGCGGAACGCCTTCAGCGCGTCGGTGACGCGTATCGCGGGCAGCATCACGTCGAGTGCCACCCGCACCTCGGCTTCGAGCCCCTGGTGCAGGCGTTTCACCTTGGCGCGCAGGCCGTCTATGCCGCTGGCGATGGTGCGTGCCTCCGACAGCACGGTGCGCCCGGCATCGGTCAATTGGGGCTTGCGCGTCGTGTCGCGATCAAACAGCGATACGCCGAGCTGCGCCTCCAGATTGGCGATCGAATAGCTGACCACCGAGGTCGCGCGCCGAAGCCTGCGCGCCGCGGCTGCGAAACTGCCCTCGTCGACCACGGTCAGAAACACCCGCACCTGGTCGAGCGTGGGCGTGCCGGGTTCAGACATATCGATTCCCTCGAACGTTTCGGATCATCATATGCGGGTTTCGATGACCCACCAGCGAGCCTAAATGCTCCTCACCCGCAACAAGGAAAGCCGGAGGCCTCGTCGTGACCCATGCAATCATCGGTTCGGGAGCGATCGGAAGCGCGATCGCCCGCCAGTTTTCCCGGAATGGCGTCAAGGCCGGCATCGCCAACAGCCGCGGTCCCCAGTCGCTCGCCGATCTGGTCGGCGAACTCGGGCCGAACATCGCCGCGATCTCGGTGGAGGCGGCCCTGCAGGCCGACATCATCATCCTGGCGGTGCCGTTCACGGCCATTCCCGGCATCGTTCGGACCGCCCCCGGCTGGAACGGCCGGATCGTCATCGATGCCAGTAACGCCATCGACTTCCCCGCCTTCACGCCGACCGATCTCGGTGGCCGCCCGTCCAGCGAGATCGTGGCCGAGGCGGTCCCCGGCGCGCGGCTGGTAAAGGCGTTCAACACCGTGCCGGCCGCCGTTCTGGCGACCGAGCCGCGACAGCATGGCGGACGCCGTGTCCTGTTTCTCTCGGGCAATCACGCGGAGGCCAATGCGCAGGTCGCGGGCCTGATCGAAACCCTCGGTTTCGCCCCGGTCGATCTCGGCGGGCTGTCGGAAGGCGGCCGGCTCCAGCAGTTCGGCGGGGCCCTGCCGGTGCTCGATCTGATCAGGATGGGCTGAGCGCGGGCCCGCGCGAGCCCCCGGCGGCTTCAGGAGAAGCCGGCGGCGTCGCGTGGCGCTCGCCGAAAACCAGTTTGATCGGGGACGGTGGCGCGTGAAGGCTTGAAACCCGTGTCCTGCTGGGCGAGGTTCGGTCGCGCTTCGGGGGCGCGTGGAGCGGCGATGATCCGGCATTGGCATTGGCTGGGAGTGGTGGCGGCCATCGGGCTGCTGCCGCCTCCGGTATCGGCGGAACCGGTTCTGCGCCGGGACGCCTGCGAAGTCCCGGTCTATGGCGACACGCCCGCCGCCGCGCCCGCCGCCTCCGATGACGGCGACGACGGGAGTTCCGCCGAAGAGCCGGACACGACGCTCTACGCGCCGCTGCCGGGCGGCGGCTGCCTCTCGGTGAACAGCTGGGCCAGCGCCATCGTGGTCGCCACCGACCGCCGGTTCGACGATTCGCGGCTGCGGGCGATAGCGCCGAGCTATGTGGGCTCGCTCAATGCCGGCGCGGAGACCACGGTCGCCACCGGCTGGAAGACCAACGGCCTGTTCGTCGGCACCACCCTCGTCTTCGTCGCCGGCGTTCGGCTGCCGTCGAGCGGCGGCTTCGTCAAGGAAGCCTCGCTGCGCGTCGACCGGCTGCTGGTGGGCTACGCCCAGTCGACCTTCAACTATTGGAACGTCGACGATTTCGCCAATGCGGTGTTCACGCCGCAGCGACGCACGGCGCTCATCGCCTTCGATCTCGTCAAGCCGTCGCCCTGGTCGGTGACGCTGGCCTTCGAGCAGGCCGCCATACGCCCGGCAGTCACCGTGCCCACGGTGCCCTTGCTCCCGGGGCTGACGCCGCTCGACGAGACGGTGTCGAGCGCCCCCGACATCGTGTTGCGCTCGCGCTACCAGACCGACAGCCTGGCCTTCCACGCGGCCTTCGCATTGCGGCCGACCGTGCCGGGCAGCGGCGCGCATCCACGATCCGGTTTCGCCGCGACCGCCGGGGCCAAGTGGGTGACCACGATCGCCAACGTCCAGCACACCTTTTCCGGCCAGCTGTCCTATGCCCGGGACATGCCGACCTATCTCGGCACGCCCGTCGATATCGGCACGCTCGCGTCCTTCCTGCAGCCGACCGACGCGACGCGGGGCTACAGCGCGGTGCTCTCGGTCAGGCAGGATTGGACGCCGAAACTCTACTCGGCCTTCTATGTCAGCCATATGAGCTTGACCTTTCCCACCATTGCCTCGCGCCACGGCCGCGCCAGCGTCAACCGGGCGGCGGCCAACATCACCTACAAGACCTCGGCGCAGTCGAGCCTGGCGCTCGAGCTCGGTTACGGCTCGGGCTCGATCGACCTGCCGGACCGGCAGACCCCGTTCTTCGATCTGGGCGGCCGCGCCACCAGCCTGACGCTGACGGCCTCGGCCTGGTTCTGACGCCGGCGGGCGCGCGGCGAATAGCGCCTGCCCGCCGTTGGGACTGCCGCGGCCCGTCTCTTGCTGGTAGGCACGGCCGAATGCTCTCGCCGGAAAGCGCCCGCCGCCCATGACCGAAGCCCGCCTTGCCGATCTCGAAGCCCGCATCCGGAGCGATCTCGCCCGGATCGCCCATCCACATGCCGAATGGCTGACGCCGCGGACCGCGCCGGATGGTGCGAAGGCGCTCGACGTGCTGATCATCGGCGCCGGCCAGTCGGGCATTGCCGCGGCCTTCTGCCTGAAACGCAACCGGGTCGACAATGTCCTGGTCATCGACAAGGCGCCTTATGGCGAGGAGGGCCCCTGGGTCACTTATGCCCGGATGAAGACCTTGCGCAGCCCGAAGGACTTCACCGGCCCCGACCTCGACATTCCCTCGCTCACCTACCAGTCCTGGCACGAGGCCGCCTATGGCGAGGCGCATTGGCAGGCGCTCGACCTGATCACCCGGCAGGACTGGAACGACTATTTGCTGTTCGTCCGGCGGGTCACCGGGGTCGAGGTGCTCAACGACACGGCGCTCGTCGGCCTCGACGATGGTGGCGACCTTGTCCGCGCGACGATTGACGGGCCGGAGGGGCGGCGCCTGCTGTTCGCGCGCAAGGTGGTGCTCGCCACCGGCCAGGAATCGACCGGCCGCTGGTGGATGCCGGATTTCGTCGCGGCGCTGCCGAAACATGTGCGGGCGCACGCCGCCGATCCCATCGACTTCGCGGCCCTGAAGGGCAAGGTGGTCGCGGTGCTCGGCGCCGGCGCCTCGGCCTTCGACAATGCCGCGGTGGCGCTCGAGGCGGGCGCGGCCGAGGTCCACCTGTTCTGCCGGCGCGCCGAGGTGCAGGTGGTCCAGCCCTATCGCTACATCACCTTCCGCGGCTTCCTGAAACATCTCGGCGATCTCGACGATGTCTGGCGCTGGCGCTTCATGGCGCGCGTGCTTGGCCTGCGCGAGGGCTTTCCGCAGGCGACCTATGACCGCTGCGGCCGCCATGCCAATTTCACGCTGCATACCGACGCCGCCTGGACCGGCGCGCATGTCGCTTCCGGCCGGCCGGTGGTCGACACCCCGCATGGCGCCTTCGCCGCCGATTTCCTGATCTGCGGCACCGGCATCGCCATGGATTATGCGGCGCGGCCGGAGCTTTCGGCCTTTGCCGGCAATATCCTGACCTGGGCCGACCGTTACGACCCGCCGGCGGACGAGCGTGACGAGCGGCTCGCGGCCTTCCCCTATCTCTCCGCCGATTATGCCTTCATGGAGCGGCAGGAGGGGCTGACGCCCTGGATCGGCAATGTCCACCTGTTCACCATTGCCTCGACCATGAGCTTCGGCCCCTCGGGCTCGTCGATCAACGCCATGACCACGGCGATCCCGAAACTGGTCGACGGCGTCACGCGCGGCCTCTTCGCCGGCGATGTCGAGGCCCATTGGCAGGCCTTCCTCGCCTATGACGTGGCGCAGGCCAAGGTCGGCACGACCGTCACGGGGCTCGGGCAATCTCAGGGCGAAGGGAAAGTCGGCTCCGGTTAGCAAACGCACCGGCCGCGGCGCGGCTTCGCCGGACGAGACGAGCCTGTCATCGCGCGCGGATCGACCTATTGCATCAGCCTCGTGCATCGGGAGTTGGGGGCGTAGGGCAACGTGGACCAGAGGCAGGTGACTTCGGTCCGGGCCCCACGGAAGATCAACGAGAGCCGCCTCTTTCAGTGGGAGAAAGTCGTGGATGCCCGGGACAAGCCCGGGCAGGACGATGTGTTGACCTCACTGCGTGCAGGGCCACGGCGCGGGTTCTGCACTCAGTCGATCCGGTCCCTGTCGCTCCAAAGACAATTCTCGTCTTGGTCGGGCTTGTCCCGGCCATCCACGACTTCAATCCGCCTGCTCATGGGCGGTGGTCCATTCAGGCTCATTGCCGCGCAATCACACCTCGCCACGCGCCCGGCTCACGACGCCAGCGCCGCCGATCCCTTGTCCGATGGGGCGCGCCCCGCATTCGGGTCGAAATGCGGGATCGCCGCGATCAGCTCGGCCGCATAGGCCGATTGCGGCTGGGCGAACAATTCGGCGCTGCGGCCCTCCTCGACGATCCGGCCCTTCTGCAGCACGATGGTGCGCTCGCACATCATGCGCACGACATTGAGGTCGTGGCTGACGAACAGGTAGGACAGGCCGGTTTCGCGGCGCAGCCGGTCGAGCAGGTGCAGGATCACCGCCTGGACCGAGACGTCGAGCGCCGCGGTCGGTTCGTCGAGCACCAGCAGGCGCGGACCGGCGGCGATCGCGCGTGCGATGCCGACCCGCGCCTTCTGGCCGCCGGACAGCTGGTGCGGGAAGCGGTCGAGGAATTCTTCCGGCAGCCCGACGCGCGCGGCGCATTCGCTCACCTTGGCGCGCAGCTCCCCGGCATCGGCCATGCCGGCCAGCAGCTTCAAGGGATCGGCGATCGAATCGAAAGCCGAGAAGCGCGGATTGAGGCTGTCGCCATGGTCCTGGAAGACGATCTGGATATCGCGGCGAAACCGCGAGCGATGGAACTCGCGCGTCGGGATCTTGCCGATATCCTGGCCGTCGAAGCTGATGTCGCCGGCGCTATGATCGATCAGCCGGCAGATCAGCCGGGAGATCGTGCTCTTGCCCGAACCGGACTCGCCGACGAGGCCGAGGCTTTCGCCCTGGCCGAGCGTGAACGAGACGTCGTCGACCGCCTTGAAGTCGTCGCCATAGCGCTTGACCAGGTTGTCGACCCGCAGCAGCGGCCCCGCCGACCTGCGCTGGAGGACGGCGGGCGCCGGGCCCGGGCCGGCGCCGCCGTCGACGACCAGGCTTTCGACCGTCGAGGTGCGGGTCGGTGAAGCCGCGACGAGCCGCTTGGTATAGGCGTGCCCGGGCCGGCCGAACAGGATTTCCGGCGGCGCCGCCTCGACCACCAGGCCCTTTTCCATCACCGCGACGCGCCGGCAATATTGCGCGGCGAGGCCGAGATCATGGGTGATCAGGATCATCGCCATGTCGCGCCGGCGGGTGATGTCGGCGAGCAGGTCCATCACCGTCTTCTGGGTGGTGACGTCGAGGCCGGTGGTCGGCTCGTCGGCGATCAAGAGGCTCGGTTCGCAGGCGATCGCCATGGCGACCATGACGCGCTGGCACATGCCGCCGGAAAGTTCGTGCGGATAGGCGTCGAGCCGGCCGACCGGATCGCGGATCAGCACCGCCTCCAGCAATTCGACGGCGCGGTCGCGGGCCTGCGCGCGCGACAGGTCGCCATGGGCGCGCAGCACGTCGGCGATCTGCAGGCCGACGGTACGGATCGGGTTGAGGGCCGCCCGCGGGTTCTGGAAGATCATCGACATGGCCGCGCCGCGCAGCGGCTGCAGCATGGAACGCGAGGCGCGGGTGATGTCCTGGCCGCGAAAGGTGATGCGGCCATGGGTGATGCGGCCGGCGCGGTCGAGCAATTGCATGACCGAAAAGGCGGTGACCGACTTGCCCGAGCCGCTCTCGCCGACAATGCCCAGCGTCTCGCCGGCGGCGACGGCGAGCGAGATGCCCTTGATCGCCTCGACCTGGCCGTGGCGGGTCGAGAACGAGACACGCAGGTCTTCGATGGACAGCAGCGGCGGCGTCATGTCCGCATCGGTCATGTGCGCATCGGTCATGTGCGCATCCTCGGGTCGAGAATGTCGCGCAGGCCGTCGCCGAGGAGATTGAAGCAGAGCACGGCGGCCATCAGCGCCGCGCCCGGGAAGACCACCAGCCACCATTTGCCGGTCGTGATGAAACGTGCGCCCTCGGCGACCATGATGCCCCATTCCGGCGTCGGCGGCTTGACCCCGAGGCCGAGGAAGGAGAGGCCGGCGGCGTTCAGGATGGCCCAGCCGAGATTGAGCGAGATCTGCACCGCCATGGCCGGCAGCACATTGGGCAAGAGGAACAGCATGACCACGCGGGCATGGCTGTTGCCGGAGGCGCGCGCCGCCTCGACCCAGCCGGCGCCGCGCCGGACATTCACCTCGGCGCGGGCGAAGCGGATGTAGAAGGGCAAGTTGATGATGGCGGTGGCATAGATGATGTTCTCGACCCGGTTGCCGAGCGCCGCCACCATGGCCATGGCCAGCACGAACAGCGGGAAGGCCATCAGCACGTCGACGAAGCGGCCGACCCAGCGGTCGAGCGAACCGCCGGTGTAACCGCAGAAGCTGCCGATCAGCGCGCCGATGGCAAAGGACAGGGTCACGGCGGACGCGGCGATCATCAGGTCGAGGCGGGTGGCGACGATCACGCGGCTGAACACGTCGCGGCCGAGCTGGTCGGTGCCGAACCAATGGGCCGCGCTCGGCGGCTGCAGCGCGATTGGCACGTTCGAGGCGATCGGGTCATAGGGCACGATCCAGGGGCCGACGATCGCCAGCAGCACGAGCAGTGCCGCGCCGATGCTGGCGACCAGCGTCATCGGATTGCCGCGCAGGATCCAGCCGGTATGGCGGAGGGTTGCCGTTATCATTCGATCGAAATCCGGGGATCGGCGAGACCGTAGAGCACGTCGACGGTGAGGTTCACCGCGACGAAAATGGTCGCCATCAGCAGCACGAAGCCCTGCACCGGGGCATAGTCGGAGGAGAGCAGGGCGTCGAGCGCGTAGGAGGCGACGCCCGGCCAGGAAAACACCTTCTCGACCAGCACATTGGCGCCCAGCATGGTGGAGAACACGATGCCCATGATGGTCAGCACGGGCAGGAGCGCGTTGCGCAGCGCATAGACCAGCACGACGCGCCGGCGCGACAGGCCGAGCGCCTCGCCGGTACGGACGAAATCGCTGGTCAGCACCGCCAGCATCGAGGCGCGGGTCATGCGCGCGAGCGGCGCCAGCACGAACAGCGCCATGGTTGCCGCCGGCAGCACCAATTGGCTCGCGGCCGACCGCCAGGCCTCCCAGTCGCCGGCAAGAGCCGCGTCGATCAGCAGGAAGCCGGTCACGGCCGGCGGCTGGCTGGCGAAAATATCGATCCGCCCGGTCGGATCGGGGGCGATGCCGAGCAGGTAATAGAAGGCGAAGATGAACAGGAGCCCGGAGACGAAGGTCGGCACGCAGACCCCGAGCGTGCACAGGAAGCGCACGGCATTGTCGACGATCGAATTGGGTTTCAGCGCCGCCAGGATGCCGAGCGGCAGCGCCAGCGTGAGCGCCAGGATCAGCGCGACGAAGGTCAGTTCCAGCGAGGCCGGCAGCCGGTTCTTCAGGTCGGCCAGCACCGGCTGGCCCGTCGTCATCGAGCGGCCGAGATTGCCGGTGGCGATGTCGCGCAGATAGAGCGCCAGCTGTTGCGGGATCGGCTTGTCGAGCCCCATCTGCTCGCGGATCTGCTCGATCTCGGCCTGGCCGGCATTCGGGCCGGAGGCGAAGAAGATGGCCGGATCACCCGGCAGCACGCGCATCAGCAGGAAGGTGAAGATCACCACCCCGAGCAACGCGGGCAGCGACGAGACGATACGCCGTCCCGCCCGCCGCGCGATCACACCTGCAAGACCCATTTGCCCGCTCACACGCGCTTCATGTCGCGATAATCGACCTGGCGGTGATAGCCATAGACATAACCGTCAATGGTCTTGGCCATGACCGCGTCCTGGTTCGGCTGCCACAGCATGATCATCGGCACCTCCTCGGCGAGCACCGCGATCATCCGCTTGCACAGCTTCTCATAGGTCGCCGCATCCTGCTCGAAGCGCGCCTGGGCGGTCAGCGCGTTGATCTCGGCATTGTTCCAGGACGAATAGTTCCAGCGCTGGTCGCCGGTGAAGAAATTGCGGAAGAAATAGTCGGTCGAGGGCAGCCAGGCGATCGAGGTCTCGGTCAGGAAGGGCAGCTTCTTTTCGGTGACGAGCGTCGATATCTGGGCGTCCGGCAGCTTCTGGATGTCGACCCGGATGCCGATCTTGCCGAGCGATTCCTTGATCAGGGCGGCCATCGGCTCGCTGACCGCGGCCGAGCCGACATTGAACGAGAAGGTGGTGTCGAGCCCGTTGGGGAAACCGGCTTCGGTCAGCAATTGCCTGGCCTTGGCGAGATCGGTCTTCAGCGGCATCGGCTGCGGGAACACCGCCTTGTCGGGATCCCCGGTCCAGGTGCCGCCGAACAGAGCCGCGCCGCGCTCGAACAGGGCAGCCTTGAAGATGTCCTGATAGGGCATGGCGGCGGCCACCGCCTGGCGCAGCTTCACATTGTTGAACGGCGCCATCTGGGTGTTGAAGGCGACCATGGTGAAGGCGTTGAACTGCGGCGTCGACACCACCTTGATTCGCTCGCGGGTCGCCAGCGTCGGCACGTCGCTCGCCTGCAGGTCGATGGCGATATCGGCATCGCCCTTCTCGATCAGGCTGGCGCGGGTGGCGGCTTCCGGAATGGTCTGGCAGATGATCCGGCGGAAATGCGCCGGCTTGCCGTCCTCGCCGCCCTTCCAGTTGTCGTTGCGGCGCAGCACCACCTGCTCGCCCGGCTTGAAGCTCTCGACCATATAGGCGCCGGAACCGGCCGCATTGTCCTTCAGCCAGGCCTGGGCCCAGGGGTCCTGCGCGGTGAGATGCGGCTTCACCAGCTTGGTGTTGATGATGATGCAATAGAGCGTGCAGAGGTTCGGCAGCGCCAGCCGGTCCGGCTTGTCGACCTTGGCCTCGACGGTCAAGGCATCGATGATCTTGAACTGTTCGGGCCTGGTCCAGGACCCGGTCTGGATCTGGGCGGCGGCCAGCGATCTGGCCGAGACGGCGCGGTCGAGCGACCATTTCACGTCTTCCGCTGTCACCGGCGAGCCGTCATGGAACTTGGCGTCGCGGCGCAGGTGGAAGGTGAAGGTCATGCCGTCGGGGCTGGTGACGACGCGCTCGGCCAGTTCGCCGCGAATCGTGTCGGGATCGAACACCCAGCCATTGCCGAGCTTCTTCTTGCCGAAGGAGACCAGCCGGTCATAGACGTTGACGCTGACCCCGAAGGCCTCGCGGGTCGAGCCTGGCATGGTCGGATCAAGCGTATTGACCGCATTGCCGGTGACCTGGCGCAGCGTCTCGGCGCGCGTCTGGGCCGAGGCCGGCCCGCCCATCGTCGCGGCCGTGGCCAGGGCGGCCGAACCGGCGAGCACATTCCGACGCGTGATTGTCATGACACCCTCTCGATTGCTTGTTCAGCCCGCGGTTGCCCAACCTGCCGGCTGTTTCAGGTCATGGTGGCATCGAAGCAATCCACGTACCAGCATCCCCACGTAGCGAATCTTCTCCTTCTCCACGTTCAGGCGACTCATTTGTTTCAAATGCCGGTCCCGGACGGTCTGGTGCGCAGACAGGTCGTAGAACCGCCGCTTGCCGGAATTTTGTGCAGCCTGCCTCAGCCGGCGAGCCAGCCGCCATCGACCGCCAGCGTGGTGCCGGTGGTAAAGGCGGCGGCATCGCTCGCCAGGAACAGCACGGCCTCGGCGACCTCGTCCGGCAGGCCCAGCCGATTGAGCGGATGGCGCGCACGCGACGCGTCTTCCGCCGCCCGTGGATCCGGCTTGCGGTTGAAGCTGCGCCGGAGCATCGGCGTGTCGATGGCGCCCGGCACCAGCGCATTGACGCGGATGCGGTCGGCCGCGAAATCCAGCGCCATGGTCCGGGTCAGGCTGAGAATGGCGCCTTTCGCCGCGATATAGGCGCTGTTGCCGGCGCCGCCGGCAAGGGCGAGCTGGGAGGCCGTGGTGACGATCGCGCCGCCGCCCTGGCGCTGCATGAACGGCACGACGGCGCGGGCCCAGAGCCAGGTGCCGCCGACATTGGCGCGGAACACCGCGTCCCAGTCCTCCGGACGGGTGGTCAGGACCGTGCCGCCGACGGAAAAGCCGGCAGCCGTGAACAGCACGTCGATCCGACCGTAGCGTTCATGGATCACCGCGGCATCCTGATCCGCCGTGCCGACTTCGCCGACATCGGACACCCGTACCAGCGCCGCGCCGCCCGCCTCGGCGATCATCCCGGCGGTCTCGCGGACGCCGGTCTCGTCCCGGTCGACGAGCGCCAGCCGGGCGCCTTCCCGCGCGAAGACGACGGCCGTCGCCCGGCCGATGCCGGAGCCGGCTCCGGTGATGATGGCGACCTTGTCCTTCAGCCTCACCGGCGCATGTCCTTCTGCCGCAGATGCGTTCCCGCCCGGATCATGGTTCAGGACGCCACGCGGGCGAGCGCCGCAGTAATCGACGCCTTCAGCGTCTCGATCATCTGGTCGATCTCGCCGCGCGAGATGATATAGGGCGGCGCCAGGATGACGTGGTCGCCGTTATAGCCGTCGACCGTGCCCGGCGAGGGATAGCAGAGGAGCCCGCGGTTGAACGCCTCCTCCTTGACCTTGGCCTGCAGGCCGAGCGCCGAGGCGAAAGGCGCCTTGGTCTCGCGGTCCTTGACCAGTTCGAGGGCGACGAAGAAGCCGCGCCCCCTGATGTCGCCGACATGCGGGTTCTGGCCGAAGGCCTCACGCAACGCCCCCATCAGATAGTCGCCGTCGGTCCGGCATTTCTCGACCAGGCCGTCGCGGATGATCACCTTCTGCACGGCCAGCCCCGCGGCGCAGGCGGCGGTATGGCCGGAATAGGTGTGGACGCTGGCGATCGTGCCGAAGGTGTCGGCGATGGTCCGATAGACCTCCTCGGTCATCAGCGCCGCGCCGAGCGGCGCGTAGCCGCCGGCCAGGCCCTTCGCCGTGTACATCACGTCGGGCGCGACGCCGTCATGGGCGAGCGCGCGCCAGGTGCCGCAGCGGCCGACCCCGCACATCACCTCGTCGGCGATCATCAGGATGCCGTAGCGCGTGCAGATCTCGCGCATCTTGCGGGCATAGCCGTCGGGCGCCGGCACCGCGCCGCCGGCGGCCCCGACGACGGGCTCGAAGAACAGGGCGGCGATACGCTCGGCGCCGATCCGGTGGATCTCGCGCTCGAACTCGGCGGCGAGATGGTCGGCGAGCGCATGGGGCGCGACCCCGGCCGGCGGGCGATAGGCATTGGCCGGCGAAAGATGGGTCACCGGCATGAGCGCCCCGGCATAGGGCTTGCGCCGGGCCGGATGGCCCGACAGCGCCAGCGCGCCGAACGTATAGCCATGCCAGGACTGCCGCCGGGCGAAGAAATGGGTGCGGCCCGAATGGCCGCGTGCGACGTGATATTGCAGCGCGATCTTCATCGCGGTTTCGGTGGCTTCCGAGCCGCCGGAAACGAAGCTGACCCGGCTCATGCCGCCGCCGGCCTGGTCGATGATCGTCTCGGCGAGCTGGTCGATCGGATCGGAGGTGAAGTTGGACGAATAGCCGAAGGACAGCTTGTCATATTGCGCCTTGATCGCCTCGATCACCTCGCGATGACCATGGCCGAGGCAGAACAGCGCCGGCCCCGAGGACCCGTCGAGATAACGTCGGCCGGCCTCGTCGATGACATAGATGCCTTCGCCGCCGACCGCCTTGGGCAGCCTTTCGCCGACCTTGTGCTGGTTCAACCAGCGGTGACCGATATCGTCCATGATGAGCCCTCGCAGCGGCAGGCTAGGGGCCAGTGGAGCGAGCGGTCAAATGCGCAATACGCATGCCGCCGAAGGGCAGGCGCGGGGTTGCGTGACTGGGGCTTCGGTGGTTCTGTAGCGTCCCCAGCGGAGCAAGGCGGTTTTATGCAATCGGCGTGTTCAGTCGTTTGCCTGGACGTCGCTCGCCCCGCGAAATCTCGCGCCAGAACCAACCCACAAGCCCTCTCCCTCTGGGAGAGGGCTTGTTCAGGCCGCCGCGCTCAACCCGCCTTCTCGAGCCAGTCCAGATAATCCGGGATCGCGGTCGCCAGGTCGAAGCGCGGCTTGAAGCCGGTGGCCGCCTGCAGGCGGATGAAATCACTCGGCCGGCGGTCGGCGGGCAGCTGGAAGCGGATGTTGGGATCCTCTTCGTCGATCCGGTAGGTCCAGCCGGGCAGGCGCTCGGCCAGCGCCTGGCAGAAATCCAGCACCGAAAACACCTCCTGGCCGCCGAGGTCGAAAACCGCCGGCGGTTCGGTGAACTTCTTGTCGATCAGCGCCACCAGGGCGGCGGCCGCGTCGCGCGAATAGAGCCAGCCGCCGAAACCCGGCCGCGACAGGCGCACCTCTTCGCCGCGCCGCGCCAGGGCGACCACCTGGGCCTGCGCCGACAGGATCTCGCGCACACCGCTGTCGCGCTCGAACGGGCCATAGACGGCCGACAGCCGGACGATCGGCAGGCACAGGCCGTAGACGGCCGCGAGCCGGATCGCGATCTGCTCGGCGGCGAGCTTGGTCATGCCGTAGAGCGCCGCCGGCGCCGGGGCGTCGACACGCGCGTCGAACCGGCCTTCGCCGTTCTTGTCGAGCGGATAGACGCTGCCGGAGGAAGCCAGGATCACCTTCTTGACGCCGCTCTCGGCGGCCGCCCGCAGCACCGCCGCGGTGCCCGCGACATTGACCGCGACCACGCGTTCCGGCGCGCGCCGTTCCTGCTCGGGACCGGCGGTCATGGCGGCGGCGTGGATCACCGACGTCACCTTCTCGGCGGCCATGGCCGCCTTCACCTGTTCGGCATCGGTGACGTCGCCGATGATCTCGACAGCCTGGTCGGGAAGCCAGCCCGCCGGCGCCGGATGAGCCGCGAAGGCGACCGCGCGCCGCCCCATGCGCGCCAGATGATCGGCGACCGCGACGCCGACGAAGCCCGTGCCACCCGTGATCATGACCGTCATAGCGCCGCACCCGTTTCGATCGCCGTACCCCGTTGCCCGTCATTGCCGTGCCGGAGGTTGGCACCTGGGCCCGGCGAACAGAAGCGCGGGCCGGTCATCCCAGGTCTGCCGGCAGGGGTCAGGTGGCTGTCATGCGCTGGCGCATTGCCGCTCCGGCGATCGCCGGCGCCCAGGTCCTGCTATGGCCTTCGGTCGGTCGCCAGGCCCGATTTCTCCTGGACGAGCAGCGCGACCGCGATCCAGTCGCCGTCGGCACCGCCAGTGGCCACCAGTTCGGCCAGCGTTTGCCTGGCAATGCCGGTGACCGGCGCGTGAACGCCGCTTGCGGCCAGCGTCGTCGTGGCGATCCCGAGGTCCTTTTCCATCAGCGTCGCGCGGAAGCCGGGTTTCAGGTCGCCATCGAGCAGTTTCTTCACGTGGCGTTCCATTACCACGCTCTTGGCGGTGCCGCCGAGCAGGGCGGCGCGGACGCGCGCCGGATCGACGCCCATGCTGACCGCCAGCGCCAGCGCCTCGGCGGCGCCCATCATGGCGGCGGCAACGCAGATCTGGTTGCAGGCCTTGGTGATCTGGCCGGCCCCGACATCGCCGACATGGACGAGCGTCGTGGCGAAGGCGTCGAACACCGGCCGGCAGCGGGCAAGAGCCGCCTCCGAACCGCCGACCATGCAGGAGAGCGTGCCGTCGACGGCGCCCTTCTGGCCACCGCTGACCGGAGCATCGAGGAAGTCGATGGAATGGCCCGCGAGCGCCGTGGCGATATCGCGGGTGGCGGCCGCGTCGATGGTGCTGGTGTCGATGATCACGGCACCCGGCCGGAGCCGCCCGGCCAGGCCGCCGGGGCCGAGAAGCACGGTACGGACGTCGTCGGTCGCCGGCAGGCTGAGCACCACCGCCTCGAGATCGGCAGGCATGTCGGCGAGCGCGGCGGCGGGCTTTGCCCCCAGTGCGACAAGCGGCGCCATGCCGGCCGGACTGCGATTGTGGACGACGACGTCATGGCCCTTGCGAACGAGGTTCGCGGCCATTCCCGAGCCCATGACGCCGAGCCCGATGAAACCGATGCGCATGTCTTTCTTCTCCCGGTTGCGGCCCCGATGACCGGGCCGCGATTGCCTCGACGACTCGATCGCGTTCCGGCTTCAGTCGCGCCTGGCGGCCAGAACCGACTGCGACGTATCGTCCATGGCCTTCTTGAAGTCGGCGCCGTCGAGATAGGCGACCTCGACATTGGTGCGCTCGGCGAGTTCGCGCATGCGCTGGCTCTCGATCACCTGCCGGAACAGGTCGTCCAAGGCCCGGATGATCGGGTCGGGTGTCCGGGCCGAGACCATCAGGCCCTTCATGTTCTCGATATTGACGGCATAACCCAGCTCCCGCAGCGATGGCACCTCGGGCAGGATGGCGCTGCGGTTCGACGTGGTCGCCAGGATATGGACATTGCCGGCATCCGCCTGGCCTTTGGCCTCCGCCGGCGTCACCAGCGTCATGTCGAGGCGGCCGCCCAGGACATCGCCCAGCGCATGAGCGCCGCCGCGATAGGCGACATGGTTCATCTGGATGCCGGCCGCCTTTTCGAAGGCCTGGAACGTCGCATGCAGGATGCCGCCCATGCCCGACGAGCCGTAGGAGATCTTGCCCGGCTCGGCCTTGGCGGCGGCGACCAGCTTCTCCACCGTATCGAGGCCGCCGCCGCGGCGCGTCACCAGCACCATATGTTCGCGGTTGACGCGGGCGACGCCGCGAAAGTCGCCGAGGGTATAGTTGAGGCGGTTGTAGTGCGGCAGGGTCGTGCTCTCGCTGCCGCCGCCGATGAGCAGGGTATAGCCGTCGGCCTCGCCGCGCGCGACCATTTCGGCGGCGATCGCGCCGGCCGCGCCTGGCCGGTTCACCACGATGACCGGGACCGGAATGATGCCTTCCGCGGCCTGCGCCACCAGGCGCGCGGTGACATCCGTGCCGCCGCCGGCCTGGAAGCCGACGATCAGCTGGATCGGACGGTCGGGCTTCCACTGGGCGGAAGCCTCCGGCGCGCCGAAGGCAAAGGCTGCAAGGACTGCCGCCAGGCAGGTCAGGCGTTTCATCATGGGCGTCCTCCCGGGACATGCAGGCAAGGGTCGCACGGCGCTCGGGCGCCGTCGGTCTTCGATGCGGCTCAGACGGCGAGGCCCTTGGCCCGCAAGGTGGCGTCGACCCAGCTGCGGTCGACGGTTCCGTCGGCGATCGCGGCAAGGGTCGCCTCCTCGCGCCGGATCTGCTCGCGTGCCAGGGCGGCGATTGCCAGCGCGGCACCGCGCGGGACGGCAAGCACGCCATCGGCGTCGCCAACGATGACGTCGCCGCTCGCGACCACCTGGCCGCCGACGCGAACCGGCCCGTTGATCTCGCCCGGTCCGTCCTTATAGGGGCCGCGATGGGTCACGCCGCGCGCGAAGACGGGCAAGTCGCCCCGGGCGATGGCGTCCAGGTCGCGGATCGCACCATCGATCACGAAGCCGGCGATGCCGCGCTTCTGCGCCAGCGTCAGCATGATTTCGCCGATGATCGCATTGGTCAGGTCGCCGCCGGCATCGACGACGATGACATCGCCCGGGCCCGACAGATCGATCGCCTTGTGGACCATCAGGTTGTCGCCCGGCCGGGTCAGCACCGTCACGGCGAAACCGAGCAGCGGCGTGCCGCGATGCATCGGCCTGAGCGCAGGTCCGGCGGCGAACAGCCGGGACATGTTGTCGCTCAGCAAAGGTGTCGGAATGCCGCCGAGGGCTTCCAGAAGCGCGGCGTCATTGGCGGCGGGGCGGGGATGAATGGCGAAGCCGATGGTCATGGGATCATCTCACGAGGGTTTGGCGGGAAGGGCGCCGGCCGCCCGGCGATCGTGTCGTCGAGCAGGAAGGGTGCGCCGGCGGCGGACGCGATCTGCCGCAGCGCTTCGGCCAGCGCCGGCGCGATCGGAATGCCGCGGGCGAGACGGTCTTCGCGGGCCTGGCGCTCGGGTTCGCCGGGAAGCAGGACCGGCTGCTCGGGCGCGGCGGGCTTGGTCGCGTGCAGGCGGTCGACCAAACCGTCCATGTCGGCGGCGAAGTCGTCGAACGGCCGGAATACCTTGGGGTCGATGACCATGAAGAAGTGGCCGATATTGTCCGGCTCGCCCGGCTTCTGGGTCAGGTTGCGGATCGGCGAGAACGAGCCGCCGCCCAGCGTTCCCGCGAGGATCTGGGCGAATACCGCCAGGCCGTAACCCTTGTGGCCGCCGAGCGTCGTGCCGTCGCCGCCGATCGGGGTCAGGCCGCCGTCCGGCATGTCGAACAGCATGCGATAGGCCTCGGCGGAATTGGTCATGGTCCGGCCGTCGCCGTCGACGACCCAGCCGGCGGGAATATCCTTGCCGTTCAGCGCATAGACTTTCACCTTGTTGGCGGCGACCACCGAGGTGGCGATATCCAGCGTCACCGGCGGGTGCCGTCCGGCGGGCGCCGAGAAGGCGAAGGGATTGGTGCCCAGGATCGGCTCGGCGCCGAATGTCGGCACCAGCGTGCAGAGCCTCGTGGTCGAGGACACCAGGGCGATCAGCCCTTGTGCCGCCGCCAGCTCGGCATAATAGCCGGCCGCGCCGAAATGGTGCGAGTTGCGCACCGAAACGACCCCGGTTCCACCGGCCCTGGCCTTGGCGATCGCAAGCCGCATCGCCATGACCGAGGCCGGATGACCCAGCCCGGCATCGCCGTCGACCAGGGCGGTCGCGGCGTTCTCGCGCAGGATCCGTGGCGTCGCGCGCAGGTTGATCTGCCCGGCGCGCTGCATGACGTCATACATCAGCAGCATCGACACGCCGTGGGAATCGACGCCCATCAGGTCGGTCTCGATCATCACCTCCGCCGTGGTCCGCACCTTGTCCGCCTGCATGCCCCAGGCCGCCAGGATGGTTTCGATCTGCCTTCTGACGAGATCGGCCGGATGGTGGGAGGCGTCGGTTGGCATCGGCGGATCTGTCTCGATATGGCGGGCGGGTGGTGCGAGGCCGGACGAGCGGCCAGCCGGCAGGCGTAGCCATAATGTCAGTTTCTGAAGAAAAGATATATGATCTTGTCAAATCAGATATTATCATACAGAATTGACCATCATGAATATGCTGAATGAGGCAACTGGCCCCAACGAGCCGCAGGAAGTCGGTTATGTCCGGCTGCGCGACGCCATTCGCGTCGACATCATCACCGGCGTCTTCGAGTCCGGCGTGCGTTTGAAGATTCCCGAGCTCTGCCGCCGCTATGACGTCAGCGCGATCCCGGTCCGCGAGGCGCTTCAGCAATTGCAGGGCGAGGGACTGGTCGTCATCACGCCGAACCGGGGCGCGGTCGTCCGGTCGGTCGATGAGGTCTTCATTCGCGAGATCTACGAGATCCGGGAAGCCATCGAAGGCGTGCTGACCCGCCGCTTCGTCGAATATTCCACCGCCGAAGCTCTCGAGCAGCTGGACGCGATCCAGCGTGAGCTGGAGGCCTGCGAGGCGGCCGGCGACGTGCTCGGCCGCCATCAGGCCGACCGGGATTTCCACCGCATCGTGCTGGGTGGCGCGCACAATGCCCAGGCGCTCGAGATCATCGAGCGGCAAAACAACATCATCAACACGCTGCGTCTGAAATTCGGCCAATCGGATGCCCGCAAGCGCCAGGTCCGCCAGGAGCACCACGCGCTGATCGACGCCTTCGCCGATGGCGACGCCGACCGTGCCGCCCAGGTCGCCTCGCGGCACCAGCGCAATGCCCGCAACGACCTGATCGCGCAGATGCGGCGCGGCGGCCTGAAGAGCGGCGACTGAGCGCGCCGCTTCGGCCGGCGGACGCCACGGAGCCTGCCGGCTTCCGATAGACAAGGGCTATCGCATTCCGAACTGTTTGGGCTTGCGGCGGTGTCCCCGTCGTCAATGGTGGCGCCTGTGGCGCGATGGCTGCGTCCGCCGATCGGCAAGAGGCAAGGGCGGACACGCGAGCAATCCAGCACATCGGGCCAGCACATCCGGCCAAGAACCGGACGCCGGCGACCCGTGGGAGGGCGACCATGACGACACGACGGATGGCCAGTGCATTCATCGGTGCGACGCTGGCGGCGCCCATCCTGTCGCGGATCGCCGCGAGCCAGGCGACCTGGGCGCCGAGCCGGCCGGTGCGCCTCATCGTCGCCTATCCAGCCGGCGGCGCCACCGATGCCATCGCGCGCATCGTCGCCAACCATATTTCGACGCCGCTCGGCCAGAATGTCATCGTCGAGAACGTCGCCGGCGCCTCGGGCGCGCTCGGCACCCGCCAGGTCGCTCGGGCGGAACCCGACGGCCATACCATCACCTTCGGCAACAACCAGTCGCACGGCACCAACATGTTCCTGATGCGCACGCCCGGTTATGACGCGGTGAAGGACTTCGCCGCGCTCGCCGGGGCCGGCGCCTTCGAAAACGTCCTGGTGGTGCGCAACGACCTGCCGGTGACGTCGATCGCCGAATTCGTCGCCTATGCCAAGGCGCGGCCGGGCGAGCTCAATTTCGCCTCGACCGGCCCCGGTTCGGGATCGCATCTGTCGGCCGAGCTGTTCATGATCCGCACAGGCACCCGGTTGATCCATGTTCCCTATCGGGGGCTCGCCGCCATGGCGCAGGACCTGGTCGCCGGCCGGATGGATTTTGCCTGCGCCGTGCTGCCGAGCGTGGTGGCGCAGATCCAGGCCGGCCAGGTCAAGGCGCTCGCCATGCAGAGCGCTACGCGTAACCCGATGATCCCGGATGTGCCGACGCTGAGCGAACAGGGCGTGACCAATGCCGACCTGTCGTCCTGGACCGGCTTCTTCGCGCCGGCGACCGCGCCGCCGGCTTCGGTCGAGCGCATGTCGCGCGAGATCGTCGCGGCGCTCGGCGCACCGCCGGTGGTCGAGGCGATCGGCCGGCTGGGTTTCGCCATCGAGATACGCGATGCCAAGGCCTTCGCGGCCTATCAGGTGAGCACCATGGCGGTGCTCGCCGACCTCATCAAAGCCGCCAATATCAAGCCGGAAGACTGATGCCGGCGGGGATTTCGGGAGAAGGCGCAATGAGCCGCGGGGACGATTATGATGTCGTGGTGATCGGCGGCGGCTCCGCCGGCGTCGCGGCGGCCGTCGGCGCGGCCCGCGGCGGCGCGCGGACCCTGCTGGTCGAGCGCTACGGCTTTCTCGGAGGTGCTGCGACCAATGCCGCGGTGCTGTCCTATTGCGGCCTGTTCGCGCAAGGGCCCGATATCGTGCCGGTGGTCGGCGGCGTTGGCGCCGAGCTGCTCGATCGTCTCGGCGGCCTCGGCCTCGATCCGTGCCCGATCCGCAGCGCCTCGGGCAATCTGATCGTCATGCTCGACCCGGAAATCCTCAAGCTCGCACTCGACCAGCTGGTCGTCGCCAGCGGCGCCGAGCTCGCGCTGCATGCCTCGCTGGTCGGCGCGACGAGCGAGGGCGGGCGCATCACCGGCGTCACCATCCAGGACCATGCCGGCCCGCGCGCGATCCGGGCCGGGGCATTTGTCGACGCCAGCGGCGAGGGCGATCTCGCCGCGATGGCAGAGGCTCTCGTGCCGGCCGCGGCGATCGCGCCCGGGCAGCACCTGCAGCCGGCCTCCTATCCCATTCGCATCGGCGGCGTGGCACCCGACCTCGCCTTCTCCAGGACGGTGATGAGCACGGCGGTCGCCGCCTATAATGCGACCGCGCGCGATCCGATCCACCGGCTTTCCGGCGGCGTCGGCGCGCGCCTGCCGGTCTCCGGTGACCTCTGGTGGCTGGTGATCGATCTCGACACCGACGGCGTCAGCGCGGCGAGCCTCACGGCGGCCGAACTCAAGGGCCGCGACATGGCCCATGGGCTGGTCCGGGCGCTGCGCTTCACGGCGGCCGGTTTCGACAAGGCCTTCATCGTCTCCACCGGCCCGCAGGTCGGCATCCGCCAGTCCCGCCGGGTGCTGGCGCGCGAGAGCCTTGCCGGCGATGCGGCCGAAGCGGGCATCGTGCGCGCCGACGGCATCGGCCGTGGCGGCTGGCCGGTCGAGATCCATCACGGGCCGGGCCGGATCGAATTCCGCAACATTGGCGGCAAGGGCTATTTTGACGTGCCTTTCGGTGCGATCCATGCGGCGCGGCAGGACAATCTCTGGCTCGGCGGCCGGCTCGTCGGCTGCGACGATATCGCCTTCGCCTCGGTTCGCGTCATGGGCACGGCCTTCGCCACCGGCCATGCCGCGGGTCTGGCCGCGGCGCTGCAGGCCGGTGGCACCGAGGCCGTCGATGCCGAGGCGGTGCGCGCGGCGCTGCGCGGCCAGGCGGCGATCCTGTGATAGGCTCGCCCACCCGCCGCTCCGCCTGATGTCCATGACCCTGACTTTGCGCCAGATCGAAATGTTCCGGGCCGTGATGACGGCCAAGAGCTTCGTCGGCGCCGCGCGCCTGCTGCGCGTCGCCCAGCCCACCGTGACCAATGTCATTGCCCGCATCGAGGATCGCCTGGGCGTATCCCTGTTCCTGCGCCAGGGCGGCCGCATCTATCCGACGGCGGAAGCGATCAACATCCTCGCCGAAATCGACCGTGCCTTCATCCAGCTCGAACAGGCGGTGATGCGGGTCGACAAGGTGGCCAGGCGCGAGGCCGCGACGCTCAGGCTCGGGTCGGCGCCGAGCGTCGGGCGCAGGCTCATTCCCGAGGTGCTGAAGGCGCTGGTCTCGCGCCACCAGGGCCTCACTGTCCATCTCGAGATCCTGTCGGTCGCCCAGGTGCTCGACTATGTCCTGGGGGGGCCCGGCGAATGCGCGGTCTCGGTCTTCCCGATTGCCCATGGCGCGATCCGCAGCACCCGGCTTGGACAGGCCCGGCTGGTCTGCCTGGTCCCTCATGAGCTTGCCGGGCGCTTTGCTGCGCCCGTCGCACCCGCCCATCTGAAGGACGAGACCCTGATCGTCTTCGAGCCGCACACGGTGCACGGCCAGGCGATTGCGCGGTTCCTCGGCTCGGCCGATGTCAGCCTCGGCCGCACCCATCAGGCGCGTTTCGCCGAAACGGCCGTCGGTCTCGCCGAAGCCGGCCTCGGCATTGCGCTGGTCGACGAGTTCAGCGCGCTGTCGGCCGACCAGGGCCGCGTCGCGGTGAGACCGGTCGCCTTCGAGCCGGCCTTCGACATCTTCCTGCATGTCAATCACGAGCGGCCGGTCAGCCATTTCACCCAGCTGTTCCAGCGCGAGCTGAGCCGCCAGCTGACAGCCATTGCCGCCGAGGCGCCCTGCGCGACGGTCCGCTCCGCGTCGCGATAGCCCGGCACTATTGGCGAGCCCAGGATCTGCGCTTGCGATGACGCGGCCGCCATCCACTATCGCCCGGAGCCGACAGTCCTAAGCGGCGGTCGAAGGGGATGGACGCCATGCGTGAAGCGATGCCGGATCTTGATCCGATCGCGGCTGCCGACGAGCTCGGCGGCGGAACCGCCTTTCTGTTCCAGCGCTTCGACCTGGCGACCCGCCGGCTGATCCGTACGGTGGTCGGCCTGGAGGTCGAGGCCGTTGCCGGCGCGGGCGATTTCGCCGGCGCGCTCCGCGCCGGCCTGGGCCGGCCCGGCGGCAAGGTCGCGGGCCCTGGCCTGGTGCTGGTCTTTGCCGGTTTCGAAGCGCTGCTCGGCGGGCCGCCGGGCGAAACCCCGGGCCTTCCCGGCCATCTCGTCGCGTGCGTCCGGGAGGGTTTCGACATCGACCACGTCAGCGGTGGGCTCACGCTGGTCTCGGCCGACGAACAAGGGCTGTATCGGCGGCTCCTTGGCCTCACTCCACCCGAAACGCGACCAGTGGCCGCGATGCCGCGCGCGGATCTCTCGGACTGGACCGCGGATCTTGGTTTTGCCGACTATGCCGGCGGTGTCGAGACCATCAAGCGGGCCGTCGCCGCCGGCAGGGTCGAAGGCGCGGTGCTGTCGCTCGGCCTGTCCAAGGTGACCGAGGCGAACCCCTTTGCGCTCTACCGCGAATTCGTCGCGGCCAATCCATCACCTTATGGTTTCGTGCTGAGGCATGGCGGCAACGCCCTGGTCGGCAGCTCGCCGCTCGCTTATCTCACCCTCCGCGCGGGCCGGCTGCATCTGGAGACCGATGCCGGCACGCGGCCGGTCACCGGCAATGCCGTCCTGGACGATGCCGCCGAGCGCGATCTCCTGGCCGATCCCAAGGACCAGGCCGAGCACCGCGTGGTGGTCGAGGCCGAACGCGATGCCCTCACGCCGGTCGCGCGGGGCCGGACGGTCGAGACGGTGATCGACCGCCAGGTCCGCCGTTTCTCCCATGTCATGCATCTCTATTCGGCACTGGAAGCGGAGCTTGCCGAAGGCCTCGACATGGCCGATGCGATCCTTGCGCTGGCGCCGGCCGCCGCCGTGTCGGGACGCCCGAAGCGGGCCGCGGTGGCGCTCGGCCTCGCCGAGGAAGGCGGCCCGCGCGGTCCCTATGGCGGGGTGATCGGCATCGTCGACCAGGACCTTGCCGATCTCGCCGTGGTCATCCGCTCGTTGTGGCTCAGCGAGGGCCGCGCGGCGTTGCGGGTCGGCGGCAAGGTGGTCGAAACCTCCACCGCCGAGGCGGAATATCACGAGGCCTTGTCGAAGGCGCGTTTCCTGATCGACGGGGTTGCCAGGGCAGAAGCGCGCGCACGCCGAGCTCCGGCTGTTTCGGCCAAGGCGGAGCGGGCGGCGACGTCGGCCACGGCCCGCCCGTCGCGCTAGAACCGCAGGCTGAAATTCGCCTTGGCGCCGTGCTGCTGGGCGCCCGAGGCGATCTGCCCGGAATAGGACAGGCCGAAGGTCGCCGCCGGCGACAGGGCGAGGTCGAGCCCGGCCTCCACGACGGTGGCGTTTTTGGCGATCGGCACGCCGGCGACCGTGAAGGCACTGCTCCCGGCGAAGGCCAGGGTGGCCAGCGGGTTGATGTCGCCGAAGGCATGGCGCCAGCCGAGCGTTGCCCGCGCGGTGGCGCGAACGCCGGCGAGATCGAAACCGGTCGCGGCGCGCAGGCCGAGCGTGGTGAAGGTCGCCTGTGTCGTCTGGCCGGAACCGCTGAGCGCCGCCGCGCCGCCCCGCTCGGTGAAGCCGGAGCTCGCGAGGCTGACATGGGCAATGTTGGCGAAGGGCTCCAGGGCCGCGGCCGCGAGCAGCTCGACCCGGTAGCCGAGTTCGCCGAAGGCCTGGAAGGTGCCGGCGTTGTAACTGGCCTTCAGGCTGTCGTTGAAGCCGGGAATGAGGACGCTGCGACCGGTCGAGACGGCGTGCCACGTATAGGCGAGACCCGAGCGGAAGCCGAGCTGGCCCCATTGGGTGCCGGCATAGAGACCGAGATGGTAGTTGTCGCTGCCGCCCGACGACGCGCGGTCGCGCGCGGCGAAGGTGGTGCGGCTATAACCGGCGAGCAGGCCGACCCGCCAGACGTCGAAAACCGGCGCGTCGGCGCCGAGGAAAAAGCCGCCGGTGGAACGATCGAGGCGGGCGGCATTGCCGTCGCTGCGGGTGTTGCCCCAGGCGCCGAAGCCCTGGCCCCAGACGGCCAGGCGATCGGTGGCGGCGGCCACAGGGATCGGATCGCCGCCGGCATAGGCCATGACCGGGAAGGTCGCGGCGGCGACCGCGCCGAAGGCTGAACGCAGGCGGTCGGTCGCGGCCTCGCGGACGAAGCGGCTGTCCTCGATCAGCGCCGTCTTGGCCGAGGCATGGATCTCGCCGGAGAGCTGGTCGAAGCTCCGGCGCACGATGTTCGGGTCGCTCGACATCGCCACGGCCTGCCAGATCGGATTGCTATTGGGCAGGCTCTCGATGCCGCCGGCGGTGGCGATCTGGTTGCGGGTGAGGGCGACGCTCGAGAAGCTGGCATCATTGCGTGTCAGCTGCAGCGTCACGTCATTGCCGTCGCCGCCGGAATAATTCAGGCTCAGGTTCAGAAAGAGCAGGTTGTTGGTGACGGTGCCGAACGTGCCGGTCACGGCACCGGCGCTCTGCTTGTCGATCAGGGTGTAGGGGCCGTTGAGCAGGTTCCAGCTCGCCGGGGTCGCCGGCGACAGCACCAGGTTGAGTGTCGCGCCCGCTATGTCGACGCTGCCGGCGACCACGATCTTGTCGGTCCCTGCAGGGGTTCCCTCGACCACGAGCGTGCCGTGATTGACATAGTTCCCGGCGATGATCTGGGTGCCGACGGAATTGCCCGGCGCGTGCACGCCGCCGGCAGCGATGGTCACTGTGGAACCGAGGCTCCCCACCGTGCCGGTGCCGGCGAGCGTCGCGCCGGACTGCACCGTGAGCGTGCCGCCGAGGGTGCCGTTGACGGCGAGCGTGCCGGCCTCGACGGTGGTCGTGCCGGAGAAGCCGCCGCTATTGCCGGTCAGGTCGGTGAGGCCGCCGCCCATCTGACGGATCGCGCCGGCCCCGGATATCACGCCGGCAAAGGTGATGGCATCGCTGCGGTAGAAGGCGAGCGTCGCGTTGTTGACGACATTGCCGATGATCGAACCCGAGGTGGTGCCATTGCCGATCTGCAGAAGGCCCGTGCTGATGGTGGTGCCGCCGGCATAGCTGTTCGCGCCGGTAAGGGTCAGCTGGCCCGCGCCGGTCTTGGTGAGACCGCCGGCGCCATCGATAGCGTCGGACAGGACATGGTCGCCAGCCTGGATCTCGAGGGTCGCGGCGGCGCCGGTCAGCGTTACGCTGCGGGTGCTGGCAAAGCCGCTGGTGACGCGCAGCGTGCCGTTGCCGATGGTCAGGCCGCCGGCGATATTGCCCAGATTGGCCTCGGTCGCCACCTGCAGCACGCCGCCGACGATCGTCGTGCCGCCGGAATAGCTATGGGCACCAGCGAGGATCGTCGTGCCGGCGACCTGGCGCACCTGGCCGGCCCCGACGATCGTCGGGGCGAAGCTGTAGGCCGCCTCGGTATGGTTGAACACGAGGCGGCTCGCGGCGTTGAGGTCGACGGTGCCGACCTGCAGCGTGCCCGCCGCGGCCGCCGCCGATGCCTCGGCTGCGCCGATATTGATCGTGCCGCCCGCCGCGCCGCCGACGAAGCCGGCGGTGATCGTGCCGGTTCCGGTGTTGCCGACCCGGAGGATGCCCTGGTTGGCAACCGTCAGCGACCCCGCATTGGAATGGCCGACATAGAGGTTCACGCCATCGCCCAGCCATTGCGAACCGGCGCCGGTAATGACGACCTCGCTTGCGCCGCCGCTGCCGACAATGCCGACGGTGCCGCTGCCCGAGCCGCTCCTGACCGTGCCGCCGGCCTCGATCCTGAGCGTGCCCGAGCCATGTTCGCCGACCCGCATCTGGCCGTAGGTTTCCCAGGCCGAGCCGGTGCCGGTGACGATCGCGACGGCGCCGTTGCTGATATAGGCCTGGCCCGAGGTCGCCGCGCTGCCGAGCTTGCCGCCGCCTTCGATCCTGAGCGTGCCGCCATGCACCCATGTCCGGCCGAAATAATTGGCCGAACTGTCGCCGGTCAGCACCAGCGTGCCGTCGCCTTGCTTGAAGAAACTGGCGCTGCCGCCGGTGGTGATCGCGCCGGACAGGGTCAGCGTCGTGCCGAGATCGGTCTCGATGCGCCCGCCGAAAGAGGTGAAGGCCACGCCTCTGCTGCTCGAGAACGTGGCCGTCGTCCGCAAGATCGCGTCGGCGCCGGTGGCCGCGCCGCCGACGACGGTCGTATTGGCAAAGGTGATGCCGCCGCCGGCCGCGCCGAGATTGCCGTCATTGGCGACCTGTATCGTGCCGGCGACGATCCGCGTGCCGCCCGAATAGGTATTGGCTCCGGTCAGGATCGTCACCGAGGCCGCGTTGCCGTTCTGCACGACGAAACCGCTGCCGGAAATCACCGGGGCGAAGGTCTGCGTGCCGGTTGCGTTGAATTCGACGCTGGAGGTGGCGTTGCGCAGGTCGACCACCGCCGCGGCCAGCGTGCCGGCGCCCGTGGCATCGCCCATCTTGAGCGTGCCGGTGCCCCCGCCCGCCGTGCCGACATAAAGCGTCCCCGCGCCGCCGCCGACATTCACCAGGCCACCGCCGCGGATCGTCAATGTGCCCGTGCCGGCAGCGCCGATCACCGCCTGGCTGGTGACGTTCAGCGTGCTGCCGGCACCGGAGACATTCACGACGCCGCTGCTGCCCAGGGCATTGCCGACAAGCAGGCCGGCTGTGGTGGCGACGGCGCCGCCCTCGACGCGCAGCGTGGACAGCGCCGCGTTGACGGTCGTGCCGAGCAGGATGTTGGTGCCGACGCCCAGCGTGGCATTGTTGTTGAGGATGAGCTGCGCATTATCCTGCAGCTCGATGCTTTGTGCGACACCCGCGCCGCCGAGCGTTGCGGTCACGGCGCCGCCGCTGCCGTTGAGAAGAGCCCGGTCAGCGGATGTCGGCGGGCTGGCCGGCGACCATTGGGCGCCGTCGGTCCAGCTCTGGTTGCCGACACCGATCCAGGTCACGTCCGCGGCACTCACCGGCCCCGGCCCGGCCAGCGCCACCAGGCCGGCCAGCGCGAGCGACAGCGATGAGCCGACCGGCCACAGCGAAGCGCCATGGCGCTGCGACGAGGCCGCTGCGGGTACGCCATGCCGGCGAGCGCGGCGCGTCGTGACGTCGCTCTCGCCTGCCGGTACGGGCGAGCGGGCGAGCCTGGCCAGCAGCGATCCTGCCAGCGCGGTCGAGCTCAGGAAGCGATTTCGGCGGACTTTGGCAATCATCGAGGAGGCTCGCGCCATGATTGTGATGCGGGGTCGCATCGCCTGGCTTTTTGTTCGCGAGAGCCGAAACGAAGGCAAGCGCGGCGGAAAAACACGACATGCCGGTTCGGCGAATTGACAGAAATCCAGAATTTTTTCGTTGATACCGGCTTGTTCGGCCGCGGGACGTGGTTGTTTCCGGTGGCAAGGCGGTCAAACGCCGAGCCGCGACCGCAGTTCCGCCCGATAGGGACGAGACACCACCCAGAGCGTGTTGAGCGTGCGCAGGCGTAACTCCCAGCGTTCGCGTAGCCGACCGGCATGACGGTCGAGCACCTCGACATGCGGAAGGTTGACGATGGCGGCGCGATGGATGCGCACGAATGTCGCCTTCGGCAACATGCCGGCCCAGATCGACAGCGTCCGATGGTCGGTCAGCCTGGAACCGTCGACCAGCCAGACATCGGTGTAATCGCCCGCGGCGCGCAGGCCGAGGATCTCCTCGGGGACAATGCCGCGGCTGCGGCCCTGCAGTCTCAAATGGATCAAGGGCGCGAGCGGGCTCGACGCCGCCTGAACACGGGCTGTGTCGCCGGTGCTCCGGTCGGAATAGCGGGCAAGGCCGATCAACCGCGCGCAGTGGAACAGCGTGTCGATCGCCTGCCCATCCCAGCGGCGTAGCCGCGTGGTCGCATCGAAGCCGATGCAGCCGCGCAGGACGTCCCGATGGAACAGCGGGACGTTCAGGACGCTCTTGTGGTTCCGCCGAAGCATTTCCGCCTTCAGCGACCTCGCCGTCCGGGGAAGCCCCGCGACATCGTTGATCATCACCGCCTGGCCCTGAACCAGGAACTGATGCAGCCACGCGATCATCGTGACGGGCGCGTCCTGCAGATCCTCGGCGTGCTGGCTCACCCCGATGCGGTCCCATCGATGGGTGTTGCGAAACCGCAGCAGGCTTTCGTCATATTCGAACATCCAGGCGCGATCCGCCCCGGCCAGCTCGCCGAATTCCGCCAGAATGGCTGATATCGCCCGGTCGATCGGCAGGGCGAGCAGATGGACCGCGGCGCGCAACGCCCAGCCGGAACCATCCGCGGCGCCGTCCTGCCCGGTCGCGACGCTCGGCGATATCACCTCGTATGAAGGATATGGGCCGTTCAGCGGTCGGCTCCTTTTTTTCGTCCCACCAACATTCAAGAATCGGTTCGATTCGTGGCAGCATTTCAATCGGAAAAATGCATGGATACTTCAACGTGGCATCATTTTGAATTGCAATGACGGAATCGAACACGCGTTCGATAAGGGATAGAAACGATCATTGCCATATTTGCAATCGGTTCGTAAGGTTCAATTCTTATTCGCAGGCGAACGGTTGTCTCTTACGTTACGGGATAGAAAATGCGGGAGATTTGCGTGCAATGATCTGGCCATGCCGGCGGATGGCGCCGAGACCGCTCGCCGGATCATTGGCGCCGGGAGCGCCGCATTGTGCCGTCGAGCGGCGATATTCACGTGGCGGACCCGATCGGATATGTCCGGGTTGAGGGCGCTCATGCCCTTCGCGAGGGCGTCGGGCGTTTGTCGAGATTTGCGTCGAGCGCCCGTTCCACAGCGCAGTGGCGGGGGCCAGAGGAAGCCTCGTCAGGCGCCGGACGAGGGTCGCGGGCGTCGGGGACCGTCACAGAGACCGACAGGCATTCGTGGCGGCTGTGTCTGCGTCGTCTTGGCCGGGCTTGTCCCAACCATCCGCGCATGTCTGAGACGGGGGTAAGACGCCGATCTCAGCGACGAGCCCGGTCGGGGCCAGGTGCGGGGCATGCGAGGTCAGGCCAGGGCCGGATCAATCCGCTTGTGCATGCCGGTCCTGCCCGATCTGCCGCGGCACGGCGCGAAGCCTCACTCCCCCGAACGCGCCAGCCCTGGAACATGGGCCAGGATGGAGCTGGCGAAACCGCCATCGACGCGGATCGCTTCGCCGGTGACATAACGCGCGTCGCGGCTCGCCAGGAACGCCACGACATCGGCGACATCCTCGGGACGACCAACCCTTTGGAGTGGCACGATCCTGTCCCGCAGTGCGGCGATATCGGCATCTTGATAGATGGGCTCGGTCATCGGCGTGCGGATCATGCCGGGGCAAACGGCATTGACCCGGATGCCGGCCGGGCCCCATTCCTGCGCCAGTTGCCGGCACAGCATGATGAGCGCCGCCTTGGACGCGGAATAGGCGCCGTGTCCGACATGCGGTTCCAAGCCGGACATTGAGGCGATCGCCACATAGGCACCCCGGCTGCCGGCGAGCGCGGCACGGGCGGCCTGGGCGAGCAGCCAGGGCGCGCGGCTGTTGATCGCAAAGAGCCGGTCCCATTGGTCGAGCGTGAGGCCCGCAAGCGGCGCGGGCGCGGTGATGCCGGCATTGCAGACGAGCGCGTCGAGCCCGCCGCAGAAAGCCAGCGCCTCGTCGACGAGGCGCTGCGGCGTCGCGGCATCGGCAAGATCGCCGCTTACCGGCAGTACCCGGATGCCGAGCGCGGTGATCTCCGCGGCGATCGAAGCCAGTTCGGCCGATGGCCGGTTGGCCGCAACGACGATCGCGGCATCGCTCGCCCGTGCCGCGGCGTCGCGAGCAAGCCGGAGCGCGATGGCGCGGCCGATGCCGCGACTGGCGCCGGTGATCAGCGCTTTCATGCCGCCGCCCGCCGGGCCGCTGCCGCGGCAACCGTCGCTTTTGCCGCGGTGAGCGTCCGGCGCGCCCATTCCTCCGGGCCGAGCTGCGGCGCCCGGCTCTCGCTCGGCAATTCGACGCTGACGGGCAGATCCGCGGGCAAGGTCGCGAACAGGCCGACGAGATCGATGCCGCCTTCGCCCGGCAACTGGCGTTCGCAGCGCGCGACATGGATCAGGTCCTCGATCGGTGCCGTGCCCGCCGGTCCGTCGCAGATCTGGGCGTAATGCAGCCATTGGCGCGGGATCGCCGCGACATCGGCGAGCGTCGAGTTCGACCGGCCATAATGCAGCCCGTCGACCAGCACGCCGCCATTCGGCTGGTCGGCGC
Source organism: Phreatobacter sp. GW821-FHT04C01 (assembly GCF_059420385.1). Taxonomy (NCBI): domain Bacteria; kingdom Pseudomonadati; phylum Pseudomonadota; class Alphaproteobacteria; order Hyphomicrobiales; family Phreatobacteraceae; genus Phreatobacter; species Phreatobacter sp. GW821-FHT04C01. The sequence continues at coordinate 178,696 of NZ_JBWKTP010000012.1, read as the reverse complement.
CGGCGACGATGCGCAAGGCGGAGGGTGCATCCGGCACCTTCGTCCAGGGCATGAATTCGAGATCGCAGGAGAGGCCGAAGGGCGCCGCGGCTTCGCAAAGCGCGGCGAAATTCGCCGTCATGCGGGCTTCATCGGTGTCGTCGCCGGCCACCAGGATTGCTTTGGCACCGAGCTTCCGGCCGACCTCGAAGAAGCGAAGGTATTGGCCTGGGTCGAAGCCTTCGCCGACCCGGATGATCTCCAGGTCGAAGACGCCGACGCCGGTATCGGCGATTACGCGCAGCGTTTCGCGCAGGGCCGCCGGGTCCTCCATCAAGGAATAGGCCACGCCGCCCGGAGAGGCCGGCAGCAGGCGGATGCCGGCGAACTGATAGCCGGTCGCGGCCGCCACCTTGACGATTTCCGGTGGCGTCAGGGCGAGCACGGTCAGATGGGCGAGCGAATAGTCCGGCGTCATGGTCTCTCTCCCTCAGGCGAGCGGCGAGATCGCGGTGGGCAGGCCGATGGTCGACTGCATGTCGCCGGTCAGCCAGTCCGGTCCGCCCTTCGGCGGCCAGACGCCCTTGGCGACGGATTCGGCGCGCACGGCGGCACGCGCGTCGAGGCTCGCATAGGGCCAGATATGGGTGAAGCGCTGCGGCCCGTCGAGCGCATACATGGCAATCGTCAGGGGCGACAGCTTGGCGCGTTCCGGCATGGCGGCCTCCCAGGCGGCACTGGTCGGGCCGACGCCGCCGAGCTTCAGGGCATAGGTGCGGATCTCGTAGACGCCGCCGAATGTGCCCGGCGCGACCGGCGGCAGAAAGGAAAACGGCGCATAGCTCTCCAGGCGCAAATGGCTGAGCGCCTCGCCGCAATGGAACGGATTGGTGGTGCCGAGCGTGCGGGTCCGTTCCGCGGCGAGCTCGGTGGCGTCGGCGAAGCCGCGCAGCACGATCAGCCGGTTGAGCTCGCCGATCTCGCTTGCCCAGCAGCCGAGCAGGCGGCCCTTGGCGGCCGGATCCTTCACATAGCTGTCGATGCCGGCAACCGCCTTGGCGGCGGTTCCAAGTCGGATGGCGAGCGTGGCGAGTTCATAGAGCATGGGTCGGCTCCGGGGTTGAAGAGGGGCGGTCAGGATCTTGCGGCAGCGGCGTGCCGCTGGCGTGATGGGCGGCGATGAAGCCGAAGGTCATGGCCGGGCCGAGCGTGATGCCGCCGCTCGGATAGTGGCCGCCCATGATGCTCGCCATGTCGTTGCCGACCGCATAGAGGCCGGTGACCGGCTGGCGGTCCGGGCCGAGCACGCGGGCATATTCGTCGGTGACGAGGCCGGAAAAGGTGCCGAGGCTGCCGGCGACGACCTTTACCGCGTAGAACGGCGCCTTGATGATCGGCGCGACGCTCGGGTTGAGCGGGTGGGCCGGCTCGCCCTGCACCCGGTTATAGGCGCTCTCGCCCCGGTGAAAGAGCGGATCGCGTCCCTCGGCCGCGTGATGATTATAGACGGCGAGGGTCTCGTCGAGGCCGCTGGGGTCGATGCCGCAGGCCGCGGCGAGCGCGTCGATGGTCGCGCCGCGCTTGAGGTAGCCGCTGGCAAGCCAGCGGCCGAGCGGGAAGGGGCGGGGGCGGGCGTGGCCGAGGCCATAGCGGCGCTGGAACCGGTGATCGCAAATGAGCCAGGCTTCCGGCGCCTCCCCCCCGGGTGTGGCGGCGAACAAGGCGCTCATCATGTCGTGGTAGGAATCCGCCTCGTTGGTGAAGCGCCGGCCGTCGCGACGCACCGCGATGAGCCCGGGCTTGGCCCGTTCGATCAGGTGCGGGAAGTGACCGAAGGAGCCATCAGGGCGTGGCACCAGCGATACCGGCGCCCAGGCGCCCGCCGTCGCGAGATCGCGGCTTACCGTACCGCCGGCGCTCTCGCCGAGCCGCAGTCCGTCGCCGGTATTGCTCGCCGGTGCCGCGGACCAATGCTCCCGGCCGCTCGGCGCATGGGGGAACAGCGCGGCCTTGCGCGCGACGTCATGGGGAAAGCCGCCAGCCGCCAGCACCACGCCGCGCCTTGCCCTGATCTCCACCATCCGCCCGTCGCTCTCGACCTTGACGCCGACCACCGCTTCGCCCTCCCGAACAAGCGCGCGCACCGGCGCCGCCGTCAGGATCCGCACCTTGAGGTCGTCGGCGGTCTTCAGCAGGGCCGCAACCAGCGCATTGCCGTTGACGAGCTGCATGCCGCGGCCGTTCAGCGCGATGTCGCGTCCATGGCGGATGAGGCGTCTCGCCACATGGCAGAACGAGGCGAAGGACGTGGTGGCATTCAGGAAATGCTTGATGTCGTCGCCCGCCGCGATGCCCATGCCGAAGGGCGAGATCTCCTGAAGCGGCGGGCGCAGGTCCTTGATCCGGGCGCCGAGCCTGCGGCCGTCGAAGGGCGCGGCGCAGACCGAGCGCCCGCCGGGGGCCGCCGCGGGGTTGTCGCTGTGGAAATCCGGGATCGTATTGCCGGCGATGAAGGCGAGCGCGCTGTGCTTCAGGAAGAAGGACACCATGCGCGGCCCCTGGTCCAGGAACATGTCGGCCAGGCGCGCGTCGTAGCGGTTGCCGAGTTCGTGGCGCAGATAGTCGCGCGGCCGCGCCGGGTCTTCGTCGATGCCCGCGGCGAGCGCCAGCGGATTGCGGGGTATCCAGAGCCAGCCGCCCGACCAGGCGCTGGTGCCGCCCAAGACCGGCTCCTTCTCGACCAGTACGACGTCGAGACCGAGAAAGGCAGCGGTCACCGCGGCCGAGAGCCCGGCGGCGCCCGATCCGACGACGACGAGGTCGCAATTGACCTCATGGCTCTCTTGCTCCGGGATGATCATGGTCGGCACGCCGTCAACTGGTTTCGCCATGGAGGGCGTGGCGGATGGCGCGATAGGCGAAGGTGATGGCGGGACCGATGGTGATGCCGGGGCCGGGATAGGTGCCGCCCATGATCGATTGCATGTCGTTGCCGCAGGCATAGAGGTGGCGGATCGGCTGGTTGTCGCGGTCGATCACCTCGGCCTGCTCGTTGGTGACGAGGCCATTGGCTGCGCCGATATCGCCGGGATAGAGCTTCACCGCATAGAAGGGCGCGGTGGCGATCGGGCCGAGCGTCGGGTTCGGCTGCTGGCCGGCATCGCCATTGACCCGGTGATAGGCGGTGGTGCCGCGGCCGAATTCGGTGTCGATCCCGGTCTTGGCGTAACCGTTCATGGCGGCGATGGTCTGGGCCAGCGCCTCGGCGCCGATGCCAAGCTGGCCGGCGAGCGCGGCAATGGATGGGGCTTCGGTCAGATAGCCGTCGGCGAGGTAGGGTTTCAATCCGCGGCCGCCCGGCCGAACCATGCCGAGCCCGTATTTCCGCAAGGCTTCGGCATCGGTGATCAGGAAGGCGGGAATGCAGGGCGCCTGAGGGTGGGTCTCGAACATGGCGCGCGAGAACAGGTGGTAGGAGACGGTTTCGTTGACGAAGCGGCGGCCGAGGCTGTTGACCGCCACCGTGCCGGGTTTGCTCCGGTCCAGAACGAAATGCGGGAACACCGCGGTCGAACCGTCCGCGCGCTTGCGTATCGAGACCGGCGCCCAGAAGGCATTGTCGAGATTGCCTTCGCCGAAGCGGGCGCCGAGGCCGAGCGCCAGGTCCTGCAGCTCGCCGGTATGGCCGGGCGCGCCCGGGCTGAACTGCGGGGTCGGCTGGTGCAGCATTTCGGCGCGCCGCGTCTTGTGGCGGTTGAAGCCGCCCGACGCCATGACCACGGCGGATCGCGCCGTGACATGCCGGGTCGTGCCCTGGCCGGCGAGCACGACGCCGGTGACCGTGTCGCCCGCGGCGGTGAGTTCGGTGACCGACGTCTCGAGCACGATATCGACCTGGCGTTTCTGCAGCGTCAGCAGCATCCGGCCGATCAGCGCATTGCCCATGACCAGGCGCGTGCCGCGCGGTCCGCTCAGCCGGTCGAGCCCATAGCGGCCGAGGATCCCGGCCGCATGGCGAAGCGAGACGGTCGAGCGGGTCAGCTTCAGCAAATGGCCGATATCGGTGCGGTCGACCATCATGCCGCCGAACAGGGTGAATTCCGGGATCGGCGGCCGCACCAGCGCCAGGGCCTCGCCGAGTTGCCGGCCGTCGAAGGGCAGGGGTTCCAGGGCGCGGCCGGTCAGCGTCGCGCCCTCCGCCTCCTGGACATAGTCCGGATGCAGCGCATAGGGCCGGAACCTGACGTCGGAACCGGCCTCGATCGCGGCGATCGCCTTGGGCGCGCTGCGCAGGAAGGCGCGGCGCATGTCGAGCCTTGAATGGTTGCCGACGACATTGGTCAGGAACCGGTCGGCCTTTTCGAAACTGTCGCCGGAACCTTTGGCGTGATGGCTGTTCGGCGCCCAGGTGGTGGCGGCCGAGAGCGCTGTCGTGCCGCCGAGATAGTCGGTCCGCTCGACCAGCAGGACGCGCTTGTCCTCGATCGCGGCGAACAGCGCCGCCGCCATGCCGGCGCCGCCCGAGCCGATGACCACCACGTCATAGGTCGCGCCGTCCTGAAGCCTGTCGAGCTTGCCGATCATCCGTGCGCACTCGCGTCCAGGCCGGATCCGGCGAGCAGGAATTCCAGCATCAGCTGCTGCTCGGCTGAATACATGTCGCCGCCGACCGAGGTCTTGCAGCCGATCGCGCGGGCGGCTTCCACCATGGGCGAGACGGCCGGCGCGGTGATCACGCAGCCGACGAACATGTCGGGCGTGAAATGCTCGACCAGAACCGGCAGGGGATCGCCGGGCCGCATGCCGGCGGGCGTCGCATTGGCGATGAGCTCGAAGCCGGCCGGATCGGGCGAGCCGACCCTGACGGGTGTCGCCGTGACCGCGGCCAGCCGCTTGATCAGCGCGTCGCGCCGCGTGCCGTCCTCGTCATGAATGGCGAGTTCGCTGACGCCGGCCTCGACCAGGGCCAGGGCAATGGCCGAGCCGGCGCCGCCGGCGCCGACCAGCAGGGCGCGTTTGCCCTTGGGCTCGCCGCCCCGCGCGCGCATGCCGCCGACGAAGCCGAGCCCGTCGAACATCTCGCCGAACCAGCCGCCATCGGCCGTGCGCCTCAAGATGTTGACTGCGCCGAGGAAGTGCGCCCGCTCGGTGGCGCTGGTGCAATGGGCATAGCAGGCGAATTTATGCGGCACGGTGACGATGATGCCGTCCATGTTCTGCGCCAGGCTCGCGCCGGCGAGCAGGTTCGGCAGATCCTTGGGCGCGACATGGATCGGCACGCAGAGCGCGTTGCGGCCATGCGCCGCGAAGGCCGCGCTCATGCCGGCCGGCGATTTCACCTGGGCGATCGGGTCGCCGACAATGATGTGGAGCCTGGTCGCTCCGTCGACTGTCACGGTCATGCTTGATGCTCCATCCCTTGTCGGGCTGTCGGGTCCGGTTTCAGTGTACGGGTTCGGGCGCCGGTTCGGCCTGGACGACGCCGAGCAGGCGCGCCTGCAGCTTGTGGTCCTGTTCGAGCAGCGCGGCGTCACCTTCGAAGGCGATGCGGCCATTGACCAGCACATAGGCCCGGTCGACCATCGGCAGCACGGTTTCGGCATGGTGCTCGACGATGACCATGGCGACCTTGCCGCGCAAACGGACCAGCGCCTCCATCACCTCCTTGACGACGGCGGGCGCCAGGCCCTCGAACGGTTCGTCGAGCAGGATCAGCTTGCTCGGCATGACCAGGGCGCGCGCGATCGCCGCCATCTGACGCTCGCCGCCGGACAGGCTTTCGGCCTTGGCGCGCTGGCGCGTCTTCAGGCGCGGGAACAGCTCGAACACGTCGTCGAAGGAGAGCCCGCCCGGCCGCGCGGCGATCTGCAGGTTCTCCATGACGGTCAGGTTGGGGAACAGGCGCCGGCCTTCCGGCACCAGGGAGATGCCGAGCCGGTTGATCTCATAGGTCCTGGCCGCCGTGATGTCGGTGCCGTCGAAACGCATCGTGCCGGAACCTATCGCCAGGCTTCCCGTCAGCGCGCGCAGCGTGGTGGTCTTGCCGACGCCGTTGCGGCCGAGCAGGGCCACCGCCTCGCCCTCGCGGACGATCAGGCTGAGATCGTCGAGCACCGAGGAGCCGCCATAGCCGACCGCGACATTCTCCACCACCAGCAGCGGCTTCGACGCGGTCGCGTCGGTGCGCGCCACGGCGGGCGCGGCGGCCACCGCCTCGCCGTCCCGGGCGGCGCCGAGATAGGCGGCGATGACTTCCGGATTGGAGCCGACCTCGGCCGGCGGGCCATCGGCGATGAGGCGGCCCTGATGCAGCACGGTGATCCGGTCGGACAGCGCCAGCACCCGGTCGATGTCATGCTCGATGAGCAGCACCGCGTGCCGGTCGGCGAGCTTGCGGATCAGCGCCGCCACCACCTGGCGGTCGGCTTCGGCAAGGCCTGCGAGCGGCTCGTCGAGCAGCAGCAGCTTGCAGTCGGTGGCGAGCGTCACGGCGATTTCCAGGAGCCGCTTGGCGCCATGCGGCAGATTGGCCGAAGCTTCGGCCGCCTGGTCGGCGAGGCCGACCGCATCGAGGATCGACCAGGTCCGGTCGTTGATGTCGGTGAGCGCATAGGCGTCGCGGATCAGTCCGCCGATGCCGTGGCGCTGCGCCTGCACCGCGACCCGGACATTCTCGAACACGGTGAGGTTCGGGAAGATCGACAGGATCTGGAACGACCGGCTGATGCCGAGGCGCGCCCGCGCATACATCGGCAAGCCCGTGATGTCCCGGTCCTGGAAGGTGATGCTGCCGCTGTTCGGCGGCAGCACGCCGGTCAGCATGTTGAAGAAGGTGGTCTTGCCGGCGCCGTTCGGCCCGATGATGCTGTGGAGGCGGAAGGGCAGGACGTCGAGGTCGATGTCTTTTGCCGTGACCAGGCTGCCGAAGCTCTTGCTCAAGGCCCGGACCGACAGGATCGGCCTGTCGGCATCGACCTCGATCGAGGCGCTTTCGTAAGGTGCGATGACGGCCGGGCGCTGCGGGATCGCCGCGCGCGTCAGCGTCCAGCGCTCGCGGCGCAGGAGCCTTTGGGCGAGGCCCTGAATGCCTTCCGGCGACAGCAGTGCGAAGGCGATGATGATGGGAGCGAAGATCAGCCACCAGTTCTCGGTCAGCGCCGAGAGCCGGTTCTCCAGCACGATGAAGGCGATGGCGCCCCAGAGCGGCCCGAGGAAATGGTGGACGCCGCCGAGCACGGTCATCAGCAGGGGATCGCCGGCATGCTGCCAGCTGAGATTATTGGCATAAACACCCTGCAGCATCAGGGTCAGAAGCCCGCCAGCATAACCGATGACGCCGGCCATCAGCGTGAACGAGCCGAGCTTGATCCAATAGGTGTTGTAGCCGAGGCTCGCGGCGCGCTGCTCGTTGTCGCGCACCGCCTGCAGAACGCGGCCGAAGGGAGCATGCACCAGCCGCCAGAGGAACCACAGGCCGGCGACCACGCTCGCCACCGTGAAGACGTGGAAGGCCATGTCGCTGCCGAAGGACGGCCGGGGAATGCCCTGGATGCCGTTCTCGCCGCCGGTGACGCTGGTCCATTTGAACGCGAGTTCAAAGGCGATTTGGGAGAACGCGAGGGTGAGCAGCGAGAAATAGAGGCCGCGGCGCCTGAGAATGATCAGGCCCATGGCGAGCGCCATGACCATGGAGAAGACGACGGACAGCGCGAGGGCGGCGAATTCATTGCCGACCACGCTGACGATGGCGAAGGCGACCGCATAGCTGGCGCAGCCGAAGAACACCGAGGCGCCGAACGGCACCAGGCCGGTATAGCCGATCAAGAGGTTCACGCCGGCGCCATAGAGCGCATAGATGGCGATCTGGGTGACCAGCGAGATCGGTGCGCCGAGCGTGGTCCACAGCACGGACAGCCCGGCCAGGACGGCGGCGGCCCAGAGGACCGGATGGGTCAGGAGCGAGCGGGCCTTCATTCGAATCTCTCCCAACGCTCGCCGAACAGGCCACGCGGCCTGACGAGCAGGATGATCGCCATCAGCACGTACATGGCCGCGCCCGAGGCTTCCGGTTTGAACTGGATGGTCATGGCCGTGACGATGCCGACCAGCAGGCCGGCGATGATCGCGCCGTTATAGGAACCGAGCCCGCCAATGGTGACGATGACGAAGGCCGGCATGATGGCGCCGGCGGCCATGGACGGATTGACCGTCCAGAGCGGCGCGGCGAGCATGCCGGCGAGCCCCGCGAGCAGGCAGCCGAGGCCGAATACGCCCGACAGCACGCGCGGCAGGTTGATGCCGAGCAGGCCGACCATTTCGCCGTCGCGCGAGCCGGCGCGCAGGATCCGGCCATAGGGGGTGTAGACCAGGAAGGCCCAGAGTCCGATCAGCGCCGTGACCGTCGTGCCGAGCACGAACAGCCGGTATTTGGTGATCAGGATCGGGCCATATTCGACGAAGCCGGAGAGGAAGCGTGGTGCGCTGAACGGCACCGGCGCGCCGCCATAGGCAAGCCGCAGCAGGGCCTCGATCAGCAGCGCCAGCGCGAAGGTCAGGATCAGGCCGAGCAGTGGCTCCTTGCCGTAGAGCCTGCGGATCAGCACGAATTCCACGACCATGCCGACGAGGCCGGTCAGAACAGGCGCCAGCCAGATGGCGGCCCAGCCGAACTGGCGCGACAGCGACAGCGCGAAATAGGCGCCGAGCGCGAAGAAGGCGCCATGGGCGAAATTGACGATGCCGAGCAGGCCGAAAATGATCGACAGGCCAATGGCGATGAGCACGTAGAGGAAGCCGAGCACGAGGCCGTTGACGGCTTGGGACAGGATCATGTCGAGCATGGGGCACCTTCCGGGGCGACGACACCGGCGGAGACGGCCGGTGTCGTGCCTGGCTCGCTATCGAGCGGTCATGGTGTCGCGAAGGGATCGGACGGGGTTGAGCGCCGTCAGAGTCCGTCCATGGTGCAGCCGATCTGCTGGGGCGTGCCGAAGATCGCGTCCATTTCGGCGGCATTGCGCGGCAGCGAGGCCTTGGCGTCGAAGAAATCCCACCGGTCGGTGATTTGCGGCTTGGTCTCGACGACCAGCGTCCGGCGCAGCATCTGGTGGTCGAAGTCGCGGAACTTCGAGGCGTGGTCGCCCTCCATGAACGACCAGCGCTCGAGGCCGCCGACGATCGCGGCGGGCTCGGTCGACTTGGCGAGCTCGATGGCGCCGAGCAGAGCCCGCATGCCGGTCCAGCCCATCCAGGCTTTGTCGGCCGCCGGCCGGTTGTGCTTCTTCTGGTAGGCCGCCGCGAAGGCCTTGTCTTCGGCCGAGTTGTCGGGGTTGTTGTAGTACCACATCTTGGTGAAGACGCCGGTCGCCGCCTCCGCGCCGACGCCCCAGATGTCGGTGTCGCCAATGGCGATCTCGGCGAAGGGGATGCGCCCCTTCATGCCCAGTTCGTTCCACTGCTTGAGGAAGGTCGTCAGGTCGCCCGCCGCGATGCCGCCGATGACGGCGTCGGGCCTGGCCTGGCGGATCTTCAGGATGAACGAGGAATAATCAGGCGTATTGACCGGCACCTCGTCCGCACCGACCACGGTGCCGCCGGCCTGTTTCAGGTAGTCGGCGAAGGCGTTCCGGATGTCCTGGCCGAAGGCATAGGAGGCGGTCAGCAGGTACCATTTCTTGCCATAGGTGAGCACATGCGGCGCCAGGATCCGCGACTGGACGTCGACCGGCGGCTGGGAGCGGAACGTATAGCGGTTGCAGGCCTTGCCGGTGAGGTCGGCGGCCGCCGCATTGGCCGCGACGAAGGGGATCTTGGAGCGCTTGGCGACCGCCGAGATCGCCAGCGCCGTCGATGACAGCGCGCCGCCGATCAGGCCGACCACCTTGTGTTCGTCGATCAGCCGCTGGGCGTTCTGCTGGGCGCCCTGCGGATTCGGCTCGTCCAGCCAGACGATTTCGGCGGGCCGGCCGAGCAGCGTGCTGTTGATCTGCTCGAGCGCCAGGACGCCGCCCTGGGCGAGATATTCCGACTGGTCGACAATGGTGCCGGTCTTGGCCCAGAGCATGCCGATCTTGATCGGCTCGGCGGCGCGCGCATCACCGATATAGGGCGCGGCGAGCCCGGTCGCGGCGAGGCCGCCGGCGCCGATCAGCAGGCTGCGCCGGCCGATCAGGCGCGGCTTGGTCAGGTCTTTCGGCATGTCACTCATGGGTGTCCTCCCGAGGCTGGTCTGTTGTTCTGCGGCATGCCTGCCGGTGACCGGCGCGTCCGTCTGTTGGCGGAGCTATAGATCAAACTGGAATCGCATTCCAGTAGAATATTTGAAACTGGAATCCGGTTCTGGTATTGCAATTCGGGCCGGATGGAGTTGAGTCCTGCTGCAGCCCGGATGGAGGGACCTCGCGCCATGTCGAAAGTCAGGATCGCAATTGTCGGGGCCGGAGCGATCGGCCGGGCTCATGCCGAGGTGATCGCCACGGGCGAGGTGGCGGCGCTGGCGGCGATCGTCGATCCCACGGAAGCGGGCAGGGCGGTCGCCGGCCGCCATGGCGTGCCGTGGTTCGCCGACCAGGACGCCCTGCTGGCGGCGGGCGGGGTGGATGCCGCCCTGGTCGCGACGCCGAACCAGACCCACCTGCCGGTTTCACTTGCCTTCATCGCGCGCGGCATTCCCGTGCTGGTCGAAAAGCCCATCGCCAGCACGCTCGCCGAAGGCCGGGCGCTGACCGAGGCCTCCGAAAAGGCCGGGGTGCCGGTCCTGGTCGGCCATCACCGCCGGCACAATCCGATCGTCAAACGGGCCCGCGAACTGGTGCGCTCGGGCGCGCTCGGCCGCCTGACCTCGGTCTCGGTGCTCTCGACCTTCCTGAAACCCGACAGCTATTTCGAACTGGAATGGCGGCGGCGCGCCGGCGGCGGTCCGGTGCTGATCAATCTCATCCACGAGATCGACCTGATCCGCTTCGTCTGCGGCGAGATCGATGCGGTGCTCGCGGTCACCTCGAACAAGGTCAGGGGCTTCGATGTCGAGGACGGCGCGGCGGTGATCCTGCGGCTGGCCGGCGGCGCCCTGGTGACGGTCAATGTCTCGGACACCGCGGCCGCCCCCTGGAGCTGGGACATGTCGTCGCGCGAAAGCCCGCTTTATCCGGCGCTGCCGGCGCCGGTGAATTCGCATTACCTGTCGGGCACGGCGGCGTCCCTGTCCCTGCCGCAGCTCGAACTCTGGCGCTATCCGGGCAAGGCCGGCTGGCACGAGCCGATCGCGCGCGAAATCGTCGAGGTCGTGCGCGCCGACCCCTATGCCGAGCAGATCCGCCATCTCTGTGCCGTCACCCGCGGCGAGGAGCAGCCGGTCATCACCGCGGCCGACGGCACACGCACGCTGGAGGCGACCCTTGCCGTGCACGAGGCCGCCAGGATAGGAGCGCCCGTTGCCCTGAGCTATGGACAATAGCTGTGCTGAACGGAGGATCGCAGATGGTCGCGGCGCAAGATGAAGGCACCGGCCCGTCCGGACTGCTGGAGAGAACGCTCGGTGTCCTCGAGATCCTGGCGCTGAACGCCCATGGCATGCAGCTCTTCGAAATCGCCGACAAGCTGCACATTCCGCGCAGCGCCACCCATCGTGTCCTGACCAGCCTGGTCGAGCATGGCTATGTCCGCCAGGAGCGCTATCACGGCGCCTATCTGCTGACCGCCAAGATCGCCTCGCTCGCCTTCACCTTCCTGTCCGAGAGCGGCATCACCGATCTCGCCCAGCCGATCCTCGATCGCCTGGCGCGCGAGACCGGCGAACTCATCCGCCTCGCTCTGGTCGACGACCAGCGGCTGATCTGGGTCGCCAAGTCGCAGGGCGCCCAGTTCGGCCTGCGCTACGACCCGGACATGGGCCGCGAGGGCAGGCTGTCCTGTTCGTCGAGCGGGCATGCCTGGCTCTCCACCATGAAGGAGGAAGACGCGCTCGCCATGGTCGCCAGGCAGGGCTACGGCTCGCGCGAGGAATATGGCCCGCGTGCACCGCAGACCCCGCAGGCGCTGCTCAAGCATCTGAGGGCCGCGCGCAAGCGTGGTTATGCCTTCGTCGTCCAGGCCTTCACGCCCTGGATGAACGCCATGGCGGCGATCATCCGCTCGCCGGTGACCGGCGAGGTGACCGGCACGGTCAGCATTGCCGGCCCGCATGTCCGCCTCACCGAGGCACGCATGCAGGAGCTCGCGCCGCTGCTGCTGGCCGCGGCCAAGGAATTGTCGCTGGCGAGCGCCGCCTCGCCGACCCTGTCCGGCCGCGCCGGCGGCGAGCCGCGCGAAGGCCTGGTGCCGCTGATCTGAACCGCATCGGCCCGCCCGGTGCCCGAACAAGAACTGCCCGGGAGGCATTCGACATGCGTGTACTCGTCACCGGCGGCAAGGGGTTCCTCGGCGCCTGGATCGTCCGCCGCCTGCTGCGGCGGGGCTGCGCCGTCAGGGTCTTCGACGTCGCCGAGGACCGGCGCCTGGTCGAGGCGATCGGCGGCGCCAGGGCGGCCGAAGTGGCATGGCGGATCGGCGATATCGTCGACGGCGGCGCGGTCTCGGCGGCGGCCGCCGGCTGCGACGCGATCGTCCACCTCGCCGGCATCCTGACGCCCGCCTGCCAGGCCGACCCGGTTCGTGGCGCCGGGATCAACCTGATCGGCACGCTGAACGTTTTCGAGGCCGCGCTCGCCCACGGCATCAGCCGGGTGGTCTATACCAGCAGCGCCGGCGTCTATGGTCCCGACGACGGCATGACGCCGCGTCCGACGACCCATTACGGCACATTCAAGCTCGCCTGCGAGGGCAGTGCCCGGGCCTATCTCGCCGATCGGGGCCTCGCCAGCATCGGCTTCCGGCCCTTCATCGTTTACGGCCCCGGGCGCGAGACCGGCCTGACCGCCGGGCCGAGCCTCGCCTGCAGGGCCGCGGCGCTCGGCCAAAGCTATCGCATCCCCTATGGCGGCAGCGCCGGCCTGGTCTTTGTCGACGATGTCGCGGCCGCCTATGAAAGCGCCATCCTGCGCGATCCCGCCGGCGCTCATGTCTTCAACCTGGTCGGCACCACTGTTTCCAATGACGATGTCATCGCCGCCATTCACGCGGCGATCCCGGATGCCGCCATCACCGCCGGCGGCCCGGCCTTGCCTGTTGCCGCCGATGTCGATCCGGGCGGGGTCGACGACATCCTGCCGGGCTTGCCGCGGACCAGTCTCGCCGAGGGCATAGCCCGCACCGTCGCCTTCTACCGGCAGGGGGAGCGGCTCCCATGACCTTGCCGCGGCTTGGCGCCCATACTTTCGGCTTCGCCTGGGATCGCGATGCCGAGGCCACCTTCGAGGCTCTCCTGGCCGCGGGCTTTTCGACCTTGCAACTGATGGCCGCGCCGCCGCATTACGACCCCTGGGTCAACGACCCCGCCTTGCAGCACCGGCTCCGCGCGCTCATCGACCAGGCCGGCGTCGAACTGCTGGCGCTCGATCTCGCGAGCAGCGACGTCAATCTCGCCAGCCCGTCGCGCGCCGTGGTGGATTTCGCCGTCGATGCCTATGGTCGGGCGATCGATCGCGGCGCCGAGCTCGGCGCGCGCGGCATCTGCGTCGCCTCCGGCCGCCGCCATGCCCTGGCGCCACAGGCGAGCGACCGGCTGCTCGATATCTATCGCGACGCCTTCGAGCGTATCCTGTTGCGCGCTGAGGAGGCCGGCCTCGGGGTGGTCCTGGAGAACCATCCGAGCGGCCTGCTGGCCGAAGCCGCAGCGATCGAGCGCTTCCTGGCCGAAGGCGGCTATGACGGCGTTTCGGTCGCCTATGATGTCGCCAATGCCGCGGCCATCGGCGAAGACCCCACGGCCGGCCTGAAGCGGCTCCTGCCGCGGCTCGGCATCGTCCATCTCTCGGACGCGCCGCGCGGCCAGTGGCGGCATGACCCGGTCGGATCGGGCGACATCGATTTCGCCGCGATCGGCGAAACGATAGGCCAGCTCGGCTTCGCCGGCCCGGTCGTGCTCGAGATCATTTCGGGCCAGCCGCTCGACGATGTCGTCGCCGGCCGTGAAAGGCTGCTGCTCGCCGGCTGGCGTTTCGCCGGTCCAGGCCCGGTCAGCGCTTCAGGTTGACCAGCACCACGCCGCCGAGCGCCAGCGCACCGCCGGCGAGGCCCAGGGGGCTCGGCACCTCGGCGAGCCAGAGGAAGCCGATCAGGGTCGCCACCGGCGGGATGCAATAGAGGAAATTGGCGGCGCGTGCCGCCGGCAGGCGCGACAGGGCGGTGGCCCAGGCGGCATAGGCGATGAGCCCGGGCACGATGGCGAGATAGACGACCGCGAACAAGGCGGCCGGGCTCGCCTGCAATGCCTGGGCAAGACCGTGGGGCAGGCCCGGCGACAGGCAGAGCGCGCCCAGGATCATGTTGCTGGCGGCGACCGTCAGCGGCTTATGGCGGGCGAAGAGCGGCTTCTGGACGATGGTCGAGACCGCCGTGCAGACCGCCGCGCCGAGGATCATCAGGGCGCCCATGCCGAAATTCAGGCCGTCGCCCTCGCCGAGCGCGATCAGCCCGACCCCGGCAAAGGAAATGGCCGTACCGAGCCAGGCCAGCGGCGAGAAACGCTCGCCGAGCAGCAGTGTCGCCATCGCGGCGGTCATGACCGGACTGACATTGATGATGAAGCTTGCCGCGCCCGACGGCACCGTCTGCTCGCCGGCATTGAGCAGCAGCGTATAGAGCGCGACGAAGACGAGGCCGCCGAAGCCGAAACGCCAGGCCTCGCCGAGCGTCGGCCAAGCCGGCCGCATCACCGCCAGGAACAGCGCCGCCGGAACGGCGGCCATGGCGAAGCGGACGGCACCGAGTTCGAGCGGCCCGAAACCGGCAAGGCCGGCACGGATCGCCGGAAACGACGAGGCCCAGCCGATCACCGTGATGGCCACCGCCGCCATGCTGATGCCGTCGACCTGCGGTCGCAAGGAGGTGCTGGGGGTCATGCTGCTCATTGGTCGGCCCATGGTGATCGAACCCTGGGCTTGTCGGGCGGCCGGGCCCGATTGACAATCGAATAGAGCGGGGCTCAGCTGTGAGTATGGATCACAGCTTGAGCCCGCTTCCGCCACTCGACACCTTGCGCGCCTTCGAGGCGGCGGCGCGCGCCGGCAGCTTTTCGGCGGCCGCCGAGGCCTTGAATCTCACCCATGGCGCGATCAGCCGGCAGATCGCCCGGCTGGAACATTGGCTCGGCCAGCGGCTGTTCGAGCGGGAGGCGCGTGGCGTGTCGCTGACGCCCGAGGGCGAGCGGCTGTTCGACAGCACGACCGAAGCCTTCGCCCTGATCGCCGAGACCTCGGACCGCTGGAGCGAGCCGCGCGGCGGCGCCACGGTGCGGCTGAATTCTCTGCCGTCGATCTGCGGGCTCTGGCTGATGCCGCGCCTGGCGCGGCTGGAAGCGGGCGATCCGCCGGCGCGCATCTCGTTCCGGATCGACCAGCGGCAGACCGAGCTCGGCGAGGGCAGCGATCTGGCGCTGCGCTGCGGCCGCGCCGGCGTGCCCGGGCGGGTCTCGGTCCAGCTGTTCGAGGAATGGTGCTTTCCCATCGCTTCGCCCGAGCTCGCCGGCAAGCTCGGCGGCACTGGGCCCGGGCGCATTCTGGCGGCGCCGCTGATCCATGATTCCTGCGCCTCGGCCTGGCGCGCCTGGCTCGGCAGCCAGGGCCTCGACTACCGGCCGCGCCCGCAGGACCGCCGTTTCGAGGATTACAGCCTGGTGCTCGACGCCGCCGCCCATGGCCTCGGCGTGGCGCTCGCCCGGCCGCCGCTCGCGCAGGCGCTCATTGATAGCGGCCGCGTGGTGGTGGTCGACCGTCAAACCGCACTCAACCCGTTCTCCTACTGGCTCGACCGAGCCCCCGGCGATGTCCGGCCCGCGGCCGCCGCCGTCGCCCGCCGGATCGGCGAAGAGGCGGGTGTTGCACCCGCGGCGATGGAGCGGTTCTTGAGGAGTGAGGGGCGGGGAGCTAACCCTCTCCCATAGGGAGAGGGTGGCGCCGTCAGGCGCCGGGTGAGGGGGCGTCCATTTCCGGATGGGGCGATATGCTCGACGCGCGTCGGCATCAGTTCTGAGGGCTTACGCCCCTCACCCGGCAGCTGACGCTGCCACCCTCTCCCTTTGGGAGAGGGTTTGTTTCGCTGCCTCGATCACGCCGGCGCGGTCACCCGTTCCTGGACCTCCGCCGGCGACGGCTTCGCCGCCTGCGCTTCCCTGGCATCGCCGTCGGCCGACGTGCTGCGCGCGAGCTGCGCGATGGCGGCCGCGACGCCGCCGGCGCCGTGCGGGATATTCAGGGCGTTCAGGGCCATTTCGATGGCGCTCAGGGTTCCCATCACCATGGGCGCGTTGACATGGCCCATATGGGCGATGCGGAACGCCTTGCCGGTCAGTTCGCCAATGCCGGAACCGAGCGTAACGCCGCAGACGGATTGGGTATATTTGGCGATCTTTTCCGGCTCGACGCCCTGGACCAGCACGGGCGTGACCGACGCGGCGCGCTGCGACGGCTCGATCACGTTGCAGGCGAGCACCTGGCCCTCGGCCCATTTGGAAACCGCGGCGTGGGTGGCTTCGGCGAGCAGCGCATGGCGGTGCCAGACGGCTTCCAGCCCTTCCTCCAGGATCATGTCGAGCGCCGCGCGCAGCGCGAACAGGAGATGCTCCGGCGGGGTGCCGCAATATTTCATGTAGTGCGGCGGCTGCTGGCGCGCGGTCCAGTCCCAGTAGAGCGTCTTCATCGTCGCGTGCTCATGCGCGCGATGGGCCTTGTCATTGGCCGCGACGAAGGCGAGGCCGGGCGGCGTCATCAAGCCCTTCTGCGCGGCGGTCATGGCGACATCGACGCCCCAGGCGTCCATCTCGAACCGCATGCAGCCGACCGAGGCGACGCCGTCGACCATGTAGAGCGCCGGATGGCCGGCGGCATCGATCGCCTTGCGCACCGCCCCGACGTCGTTGACGACGCCGGAGGCGGTGTCGATCTGGACCATCAGGACGGCCTTGATCTCGTGGTTCTTGTCGCGCCGGAGGCGCTCCTCGACCGCGGCGGGATCGACCGAAGCACGCCACGAGCCTTCGAGCACCTCGACGTCGGCGCCAATGAACTTGGCCATTTCGCCCCAGCCGATGGCGAACCGGCCGCTCGACAGCACCAGCACCTTGTCGCCGCGCGACAGCACATTGGTCAGCGCCGCCTCCCAGCCGCCATGGCCGTTGGCGGCGTAGATGTAGGTCCGGGACTTGGTGCGGAACACCTTGCGCAGATCGCCCAGCAGGCCGTCGGTCAGGTCGACCATGGCGCCGGTATAGATTTCCTCGGCCGGCCGGATCATCGCCTGCAGGACGCGATCCGGAATATTGGTCGGGCCGGGAATTGCGAGCAGGGCCCGGCCATTGGCGACACTCATGAACGACTCCCTTTGCCTGATGGCAGGCGCCTGTGGCGCCATCGGACCTCTGGACGGCCCGGCCGCGACTTCGATCGAGGCACCCCTTCTACCTGCGGCGAGGGGCGGCCGCTAGCCGAGCGCCGGCGGACCCGGCGCGCGTCCCGCTCATGGGAGAGGCCGCTATCCGAGCGCCATGCTGATGCGCCGCAGCGTCCGGATGAACTCGGCCTTCTGCTCCGGGCCGACGATGCGGTCGAGCTCGGCATCGTGTTCGGCGGCACGCGCGGTCAGTTCGGCGAGCAGGGCTTCGCCGGCCTCGGTCAGGTGCAAGGTATAGCTGCGCCGATCGTTGACCGCCCGGTCGCGCCTCACCAGGCCGCGCTTGACGAGGTCGTCGAGCGCCGGCGTGAGCGTCGACTTGTCCCGGCCGCTGGCGCGGCCGAGCGCCGTCTGGGTCAGGCCCGGATTCTCGCTGATCAGGGTCAGGATGGCGAAACGCCTGGGTTTCAGGTTGGCGTCGCCGACCCGCGCGGCGAAGGCTCGAAACGAGGCCTCCTGGGCGATGCGCAGGTGAAAACCGACGAGATTGCTCAAGGGGCCGAGCCGCACCGCGTCGTCGGACGGACCTTCGGCCTTGGCGATCGGCTCGGCCGGACGTTTGGCCATGGCAACCTCGACTGCGATTTCGCCCGGGGCGACAGGCCCCGGCGCGCGCCTTTCGGCGCAATCCCGGTTCATGAATCGCACGCGACATTCCACCGCGCAAGACGATCTTGACATGAACTGTCGGATATCAAACTATCCCGACAACCCGCTGGTGATCAAGTCATGTACACCGCCTCGACGGCCTTTCTCGAAGCCCTGGACGCCGCCGGCGTCTCCTATCTCTTCGCCAATCTCGGCAGCGATCATCCCGCCCTGGTCGAGGCCATGGCGGAGGCGCGCGCCCATGGCCGGCGCATGCCCACCATGGTCACCTGTCCGAACGAGATGGTGGCGCTCACCGCCGCCCAGGGCCACGCCCAGGTCTCGGGCCAGGCCCAGGCGGTCATCGTCCATGTCGAATGCGGCACCCAGTCGCTCGCCGGCGCCGTGCACAATGTCGCCAAGGCGCGGGTTCCGGTGCTGATCTTCGCCGGCGCCTCGCCGTTCACCCAGCATGGCGAGATGACCGGCAGCCGCAACGAGTTCATCCAGTGGATCCAGGATGTCCACGACCAGCGCGGGCTGGTGCGCGGCTACATGAAATATGACAACGAGTTCCGCACCGGCCGCAACATCAAGCAAGTGACCTGGCGGGCCCTGCAATTCGCTCATTCCGACCCCAAGGGGCCGGTCTATCTGATGGGCGCCCGCGAGGTGATGGAAGAGGTGGTGCCGCAGGTCGATGCCGATCCCGCCGACTGGGCGCCGATCTCGCCGGCGGCGCTGCCGCAGGGCGCCGTGCATGACCTCCTGACCGATCTCGCCGGCGCGCGCCGGCCGCTGATCGTCACCTCTTATCTCGGCCGCAACGTCAAGGCGGTGGCCGAGCTGCAGCGCCTGGTCGGGCCGCTCGCCATCGCCGTGCTGGAATCGGTGCCGAACGCGGTGAACCTGCCGCATGACGACCCGATGTATCAGGGCTGCCAATGGAACGAGCCGGTGCAGAACCCGCTGCTCGCCGAGGCCGACCTGGTGCTGGTGCTCGATTCCGACGTGCCCTGGATCCCGACCGTGTCGAAACCGCGTGCCGATGCCCGCATCTGGCATATCGACCTCGACCCGCTGAAGGAGCAGATGCCGCTCTGGTCGATCCCGGCACGCCGGGTGTTCCGCGCCCATGTCGAGACGGCGCTGGCGCAGCTCAACGAGGGCCTCGGCCGGATCCGGCTGGATGAAGCCAGAATCGCCGAGCGCCGCGCGCATTACACGGCATTGCACGAAGCGCGCTGGGCCAGGCTGAAGCGCCTGGAGGCCCGGCCGGCCAATGGCGCGATCACGGCCGAATATGTCACGGCCTGCGTCCGTGCCCATGTCGACGACCAGACCCTGGTGCTCAACGAGGGCATCACCAACTATCCCGTCGTGGTCAATCATATCGCGCCGCGGCGCGCCGGCCAGATGCTCAATTCCGGCGGCGGCAATCTCGGCTGGGCCGGCGGCGCCGCGATCGGCGCCAAGCTCGCCGATCCTGCCAAGACCGTCATCGCGCTCACCGGCGACGGCTCCTACATGTTCTCGCAGCCCTCCACCGTCCATTGGATGGCGCGGCAATACAAGACGCCGTTCCTGCAGGTGGTGTTCAACAACCGGGGCTGGCGCGCGCCGCGCTATTCGACGCTGGCCGTGCACCCTGAAGGTTATGCCAGCCGCTCCGACGATCTCGGCGTCGCCTTCGATCCGCCGCCTGACTATTCGGCGATCGCGGCCGCCGCCGGCGGCGCCTTCGCGCGCAAGGTCCAGTCGGTCGACGAGGTCGAGGAGGCGATTGCCGCCGGGCTGCATGCGGTCAGGACCGAAGGGCGCGCCGCCGTGCTCGACGTCTGGCTGCCGCATCTGATGGAAGGCTGATTTTCGGGGAAGCAGAGGCTCGATCCGCGACATCGAACGATTGCGGACGAAGGGTCAACAGGGAGGACGGGATGGCTATGAACAGAACACCTGCGCGCGCCGGCATCGGCCGCAGGCAACTCTTGGGGTCCGGGCTCGGCCTGACCATGGCGCTGGCGGCACCCGGCCTCGTCCGGGCGCAGGCCTGGCCTTCGCGCAATATCCGCATCGTCGTGGCCTTTCCGGCGGGCGGTGCCGCCGACATCGTGGCGCGGCAATTGACCGACCGGCTGACGGCCGAATGGGGCCAGGCGATCGTTGTCGAGAACCGCGCCGGCGCCGGCGGCAATCTGGCGGGCGCCGAGGTCGCGCGCAGCGACCCGGACGGCCACACGCTGCTGATCACCTCGAGTTCGGCGGCGATCAATCACCTGCTCTATGCGCGCATGCCCTTGGACAATTTCAAGGACCTCGCGCCGGTCACCATGGCGATCACCGTGCCCAATGTGCTGGTGGTGCCGGCCAATGCGCCGGACCGCTCGATCCAGGACGTGCTGGCGCGCGCCCGCGCCAATCCAGGCAAGCTGACCTATGGCTCGGCCGGCATCGGCACCTCGATCCACATGGCTGGCGAGCTGTTCAAATATCTCGCCAAGGTCGACATGGTGCACGCGCCTTATCGGGGCGCCGGGCCGGCCATGACCGACCTGATCGGCGGTCGCCTCGACATGATGTTCGACACGCTCACCGTCTCGGCGCCGCAAATTCGCGGCGGCCAGGTCCGGGCGCTCGGCGTCACCACCCGGGAGCCGCTGGCGTCCCTTGCCGGCGTGCCGCCGATCGCCAGTGTCTTGGCCGGTTACGAGATGCACTCCTGGTTCGGTTTCTTCGCCGCCGGCCAGACCCCGCCTGCCATCATCGACAGGCTTGCATCCGGGCTCAACCGGGCGTTGCTTAATCCCGACGTCGTCGCGCGCCTCGCCGACATGGCCTCGACCCCGGTCGGGACCGGTCCGAAACCGCTCGCCGACGCCATGCAGGCGGAGGTCAAGCTGTGGGAGCCGGTGATCAAGGCCGCCAATATCCGCATTTCCGAATAGCATTCGGTGCCGGGAAGGACGGGCCGGGGCGCGCGGCGCCCGGCCCGGAACCACAGAGAACAACGGCCAAAAGGCTCAAACCCCGAGGGAGGGACACCATGTCGGACATTCTGAAGCCAGACCGCCGCAGCCTGATCGGCGGCATCGCCGCCGCGACCGTGATCGGCGCGACCGGCGCCCGTGCGCAAGCTGCCGCGCCGGTCAAGATCGGCTTTTCGATCTCCAAGACCGGGCCGAATGCCGGCGGCGCCAGCGTCACGACGGCGCCGAACTACCAGCTCTGGGCCAAGACGGTGAACGATGCCGGCGGCCTCAATCTCGGCAGCGCGCGCCGGCCGGTCGAGCTGATCGAATATGACGACCGCTCGCAGTCGGAAGAGGCGGTGCGCAATGTCGAGCGGCTGATCAACCAGGACAAGGTCGATATCGTATTGCCGCCCTGGAGCACCGGGCTCAACCTCGCCGTCGGTCCCATCCTCAACCGTGCCGGCTATCCGCATCTGGCGGTCACCTCGGTGACCGAGCGCATTCCGGAACTGGCGCAGCGCTGGCCGAATGCCTTCTTTTTCCTCGGCCGTTCGTCGGCCGCCGCCGAGGCCCTGGTCACCAAGCTCCAGGCGCTACGCCAGTCCAACGGCCTCGGCGACACCGTGGCGCTCGTCTCGGTGCAGGATCAGTTCGGCATCGAGCTCGTCAACGTGGCGCGCCCGGCCCTGCTGAAGGCCGGTTTCAAGATCGTCATGGACCGCCAATATCCGCTCGGCAGCCAGGACCTGGCGCCGCTTGCGACTGAAGCCGCCAGGCTCAATCCGGAGATCTTCGTCGCCTTCTCCTATCCGCCCGACACGCTGGCGCTGACCGAACAGGCGCGTATCGCCAAGCTCAGCCCGAAAGTGTTCTACACCGCCGTCGGCACCGCCTTCCCGCTGTTCAAGCAGCGCTTCGGCGCCAATGCCGAGGGCATCATGGGCATTGGCGGGGTCGACACCGCCAGCCCGAAAATCCGCGACTATGTCGCTCGCCACATCCAGGTGGTCGGCCGGCCGCCGGATGGCTGGGCCTCGCCCGTCACCTATGCCTCGCTCGAGGTGCTGCAGCAGGCGATCGAACGCACCCGCGGCGTCGACCGGGCGGCCCTGATCAAGGAGATCGCCACGGGGTCGTTCGAGACCATTGTCGGCACCATCAAGATGCAGAACAACCAGCGTATCGAACAGGCCTGGGTCGGCCAGTGGCAAGGCGACCAGTTCGTCGCCGTCGGCCCGCCGGGCGTGGCCGGCGTGCAGCCGTCGAAATATCCGAAGCCCGCCTGGCAGGGGTGAATTTGGAGCGCGCGGGAAGGGGCGGCCCTTCCCGCGTTCTTCCGTAAACCGAGGTCACTGCGGATCGTTTCAGTTCACGGCGTCATCCCCGGCCGAGCGAGCCCGCCAGGGCGAGTGAGGGGAAGGGGATCCAGGAGTCGACACACCGCCCTGCAGCCCCTGGATCCCCTTCCCTTCCTTCGCTTCGCTCAGTCAGCCGGGGATGACGTATTGTGCTGTCGAACGGTCGCGAATGATCTCGCAGCAAAGATCACGGTGGCCCCTCACCAGCCTCCCCTGAAAGTGCAGTCCATGTCGCCTTGTCCTTCGCCTTCGCCGGGAAGCGGTTCCCATGTATCTCGTTGACGTCGTCCTTTCCGGTCTGGTGCTCGGCGGCATCTATGCGCTGATCGCCATGGGCCTGTCGCTGCAATATGGCGTCGCCCGGATCATGAACCTCGCCTATGGCGAGTTCACCATTGCCGCCGCCTTCGGCGCCTATGTGCTGTTCTCGCTCGCCGGCATCAATCCGATCCTGGCGCTGGCGGTGGTCATGCCGCTGTCCTTTGCGCTGAACTGGCTGATCTACCGCGTGCTGATGACGCCGCTGGTGCGTCGCGCGCCCAATGCCGGGGCGCTCGAGGTCGACACCATCCTGGCCACGTTCGGGCTCCTGTTCGTGGTCCAGGGCGTGCTGCTGGTGATCTTCGGCGGCACCTATTTCAGCTATTCCTATCTCGCCATTCCGGTCGAGGTGATCGGTTCGACCATTGCCGCCAACCGGCTCATGGCCGCCCTGATCGCGGTCGCGCTGGGGCTCGGCCTCTACCTGGTGCTGACCCGCACCCGCATCGGCACGGCCGTGCGCGCGGTCGCGGTCAATCCCGCCTCGGCGAGCCTGGTCGGCATCGACACCGCGGCCTATGCCGCCTTTGCCTTCGCGCTCGGCGGCGCCCTGGTCGCCGCCTCCGGCGTGCTGGTCTCGATGTTCCTGACCTTCAACGCCTCCATGGGGGTGGTCTTCACCATGAAGGCGCTGATCGTGGTCATCATGGGCGGCGTCGGCAATATTCTCGGCTGCCTGGCGGCCGGCCTGCTGCTCGGCCTCGCCGAGGCGCTGGGCGGCGCCTTCATCGATACCGGCCTGACGCTCGCCATCAATTTCGCCCTGTTCCTCACCGTGCTCCTGATCAAGCCGACCGGCCTGTTCGGAAAGGCCGCGCGATGACCGCCGCCAGGCTCACGGCACCGCTTCTCGTCCTGGCCGTCGCGGCACCGCTGGCGCCCTTGCCGCTGGTCATCGATGCCTATTGGCAGTCGCTCGCCATCAACATCCTGATGTATGGGGCGCTCGCCACCGCCTGGGCGCTGTTCTCCGGTCCGACCCGTTACGTCTCGCTGGCGACCGTCGCCTTTTTCGGCCTCGGCGCCTATACGATGGCCTTTCTCGGCGAGACCTTGCCCTGGCAGGCGGTGCTCGCGGTGGCGGCGGTGATCGGCGCGCTGGTCGCATCCATCGTCGGCCTGTCGACGCTGCGCCTGTCGGGCGTCTATTTCGTCATCTTCACCTTCGGGCTCGCCGAACTCGTGCGCCAGCTGGTCACCTGGGGCGAAGCGAAATTCGGCGGCACGGTCGGCCGCTTCATCTTCGTCGACATCACCCAGCGCGACATCTACTGGCTGCTGCTCGGGCTTTGCGTGGTGATCTTCCTGACCGGCATCGGGATCGGCCGCTCCCGGCTCGGCTGGGCGCTGCGCGCCATTGGCGAGGACGAGACGGTCGCCCGCCATTCCGGTGTCGACGCGACCCGCGCCAAGGTCCTGGTCTTCGTCGTCAGCGCCACCTTCATGACCGTCGTCGGGGCGATCATGGCGCCACGCTGGACCTATATCGACCCGACCATCGCGTTTAATCCGATCGTCTCGTTCCAGGTGCTGATCATGGCCTTGCTCGGCGGCGCGGGGCGGCTCTACGGCCCGCTGCTCGGGGTCATCCCGCTGGTGCTGCTGTTCGAGCTCCTGTCGGCCAATTTCCCGAATTATTTCTCGATCCTGCTCGGCCTCACCTTCCTCGGCGTCGTCTATTTCGTGCCCGACGGCGTCGCCGGCCTCATCGGCAGGCGCGGCCGGACCACCGGCAATGCGACCAAGAGCGCGGCCCGCCGCGCCCATCCGGCGGAGTGAGGTCATGGCCGCCCTCATCGAAATCTCCGGACTGTCCAAGGCCTTTGGCGGCCTGCGTGCGGTCGACGGCTTCAGCGCCAGTGTCGGCCGCGGCGAGGTGGTCGGCCTGGTCGGGCCGAACGGTTCGGGCAAGACCACCGCGCTCAACCTGATCACCGGCAATCTCCCGGCCGATGACGGCATCATCCGCTTCGACGGCCGTCGGATCGAGGCGGCCCCAGCCCACCGCATCACCAGAGCCGGCATCGCCCGCACCTTCCAATTGGTCCGGGTCATGCCGTCGATGACCATTGCCGAAAATGTCGCCGTCGGCGCGATCTTCGGCGCCGCCCCGTGCCGCCCGGCCGAGGCCATGGCCCGGGCCGTGCCGCTGCTTGCCCGCGTCGGCCTCGGCGCCAGGGCCGGCGAGCCCGCGGCGAGCCTCACCTATATCGACCAGAAGCGGCTGGAGCTGGCACGCGCGCTCGCCGGCCAGCCGTCGCTGCTGCTGCTCGACGAATGGCTCGCCGGCCTCAATCCGACCGAGCTCACGGAGGGCATCGCGCTGATCCGCGCGATCGCCGGCGACGGCATTTCCATCATCATGGTCGAACATGTGATGGATGCGATCCGGGCCCTCTGCGACCGCTGCATCGTCATGAATGCCGGCCGCAAGATCGCCGAGGGCACGCCCGCCGAGGCGCTGGCCGAGCCGGCCGTGGTCAAGGCCTATCTCGGAGACGACGATGCTTGAGGTCTCCAGACTGTCGGCGGCCTATGGCCCGCATGTCGCCATCGACGATATCACGATCGTGGTGGGGGCCGGCGAGACGGTCGCCATTCTCGGCTCCAACGGCGCCGGCAAGTCGACCTTGCTCAAGGCCATTGCCGGACTGGTGCCGGCTGCCGAGACGACGGCGATCCGGCTGAACGGGCTGGCTTTGCACCGGGCCTCGCCCCACGCCATCGTCGAGGCCGGTATCGCCCTGGTCCCGGAAGGGCGCGGCATTTTCGCCGACCTGACGGTGCGCGAGAACCTGAGCCTGGGCGCCTTCCCGAAGCGCGCCCGCGCCGGCGAGGCGCGCGCCCTCGACCAGGTGCTGGCGCTGTTTCCCAGGTTGAAGGAGCGGCTCGGCCAGCAGGTTCGCACCATGTCGGGCGGCGAGCAGCAAATGGTCGCCATCGGCCGCGCGCTGATGTCGAAGCCGGATCTCCTGATGCTCGACGAGCCCTCGCTCGGCCTGTCGCCCCTGATGACCAGCGAATTGTTCAAGGCGCTGGACCAGGTCAAGCAGGCCGGCATGGCCATCCTGCTGGTCGAGCAGAACGCCAGGAAGAGCCTGAAGCTCGCCGACCGCGCCTATCTCATCGCCAATGGCCGGATCGTCGGCGAAGGGCCGGCCGGTCAGCTCGCCGAGGATCCGAAGGTCGTTTCCGCCTATCTCGGCGGCGCGCCGCGGCCGGCGCTTTCGCCTCCACCGTCGCCGCTGTTTCAAGCCTCATTGCCGAAAACCCGATATGACGCGCCGAAGCCGGCGCAAAGCTCCAAGGAGACCGTCATGAAACACGTCAATCTGATGATCGATGCCCACGAGGTCGGCGCCGCCGACGGCCGCACCTTCGACCGGCTCGATCCCTTGACCGGTTCGGTGGCGACCCGCGCGGCGGCCGCCACCGTTTCCGACGCGATCTCCGCCGTCGACGCCGCCGCGGCCGCCTTCGTCACCTGGTCGCAGACCGGGCCGAACGAGCGCCGCGCCAAGCTTTTCGCCGCCGCCGACCTGATGCAGGCGCGCGCCGAGGAGTTCGTCCAGTCGATGATGACGGAGACCGGCGCGACCCGTGGCTGGGCCATGTTCAATGTCATGCTCGCCGCCGGCATGTTGCGCGAGGCCGGCGCCATGACCACCCAGATCACCGGCGACGTCATTCCCACCGACAAGCCGGACAATCTGGCGCTGGCCGTCCGTCAGCCGGTCGGCGTCATCCTCGGCATCGCGCCCTGGAACGCCCCGGTCATCCTGGGTGTGCGGGCGCTCGCCATGCCGCTGGCCTGCGGCAATACGGTGGTGTTCAAGGCCTCGGAGATCTGCCCGGCGACCCACCAGCTGATCGGCACCGTGCTGCGTGATGCCGGCTTGCCGGCGGGCACCGTCAATATCGTCACCAACGCGCCCGCCGACGCCGCCAAGGTGGTCGAGACGCTGATCGCCCATCGGGCGGTGAAACGCATCAATTTCACCGGCTCGACCCATGTCGGCCGGATCATCGCCGAGACCGCCGCGCGCTATCTCAAACCCGTCCTGCTCGAGCTCGGCGGCAAGGCGCCGCTGGTCGTTCTCGACGATGCCGACCTCGACGAGGCGGTCAAGGCCGCGGCCTTCGGCGCCTTCATGAACCAGGGCCAGATCTGCATGTCGACCGAGCGGATCGTCGTCGACGCCAAGGTCGCCGACGCCTTTGTCGAGAAATTCGCGGCAAAAGCGAAGTCATTGCCTTATGGCGATCCGCGCTCCGGCAATGTCGTGCTCGGTTCGCTGGTTTCGGCCGATGCAGCCCAGCGCGTCAAGGACCTGGTCGACGAGGCCGCGGCCAAGGGCGCGACGCTCGCGAGCGGCGGCACGCTCGACGGCACGGTGATGCCGGCGACCATTGTCGACCACGTCACGCCGTCCATGCGCATTTATGGCGAGGAGAGCTTCGGCCCCGTCGTGACCGTGGTCCGCGTCTCCGGCGACGAGGAGGCGATCCGCGTCGCCAACGACACCGAATATGGCCTGTCGTCGGCGGTGTTCTCGCGCGACATCGCCCGCGCGCTCGGCGTCGCCAAGCGCATCGAAGCCGGCATCTGCCACATCAATGCGCCGACCGTTCACGACGAGGCGCAGATGCCCTTCGGCGGCATGAAATCCTCCGGCTATGGCCGCTTCGGCGGCAAGGCCGGCATCGACGCCTTCACCGAACTGCGCTGGATCACCATCCAGACCGGGCCACGGCATTATCCGTTCTGAGGGGACGCGGAATCGAGAGCTGAGCTCGAAGCGAAAGGCCCAACGCGACCGACCCTCTCCCTCTGGGAGAGGGTTGATTCATCTGCGCTTTTTCTTTCCTTGGCGATGCCGGTGGCTCCGCCGCCAGCCTCATCCCCCTCACGCCCGCCGGGTCCTCGTCTCTCCCACCCCGATCCGCGCGAGATAATCCATCTTGCTGAACCGCATATGGTCGACGCAGAGCTGCGCCAGCGCCCAGCTGTCGCTGCCCTTCAGCAGCGCGATCATGATGTCGTGCTGCTGGCGCGAGATCCGCAGGCCTTCCGTGTCGGCGAGGTTCTTGGCCCGCATCGGCAAGGTCAGGCCCATATAGTCCTGGATCGAGCGGACGAGATAGGGATTGCCGCAGGCCGCAAACAGCGCGATGTGGAAGGCGTCATTGGTCTCGTGCATCCGGCGAAGGTCGCCGCTGTCGCCATGGCGGCAATAGGCCTCCTGCAGCACGGTCAGCCGGTCGATCAGGTCGGGCGGCGCCGGTAGCGGGATCATCAGCGCCGCCTGGCGCGTCAGCATCTCGCGCACCTCGTAGATCTGGTTCACCTCCTCGGCCGAATAGGACGAGACGGTGGCGCCGACATTCTTTTCGCGCCGGACCACGCCGGTGCGTTCCAACTGGGCCAGGGCCTGGCGAATGAAGTGCCGGCTCGCGCCGTAGCGCGCCATCAGCACGTCCTCGACCAGGCGCAACCCCGGCGCCAGCCGCCCGAAGATGATGTCGTCCTCGAGCTGCCTCAGCACCTCCGCCTGCCCGTCGCGGCGGGCGCCGAGACCATCCTGATCCGTGTCGGTTTCCATCAGACCGCGCTCATGAGTCCCGGTCCCTGTCCGTGGCCCTGTCGACCAGCCGGGTCTGCCTCCGTCGCAGCGGACCTTATGGCCGGACATCCGCATGAGGCATCGAGATTGTCAATAATCATGGCGATTTTTGCGCGACGATACCGGTGCGATCCGCGTCATGGCCTCATATCATTGACAATACCACCCCCTTGGCCAAGGGTGCGGCCGACACGCCATGATCGCGGCGAGGGAGGCCGGAATGACCAAGGGACTGCGCAAGGGGCTGACGAGTTATGGCGATGCGGGGTTCTCGCTGTTCCTGCGCAAGGCCTTCATCAAGGCCGCCGGCTATTCCGATGATGCGCTGGACCGGCCGATCGTCGGCATCACCAATACCCACAGCGACTACAATCCCTGCCATGGCAACGTGCCGCAGCTGATCGAGGCGGTGAAGCGCGGGGTCATGCTGGCCGGCGGCATGCCCATGGTGTTCCCGACTATTTCGATCGCCGAGAGCTTCGCCCATCCGACCTCGATGTTCCTGCGCAACCTGATGGCCATGGACACCGAGGAAATGGTCCGCGCCCAGCCGATGGATTCGGTGGTGGTGATCGGCGGCTGCGACAAGACCCTGCCGGCCCAGATCATGGCGGCGGCGAGCGTCGACCTGCCGACCATCGTGGTGCCGGTCGGGCCCATGGTGGTCGGCCATCACAAGGGCGAGGTGCTCGGCGCCTGCACCGACTGTCGCAGGCTCTGGGGCCAGCACCGGGCCGGCGAGATCGACGAAGACGAGATCGAGATCGTCAACGGCCGGCTGGCGCCGTCGGTCGGCACCTGCATGGTCATGGGCACGGCCTCGACCATGGCCTGCGTCACCGAGGCGCTCGGCCTGTCCTTGCCGATGAGCGCGTCGATCCCCGCGCCCCATGCCGAGCGCATCCGCTCGGCGGAAGCGAGCGGCCGGCGCGCCGCCGAGATGGCGGTAAGCGGGGGGCCGCGCCCGAGCGAGCTGCTGACGCCAGCCGCTTTCCGCAACGCCGCCGTCGTCATGCAGGCCATTGGCGGCTCGACCAATGGCGTCATCCATCTCTCGGCCATCGCCAACCGCACCGCGCACAAGCTCGACCTCGACATTTTCGACACGCTCGGCCGCAAGGTGCCCGTGCTGGTCGACCTGAAGCCGTCGGGCGCCCACTACATGGAACATTTCCACCATGCCGGTGGCGTGCCGAAACTGTTGAAGCAGCTCGGCGATCTCATCGACCTCGACGCCATGACGGTGTCTGGCCAGACGCTGCGCGAGATCGCGGCCGGAGCCGAGGACGTGCCCGGCCAGGACGTCATCCGGCCGCGCGACAATCCGATCAAGCCCGAGGGGGCGATGGCGGTCCTGAGCGGCAACCTGGCGCCGCGCGGCGCCATCATCAAGCACGCCGCGGCAACCCCGCGGCTGTTGCAGCATACCGGCCGTGCCGTGGTGTTCGAATCGGTCGAGGACATGACCAACCGGGTCGACGACCCCGATCTCGACGTGACGGCCGACGACGTGCTGGTGCTGCGCAATGCCGGGCCGAAGGGCGCGCCGGGCATGCCCGAAGCCGGCTATCTGCCGATCCCCAGGAAACTCGGCCGCCAGGGCGTGAAGGACATGGTGCGCATTTCCGACGCCCGCATGAGCGGCACGGCCTTCGGCACCATCGTGCTGCACATGACGCCGGAATCGGCGGTCGGCGGCCCGCTGGCGCTGGTTCGCTCCGGCGACATGATCCGGCTCGACGTCGAGGGCCGGCGCATCGACCTTTTGGTCGACGAGGCCGAGTTGGCCAAGCGCCAGGCGGCATTGCCGGTGACGCCGACACCGGCCTGGGCCAGGCGCGGCTACGCCAAGCTGTTCCACGAAACCGTGCTGCAAGCCGACGAAGGCTGCGATTTCGACTTCATGGTCGAGCGCGGGGAGGGGTAGGGCAGGGCGTTCCGGATTTATGCAGGACCGTCCCCCGAAGTGAAAGGCTCGACGCGACCGACCCTCTCCCGAAGGGAGAGGGTGGCGCCGTCAGGCGCCGGGTGAGGGGTCGTCCATTTCCGAATGGGGCGGCACGCCGCGTGAGCGTCGGCAACAGTTCTGAGAGTCTACGCCCCTCACCCGCCCGCTGACGCGGGCACCCTCTCCCTTTGGGAGAGGGTTTGCGCGCGCTCGGCCCTTACTGTTCTAGCCGTCACCCTTTGCCAGCCTGCCACCCATCTGTCCTCGCCGGCCTTCCGCCCAAACCCACCCCATCCCCCCAAATTGCCGCTTGACGAAATCCGCTCTCGCTGCTGCTATTGACTAACTGGTTAGTTTACGAGGGCCCGATGGCAGCCGATCACCGAACTCAGCGCGTCCGGGTCGCGGTCGATATTGGCGGGACCTTTACCGATATCGCGCTGTCGACCGAGGACGGGCTGGTCCATGAGAGCAAGATCTCGTCGACGCCGGACGATCCGAGCCGCGCGGTGGTCGAGGGCCTCGCCCAGCTCCTGGCCGAACTCTCGATCGCGCCGTCCGCGGTCGCCGAGATCCTCCACGGCACGACGGTCGGCTCCAACACCATCCTGCAGCGCTCGGGTGCGAAGACCGGCCTGATCACCACCCGCGGCTTTCGCGACGTGCTGGAAATCGGCCGTATCCGCATGCCCGACATGTTCGATCTGACCTGGGAAAAACCAAAGCCGCTGGTGCCGCGCCGGCACCGCATGGAGGTGACGGAACGGCTCGCCGGCGACGGCTCGGTGGTCGAGCCGCTCTCCGAGGCCGATGTGATCGCCGCCGGCCGGGCGCTGGTCGACGAGGGCATCGAGGCGGTCGGCATCGCCTTCATCAACAGCTATCGCAACGCCGCGCACGAAAAGCAGGCGGAAGCCATCCTGCAGCGGCATTTCCCGCAATTGCTCACCACCACCTCCTGCGCCGTCCTGCCGGAGATGAAGGAATATGAGCGCACCAGCACGACGGTGGTGAACGCCTATTTGCTTTCCGCCATGCGCGCCTATCTGCAGAGGCTGGAAAGCGGCCTGCGCGACATCGGCATCGCCGCGCCGATCCTGGTGATGACCTCCAATGGCGGCATGCTGGCCGCCGCCGCCACCTGCGAGAAGCCTGTGCTGGTCGTCGCCTCCGGCCCCGCCGGCGGGGTGATCGGCGCTGCCCGTCTCGGCCTTGCCCGCAACGAGCGCGACATCATCGTCTTCGACATGGGCGGCACCACCGCCAAGGCTGTCATCATCGAGGACGGCCGGCCGACCATGACCTCGGAATATGAGTTTCGCGACGGCATGTCGGCCTCCAGCCGCTTCATCAAGGCCGGCGGCTACATGCTGAAAGTGCCGGCCATCGATATTGCCGAGGTCGGCGCCGGCGGCGGTTCCATGGCCGGCATCGACAAGGGCGGCCTCCTGGTGGTCGGCCCGCAATCGGCCGGCGCCGTGCCGGGCCCGGCCTGCTACGGCCTCGGCAATGACCGCCCGACGGTGACCGACGCCAATGTGGTGCTCGGTTTCGTCAATGCCGAACAATTGGCCGGCGGCCGGCTCGCCATCGACCGGCGGCTGTCGGAAAAGGCGGTGGATGCCCATGTCGGCACGCCGCTCGGCCTCGACACGGCGGAAGCCGCCCACGGCATCCGCGCGGTCGCCAATGCCGCCATGGCGCGCGCCATTCGCGCGGTCACCGTCGAGCGCGGCCGCGATCCGCGCGACCTCACCTTGATGGCCTTTGGCGGCAATGGCGGTGTCCATGCCCCCGATCTCGCCCGCCAGCTCGGCATTCCCCGGGTGGTCGTGCCGCCCTTGTCGGGCATTTTCTGCGCGGTCGGCATGCTCGCCTCCGATATCGAACATACCGGGCTCGCCACCGTCACCCGGCCGCTCGCCGCCATGACGCCGGCCGAGCTGAAGGGGCTGAAAGACGTGCTTCAGGCCGATGTGGGGGCAAGGCTGACCCAGGACGGTTATCCCACCGAGCGCAGCGAATTCCTCTGGGAGGCCGACCTTCGCCACGAGGGCCAGGCGACCGAGCTGACCGTGCCCTTTGCCGGCGAGGATCTCGACATGATCCGCGAGCGCTTCGTCGCCGAATACTTCAAGACCTATGGCTACCGCGACACCACCCCGATCGAGCTGATGAAGCTGCGCGTCATCGGCCGGGGCCTGCGCGAAAGCCGGCTGGACTTCGCCGACATGAAGATCGCCCACCGGCCGGGCGCGGCCAAGACCCGCACCCGCGAGGTCGCCTTCGCCCGCGGCGACAGGCCGGTGGCTGTCGATATCGTCACCCGTGCCGCGATCGGCGCCGAACCACGGCAGGGTCCCGTGATCATCGAGGAATATGACGCCACCATTGTCGTGCCGCCGGATGCCCGTGTGCATCGCGACGCCATCGGCTGCATCGTGCTGGAATTCGGAGCCTGACGATGAAAGTCGATCCCATCACCTTCGCGGTCATCAAGAGCGGCCTCGATTCCATCGCCGACGAAATGGCCTATACCGTGGTGCGCATCGCGCGCTCCGAGATCGTCAAGGACGTCATGGATTTCTCGGCGGCGATCTGCGCCGGCGACGGCCAGATGGTGGCCCAGGCCAAGACCATCGCCCAGCATCTCGGCGCCATTCCCGAGGCGATGCAGTCTGTGCTGTCGACCTTCGGCGACGACCTGCATGACGGCGACGTGGTGATCATGAACGATCCCTATCACGGCGGCATGCACCTGCCCGACATCTTCATGTTCGTGCCGATCTTCCATGGCGGCAAGCGCCGCGCCTTCGCGGTGGTGATCTGTCATCACACCGATGTCGGCGGCCGGGTGCCCGGCTCGAACGCCTCGGACTCGACCGAGATCTATCAGGAAGGCCTGCGCATTCCGCCCTTGAAGCTCTACGATCGCGGTGTGCTCAACACCACGCTCGAGACCATGATCAAGATCAATGTCCGCGTGCCGGACCGGGTCTGGGGCGATCTCTCCGCGCAATTCGCCGCCGCCCAGGTCGGCAAGCGTGGGCTCGACAAGCTGATGCAGCGCTACGGTGCCGACGATGTCGACACCTATATGCAGGAACTGCTCGATTACGCGGAACGGCTGACCCGCCAGGAGATCAAGACCTGGCCGCGCGGCACCTATCGTTTCACCGACTATATCGACGACGACGGCTTCTCCGACAGGCCGATCCCGATCAACGTGGCGATCACCGTGCGCGACGACGGCACGCTGTTCGTCGACTACACGGGCTCGTCGCCACAGGTGAAGGGCGCGCTCAATTCGACGCTCAGCTTCACCCATTCGCTGACCTATCTCAGCGTGCGCTGCGTGCTGGCGCGCGACATCCCCAACAATGTCGGCATGTTCCGCTGCGTCGAGGTCAAGGCGCCCGAGGCTTCCGTCTTGAACCCGGTCATGCCGGGCCCCTGCGCGGCGCGCGCGCTGACCGGCTACCGGGTGTTCGACACGATGCTCGGGGCGCTCTCCAAGATCGTCCCGGACAAGGTGCCGGCGGCCGGCGAGGGCGGCAACAGCGTCATCTGCATCAGTGGGCTGAGGCCCAACCGCCAGCCCTTCATCATTGTCGACATGATCTGCGGCGCCTGGGGCGGCCGGCCCGACAAGGACGGGCTGGAAGCCGTGACCAATGCCTCGCAGAACCTCTCCAACATGCCGGTCGAGGTGATGGAAGCCGAGCATCCCGTACGCATCGAGGATTACGGCTTCGTCACCGACAGCTGTGGCGCCGGGCACTGGCGCGGCGGCGTCGGCATCCGCCGCTCCTATCGCATCCTGGCGCCCGAGGCGCTGCTGCAGATGCGCACCGACCGGGTCAAGTTCCGGCCCTATGGCCTGGCCGGTGGCGAGCCCGGCGGGCCTTCGCGCAATGCCATGGAGGTCGGCGGCGTCTGGCAGGACCTGCCGGGCAAGATCACCACGACGGTCAACCAGGGCACGCTCATCGTCCACGAGCAGGCCGGCGCCGGCGGTTTCGGCGATCCCCTGACGCGTGATCCCGACCTGGTCCGCGAGGACCTGATCGACGGCAAGATCACCGCGGCCTTCGCCGCGCGCCACTACGCCGTGCTGTTCGCCGACGGCCAGGCGGTCGACCTTGCCGGCACCGAGCGCCTGCGTGCCGATCGCGCCTCGGCGCGGGGGGCCTGACATGGCGGATGCGGCGATCCGGACCGGCACCAAGGCGGCGGGCGTCAAGGCGACCCGCAATCCCGAGGCGAGCCGCGCCCGGATCCTGGAAGCCGCGCGCATCGAATTCGTCACGCAAGGGCTGAACGGTGCCCGGGTCGACCGCATCGCCGAGCAGTCGGGCGTCAACAAGAACCTGATCTACCACTATTTCGGCTCCAAGGACGCGCTCTACCTCGAGGTGCTCGAGCGGATCTATTCGGGCCTGCGCAAAAGCCAAGAGGATGACGACGTGCGCGGCCTGGCGCCGCTCGACGGCATGCGCCGGCTGGTCGGCAACACGTTCGACCATTTCGTCGCGACCCCCGATCTCATCCGCCTGATGAGTATCGAGAATATTCACTACGCCCAGCACCTGAAGAGCTCGACCACGATCAAGCCGCTCTATGGCGGCCTCTTGGACACGCTCAGGACGCTGCTCCGGCGCGGCCAGGCCGAGGGTGTGTTCCGTGGCGAGGTCGACGAGGTCGATCTCTATCTGTCGATCTCCGGCCTCGCCTATTTCTTCCTGTCCAACCAGCACACCCTGTCCTGGCTTCTCGATCGCGACTTCGTCGCGGCGAAGCGCGTGGCCGGGCGTCGACGCCATGTCGTCGAGATGGTGCTGAGCTATTTGACGCACATTCCGCCGGACGAAGCGGGGGGCGTCGAACCAGAGGTGATCACGTCGGAGGACGGACAATGAAGAGAGTGTTATCGGCGGTCGCGGCCCTGTCGGCCGTGGCCTTGACGGCTTTTGCGACTACGCCGGCCCGGGCGCAGCCGGCGGCGGCGCCGGACAAGCTGTCGGTCAGGCTCGATTTCTCGCCCTGGGGTGTCCAGGCGGCGATGCACCTGGCCAAGAATCGCGGCTGGTTCCGCGAGGCCAATCTCGACGTCGACATCCAGGACGGCCGCGGCTCGGGCAACACCATCCAGCTGGTCAATGCCGGCCAGGCCGATGTCGGCCAGGTGCAGGTTGGCCTCGTCGGTTCGGCGCGCGCCCAGGGCGCCAATATCCGGGCGATCGCGACCTTCCAGCGCCGCACCGACCTCTGCATCCTGGTCGACCGCGACGCCCCGATCAATCGCGCCGCCGACCTGCGCGGCAAGACGGTGGTGGTCTTCGCCGCCAGCCCCTGGGCGCCGTTCATCGATCTCTACCTCCGCGCCGGGGGGCTCACCCGCAACGACCTGAAGGTCGATTTCGTCGATCCGGCCGCGCTCTGGGGCACCTATACCGCCAAGCGCGCCGACGGCCTGATGTCGACGGTCGGCTCGGCCCTGCCGATCGCCGACCGCGCGCGTCCCTCCAAATGCCTGCTCGCGGCGGACGAGGGCATCGCCTTCCCGAGCTATGGGCTGGTCGCCCGCGAGGACACCATCCGCGCGAAGGGCGCGGCGCTGCGCCGGCTGATCCAGGTGCAGCAGCGGGCCTGGGAGCACCTGCGAACCAATCCCGATGACGGCGTCCGCGCCATGATCGCCGAGCGGCCGGATGCCCGGCTCGACCCGGAGGTCCTGCGCGGCCAGATCAAGCTGACCATCGACTATTTCGATACCCCGGCCTCGCAAGGTCGGCCGATCGGCTGGCAGGCCCGCGAGGACTGGGAGGCCGCGTTGAAATCGATGGAGGCGGCTGGCGTCGTGCGCGCCGGCTGGACCGTCTCCGACTATTTCACCAATCAGCTGGTCGAGTGACCATGACCTTCCAGACGCCAGCACCGGCCGTGACGGCGGCTTATGTCGCCGTCCGCGGCGTCGGCAAGACCTATATGTCGCCGCGCGGACCGGTGCCGGCCCTGCTCGGCATCGATCTCGACATCCGGCCCGGCGAGTTCGTCAGCGTGGTAGGTCCGTCGGGCTGCGGCAAGAGCACGCTCTTGAAATGCGTCGCCGGCCTGGAAGAGGTCTCGACCGGCGAGATCCGGGTCGGCGGGGCGCCGCTCGACGGCCCGCCGGAGAAGCTCGGCGTGGTGTTCCAGCGCGACGTGCTGCTCGACTGGCGCACCGTGCTCGACAATGTCCTTTTGTCGATCGAATTTCTCGGCCTGCCGCGCCCACGCTATCGCGATCGGGCGCTGGCGCTGCTCAACCGCTTCGGGCTCGCGGGTTTCGAACATCGCTACCCCTGGGAGCTGTCGGGCGGCATGCGCCAGCGCGCCTCGATCTGCCGGGCCCTGCTGGCCGATCCCGAACTGCTGCTGATGGACGAGCCCTTCGGCGCGCTCGACGCCATGACCCGCGACGACCTGAATATCGAGCTGGCGCGGATCTGGCAGGACACGCGCAAGACCCTGCTGTTCATCACCCATTCGATCGCCGAAGCGGTGTTCCTGTCCGACCGGGTGGTGATGATGGGCAAGGCGCCGGGCAAGATTCTCGACATCATCGACATCGACCTGCCGCGGCCGCGCTCGCTGGCGATCCGCGAGAGCGCCGGCTTTGCCGCCTATACCCAACGCATCCGTCACCATTTCGCCGAGCTGGGGATCGTCAAGGAATGATGCGCGCGCTGAAACGCCTGTTCGCCGCCGACAACGAGGTGCGCGACGTCGTCCTGGTCCTGGCAGCTTCCCTCGTGCTCTGGGAGATCGGGGTGGCCGTGTTCCATCCCTCGCCCTTGATCCTGCCGGCGCCCTCGGCCGTCTTCTCCGCCTTCATGGAGACGCCCGGCCTGTTCATGCGCCATCTCGGCTTCACGCTGGCCATGACCTGCGTCGGTTTCGTTCTTGCCGTGGCGCTGGGCATCGCGCTGTCGGTCGGCATCGTCTATTCGCCGTTCCTGGAGCGCACGGTCTATACCTTGCTGGTCGCGCTCAACTCGATCCCGAAAGTGGCGCTGGCGCCGCTCTTCGTCATCTGGCTCGGCACCGGCACCGAGCCCAAGATCGCCATTGCCCTGATGCTGGCGATCTTTCCCATCGTCATCGACATGGTGCTGGGCCTGCGTTCGGTCGATCCCGACATGCTGCATCTGGCCCGCGTCTCCAGGGCCTCGCCTTGGGCCGTGCTGTTCAAGATCCGCTTTCCCTGCGCGCTGCCGAGCCTGTTCGCCGGCATGAAGGTGGCGGTGTCCTTCGCGCTGGTCGGCGCCATCGTCGGCGAATTCGTCGCCGGCAGCCAGGGCCTCGGTTTCCAGATCCTGGTGGCGCAGGGCCAGTTCGACACCACGCGGGTCTTCGTCTCGCTGCTGCTGCTCGGTATCGTCGGCACGATCCTGTTCTTCCTGGTCGACTTCGTCGAGCGGCTGCTATTGCCCTGGCACGTGTCGCAGCGCGCCCGCCAGGGCCAGTCCAGGCACGTATGAGCGACCGGGACGCATCGCAGCCGCGGGTCTTGCTGGGCATCGCGGCGCTCGTCGCCACCGGCGCGCTCTGGGGCAGCAATCACGTCGTCTCGCGAGCGGTGCGCGATGTCGTGCCGCTGCCATCGATGGTGTTCTGGCGCTGGGCCATCGGCGCGACCATCCTGACGCTGATCGCGCTGCCGGCGCTGCGCCCGGCCTGGCCGGCGATCCGCGCGCGCCTCGGCGAACTGATCGTCGGCGGCGTGGTCGGGGTCGGCATCTTCTCCTATCTCCTGATCGGCGGCGCCTATCGCAGCATCGCCATCGAGGTCGGTTTCATCAATGCGACGACGCCGATATGGGTGGCGCTGCTGGGCCTGAGGATGGGCGAGGGCCGCGTGCCGGCCGCCACCTGGGCGGCGCTCGCCATCGCCTTTGCCGGCACGCTCCTGATCATCACCAAGGGCGATCCCGCCGTCATCGCGGAGCTCGACTTCAACCTCGGCAATCTCCTGTCGCTTCTGGCCGCCATCACCTTCGCCTGGTTCTCGCTTCGCCTGCGCGACTGGACCCGCACCATCGATGCGCTGCCGCTGTCGGTGGTCACCGCCTGGTCGGCCTTGCTGCTGGTGTTCCTGCCGGTCTATCTCATCTGGCTCGCCGGCGGCGGCCCCTGGCTCGTCTGGCCGGGAGAGAGCCGCGAGGTGGCGCTCGGCGCCATCGCCTATGTCGCGCTCGGCCCGACCATGCTCGGCAACCTGTTCTACCTCTACGGCGTGGCCACCAACGGCCCGCAGCGCGCCGCCGTCTTTCTCTATCTCAGCCCGGTCTTCTCGGCCGGCTTCGCCATGATCTGGCTCGGCGAACAGCTCGCCTGGTTCCATGTCGCGGGTTTCGTCGCGATCGTGGCGGGGCTGGTGCTGCTCAACAGGGGCGGGAGGGTGCGGGTGAAGCCGGCGTGAGCCTTGCGCCAGTCGCAAGCAATCCGCCAGAGCTCGCGCTGGAACCCCTACGTCACCCCCGGCGAGCCAGAGCAGAAGCCCTTGCTTCTGCGGAGGCGAGGGAAGGGGGTGACGTTAAGGCTTCACGTGCGAACTTGAGAACCGCTAGCCGATGCGCAATGCCGCCTCGTCCCCACCTCACTCCCCGAAGCCAGCGCGCTTCAGCCGGGTGATCGCGAGGTCGAGCGCCGACAGGAAGGCCGAGCGGTCGCGCGGCGAAAACGGTTTCGGCCCGCGCGTCATCTCGCCGGCCGATCGCAACCCGTCCATGAGGTTGCGGGTGGCGAGCGACATGCCGATCGAGGTTTCGTCGAACAGTTTGCCAGTCGGGGCGAGCACCACGGCGCCGGCCTTGACGCCGCGCGCCGCCAGCGGAATGTCGGCGGTGACCACCACATCGCCGCGCGTCGCGCGCTCGGCGATCCAGTCGTCGGCGATGTCCGGCCCTTCGCTGACCACCACGCGGTGGATCCACGGTTCACGCGGCACCGCGATCGGGCTGTTGGCGACGACATGGACCTCCAGTCCATAACGCCCGGCGACGCGATAGACCTCGTCCTTCACCGGGCAGGCATCGGCATCGACGAAGACGGTGATGCGCTTCGGCGCGGCCGCGCCCGACGGTTCCGTCATCGCGCCGGCCTCACCGGCCCTTGCGGTGCTTGAAGCCGCCGCGCTCGGCCTTGCCGGTCGGGCGCTGTGGCGGACGCTTGCCCGAAGGCCTGCCGTCGTCCGAGCCGAAGGGCTTGCCTTCGGCCTTGAACGGCTTGCCCTCGCGGGCGGGCTTGGCGTCCTTGAAGGGGCGGCCTTCCTTGAACGGTTTGGCGTCCTTGAACGGCCGGCCTTCGCCCTTACCATACGGCTTGCCCGCCGGCTTGCCGGCGAATTTCCGGGCCGGCCCCGCGGGGCCGCGCTGGCCCGGGGCCTCGGTCATCGGCTCGATATAGATGTCGTCGGCATTGGCGCGCCGGACGCTGATGGCGAATTCCTCGGCCACGGCTTCCGACACTTCGAATTCGGTGACGTCGTCGAAGATCCTGATCGCGCCGATGTCCTGGCGGGTCACCTTGCCGCGCCGGCACAGCATCGGCAGGATCCATTTCGGGTCGGCATTGTTGTCCCGCCCGGCATCGAGCCGGAACCAGGCCATGCCGGCCGACGAACGGGCCGGCCGGTCGTCGTCGCGGTCCCGTCCGGTGTCGCGCTCGCGTGCGCCGCGCGGCTCGCGGCCCATGCTCGGCATGGTCACCTCTTCCGGCTCCGGCAGGCGGCTGCGCAGGACGCGTGCGAAGGCGGCGGCGATGTCTTCGGGCGATTTGTGCG
The DNA here is from genome assembly GCF_059420385.1 of Phreatobacter sp. GW821-FHT04C01. Taxonomy (NCBI): domain Bacteria; kingdom Pseudomonadati; phylum Pseudomonadota; class Alphaproteobacteria; order Hyphomicrobiales; family Phreatobacteraceae; genus Phreatobacter; species Phreatobacter sp. GW821-FHT04C01. The sequence goes on along the minus strand of NZ_JBWKTP010000012.1, from coordinate 138,536 downwards.
CGAGCAGCGTCGTCGCCATCTCGCGGTCTTCCTCGCTCGGCTCGTCGGTGAGCATCGGATCCAGCAGCAGCCGTTCGCCGTCGAGCTTGCGGATCTCGTCGGCGGTCGGCGGACCCGACCATTGCGCCCGGATGCCGGCATTGGCGAGCAGCGTTTCGGCCCGGCGGTTGCGCGCCGGCGGCACGATCAGCACGCTGATGCCCTTGCGGCCGGCCCGGCCGGTGCGGCCACTGCGATGCTGCAGGATCTCGGCGTCGTTCGGCAGTTCGGCATGGATCACCAGGCCGAGATTGGGCAGGTCGATGCCGCGCGCGGCGACGTCGGTGGCGACGCAGATGCGGGCGCGGCCGTCGCGCAGCGCCTGCAGCGCCATGTTGCGCTCGTGCTGGCCGAGTTCGCCCGACAGGAACACCGCCGAGAAGCCGCGCTCGACCAGGATGGACTGGAGGTGGCGCACCGCGTTGCGGGTGTTGCAGAACACGATCGCGCTCGGCGATTCCACCTGCCGGAGCACGTTGACCACCGCATGCTCGACCTCGTTGGGCACGACGCGGATGGCGCGATATTCGATGTCGATATGGCCGCCGCGCTCGCCGCGCGAGGCCTCGATCCGGAAGGCGTTGCGCTGAAAGCGCTTGGCCAGCGTCACGATGCCGGCCGGCAGGGTGGCCGAGAACAGCAGGGTCCGGCGGTTTTCCGGCGTGGTGTTGAGGATGAATTCCAGGTCGTCGCGGAAGCCGAGATCGAGCATCTCGTCGGCCTCGTCGAGCACCACGGCCTTCAGGCTGTAGGGGTTCAGCGCGTTGCGTTCGATATGGTCGCGCAGGCGGCCGGGGGTGCCGACCACGATATGGGCGCCCTCGTCGAGCATGCGCCGCTCGCGCCGGGGATCCATGCCGCCGACGCAGGCGACCACGCGGGCACCGGTCTGGGCATAAAGCCAGGCGAGCTCGCGCTGCACCTGCAGCGCCAGTTCGCGCGTCGGCGCGATGATCAGCGCCATCGGGTCGCCGGCCGGCGCGATCCGCTCCTCGTCGCCGAGCAGCGTGTTGGCGAGGCCGAGGCCATAGGCCACCGTCTTGCCGGAGCCGGTCTGAGCCGAGACCAGGAGGTCGCGGTCGAGCGCCTCCGGGCCCAGAACCCCGCTCTGCACCGGGGTGAGGTCGGTATAGTCACGTTCGGCCAGCGCACGCGCCAGCGGGGGGGAAATCGGAAGTTCCGTCACGAGGATCGATGCCTTCTTGGGAGGAGTGTGGGTCGAGGTCGACCCCAAATGCTCACCGCCGCGGACCGAGCCATTGTCGGTCCAAGATCAAACTGTATCGTGGCTCCTAAGCCAATTCGGCCGAAAATGCCATGGCTTGTTTGTGCGCTGCGAAACGTGGCGGGGCGAGCATGAGGCCTTTGCGCCGCGCCGACGGCGTTTCGCGGGCCATGCCCTCAGGCTATAGGGCTGCGATATCTTCGGCGTTGAACGCCGGGGTGCGGCGACGCACCTTCATGCCAACCGAAAGAATGGGAGGACGTCATGGTCGAGGGTCGGGCCGCGCTGACACGGCGGGGGTTTGGCGCAATGGCGCTGGCCGGCATCGCCGGTCCGGGTTTCGCGCAGGGCTTCCCCAGCCGGCCGATCTCGGTGATCGTGCCCTTTGCCGCCGGCGGCGGCGTCGACGTCACCATGCGCGTGGCGGCGGAGGCCGCGGGTGACCTGATCGGCCAGCGTTTCGTCATCGAGAACCGCGGCGGTGGCGCCACCATCACCGCGACCAACGCCGTGGTGCGCTCGGCGCCCGACGGCTACACCGTGCTGACCGCGCCGACCACCATGGTGATCAACGCCGCCTCGCGCGAAAACCTGCCGTTCAACTGGAAGACCGACCTCGTGCCGGTCTGCATGATCGCCAAATTGCCGCTGGTCGTGGTGGTGCGCCCGGATGCGCCCTATTCGACCATGAAGGAGTTCGAGGCCGCCGCCCGGACCGCGCGCGACCCGATCACCTTCTCGTCCGGGGGCACCGGCACGGTCGCCCATCTCGCCGGCGAGCTCTATGCGCTGCGCACCGGCGTCAAGCTGCAGCACGTGCCCTATCGTGGCGAGGGACCGGCTTTGTCCGACCTGCTGGGCGGTTCGCTGAAAGTGTCGTTCGCGACGCTCGCCTCGGTCTCCGGCCAGATCGAAGGCGGGACCGTCAAGGCGCTGGGCGTCACCACCAAGGCGCGCACCAGCATGCTGCCCAATGTGCCGACACTGGCCGAACAGGGTTATGCCGACTACGACGTCTCCGCCTGGCTCGCGGTTGTCGCCCCGCGCGGCACGCCGCAAGAGGCGGTCGATGCCATGCAGAAGGCCTTCTCAACCGTGCTGGCGACACCGGCCATGCGCGAGCGGATGAAGGTTCTGGGCGCCGATCCGATCCCTGGCACGGCCGCCGAACTCGCCGCCTTCATGGACAAGGAGGCTGCCCAATGGGCCGAGGTCGTGCGCGCCATCGGCCTGAAGCCGGAATAGGCGGGAAGGCCGACCGATGCTCGCGCTGCGCAAATCCGAGGCTGCTCCCGGCGTGATCCTGGCCGATGTGCCGTTGCCCCGTCCGGCCGGGGCCGAGGTGATCGTCGCGGTCGAGGCGGTGGGCATTTGCGGCACCGACCTGCATATTGCCGACTGGACCGGCGGCTACGAAGCCATGGCCAGCGCCATGCCGGTGACGCTCGGCCATGAATTCGCCGGCCGCGTCGTCGACGGCGCGGCGAGCGCGCCGGGCCGGCGTGTCGTCGTGCGTCCCTCGGTCGTCTGCGGCGCCTGTCCGTCCTGCCTCGCTGGCCGCTCCGAACGCTGCACCGGCCGTACCGGCATCGGCATTCGCCGAGACGGCGGTTTCGCCGCGCATGTGGTCGTGCCGGCGATCAACTGCATTGCCGTTCCCGATGGCCTCGATGCCGAGATCGCCGCCCTGACCGAACCGATGACCGTGGCCGCCGAGGCCGCCGACCGTGCCATGATCCGGCCCGGCGCGCGCGTCCTGATCCTCGGCCCCGGACCGATCGGGCTCGGCGTGGCGCTGTTCGTCGAGGCGGCCGGCGCGACCGACATCGTGCTGGCCGGCCGCGACGACGCGGCCCGTTTCGCCTGCGCCCATGCGCTCGGCTTTTCGACGACGGTCGATGTCGGCGACCGCCCGCTGATCGGGGCGCTGCGCGACTGCGGCCAGGACCAGCCCTTCGACGTGGTCATCGAGGCGACCGGCGTGGCCGCGCTCATCCCCGAAGCGCTCGGCGTGCTCGACCAGGACGGCACCCTCGTGGTGGTCGGCATTCACTCCAGGCCGGCCTCGCTCGATCTGACCAGGCTGGTGCGTGCCGGCCAGACCCTTCGCGGCTCCTACCGCGCGCCGATCGCCACCTGGTCGCGCGTCATCGAACGGCTCGCCGCCGAACCGGAGCGTTTCCGCATGTTGATCACCCATCGATTGCCGCTGGCGGCAGCCCTGGATGGTTTCGCGGCCATGCGCGACCGGTCCGGTGTCAAGGTGATGATCGACCCTCGAACCGATGGCATCCGTTCATGAATCTCTCCGGCACGGCCTTCCTGGCGCTCTGGAACGGGGTGGCGCCGGGCCATCTCGACGCCTATCAGGCATGGCACGGCATCGAGCACGTGCCGGAGCGCCTGACCGTGCCGGGCATCCTCGCCGCCTGGCGCTACCAGGCCGACGATGGCGACGAGCCGGGCTTCTTCACCCTCTACGACCTTGCTTCGGTCGATGTGCTGCAGACCGCGGCCTACCAGCGGCTGATCAACCAGCCGAGCCCCGGGAGCACGCGGATGCGGCCGCATCTGACCCATTTCACCCGTATCGTCTGCCGCGTCGCGGCCGCCCGGCCGTCGCCCGCTGCCGCCTTCGTGGTGCCGCTGGTGACCGCGCGGAGCGACATGCCTGTCGGAGCCGTCTGCGCGCTGCAGCACGGCATCATTGCCGCCGATGCGCCGGGCCATCCGCTGGCGCGTCCGATGCCGAGCACCGGCTCGGTCCTGCTCGCCGATGCCGATGACCCGGCCCTGCTGCAGGCCGACATTGCCCGCCTGGACCTGCCGGACGCGGCCTCGACCCGCAGCTTCCGCCTGATCGGAACCTTTCTGCCGACGGCCTGACGGCGTGCCCCTGGACAGCCGCCGCCGATTCATGATGGTGCAGGCCCGACCAAGGCGTGGGAGCATGACATGAACCAGGACATCATCGAGCGGCTGGCCATCCGCGACCTCGTGCAGAACTGGGCGCTGTGGCGCGACGCCGGCGACTGGGACCGGTTCGCCACCTGCTGGCATCCGGACGCCCGCATGGCCGCGACCTGGTACCAGGGGCTGGCCAGCGACTTCATCAAGATGAGCCGCGAAGGCTGGGCCAAGGGCGTCAGCATCCTGCATTTCCTCGGCGGCACCGCGATCGACCTTCAGGACCACCGCGCGATCGCCCAGACCAAGATGACCATTTCCCAGCGCGGCATGGTGCATGGCGTCCTGTGCGACGTCGTCTGCACCGGCCGGTTTCACGATTTCATCGAGAAGCGCGACGGCGAATGGCGCGTGCTGTTCCGCCAGCCGATCTACGAAAAGGACCGGCTCGATCCGGTCCTGCCGGATGCCCGGCTGGCGCTCGATGCCGAATTGCTCGGCCAGTTCCCGGAAGGCTACCGCCACCTCGCCTATATCCAGACCCAGATCGGCTACACCGTGAAGCGCGACATGCCGGGCCTGCGCGGGCCCGAGGTCGAAGCGCTCTACCGGCGTGGCCGCGAATGGCTCGACGGGCGCCTGGCGGAGCCGTGGTGAGACAGTTTCGGATGGGCGCACGACGTCACCCCCGGCGAGCCAGAGCAGAAGCCCTTGCTTCTGCGGAGGCGAGGGAAGGGCGTCCAGGAGCCGCTTCACAGCGCCCGCAGTGCATATGTTCGGGTGATTTCGCAGCGTTGAAGTCGGCTCTCTGCAACTCCTGGACCCCCTTCCCTCGCCTCCGCAGAAGCAAGGGCTTCTGCTCTGGCTCGCCGGGGGTGACGTAGAGAATGCCGACGACCGCGTGGCTCACTTCGGCTGCGCCTGCTGGCGTCGCGTGACTTGTGTGCTCCGGTAGCCCTCCCGGGGGCGAGGTGAGGGCAGTGGTTCTATTGCGAGCCTCGAAGGACGACTGACCGACCTGGGGTGCTATTCGAGAACCTCCACCAGACCTACCTTGCTTTAGGCCCGAAACCCCGAGCACGAAGGACGAGACCATGACGATGACCTTGCCGCCGGAGGGTGGGCTGACCTTCCTCGATGCGCCCTCGGCGCCCGATCTCCAGGCCCTGTCGGCCCGTTTCGCCATCCTCGGCGCGCCCTGGGGCGTGCCCTATGGCATGCGCGGCATCGCCGGCGGCAACAGCGACGCGCCGCGCGCCGTGCGGGCGCGGTCGCATCGTCACGGCGGCTTCGCCGGTCATCATGACTTCGACCTCGACGCGCCGCTGTTTTCGGCGGTGGGCGCCGGCCTGGTCGATTGCGGCGATGTTGCCGGCGATCATCGCGACATCGCCGCCAATGGCCGCCGGGTGACCGAGGCGGTGCGCCTGATCGCCGGCCGCAACGCCCTGCCGATCGTCATCGGCGGCGACGACTCGGTGCCGGCGCTGGTGGCGGCCGGGCTCGATGGCCGCGGCCCGCTGCATGTCGTCCAGGTCGACGCCCACCTGGACTTTCGCGACGAGGTCAACGGCGAGCGGCATGGCTATTCGAGCCCGATGCGGCGCGTCTCCGAAATGGCCTGGGTCGAACGGATCATCCATGTCGGCCAGCGCGGCATCGGCAGCGCGCGGCCCCGCGACGTCGCCGACAGCCTGGCCGCGGGCAACCGGATCGTCACGGCGCGGCAGGTCGCGCGCGACGGCATCGCCTCGGCGCTCGCCCATGTGCCCGACGGCGCCAAGGTCTTCATCGCCTTCGATTGCGACGGGCTCGACCCCTCGGTCATGCCGGGCACGGGCTCGCCTTTGCCCGGCGGGCTCGGCTTCTACGACGCGGCCGACCTGTTCACCGGTCTTGCCCGGCGTTGCGACATTGCCGGCGTCGCCTTCGCCGAGCACAACCCCTCGCTCGACGTCAACGCCATCACCAGCCTCGGCATCGTCAGGCTGATCGTCAACCTGATCGGCACGGTCCTGCGCCGCGACTGAGCGCTTCAGACCGGGTGGACCGTGCGGTTCGGTTTCAGCTCGATGCGGGCGGTCAGGCCGCGCGGCGCATGGTCGGCGAGCACCAGCCGGCCGCCATGGCCTTCGGCGATGGCGCGCGCGATCGTCAGGCCGAGGCCGAAACCCGTGTCGTTGCTGAGCGTACGGGCGGCGTCGCCGCGGGCAAAGGGCTCAAGCATCTGATCGCATTCGCCCGCTGGAATGCCCGGGCCGTCGTCCTCGACCTCGATGGTGGCGAGGCCGTCCGGCTCGACCCGGAGGCGCATGCGGGCGGCGCCGGCATATTTCAGCGCGTTCTCCACCAGATTGGTCACCGCGCGCTGGATCTCGCTCGGCCTGATGTCGATGCGCAGCCGCTCCGGGCCGTCATAGGGCACGTCGACCCCCATGTCGGAATATTGGTCGCGGATCGCCATCAGGATGCTCGGCAATTCGGTCGGTGTCAGCGCTTCGCCGCTGCGGCCATCGCGCAGATAGCTGAGCGTGCCGCGCACCAGGGTCTCCATCTGGTCGAGGTCGGCGAGCATGCCGGCCTTCTGGCTCTGGTCGTCCATGAATTCGGCGCGCAGCCTTAAGCGCGTGATCGGCGTGCGCAGGTCGTGGCTGACGGCCGCCAGCATGCGCGTGCGCTCGGCGACGAATTTCGAGATGCGCGCCTGCATCTGGTTCATCGCATGCGCCAGCTGCCGCACCTCCTGCGGTCCCCGTTCGGGCAGGGCGACGGTGATGTCGTCGGCGGAATAGCGTCGTGCCGCTTCGGCGATCTCGTTCAGCGGGCGGGTCAGCGCCTTGGCGGCCCAGAGGCTCAGCAGCACCAGGCTGATGCCGAGAAAGACCAGGGTCGACAGGCCCGGACCGAACAGCGCCGCGCGCGAGGAGCGCGGCAAGGTCACCCGGAACGTGTCGCCGTCGCGCAGGCGCACCAGCAATTCCTCGGCGGCGTCGGGGCGCGGCTCGGCCATCGGACCGAGCGGCCAGACCGTCGCGCCGGGCAGGGCGCGCAGCCGGCGGAAGCCGCGTTGCAGGGGTTCCGGCTCGCCTGGTGGGGTCGTCGCCATGTCGCGGACGATCGTCACGTCGGTTCGGGCGCCGGCGAGATTGCCGAGCAGGCGGTCGCGCTCGGCCATCGGCGTCGCGTCGATCAGCGCCAGCAAAGCCGAGGCGCGGCCGGCAAGCTCGGCCGGATGGCGCGGCTTGAGGTCGCTGTTCGACAGGGCGAAGACGATGGTGGCGATGAGATGGAAGATCGCCACCGCGCCGATCACCAGCGCGGCGATCTGCACGGTGATCCGTTTTGGCCGGAGGTCGAAGCCGAGGCGCATCAGGCGACATCCACCTGCGGGGTGAACTGATAGCCGGACGAACGCACCGTCACGATGATGCTCGGTTCGTCGGCGCCGAGCCGGATCTTGCTGCGCAGGCGGCTGACCAGGATGTCGACGCTGCGCTCATAGGGCCCGACCGCGCGGCCCTGGGTCAAATCGACGATCTGCTCGCGGCTGAGGGTCCGGCCCGGCCTTTCGCAGAAGACGTTCAGCAGGTCGAATTCGGCGCTGGTAATGGCGATCCGCGTGCCCGTCGCATCCGTCAGGGTGCGCTGCACCGTGTCGATGGTCCAGCCGAGAAAGCGATAGTTGCGCGGGCCTTGCGGGCGCGCCGCGACCGAGCCCTCGGTGGTGCGGCGAAGCACCGCCCGGATGCGGGCCAGCAGCTCGCGCGGATTGAACGGCTTGGCGACATAGTCGTCGGCGCCGATCTCCAGCCCGACGATGCGGTCGAGATCCTCGCTGCGGGCCGACAGCATGATGATCGGGATGGCGCTGGCCGACCGCGCCCTGCGGCACAGGCTGAGCCCGTCCTCGCCGGGCAGCATGATGTCGAGGATCAGGAGGTCGAAACGATTGTCGGCGAGCAATCGATCGAAATCACGCCCGTCCGGTGCGACAGTCACCCGGAAGTTGTTGGTGCGCAGGTAGCGCGTCAGAAGCTTGCTGATCTCGCTGTCGTCTTCGACGATCAGAATGTGCGGCTGAGTGGACATGACCGTCTTATCGCGCAGCGAATTGATCCCTGGGACAAATTTATTGTTTCCGGTTGTTTCCATTCGAGACAGGGAGAAAACCGGAAACATATGCGGAAATTATGGTTAGCATTGCTTAACGCGTCGAACCCTTCCCTCTGACTGCTTGTAGCTGCGTATCGGTTCAGGGGAATTGGAGGGTCACATGACCTCGGTATCATCCGCATCATCATCACTACAGCATTTGCGTACATCACCGCGCGAGCGGCTGCAAAACGAACTGGCGTCCGAGGTGTCCTCGGGCCAGGTCGGCGCGGGCGATCAGGACGCCTTGTCGAGCGCGCTCGATTCCATCGACCAGGCACTGACGTCCGAACGGGCGTCCGATACGCCGGGCCAGCGCCTGTCGCCGCAGGACATGAAGAAGAAGATCGACGGCCTGATCGACCAGCAGACGACGTCGGGGGCGCTCACCGCGGACCAGGCGAACGAGCTGAAACAGGTCTTCCAGAATAGCTTCGGCAAGGGCCATCACGGCGGCCATGGTGGCGTCGGCGGTCCGCCGCCCGGCCCTCCGCCGGGCGACCCGTCGAGCCAGGACGGCTCCAGCACGAGCGACACGACGGCATCGTCGACGGATGCGGCCTCCTCGTCATCGGACGTGTCGAGCCTCATCCAGGATTTCCTGAAACAGCTGCAGGAGAACCTGTCGAAACAGACGAGCTATGGCGCGGACGGCTCCAAGCCGTCGTCGACGACCATTGCCCTGCTGATCAACCAGAGCGCCTGACCGGCGCCGGCTCCCGGGTGCGCATCCGGGAGCCGGAACTGCGAACACGCCAGGCCGGCATCACCGATTCGTGAGGACGCGGGGGTAACGGCTTGCGGCGGGGCGCCGTATGGCATCACATCTGAACGATGTGGAGCCCCAGCATGCTGCCGTGGAACGATCGGGCCGGACGGTTGTCCGTTCTCAAACTGGTCTTTTTCCTCGGCATTCTGGCGCCGGGCGCCTGGCTCATCCTGCAGGCGCTGACCGGCACGCTCGGCTCCAAGCCGGTGACCGAGGCGATCCACCAGTCCGGCGACTGGACGGTGCGGCTCCTGCTGGTGTCGCTGGCCGTCACCCCGTTCCGTTATGCGCTCGACTGGCCGAAACTGATCGCCATCCGCCGCATGGTCGGGGTCGCGGCGCTCGCCTATGTGGTCATTCACCTCGGGCTCTATGTCGTCGACCAGGCTTATGACCTGGCCAAGGTGACGAGCGAGATCGTCAGGCGTTTTTACCTCACCATCGGCTTCGTGGCGTTGGTCGGGCTGGCGGTCCTGGCGGCGACCTCGACCGATGCCATGATCAAGCGGCTGGGCACGGTCAGGTGGAACCGGCTGCACCGGCTCGTTTATGGCCTGACGGTGCTGGCGCTGCTGCACTTCTTCCTGCAGAGCAAGATCGACGTCACCGAGCCGAGCCTGATGGCGGGCCTGTTCCTCTGGCTCATGGGCTTTCGCCTGATGCGGCGTTTCGAGGTCGGCATCGCGCCTCTGCAGCTCGTCGGCCTGGCCGTCGCCGCCGCCGTCGCCACGGCGCTGCTGGAAACCTTGTGGTATGCGACCATGACCGGGGTCATGGCCTCGCGCGTCTTCATGGCCAATTTTTCCATCGATATCGGGCTGAGGCCGGCCGCATGGGTGCTGGTCGCCGGCCTCGCCGTCGCCTGCGTCAATCTCCTGCGCCGGCTGACCGGCGAACCGGACCGCGGTCGTGGCCGTAGCCGCCGGGTGCGGGAGCCTGTCGCCAGCGCCGCCGAATGACCATATGACTGTCCGAAACGGAGACCCGCGATGACCCGCACCGCCGAACCTGCCGCCCGCACCTTCCCTGTGAGCCATACCGACGAGGAGTGGCGCCGCCTGCTGACGCCCGAGCAATATGCGGTGCTGCGGGGCCACGGCACCGAGCGCCCCGGCAGCTGCGCGTTGAACTACGAGAAGCGCGCCGGCACGTTTTCCTGCGTCGGCTGCGGCCAGGACCTGTTCGTTTCGGGCAAGAAGTTCGAAAGCGGCACGGGCTGGCCGAGTTTCGACCGGCCGGTCGAGGGTTCGGTCGAGGAGACGGTCGATCGCAGCTACGGCATGGTGCGCACCGAAGTTCATTGCAGCAATTGCGGCGGCCACCTCGGCCATGTCTTCCCGGACGGCCCGCCGCCGACCGGCCTGCGCTACTGCATCAATGGCGTGGCGATGAACTTCAAGCCGGCCTGACCGGCAGTCGTGGATATCAGGGCCAGGCCCGGGCAAGACGATGTGTCGAGCGCACGACACACTGGTTTCACGTCGCGCGCTCCGAGCCTGGCGATCTGGCGCGCATTGCGCCCAAGAATTGCGCCCAAGAGAAGTCTCGTCGTGGCCGGGCTGGTCCCGGCCGGTCACGAATTCAGCCGCGTGACCGACCACCGCGTGGATAGGTTCGCGATCGCAGCCGATCGTGGGACGGCCGATCAAACCGCGTAATAACCCGGCTGGTCGATATCGGTGATGAGGTCCGGGCCGGTCGGCCGCCAGCCGAGCAGCGCCCGGGTGCGCTGGCTCGACGCAGCCATGTCGGCGCCGGCGAACGCGGCGAACCAGCCGAAATGCTCGCGGCCACGCGGCTCGACCGGCAGGCCGAGCCGGCGGCCGATCACCGCGGCGATATCCTTGAACGCCACGCCCTCGTCGGCGATCGCATGATAGGCCGCTTCGGTGGCGCCCTGTTCGAGTGCCTGCCGGTAGAGGCGCGCCGCGTCCAGCCGGTGCACGCCGGGCCAGCGGTTCAGGCCTTCGCCGATATAGGCCGACACGCCCTTGTCGCGCGCCATTCGGATCAGGATCGGGATGAAGCCATGGTCGCCGGCGCCGTGGACCGAGGGGGCGAGCCGGACAGACGCGGCACGCACGCCACGCTCCGCCAGCGCGCGCGCCGCCGCTTCGGACCTGCGCGGATAGGATGGATCGGGCACCGGCAGGTCCGTCTCGGTCGCCACCCGGCCCGGTGCGAGCTGCGCGACACCCGAGGTGACGAGGAGGGGGCGGTCGGATCCCTCCAACGCGCCGCCCAGTGTTTCGATGGCGCGCCGGTCCTGCTGGGCGTTCTCGGCGAACCTGGAGAAGTCGTGATTGAACGCGGTGTGGATTACCGCGTCCGCCGCCGCCGCGGCGCCGCGCAAGGCATCGAGGTCGTCGAGCGTGCCGCGCAGCACGTCCACGCCGGTCGCGGCGAGCGCGGCCGCCTTGTCTTCGGAACGGGCCAGGCCCGTCACCTGATGGCCGGCCCGGACCAGCTCCTCGACCACCGCCGAGCCGACCCAGCCGGTGGCCCCGGTTACGAATACGCGCATGTGCTTGATCTCCAAGATAGGATCCCAGCATTGTCGTCGCGCTGCCTATCCGGTTAAAGTAGTCACATTATCCCAGTATAATCACTAACAGGATGCGGGTCATGGCCGATGGCAATTCGCTCGGCGCCTATCTCAGGAACCGGCGCACCAAGCTGGATCCCGCCTCGTTCGGCTTCGCCGGCGGTCGGCGCCGGACGGCGGGCCTGCGCCGCGAGGAGGTGGCCCAGCGCGCCAATATCAGCGCGACCTGGTACACGTGGCTGGAACAGGGGCGCGGCGGCAGCCCCTCGGCCGATGTGCTCGACCGGATCGCCCGGGCGCTGACGCTGACCGAGGTCGAGCGTGAGCATCTGTTCCTGGTCGGTCTGGGCCGGCCGCCCGAGGTCCGCTATAGGGGGCGCGACGCGATCACGCCGCGACTGCAGCGCTTGCTCGATGTTCTCACCTGCAGCCCGGCGATCGTGCGGACCGCGACCTGGGATGTCGTCGCCTGGAACGCCGCCGCGACGGCCGTGCTCACCGACTACGGCGCGCTGCCGCCCGACCGGCGCAATATCCTGCGCTTGATCTTCTGCGACCCCCGCGTCCGCGCCGCGCAGTTCGATTGGCAAAGCGTCGCCCGTTTCGTGGTCGGCGCCTTCCGGATCGATGCCGCCCGCGCGGGCGCCGACGCCGAGGTGGCGCCGCTGGTCGAGGAACTCTGCCGGTCGAGCCCGGAATTCGCGTCGATGTGGCGCGACAGCAATGTGCAGACCCATGGCGACGGAACGAAGCACCTGCGCCATCCCCGGCTCGGACCGATCGCATTGGAATATTCCGCCTTCGCGGTGGATGGCCGGCCGGACCTCAGCCTGATCGTCTACAATCCGGCGACGCCGGCCGACCGCAAGCTCATCGAAACGCTGGTGACGGGACGTCCGGCAAGCGACTAGGCGGCGTCTTGGCCGATTGGCCGATAATGCCGCCTGGGACGACGCAGCCACCCTCGGGAAGGCCGCCCTCGCGGCGGAATGGATAAGATGGACCGCTCAGCCGATATTCTTGCCCGCCGCCTTTACGAGGCCGGCTGCCGAACCGCCTTCGGCATGCCGGGCGGCGAGGTCCTGACTGTGGTCGACGCACTTGCCGCGGCCGGCATCCGCTTCGTTCTCTGCAAGCACGAGAACGCCGCCGGCTTCATGGCCGAAGGCACCTGTCACAGGACCGGCGCGCCTGGAATTCTGGTCGCGACCGTCGGGCCCGGCGCCGCCAACGGCGCGAACGTGGTGGCGAATGCCCAGCAGGATCGCGTGCCCCTGATCGTGCTGACCGGCTGCGTCGATCCCGACGAGGCTTTGACCTATACCCACCAGGTGCTTGATCACCGCGCGCTGTTTCAGCCGATCACCAAGGCGACCTTCGCGCTCACCGCCGACGGCGCCGACGTCATCGCCGACAAGGCGATTGCGATCGCCACGGGCGACCGGCCCGGGCCGGTCCTGATCGACATCCCCATTTCAGTCGCCGATGCCGTACCGGCGCACCCGATGCGGTCACGCCATATCCCGGCGGCGGCGGTCGCACCGGCGGAAGCCGCGCCGCTCGCGCAAGCCCGGGCCTGGCTTGCCGAGGCGCGCAAGCCGGTGATCATCGCCGGTCTCGACGTCATGGGCCACGGCGCCGTCCAGGAGCTCAGGCACTTTGCCGAGACGTTCCAGATCCCGGTTGTCACGACCTACAAGGCCAAGGGGGTCGTGCCGGAGGATCATCCGCTGGCCGTCGGCGGCGCCGGCCTTTCGCCGCTCGCGGACAAGATCCTGCTGCCGCTGTTCGAGGCGGCCGATTTCGTCCTGGCCGTCGGCTACGATCCGATCGAGATGCGGACCGGCTGGCGCGATGCCTGGGATCCCGTCGAGCAGCGGGTGGTGGAGTTCGCCGCGGAGGCCAACCGTCACTACATGCACCATTCCTCGATCAGCTTCGTCTGCGATGTCGGCGAAGGCCTGAGGGCATTGGGCCGTGGCGTCGCACCCTGCCGGACCTGGGCCGCTGACGTCGCCACCGGGGCGCGGCAGGCCCACAAGGACGCCTTTGCGTCCAGGGGCCGCTGGGGACCGGCGGCCATTGTCGAGACCGTCAGGAACGTGTTTCCGCGGAACACTGTGGCGACGGTGGATTCCGGCGCGCACCGCATCCTCCTGAGCCAGCTCTGGGAGGCCTACGAGCCCGGCGGCCTGCTTCAGTCCACCGGCCTGTGCACGATGGGGTGCGCGCTGCCGCTGGCGATGGGCGTGGCGGTCGCCGATCCGCACACGCCGGTGGTCGCCTTCTCCGGCGATGCCGGCTTGCTCATGGTGCTCGGCGAGCTCTCGACGCTCGCGGAGCTGGAGCTGCCGGTGACCATCGTGGTCTTTGTCGACGCCTCGCTGACCCTGATCGAAATGAAGCAGCGGTCGCGGCAGATGCGCAATGGCGGCGTCGATTTCGGGCGGCATGATTTCGGCGCGATAGGGCGCGCCTTCGGGGGCGCGGGCGAAACGGTTGCGGATATCGGCGCGCTCGAGCAGGCCCTCCGGCGGGCCCGCGAGCGGACGGACCAGTTCACGCTGATCGGCGCGGTCATCGACCGGCAGGCCTATGATGGCCGGATCTGAGAGACGGCGGCTGGTCGGCCCTTCAGCAAAACCGCTTCCGCCCGATCGATTCGCGTGAGATGTCAGGACAGCAGTTGACGTTTCGCGAGGCATCGACATGTCCTTGGAAGAACCGGCCGGTCCCGCCGAGGTGTTCAACCGCGATCTCGCCCTGATCGACGTCGCGCGTGTCATCGTTTCCGCGGCGCTCACCATTGGCTCGGTGCTGCTGACCGCTTTCGGTTTCGTCGAGCGCGTGGTCGGCATCGACAAGATCGCCACCGACAAGCGCTATGCGCTGCTGGCATTGATGCCCGGCGCGGCCGCGCTGGCTTTCCTCGCCAGCGCCCTTTCGCTCGGAGCCATCTACGACGTGACCGTGCCGGCGCGCCAGGTCTCGACGCTGAAAAGGATGCTGCTGCGGGCCGGCGATCTCTCCGGCGCCTATGGCCTTTTCGCGCTGGTCATTTCGACACTGGTCGGCGTGGCGACCGTCATCGCGGTTGCGCTCTATGTCGATCTGAAGCTGATCGCCGCCTCGGTCATTGCCGGCGTGGCGGCTTTTCTCGTTGCCATGTTCGGCCTGCTGACGCGCACCTCGCGCAGCCGCCGCCTGCCCAATATCACGCTGGCCGTGGCGATCATCATGGTGATGCTGCTCGACCTCGTCACGCCCTGAACGGGCAGGGGCGCCGCCCCTGCCACATCGCCTCGCGGCGATCGCCTAAAGCACCAGGCCGCTTGCCCCGTCGATCAGGTGCATGTGGTTGAGATCGGCGGCGAGCCGCATCGCCTCGCCGTCGCGCGCGCCGGCATTCGGGTCGACCCGGCCGCAGAGCTGGGTGCCTTCGATGGCGAAATAGACCAGGGTCTCGTTGCCCATCGGCTCGATGACGTCGAGCTTGACCTGGAACGGTTCCTTGCCCGCCGCCATATGCGGGTCCGTCTCGGTGATATGTTCGGGCCTGAGCCCGAGCAGCAGCCCGTCCTTGCCGGCATGGGGCCGGTAGCGCGCGGTCTTGGCTTCGGGGATGGCCAGCGCGATCGTGTCGGTCAGGCGCACCCGCAGGCCGCCGCCCGTCTCTTCGATTCGGGCGGGGATGAAGTTCATCGCCGGCGAGCCGATGAAGCCGGCGACGAAGCGCGTCTTCGGCGCATGATAGAGCTCGTTGGGCGGGCCGATCTGCTCGATCCGGCCGTGATTCATCACCACCACCCGGTCGGCGAGCGTCATGGCCTCGACCTGGTCGTGGGTGACGTAGACGGTGGTGGTGCGCACCTTCAGATGCACCTTCTTGATCTCGGTGCGCATCTGAACCCTGAGCTTGGCATCGAGGTTCGACAAGGGTTCGTCGAACAGGAAGACCTTGGGGTGGCGCACGATGGCGCGGCCCATGGCGACGCGCTGGCGCTGGCCGCCCGACAGGGCCTTGGGCTTGCGGTTCAACAGTTCGGTGATGTCGAGGATACGCGCCGCCTCGTCGACCCGCTCCTTGATCTCGGCCTTGGGAAAGCGTTTCAGCCTGAGGCCGAACGACATGTTCTCGGCCACCGTCATATGCGGATAGAGCGCGTAGTTCTGGAACACCATGGCGATGTCCCGGTCCTTCGGCGGCACGTCGTTGACCACGTCGCCGTCAATGGCGATCTCGCCGTCGGAAATGTCCTCGAGCCCGGCGATCATCCTCAGGGTGGTCGACTTGCCGCAGCCGGACGGCCCGACCAGCACGACGAATTCATGGTCGGCGATGTCGAGGTTGATGCCGCGCACGGCCTCCACGTCGTCGTAGCGCTTGACGATATTGCTCAGGGTGACGCCTGCCATTGTTTCCTCTTCAACCCTTGGTCGCGCCGGCGGTGAGGCCCGCGATGTAATAGTCCATCAGGAAGGCGTAGATGATCAGCGGCGGGGCGGCGCCGAGCAGCGCGCCGGTCATGATCTGCCCCCAGTTGAACACGTCGCCCTTGATCAGCGTGGTGATGATGCCGACCGGCAGCACCAGCTGGTCGACCGATGTGGTGAAGGCGAGCGGATAGAGGAACTGGGCCCAGCTCACCGTGAAGGCGAAGATCGTCGCCGCGATGATGCCGGGCAGCGCGACCGGAATGAAGATGCGGGTGAGCGTCTGCAGCCAGCTCGCCCCGTCGATGATCGCCGCCTCGTCCAGTTCTTTCGGGATCGAGGCGAAATAGCCGATCATGATCCAGGTGCAGAACGGCACGGTCAGCGTCGGATAGACCACCAGCAGCACCCACCAGCGGTTCAGGAGCTGAATGCCGGTCCATTCGTGGAACACGGCGAACATCTTGAACAGCGGGATGAACAGCAGCGTGTCCGGCACCAGGTAGGTCAGGAACACGCCGGTCGCCAGCGTCGCCGATCCCCAGAACCGCATGCGCGACAGGGCGAAGGCGGCGGGAATCGAGATCAGCATGGTGATCGCCACCACGAAGGTCGAGACCACGGCCGAATTGCGGGCGAAGGTCAGGAACTGGGTCGAGGACAGGAGGTTGACGTAGTTGTCGAGGGTGGGGTTGAAGACCCACCAGGGATTGGTCGCCGCCGAAATCTCCGCGCTGCCCTTCAGCGAAGTGATGAACATGTAGACCGGCGGCACCAGGAAGAAGATGACGAACAGGGTCAGGAAGAAATAGGACCATTTCAGCGCCCAGGCGCGGTCCTTGCTCATGCTGCCATAGCCCGTCTTGCGGGTCGGCGCGCCCTTGTCGAGAACGGCTGCGGTCATCAGGCCTCGTTCCCCCGTTTGGTAATGTCGCGCAGGATGAAGATGGCGGCCACCGCCAGGATCGGCACCATGAACAGCGACACCGAGGCGCCGAGCGGAATGTCGCTGCCCTCGATGCCGATGCGGAACGCCCAGGTGGCGAACAGATGCGTCTGGTCCAGCGGCCCGCCGGCGGTGAGGATGCGGACGATGTCGAAATTGGCGAAGGTGACGATCAGCGAGAACAGTGTGGTGATCGCGATGATGTTGCGCATCATCGGCAGCGTCACGTACCAGATCCGCTGCCACCAGTTGGCGCCGTCGATGGCCGCCGCCTCGTAGAGCTGGTCCGGCACCGATTTCAGCGCCGCCAGATACATGATCATGAAGAACGGCGCGCCGTACCAGATATTGACCAGGATCACCGAGAAGCGTGCCCAGTTGGCATTGCCGGTCCAGGGGATCGGCCCGGCGCCGAAAAACGACAGGGTATAGTTGAAGGCGCTGTAGGAGGGGTCGAACAGCCAGAGCCAGGCGAGCGTGCTCATGGCCGGCGGGATCACCCAGGGGATCAGCAGCATGCCGCGCCATTTGCGCTGGCCCTTGGCCGGGATGTTGTGGACGAAATGGGCGACGATGAAGCCGATCAGCGCCTTGAAGATCACCGCGCTGACGGCGAACAGGCAGGATTGCCAGACCACCATCCAGAAGGTTTCGCGGGTGAACAGGAATTGGATATTGCCGAACGGGATATAGCCGCAAATGGCTTCGGGCAGCCATTTGCAGTTGCGCATCCAGGCCACGCTGGTCATGGATTTTCTCAACGTCGACAGGTAGATCGCATAGAAGGCCGGATAGACCACCAGCAGCAGGATCAGCACGATCAGCGGCAGTGCCATGAAGAAGGCGATGGTCGACTTGCGCTGCAGGAATTTGCGGAAGCCCGAGGGCCTGGCCTTCGCCCGCGGGCGCGCTGACGTAGGGGGTGAAGAAGACAGGGCCGCGTCAACCATGGGCCGCCTCTCGCTCTGACAAGTGAAGGTCACGCTTCCGCCGCCGGGCGGCGGGGCCCGGCGGGAAGGTGGTCGAAGAACGCCCTTCGCGGCGCCCCGAAGAGCCGGCCTCGAAAGGCTGGCTCGCAAGCCGGCTGGTCTTGGTTCAGCCGCGCAGGAACCCTTCGACTTCGCTGTCGGCCCAGGCGAGCGTCTTCTCCATGGCCTCGCCCTGCATATGGCGCACGATCATCTTGGTGAGCGTCGCCTGAGCATAGATCTGCTGCGCGATCTTGGGCGGCGCCGGCGACGCCGCGATCGACAGGATCTGATGATTGAACGGGTTGGGATAATGGTAGAGCGTGCCCTTCGGCGGCTCGGCGTCGGCCCAGGTCTTGAAGGTCAGGAATTTCTCGAAGGCCGGGATGTCGTAACCGCCCGAGGCCTCGACGAATTTCTCGGCCGCCGCGGCCGTCGACATGTGCACGAGGACGCTTTTCGCGGCGGACTTGTTCTGCGAGAAGCTCCAGATGTTCCAGAAATAGGGCAGGAACGGCGCGTAGCGGCCTTTCGGGCCCGACGGGAAGCCGTGATGCCACATCTGGTTGGCGACTTGAGGCGCGTCGCGCTTGGCCACGGCCCAGGCACTCGGCGGGTTCATCACCATGGCGCCACGGCCGGAGACGATCCACTTGTTGTTGGAGGCATCGTCCCAGGCGGGGGCGTCCGGCGGATAGAATTTCGCCACCCGGGCGCAATAGTCGAGCGCTTGCCGGACCGCGTCGGTCTTCACCGTCAGCTCGCCCTTGGCATCGACCAGCGAGGCGCCGAAAGCCTGGAAGAAAGCGCCTGCCGTGTCGACGGAATCGGTGGTCTCGCCGAGCCCCACGCCGAAGGCGAAGCCGGCCTTGCTGCAGGCTTCGGCCGCCTTGGCATAGGTCTCCATGTTCCAGCCGTCGGCCTTGGGTGCGGCGCCGGCCGGATACATCGCCTGGATGTCGATGCCGGCATGCTGCTTCAGGAGGTCGATGCGCGACACCGGGCCCTTGATCTGCGAGCCGATGGTGGCGGGCACGCCGAGCCATTTGTCGCCGAGCTTGCCGAGATATTGCACCGTGCCGTTGACCTGGCCGTTCTGGGCGATCAGCTGCGGCATGATGTCGTTGCAGGATTCCAGCTGCTCGGCATGGGCATGGGGCCACCAGGTCGGCATGGCCAGAATGTCGTGGCCGGATCGCGCCTGGGCTTCCGCGGCGATGGTCAGGAGGTTCTTGTTGCCCTGCGAGGGAATGAAGTCGATGCTGACCTCGACCTTCTCCTTGGCGGCCCATTCGTTGACGACGGCGCTGGCCGCCGCATTGGCGCCGGGAACCCAATGGTCCCACAGGCCGAGCGAAAGCTTGCCGGCGGCATGGGCGCCGCGCACATAGGGAGAAGCGAGCGCGCCCGTGGTCAGGGCGGTCGAGGTCGCCAGGAAGCGACGCCGGGTGACAGCGTTTTCGTACATCGGGTAGTCCTCCCTCTCTGCACGTACGGGAAGAGCCCGCGCGTGGTTTGCGTCCGGCTGTTCATTTTGCGGGTATCGGGGCGGCATCTCGGTTCAAGCGAGTGCGACCACGACCCCTCAGCTCAGACGACGCTTCCAGTAAACGCTAATTTTCGCAATCGTCCTAGATGCGAATCCGGCCGTCGGCAAAGAATTATACGCTTCGCAATCGCACAATAAGGGGCCGCTTGCTGGGCGGAATCTTCCTTGCGTTGCGGCAACAACAAAGGCTGTCGCGGCCGCCGTGCATGCGGGCCGCCATGCGCCGGCCACGGCGGATGCGAGATGGAGCAGTTTTCATGCTGCAACGCACGCGAAGCGATGGTCGCGCCGCGAGCAGTGAGCAAGGATTCGTCATATCAAGACAGCAGTGCTGTCGCATTCGTCCGGCGACATCTATTTGAACAAAAGATCGTGTCGGGTCATCGACATGTGCCGCATTTCTGTTCAGACTGGTTCTAACGTGTCGAGTCAGGAGAACATTGGCCGCCGCGTTGTCGGACGCCGTCCCGCCGCATGACAGCCGGGGCAGGGACAGGCGGATGGCTCAGGAGGAATGAGTGACGCATACGAATATCGTGGATCCCGATTACTTTCATAAAGTCGTCGATTGCCAATGGGCTTGCCCCGCACATACTCCGGTCCCCGAATACATCCGGCGGATCTCGGCGGGGGACTATACCGGGGCCTATCTGATCAACTGGAAGTCCAACGTTTTTCCAGGGATCCTCGGGCGTACCTGTGACCGGCCCTGCGAGCCGGCCTGCCGGCGCGGCCGGGTCGAGGAGGAGCCGGTCGCGATCTGCCGCCTGAAGCGGGTGGCCGCCGATTACAAGAGCGACATCTCGGCTTTTCTGCCCAAGCCGGCCACGAGCCGCAACGGCCGGCGCATCGCCTGTATCGGCGCGGGCCCGGCCTCCTTGACGGTGGCCCGCGATCTGGCGCCGCTCGGCTACGAGGTCGTGGTGTTCGACCAGGATGCCAAGGCGGGCGGCATGATGCGCTCGCAGATCCCGAAATTCCGCCTGCCGGACAGCGTCATCGACGAGGAGGTCGGCTATGTCATGGCGACCGGCGTCGAGTTCCGCGGCGGCCGGCGCATCGACAGCCTGAAGCGCGTGCTGGCCGAGAATTTCGATGCCGTCTTCGTCGGCACCGGCGCCCCGCGCGGCCGCGATCTCGACCTGCCCGGCCGGCGCGAGGCCGCCGCCAACATCCATATCGGCATCGACTGGCTCTCGTCTGTGTCGTTCGGCCATGTCGAGGCCATCGGCAAGCGCGTCATCGTGCTCGGCGGCGGCAATACCGCCATGGACTGCTGCCGCTCGTCGCGCCGTCTCGGCGGCGCCGACGTCAAGGTCATCGTCCGCTCGGGCTTCGACGAGATGAAGGCCTCGCCCTGGGAGAAGGAGGATGCCATTCACGAGGGCATCCCGATCCTCAATTTCATGGTCCCGAAGAGCTTCACCCACGAGAACGGCAAGCTCACCGGCATGTGGTTCGAGAAGGTTCGGGCCGAGCGCGACGACAAGGGCCGGCGCACCCTGGTGGCCTCGGGCGAGCCCGACGAGCATATCGCCTGCGACGACGTGCTGATCGCGGTCGGCCAGGAAAATACCTTTCCGTGGATCGAACGCGATATCGGCGTGGCCTTCGATCGCTGGGGCATGCCGGTGGTCGATCCGAAGACCTTCCAGTCGAGCCTGCCGCGGGTCTTTTTCGGCGGCGACGCGGCCCTCGGCCCGAAAAACATCATCTGGGCGGTCGCCCATGGCCACGACGCCGCGATCTCGATCGACGCGTTCTGCCGAGATGCCGACGTGGCGATCCGGCCGCCGCCCATGGTGACGCTGATCAGCCAGAAGATGGGCATTCACGAATGGTCTTATGACAACGCCATCGCCAACGACCTGCGCTTCAAGGTGCCGACGCTGGACAGCGCCGTCGCGCTCAAGGACATCCGCACCGAGGTCGAGCTCGGCTTCAATCCGAAGCTCGGTTATGCCGAGGCCCAGCGCTGCCTGAATTGCGACGTGCAGACGGTGTTCGAGCCCAAGCTCTGCATCGAATGCGATGCCTGCGTCGACATTTGCCCGATGGATTGCATCACCTTCACCGGCGACGGCGAAGAGCCGGACCTGCGCCTGCGGCTGAACGCGCCGGCCGAGAACCTCGAGCAGGCGATCTATGTCGCCGACGGGCTGAAGACCGGCCGTGTCATGGCCAAGGACGAAGACGTCTGCCTGCATTGCGGCCTGTGCGCCGAACGCTGTCCGACTGGTGCCTGGGACATGCAGAAATCGATCATTGAAATGGCACACGCGGGGCACGCATGCCAATCGAGAGCGTGAACGACTTCGTCATTCGCTTCGCCAATGTGAACGGATCGGGTTCGGCCAGCGCCAACCAGCTGTTTGCCCGCGCGATCATGCGCATGGGCGTGCCGATCGCACCGCGCAACATCTTCCCCTCCAACATCCAGGGGCTGCCGACCTGGTACGAGGTCAGGGTCACCGAAGCCGACCATCTCGGCGCGCGCGGCGGCACCGACATGATGGTCGCGATGAACCCGCAGACCTGGGACAAGGATGTCGCCTCGATCGAGGTCGACGGCTATCTGTTCTACGATTCCTCGCGGCCGATCCCGGCCTCCAAGCTGCGCACCGACATCACTATTATCGGCATGCCGCTGACCGACATCGTCAACCGCGAATATTCCGATCCGCGCCAAAGGCAGCTGTTCAAGAACATCATCTATGTCGGCGCGCTCGCCGCGCTCCTCGACATCGAGATCGGCGTGGTCGAGACGCTGATCGGCGAGCAGTTCAAGGGCAAGGACAAGCTGATCGCGCCGAACCACAAGGCGCTGCATATCGGCTTCGACTATGCCCGGGCGAATTTCTCCTGTCCGATCGGCCTGCGCGTGCGGCGTGCCGACAAGATCGGCGACCGCATCTTCGTCGAGGGCAATGCCGCCGCCGGCCTCGGCGCCGTCTATGGCGGCGCCACCGTCTGCGCCTGGTATCCGATCACGCCCTCGACCTCGCTCGCCGAGGCCTTCGAGCGCTATTGCGTGCGGCTGCGCACCGATCCGGCGACGGGCAAGAAGCGTTATGCCATCGTCCAGGCCGAGGATGAACTCGCCTCCATCGGCATGGTGGTGGGAGCGGCCTGGAACGGCGCGCGCGCCTTCACCGCGACCTCCGGTCCCGGCATCTCCCTTATGCAGGAATTCTTGGGCCTCGCCTATTTCGCCGAGATCCCGGCGGTGCTGTTCGACGTGCAGCGCGGCGGGCCCTCGACCGGCATGCCGACCCGCACCCAGCAATCCGACATTCTCATTTGCGCTTATGCCGCCCATGGCGACACCAAGCACGTCCTGCTGTTCCCGCGCGACCCGCACGAGGCCTTCACTCTTGGTGCCGAGGCTTTCGATCTGGCCGACCGGCTGCAGACCCCGGTCTTCGTCATGCTCGATCTCGACATCGGCATGAACCAGCATCTCTGTCCGCCCTTCGCATGGGACGACGCGAGGCTGCTCGACCGCGGCAAGGTGATGACCCATGACGAACTGGAGGCCGGCCGCGATTTCGGCCGCTATCTCGATGTCGACGGCGACGGCATCCCCTATCGGACCTATCCGGGCACCCATCCCTCGCGCGGCTCGTTCTTCACCCGCGGCAGCACGCGTGACCGTTACGCGCGCTATACCGAGGAGGGCGCGCCCTATGTCGACAACATGGAGCGGCTGCTGCGCAAGTTCGAGACCGCCAAGGCCCTGGTGCCGGCGCCGATCCTGAGCAAGGCCCAGCAGCCGACGCGCATCGGCGTCATCCACTACGGCTCCACCGGGCCGGCCATGGACGAGGCGGTCAAACTGCTTGGCGCCGACGGCGTGCATGTCGACGCGCTGCGTGTCCGCGGCTTTCCGTTCAGCCACGAGGTGACCGATTTCATCGCCGATCACGAGCAGGTCTTCGTGGTCGAGCAGAACCGCGACGGGCAGCTGCGCACGCTGCTGCTGGCCGAATGCGGCATCGACCCGGCGCAGCTCGTTGCCGTGCTGCATTACGACGGCACGCCGATCACCGCCCGCTTCATCCGCCGTGAGATCGCCGCCAAGGCGTCCGTCGTCCGGGCGCCGGCGCGGCGCGAGGTGCTGTCATGACCTATCTGGCCAAGCCGAAATTCCACCACCCGGCGATCGAGCTCAACGATCTCGGCTTCACCCATCGCGATTATGAGGGCGCCATCTCGACGCTCTGCGCCGGCTGCGGCCACGATTCGATTTCGTCGGCCATCATGCGCGCCTGTTTCGAGCTGAGCCTGCCGCCGCACCGCATCGCCAAACTGTCCGGCATCGGCTGCTCGTCGAAGACCCCGACCTATTTCCTCGGCCAGTCGCATGGGTTCAACTCGGTGCACGGGCGCATGCCCTCGGTGCTGACAGGCGCCAATCTGGCCAATCGCGACCTGATCTATCTCGGCGTCTCCGGCGACGGCGACAGCGCCTCGATCGGTTTCGGCCAGTTCGCCCATGCCATCCGCCGCGCGGTCAACATGGTCTATATCGTCGAAAACAACGGCGTCTACGGCTTGACCAAGGGCCAGTTCTCGGCCACCTCCGATCGCGGCTCGAAGAGCAAGAAAGGCGTGATGAACGCCGACTCGCCGATCGACCTCGTCACCATCGCGCTGCAGCTCGGCGCGACCTTCGTGGCGCGTTCGTTTTCCGGCGACAAGGACCAGCTGGTGCCGCTGATCAAGGCCGCGCTGGAGCATAAGGGCGCCGCCTTCATCGACTGCATCTCGCCCTGCGTCGCCTTCAACAATCACGACGGCTCGACCAAGAGCTTCGACTATGTGCGCGCCCACAATGCCGCGCTGAATTCGCTCGATTTCATGACCGGGCGGGCGCCGATCACGGCCGACTATGCCGAGGGCACGACCCAGGACATCGCGCTGCATGACGGCTCGACGATCCGCCTGCGCAAGCTCGCTTCCGACTATGACATCGGCGATCGCGGCGCGGCGCTCAACCATCTCTATCGGGTCCATGCCTCGGGCGAGATCGCCACCGGCCTGATCTTTCTCGAGGACGATTCGAGCGACCTGCACGAGCGGCTGAACACCGACGACCGGCCGCTGAACACGCTGGCCGAGCAGGACCTGGTGCCCGGCGCGGCGGCGCTCGCCAAGATCAATGCCGGCTTGCGCTGACCGGTAAGGGCGGCCGGCGCAGGGCTGCCATCACGGCCGGCTCCGCGCTTTTGCCGGCGGCATGGCTTTCGCAAGCCCCGAGACTTTTGCAAGATCGCCGGCAAGGCCGGGCCGGGACTGGTCGGGCTATCGACGGGGCATCGGCTGCATGGCACGAGACCATGGGCCGGCGAGGGGACACCATGCTTGATTTCATGTATCGCGCGCTGGTCATCGGCGTCGCCGCCACGGCTTTGCTCGACGTCTGGGCGCTGTTTCTCAAAGCCGCCTTCGGCATTCCCTCGGCCAATTGGGCGCTGGTCGGCCGCTGGTTCGGCCATCTGACGCGCGGTACCGTCGCGCATGAGGACATCGGCAAGGCCGAACCCTACCCGAACGAACTGACGGTCGGCTGGATCGGCCATTATGCCGTGGGCGTGCTGTTCGCCGCCGCGCTTCTGCTGCTGGCCGGGCCCGCCTGGCGGCTCAACCCGACACCGCTCTGGCCGCTGATCGTCGGCTTGGTCACGGTGGGCTGCGGCTGGTTCATCCTGCAGCCGGGCATGGGCGCCGGCATCGCCGCTTCCAAGCGCGCCAATGCCGGCCAGATCCGCATGCTCAACATTGCCGGCCATATCGTCTTCGGCCTCGGCATGTTCGCGGCGGCCTGGCTCATCCGCTGAGCCGGCTTATTCGGCGGCGAGCGCGGCTGGCCGGTCGGCCGCCATCTCCTCGGTGATCCAGCCGAGAAAGGCCTCGATCTGCGGCCGTGTCCGATCTTCCCGGCGATAGACCACGCGATGCGCGACCGAGCGCACGCCCATGGCTCCGAACGGCATGACCAGGCGGCCCGCGCGCAGCATGTCGGAGGCCTGGAGTTCGGATTCGAGCGCCAGGCCATGGCCGTCGGCGGCTGCCATCAGGGCCAGGAAGGCGCGGTCGAACTGCATGCCGCGCGGGTTCAGCATGACGCCGGGTGCATGCCGCGCGATCCATTCGTCCCATTGCACCACGCAACGCACCGAGTGGATGACCGGCACCCGCGCGATGTCGTCGGGACCGGTCAGTCCCTGTTCGGCGACGAAGGCCGGGCTCGCCAGCGGCACGACCCGCTCCTCGGCCAGCACGATGCTGTCGCAGGCATCCGGCACCGGCCGGGCATACTGGATGTCGACCATGAAGCCGTCGCCGCCGAGCTTGGCCGGCTCATGGCCGGCAAACAGCGTCAGGTCGATTTCCGGATGCTTGCGCCTGAACGAGCCCAGCCGCGGCACCAGCCAGAGCGTCGCCAGACTCGGCGCCGAATGCAGCATCAGCCGGAACACGCCGCCGGACGCCGCGAAGCGGCTGGTCGCGATGGCGATGCGGGTGAAGCTCTCGCCCAGTGCGGCGGCATAAGCGAGCGCGTCCTCGGTCGGCAGGACCGTGCGTTTGGCCCGCACGAACAAGGGCTTGCCGAGAATGTCCTCGAGTGCGCGAATCTGATGGCTGACCGCCGAGGGCGTGACGTTCAACTGGTTGGCCGCGCGCGCGAAACTGCCCGTCTCCATCACGGCGGAAAAGGTCAGCAGGCATTTCAGTGGCGGCATTCCCTTGATCATTGATGAGCCCAGCTCTCCGATTTGGCCAGTTTATTTCAATTTCACGGATTCTGGTTTGTTGTTAGCGTTTCTTCAAGACAGATCGACGGCCGGGAAAAACCGGGCTGCGGGGAGAGATGCCATCGAGGTTTCCCGGGCGTTCCGACGAGGAGCCCGGCGAGGCGCCGTGCCACCATCCCGGGCCATTTTTGCCTCTTCCGTCCTTTTGTCGGTGCGCCCGCGCCTGGGTGGATCGGTTCGAGCCGTTCGGTCGAAAGACGCGAATGACGGCGATCCACCGAGGCCTGGAAGCGCGGCAGCCCCGGAGCCGCCGACGTGGCGGCTTTTCGGCCACGGACAAGAGGATAGACGCATGAACCTGCATCGAATGCTTCTCGAACGCCAGGTGGCCGGCCGGCCGGTCACCGTCGGCCTGATTGGCGCCGGCAAGTTCGGCACCATGTTCGCAAGCCAGGTTCGTCTGACCGATGGCATGCATCTGGTCGCGGTGGCCGACCTGAACACCGCGCGGGCCCGCTCACAGCTCGCCACCGGCTCCTGGCCGGCCGAGCAATATGCCGCGAAATCGATCGACGACGCGCTCAAGACCGGTGCGACCACGGTCATCGACAATGCCGACCTGATGATCGGTCATCCCGCGATCGAGGTGATCATCGAGGCCACCGGCGACCCCGGAGCCGGCATCCGCTTCGCGCTGAAGGCGATCGAGAACGGCAAGCATATCGTCATGGTCAATGTCGAGGCCGACGCGGTCGCCGGTCCGATCCTGGCGCGCAAGGCGCGCGAGGCCGGCGTCGTCTATTCGCTCGCCTGGGGCGACCAGCCGGCTTTGATCGCCGACCATGTCGATTGGGCGAGAGCCGCCGGTTTCAAGGTGGTCGCGGCCGGCAAGGGCACGCGTTATCACCCGACCTACCATCAGTCGACGCCCGACACGGTCTGGGACATCCTCGACAAATATATGAAGATCAAGGATCGGAACTCGATCAATCCGAAGATGTTCAACTCCTTCGTCGACGGCACCAAGTCGGGCATCGAGATGACCGCGGTGTGCAATGCCACCGGCCTGCACTCCCAGGCGGAGGGCCTGTCCTTCCCGCCGGCGACCCGCTTCGAACATGCCGAGATCTGCAAGCCGAAAGCGGCGGGCGGCGTCCTGGAACGGGCTGGCGTCACCGAGGTGACCTCGTCGGTCTATCGCGACGGCACCGATGTGCCGCACAGCCTGGTCATGGGCACCTATGTCGTTTTCGAAAGCGAAAGCGCCTATTCGCAGGAGTGCTTCCGCGAATACAGCATGCTGCAGGACTCAAGCGGCAAATATGCCGCGCTCTATCGCCCCATCCACATGATCGGGCTGGAGCTCGGCATTTCCGTCGCTTCGGCGGCGCTCCGCCATGAGCCGACCGGCGCGCCGGTCATGTTCAATTCCGACGTGATCGCCACCGCCAAGCGGTCGCTCAAGGCCGGCGAGATGCTCGATGGCGAGGGCGGCTTCTGCGTGTGGGGCAAGCAGACCCCGGCCGACACCTCGCTCGACCAGGGCTACCTGCCGCTCGGCCTTGCCCATGGCGTCAGGCTGAAGACCGATATCGCGCTCGGCCAGCGGCTCAAATGGAGCGATGTCGATTATGATCCGAACAATATCGCGGTTCGGGTCCGCCGCGAGATGGAGGCGGCCTTCGCCCGCCCCAATAGCGGCAATGCCTGACAGCCGCCGGTCGCGCCGGTATCGGCCGGCGCGATCGGCTTTCCATTCAGAACCCGGCAAACGGGCGATCATGGCAACACGAGGAGGAACCAGCATGGGACATCAAGGGACATCGACATTTTCCCGCCGCGCCGTCCTCGGCGCGCTCGCCACGGGCGCGGCATTGCTGGCCGCGCCGGCGACCCTGAGGGCGCAGCGCCTGCAATGGATCGGCGCCAGCGCGTCGCCGGCCGCCGATTTCATCGGGGTTTCGCTCGACTTCTTCGCCCGGCGCGTGGCCGAGCTGACCAAGGACCAGATCGTCATATCCTCGCATCACGGCGGATCGCTCGGTGGTGAACGCGAGCATATCGAGGCGCTGCTGCAGGGCGCCGTCCAGGTCGCGACCCCGGGCCAGGGCGTGCTCGCCGGCTGGTACCGGCCGGCCGAGGTCTGGACCCACCCCTATCTGTTCAAGGACGTCGCCCACAAGGACCGCGTCTGGGACACCATGCGCACCGAATATCAGGCCGATACCGCCAAGGAGGCCAAGCTCCGGCCGCTCGCCGCCATTCCGCGCATGCCCCGGCAATTGTCCTGCAACCGCGTCGTCCGCTCGCCGGCCGACATGAAGGGCCTGAAGATCCGTGTGCCCGAGACCGCGCTGTGGCGGCGCACCTTCGAGATGTTCGGGGCCTCGCCCACGCCGCTGCCCTTTCCGGAGGTGTTCCAGGCGCTGAAGTCCGGCGTCATCGACGGCCAGGAGAATCCGATCGCGCTGACCTTCAATTCCGGCATCTTCGACGCCAATACCCATCTGTCGCTGACCGAGCACATGATGCAGGACAATTGCATGCTGGTCGGCGAGGTCGCCTATCAGCGCCTGACGCCGGAACTGCGCGCGGCGCTCGACCGCGCGGCGCGCGATATGGAGGCGGAGATCCGGCCCAAGGTGAGCGCCGACGACGCCGCGGTCATGCAGCAGGTGAGGGCCAAGAAGATCGTCGTCAGCGAGGTCGACAAGGCGGCCTTCAGCGCCACCGTCAAGACGCTGGTGAACGAGTTTCCGGCCGGAAAGAAATGGGTCGAGCGCATCGCGCAGATCGCCTGAGGCCTCGCACCGGGCGGCGGCCGGCCGCCCGGCTTTTCTGATTTCTGGCGTGGGACCGGGCATGAAAACTGTCATCGGCGGGCTTTGCAATGCGATCACCGAGGTCGCGAAACTGGTTCTCGGCGGTTGCGTCGCGGCCATCGTGCTGATCACGCTCGCCGCCGTCTGGTGGCGCTACGTGCTCAACGCGCCGATCGCCTGGATCGAGCAGGTGTCGAACATCCTGTTCATCTGGATCACCTTCGTCGGCGCGGCGGTGCTCTATCGCCAGAAGCTGCATATTGGTGTCGACATGTTCATCGACATGCTCAAAGGCCGTCCCAAGACGATCATGTTCTGGGTGATCGAGCTCGGCAATCTCGGCTTCATCGTCGTCCTGTTCATCTATTCGATGAAGCTGAGCATCGACGTCCTGGACGTCACGTATGGGGCGCTCGATATTTCGCCGGCTTATTTCTATTTCTCGGCGCCGGTCGCCTGCGTGATGATGATGTTCTACTTCGTCGAGAAGATCGTCGACCCGTCGAAACGGGTGCCCGAAGGCTCGGTTGGGGATTTCTGACATGAGCACGGTGCTGATCGGCGGTTTCTTCCTGCTCCTCGCGCTTTCCTTCCCCATCGGTTTCGCCATGGGCATCGCCACCATGGGGGCGATCTGGACCCATGGCGGCCTGCCCATGTCGCTGCTCGCCCAGCGCACGCTGGTCGGAGCCGACAGCTACGCGCTGCTGGCCATTCCCTTTTTCATCCTCGCCGGCAACCTGATGAATGGCGGTGGCATTACCAGCCAGATCATCAACCTGGCCAATGCCATGGTCGGCCGCTTCCGCGGCGGCCTGGCGCTGACCTCGGTGATGGCGGCGATGATCTTTTCCGGCCTCTCGGGCTCGGCCGCGGCCGATGCCTCGGCGCTCGGCAAGGTGCTGATCCCGGCCATGAAGAAGCAGGGCTATGGCGGCGGCTTCGCGGCCGCGCTGATGGCCTCGGCCTGCGTCAACGGGCCGATCATCCCGCCGTCGATCCCGCTGGTCATCTATGGCCTGTCGGCGGGCAAGGGCGTCTCGATCATCGCGCTGTTTCTCGGCGGCATCGTGCCGGGCGTGCTGCTCGGCGTGTCGCTGATGATCGCCGCCTATTGGATCTCGGTCCGGCGCAACTATCCGACCACCGAGGCCGTGCCGTTCCGCGAGATCCCGCGCATGGTGGTGCCGGCGCTCTGGGCGCTGATGATGCCGGTGATCATCCTGCTCGGCGTCACCGGCGGCATCGTGACCGTCACCGAGAGCGCCACCATCGCGGTGGTCTATGCCGCCCTTGTCGGCTTCTTCGTCTATCGCGAGCTGAACATCCGGACGATCTGGCCGATCCTGGTGCAGACGGCGCTCGATACCGCGCTGGTCATGTTCATCATCGCGCTGTCGAGCGGCTTCGGCTGGCTGCTGGCGGTCTCCGGCATGCCCAGGGCGATCGCCGCCGGCATCGCCTCGGTCTCCAGCGACCCCCTCGTCATCCTGATGATGATCAATGTCTTCCTCCTGATCATCGGCATCTTCATGGAGCCGCTGCCGGCGCTGTTCATCCTGATCCCGGTGCTGGTGCCGGTGGTCAGCGCGGTCGGCATCGACCTCGTCCATTTCGGCCTGGTCATGGTGTTCAACCTCTGCCTCGGGCTGATCACGCCGCCGGTCGGCATCCTCCTCTACATCTGCGCCAATTTCGCCGGGGTGAAGCTGGAGGAGGAGAGCCGTGAACTCGGTCCCTTCCTCGGCGCGGGCCTGGTGGTGCTGGTGCTGATCACCGTGTTCCCGGCGACCGTGCTCTGGCTGCCGAAAGTGCTGTTGAACTGACGGATGAGACCATGACCGTGAACAGGCTGGACAATCGCGTCGCCCTGGTGTTCGGCGCCGGATCGGTCGGTCCCGGCTGGGGCAATGGCAAGGCCTCGGCGGTTGCCTATGCCCGCGCCGGCGCCCGGGTCGTCTGCGTCGACATCAACACGACGGCGGCAGAAGAGACCGCCGGCATCATCACGGGCGAGGGCGGCCGGGCCGAGGCGCTCGCCTGCGACGTGACCCGCTCGGCCGAGGTCGACGATGTCGTCAGCCGCGCGATCGCGGCCTTCGGCGCCGTCGACATCCTGCACAACAATGTCGGCCATGCCTTCATGGGCGGGCCGCCCGATCTCTCCGAGACCGACTGGCGCCGCGAAATGGATTTGAACGTGACCGGCATGTTCCTCGCCTGCAAGGCGGTCATCCCGGGCATGCTGGAGCGCGGCAAGGGCGTCATCACCAACATATCCTCGGTCGCCGCCATACGTTTCACCGGCTATCGCTACGCGAGCTATTACGCGGCCAAGGGGGCGGTGAACCAGTTCACCATCGGCATAGCCCTGCAATATGCCCGGCAGGGCTTGCGCGCCAATGCCATCATGCCCGGGCTGATGGACACCCCGCTGATCTACCAGCAGATCACCTCGGCCTATGCCTCGCCCGACGCCATGGTGAAGGAACGTCACGAGGCTTCGCCCACCGGCCGCATGGGCACCGGCTGGGACATCGCCCATGCCGCGGTGTTCCTGGCCAGCGACGAGGCCTCTTATATCAATGCCGTATGCCTGCCGGTGGATGGCGGCCTGAGCGCCAGCTGCGCCTGAGGCGCGTGCCGATTATGGCTCGCCGCCACTTCGTCATGCCCGGGCTTGTCCCGGGCATCCACGAATTCGCCCTCCGGACAATCAAGTCGTGGGTGGCCGGGACAAGCCCGGCCAGGACGGAGAGAGCCGGGTGACGGCCGCCCGGCACGACGCCCCCTTGCCGGCATCACCTCGTCTTGCCCGGGCCTGTCCCGGGCATCCACGAATGGGTTGCGCCAAGATCAACCGGTCATGATCGCGGTGCGGTGGTCCTGATCCGCATCAGAGGCCTGGTTCGTCACCCGTCGGCACGACATTCCGCTGCGCCAGCTTCTGGAGCTGTTCGTAGAGGTCGGGGCTGTCGGCGCTGCACACGCAGATGGCCCGGGCCGGCCCGTCGCCGGCATTCAGATAGGCATGGGCCATGGTGCTGTCGATATAGATGCCGTCGCCGGGCTCCAGCAGCTCGGCGGCATAGAACTCGGTATGGACGGCGACCTTGCCTTCGAGCACCAGCAGATATTCCTCGCCGGAATGGCGCATCAGCGGCCCGAATTCGGCCAGCGTCCGCGCCGTGAGCTCGGCGATGATCGGGATCATCCGTTTCCCGAGCAATTCCGTGTTCTGGTAGAAATAGCCATAGGCATGGGTCCGCACGAACTGGCCCTCGCCCTTGCGGCTGATGCTGCGGCGCGCGGTCGGGAGCACGGCGGCGGGATCGCTGGTGCCGGCCGGATGAAACAGCTCCGCCACTTCCATGCCGAGACCGGCGCTGAGCTGCAGCAGCTTGTCATAGGTCAGCGACATCTGATGATTCTCGACCTTGGACAGCGTCGAGAGCGCCATGCCGGTAGCCTCCGAGACCTCCTTCAATGTCAGGCCGCGCGTCCGCCGCGCCGCTTTCAGGCAATCACCGAGCAGGGGACGGACAGGAGGCTGGGCAGAAACGGTCATGAACGGTCCACTAGCAGAGGCCATCCGAAATAGCGATATTGCCGCACATTTTAGTGTGTACGCTAAAAAAGTATATCGATAGGAAAATTGACGCTTGCCATTCGCCACAAACGCGGCCGACAATGACTCGCCCGGAAAATGCGGCGTCAGGCGCCGCCCGGAGCGCCGGAGTTGAGGGCATGAAGATTTTCATGGCGACGCTCGCCACGGAGACCAACACCTTTTCCCCCATCCCGACGGGCCGATCAGCCTTCACCGGCGATCGGGAATGGTTTCGCAATGACGGCAGCCGGCATGCCGCCGTCACCGCCAACATCCCCTTGATCGCCTGGCGCAGGATGGCCGAAGCGGACGGCCATCAGCTCGCCGAAAGCATCTGCACCTTCGCCCAGCCCGCCGGCACCACCTTGCGCGCGATCTACGAGGAGCTGCGCGATACCTTGCTGGCCGATCTGAAGGCGGCCATGCCGGTCGACGTGGTGCTGCTGTTCATGCATGGGGCCATGGTCGCGGAAGGTTATGACGATTGCGAAGGCGACACGCTGGCGCGGGTCCGCGCTGTGGTCGGCCCCGATGCCAAGATCGGCATCGAGCTCGACCTGCACTGCCATCTGACCGAGCTGATGCGGACCTCGGCGACGGCGATCGTCACCTTCAAGGAATATCCGCATACCGATATCGGCGCGCGCGCGCCGGAACTCTATCGCCTGTGCCTCGATGCGGCGGCGGGCAAGACCCGGCCGGTCACCGCCTATCACGATTGCCGGATGATCGGCACCTTCCGGCCGACGCAGGAGCCGCTGCGCGGCTTCGTCGACCGGATGATCGCGATGGAGGGCAAGGACGGCATTCTCGCGGTGTCCTTCGGCCACGGCTTTCCCTGGGCGGATGTGGCCGATGTCGGCGCCAAGGTGGTGGTCATCGCCGATGGCGATGAGGCCAAGGCGGCGGCGCTCGCGGCGCGGCTCGGCCGCGAATTGTGGGACCTGCGCGAGGCGATCACCGCCCGCATGGACACGATCGACCAGGGCATCGACGCCGCTCTCGATGGCGGCAAGGGCGTGGTGGTGATTGCCGATGCCGCCGACAATCCAGGCGGCGGCGCGCCGGCCGACAGCACCTATCTGCTGCGGCGCCTCATCGAACGCGGCGTCAAGGGCGCCGTGCTCGGCTGTTTCTGGGATCCCCAGGCGGTCCAGCTCTGCATCGAGGCGGGCGAGGGCTCGCGCTTCCTCTTGCGTGTCGGCGGCAAATGTGGTCCGGCCTCGGGTGATCCGGCCGACCTCTTCGTCACGGTCCGCCGCGTCGCGCTCGACCATTCGCAGGCGGGCTTAAGCGGTGGCCGCTCGAATTTTGGCCCGAGCGTCTGGGTTTCGGCCGACGGCATCGATCTCGTGCTGGTCACCCGCCGCCTGCAGACCTTCGCGCCGGATGCCTTTACCGGCCTCGGCATAACCCTCGACGACAAGCTGCTGGTGGCGGTCAAGTCCTCGCAGCATTTCCAGGCGGCCTTCGCGCCGATCGCCCGCCAGGTTCGCTACGTCTCCAGTCCTGGCGCGCTGCAGTTCGACTATGCCGAGATCGGCTATACCAAGCTCCAGACGCCGTTCTGGCCGCGCGTGGCCGACCCCTATGCCGGCCGTTGAGGGGTAAGTCATGACCACGATCACGCGCCGCTCCACGCTGCGGGCCCTTGCCGGCGCCGCTCTCGCCCCCGCCTCTCTTGGGTCCTTGGCCCGGCCGGCCATCGCCCAGGCCGCGGCCAATACGCTGCATTTCGTGCCCTCCAGCGATCTCGCCGCGCTCGATCCGATCTGGACCACCGGTTATGTCGTGCGCAATCACGGCTACATGGTCTTCGACACGCTGTTCGCCATGGATACCGGGTTCCGCGTGCGGCCGCAGATGGCCGAGAGCCATGAGGTCAGCGACGACGGCAAGACCAGCACCATCCGCCTGCGCCCGGGCCTGAAGTTCCACGACGGCACGCCGGTCCGGGCGGTCGACTGCGTCGCCAGCATCCGCCGCTGGGCGGCGCGGGACGGCTTCGGCCAGACCTTGCTGGCCCAGACCGACGAACTGGCGGCGGTCGACGACCGCACCATCCGCTTCCGGCTCAAGGCGCCGTTCCCGCTGCTGCCCGAGGCGCTCGGCAAATTGTCCAGCCCGGTGCCGTTCATGATGCCCGAGCGGCTGGCCTCGACCGATCCCAACACCCAGATCAAGGAAGCGATCGGCTCCGGACCCTTCCGTTTCCTGGCCGACGAATGGCGCCAGGGCGCCAGCGCGTCCTATGTCCGCTTCGACGGTTATGTGCCGCGTGACGAAAAGCCCGACGGCATGGCCGGCGGCAAGATGGTCAATGTCGCGCGCGTCCAATGGCACACCATGGCCGACGGATCGACCGCCATGTCGGCGCTCCGGACCGGGCAGATGGACTGGCTGGAGGCGCCCTCGGCCGATCTGCTGCCGGTGATCGCGCGCCAGCGCAATGTCACCGTCTCGACGCTCGACCCGATCGGCACCTATGTGCTGCTGCGCTTCAACAGCCTGGTGCCGCCCTTCGACGATGTCGTGCTCCGGCGGGCCGTGATGCGGGCCCTCAACCAGACCGATTATCTCCAGGCGATGGTGGGCGATTCCAGCCTCTATCGCGAGTGCAAGGCGTTTTTCCCGTGCGGAACGCCGCTGTCGACCGGCACCGGATCGGCCGCCATGGACGGCAAGCTGGACGAGGCCCGGGCCATGGTGAAGGCGAGCAGCTATGACGGCCGCAAGGTGGTCATCCTGTCCTCCGCCGACCTGCCCATGCTGGCGCCGCTCGGCGAGGTCACCGCCGATCTGTTGCGGCGGATCGGCATGCAGGTCGATCTGATCACCACCGACTGGGGCAGCCTGCTGGCCAGGCGCGCATCGCAAAAACCGGTGGAGGAAGGTGGCTGGAACATCTTCCACACCACCGCCGTGGCGCAGGAATTCATGAGCCCGGCGTCGCACCTGGCCTTGCGCGGCTCCGGCCGAACCGCCTGGGCCGGCTGGCCGACCGACCCGAAAATGGAGGCGCTGCGCACCGAATGGTTCGCCGCGCCCGACCAGGCGGCCCAGCTCAAGCTCGCCGCGGCGATGGAACAGCAGGCCTTCGACCGGGTGCCCTACGTGCCGATCGGCCAGTTTCGCCAGCCGACCGTGTTCCGCAACGTGGTCAGCGACATCGTGCCCGCCAGCGCGCCGCTGTTCTGGAACCTGCGCAAGACCTGAGGGGCAGACCGGCGCCACGGTCTGTTGTGGCCGCCGCCGTGGTCATCTAGATAGATAGGCTACCTATCTATTGAGATGAAATGCGAACGGCATGATGTCCGCCCCCCGAAACCCCGGCGACCTCGACGACGCGCAGGTCCTTGCCGAGGACCTGCGGCCGGTGCTGCGCCGCCTGCTGCGGAGCCTGCGGCGTGAGAGCCGTGATCACGGCGTCTCGCCGCTGCAGAGCCTCCTGCTCGTGGCGATCGTCGAGCAGCCCGGCATTGGCGTCGGCGAACTGGCGCGCCAGGAAAATCTGCGCGGGCCCACCATCAGCGGCCACATCAAGGCGATGCAGGCGGCCGGGCTGGTGGGGCGCACACCGCCCGATCCGGACGACCGGCGGCGGGTCGGTCTGGTCGCCACGCCGGCCGGCCACGCGGTCATCGCGGCGATGCGCCGCCGGCGCACCGACTGGCTGGCGCAGCGGCTCGCCGGATTGTCGGCCGAGGCGCGCCGGGCGATCCGCACCGCGCTCGAACCCTTGAACGAGATCGGCCGATGACCGGGCAGGCGGAGCAGGCTTCCATCGATGCCAAGGCGGCGCCCAAGGTGACGACCGCGGCGACGGACGAGCCGACCGAGCGTGAGATCCGCTCCGTCTTCATTGGCCTGATGATCGTGCTCGGGCTCGCGGCCATCGATCAGAGCATCGTCGCAACCGCGCTGCCGCGCATCGTCAGCGACCTCGGCGGCGTCACCCATCTCTCATGGGTCGTGACCGCCTATGTGCTCGCGTCCACCAGCACCATGCCGCTCTATGGCAAGCTCAGCGACCAATATGGCCGCAAGCCGCTGATCTACGCCGCCATGGCGATCTTCCTCGCCGGCTCGGTGCTCTGCGGGCTGGCGCAGAACCTGACGCAGCTCATCGTCTTCCGGGCCATTCAGGGGATCGGCGCCGGCGGGCTATTGCCGCTCAGCCAGATCATCATCGGCGATCTCGTGCCGCCGGCCAAACGCGGCCGCAAGCAAGGCGCGATCG
The DNA here is from genome assembly GCF_059420385.1 of Phreatobacter sp. GW821-FHT04C01. Lineage (NCBI taxonomy): Bacteria > Pseudomonadati > Pseudomonadota > Alphaproteobacteria > Hyphomicrobiales > Phreatobacteraceae > Phreatobacter > Phreatobacter sp. GW821-FHT04C01. Next base: position 101,572 of record NZ_JBWKTP010000012.1, on the reverse strand, counting down.
TCTCGGTCTTCGCCGTCTGCAGCGTCGTCGGACCGGTGCTCGGCGGGGTGATCACCGATCTCCTGTCCTGGCACTGGATCTTTTTCGTCAACCTGCCGATCGGCGCGGTCGCCTTTGTCGCCATCGCCAAGGCGCTGCGCCGGCCGCACCGGAGCCAGGCACGGCGCATCGACTATCTCGGCGCCATGCTCCTGACCGCCAGCACGACGGCCTTCCTGCTGGTCCTGGCGCTGGGCGGTTCGGAATGGCCCTGGGATTCCCGCGAGATCGCCGGCTTCTCGGTGGCGGCCGTCGTCCTTGCCGGCCTGTTCATCCACCATGTGCGCCGCGTCGCCGAGCCGGTCCTGCCGCTCGAGCTGTTCGACGACCGCCTTTTCGTGATCGCCTGCACCGTTCTCGCCCTGACCTTCATGGGATTGCTCGGTGCGAGCCTGTTCTTTCCGCTGTTCTTCCAGGTCGTCATGGGCATCAGTCCATCGCATTCCGGCTTTCTCACCGGGCCCTTGATGATCGGCATGGTCGTCTCCTCGATCTTCAACGGCCGGGTGCTGTTGCGGGCGGGGCGCTACAAGCCCGCCCAGATCGGTGGCCTTTCGCTCGCGGTCACCGCCTTCGTCGTCCTGGCCTGGGCCATCGCCACGGCTCAGGGCTTCGCGGTGCTCGAGCCGGCGATCTTCGCGCTCGGGCTTGGCCTCGGCCTGGTCACGCCGAACATGACGATCGCGGTACAGAACGCATTGCCCGATGTCCATCGCGGCGTCGGCACCGGCACTTTGGCTTTCTTTCGGTCATTGGGCGGCCTGATCGGCGTCACCGGCGCGGGCGCCATCCTTGCCCGCCAGCTGCACGGCGCAGCGGGCGCGGCGCCCGGAGGCGTTTCCCATGGGCTGGTCGAGGGCGGCCTCGCGCAGATCACGGCTCTGTCGCCCGAGGCCCAGGCCGCGGTCATCGCGCTCTACCGTCATGCCATCGCGACCACCTTCGCCACCGGTGCCTGTATCGTCGCGGTGGCGCTGATCGTCATCCTGTTCCTTCCCGAACTGCCGCTGCGCACGCATCACGTGCTGGGCGAGCGCCCGGCCAGCCCAGACTAGCTCCCGCCGCGGCCGCGCTGGCGCAGATAGACCCGGGCGGCATTGCCGCCGCCGACCGCGGCACGCTCATCCGGCGACAGCCCCGCGAGCAGACTGCCGGTCGCGGCGATCCAGTCGTCATAGCTGGCCGCGAGCGTCGCCACCGGCCAGTCCGAACCCCAGATGATGCGCCGGGGGCCGAACAGGGCGAGGGCATGGGCGACAAAGGGCTGGAGCCGTGCCGCCGTCCAATCGGGGCCGGCCTCGGTGACGATGCCGGAGAGCTTGCAGCAGACATTGGGCAGAGCGGCCAGGGCGGCCATGTCGGCACGCCAGGGATCGAGCCGGCCTTCGGCGATCGGCGGTTTCGCCATGTGATCGATCACGATGCTCAGGTCCGGATGGCGTTGTGCCACGGTGTACAGGCGGGAGAGGTGGCGTGGCAGCACCAGCGCGTCGAAGACCAGGCGGTGGCCGATGAGCGCCGCGAAGGCCGGCGCAAGCGATGGTCGCAGCAGCCAGTCGTCGTCGGCGATGTCCTGCACCATCGGCCTGAGGCCGACCAGCAGCGGGCTGGCCGCGAGCCGGCCGATCGCCGCCGGCGCATCCGTCGCGGCGAAATCGGTCCAGCCGACCACGCCGGCCACCATGGCTTCGGCCCGGGCGATGGTCAGCAGGAATTCGGTTTCGGCCTCGGTCGGCGCGGCCTGCACCAGGATGGTCCTCGCGATGCCATGGCGCGCGAGCAGAGGGGCGAGGTCCGCGGGCCCGAAATCGCGATGGATGGCCCCGAGCGCCGGCGTCAGCCAGCCATAGTCGCCGCGCGCGAGCGACCAGAAATGCTGATGGGCGTCGATCATCATGGGCCATGGGGTCCTTGGCGGAATCACCTTGGCCAAGGTGACGGCCAAGTGGCTCGCCGCCAAGGGGCCGGGACGATGAGCCGCCAGGTCTTGCGGATCCCACGCGGGCCGGCCTGGCCGTGCGTGGCCGTGGCCGGCATCGCCCCTCGGCCGACGGCGCTCGATTCCGACGCGAAGGCTGGTTCGATCCCGCGGGTGGTGGCATCATGGCAGGCATGTTGACCTTTTTCGCCTTTGCCGGCGCCGCGCTGGCCGAAATTGCCGGATGTTTTGCCTTCTGGGCCTGACTCCGCCTCGGCAAGTCGGCGTGGTGGCTCATGCCGGGCCTGCTGGCCCTGGCCCTGTTCGCCTATCTCCTGACACTGGTGGAAAGCGAAGCGGCGGGGCGCACCTATGCCGCCTATGGCGGCGTCTACATTGTCGCGTCGGTCTTGTGGCTCTGGCTGGTCGAAAGTCATCGTCCCGACCGCTGGGATCTCAGCGGGGCCGTCATTTGCCTCGCCGGCGCATCGGTCATTCTCTTTGGACCACGGTCGTAGCCCGCGTGGGAAATCCGGGCTAGACAACCAGGCGCAGATCGGCTCGGGAGGGGGCATGAAAATCGCCAAGGTCGTGCTGGTCACCGGCGCTTCGTCGGGCATCGGGCGCGCCGCCGCCGCGATGCTCCATGACAAGGGCCACATCGTCTACGGCACCAGCCGCGATCCCGGGCGCCATCAGCTGCCCTGGCGCATGATCGCGCTCGACGTGACCGACGACGAATCGGCGGCCGCGGCCATGCAGGCGGTGCTCGCCGAACAGGGCCGGATCGACGCGCTGGTCAACAATGCCGGCCTGGTGCTGGCCGGGGCGGTCGAGGACACCTCGCTCGACGAGGCGCGCCGGGTGTTCGAGACCAACCTGTTCGGCGTGCTCCGGATGGCGAGGGCCGCCTTGCCGGCGATGCGGGCCCAGCGCGGCGGTGTCATCGTCAATGTCGGATCGCTCGCCGGCCGGGTCGGCCTGCCGTTCCAGGGCCTCTACAGCGCCAGCAAATTCGCCCTCGAAGGCCTGAGCGAAAGCCTGCGCCTGGAGGTGGCCGGCTTCGGCGTCCAGGTGGTGCTCGTGGCCCCCGGCGACACCGCCACCAGCGTCGTCGACAATCGCCTGCGCACCGAGGCCTCCGGCCAGGCGGCGTCAGCCTATGCGGGCGAGTTCCAGCGGGTGCTGGCACGGTTCGAAGCCGAGGAGCGCGCCGGCTCGCCGGCCGACGGCGTCGCAGCGCGCATTCTCGACATTGTCGAGGGGCGGGCCGGCGGGCCGCGCCATGTCGTCGGCCCGCTGGCGCAGCGGGTGCTGGTCGCCGCCCGCGCCGTCATCCCCATGCGCCTGTTCCAATGGGGGCTCGGCCTTTATTACGGATTGCGGCGCTGACCGGCGCCGCCGCGCGGGCTATGCGAAAAATGGCCCCGTTGCTGCGTCTGCACGGTCGGGCCGGTTCATTCCTGGACTGGCCCGAAGCTTGCTCCGCGCGTCCAAGGTGACTATAGCGTCACTGTCGTGACACATAGTCACCGGTTTGTCAGTCGGTCGAAGGTAGCTTGCTCGCCCATGTCGGATAGTCCTGCGCAGCATAACACCCGGGCCGAAGCTGCGGCGGCCACCACGCAATTGTCCGGTATCCTGCGCCGGGTCGGCATGATCGGCGACATGATCGACCGCTCGGTCGGCAATGCCGACCATCCGCTCCGGATCCAGATCGAGCGTTTCGACGGTCCGGTCCAGGCGGTCATCGACGGCCGCCCGACCACGCTGTTCGGCACCAACAGCTATCTCGGCCTGAATTTCGATCCGCGCTGCATCGCGGCCGCCGAGCAGGCGCTGCGCCAATGGGGCACCGGCTCGACCGCCTCGCGCGTCGCCTCCGGCAACCAGGACGGCCATGTCGCGCTGGAGCGCGCCATCGCCAAATTCTACGACCGGCCCGACGCCATCGTCTTCTCGACCGGCTTCATGGCCAATATGGGCACCATTTGCGGCCTGGCCAGCGACGGCGACCTGATCCTCTATGACAGCCATTGCCATGCCAGCATCATCGATGCCTGCCGGGCGAGCGGCGCGACCTTCAAGCCGTTCAAGCACAACGATCCCGTTGATCTCGAGCGGGTCCTGGCGGAAGCCACCGTTCCCGCCTCGCGCATCCTGGTGGTGCTGGAAGGGCTCTATTCCGTCTGGGGCGATGTCGGCGACGTCAAGGGCCTGGCGACGGTGGCCAAGCGGCACGGCGCCCTGGTCTTCGTCGATGAGGCCCATGGCCTCGGTCTTTACGGCGACAACGGCCGCGGCGTCACCGAAGCGCAGGACGCCGAACATCTGGTCGATGCCATTGTAGGCACCTTCTCGAAGAGCGTCGGGGTCATCGGCGGCTATTGCGTCACCAGCCATCCCGCGCTCAAATCGCTGCGTTTCCTGGCCCGGGCCTATCTCTATACCGCCTCGCTGCCGCCGGCAGTCGTCGCCTCGGCCCGCACCGCCATCGAGATCATCGGCTCCGAGCCGGCTTTGCGCGCGGATATGTGGCGCAAGGCCGAACGATTCTGCCTCGGCGTCGAGGCGCTCGGCTACAGCCTCTGCGCGGCGCCCGGCCCGGTCGGGTCGATCCGCATGCGCGGCCTGGTGCAGGGCATGGATTTCTGGCGCGACCTGCTGGCGCGCGGCATCTATGTCAACCTGCTGATCCCGCCGGCGACGCCGGGCGGCGAGGTGTTGCTGCGCTTCTCCGTCTCGGCCGCCCATAGCGACGCGGATATCGACAAATTCCTCGATATCATGCGGGAAATGGCCCCCCGCGCGATCTCGGCCTGAGGCCGCGCTGTTTTGAGGGGATGCCTTCTGGTGGGGAGGCCAGAGGGACGGTAACGCCATTCAGACGTTGCGGCTGAACCACGCGGACCGCCGCACGGCGGTCATGGGTGGATTCTTGTGCAAACAAGTCGTGGATATCAGGGACAAGCCCGGGCAGGACGATGTGTTGGCGTCACGGTCTGCTGGCGATCAGGCGGGTCTTGCGCCGGTCGATCCGGCTCCCGATGCCCCAAGGATAGTTCTCGTCTTGGCCGGGAGGGCCACGGTGCAGCGGCACACGGCCCTTCACGCCTGCTTGTTGCGCCGCAATTCCTTGGCACGCGCCTGGTGCGCCAGAAGCCGGGCCAGCACTTCGACGGCGCCGGTGCTCGAGGTCTGGTGATAGGCATTGTCCGAGGGCAGGGCCGAGACCATCCTGCGATGTGCCTCGCCGAGGTTGTGATAGGGCAGGCCGGGCAGGAAGTGATGCAGCCCGTGGTAGCGCAGCCCGACCGGTGCCCACAGCATGGGCAGCATGGCCGGCGGCGGCACGTTGACGGTATCGAGCAATTGCTCGACCGCATCCATTTCCTCGCCCTCGTTTTCCCAGTGATGGGCGAGCAGCGTGCGGAACTGGTTGGTCAGGGCGATGCCGGACGCGATGGCCAGCACGATCGCGACCGAGGTCCAGGAGATGACACCCGACAGCACCAGGCCGGCAAGGCTCCAGGCATAGAGGCTGGTGACGGCTTCGAGCACGAGCCAGCGCCGGGCGAGGCCCGGTGTCAGCGGCGGCCGGCGGAACTCCGGATTGATGACCAGGGCCGACAGGCGCTCGACCATCAGGCGGCGCAACGGCGGGATCACCGCGGCCAGCGGTACCAGGATGAGCGAGCGGAGAATCAGCAGGATCGGGAAAAACAGCGCCGCGAAGGTGAACAGGATGAGTTCCACCGGCCGGTTGTGGCCGAGCGGCAGATATTCCGGGTCGCGGATCGTTCCGTAATGGGTCTTGGCATGATGCAGCGTATGCACGCCCTCATAAAAGAACGAGGGTGTCAGCAAGGGAATGCCGACCAGCACGTTCCAGCCGGTCCAGAAGCCGGGCAGCGTCGACAGCCGGACATGCGTCAGTTCGTGAATGAACAGGATCGCGCGGTAGAGCGCCAGCACGGCGACGATGCCGGCTGCGACCCGCGCCGGCACGGGCAGGGCCGGCGACACCGCGGCCGCCAGCGCCCCATAGCCGAGGCCCGTGCTGACGATCAAATCGACCCAATAGAGCACCGGATTGGGTTGCATCAGGTCGGCGGTCAGGCGATGGGCGGCCTTCAGAAGAACAGCACTGTCGCTTTTTTCGCTGCGCTTCGCCTCGATCGGCTCAGGGCTCATGACGGACACGATGCAGACTCCGCAAAATGGCTCGGGCGTTCGGGACGCGTGGCAATCGGCGGGTCACGGCAGTGACGCGCGAGACGCGCCAAGGACGGGACATGCCCGGATGCCGGGCGGCAGGTTCGGCCAGATGAGATGGGCAGGCCAGGATGGCGGCGGCGGCCCCGGCCTGCGGGTCGTCCGCCCCTTTTAGCCGGTCAGGATCGCTTCGGCCAGTGCCACCACCTTGTCGGCGCCGTCGCGCACGAAGATCCTGAGGGTGACCCGCGGCCGGCCCTCGGGGCTGTCGGCGCGCACCACGCGGGCGGCGACCGTCACCGGCGAGCCGACTGCGACCGGCAATGCGAAGCGCGTCGAGAGCTTGTCGCAGCGCGCCTGAGGCAGCCAGGCGGCGAGCGCGCTGTCGACCAGGCCCATCAGCAGCATGCCCTGGACGATCGGGCCGTCGAGGCCGATCGCCCGGGCGGCCGCGGCATCGACATGGATCGGATTGTCGTCACCGGAGGCTCGCGCGTAACGTTCGACGGCCGCGGCATCGACCGCACCGAAACGATGGTCGGGCAAATGGGCACCGACGGACAGTTCCCCGACGGTCATGCGAACAGCCTCAGCACACTGTGGAGCCGTACCAGCATGTCGCCCGCCGCGCCGGTGACGGCAGCGTCCAGCGTCACGTGCTGATCGTCCGTGCGGATGGCGCTGACCTCGACCGACAACGGCATGCCGATCGGCAGCGGCGCGGCGTTCTCCACCGTCTGCAGCTCGTGCACCGGCAGCGCCGCGGGCTTGTCGGCAGCGAGCTCCTTGACCAGCGCAACGACCTCGTGGCGGGTCAGCCAGCGGATCGGATAGGTGGTCGGCAGCCGTGCCGCGGCCGGGTCGGCGCCGATGCTCGCCGCGAAAGCCGCGAGATCCGCGGTTTCGACGACGACGTCGAAGCGCACCGAGGCCCGTTGGCCGGCAAGGCTCACGCCCCGCGCCCGATCACCAGCGCGGCATTGATGCCGCCGAAGGCGAAGGAATTGCTCATGGCGACCGAGATCGGCTTGCTGCGGCCGATATTGGGCACGCAATCGATCGGGCAGTGCGGGTCGGCGGCGGCGAAATTGATGGTCGGCGGGATCCGGCCTTCTTCCAGCGCCCGCACCGTGATCACCACTTCGACGGCGCCAGCGGCGCCGAGCGTGTGGCCATGCACGGGCTTGGTCGAGCTGACCGGCAGGTCGGCGAGGTGGTCGCCGAAAATGCGCGCCAGGGCTTCGCTTTCGGTGGTGTCGTTCAGCACCGTGCCGGTGCCGTGCGCATTGACATAACCGACCGCGGCGGGCGCGATCCCGGCATCGTCGAGGGCCGCGGCCATCGCGTCGGAGGCGCCGTCCAGATCCGGCCGGAGAATATCCTTGGCATCGCTGGTCGTGCCGTAGCCGAGCAGGCGGGCGCGGACGCGGGCGCCGCGGGCCCGGGCGATCTCCTCGGCCTCGACGATCAGCGCCGCCCCGGCTTCACCCAGCAGCAGGCCGTTGCGGCCTTTCGAGAAGGGGCGGCAGAGATCCGGCGACAGCACGCGCATCGCCTCCCAGATTTTCATGCCGCCCGGCGTGACCACGGCCTCCGTGCCGGCGACGATCACCCGATCGGCGGCGCCGGAGCGCACCAGCATCATCGCCATGCCCAGCGCCTGCGACGACGACGCACAGGCACTGGAGATGACGAAGGTCGTGCCGGTGCAGCCATAGGCCATGCTGATATGCGAAGCCGAGGCGCTGGTCATCGAGCGCGGCACGGTCAACGGGTCCGGACGCTTGCCGGCATAGAGATTGAGGGTGGCATCCTCGATCGAGCCGGCGCTGCCGATGCCGGTGCCGACGATCACCGAGGTGCGCTTGCCGAACGGTTGCGTCCCCGAAAGGCCGGCATCGGCCACGGCTTCGGCGGCTGCGATCAGGGCAAAGGCGGTCGCCCGGTCGTAGAAGCCGGTCTTCTTGTCGGGAAACAGCCGGGCGAGGTCGAGCTCGGGGATTTGCGCCGCGACCTTGACGGCATTGCCGACCTCACGCGACAGAACGACCGGAAGCGCGCCGGAAATCCCGTCGGCCGCGGCCTTCCACAACGCCTCCACGCCATGTCCGGCGACGGAAATGGCGCCGATACCGGTAATGACGACCTGCCTGTGGTTCACGTCACGACTTCTTCTCTGCGAGGATGCGGTCCCTGAGGATCGCCAGCAGTCCGCCGACATCCTTTACCTGGGCCAGGCTCTCGTCCATCGGCACGTAGACGGCGAATTTCTCTTCGACGGCGGCGAGGATCATCATGTAGTCGACGCTGGCGATGTTGAGCGACTCGAGCGTGGTCTCCGGCCCGACGCCGGCGAGGTCGACCATGCCCTCTTTCGCGATGACGTCAACGAGGTCCAGAGTGAGTTCATCATCTCCAAATCGGGTTGCAATGTCGCTCATTCATTAGCCTTTTTTGGATTTTGGTTACTGCGCCGCAAGCTATGCGCTTGGCATGCGGAAGCCAAGTGCAAAGCCGCGGAGGGGCCTCAACCTGCTGTTCCTATACGGTTCGGAGCGCCCTATCTACGCCGTGATTGCCTGTTGCACAGGATAGACCGCAATGTCTATGCGATATTGCCCCACCTATCACGGATCCAGCGCGATATCATGTTCACCCGCCGTTCCCTGTTTTTGGCCGCCGGCGCAATGGCATATGGGGCGGCGAGCCCGCCGGCGCGGGCCCAGGACGATCGCCTGCCGCCGATCGCGGTGCGTCGCTCGGAGATCACGGTCTCGCGCGCGCTGATCATCGCCCGGCCCGACCTGCCGGTCGCGACCGACCCCGGGCTGTTGTTTTACGTCCAGCATTCGATCAACAAGAGCCTGATCGTCTATGCCGCGCGCCTGCGGCCGGACGGCAAGCTCGATCCGAATCAGCCGGCGGAAGCGTTCTGGCGCCGCTTCGACGAGCAAGGTCAGCGGCGATCGCTGAATTTCTTCGAGCGTATCTTCGCTTTCGGGCTCAGCACGCGGGCTTTGCCTGACGGCCGCTACGGCGCGCGGATCGCCGGTTACCGGGCGCGCGAGGCCATCATCGATCTCGACGACAAGGGGGTGCCGCGCGCGCTGCTGCCGGTCGGGTCGCGTTTGGTCCGCGTCGTCTACGCCTATGCCCAGGCCGACGATGTCGGCTTCATTCCCAAGATCCACTATGTCGACGTCCACGGCTTCGATATCGCCACCGGCGAAGCTGTTCGTGAAAGAATTCGTCTCGATATGTGATCGGGGGGAGACGGCTCAGTCCCAGCCGAAATCGTGCCAGAGACCGGCGGGATAGGGGTTGGGCAGGCGGTTGCGTTCGATGAACTTGCGCGTGACCGGCTGCCGCACGGCGGGGGCCTTTTTCCAGGTCCCGGCGAAATGGTGGCGGAAATGGATGCGCCGCGCGAGCCAGGGAATGCCGGCATAGAAATCGGGCGGCACCCAATAGACCTGCCGCAGCACGCCGACGTCGCGCGGCTTGAGCGCATAGAATAGCCGCGTCAGCGCCCTTGGTCCGGTGGCGTCCTCGACCTGGCTGCGGTCGGTCAGGGGCGCCGCCGCGAGGCGGCTGACGACCGCGCCGATCATGGTCCGCAGGAACGGATGCCGCGGCGGCGCGCCGAACATGCAATTGGCGAGCTGGAACGGCTGCTCGTAACCGAGCTCGCGCCGGCGTTGCGGCATGACCTCGGCTTCGACCGAAAACACCGCCCGCTCGGTGTTCCGGAAGATGTCGATGGGTTTCAGGCATTCGACGTCGAGATCGGCATAGAAACCGCCCTCGGCGAACACCGCGACCAGGCGAAACAGGTCGGCCTTGGCGACGCCGAACGGCAGGCCGTCATAGGCCGCCAGGGCCTCGGGCGCATGGGTTTCGATAAGGGCCCGGCGCGCGGCGGCGTCATAGAGACGCATGTCCAGGCCGGGATTGTGCTGCCTGATCGTCTGCCGGAACGCCGCGAGGTGCTCCGGCAGCTCCATGGTCTCCCAGGTTTGGTGCAGGATCGCCGGGATCATGACGGCCTTCGCTGGCCCATCCGGTCGAGCCGGACCAGCAGGGCGAAGGCCACTGCGATCATCGCCAGAGGCATGCCCCAGGTGGCGACGACAGGCGCAAACCGGCCGTATTCGCCGAGCCAGACGAAAATATTGGTGGCGATATGCAGGAAATAGCCGGTCAGGCCGATCGTCATCAGGTTCCGGAACACCAGGCGGTGGGCGATCAGCGTCATGGCCATGGCGGAAGCCAGCATCATCATCCCGAACGGCAGAAAGGCCTGGGCGATGCGCGCGTGCCACCAGGTGGCGTAACCCGAGGCATCCGGGATGGCGTCGCCACGGCTCACCAGCGCGGCCAGCGTCGATTGCGGCAAATAGCGTGCGTCGATGCCGTAATTCTCCAGCCAGAGCGGGTCGAGCGGCAGGGCGATGGTTTCCTGGTCGAACCACCAGGCGTCGCCTGGCCCGGTCGCGGGACTGGGCTCGCCCTCCTTCGGCGCCACCCAGCGGCTGCCCTGGGTGAAGGTCCACCGGCCGGGCTCGGCCGCCGCCAGCGCCGCATGGGCGGTGGTCCGCGAGACCAGGCGGCCGTCGTTCGAGACTTCGTAGACTTCGACGTCGACCAGCCGGCGCTGCCGGTAGTCGAGCCGCGCCTTGATCATGTGATTGTCGAGTGTGATCCAGCGCGGGACGTCCTGCAGACGGCGGTCGAAGCGCTCGCCATAATCGCCGAGGCCATGGGCTATCTGATAGGCCACCGCCGCCGGCCTCAGGACGCCGATCGAGGCGACCTGGATGGTGCCGCAGACGGCGCCGACGATGGCGAGCGGAACCAGGGCCTGTAGCGGCGAGCGGCCGCCGTTCCAGATCACCACGCGCTCGCGGGTCTGCGTCAGCGTCACCTCCGACCAGAACAGCCCGAGAAACGTGCCGAGCGGCATCAACGATCCCGTCAGGTCGGCCAGCCGGAGGGCGAGATACCAGCAGAGATGTCCGGCCAGCCCAAGCGCGCTTCGGTCGGCCGACTGGGCCAGGATCCGGTCGGTGCGCGGCGCGATATCGAGCGTCAGTGCTACGATCAGCAGGGCCGCCACCACGGTCGCGACGTGGCGCGCATGGGCGAGCGTCACCGTGCGCGTGAAGGTGCCGAGCGGAACCAGGCGGAAGATCCGGCCGGCAGGGGTCGAGGCGAGGCGGGCGATGGCGCTGGTCACGAGCGGCTCAGTCCCGGGCGCGCCACGGCCGAACTGCGGGTGACGACCAGCGCCGCCATGGCAAGCGTCAGCACGGTCGCCATCACCACCAGGAAGGCCAGCATCGGCGCGACGCCGATCCAGGACAGGCTGGCGAGGGCGGCCGTGCCGATGATCTCGGTCGCCATCAATCCGGCGCAGGCGATCGGCAGCACGAATGCCTGATTGAGCCGGGTGGTGAACGACAGGGCCAGGATCGCGATCAGGGGCGCCAGCAGGCACAGGAAGCTGCGGCCGATCCGCTTGCCGAGCTGGAGGCGATGTTGCGGATCCTCGCCCGCCGACATGAACAGTTCGGCCGTCGTCAGCTCCGCCACGTTGCGGCTGCGCGGGTCGAATGGCACGACGTCGTCGATGACCATGCTCTGCGATGTCGAGCTGCCGCGCAGCGACGAGATCGGCGCGGTCGGCGGCCTGCCGGTGCGCGGTGCGTCCGGGGGGACGATCGCGAAGTCGTCGATAGAGAAATCGAACAGGTGCAGCGACACGCGCCCGGTCTCGCCCGGGCCGACGAGCCGCGCGCCGTTGGCCACGATGATCTTTTCGCGGCCGGGCTCGTCGTCCTGGCGCACGAACAGCCGCGGATTGCCGTCGCCGCCGGCGCGCGGCGTGACCGAGACCGTGCCGACACGCGTCTCGATCAGCCGGCTCGCGGCCACCGTATTGCCGGTCAGGGCGTTGTATTGCGCGGAGAACATGACGAGCCGGAAGGCGTAGCGCGACAGCGGGTCGACGAAGCCGCCGACCGCCAGCGCGCTGATCTGCGCCCCGAGGCCGATCGCCAGCACCAGGCGAATCAGGCCGTGGGGTGGAATGCCGAGGCTCGACAGCATCAGGAACTCGCGGTCCTCGCGCATGGCCAGCGCCACCCGGTAGACGGCGATCAGCAAGGCCGTCGGCAGCGCCAGTTCGAAGACCTCGGGCAGCAGGGCGACCATCATCATCAGGGTCTTGGACAGCGGCGCGCGGATCTTCAGGACCTCTTCCAGCAGGCCGGAAATCAGTTTTTCGGAGACGAACACGCATTCGATCAGCAGCAGCACCAGCGCGACCTGGATCACCACGTCGCGGATCACGCGCTTGGCCTGCTGATGGGGGAAACGGCGCGGACGCTGATCCAGCCCCTGCCGGGCGCGGTCGCGCCATGCCGGGCGGGCCCCGCCGATCGCATCGCGAGCCGTGCCGTCCCGGGCGATGTCTTGCCGCGCCTGCATTCCCGAGGCTTCGCTCCATGCTGCCGATGAGTTGATCATCGTGATGATGGCTTGCTGGCCGGTGACGTTATAGACAGCATGCCGACAGGCGCCGGCGACCAGGATCACGCCCTGCTGCCAGAGGGAGGAGCAACCGGGTGCGGATCGACGAAGTCACAACGCGCGGCGATCTTAAACGCTTCGTCCGCATCCCGCGAGAGCTCTATTCAGGCCTGCCCGGTTTCGAGCCGCCGCTCGATTTCGAGCGGATGCAATTGATCGATCCGAAGCGGGCGCCGTTTTTCGGCCATGGCGAGGCGGCGTTCTGGATCGCCTCCGACGGCAGCGGCCGGCCGCTCGGCCGCATCTCCGCGCAATTCGACCGGCTGACCCCGCCGGACCAGCGCCACGTCGGTCATTTCGGTTGCCTGGAGGCTGTGGACGACGCGGCTGTCGTGGCCGCCCTTCTGGCCACGGCCCGCGACTGGCACGCCCGCCGCGGCCGCCCGCTCCTGCAGGGCCCCTATACCTTCTCGATCAATGAGGAGGCCGGCCTGCAGGTCGAGGGCCAGGAGCGTGGCGCCATGATCCTGATGCCCTGGCATCCGGCCTATCTCGGCGCCCATGTCGAGGCCGCCGGCCTGGTCCAGGTCAAGGACCTGCTGGCCTATGTCATCGATCTCGACCAGGCGGCCAAGTGGCGCGGGCTCAAGACCGGCAAGCCCTCCGATCAGAGCCAGATGACCACCCGCATGCTCGATCTCTCCAATCTCGATGGCGAGGCCGAGATCATGACCGAGCTGTTCAACGCCTCCTGGAACGACAATTGGGGCTTCATCCCGCTCGCCGCGCCGGAGCTGGCGACCTTGCTGAAGGTGGCGCGCCCGATCCTCAAGCCCAATCACGCGACATTCCTGCAAATCGACGGACGTGTTTCCGCCTTCGCCTTCGGCCTGCCCAATGCCTATGAGCTGTTCCGCGGCTTCGAGGGGCGTCTTCTGCCGTTCAACTGGGCGCGGGCGGCCTGGCGGGTCCTGACCCACCGGTTCGCCAGCTATCGCTTCACCTTGCTCGGCGTCCGCTCCGACCTGCGCGACACGCCCTTCGGCGCACGCCTGCCGGTGGCCGCCATTGCCCAGCTGTTCGCCCAGAACCGCTATCCCGGCGAGCTCGAAATGAGCTGGATCCTGGATGACAACACGCGCATGCGCCGCATCATCGAGCGCGTCGGCGGCACCGTGTACAAGCGCTACCGCATCTATGGCGACGCGACCGGGAGCGTCACGCCGTGACGCCCGAGAAAACCGGCGGCGCACCGCTCGATGCCAGCTTTCTGCTGGCCGCTCCGGCTCATCTGATCGCCCTGTCGGGCGGCGTCGGGCTCATTCCGCTGGCGCCCGGCACATTCGGCGCGCTGGTCGGCCTGCCGCTCGGCCTGGCGCTCGCCGCCGCCGGCCCGGTCGCGGCCGCCGTGCTGGTGACCCTCACCGGCCTGGTCGGCATCTGGGCCTGCGGCGCGACCGCACGCGCCGCAGGCGTCCATGATCACCAGTCGATCGTGTTCGATGAAACCTGGGCGATGGCGGCGGTGATCGCCTTCGCGCCCTCAGGGGTCGTCGCGCTGGTCGTCGGTTTCGTCGCGTTTCGCCTCTTCGACATCGCCAAGCCCTGGCCGATCCGCTGGATCGACCGCCAGGTCGAGGGCGGCTTCGGGATCATGCTCGATGACGCGCTGGCAGCGGTCTATGCGCTGGCCGTCGTGCTGCTGCTGGCGCGCTGGTTCTAGGGCTGCGGGGCAGGCCGGCCCATGGCGGCAATGCCGCTGCCGCAACGGCTATGGTCGGCGAGCAAGGACTGGATGCCAGCGCGGACGGGGCGCGCAGGAGATGGCGCGGCCAGAGCTCGGCGACCGTCCAGCCTTTCCGCGCGACGCGTTCACCGCACTGGCGTAACCGGTTCTTGATGGAAACGTTACGCTGTTTCTCGGGAGAACAACGGGCAGGGGCGCCGCGTGGGGCGTTGAACGAGCCGTCGGCCGCGCGCTCCTTCTTGCTCATTGTCGGCAATGTTCTCAGTGCCTTCCGAAGGCTGGGCCGGTTGTCATTGGCGGCGTGAAGCCGCTCGGAACCCTCGTGTGCCATACGGCAGCAGATGATGGCCGCCGGTTCGGCCTGCATCGCGCCGATTACGCTGCGTTCTTCAACGGGCGTGCGCGTTCGATTCGTTCGCGTTCCTTCGGCGTGTTCAGCACTTCCCATAGATCGTTGCGCCGCTGAACGTTGAGCCAGAAGTCGGGACTGTTACCGAAGACGCGCGCAAGGATCAGCGCCGTCGCGGCAGTCACGTTCCTGCGGTTGCCGCACAATTCATTGACGTGCTTGCGCTGCACGCCCATCGCCTCGGCCAGCGCGCCTTGCGTCAGGCCCATTGGTTGCATGAATTCCTCGGTCAAAATCTCGCCGACAGTCGCCGGCTTGCGCTTGGTGGCCAGCATGTTTGCCTCGCTTTCATCGGTAGCAGATAGATCGCGTGGGCCTCGCCACGTTCGCTATCCCAGCGGAAGATCAGCCGCCATTGCTGGTTGACGCGAATGGAATGGAGCTCCGCGAGATTGCCGCGCAGTTTCTCGAAATGATTGCTGGGCGGCACCCGCAAGTCCTGATCGGTTGTGGCGTCGTCGATCATCTGGAGCTTGCGGAACAACCGGGCTTCAAGGTCGGACGGGATGTTGCGGGAATGCGCGTCATCCATGAAGAAAGCCCGCAACCAGTCATCCCGAAAGCCAGCGATCATTCCACCACTCCAGCCCAGAGTGAATGTACCACCCTATGGCTCTTGTGACAAAGACAATTCCTGCTCGCAATCGCAGCGCCAGGCCGTTCCTTGCCCTGCCGCCATGTCTCAAATGGATCTGGAGCCAGGCCCCGACCGGCGCCCCGAGGCCCGGCGAGCTCCGCGGCCCGGCGAGCTCCGCGGCCCGGTCCGATCAGTCGGGCTTGTAGACGGCGAAAAATTTCCTGGTCGGCTTGAGCGTTTCCCAGACGCCCTTGAACCCCCTCGGAATGACGAAGGTATCGCCTGCCTGGAACAGTTCGACCGTGCCGTCCTCGCCGGTGATGCGGACTTCGCCCTCGAGAAGCACGCACATCTCGTTCTTCAGATAATTCATGTCCGAGCGGCCGGGCTTGCTCGACCAGAATCCGGAACGGAAGAGCCCCGTCGTGTCCTGGAAGAAATCCTTGGTCGTCGTCTGCGTATCCGGATCGGATGCCGTCGCCTTGTCAAATCGGATAGCGCGCATTGTTACGGTCCTTTTGGTTGATCGGTAGGCCAGGCGTGCCGCTCAGGGCCGTGCCAGGCGGGCTGGATCGGCGAGGCCCGCGGCCCGAGCGGCGATCTGAATGGCGTGTCCCCGACGCGGCAAGGCTGGCCGGCCCGAGTGCCGCGTCATCGGCCGGATGGCGTCAGCTGAAGACGTATCCCTGCGCGCGGTCGAATGCGCTGTCCTCGGCCGAGCGCGATGAGGGGTTGCCGTAGCCCCCGCCTCCGCCCGACGAGAGGACGACCAGGTCGCCCCGCTGCAGCGGCATGTCGTCCTTCGTCTTGACGGTGATCACGTCATTGCCGCGGTGGACGAAACAGCCGCCGGTCGCACCGGGCTCACCCCCCGCGAAACCCGCCGCGGGAAACCTGAAGCGGTCGGCATAGATCGACAGGCGCACGCCGTCCTCCAGGATGCGGTAGGACCTGGTCGAGCCCATGCCGCCGCGGAAGCGTCCGCGACCGCCGCTGTCGGGTCGCAGGGTGTAGCTCTCGATACGGAAGAAGTCGTAATCCGCGTCGATCTGTTCGACCGGGGTGTTCGTGCAGTTGGACAGCGGGCCGGCGACCGCGTCGCATCCATCGCCTTTGGCCGAGCCGCCATAGCCGCCGTCTCGCAACTCGATGAAGACCCGGAAGCGTCCGTCCTTCAGATGGCTCAGGCAGAACCCGGTGGTGCAATCATAGCCGGGTGCCACGGCGCGCTCCGGCATGGCCGAACCGATCGCCTTGAGCACGGCATCGTAGGAACGGTACGCCGCTTCCATTCTGGCCCGGACCGGCGCCGGAGGATTGGGATTGAGCAGGGATCCCCGAGGAGCGGAGACCGTGACCGCCCGCGTCGCGCCCTCGTTGAACGGCACGTCGTCGCCGGTCAGAACCGACTTGATACAGGCGAGCGTCGCCGACAGGGTCGAGGCGAAAGGCGAATTGAGGTTCGACTTCACCTGCGGGCAGGTCCCGTTAAAGTCCACCGCGAGCTGATCGCCCGCGACGGTGACGGCCACCTTGATCTTCAGCGGCGCGTCGGTGAGACCGTCGTCATCGACGAAGTCCTCGCCGTGATAGGTGCCGTCGGGAATGGCGCGGACGGCGGCGCGGACCCGTCGCTCCACATAAGCGATCATCTCCGACATCGCCTCCTTGATCGTGGCGGCGCCGAATTTGGCCACGAGCTCCTTGACCCGGTCGGCACCCACCGCACAGGCCGCGAATTGCGAGTCGATGTCGCCGATCGTCATGTCGGGGACGCGGAAATTGGCTGCGAGGAAGCGCTGAAGCGGGCCTTCATTGAGCCAATCGGCCTCGAGGTTGTATTTGCTCGGAGGTATGATCAGGCCCTCCTGGTAGTAGTCGGTCGCGGAGGTATTCATCCCCGGCGCGCCGCCGCCGACATCGAGGTGGTGGGCCACCGCCGCGCTGAAGCCGATCAGGTCGCCCGCGACAAAGATCGGGACGAAGATGAGGATGTCCTGGAGGTGATGGGCCCCGTGATAGGGGTGATTGCAGATGTAGAAATCACCCTCGCGCAGGGTCGCGACGGGATAGCGCGCGGCGCAGGCCTTGAAGGTGAGGGACAGGGATCCGACCAGCATCGGGATGAGTTCGTCGCTCTGGGCGACGGCCTGGCCGGTCGCATCGAGAATGCCGGTCGAAGCGTCCTTTCCGTCACGGACGACGGATGAATAAGCCGAACGGTAGAGCTTGATACCCATCTCCCGTGCGATCGAGAGAAGGGCCTGGCTGATGATGGCCTGGTCCACGGGGTTCATGACGCTTTCCTCAGGATCAGGTTTCCGGCCGGGTCTGATTGCGCCTCCCAGCCAGCAGGCACGTAGACGGTCGCCGTCAGGTCTTCGAGAGCCACCGGCCCGGCCACGCCATCGCGGATGGATCCGCGGCCCCTGCGGGACGCGTCATGCCAAACGCCCATGTCATAGATGCGCGCCGCTTCCTCGGGGACCTGGACGTGCGCTTCGGCGACGTCGGCGAGACTTGGCACCGTCTCCGGCGGAACATGCAGGCCGACGTGGAAGGATACGATTTCCACCTTCTTGTCGGCTCCCAGGCCGCCATGACGGTAGACGTTCTCGTGCTCGCCAATGAACGCCGCGTAAAGTTCCGCCGCGGTCAGCGACGCCAGCGAAACGTGGTCCACGCCGACGCCGAGATCGTAGGCCTGGCCGACGAACCGCATGTCGAGGGTCAGATCGAACCTTCGGTCTTTTCCAAGCTCCAGCGCGTCCGCGCGCGCTTTCACGGCGGCGAGCAGCTCGGCAACAGTCGCGCGGACCGCCGGCATGGCCGCCTCGTCGACGGCCGTCCGTCGGGTAACCCCGTCATAGATCGAAAAGTCCGCGGCCAGCAGGCCGTAGGCCGAGAGGACGCCGGCATTGGGAGGTACCAGCACTTTTTCAATCGCCAGTGCTTCGGCAACCGCGGCCGCGTGCAACGGCCCGGCGCCGCCATAGGGAACCAGGACGTAGTCCCGGGGATCGCGACCGCGGCTCGTGCTGATCAGGCGGATGGCCGAGACGATGGACTCGGCCGCGATCCGGATGGCGCTGTTCGCGACGTCCTCGATCGAGATGTTCAGCAACTGCGCGAGCGGCGCGAAGGCCTGGCGCGCAAGCCCCAGGTCGATCGACAGGGTTCCCGCGAGCCTGGCGTGCGGATGGATGCGACCGCACACCACATGCGCGTCGGTTAGCGTCGGCTGTGTACCGCCGCGGCCGTAGCAGGCCGGCCCCGGACTCGCACCGGCACTGCGGGGGCCGACCCTGAGGAGACCGCCGTCGTCGATCCACACCAGTGAGCCGCCGCCGGCGCCGATCGTCGCAATGTCCACCATGGGCGTGAGCACCGGGAGCGTATCGACGCGCGCCTCGCGGGTCAGATCGGGCCGTCCCTTCCTGATCAGGCAGACGTCGGCGCTGGTTCCGCCAATGTCGAGGGTAATGATGTCGTGGACACCGGAGCGTGCGCTCTGGCGGATGGCGCCGGTAACACCGGCGGCCGGGCCGGAGAGGAGGGCGCTGGCGCCGTTCTCGCGGATCGCGGCGGCCGGGACCCGCCCGCCATTGGATTGCATCATGGAGAAGCGCCCGGCGAAGCCCGAGGCCTCCAGCCGCCTTTCAATGCGGCCGAGATAGGCGTCCAGGACCGGCTGGACGTAGGCGGCCAGCGTCGTGGTGCTGGCGCGTTCATATTCCCGGAAGGCTCTGGTTACGTCGACCGAGCAGGTCACGGGCAGTGTCGGGACGATGCGCCGCACGAGGTCCGCGACATGGCGCTCATGCTCGGGATGGGCGAAGCTATTGAGCAGGCAAATGGCGACCGCGTCGTATTGACCGGCGCGGAGAAACGCCTCGAGCGCCGGCGCCCATGCCTCGGCGTCGAGTGCCCGAATGACCTGTCCACGGCTGTCGACCCGCTCCGGGACCTCCAGCGTGTCGCGCCGGCTCACCAGGGGAGCCGGCTTGCGATAAAAGATGTCGAACAGAACCTCGCGATCCTGCCGCCGCAGCAGCAACAGGTCTCGGAAGCCCTCGGTGACGAGCAGCCCGAGACGCGCGCCCTTGCGTTCAAGCACCGCATTGGTTGCAACCGTCGAGCCGTGGGCGAATTCGCCGAGCCGCGCGATGTCGAGGCCGGCGGCCTCCAACGCATGGAAGAGTCCTTCGTCAGGCGCGGACGGCGTGCTTGGGACCTTGACGATGCGGACCCCGCTCCGATCGACCTGGACCAGGTCGGTGAAGGTTCCGCCGATTTCAACTCCGACACGCGTCACGGCCTCGACTCCATTGCGCGGCGAGAGAATTCCCGGCCCGTTCGCGGGGTGCGGACAGCAAGGCTGCCGATTGGCGCCGCGTCTCGCTTTGCCTCGCCGCCACGATGCGATTTCCGTATCGATTTCATCGAGTTAAGCCCTCACGCCGGCGTCGCCGACGGCGTCTTTCCACGTTTCTGGGCCAGCCGCCTGAAGCAGCTGGGATCGCAAAATGCATCGGCCTTCCGGGCGTGGGTTCGGCCGATCCCGTCGCCAGCCTGCGGGAGGCCGTCGCCGGATCGGGCATCGGGTGCCGGACGACGGAACTCTGGCCGCCGGGTGTTCGGCGGCACCCGCCTGGACTAGCGCGCTTCGTCCGCGACCCTTTCGACGAGGCGCATGCGTGCCTCCAGTTCACCGGCGACGGCATACCAGTCGGGCGCCCAGTTGCGGCTGCGCACCTGATCGATCGTCATGCCGTAGTCCCGCGACAGATCCTCCGGCAGGGTCACGTTGGTCGACAGCGGCAGGTAGGCGTTGCGCGCCGCGTCGATCTGCTTCTGTGGCGCGATCGAGTCGTTGAGGAAGCGCACGGCCGCCTCGCGATTGGCCGAGCCCTTCGGGATCGCCAGGATGTAGGACAGCACAAGGCCGCCCTCGCCCGGGATCGTGATATCGACATTGGTTTCGCCGGAGCGGCGCAGCAATTGCACCTGGCTGGAATAGAAGGGCGCGGCGAGAACCTCGCCCTGGGCCAGCTGCTGCTGAAGCTGCGCCATGGAGGTATAGGCCGACGTGGCGTTGCGCGCGATGTCGCGGAGCAGCGGAATGCCGGGCTGAATGTCGACTTCGCTGCCGCCCATGACCTTGCTGCAGATGGTCAGGTCATAAGGTGCGAGAAAGACCGGCCGGGTAATCGAAAGCTGCCCCTTCCACCGGCGGTCGGCGAGCGACTTCCAGGACTCGAAGTCGGACGGCTTGCAGCGCGTGGTGCTGTAGGCGACGCCGTAATAGATGAAGTAGACGGGCATGCCGAGAATTTTGCCCGCGGTATTCTTGATCCAGTATTGCTCGGGAACCTGCTTCAGATTGGGCAGCTCATCCTGGTCGAACTCTTCGATGAGCCCCCGCCGGGCAAGGCTCGCGCCCTGGAAAGATGCGGCAATGATGACATTGTGCTGCGGGCGCCCCTGCGCGGCCGCAACCGCCGCGGCGGGATCGGCGACTTCCGCCACGGTGACCGGAATCCTGGTCGCGGCGGTGAACGGCTTGCCGAAGACATCGCGCCACATGCGGGCGGTGCCACCGCCCCAGCAGGCCATGACGATGCGATCATTGTTCGCCCGGGCAGGGAGAATCATTGGCGCCGACGCCAGGGCAACCGAGCCGGCCAGGAAATCACGTCGCTTCATGGTTCTTCTCTCACGGGTTGGAGGTCAGGCGTTGCCGCGCGCGTCTTCTTCGATGTCGACGAAGATGCCGAGGCCGACCACCCGATCGACCAGAATGATCAGGCCTCCGGTGATCGCGATGAGAATGGTGGAGATGGCGGCCACGACCGGGTCCGCGCTGTCGGCGAGATGACCGTAGATCTTGACCGGCAGTGTCGAGAAGTCCGGTCCGGTGAGGAACATCGTGACCGTCACTTCATCGAAGCTGATGATGAAGCTGAACAGCAAGGCCGCACTCAGTCCCGGCCGCAGCATGGGGATGAGGATCTTGGTGATGGTCTGGAACGGGCTCGCCCCCAGGATGAGCGAGGCTTCCGACACCGACTTGTCGATCTGGTGCAGGGACACGGCGATCGGGCGATAGGCGAAGGGCGCGCAAAGCACGACATGGGAAACCAGGACGCCGATCATGGTGCCGTTCGCCTGCAGCGCGACCAGCCAGCTCAGGAAGGCTATCCCTAATGCGGCGTGGGGAAACAGCAGCGGCGCCAGGATCAAGGTCTCGGCCGCGCCGCGCACGCGGGCACTCGAACGCTCGAGGGCAAGGGCGGCGCCCAAAGCTGCGATCGTCGTCAAAACGGCCGCTACCAGGGCAATGCCGGCGCTGGCGACGAAAGCCATGATCCACTCGTGATCGGCGAGCACCGCCTGATACCAGCGCAGCGACAGACCGGGCGGCGGAAATGCGAGGACCGCCCGGGGAGAGAACGACGCGCCGATGACGATGATGAGCGGGGCCGGCAGGAAGACCAGAACCAGCGCCGCGAGGACCCGGATCGTCATGCTCGTTCTCATGACGCTGCTCCCAGCCGGCGTCGAAGCCGGCTTTCGAAGATGCGCAGCGGTGTCACCAAAGCCAGCGCCACGACGAGAAGGATGATCGCCAGGGCGGAGGCGCGCTGGAAATTGAAGACCTGGAAAACCTCCGTGTAGATCTGGGTGCCCAGCATCCTGTCCCTGAGCCCGCCCAGCAGCAGAGGCGTGACGATTGCGCCCGTCGCCATCAGCAGGACCAGCGAGCAGCCGCCGACGAGACCGGGAATGGAGAGCGGCAGCGTCACATTGCGGAACGTCTGCCACTGCGTTGCGCCGAGGATCCGGCTGGCTTCTTCGAGGCGCCGATCCAGTTGCAGCAGGGATGACAGGATCGCGATCACCATGAAGGGCAGGAAGACGTGTGTGAGACCGATGACCACCGCCGTCTGCGTAAAGAGAATCCGGATGGGCTGCTCGATGACGCCGATCGCCTGGAGCGTCGTGTTGATCATTCCGCGCGAGCCGAGCAGAACCATCCAGCCGAAG
Source organism: Phreatobacter sp. GW821-FHT04C01 (assembly GCF_059420385.1). Lineage (NCBI taxonomy): Bacteria > Pseudomonadati > Pseudomonadota > Alphaproteobacteria > Hyphomicrobiales > Phreatobacteraceae > Phreatobacter > Phreatobacter sp. GW821-FHT04C01. The sequence goes on along the minus strand of NZ_JBWKTP010000012.1, from coordinate 79,089 downwards.
GTTCGGACGACGATGCTGACCAGCCAGGGCGAAATGACGAGAATGATCCAGAGGTTGCGATTGCGGCTGCGCGCCAGGAAAAGCGCCAGGGGATAGCCGAGAACGATGCAGGCAAGGGTCGTGATGCATGACAGGATGACGGTCCGGACAAGCACGGTCTGGATGCCCTCGTCCCGCAGCAGCTCGAGATAGAGCGCAAATCCGCCAGCCCCCATCGACGACTGCAGGAGACCGACGACGGTTCCGAGAAAGACCGCCATCAGCAGACCCATGGGCGCGAAAAGAAGCACCCGCCAGACGAGGCTCGTCATGCCTTGACCCTCGCGCTGTGGCTGGGGTCGAAGCCGAACCGGGTGCGTGCGCCGACATGAAGTTGGTTCGCCGCGGCACCGGGACAAAGCGCGAGCCACGGCTCGTCGATGCCGTCGACCTTCAGACGCAGCCTGGCGTTCGGCCCGATGAATTCCTTCATCTCGACGACGGCTTCTCCTTGCTTCGGCAGCCCGGCCGCGGCATCACCGATCGCGCATTGCTCCGGCCTTATGACCAGCAGTTCGTCTGTCGGCAGATCCACCCCGAACGGCAGAAGCTGCCGAGCGGTGCGGAGATTGGCGTCGCCGACGAACTCGGCCACGAACCGGCTGTGCGGCTTGCCGTAGAGCGTCTCGGGATCGCCGAACTGCTCGATATTGCCACGGTTGAAGACCGCGACGCGGTCGGCCATCGAAAGCGCTTCTTCCTGATCGTGCGTGACGAAGATGAACGTCGTCGCCATGTCCCGCTGCAGCGACTTCAGATCGACCTGCAATTGACGGCGAAGCTTTGCGTCCAGCGCAGAAAGCGGCTCATCCAGAAGCAGCACGGAAGGGCGGAGCACGAGGGCCCGCGCAAGCGCAACGCGTTGCTTCTGGCCACCCGACAGCTGCGGAATGCGGCGGTCGGCCAGCGTCGTCAGATCGACGAGGCTGAGCATCTCGGCGACCTTCCTGTTGATCTCCTCATCCGGCCGCCCGCGCATGCGCAGGCCATAGGCGACATTCTCGGCCACGGAGAAATGGGGAAAAAGCGCCAGATTCTGGAAGACGAGGCCGACATCGCGCCGATTGGGGGGGAGCGGCGCGAGGTCCTTGCCGTCGACGCGGAGCTCGCCGGAATCAGCTTGCTCAAACCCTGCGATGATCCGGAGCAGGGTCGTTTTTCCACAGCCGCTCGGCCCAAGGAAAGCGATGAATTCGCCAGCGTCGATATCGAGATCGACATCGTCCACCGCGATCAACCCACCGAATGTCTTACGGACCGAACGCAGCTGGACGCTGCCGAGCTTCTGAGGTGCTGACATGCGTCATCCATTGCAACAATCAAAAAAATTTTCAAGACAAATTCCGCGCTGTGAAAAATTCTGTGCTAGATGTTTCACTCAACGCAGCAATGGCCTCTCCTGACGCCCCCGATTGCGCTGGGCCAGCATAGATCGTACCAAGATGTTCACTTTCGTCGCACGATGGCTCCAAGAGCCGCCAACCCCTGAGTTTCGCGCATGACCGATTCAGCCGTCTCAGCGCCGGATGAGCTCATGGACGCCGGCGACCTACATGGCGTCGGCGGCGAGGCTGATGAGAGGTTGGGTCTGCGGATCCGTCACCTCCGCAAGGCCCGCAACCTCGCCCTGAAGGACGTTGCCGAAAAGTCCGGCTTCTCGATCAGCTTCCTAAGCCAGATCGAGCGCGGCAAGTCGTCTGCCTCCGTGCGCGTGCTCGTTCGCATCGCGAGCGCGCTCAATGTGGGCATGGGCAATCTGTTTGAAGAACCCAGCGAGCCCGTCGAGTCGACGGTGCAGCGCCGCGAAGGGCGGCGGCGCATCTCGTTTCGCAATTCATCGGTGTCGAAGGAGCTGGTGACGCCGCCGAGGCCGGATTCCGCGCTCGACGTCTACCTCGTGACGATCGAGCCCGGCGGTTCGACCGGCGGCGATCCCTACGCGCATGCCGGGGCCGAGGCAGGCGTTGTCCTGAAGGGCATTCTGGAGCTCGAAGTCGAGGCCGAAAGGTTCGTGCTCCGGGAGGGCGACGGCTTCTCGTTCGACAGCCGCCGACCGCACCAGTTCAGCAATCCCGGTACCAGCCTCACGCAGGTCATCTGGGTCAATGCCCGTACCGCCGGGGAATGATGGCCATGGCAGCACCGTCGACCTCGCTTCCCGCGAGCCTCTATCGCGACACCGCGCGCTCGGCCGTCGCGACGCCTCGGCTGGATGGCAATCGCCGATGCGATGTCGCAATTGTCGGTGGCGGCTATACCGGCCTCTCGGCCGCCCTCCATCTGGCGCAAAAGGGCGTGGACGTGGTCGTGCTGGAAACGCACGAGCCGGGATGGGGCGCATCCGGCCGCAACGGTGGCCAGGTCAATCCGGGCCTGAAGTGGGAGCCCGACGACATCGAGAAACAGTTCGGCCGCGATCTGGGCGAACGCATGATCGCGATGTCGGGTGGAGCGCCCGACCTGGTTTTCAAACTGGTCCGCGATCTCGGCATCGATTGTGCCGCCCGGCAGAGCGGCACCCTGCGCGCGGCCTTCGCGCCGCGAGACGCGGAAACGGTCTTGCGCACGGCCGAGGCTTGGGCGGCACGATCCATGCCGACCGACTATCTCGATCAAGGCGGAATGCGAGCGGCGACGGGCACGGATCGCTACCTCAACGGGGTCATCGACCGGCGCGGCGGAATGCTCAATCCGCTGAGCTATGCGCGCGGCCTTGCCGAGGCCGCGATCAAGGCCGGCGCGGCGATCCATGCCGACACGCCGGTCTTGTCGGCCACCCGGAATGGCGCGCATTGGGAACTGCTGACCAGGAGCGGTGTCGTGACCGCCGATCATCTGGTCCTGGCCACCAACGGCTATACCGACAATCTCTGGCCTGACCTCCGCAAGACCGTCGTGCCGGTGTTCAGCGGCATCGTCGCCAGCGCGCCGTTGAGCCCGGCGCTGGTCGAAGAGATCCTGCCCAGCCGCGCGTCGGTCTACGAGATCGGCTCGGTGACGACCTATTATCGGATCGACGAAACCGGGCGCGTGCTGATGGGCGGCAGGAGCGTGATGACCTCCCAGAGCGGGCCGGAAAAATTCCAGGCCCTGTCCCACTATGCGTCTCGCTTGTGGCCGGCCCTTGCCGGGCAGACGTGGACACATGGCTGGAATGGCCGGGTCGCCGTCACGACCGACCACCTGCCGCATTTCCACGAGCCGGCACCCAACGTTATCGCCGCCCTTGGCTACAATGGCCGCGGCGTGGCCATGGCCACCGCCATGGGAGGCGAAATCGCCCGTCGCATCACCGGTTCCCCGGCCTCCGAGCTTGGCCTGCCGGTGACCGATGTCCGGACGATCCCGTTCCACCTGTTTTGGCCCGCGGGCGCGGCGATCAGGATCGCCTATGGGCGCATCAGGGACGCTTTGAAGCTCTGATCGGGCTGCGTGATTGAAAGCGGTGGTGCTGCCCGCGATTTCTCCCTGGCGCTCGCCGGCTTCCTGTTGCCGACGGTCTGGAACATGCCGTCCTGGATCGAGGGGACGCTCCTGGCCGGCGCCGGCATCGTGTCGCGCCTCGCCCGGGGACTGGCGGCAATCGCCGGCCTGATCGACAGGATGGCGACAGCGCAGCCGGGCCGGTTCGCTCGAACGCGACAGCGCCCCCGGGCGCAGCGCGGCCGGGGGCGTCTATCGGCTGTCGCCTTTACCTCGCTTCGGCGGCCTGCGCGATGAGCCGGGCGACCACCTCGGGCTTGGAGACATAGACGGCGTGGCTGCCGGCGGTCTCGACAATCGTCGCGCCGGCGCGCTCCGCCATCATGCGCTGAGCCGGCGGGGGGATCATGCGATCGTCCGCGGCAACCAGATAGTAGCTCGGCTTGGTCTTCCAGGCCGGGACGGTGACGGCGCCGGTCAGCGCTTCGACACCCCATGGCACCTGGGAGTCGGCCATGAAGGCCGCGGTCTTGGGCTCGACATCGGCCGCGAAGGAGGCCGCGAACTGCGTCTTGTCGAGAAAGAGGAAGCCGTCGACCGGGGGCAGGATCGGCGGCACGGGGGCGCCGGCGGGAGGATTGGCGATCAGGCTGGAGACCGACTCGCCCTGGTCCGGCGCGAAAGCCGCAATATAGACGGCGGCCTTCACCTTTTCGTCGGTCCCGGCTTCGGAGATGACGACGCCACCATAGGAGTGGCCGACAAGGACGACCGGTCCATCCTGCTGCGCGATGGCACGCCTGGTGACGGCCACGTCGTCGGCAAGCGAGGTGGTCGGGTTCTGGACGATGGTGACGTTGTAGCCGTCCTTCTTGAGCATCTCGTAGACGCCTTGCCAGCCCGAACCGTCGACGAAGCCGCCATGAACGAGCACGACGTTGCGGGCGATGGTGGCGGAGGTGTTGAGGGTGGTGGTCATTTCGGATCTCCTCTGGGTTCTCACTCGCGATAATCATTATCGCAATAAGCATTCTATACGAGCATCCGATTTCCTTGTAAAGCTCTTTTTTATCGCGATATCATTTTTTGTGATGCCGAGCCGGCAGCGCCCCTGGAGACCCCGATGCCCGACGCCCCCACCTTGCCGCTGGACAGCCAGCTCTGCTTCTCGATCTATTCGGCTTCGATCGCCATCAACCGCGCCTACAAGCCGATGCTCGATGCCCTGGGGGTCACTTACACCCAATATCTGGTGTTGAGCACATTGTGGGAGAAGGACGGCCTGACCATCTCCGCCATCGCCGATCGGCTGGGCCTCGAGCCCAGCACGATCACGCCGGCGGTGAAGCGGCTGGAAGTGGCGGGCTTTCTCGGCCGGCAGCGCAGCGTCGTGGACGAGCGGCAGGTGCAGGTGCACTTGACCACGAAGGGCCGTGATCTTCATGTGAAAACCGGCTGCCTGACCGATGCTCTGCTGAAGCATTCGGGTTTCACGGTGCCGGACATGATCGACCTGAACCAGAAGATCCAGAAGCTGCGGGATGGCATGCGGGACGCAACCGCATGACAAATCGCCTGGCGCCGTCGCCTTCGGCCCGTTCGGGATCGCATGGGGCGCCGGCGAAATCGGCGGCGGATATCGACGTCCGCCCGACCTGTTCGCCGGTCTGCCTGCCAATCGTCACGGCGCGCTCCGACGCGCCGGAATAGTCCCTGCCGAGACCCGCGAGGCTATTGTCCCGTGTCGCGGCTCGGGCCGCATTTCGCGGGACAATCGGCGCCGCCGCGATCCGATCGCGATGCGCAGTGGTCCCCGCGGCTCGACGCCGGCACGATGCTGCGGTCGCTTCCGCACCGAAATGCCGACAGGGCCAGCGTGCAGTGGCCGGCCACGATGGCGTCCCTGCGGCTCACGCTCATATGGCTCTCGGCACGGGCCGGGCGACGCATGTCCCGGCCGCCGGCTGTAGGTTGTTTGCCTCTATTGGCGCGATGGCCGATCAGCGGCGCTCGCTCGCCATTCCGTAGCGCACCCGTCCGCGGTGCCCAATTCTGGCCGCGGTCCGGCCTGACAGTCGTTCATCCAGGCGATCCGCGCGCGTGTATAGGTGATCACCGCGTCGAGCTCTTTGCGCTTCTGTTCAAGCATGGCGAGTTGGCCCACCAGGATCTTGCGCCCACGCTGGGGCGTCATGTCCCCTTGGTAATATTCGTCGGCGAGTTCGCCGATCTCCTTCAGAGAAAAGCCCAGGCCCTGCATCATCCGGATGGCACGTGCGGTCTGAACCTGTTCGGCATCGAAGATCTGATAGGGGTTGGAGCCACCCTTCATCCCGGTCTTCGGCCGCAAGAGTCCCTGCCGGACATAGAAGCGCACCGTGTCGACGCTCATGCCCGCCGCGCGTGCGAACTCTGAAATCAGCATGGCTGAATCAAATCCCTTGACCATGGACCTTACTCCACCCTTATGGACTATGGCTCCCGCGATGTGGAGTCGATTGGAATATGGTCAAGACAGCTCTTGTTACCGGCGCTTCCTCCGGAATTGGCGAGGCGACCGTTCGCCGGTTGCTTTCGGATGGCTATACGGTCTTTGCGGGCGCACGGCGGCTCGACAGGCTGAGGCCTCTGGAGGCGTTGGGCGCCAAGGTCGTCAGCCTCGACCTGACCGATGATGCTTCGATCCTCGCCGCGATGGCGGAGGTGGAGCGCGCAACCGGCGGACGCCTCGATGTCGTCGTCAACAATGCCGGCTATGGCAGCTTCGGTGCGCTTGAGGATGTTCGCATGGAGGAGGCACGGCGACAGGTCGAGGTGAACCTTTTCGGCCTTGCGCGTCTGTGCCAGCTCGCGACGCCGCTGATGCGGGCGCGAAAATCGGGAACGATCGTCAATGTCAGCTCGGCGGGAGGCAAGTTCGGCGAACCGTTCGGGAGTTGGTATCACGCAACCAAATACGCCGTCGAAGGCCTGAGCGATTGCCTGAGGCCCGAGCTCAAACCCTTTGGCATCCGCGTCGTCATCATCGAACCGGGCACGATCCGTACCGAATGGAACGGCATCGCGCGCGACAGCCTGATCGCGATGTCGGGACACACGGCCTACGCCCCCGTCGCCCGGCGCTATGCGGCGATGCTGGAAAAGGTCGGCTCATCGCGTCTTCCTTCGTCACCCGACGTCGTCGCGCAGGTGATCGGCAAGGCGGTCGCGGCCCGCAATCCCCGGCCAAGATACGCCGTCGGGGGTGGCGCCAAGCCAATCCTGCTGCTCCGCTGGCTTCTGTCCGACCGGCTGTTCGATCGGCTGATGTGGGGGACGCTGCAAAAGGCTCCGCCCGCTTGATATCCATGTCATCCGCGAGGCAGCTACGGTTACGCGTATCGATTTTCCTGTCGCCCATTCACCCGGCCGGGGAGCGGCGGCGTCGGTGCGTCGGGGCTATCGGCGCATCTCGGATAAAGCTGAACGACGGGTCCGTCTTCAGACCTTCACCTGGCGCCCCGTGGCATCGCGCGAAGGCGGAATGGGTGCGCGTCTCGTCATGGGCTGCCACCCTGGCGGATCGGTATGAACCGCTGTGCGGCGACGCGATTAGGAGAGGCCTTTTCTTAGGACCGTCAGCCGAGACCCGAGAGCACGCGCATGGCCAGCAGGCCGCAGGCCAGCGTCACGGCGAGGGTAATTCCGTCAAGCAGTTGCATGGTGGAAACCCCGGAAAAGACAGGCGAACTACAGCAAAGTTTGATTAAGAAACTGTGTTGCGACCAAGGCGCTTTGATTGCGCCATCGTGTCAGAGCACGAATCCGGCGCCCAGATAGGCGTCCTGGACGCGCGGGTCGCGGACCACCCGGTCGACCGGGCCGGCGGCCAGGATGCGGCCGCCGTCGATGATATAGGCGCGGTCGACCAGGCTCAGGGTCTCGCGCACATTGTGGTCGGTGACCAGCACGCCGATGCCGCGGGCGGTCAGCCGCCGGACCACCAGGCGCATGTCGGTGACCGCGATCGGGTCGACGCCGGCGAAAGGCTCATCGAGCAGAATGAAGGCGGGATTGCTGGCCAGTGTGCGGGCGATCTCGAGCCTTCGCCGCTCGCCGCCGGACAGGGAGCCGGCGCGGGCACGCCTGACCTCGATGAGGCCGAATTCCCCGAGCAGCGCATCGAGCCGTTGCTGCCGGGCAGCCCGGTCGGCGACGAGCGATTCCAGCACGATCAGGATATTGTCGTCGACGCTGCTGCCACGGAAGATCGACGGCTCCTGCGGTAGGTAGCCGAGCCCCAGCCGCGCGCGGGTGAACAGCGGGAAACGGGTCATGTCGACGCCATCAAGCGTGACGATGCCGGCGTCGGGAACCACCAGCCCTGCGATCATGCCGAAGGTCGTGGTCTTGCCGGCGCCGTTCGGGCCGAGCAGTCCGACCACTTCCCCGCGCCGGAGCGCCAGATCGACTCCCAGGACGACCGGCCGGCCGTCATGGGCCTTGGCGATCCTGCGTGCGACGAGCATGCCGTTACCGTCCGATGTGGCGGGCCGCGGCCAGGCCGCGTCCCGGGCCCCTGTCGAGCGAACCGGAAACCCGCCTGGCGATCAGGTCCCCGCGATGAAGGAGACCGTCCGCTCCCGCGCTTCCGGATCGGTGAACTGCTGTGGTGGCGATTTCATGAAATAGCTCGACGGTCCGATGATCGGGCCACCCAGCTTGCGGTCGAGTGCGATCTTGGCGCAGCGCACCGCGTCGATGACGACGCCGGCCGAATTCGGCGAATCCCAGACCTCCAGCTTGACCTCGGCATTCAGCGGCACGCCGCCGAAGCCGGTGCCCTCGAGCCGGATATAGGCGATCTTCCGGTCGTCGAGGAACGGCACGAAGTCGCTCGGCCCGATATGGATGCGGTCGGCCGGCAGCGGCACGTCGATCTGGCTGTTGACGGCCTGGGTCTTGGAAATCTTCTTCGACTTCAGCCGGTCCCGCTCCAGCATGTTGAGGAAGTCGGTATTGCCGCCGAAATTCAACTGGTAGGTGCGTTCGATCTTGACGCCGCGGTCTTCGTAGAGCCGCGCCAGCACGCGATGCAGGATGGTCGCGCCGACCTGGCTCTTGATGTCGTCGCCGACGATCGGCAGGCCCTTTTCGGTGAAGCGCTTGCTCCAGACCGGGTCGGAAGCGATGAACACGGGCACGCAGTTGATCAGGCCGCAACCGGCGGCAAGGGCCTGCTCGGCATAATATTCGCTGGCCTTCTGCGACCCGACCGGCAGGTAGGAAATGATCACCTCGGCGCCGGCGGCCTTCAGCGCGGCGGCGACGTCGACCGGCGGCTGGGAGGATTCGTGAACGACCTCGACCAGATGCTTGCCGATGCCGTCGAGCGTCGGTCCGCGCTGGACGACGACGCCGGTCTCAGGCACCCGGGCGAATTTATAGGTGTTGTTCGGCTCAGCGGCGATGGCGTCGCTCAGGTCCTGTCCCACCTTGCGTGCGTCGATATCGAAAGCCGCCACGACCTCGATGTCGCGGATGTGGTAGGGGCCCACTTCGACGTTCATCAATCCAGGGATCGATTCGCCAAGTTTGGCGTCCTTGTAAAAGCTGAGGCCTTGAACGAAGGATGAAGCGCAATTGCCGACGCCAACGATGGCAACCCGAATGACGGCTCGTGACACGAAAAATCTCCAGGCGCTCTGGCCGAAAACCACCGACCGCGCGGCCTCCTTATACTTCATTGTCCTGTCATTAAAAGAGTTAGCGTGCTGATCGTCACCGGTGCCACCGGCCTTCTGGGCAACAGTTTGGTGCGCCGGGCGCTGGGGTGTGGCCTGGAAGCCACAGCCTTGCTGCGTGACAGCAGCGCGACAAGACCGCTCGAGGGGCTCGCGCTCCGCACAATTCGCGCCAATCTGGCGGTCGATGCGCTGGAGCCGCTGGTGGCCGGAACCGACTGTGTCATCCATGCCGCGGCGCGCGTCGCCATTGGCCGGCGCGACGTGGAAGCATTTCGTGTGGACAATGTCGTGCCGACCGCCCGGCTTGCCGCCGCCTGCCGCCGCGCGGGCGTGCGCCTGGTCTTCGTTTCGACGGTCGACACGCTCGCCTGGGGCAGCCGCGAGGCGCCGGGTGACGAGACCCGTTCCAAGGGCGGCGAACCGGCCACCGCCTATGCGATTTCCAAACGCGAAGCCGAAGATGCGGTGCTGGCGGAAGCGTCGCGCGGGCTCGACGCGGTGATCGTTCATCCCGGTTTTCTTCTCGGCCCCTGGGACTGGAAACCCTCGTCAGGGCAGCTGGTCCTGGCGGTCGCCCGTGCGCCCGTCGCGTTTGCACCGCCCGGGAGCAATGATTTCTGCCACGCGGAAGACGTCGCGGACGGCGTGCTGGCGGCCGCGAGGCAGGCGCCGCCCGGCAGCCGCTATGTGCTCGGCGGCGAGCCCTTGAGTTATGCCGAGGCGTTTCGGCTCATTCGCCGCACCGCCGGCCGCCCGCCTCGTGTCGTTCCTGCGCCGGGCTGGCTGCTGCGGGGCGCGGGGCTGATCGGCGATCTCGCCGGGACGATCATTGGGCGCGAACCGCCGCTGAATTCGGCGAGCGCTGCGATCGCCGCCCTGCCGCATCATTTTTCCAGCGCGCGCGCGATCCGGGAACTCGGCTATCGGCCGCGGCCGGCCGAACTCGCCATACGCGACGCCTGGGCCTGGTTCGTCGGACATGGCTACGCATGACTGAGCAATTCCCATCCGGCAGGCCGATGAAGATCGCCCTGGTCGGCGACTGGTTCCTGCCGCGCCTGGGCGGCATCGAGCTGCAGATGCGCGACCTGGCGCTGGAACTGATCGCCGAAGGCCATGCGGTCGAGATCGTCACCGGAGTGCCCGGCGCTGACCTGGTCGACGGGATCAAGATCATTCGACTGCCGGGTCCGCGCCTGATCGGCGCGGGCATCGCCGTCACGCCGGGCGTGTTCAGGGCGCTGCACCGCCAGCTTCGCGATGGCCGCTATGACGTGATCCACGCCCATTTCGGCATTATCACACCGATCGCCCATGACGCGCTGCGTTTCGCGGCCGCCGCCGGCATCCCGGCGGTCGCGACATTCCATTCGGTGCTGCGCTATTACGACCTGCCTCTGAAGCTGCTCGACCGGACGCTCGGCTATTCGCACTGGCCGGTGCGTTATGCGGGGGTCTCCTCGGTGACCGCCGACGCCATGCGGCCGCTGGTCGGAAACCGCGACGTCGCCGTCATCGCCAACGGCATCGACCTGGCCTGGTGGCAGCGGCCGGCCGATGCGGCGCCCGAGCGGGGGACAGGGCCGGTCGAATTCGTCACGGTCATGCGGCTGGAAAAGCGCAAGCGTGCGCGCGCGCTCATCGGTGCCTTCGCCGACGCCACCGCGAGCCTTCCGGCAGGCTCGGCCCGCCTCACCGTCATCGGCGACGGCGGCGAGCGTCCGGCGCTGGAACGCCTCGTCGCGTCACGCGGGCTCGGCGCGGCGGTTCAGTTCGCCGGCAGCCGGACACGCTCCGAGATCCGGGACGTGCTGCACCGTTCCGATGTTTTCGCACTGGCCTCGCGGCTGGAGGCCTTTGGCATCGCGGCGCTCGAGGCGCGCGCGGCGGGCCTGCCGGTTGTCACGCTGAGGGCGTCCGGTGCCCGGGACTTCCTGCGCGACGGCAAGGATGCGCTGCTGGCCGACGACGATGCCGCGTTGAGCCGCGACATTCGCAGCCTGATCGTCGATCCGGCTTTGCGCGCCCGCCTCACCCGGGGCGCCCAGGTGGTGCCCGAAGGTGTCGACTGGACCAGCATCGGTCCGCGCTACCTGGCCGAATATCGTATGGCCATCGCTGACGCCGTCGCCGCGCGGACACCGGCCGCCGGTTGATTCACGAGGTCGTCGACGTTCCGGCCGCGGCATCGTCGCGCGGCAAGGTGATCGCGAGATAGCCGATGCCGACGAAGGACGAGGCGAAGAACACGGCGTGCTGCAGCACGGCGGCTGCCACCGCCAGCGGCAAGGGGACGCCGAGATACTGGTAGCAGAAGATGACGGCGGCTTCGTAGACGCCGAGATTGCCGGGTGAAACCGGTGCGAGTGTCGCAAGCCCCAGGGCGGCGACCACCAGGATGGCCGCCGAAAAGGACGGCTCGATGCCGACCGCGACCTGGATGGCCACCACCGCCAGGATTTCCACAGCTTTCTTGGCGACGGCGAGGGTCATCACGGCAAGGCCGAGCAGCGGATGCCGCAGCGGCTCCAGATGGTCGACGAAATCGGCGGCGAGCTTGGCGATCGCGGCGGCCCGCGTGCCGAACGTCCGGCTGACTGTCCGGACCAGATTGCCGCTGCGGGCGGCGACCAGCATGACCAGGACGAAGACGGCGATGACGCCGGCGAGCGTCAGCATGGCCGTGCGCATCCAGTCCGGCAGCGGCAGCAGGGCGGCGGCGAGCGCCAGCGTGCCGACCTTGACGATGCCGGTGAGCAGCTGGTCGACCGCGTAAAGCGACATGGCGGCGGTCGCGGGCAGGCCGCCGCGCACCATCAGAAAGCCGACGGCGGCGACCACGCCGGCGATCGGCAGGGAATTGTTGGCTGTGCCGGTCAGCGCGGTGACCTGGGCCATGCGTGGCAGGCTCGGCCGGTGGGCGGCAGGCGCCAGCAGCCACCATTCGACGATCCAGAGCGGCCAGCCGGCGACGATGATGACGAAAGTGATCAGCGCCCATTCCCAGCGCGCGCCCCTCAGCGCCGCGATCACGTCGCCCCAGGGCAGCGTCATGGCGGCGACCACCAGGAAGCCTGCGAGCACCAGCCAGCCCAGGATCCACCACAGGCGGGGCGAGGCCAGCGGATGGCGCGATCGGGACGCGTCCGGACTGGTCATCGCGCCGCGCCCGTCATGGCGGCTGCGGCCTGCGGCGCGGCGAGCCTGGCGGCACCGAGGTCGCGCATGGTGGTGAATGTCGCGCCGCGGGCCTTGAAGAAGCCGATCACCGACTCGAGCGCATCGAGCGCCGGCTGGCCGGTCCGGAAGCGGCAGTCGTAGCGCAGGTCGGTCTGGGTGAAATCGACGAATTCCCAGGGGTGCACGAACAGCACCACCGGATCGGCCAGCCGGCCGAGGAAGAACTCACGAATGACCTTGGGGATGCGCAGGGCGCTCGACGTGATCGAGGCCGGCAGCCGCACCAGGTTCTTGGCGTTCTCCTGGCCGGGAACATCGCGCTTATATTTGGCCTGGGAGGAATCGAGGGCGAAGCCCTCGGCCTCCAGCAGATCGAGATAATGGCCGGGGAAGCGCAGATAGGGCGCGCGGAACGAGGTGACCGGTGCGAAATCGCGCAGCCGCCGGGTCGATTCGCCGATTTCATGGGCCGCGCTCTCGCGCGACATCCAGTCGAAGCGCTGGTGACTGATGCCATGGCAGCCGAGTTCGTGGCCGGCGGCGACCAGCGCCTCTACCGATTGCGGATGGAGCCTGGCCGTATCGCCGGTCGTGAACCAGGTGACCGGGATGGCCTGCCGCGCGAACAGATCGAGCAGCTTGGGTGCGCCCTCGGTGACGCCCCGCCATGTCCACAGGAAAGGCGGGCAATCGGGTTCCATGTCGACGGTGATCGCGACACGCAGCGGAGGGGGGGCGGAGCTCGACATCGGGCGGGCTCTTAGCACGGCCGGCGGCGGCCGGCCACCTCGGCCCGGGCGCGTGCTTTCACCACCATTTGGCGAAGACATCGATGGCCGTGCGATCGTTGCGCCCCGAGCTGTTCGGGCCGTCGGTCAGCGCGGCGAGGCCGGAGGCGCGCGTTTCGATCGGCAGGCCTTTGGCCGGGATCACCAGGCGTTCGACGCCGCGCCTGGCGAGATGGCCGGAAAACCAGACGTCGTCGACGAAACGAACCTCGGGCGGATGGCCCTCGAAGCTGTGGACGGTCGCGTCGAAGGCTCCCGGCGGCACCAGGTAGCCCCAGGTGCCGAGCAGGATGTCGACCGGGGTCGGCGTTGCGACACCGGTCGCGAAGACATGGGGGAAACGCTTGGCGTGAACGCCGTCGACGATCCGCCAGCCGCGCCAGCCGATCGCCGCGCGGGGATGCGCCCGGTGCCCGGCGAGCAATTGTTCGAGGAAGTCGACGGGATAGATGACGTCGTCGTCGACCACCACGATCATGGCCTGGGGTTCGGCGATCAGTGCCGGCAAAAGCTTGGTCGCAGGTCCCTCGTCGGTCGTCGGCAGGACCTCGACCCCGTCCGGCAGCGGACCCGGGTCGGGATAGGCCAGGCCGGAGCGCCGCGACGTCGCCGGCCGCCAGACGATGATGCGGTCGGCGGCAACGGTCTGATCGATCAGGCTTCGCAGCACCGGCGTGAGCTGATCCATGCGCTCGGGAACCGTGGTCAGCGAGACGACGATGCGCTCCGCGCGCGGCGTCGCCAGGGGTCTCCGCGGCGCCTCGCGCATCAGCCGGCGGGCCCGCGCGATGTCGCGCGCCAGCCGGAGCGGCGACATCCGGCGGAACCGCATGAACGTGTTGGCGAGCATCATGGCCTGGCGGCTCGTCTGCTATTCGCGTCGTCGCGCATCTTCACCTGGGCTCGTTTTTCGGGCAGGGAGACGGTAGATAGCACCTGGCCGACGCAACGGGGAGGCAAGTTCATGATGCGCAATTGGGCTGCGCGCCTGCTCGACAGCCTCGAACGGGGCGTTTCCGTGCAGGACATCGGTCGCAGCGCCCCCTTTACCGCGGGCCTGGCCCGGATCGCCGGCTCGCTGTCGCGCACCGGGCTGACGCCGAACACGCTGACGCTGATGTCGCTCGTGCCGGCGATCGCCTCCGGCATCGCCGCGGCCTATGGCGCGCTCGGCTGGTCGGCCGGCCTGCTGCTGCTGAGTGGCGCCTTCGACATCCTGGACGGCCCGCTGGCGCGCGCCACCGGCACTGCCTCGCGTTTCGGCGCCCTGCTGGATTCGACCGTCGACCGGGTCACCGACGCGGCGCCGCTGCTCGGCCTGACCATTCTCTATTCGACCAGCGGCTGGCCGGCGGTGCTGCCGGCCGTGGCGCTGCTCGCCGCCTATACCGTGTCCTATGTGCGCGCGCGCTGCGAAGGTCTGAAGGTCGTGCTGCCGCCTTTGTGGATGCGCCGCGGCGACCGCATGATCCTGCTGGTGCTGTCGCTCCTGCTGGGCAGCCTGGTCCCCTCGCTGGCGCTCGTCGGCGTCGGCTTGATCGCGGTGCTGAGCGCACTGGCGGCGGCCGATGCGCTGCGGGTGGCGCGCCATGTCATCGATGCCAAGACCGCCGGCGACAAGGCCGCCGGCGATGCCGCGGCGGTCACGGAGATCGCCAATTCGACCTCGGGCGGCGGCCGGATCTGATGGCATTGGTGTGGCGGCACATTCACGGCCTGTGGGGCCGGTTCTGGTTCGTGCCGCTGATTCCGGCCTTCCATGCCGCCTTCATGGCCTCGATCGGCGCGCTGCGGCCCGAACATGTCCTGGCGGCCCTCGCCGTTGCCGCGCTGGGATTTGCCAGCGAGAAGACCAAGCTCTTGATCGCCGCGGCCTTTCCGGGCCTGCTCGTGGCGCTCGCCTATGACTTGATGCGCTTCATCACCCCGATCTTCGTGCGCCCGGGCCGGGTCTGGGGCTGCGAGATGCGGGCGCTGGAGCTGAAGCTGTTCGGCGTCGGCCCCGATACGACGCTGCCGGACTTCTTCAACGCCCACCACGCGCCGTTCTTCGACGTCCTGTTCGCGCTGCCCTACGCATTGTTCATCTATATCGCGGCGATCTACTCGCTCTTCCTGTTCGTGAGAGATCGCGAGCGCATGCACCTCTATCTCTGGGCTTTCGCCATTGCCCATATCATCGGCTTCACCATCTGGATGGCGGTGCCGGCGGCGCCGCCCTGGTATATCCGGGCGCATGGCTGCGTCATCGACCCCTCGGCCGCGCCCAGCGCCGCGGCGCTGCTGCGCGTCGACCAACTGCTCGGCATCCATTATTTCGAGGGCTTCTACAGCCGCAACCCCAACTCCTTCGGCGCCATGCCCTCGCTGCACTGCGTCTTCCCGGCGCTCGGCCTCTTCACGGCCTGGCGCTCGGCCACCTGGTTCACCCGGCCGATCCACGTGGTCTATCTCGTGATGATGGTGATCGCGAGCGTCTATCTCGACCACCACTGGCTGATCGACGGAACCGTCGGCATCATCGTGGCGGCCATTGCCGTGTTCATCGCGGGGCGGCTGCGCGGAAGGCGGTGGTCGTAGGGCCCGATCCGCCATTCATTCCATTTGTCCTACCGATCCGCGGCGGCCGGCGTCCTCGGCCGCGGCCTTTAAAGCGCCCGCCCCGCAAGCTGCGCCCATACCATTTCAGCAGCGTCGGTAGAAGGCCCAGTAGCGTCCCATGTGGAACTGGCAAAAGACCTTCCGCCGGGCATTATAGCCCTTGAACATGTCGTTCAGGATCGGCCGCATGTCGGCGTCCTCGGTGACGTGAGGGATTAGCACGACGTCGGCCTGATCAAAGGCGGTATCGAGAAGGTTGAGATTGGCGCCGTTGAACGTCGTGCCGTCGTGAAGCCAGAGCAGCGACCTCTTCAGCGGAGGCCGGTTCAGCAGCATGGGATAGGGGTTCGTGAATTCGAGCGGCAGAACGTATCTGTCGGTCGGGCGCCCGAGGCTCCTGAGCACCTGCAATCCCTCGTCGATCATCCGGACATAGGTTGCATTGTCGAAAGCGAAGATCCGGTCACGCGATTCGGACAGCGTGGCGAGAATGCTGTCACGGTCGGGCGACTGGTCGAGCATCTCGGCAAATCCGCGGTAACCCACAGCTTCGACATTGCGGCTGAACTGGATATCGACCGCCTTTCCGGCTCCGCCATCCTGTCGCCATGCGACCGTCTCGCTGCGCGACGCGGGATAGCCGACCAATCGGTAGGCCCCCACGAGGGCCACCGCGTAGATCTCGATGATTGTGAAGGCGACGAGGCCGAGGATCGCAACCGCGGACAATGGCAGGTAGGCGCGTGGATCCGCCAGAATCTTTGGCTTGAGCTGCGGGTAGAGGTCGATGACGCGCCAGCCGAGAAGGACGAGGAAAAACTCGATGGGCTTGCCGAAATCGCCAGTGATGCCCAGGATCAGCGACAATGCGATGGCGCTCGCCAGGACCTGGCGCCGCGCGAAGAGGCCGTCGTCCCGGTTCAGCAGCAGATCGATCAGAACGTTGCCCGCCACGAACAGCGCGCCGAGCAGAAGATCTTCCCACCGGATGAAACGCGTTGCCGCCACGCTTTTGCGCGCTTCGCCGGCCTGGATGATATCCATGCCGTAGGCGCGCAGATCAACGCCGGCGAGATGCGCGCCCGCCAATGCCGCGATGACGATGGCGGCCGGGATGAGCCAGGATCGCCAGTCGCGGACGGCGCCGCTGGCCAGCATCCAGCCGAAATAGACAACACCGACGGCAACGAAGAAATTCAGCTTGATCAGCAAGGTGAATGCGAGCAGCAGGCCGCTCAGAATGCCAATCCATGTCCTGTCGCTCTGCGTGGGCACCAACAGGCGCTGATTTTTGCTGAACAGGACCAGCACAAGAAGCAGCAAAGCCATCCAGCAGAAGCGATTGTAGTTTCCGTACCAGGTTATGTACATCTTGACTTCGCCGAGCTGGCGGCCCGACATCGAGAGGACAAACAGGAACAGAAGTATCTCCGGGATGAACTCCGCGCGAAGATAGCGGCGAAATGCCATGACAATCGCGGAGAACAGAAGCCAGATGCCAAATCCGAGAATGAACGGTATATCGGTTGCAGCCTTGGAGACGAGCCAGGCCGCATAGACAGCGTAGAGGTAAAGCGGGCCGAGCGGCGAGCCGAAGTCGACGTGCGGCTGCAGGCCCGATGCTATGAAGTAGCCTGCATTGATCCAGATGAAGGCGTCGTGAATGTTGCCGTGGAGCGGCAGCGCCGTACCCCAGACGACGCTGACCGCAGTGAAAAGGACGAGAGCGCCATAGGCGAAGAGCCGCGCTCTCCACAGCCTCAGGAGCAACGGCTGCCACGCGCCGTCACGCGCGAGATTCTGGGTGCGGGTTCGGAGCAATGAAATAAACGTCATGAAATCCGATCCCTGTCATGCCCCCGCATGCCCTGTCACGTCAGGCGACAATCAAAGAGTGGCGGTAGATACGCCAGCGGCACGAGCCGAGCAACAGTCGCGACGGCCCACGCGCCCAGGCCGTGAGCCCGATCGCCCCAGGCGGGGCGGCGACGGTAGGTCAGGTGAGCGGTTTGCGGGCAAAGGCCCCAGCCTCCCTCACAACCTGGCGATGAGGTCGAGCAACTGGTCGAACGTCGCGAAGGATGCATCGCTCTGCAGTTGCTTTCCGGCGGGATTGATTTTCTGAATCAGCACTACCGGCCGATCCAGATTGGCGGCCGCCATGTCGCCGACGTCGTCGCCGATGACCCAGATGCGTGCCTGACGGTCGAGCGCCAGCTTTTCGATGGCCAGTTCGAAGGGCTTCAGGCCGATCTTGTCGCAACCGGCCTCTTCCGAGGTCACGACGCTGTCGACATAGCGGTCGAGCCGGAGATGAACGATCTTGCGGAACTGAATCTGGGCGGTCAGATCGGTCACGATGACGATCTTGACGTTCCGTGAATGCAGCGTGGTCAGAACCTCCTCGACATGCGGATGCAGGCAGCAGCGCGACAGGAAGGTTCGCCAGTAGGTCTGTTCGAGGTCGAGGAACAGCAGCACCTGATTGCGCAAGCCGAGGCTCTCCAGCATGCGCTGGATATAGAGGAGCCGGCTATGGCTGCTGGCGGTGGCGCCAAGCTGCTTCTTCACCGCGTCACGGGCCCGACCATAGGCGTCGTGCAATTGTCGGCTGGAGATCTTGAGCAAGCCACGCACCTTGTCGTCGACGGCCGCCATCGCGGCCTCGTGCGCTATCGGGTATTCATAGAGCGTGTCGTCGAGATCGAAGAATACGGCGTCGGGAAGCCGATCAAACAGGTTTGGGCGATCGATTTTCACCGAAAGCTCCTGGGTTGGATGTGCTTGGATCAGGATGAGGGCCGATCAAGGCGGGTGGTACGCTTCTGGGCCAATTCCAGCAGGACGACAAGCTGCATGACCCCGGCGGTCCCGGCCTGCCAGACCGGGCGCATTGTGAGGAGTTCGTCCAGTTCGGGCACCAACTGCGACGCCAGGAATGCAATGTCGTCGACCCCGATATCGGCGCCGTCGATGACCAGCGTCGTGGGATTGTCGCGGTCGGCGGGGATGACGTCGACATTTGCCCCGCAATAGACGATCAGCGCGCGCGCCAGGGGATCGTAGTCGATCGCATGGCGCAGCAGCACCTTGAGCTTGAGCGGCGGCGCCGCCTTCCAGGCGGGGTTGCCCTGCCAATCCGGTGAGACCGGCAGGATGACGAAGACGACATCGGCATGGTCGCGCTGCGGCAGGAGAAAGCGATCGTAGTCGGCGCGCCGCCGGGCGATCGATTCCTTGACGTCGACCAGGGAGCGTCCGCGCTCGACGGTGTCGCGCCTGATCTTCAGGTGGCTGCGCAAGGCCTCATCCATCTCGATGAAGATCTTGACGTCGATCCGGTCCCGGAGTGGGGGTGGGAGCAGGCTGTGCAGTCCGACCAGCAGCAGGAAGTCGCGCGGAGCCATGCGCCGCGGGGCGGTGAACTGACCCGTTGTATGGTCGTAGTGCCGGGCCAGGATGGGCTTGCGGGCGAGCAGCGAGAAGGCGTCGTCACTCATGGCCCCCAGATTGTTCACGCGCGGATCGAGATGGGTCAGGTATCGCCAGAGCGGCTCCTTGCGGTCGTAGTGGTGATAGTCGTCGCCGGAGATCACCGCCGTGCTCTTGGGGCCGAAAAGACCGGCCAGCGCCTCGCCGAGAGTGCTCTTGCCGGTCCCGCTGTCCCCGGCAATGCCGATCGCCAGCGGCCGCCGCGACAGCTGGTAGAAATCGTTGTCGCGCAGTGCGCTGGTCAGCATGAGATAGGCGGTGATCAGTCCGGCGGCGACCAGGATCGTGTGCCCGAGCGATGCGAAGACCATGCTGTCGAGGGCAAGGCCCGAGAGCACCGGCTCCAGGGACAAGTTCAGGTCGATCCCCAGCGGGCGCAGCAGGGGGCCCGGGGCCAGCGGCAAGGAGACGATGACGAACGTCACCCAATAGCCCCAGAGGATCAGCTGGAGCCGCCAATTGCCATTGGCGCCGCACAGCGCCAGGAACGGAATGGCCCACAGATGCCAGCCGATCGGAGCATCGCTGAGCAGCACGATCGACAGGAAGGCGACGGCCAGGAAAGCGAAAAGCAGATCGAGCGTCATACGCCCCATTTGCCAAGCAAAGGCGATGAGGAGGGTATAGACCAGCGGGAAGATGTAGAGCACCAGCTTGTCGCTGAACGGAATGGCGGCGTCGAGCAGCCGCCAGACCAGCGGAGTGCCAAGGATCATGGCTCTTGCGCCCGGCGACAGGAAGCAGACGGCCTGTACGACCGCGACCGTGATGGCGAGGGCCGCGATGAAGCCGAACCGGCTCGCCGGGTAGCGGTTGTTCCGATAGAGGAAGATGACGAGAAACGGGACGACCAGGATCATGCTCAGCTTGGCCGAGATGCTGAGCGCCAGCGCGATCCCTCCCCAGACGAGATCGCCGGACCGGATGAACCACAGGGAGACGACGAACAGCAGGACCGGGATGATGTCGAGCTGGCCGTGCCAATAGGTGATGAACAGGGCGGCCGGCGACAACCAATAAAGCGTCGTCAGCTTGTCCTTGTCGCCTTTGAACAATGCGCGCAGAACCAGCAGCAGCAAGGCCTCGGCGACGAGCAGGGACGCCCGGAAGCCGAGCCCGGCAAACAGCGCGCCGGTTCCTGCCAGCCGGTCGATCAATGCGCCGAGCCCGGTGATCGGCACGAGCGCCAGATACATGGCCGGGCCATAGGGGAAGGCAAGCGGGTCGCCGCCGGCCGCCAGATGAACCGTCCAGGGGTCGAGCGAGGGCCGCATGAGCGTGTTCGCGACGAAGGCGACGAACCACTTCTGCTGCACTTCGGGAACCAAGAAGGCGACCGCCGCGACGCGGATCAGGAGACCATAGGCAATGCTCGGCTGAAGTCGGATCCCCCGAATGTTCAACGCCATTGCTCGGGTACCTTGGTACACACGGCTTCGGCGACAATGCCCTTGGCGGCGAGTTCAGCGCGCAATGCCGGAACGGCCTCAGGCTCGGTCCTCCCCTGCAACTCGGGGGATACCACGCACAGCTTGAAGCCGGCCGCACTCAGTCGCCGCGCATCATCGGTCTCGAGCGGAAAACGGGTGAAGCAGTCAACCCAGACCCAGTCGATCGAGCCGGCAAGCGTCAGGGCCGTGTCTATCGTTTCGTATTCGGACACCCGCACGGCGCAGCGGCGCTCGCCGCGGCGCGAGGTCCGGACGAGGAACGGGAACGACTGGTCGAGGAAGAAGAAGTCGGAAATTCCGGCGGCTTGCATGCGCGCGATCAGCGCGTCCTCCAGGCCTTCCTCCTTGACGTTAAGGATCAAGGTTCCGTGCCGGTAGCCCTTGAGCCAGTCGTCGAAACGCTCGCCGGCGACAAAGGGGTCGTGGTGGATGATCAGGTCGGAGCCGGCGCTGCGGATATCGACTTCGATACCGAGGTCGGTCGGGGTCGCCACGAGCTCTTCAAGGGTGTTGCGGCGGTGGCGGATGATGATCACGGTCGTCTTCTCCCGAACTGATTCCGTGCGAGGACACTGTCAGCGGTTGAAGCGCAACTTCAAGCTGTAATCGAAGGTGCGCTTCACGAATTTTGCCTTGGCACGCCAGTTGACGTTCCAGTGCGAATGACCATGGGCGCGCTCGCCGAATCGAACCGGGATGCGCTCCACCCGATAGCCCTGCTGGAGCGCCTGGTGATAGGCGAACAGGTCCAGCGAGAAATCCGACGGCGCATCCACCCAGCTGTCGAACAGGGCGCGGGGGAACATGGTCGCCTGGGCGTTGATATCCCACAGACGGCGACCGAACAAAATGCTCTCGAACAGGGACATGCCGACTGTGAAGGCCACGTCGCCGAGCGGGCGGCCGGTACGGCGGCCTTTGACGAACAGCTTCTGCGCCGGATCCTCGCCGAACAGCGCCAGGCCGGCCAGCGCATCGGCCGGATCGGTTTGCATGTCGGCATGGGTCCAGGCCAGGATCCGGCCCTTGGCCTGGCCAAGGCCGGAGAGAATGCCGAAGCCGTAGCCCTGGTTGCGCTCGACCCGAACCGATCGGATGATCGTCTGCCCCGCCAGCAGATCGCGCAGCACCTCCGGCGACCGGTCGGTCGAGCCGTTGTCGACGAGGATGACCTCATGGGCCGGGTCGGTGAAGGCTTCCGCACAACGTGCGACCAGAAGTGGCAGATTGGCCGCTTCATTGTAGCAGGGGATGACGAGCGAGAGATTGATCATGGGCTCAACTCGTTGCTGGTCGCTGGGAAAAGACGAGATATTTCATGCCGATGAAATTCAACGTCGCGGAGATGGCCGTCGCCGCGAGGAAGGCCGTCGTGAGCCCGACACGGTCATGTCCGATCAGTGTCACGGTCGCGGTGTTGACGCCGACATTGACCGCCAGCGTGGTGAGATAGACCGCCACGAAACGCAATACGACGCCCGGGCCGCCTTGCGCACGGAATGTGATGGCCCGGTTGGCTACATAGGAAAACAGGGTACCGGCGACAAAACCGGCGGTCTTGGCGGGCGCGACGGTCAGGCCGGCCCACAAGAGCAGCCAATAGACCGCGAGGTCGACCAGCACTGTCGCGCCCCCCACGACGAGAAAGCGCGCGAGTTGACTGCGGGATTCGTTGCCGGCGCTGTTCATGTCAGTCCCGGCGCGCCGGCGGTCGCTCGGGCGCGCTCCAGCGATAGCTCTCACGCAGCTGCGCCACGTCGCGGGCCTCGATGCGTGAATCCAGATCGAGCCGGTAGGGGTGCCCCTGCCACTTGTCGAAGCAGGACTGCCAGTAGTCGAAGGTTCTCAGGTCGTCGGGGGTGCCCCAGCACAGATAGGCCTCGGCCTCGAACAGGCGGCAGTCGAGCCCCAGGGCCAGCGCGTCATTGATCGCGACGTCGACATAATATTCGCCGTTGACCGTCGCCTGGCGGGCCATCATGCGTTCGCAGGCAAGCAGGAAATCCCCGGCGCGCCGGAAGCTGAATGCCCCGATGACGATCGGATCATGGGCGGAATCGGCAAGCGGAACCTTGGTCGAGACGGCACGGATGCGACCATCCGCCGCGGCGTCGATCCATCCGAACATCTGCGGCTTGCGACGCGCTTGCGGATGGCCGCGCGCACCCCAGACGACGACATCGGCGCTGTCATGGTCCACCATCTGCGCAAATGCGCTTCCGTCGTAAAGCGCGCCATTGTCACAGGCGATGATGGTCAGCGGCGCCTCGGGGTCGGCATCGGCCAGACCCAGCAGACAGGTGCGGGCCTGCCCGTCGGTGACGCCGTCCAGTACCTGGAACGTTGCCTTGGGCAGCGCCTCGGCGATCGCGGCCGTCACGCGGTCCTTGCCCGCGAGATCCGCCCGCAGGATGAAACGTTGCTCGGCATGTCGCGGCATATCGAGGGCCGCCTGCACGACCATCGGCCGGCCGGAGACCGGAACCAGCGGCTTGGGATCCTGATAGCCGGCGACCGCGAACCGCTGCCCGAGGCCTGCCATCGGCACCAGCAGGAGCCCGTCCCGCACCGGGCCCGGCTGGCGTGCCAGGCCGGGGCGGATGAGTCCACTGAAGATGCGCGACCAGTACTGGTATTCCTGCAGGTCGTCCGGCGTACCCCATTGCATGAAATGCTGAAGCGGATAGACCGCGATCGCCCGCCCGTCGCGCAGCATCGGTTTGTAGACGAGGCTGACATAATATTCGTCGCCCACCGACAGGCCGAGGCGGACCGTCTCGTCGCAATAGTGCTTCAGCCGTTCGGCCGACGCGAAATAATAGGTGCCGCTGGAGGCAAATTCGCTGGTCGGATCGTCGGTGAACGGCTGCTTTTCCTGGATGTCGGTGGCCCAGCCGGCCTGGTCCTTGAGATAGGCGTAGAATGTCGAACCGAGGCTGTGGGGATGGAAGCCGCGATAGGCCGGGATCGCCCCGTCGCAACCGGTCTCCTCGGCGAAGGTCAGGAAGTCATCATAGTGCCAAAAGCAGGTGAAATCGCAATAATTGACAATCACCGGGCGGCCAGGCTCGAGCTGGTCGACCACCTGCTGAACCGCATGAACCGGCCCGAGGCGATGTGGAGCAATGGCCACAACGCGGCCGGCCGGCGCGATCTCCGCGAGGATTTCGCGCATCCTGTAGCGCGGCTCGGCGAGATGGTCCTGATTGCAGATGAAGACGAAGTCGATCGCGCCGGGAAACAGTTCGACGACGTGCTGGATGATCGGCTTGCCGTCGACCTCGATCAGCGGCTTGGGAACATCATAGCCCGCCCGGCGAAAACGCTCGCCGAAGCCGGACATCGGAATGACGATTTGCGGTCTGATCTGGGTCATCAGGAGCGAGCCATGCGCATGCGGTGGATTTCCTGATCCCAGCCGAGCAATGCCGCCTCGTCGTCAACGGACAGAAACCTGACCGCGGCGGGATCATCGAGCCTTGCCAGCACCATGCCGAAACAGTCGAGCATCGGCGCGACGCAGCGATTTGCCGTGGGGCCGATCAGAATGCCCCGGCCCCGGACAACCAGGAAATCCGGCAACTGGCCTGTCTGCTGTCGCTGGCGGCCGATCCAGTCGGCGGCATCCGAAGGCGAGGCGACTGGCAGCGGACTGGCGCCAAGATAGACGACATGATCGGGATAAAGCGCGCCGCGCTGGCAGTGTTCGAGTGCGACGGGATCGAGCGCTGCGGCATGGACCAGCGGATCCTCAGGGCAGGACATCCCTGTGGCGACGGCGAGCGTGGTCAGCTCGGGGAGGTCCGGTGCCGGTGCCGCGCGGGGCGTCAGAGACAATCGCCGCTCGACGTCCGCGAGCAAGGCGGCGCCGGCCTCGACGCTGTCAGCCTGGACGATCAGGCCATGATTGGCGAGGACGAAGACCGCCGAACCGGTATTTTGTTCGATCAACGCGCCCAGGCGCCGGCCAGGTCGGGCATAGGGAACCCAGCGCCAGTCGAGGCCCGAAAGCTTGTCTGCCAGCACGGTCTGGGCATCGTTCCTGATGGCATGGGCGATCGTGTTGACCGAATGGACATGGATCACCACGCGGCCTGGCAAGATGCCGTGGATGATGGTTTCGATGGACGGACGAAGGCTTGATCCCGGCAACAGCACGCCGGCGTCGAGCTCGGCGCCGCTCATGCGCGTCGCCTCGACTTCCGCGTGGAGCCGGTCGAGTTCGATCGGCGCGAAGATCGGCTTGTCCATGGCGTCGGCGAGCCAAGTGCCGGACACCTTGACCCAAAGCCGGTTGGCGATCTTGATCGAGGTATTTCCGCCGGCGCCCTGGATGAGCGTTCGATCGCGACCGATCCGCGCCGAAAATGCGGCGAGTTGGTCAAGGTCGACAGGGGGAGCGGCTTCGGAGACAGGCACGGGGGTGGCCATTCGCATGGGGTGATCGGGATTGCCACGAACCGCCCCGTCGACCGGATAGCGCGATCCGCGACGGGCGCGAGCCGGCCTCCGCCCCCACGGCCCGGCCGCCCGTCTTTAGGGAAATTGACGTGCCAAGGCAAGGTGAGGCGCGGTGGCCTCGGGCCGGCCTCCACCGGCTTGCCGCGGGCGGACCGATCCGGCCAAGCCCGGCCTGTGCCCCAAAAGCCAGCAGGGCGGCCCGGTCGCCCGAGCCGCCCCGCATAATCACCCAATATCAACCCTTAAATCGTCACTCCAGGCAGTCGAGCGGCAGGACCGAGGGGTCGGCGCTCTGCAGGATGTCGGCGGCGCGCATCGACTGGCCGGCATTGTCCTCGCTGGGGGTCACCTTGTTGGCTTCCAGGAAGGCGCGGACCAGGTCGAGCTTGATGCCGAAATTGATGTTCTGGGCGGTGCGCTCGCCGGAGATCTTGTCGATCTGCGAGACGACGACGCCGACGACATGGCCGAACTCGTCGAGCACCGGCCCGCCGGAATTGCCGGGCTGGGTCGGGGCGCTGTACTGGAACCGGCTCTGGTCGCCGAGCGCGCCGCGCATGCCGCTGACGAGACCCTCGGTGACGTTGACGCCGCCGAGCTGCGAGCGGGCGGGGTAGCCGACCAGCACCACCCGTTCGCCGGCGCGGATCGGCGTCTGGCTGCCGGCGCGCAGCGACAGGGCGGGCGTGGTGGCGCCTTCTTCCTGCAGCAAAGCGAGATCGGCGCCTTCGTCCTGGGCGATCATGCGCAGCGTGACGCGCTTGCCGTCCGGCCGAGAGATCGCGACGGTGCCGCAGCCGTCGACGACATGCTGGTTGGTCAGCACATGGCCCGAGGTCGAGACATAGAAGCCGGTGCCGGTCGAGGCGAGATTGCCGACCCGCGGCGGCCGGCCGACCGAAACCTCCGGCTTGGCGCAGAGATCCTGGTCGCGCTGCTCGGCCGTCTGGCCGCCTTCATAGACCAGCTTCAGGTCCCAGCGGCAGCCGCCCTCCTCGGGAACCCGCAGCTCCAGGCGGAAGCGCCGGGGCAGGGTCTCCGAGCCGAGCCGGTCGTCGCCCCAATGGGTGTCGCTCACCGGGGTCAGGTAGAGTTCGCGCACATCGGTGCGGCCCTGGTTGAGGAACACCAGCCGCCGGCCGCCCTCGGGGCCGCCGCCGTCGATGCGGAAGGCGTTGGGGCCGCCAAAGGCGACCTCGCGCCGGTCGCAGATGTTCTGCCGCATGCGCCGCTCCTCGCGGCCGCCCTGATAGACGATGCGGAAGTCGAAATTGCACTGGTCGTCGCGCTCGACCTGGGTCGAGAAGCGCGCGCCGGGCGCGATGCGATTGCTGCCGAGCCGGTCCTCGCCCCAGGTGCTGACCTTGGAGGACGAGATGAACAGCGACTCGATCGGGTTGGTGCCCTCGTTCAGCACCGCCACCTGCGACAGGCGCGGCGCCTGGCTGCCCTGGTTCGGCGCGGTCTTCTGCGCGCCGCGGCCGGGCGCCAGGGCCGGACCGGTAAAGGACAGCTCGCGGGTCTCGCACAGATTGACGTTGGGACGGACCTCTTCCCGGTTGTTGTCGAAGGTGACGCGCACGTCATATTGGCAGCCGCGGCCGCGCGGCATGCGCAGCGTGAACGAGTTGCGCGCCGAGATGACTTCGCTGCCGAGCCGGTCCCGGCCCCAGGAATTGGCGCGCGCTTCGCGCACGTTCATGGTCTGGATGGTGATGCTGCCGCGGTTGAAGATCTCGACCTGCAACTGCTCCTGGGGCGCGCCGGCGGTGCCCGGTGTGCCGCTCGGCGCGGGATTGCGGTCGCTGCCCTGGAACACCACCTCGCGGTTGGTGCACAGGTTGCGCGCCGTCAGCGTCTGGTCGTCGCTGCCCTCGAAGGTGGCGGTCACGTCGTAGACGCAGCCCTCCCGGCGGGTGAAGCGGCCGGTATAGGTTGCGCCGTCGGAGAGCACGGCGGAGCCCAGGATGTCGTCGCTGTCGTCGCCGTTGGGCGAGGTCAGCTTGAGCGTCTGCAAGGTGTTGCCGGTGCGGTTGCGCACCACGAAAAGCGCGATCGGGCCGGCCCGCTGCAGGTCCTGCGCCGTCGTCTCCGTGCGGCCGTCGAGGCTCAGCTCGGGACGCTGGCAAAGGTCGATGCCGAAGCGGCTTTCCTCGCGCCCTTCGGCATAGATCGCGCGCACGTCGAAGCGGCACTGCTGCTGGGCGTTGAGGCGGAAGCGCAGGCGCCTGCCGGCCGCGACCGTGTCGCTGCCGAGCCGGTCGTCACCCCAGGACGCCTCGTCGGTCGGCGCCACGAAGAGATATTGCAGCACCTGATCGGAACGGTTGTAGACGGTGACCTCGGGGGAACGTGCAGCCGGCCGCTGGCGCTGCTGGGCTTCGGCGCCCGATATCGAGACCAGGGCGGCACAGGCCGCCGCCGCCAGGGCAAGGCGGGCGGGCATCACGGGGAAAACCGACATGGACGAGGAATCTCCACTCTCGCGTCCCATCCCAGGGCGGGGCGCCTGATGTTGATGATTTAGGCGGGGCGGGTTTCTGCAGGATTTCGCCAGGACATGGCATAACCGTGGCGAACCGCGCCGCCTGAAATCCGGCTGAAACCTTTTTGGCGGCCGGCAAGGGCAGGGCTCGTGCGTCGTGCCTGAGCCTTGCCGCGGCCATCGGGGGTTGTCGCCACGCCTCGATCATGCCGTGATCGTAGCCGGTGCGGCAAGTTCGGGCTAGGGCTGCATGAGCGCCTTGGCCACCGCCATATAAGCCGGCAAGGTGATCGGATCATTCGCCCCGTTGGCGGCGATCGGATGCGAGGCGTAGCGGACGATCACCATTTCCGCCTTCGGATCGACATAGATGCTCTGCCCGTGAATCCCGCGCGCCATATAGGCGCCGTGCTCGTTGTGGCTGACCCACCACATGTTCCGATACGACCAGCCGGGCAGCGTCGCATAGCCGGCCTTGGCGAAATGAGCCCGGTCGCCGCCGCGCTCGATGTCTTCGACGACCGCGGCCGGAATCACCTGCTGGCCGTTGAAGCGGCCGCGATTGCGCATCATCTCGCCGAAACGGGCGAGGTCGCGCAGGGTCGTGTTGAGCCCGCCGCCGCCTGATTCGGTGCCGATCGCATCGACCATGAAGAAGGCGTCGCTCTCGGTTCCGAGTTTCGACCAGATCTCGCTGGACAGGAGGTCGGCCATCGACTGGTCGCCGGCGCGCCGGATGATCCAGGCCAGCACTTCCGCGTTCACCGTCTTGTAGGCGAAGGCTTGGCCGTGCTCGCCTTCCTTCCGCAATTGGGTGAGGAAATCATAAAAGCTGCGGGGACCCTGGTAATTGGGGCCGGCCGGCAGCATGCCGCCGGCGCGGGCATAGTTCCACACCTCGGCGTTCGGGTCGGCATAGTTCTCCGAATACTGCACCCCGATGGTCATATCCATGACCTGCCTCACGGTGGCATCGGCGTAAGCCGTGCCGGCCATTTCCGGGACATAGCGGGTGACCAGCGCCGAAGGATCGAGCTTGCCCTGCGCCGCCAGGACCGCTGCGAGCGTCCCGACGACGGATTTGGTCAGCGACATCGCGATATGCGGCCGATGGACGTTGAGTGCGCCGAAATAGCGCTCATAGACGACCTGGCCGCGATGCAGCACCAGGATTCCGTCGGCATAGGTCCCGGCCAGCGCGTCGTCGAAGGTCATGACCTTGCCGTCCAGGGTGGTCAGGCGGACGCCGCCGAGATCACGCTCGCCGCGCGGCAGGGCGACGACCGCGCCCTCGCCCCGCCAGACCGCCGATGTCGGCACCAATTGCCGCATATTGCTGAAGGCCCAGCGGGTCGCCGGAAACCGATAGCCGCTGCCATTGTCGAAACGCACGGTGCGGTCGGCCGGCGGCGGAAAGCCGCGCATGATGCCGAGCCGGTTCGGATCGCTGTCCGCGGCGCTCGGAAATGTCGGGGGGCTCTGGGCGAAGGCGGGCGCGAAGCCGCCGACGACGAGACCGGCGGCGAGGCCGAGGGCCGATCGGAGATGATGACGCATGGCTTGGTGGGGGCTCGACGGGTTGTGGACAGAGGCCGGATCGCGGAATGCGCGCCTCCAACTCTATGCCTGCCTGTGAGCGATGCCAATTGCCGCGATAAGCCTCGGTGCGGTGTCGCGCGATCGCAGCTGGCCGGGAATCCCGTCCGGCGCCCATTCGGCATGCCCCGCAACTGCACGATGACTTCGGCGCACGCGGGTGGCTGTGCGGGAGCAATAGCCGCTTCAGAACAGCGTCTCCAAGTTATAGTGATTCCAAAAATCACATTTGACCGACAAATAATACAATATATCCGAAAGTATATAGTACAATTCAAATAACTTGAAATTGCTGTAAATAGATAAATGGCATAGTCACTCTTAAAGTATAACAATTATAAAGTGAAACATTGTCGCAGGCGCGATTCGAATTGCTTCGAGTCATTGTTTTCAGGCAAAGCGCCGTGATAGTAGGCCGTGACGATGGGAGATCGACATGGCTGCAATGCGTCCTAGAAGTACTTACCCGATTGCGGCCACTCTGCTCTTGTCTCTCGGCGAAAACGTGCTTGCGCAGGCGCCGTCTTCTTCTGCTTCCATGGAGCTTCCCACCATCGAGGTGCAGGCCCAGACCGTGCGTCCACTGCCGCCGACAGGCACGGTCGGGCAGCCGCCGGAGCCCTATGCAGGCGGCCAGGTCGGAACCGGCGCGCGCCTCGGCATGCTGGGCAATCGCTCGTTCCTGGCGACGCCGTTCAATGTAACGGGCTACACGGCCAAACTGATGGCCGACCAACAGGCCAGAACGATTGCCGACGTCGTGCAGAATGACCCGTCGGTGCGCAACGACGTCTCGCCGTTCAGCGAACGCGATGCGTTTTTCATTCGCGGCTTCTCGGTCGTCGCCCTCGACACCGCCTTCGACAGCTTGTTCTACATCGCCAATCCGCGCCGCAGCTTTACCGAAGGCATCGAGCGCGTCGAAATCCTGAAAGGGCCCAGTGCCTTCCTCAGCGGCGGCCTCGCCCGCATCGGCGGCACGATCAACCTCGTCCCCAAGCGCGCCACCGACGAGCCGCTGACGCGGGTGACGACATCCTTCGCCAGCCGGGCGCAAGTCGGAACGCATGTCGATATCGGCCGCCGCTTCGGCCCGGCCAACGAGTGGGGCATACGCCTGAACACCTCCTATCGTGGCGGTCAGACGCCGTTGGACAACAACGCCATTGAAGTCGGGGTGGTCGCGCTGGGCCTCGACTATCGCGGCGAGCGCTTTCGTGCGTCGCTGGACCTGACCCATAGCAGGCAGGACGTCACGGCGCCGACATCGCTGTTCAATTCGGTCGCGCCGAATATTCCCATTCCCAGGGCGCCGAACAACCGCCTCAACACGGCAAGCCCGCTCGAATATATCGACAGCCGGTACAACATGGCCGCGGGGCGGGTCGAATACGATCTCCTGCCCCAGGTGACGATCTACGCCGCGGGCGGCATCAGCCGCTATTACGAGGACTTCCTGCAGTCATCCTACCGGATCACCAGCGCGACCGGGCAGGCGACCAATACGCTCGCCATCCAGCCCCAGGAAATCCAGGGATTGACCGGCGAGGTGGGTTTGCGCGCCCAGTTCGACACCGGCTTCATCGGTCATCAGTTGAACGTCTCGGCGGTCCAGGCGGAGAACCGGAACTTCCGCGGCGGTTTCAATCCGATCGCCCTGCCGAGCTGGGTCACCAATATCTACAATCCGGTCTACCTGCCGCGGGGCTCGTTCCCGTCGATGACCTTGCCGCGCTCCAATTCGCTGCCGCTGTTCACGCAGCTCACCGCGCGCAGCATAGCGGTCTCGGACACCCTGTCGCTCGGCGGCGACCGCATCCAGCTGACGCTCGGCGGGCGCTATCAGTCCATCGACCTGAGAAGCTATGGCACCCGCCCGGGGCCGACGCTCGGCGCGCTGGCAACCAGCTACCAGGAGGGCAAGTTCACGCCCGCCGTCGCCCTGGTGGTCCGTCCGTTCGAGCGCCTGTCGATCTACGGCAACTATGTCGAGGCTCTCACCGAAGGGCCGACCGCTCCCGCGACGGCGGCCAATGCCAATGCGGTCTTCGCCCCCACCGTCAACAAGCAGATGGAGGTCGGCGTCAAATACGATCTCGGCACGGTGGCGCTCACGGCTTCGCTGTTCGAGATCCGGCAGCCGAACGCCTTCACCGACCCCGCCACCAACGTGTTTTCCGTCAGCGGCCTGCAGCGCAACCGTGGCGCCGAACTCGTCGTCTTCGGCGAGCCGGCCCCCGGCGT
Organism: Phreatobacter sp. GW821-FHT04C01; assembly: GCF_059420385.1. Lineage (NCBI taxonomy): Bacteria > Pseudomonadati > Pseudomonadota > Alphaproteobacteria > Hyphomicrobiales > Phreatobacteraceae > Phreatobacter > Phreatobacter sp. GW821-FHT04C01. The sequence continues at coordinate 47,603 of NZ_JBWKTP010000012.1, read as the reverse complement.
GCGGCTGCTGGGCGGCGTGACCTTCATCGATGCGGAGCTGGCCAATACGCTCGGGGGCCGGTTCAACGGCAACACTGCTCCCGGTGTCCCGGCCGTCGCGGTCAACCTCTACGGTGAATATGATGTGCCGTCGTGGCTGGCGGCGGGCCTGACCCTGACCGGCCGCGTCATTTATTCGGGCAAACAATTCTACGACCAGGCGAATACGCAATCGATCCCGGCCTGGACCCGTTTCGACGCCGGCCTGCGCTACGTCTTCCAGCGGCCGGCGGGCAAGGACGTCACCATCAGGGTTGCCGTCGAAAACGTCCTGAACACGTCCTATTGGGCCACCGCCTCCCGAGGTTTCCTGAGCATGGGCGCCCCGCGCACCGTCATGGTCTCGACCACCTTCGACTTCTGACCTGCCGGCTCGGGTGCTGCCGGGCCCTTGCCTCCAACGCGCCGCCACCAACCGCCAGTTTCGCATACCCGCTTCGTTTCGAGCACCTGTTCAGTTCCGGAATCCTCGTTGATGACGATGCCCACGAGACATCCGTTTGATCGTATCGACAGCGGCGCGCCCGTCTCGAACGGTCGGCGCGCCGGCGCGGCCGTGAGCTGGCTCCGCCGCGTTGCCGCGGTGCTGCTGCTCGCCGCCTTGCCGGCGGCGGCTTCGGCGGCGGAGGTCGTCGACCTGGCGGGACGGCGGCTTCAGATCCCCGATCGCGTCGAGCGCATCATCATCGGCGAGGGGCGCTACATCCCCGCGCTCGCGATCCTCGACCGGGAAAATCCGGTTGGCCGTCTCGTCGGCATGCTGGGGGATTATGAGGACATCGACCCGGCGAACTATGCCCGTTACCGCGCCCGCTTTCCCGACATCGACAAGGTTCAGCGCATCGGCCGCAGCGCGCGCGACAGCTTCAGCGTCGAGCAGGCCATTGCCGCCCGGCCCCAGCTGGCGATCTTCGGCCTCGGCGGTCACGGACCGGGAACACGCTCCACGGAGGTGATCCGCGCCCTCGAGGCCGCCGGGGTGGTCATCGTCTTCGTCGATTTCCGCAGCGATCCGCTGGTCAACACGCCACGTTCGCTCGAACTGCTCGGCAAGGTTCTCGGCCAGGAGGCCCGGGCCGCCGAATTTCTCTCGGTCTGGCGGGCGGCGCTTGCGACCGTCACCGAGCGCCTCGCGCGCGAAAAGCCGGCCCCGACCCGCGCCTTCGTCGAGAGCCGCGTCGGTCTCGGCAGAGGCTGCTGCGAGACCATGACCCGCGGCATGATGGGGCGTTTCGTCACGGCCGCCGGCGGCGTCAACGTGGCCGATGCCATCCTGCCGGGCGAAGCCGGCGTCGTCAGCCTGGAATGGCTCATCGCCAACCCGCCCGACGTCTATATCGGCACTGCGATCGGCAGCGGCCGGCGCGACGCGGCATCGTGGCTGGCCCTGGGCGCCGGCGTCACCGAGGCGGCGGCCCGTGCGCGCCTCGCCGCCTCGCTCGCCCGGCCGGGCATTGCCGACCTCCCCGCCGTCGGGCAAGGGCGGGCACACGCCATCTGGCACCACTTCTACAATTCACCCTTCAATGTCGCCGCGGTTCAGGTCTTCGCGAAATGGCTGCACCCCCAGCTTTTCGCCGATCTCGAACCCGAGGGCCTGCTCGCCGATCTGCACAACCGGTTCCAGCCCTTCCCGCTCGACGGGGCCTATTGGGTGAGCAGCAAATGACCGTCACCGATGCGGTGCCTCCCACCGAACGGGGTGTGGATGTGCGAGGCGATCGCCAGGGCCGCGGCATGCGCGGTCGCCGCGAGCCTCGCTCCCGGGGATGGCGCACCGGCGCCGTCCTTTTGCGGGGTGCGCAGGCATGACGAAACCGGCGCACGGCCCGGCCCCGGCCAGTCTCGGCGGCGCTGCCGGTCATGGCGGGAGAGCCGCGGGCCCGCCGCCGTCGCGCGTCGCGCTTTCCGACGCCGGCGAGCGTGTGCTGACGCTTTATGCGGCCCAGCTTCGCAAGCGGGCATTCATCGTCGCCACCTTGCTGGCCGCTGCCGTCATGGGCCTCTTCCTCGACCTGACGACGGGTCCTTCCGGGCTGCCGTTCCGCCAGACATGGGCCGGCCTGATCGGGGCGCCAGAGGCTGGTCGCGCGGCGCAAGTCATCGTCTGGCACGTCCGCCTGCCGATCGCCGCGATGGCGATCCTCGTCGGGGTCGCGCTCTCGCTCGCCGGCGCGGAGATGCAGACCATCCTCGACAATCCGCTCGCCAGCCCCTTCACGCTCGGCGTCTCGGCGGCGGCGTCGGTCGGCGCGGCGCTGACGATCGTGCTCGGCCTGAGCCTGCCTTATCTGCCGTCCAGCCTCGCCGTGGCCGGCAATGCCTTTCTGTTCGCCTTCGGATCGGTGCTGCTGCTCCAGGCTTTGGCGCGCAGGAGCGAGGGCGGACCCTATCTCCTGGTGCTTTTCGGGGTCGGCCTCGTCTTTGCCTTCAATGCGCTGCTCGCCCTGGTGCAGTTCCTGGGATCGGCTGAAGCGCTCCAGGAACTCGCCTTCTGGACGATGGGCAGCCTCGCGCGCGCCGACTGGACGGCGATCGCGATCCTGGCCTCGGTGGTTACGATCATCGCGCCCTGCTCGTTCGCCGCGTCCAGCAGCCTGAACGCGCTGCGCCTGGGCAACGACCGGGCGGCGAGCTACGGCATCGACGTCGCGCGCCTGCGTTTCCTGTCGCTGCTGCGGTCGAGCCTGCTCGCCGCGACGGCGGTCGCCTTCGTCGGCACGATCGGTTTCGTCGGGCTGGTCGGGCCTCACATCGCTCGCATGCTGATCGGCGAGGACCACCGCTTCTTCCTGCCGACCGCAGCATTGACCGGAGCGGTGGTCATGTCGTTCGCCTCGATCGCCAGCAAGCTCGTCGTCACCGGCGCGCTGCTGCCGGTGGGGATCGTCACATCGCTGGTGGGATTGCCGGTCTTCTTCATCCTGATCATGCGGCAGCGACGCCGATGACGAACGTCCCGGAAGCACTGGTGATCGGCGGCCTGAGCGTCGGCTATCCCGGACGGCCGGTCGTCGAGGACTTCAGTCTCGCACCGGTCGCGCCGGGCAGCGTGATCGCCATTGTCGGTCCGAACGCGGCCGGCAAGTCGACCTTGCTGCGCGGGCTCGCCGGCCTCTTGCCCGTCACCGGCTCGATCCGGATCGGCCCGGTCGAGCTTGCCGGGGCCGACAGGCGCGAGCGGGCGCGGCATGTCGGCTTCATGCCCCAGAGCCTTCCGGCCGACGCAAGGCTGAACGTCCTCGAAGCGGTGATCGCGGCGCTCGCCATCAATGCGTTCGATGGTGCCGCCCGCTCTCGGGTCGAGACACAGCGGCAGGCCATAGCCGTCCTGGAGCGGCTCGGCATCGGAGAGTTGGCGCTCGAGCCCCTGGATGCTCTCTCGGGCGGACAACGCCAGCTGGTAAGCCTCGCTCAGGCCGTCGTCCGCGAACCGGTCATCCTGCTGCTGGATGAACCGACGAGCGCGCTCGATCTTCGCCATCAGGTCCAGGTGATGCGGATCATCCGCGATCTCGCCGATGGCGGGGTCATCGTGGTCACAGTGCTGCACGATCTCGCGCTCGCGGCGCGTTGGGCCGATCGGGTGGCCGTGCTCGGCCGCGGCGCGCTCGTTGCCGAGGGAGCACCGCGGGCGGTGCTGACGCCCCGATTGCTCGCCGAGGTCTATGGCATCGTCGCCCGGGTGGAGCCGTGCTCCGCCGGCACCTTGCAGATCATCGTCGACGGTCTCGATGAGGACAGGAGTGCGCGGCAATGCCCGACATGATCGCACGCGCTGGTGATCACACCCGGATCGACGTGCCTCTGCCGTTTCTCCGATCAACCGGATCGAGGCGCCCCGGCGCGACGCCGGCCCACGGCCGGCCGGTCACGGAACAGGCCTCTTTGCTTTAGCCGCAGCATCTCGCGGCTCCTCCGGCCGCGACCAAGGTTCGAACGAGGTTCGGTCGACATGCCAGCATCGTCTCAACAGGTTGCCGAAGCGGCAGCCTTCCGCAGTTTCGCCAACGGTTATCTGCGTGAGATCGACCCCGGCATCCGGGTCCATCACGCCTTGCCGGATGGCCCTCCCGCGGCTTGCGTGGAATGGAACCTGCGCCGGCAGCGCGCCGTGATCCGCGCCGAGATCGTGTCTCCTTCGCTGTGCGGCCCGCACGGCTTCGGCCGCCTGTGGAGCCGTCATCTCCACGAACCGCGCTGGCTCCGCCTCGCGCCGATGCGCGCGATCCAGGAGCTCCTCGGCGAAGCCTATGCCCGGGTCGACGCCGGCGGCGGCGAGGCCGCGCGCCAGCATGAGCTGGAACTGCTGGGACGCATTCTCGACAGCTATCGCGAGACGGCTCGCCAACTCGATCTCGCGGCGCGCACGACCGGCGAGGATACGAGCTTCATTGGTGCCGAGCGCTCGCTCCTTTTCGGCCATTGGCTGCACCCGACGCCCAAGAGCCGGCAGGGCCTCACGTCCTGGCAGGCGCGTGTCTACGCTCCCGAGGAGGAGGGCGCGTTCCAGCTCGCTGTATTCGCCGTCGAGGCCGGCATCGTCCGTCACGCATCCGCGGTGCGCCGTTCGGCGCTCGCGATCGCGCGAGACCTGCTCGGGGCCGACGCGGCGCGGCTGCCGCTGCGCCCCGGCGAGATCGCTCTCCCGATGCATCCGCTGCAGGCGGACGCCCTGATGCTGGAACCTCATGTCGCGGCGATGGTCGATGCGGGCCTCGTTCGACGCCTCGGCGCGGCGGGCCCCCGCTTTACCGCCACCTCCTCGCTGCGGACGGTTTATGCGCCCGATAGCCCCTGGATGGCGAAATTCTCCCTTCCGGTCACCATCACGAATTCGCTGCGCGTGAACCGGATCGCTGAACTCGAAGCGGGCGTCGCGATGGCGCGGCTGCTTGGGCGGAGCCGCTTCGGAGCGCGCCATCCCACCTTCCGGATCCTCTTTGACCCGGCCTATTTCACACTGCGCTGCCCCGGCCGCGAGGAGAGCGGCTTTGAGACCGTGCTGCGCGAGAATCCCTTCCGCGGCGGCGCCGAGCGCGGCATCGCGACCGTCGCGGCGCTGACCGCGGAGCCCGTTCCCGGCCGGCCTTCCCGGCTCGAGACGCTGTTGCGCCGCGTCTGTTCCGGCAATGGGGACGCGGTTTCGCGCGCCGCGCGGATGTGGTTCGGGCTCTATCTCGACTGCATGCTCGAACCCCTTGTCGCGCTTTATGACGAGCATGGCGTCGCGCTCGAGGCTCATCAGCAGAACGCGCTGCTCGACGTCGCCGACGGTTGGCCGCGCCGGGCGTTCTACCGCGACAACCAGGGCTTCTACCTCTCCGAGGCCGCCCGGCCGCGGCTTCTGCGCGAGGCCCCCGAGACGGCCGACCTCGCCTCGCTCTATTTCGCCGACAGCGAGGTTCGCCGTCGCTTCGCCTATTATCTCGTGGTCAATCAGATCTTCTCCGTGGTGTCCCGCATGGGCCATGACGGGCTGGTCCGGGAAGAGATCCTGATCGACGACCTGGCCTGCCGGCTGGAGGCGATGGCGGCCCGCATGACAGGTCTGGGCCGGGCCTTCGCGCGCTCGCTTCTGGACGGACCGACGATCTGCACCAAGGCCAATTTGCGCGTCCGGCTGTCGGATCGCGATGAACTCGCCTCGGGCGACGGAACCGACAATTACATGGACATGCCGAATCCGCTCGCCGTCCGGGCGCGTGCAAGCGGCGAGGCCGGCCGTGCCCTTGCCTCTTGAAACGGTGCACCAGCCGGAGGAACGCGTCCTGCGGCAATTGGCTGAGGCGACCCTTTTTGAGGGCTTGGCCGAGCTCGACGCCGCGCGCGCAGATGGCCCTGGGCCGCTGCAATGGCGCATCGGGGGGCGCCGCTTCCGCGCCACCGGTGCGACCGGTCCCTTCGGCCGCTTCCGCCTCGACCCTGCAACGATCGAAATGGCGGAACCGGACGGGGCCTGGCGCGCCGCCGATCTCGCCGCCTTCGTGAAAACCCTTCCCGCCACGCCGGAGCGCCGGGCGCAATTGCTGGCGGAACTGCTGCAGACGGTCGAACTCTGCCGCTGGAACGCGAAGGCCCTTGTTCCTCCGAACCGCCCCACCCTTGCCTTTGCCCAGCTCGACGCCGCGCTCTGGGAGGGTCATCCCTACCACCCGTGCTTCAAGACGCGGACCGGCTTCACCCTGGAGGATCACCGCCGCTATGGGCCGGAATGCGCCAGGCCGTTCAGGCTGCACTGGCTGGCCGTCCGGCGGGACGCGATCACGACTTCGCTGCCGGGCGGAGAGGCCGAATTCTGGCGGGCGGAGCTCGGCGAGGAATGGAACCTCGTGGCGCGCCGCCTGGACGAAGCAGGGCTGTCCTTCGAGACGCACGCTGTCCTGCCCGTCCACCCCTGGCAGATGCAGCGTCTCGGGGACGGCCCGCTGCGGCCCTGGCTGGCCGAGCGCCGTGCCGTCGCGCTCGGCGCCGCCGGCTGGCGTTACTTTGCAAGCCAGTCGCTGCGCACCCTGCACAATTTTGACGACCCGCGCGCCGGCAGCGTGAAGCTCGCCATGAGCCTCGTCAGCACGTCGAGCCTGCGCAACCTCCACCCGCATTTCGTGCTGACCGGGCCGGCGCTCTCGGAATGGCTGGCGGGGCTTGTCGCTGACGACCCGCTGTTGCGTGGCCGCTACCGGATGGACATCCTGCGTGAATATGCCTCCGCGCTGGTCGACCCTGCCGGGCCGCTGGCGGGACAGCTCGGCGTGCTCTGGCGCGAGGCGCCGAGACTGGCCCCGGGCGAGGCCGCGGTTCCCTTCAACGCGCTGATGATGCGGGAGGCGGACGGCAGGGCCTTCGTCTCCCCTTGGCTCACGCGCCACGGGCTCCAGGCCTGGCTCGACCGCCTCGTCGATGTCGTCGTGCTGCCGGTCTGGCACCTTCTGGTGGCCCATGGCGTCGGGCTCGAGGCGCATGGCCAGAACATGATCCTCGTCCACCGCGACGGCTGGCCGGAGCGGGTGATCCTGCGCGATTTCCACGAAAGCGCCGAATATGCGCCGGACTTCGTATCCGACCCCGCGCGGGTGCCGGACTTCGCCGCCATCGACCCCGCCCATGGCGGTCCGGTGGACGATCGTTTCCACGCCATGCGTTCGGCCGCCGTGCTGGCCGAGCTCGTGACCGACAGCCTGTTCGTCTTCAGTCTTGCCGAGGTCACCCACCTCCTGCACCGGCTGCACGGGCTGGACGAGGCGGATTTCTGGCGTCGGCTCGGCCTCCGCCTGCGGCGTCACGCGACGGAACACGGTCTGGAGAACCGGCTGGCCCGGCTTCGCATCGACGCGTCTCAATTGCGGGTCGAAGCACTTCTGTCGCGCAAGCTCGGACTGGACGAGGCGCGCTGCAGCCGCCTCGTGGCCAACGCCATTTCCCCCTGAACAACCCTCGGGAGACGTCATGATCGAGATCGATGAGCACATGATGACTGCGGTGGAGATGGATGTCGCGATCCGGCGGGTCGCGACGCAGGCGCGCCTGCAGGGTGGCAAAGGCGAGCGTGTCGCCGCGCGCCTGCGCGACACCACCGAATGCCTGGCCTTCATTCTCGCGGCGCGCCGGCTCGGCGTGACGCTCCTGCCGATCCATCCGGCGCTGCCCGACGAGGGCGCGCGGCGGCTCGCCGAGCGCGCCGGCTGCCACCGTCTGTTCCTCGACGATCTGGACGGCGAGGTCCTGACGGGAGCCGCGGCTCCGGTTCCAGACGCAGGGCAATTGCTCCAGATGAGCTCCGGCACCACGGGCGACCCCAAATGCATCGCGCGCGATTGGAGTTCGGTCGAACGCGAGATCGACAGCTATGTCGCGGCCTTCACCGAGCCTGAGGGGATGACGCCGGTCATCGCCTGCCCGATCACCCATTCCTACGGGTTGATCTGCGGGCTGTTCGTCGGCCTGCGCCGCGGCCGGGCGCCGGTCGTGCTGGACCACACCAATCCGAAATATCTGCTGCGGCGTTTGCGCGAGATCGACCGTCCGTTGCTCTATACCTCGCCCGCCATGCTGCACACGCTCGCCCGGCTTACCCCCGAAGGCGAGCGCATTCATGCCGCGATGACATCGGGCACGGTCCTGCCCGGACCCTGGTTCGACGCCATCCGCAGCCGCGTCGTCCACTTCTTCCAGCAATATGGTTGTTCGGAGGTCGGCTGCATCGCGGTGAACCCGGACCTGTGCCAGCCGGACGCCATCGGCCGCCCCTTGCCTCACCATCGTGTCCTGGCCGGCGAGAGCGCCGAACGCCCGGCCGAAATCGTCGTCGAGACGCAAGCCGGGCAGGTTCGCACCGCCGATCTCGGCTATGCGCGCGCCGACGGCATGCTGGTCTTCGTCGCGCGCATGGACGACACGATCAACGTATCGGGCCTCAACGTCTATCCCGGCGAGGTCGAGGACGTGGTGATGGCGATGCCCGGCATCACCGATGCCGTGGCCTTCGCCCGGCCCGATCCCTTCGCGGGCGAACGGGTGACGCTGCTGTTCAGCGCCGGGGCGCCGGTGCCGCCCCGCGCGCTGCAGGATTGGTGCCGGCGCCGGCTCGCCGGTCATCAGGTGCCCGGCGAGGCGGTGCAGGTGACGGCGATCCCGCGTGAGGCCAACGGCAAGATCTCCCGCCGCGCGGTGGCCGCGCGCTATCGCAGCGGATTGCTGGCGGAGGTTGTGGCATGACCCACGAGAACATCATCGAGGCCATCGGCACCGTCCTGCGCGAGGAGATGCGCCACCCCCATCTCGACCTCTTCGGCCCGCAGGCGCGACTGAACGAGGACCTCTACATCGATTCCGTCCAGCTCCTTCAGCTGATCCTGGCACTGGAGCTGAATCTCGGCCTGTCCGTATCGGAGGAGGCCTTCAACCGCCAGGATCTTTCAACCGTCGCCGATCTCGCGGCGATCCTGGCACCCGACACGGAGCCGCAGCAACCGGCCGCCGAGGCCGCCGGGCCCGAGGCGCCGCCGGCCAGCGTCCATGGCGACATGCCCTATGATCTGAAGATCCATTGCTTCGTCAGCTGCGTCTGCGCCGGGCTGAAGGCGCGCGGCATAGACCACCGCCCGTTCTACTTCCTGATCTGGGATGCCGAGTTCGCGATCACCGACGGCTTCCGGCTCGCCTACCACTCGGATGCCATGGATCACGAGTCGTTCCGCTATTGGTTCGAGCGGCTCTACGGCGTGCCGCTGGCCGCCTGGTACGACCATTCCCGCTCCAAGGACGAGAATGTCGCAATCCTCCTCGACATTCTCGGTCGCCGCGCGCCGGACGAATGCGTGATGGTGATGCTCGACATGTTCCATCTGCCGGAGCGCGAGAACAAGTTCAACCAGAACCCTTTCCCGCACTATCTGCTGCTGGAACTGACCGATGATCCCGCCGTCTGGCAGGTGCGTGACCCCGATTTCCGATGGGAAGGCTTGATCGCGCGCGACAAGCTCTTGAACGCGATCCGCCAGCCGAGCGTCGCCGGCGGCTACCGGTTCGATCCCTCGATCGCTCATGCGCCCGCGAACGCGGACCTCGCCGCCTTCTTCACCGCCTGTTTCCGCCCCAACGCCAATCCCCTGATCGATGCGGCGCGTGCCATCGTCACGGCCCATGCCGAGGGGCAGGGCGGCCTGGTCCTTGCCGATGTCGCTGAGGCGCTGCGCGAACTGCCTGTTATCACCATTCGCAAATGGGCCTACGAGCACGGCTTCGCGTTCTTCTGGCGGGCCCTGCGCTGGCCCGACAGCGGGTTTCAACGCATCTGCGACGAGATCGAGATGCTGGTGAACGGCCTGACGTCCCTGCACTACGCCATCCTGAAGCTCGCCAAGACCGGGGAGGCGGCACTGGTGGCTCCGGTTCTCGAGAGGCTCGACGCGCTCGACGCCATGGAGTTCTCGATCAAACGCCAGCTCGCGGCAGCTTTCGAGGCCTGGCGAACCATGAGCCTGAACATTCCCCCGGCGGGTCGCGCGCAGGAAAGGCTCTCGGCATGAGGATCTCGCTCTGCACCATCAGCTTCCGGCATCACCTGCTGTCGATCGGCGAGATCGCGCGCTTCGCCCGCGGCAGCGGCTTCGACGGCATCGAGCTGTGGGGCGTCCACGCGCGCAATCTCAGCGGCGGCTATCACGCCGACTGGCTCGCCGCCCATGGCCTGCGCGTGCCCATGCTGAGCGACTACCTGCCGCTGGACGCGCCGCGCGACAGCCTGACCGAACGCATGGCGGAGTTCTGCCGGCTGGCGCGGAACTGGCGGGCTCCGCGGCTGCGGACTTTCGCCGGCACGAAGGCGAGTGCCGTGACCTCGCCCGAGGAGCGCCAGCATGTCGTGAGCGGTCTGCGGATGGCCGCAGGTTACCTCGCCGACCACGGTCTGCGGCTGCTGGTCGAGACTCATCCCGGCACCCTGGCCGACACCGCGGCTTCGCTGCTGCGCCTGCTCGAAGAGGTCGACCATCCGGCCCTCAAGGTCAATTTCGACGCGCTCCACGTCTGGGAGGGCGGCGACGATCTCATGGTCGCACATGAGCGCCTGGCCGAACATATCGACTATTATCACCTGAAGAACGTGCGAGACCGGTCCGACCTCTCGGTCTTCGAGCCCGCCAATGTCTATGCCGCGTCCGGGCGGCGCGACGGCATGACCAGCCTGCTCGAGGGCACGCTCGACTATGGTCCGTTCCTGGAGAGCCTGCCCGCGCATGCCGAGGCCTCGCTCGAATGGTTCGGCGACGCCTGCTTCTCCATCCTGCCGGCCGATCTCTGCAAGGTCCGTAACATCGCCGCCAGGCGCCGCGACGACATGGCCTTCCGCTTCGGTATCGCGGGCTGACCTGGTGTCGTCAGGGCAGGGCGCCGCGCATTGCCGTTCCCGCTGGAAACCATCTCACCAAACGAGGAAGCTCTCATGCACCAAAGTCGCGCCGTGATCAGCACGCTCCATGCCAGCCGCACCCTTCAGCAGCTGTGCAAACACTGGGCCCATAAATTCGAGACCGAATTCACCACGACCACCGGCCGGATCATGTTGCCGCTCGGCGAAACGCGGCTGGCCGCCGACGCCGAGGCCCTGACCATCGAGCTGGCGGCCGAGGATGCCGACAAGCTGTCCGGTCTTCGCGATGTCGTTGTGCGACATGTCGAACGCTTCGCGTTTCGCGAGACGCTCGATTTCGCCTGGTCCTAGGACCGCGGCACAGTGATCATGGCGGGCTGGCGGGATAGGCGCGGGGCTGTTGGAGACAGCGGAGCAAGGACGGCTCGCCACCACTTTCTCAGGCTCGCACCACATCGTCTTGCCCGGGCTTGTCCCGGGCATCCACGCATTTTATCCGCCGGCGGCAATCCATTCGTGGATGGCCGGGACAAGCCCGGCCAAGACGAGAATAGTCCTTGGAGCGATGGGCGCTGGATCGACCGCGCGCAGAACCCGCGCCGTCGCCCTGCGCACAGCGAGGTCGACACATCGTCCTGCCCGGGCTTGTCCCCGGTACCGGGCTTGTCCCTGATATCCACGCATTCGTCCGCTCGCGGCAATCAACCCGTCATGACCGCGGTTCAGCCGTCCCAGGCGACGTTCCGCCTCCAGCATGCCGCAGTGCCGCCTGGCGCGGCGCGCTGCCCTCGGGCGGCGAAAACCTCTGCATTGAAATCCGGAGAATGAAATGGATCTGACCATTCGGGCCATGCGCGCCGAGGATGCGCCGGCAATATTCGAAATCTACAACCAGCCGGCTTTCCGTTCCGGAACACTCGCGCTTCCCTACGAATCCTTCGAAGCGGTCAAGAAATGGGCCGAGCCCCGGTCGCCGCGCGATCTGCATCTGGCGGCGGAATTGAACGGCCGGCTCGTCGGTGCGGCGGCGCTGCGCCCCTTTTATGGACGGCGTGCTCACGCCGCCGAATTCTGGATCGCCGTGCACGAAGATTTCGCGGGAAATGGCATAGGGTCCCGTCTCCTCGCCGCCATTGTCGATACATCGGACAATTGGTTGAATATCCACCGAATTGAAATGACCGTATTTACCGACAACGAGAGAGCCATTGCTCTCTACAAAAAATTCGGATTTGAAATCGAGGGCACTCACAAGGCCGCGACATTTCGCAATGGCGCTTTTGCCGACGCCTATTGCATGGCGCGCTTGCGGCCGTCGGGCGCAGGCGTGGCAGGTTGACGGCAGTCGACGCCGAATGCGCCTCCGCATGTCCGCCATCGTCGATGGCGTGGTGGTGCCGCCGGTGCCGAGCCCGAGCTGCCGGCCGGCCGGCCATGAAGGCCTGGGCCTGGGCGCGGGCCGTTGCCAGCATCGGGTGGATTTCGGGACTGCAAACGACATCGCGCAAAAGCAGCGTGTCTTGCGTGCCGGGCTGCCGGAACAGCGGAGACGGCCCGACGGAGCGAGGAGAGTTTCCACAGGGCTTCGCTGCGCCCATTGGCGTCGGGCCACGCTGACTCGGGGCAAAATCCTGTGGAAACCTCAACAGCCGTCCTGAACCGCGGTCGCGGCGGGCGATCGGCTCGCGCCGGCCTGTCGCGGCGGCGCATGCCACGCTGGGGATGGTCCATGGCGCCGCCTTGACGCGTTGCGGAAGAGCTGTTTTGTATCGAGGTTCAATACGACCGTTTTATTTCGCGAAGAGCGGAAATTGGAGCATCCAATTTCGATCGCGCCTCGCGCAATACGACGGGGAGACCGGCGCCAGCCCCCCTTGCCGCCGAAAAAACGGGCATGCGACTGTACGCGTCATTCATGTGGAGTTCCTGATGCCGATCCTTCCGAAGGCCGATATCGTGTTGCGTGGCGGCCGGGTTTTCGTCGCCTATGGCGAACCGGTCGTCGAGGCGGTGGCGCTGTGGTCGGGCAAGGTTCTGGCTGTCGGTTCGTCCGCCGAGATGGAGCCGCTGATCGGCCCGAAAACCCGTGTCGTCGAGCTGCGCGGCCGGCTGGCGACCCCGGGCCTGTTCGAGGCCCACGCCCATCTCCTGCCGCTCGGGCTCGGCATGGCCGAGATCGACGCGCGCCCGCACAATGCCCGCACGCTCGACGACCTGCTCGGCCTGATCCGCGCCGAGGCGGCGCGCAAGAAGCCGGGCGAATGGATCATGGCGCGCGGCTACGACCAGTTCGAGCTGGACGTGAAGCGCCATCCCCACCGCACCGAGCTCGACGCCGCGGCGCCCGACAATCCGGTCTATCTGGTGCGCGCCTGCGGCCATCTCGCCGTCGTCAACTCGCTGGCGCTCAAGCTTGCCGGCGTCACCAAATCGACACCGGTGCCATCAGGCGGCGCCATCGAGCAGGTCAATGGTGAATTGACCGGGCTGATGGCCGAGAACGGCCGGGCGCCGGTCAAGGCCGTGCTGCCCGATCCGAGCGACGAGGACCTGGTCGCCGGCATCGAGCGCGGCGCGCGCTACATGAACTCGTTCGGCATCACCAGCACGATGGATGCGGCCGTCGGCATCCGCTCGAAATATCGTGAGATTCCGGCCTATCGGAATGCCGTGCGCACCGGCCGCCAGCCGATCCGCGTGACCCAATGCCTGCTGGCGAGCCCCGATGGCATTCTCGACAGATGCTATGCCGAAGGCCTCGTCACCGGCTCCGGCGACGACATGCTGCGGGTCGGCCCGGTGAAGATCTTCACTGACGGTTCGGCCGGCGGCAAGACCGCGGCCATGTCGGAGGTCTATGCCGGCGAGGAGGAAACCCACGGCATCTTCTGTCTCACCGACAAGGAGATGGAAGAGGCGACCATGGAGGTCCACGCCAAGGGCTATCAGCTGGCGGTCCACGCCATCGGTGATGCCGCCATCGAGCAGACGCTGGTCGCCATGGAGAAGGCGCTGGCGAAATACCCGGACGCCGACCGCCGCCACCGCATCGAGCATTGCGGCTTCAACACCATGGACCAGATGCGCCGCATGCGCCGCGCCGGCATCGAGCCGGTGCCGCAGCCGATCTTTCTTTACGACTTCGGCGATCTCTACCGTTCGGTCATGCCCGACCAGCGGCCCGAGACCAGCTATCCCATGAAGACCTGGATCGACATGGGCTTCAAGCCGGCGGCCTCGACCGACGCGCCGGTCTGCGACGCCAATATCTATCCGAACATCTACCAGATGCTGACCCGCAAGACCTCGCGCGGCACCGTCGTCGGCGGTTCGGAAAAGATCTCGATCGAGCGGGTCATCCAGGCCTATACCGAATTCGGCGCCTATGTGAACAAATGCGAGGACCATCGCGGCACGCTGCGTCCCGGCCAGGCCGCCGACATCGCGGTGTTCTCCCGCGACCTGCTCACCGCGACGCCGGAACAGATCCTCGGCGAGACGCGCTGCGACCTGACCATTCTGGGCGGCGCCTGCGTGCATGACGCAACCGGCGAGTGGAGAGCGTAAGGCGATGGGTGCCCATATCCTCCAGCGGGTGGTTCTGTCGGTCCCGGTCCTTTTCGGGGTGCTGCTGCTCGGCTTCATGCTGCTGCAACTGGTGCCGGGCGACGTCGCCATGGTCATCGGCGGCCCTCAGGCAACCCCCGAGGTGCTCGAGCAGATCCGCCAGGAAATGGGCCTCAACCGGTCGCTCGCGGTGCAGTTCGGCCTCTACATCTCCCGGGTGGTTCAGGGCGATCTCGGTTATTCGATGATCAACAATACCCCTGTCATCTCCGAGCTCGCCGATGCCATCGGGCCGACCGCCGAGCTGGTGGTCGCCTGCCTCGTCTGGTCTGTGCCGATCGGCATCGCGCTCGGCACGGTCGCCGCGGTCTATCGCGGCAAGTTCCTCGACCGGCTGATCATCGCGGTCTCTGTCACCGGCGTCTCGACGCCGGTTTTCTTCATCGGCCTGATGCTGATCATGTGGCTCGGCTACCATTGGGAGCTGTTTCCCTTCCTTGGCCGCGAAGGTCCGATCTGGACGCTGGAGGGCCTGTCGCATATCGCGCTGCCGGCCCTCACGCTCGGCCTCACCTTCATCGGCCCGGTGGCGCGCATGACCCGCACGGCGGCGCTCGAGGTGCTGAACGCCGACTATGTCCGCACCGCGCGCGCCAAGGGCCTGACCGAGCGGGTGGTGATCATCCATCACGTCCTGCGCAACGCCCTGATCCCGGTGGTGACCCTGATCGGCCTGCAGGCCGGCTTCCTGCTCGGCGGCGCGGTCGTCACCGAGACGATCTTCTCCTGGCCCGGCGTCGGCCGGCTCGCGGTCGGCGCGATCCTGTCGCGCGACCTGCCGATGGCGCAGGGATCGATCCTGGTTCTCGCGGTCTCCTTCATCGTGATCAACCTGATCGTCGATCTGCTCTATGGCGTCCTCGATCCCCGGGTTGGCAAACGATGACCGCAGTGGCTCCCGTCGTCTCCGCCGCCGCGCCGCGCCGCAATTCGGGCCTGCGCCGGCTGTTCCGCGACCGGCTCGCGCTGGCCGCCGCCATCGTTCTCGCGTTCATCGTCATCGCCGCGCTGCTGGCGCCATGGCTGGCGCCGAACGATCCCTACCTGACCAATACGCGCCTGCGCATGCTGCCGCCGGTCTGGGAAGCGCGTGGTCAGTGGAAGTTCCTGCTCGGCACGGACGGGCTTGGCCGCTGCCTCCTGTCGCGCATTCTCTTCGGCACCCAAGCCACCCTGTTCATGGGGCTGACCTCCACCATCATCGGCGGCGGCATCGGCTTGCTCGTCGGCCTGTTCGCGGCCTTCTACAAGCGCCTCGACAGCTGGCTGATGCAGCTCTCCGATATTCTCCTGTCGTTCCCGGCGATCCTGCTCGGCCTCGCCTTCGCGGCGGCCGTCGGGCCGGGCATGACCGCGGTGGTCGTCGCCCTGTCGGTCGCCACCATCCCCACCGTTGCCCGCGTCACGCGCGGCTCGGCGCTGGTGGTCATGGGGCAGGATTTCATCGAGGCCGGCCGTTCCATCGGCCTGTCGGACGCGACGCTCCTGACCCGCTATCTCGCGCTCAACTGCATCTCGTCGGTCTTCGTCTACCTGACGCTGCGCTTCGGCCAGGTCATCCTGCTCGGCTCGGCCTTGTCCTTCCTCGGCCTCGGCGCCCAGCCGCCCATGGCCGAGCTCGGCACCATGGCGTCCGCCGGCCGCAACGAGCTGTTCCTGGCGCCGCATATCGCGGTCATTCCGAGCCTGGTGATCGTCGTGATGGTGCTCTGCGCCAATGTGCTCGGCGATGCGCTGCGCGACCTGCTCGACCCCCGGCTCAGGAACGGCTGAGCCCAGGCCTAAGAAATTCCGGTTTCAGAGGAGAAACACGATGACCACCCGACGATTGACCTTATGGGCGACGGCCATTGCCGGCGCCCTGACGATCGCCGCGCCTGCCGTCGCGCAGCAGAACAACACCTTGACCATCGTGCGCGAGGTCGACAGCGATCGCTACGACCCGCATCGCTCGACCGCGCGCTCGGCCTCCGAGGTGCTGTTCATGCTGGCCGACACGCTGGTGTCGCTCGACCATGACATGGTCTCGATCAAGCCGGGCCTCGCCGAGAGCTGGAGCGTGTCCGCCGACGGCAAGGTCTATACCTTCAAGCTGCGCAGCGACGTGCAGTTCTGCGACGGCAAGAAGATGACGGCGGCCGACGTCGTCTATTCGATCAAGCGCTGGATCGATCCGGCCACCCGCTCGCCGGTCAGCTGGCGCGCCGGCCCGGTCGAGGATGTCGTCGCGATCAACGACACGACGGTCGAATATCGTCTCAAGGCGCCGTTCTCCGAACTGCTCTACCAACTGACCCAGAGCTTCGCCGTCGTCATCGACAAGGCCAATGTCGAAGCGCTCGGCGCCGATTACGGCGTGCGCGGCTTCAACGGCACCGGCCCCTATTGCTGGGTCGACTGGCGTCCGCGCAACGACATGCGCATGCGCCGTCACGACGCCTATCGCTGGGGTCCGCCGATCTATGAGAACCGCGGCCCGGCGCATATCCAGGAAATCGTCTGGCGCATCGTGCCCGAGGAAAACACCCGGCTTGCCGCGGTGCTGACCGGCCAGAGCCAGGCAACCCAGTACATCCCCTATTCGGGTCTCGCCCAGATCCGCGCCAATCGCAACCTGCGCGTGGTCGAGAACCCGGCGGCGTTCTGGACCTATTTCATCGGCTTCAAGGTCGACAAGGCCGGCGTCGACGATCCCGCGGTGCGCCGCGCCATCGTCATGGCGGTCGACCAGGAAGCGATCTCGCGCGACCTGAACTTCGGCGAGACCGAGCCGGCCTATTCCTACATTCACCAGGCCGCGACCGATTGGGACAAGCGCAACGATCCGATCCTGATCCATACCAATGTCGCAGAGGCCAATCGCATCCTCGATGCCGCCGGCTGGGTGCGCGGCGCCGACGGCTTCCGCTCGAAGAACGGCCAGCGCCTGTCGCCGCTCGTCTACGGCTTCACCGGCTCGACCTGGCAGAAGCTGATGGAGACCGTGCAGGGCGACCTGCGCAAGATCGGCGTCGACCTGCGCATCCAGCTGTTCGATGCGACCGTCGCCTGGGGCAAGATGGGCACGCAGGAATTCGACCTGTTCGGCATGTCCTATCC
Organism: Phreatobacter sp. GW821-FHT04C01; assembly: GCF_059420385.1. NCBI lineage: Bacteria > Pseudomonadati > Pseudomonadota > Alphaproteobacteria > Hyphomicrobiales > Phreatobacteraceae > Phreatobacter > Phreatobacter sp. GW821-FHT04C01. Next base: position 29,968 of record NZ_JBWKTP010000012.1, on the reverse strand, counting down.
CTATATCACCGCCGGCGACGCGCTGAACCTCTACTTCCGCTCGACCAATATCCCGACGCCGAACCGGATGAATTGGCGCAATGCCGACACGGACCGCCTGCTGCAGGCCGGCGCCGCATCGGTCTCCGAAACCGATCGCGCGGCCGCCTATAGCCAGGTGCTGCGCCAGGTTCACGAGGCGGCCGTCTGGATCCCGCTCTATCACGAGCCGATGAAGATCGCGGCCACCAACCGGCTCGCGCCGTTCAAGGCCCACAACATCTACGGCTCGGGTTTCTACAAGGGTCTCGACCTGCGCTTCGTGCGCTGATCGACCGATCTCCGCGGCCGGGCGTCACGACGCCCGGCCGTTCCTTCGCCGTCCGAAGGACGGCGCATCCCAAAAGACTGCAAAGCCGGAAGAGGCCGTCATGTCCGTCACGCTCGTGAAGTCTGCCGCCTGGGTCGTCGCTTACGACGGCCGCAAGCACACCTATCTGCGCGACGCCGACGTCGCCTTCGAAGGCGACAAGATCATTCATGTCGGGCCGGGTTTTGCCGGCAAGGCGACGACCACGATCGACGGCGCGGGCATGCTGGTCATGCCGGGTCTTGTCAATGTCCATTCGCATCCCGGCTCCGAGCCGATGACCAAGGGCTGGAACGACGAGCTCGGCTCGACCAAGCTCTACCAGTCGTCACTCTACGAGTTCATGCCGCTGTTCCGGGCCGATGCCGGCGGCGCGCCCGATCCGAGCGCCATTCCCGCTTCCGCCACCGTCGCCTATTCGGAGCTGCTGCTGTCGGGCGTCACCACCCTGGTCGACATGTCGGTCGCCTGGGACGGCTGGCTCGACCATTTCGCCGCCTCCGGCCTGCGCGGCGTCCTGTCGCCCATGTACCGCTCCGGTCGCTGGTTCACCAAGAACGGCTATGTCGTCGAATATGAGTGGGACAAGGACGAGGGCGCCAAGCCGATGGCGGCCGCCATGGCGGTGCTCGACGCCGCGGTCAAGCATCCCTCGGGACGCATGTCCGGCATGGTCTCGCCGAGCCAGATCGACACCTGCACGCCCGGCCTGATCAAGGAGAGCTTCCAGGAGGCCAAGCGGCGCAAGCTGCCGTTCCAGATCCATGCCGCCCAGTCGGTGGTCGAATTCCACGAGATCACCCGCCGTCACGGCATGACGCCGGTCGAATGGCTGGGCTCGCTCGGCGTCCTGTCCGACCGCTCGCTGATCGGCCACGGCATCTTCCTCGACCACCACACCTCGACCCACTGGCCGCGTCGCGACGACCTGCAGGACCTGGTCGACACCAACACGACGGTCGCCCATTGCCCGACGGTGTTCCAGCGCCGCGGCATCACGCTGCAGACCTTCGGCGAATATGTCCGCCGCGGCGTCAACATGGCGATCGGCACCGATACCTATCCGCACAACATGATCGAGGAGATGCGTCACGTCGCGATCATGTCGCGCGTCGTCGGCGAGGATTGTTATGACGTGCGCTCGTCCGACGTGTTCAACGCCGCGACGCTCGGCGGTGCCAAGGCGCTCGGCCGCAAGGATATCGGCCGCATCGCGGTCGGCGCCAAGGCCGACATCGTGCTGGTCGACGTCACCCACCCGGCCATGCGGCCGGTGCGCGACCCGGTCCGCTCGATGATCTACGCCGCGGCGGAACGCGCCATCCGCACCGTCTTCGTCGACGGCGTGAAGGTGGTCGACGGCGGCAAGGTGCTGACCATGGACCACGAGGCTGCTGCGGCAAGGCTCGAGGAGGCCCAGCGCAATGCCGAACGCGGCGTCAAGGCGCTGGATTGGGCCAGGCGTGATCACCTGAAGATCTCGCCGCTCATGTTCCCGCCCGGCAAGGGGGGCTGATTTCGTGGAGACGGCCCGGGAGATCGTGACGAGAGACGGAACCGTGAACAAGGACGTCGTGCTCGACGTCCGCGACCTCGCGACCCATTTCAGGACCGAACGCGGCTTCTTCCGCGCGGTCGACGGGGTCAGCTTCTCGGTCGAGCGCGGCCGCACGCTGGCTGTCGTCGGCGAGAGCGGCTGCGGCAAGAGCGTCACCTCGCTCTCGATCATGGGCCTGGTGCCCGAGCCGCCGGGCATTCGCGCCGGCGGCCAGATCCTGTTCGACGGCGAGGATCTCCTGAAGAAGTCGCGCGCCGAGCTCGAGGAGATCCGCGGCGCCAAGATCGCTATGATCTTCCAGGAACCGATGACCTCGCTCAATCCGGTCTACCGGGTCGGCGACCAGATCGTCGAAGGCCTGATCAAGCATCGCGGGCTGTCGGCCAAGGCGGCGCGCGCCCATGCCATCGAGATGCTGCGCCTGGTGCGCATCCCGAGCCCCGAGACGCGCGTCGACGCCTATCCGCATGAAATGTCGGGCGGCATGCGCCAGCGCGTGATGATCGCCATCGCGCTGGCCTGCGAACCCAAGGTGCTGATCGCCGACGAGCCGACCACCGCGCTCGACGTGACCATTCAGGCCCAGATCCTCGACCTGATGCGCGACCTCAAGGGCCGCCTCGGCACGGCGATCATCCTGATCACCCATGATCTCGGCGTGGTCGCTGAAATGGCCGATGACGTGGTCGTCATGTATGCCGGCAAGGTGGTCGAGCGCGCGCCCGTCGCCGCCCTGTTCGACGACGCCCAGCATCCCTATACGCTCGGCCTGCTCGGCTCGGTGCCCAGGCTCGACGCCGACCAGGACCGCCTGCAGACCATCGAAGGCATGGTGCCGACGCCGGAGACCATGCCGGCCGGCTGCCGCTTCGCGCCGCGCTGCACGCTGGCGGGCGATCGCTGCCTCGAGGAAATGCCACCGCTGCGCGATCTCGGCGCCGGCCATCAGGTCGCCTGCTGGAAAGCCCCTATTGATGAGGTCGCGGCATGACGCAGCCCCTGCTCGTTGTCGAAAACCTCGCCAAGCACTTCCCGCTCGGCGGCGGCCTGTTCTCGCGCAAGTCCGGCGCGGTCAAGGCGGTCGACGGCGTGTCGTTCACGCTCAACCGGGGTGAGACGCTGGCACTCGTCGGCGAAAGCGGCTGCGGCAAGTCGACCACCGGCCGGCTCGTCCTGCGCCTGCTCGACCCGACCGGTGGCCGGGTGACCATTGACGGCGTCGAGATTTCGAGCCTGTCGAAGCGCGAGCTGAGGACCCTGCGCCGGCGCATGCAGATCGTTTTCCAGGACCCCTTCGCCTCGCTCAATCCGCGCATGACCATTGGCGACATCCTGGCCGAACCGCTGCTGCTCCACGGCATGGCCGACAAGGACAATGTCGAGGCCAAGGTCAAGGAATTGCTGGCGATCGTCGGCTTGGCGGCGGCCTATGCCGAACGCTTCCCGCACGAGTTTTCCGGTGGCCAGCGCCAGCGCATCGGGGTGGCCCGGGCGCTCGCCACCCAGCCCGACCTGATCGTCTGCGACGAGCCGGTCTCGGCGCTCGACGTGTCGATCCAGGCCCAGGTGGTCAATCTGCTGCAGGACCTGCAGGTCCGTTTCGGCATGAGCTACCTGTTCATCGCCCACGACCTGGCGGTGGTGCGCCACATCGCGGACCGGGTGGCGGTGATGTATCTCGGCCGCATCGTCGAGATCGCCGACAAGGCGGTGCTCTACAACGCGCCGAAACATCCCTATACCCGCGCGCTTCTGGCGGCCGCGCCGGTGCCGCGTCCGGGCGCGCGCGACCAGCGCTCGCTGCTCAAGGGCGACGTGCCGAGCCCGGTCAAGCCGCCGCCCGGCTGCACCTTCCACACCCGCTGTCCCTATGTGACCGACCTGTGCAAGACCGAGTCGCCGGTGGCGCGAACCTTCCCCGACGGCGCGACGGTGGCCTGCCACCATGTCGAAACCCTGCCGCCGCCGGAGGCGCTGGCTTTGTCGACCGATCCGCCATCGGTGGCCAGCCGCATGGCCGTCCTGGCCGCGGCCAAGAAGCACGAAGCGGTTCCCGCATGACGCAACGGGCGCCTGATGGGCGCCCGTTTTTCGCAGCTCCGGCTCATTGGCGCGAGAAATCCGCGGCGTTCAGCCCCAGGTTTCGCGCGCCACGTCGACGATCATTTCGAGCTTCTTCCACTGCTCGTCCTCGGCCAGCACATTGCCTTCCTCGGTCGAAGCGAAGCCGCACTGGGCCGACAGGCAGAGCTGCTCGATCGGAGCGTAGCGCGCGGCCTCCTCGATCCGCCGCCGGATATCGTCCTTCTTTTCCAGCACGCCGCTCTTCGAGGTGACGAGGCCGAGCACCACGGCCTTGCCCTTGGGCAGGAAGCGTAAGGGCTCGAAACCGCCGGCGCGCTCCGAATCCCATTCCATGAAATAGGCGTCGACCGGCATGGCGTTGAACAGCAGTTCGGCGATCGGCTCGTAGCCGCCGGAGGCGACGAAGGTCGAGCGGAAATTGCCGCGGCACAAATGCATGGTGATGGTCATGTCCTTCGGCCGGTCCTTGATCGCCTCCTCGACCATGCCGGCATAGATGACACCCTGGTGGTCCGGATCGTCGCCGCGATCGGCCAGCATCTTCTTCTGCTCGGGATCGCAGAGATAGGCGAAGCTGACATCGTCGAGCTGCAGGTAGCGGCAGCCGGCGTCGTAGAAGGCGTGGACGGCGCCCTTATAGGCCTGGCCGAGATCCCGGTAATAATCGTTCATGTCGGGATAGAGGCCCATATTGATGAGCTTCCGGCCACCGCGGTAATGCAGCATGGACGGCGAGGGGATGGTCATTTTCGGCGTCCCCTTCGTGTTCGCCTTCAGGAATTTGAAGTGCTCGACGAAGGGATGGCTGGTGAAGCCGATCTTGCCGACGACCCGCGGCGCCTCCGCCTTGGTCTCGACGCCGGCGAACTGGATGCCGTGGTCGAGCGCGATGCGCTCGACGCCGTCGAGCTGCCAGAGGAAGTCGTAATGCCACCAGGACCGACGATATTCGCCGTCGGTGATGCCGCTCAGCCCGACCGCCTCCTGCTTGGCGATCAGCTTCTTGATTTCGCTGTCTTCGACCGCTTTCAGGGCGTCGGCATCGATCGTGCCGGCGGCCTTGGCGGCGCGGGCCTCCTTCAGGGGCTGGGAGCGCAGCAGCGAGCCGACCTGGTCGGCCCGGAACGGTCCGGTCTTGCCCGGAATGGTGGCGGTGTTGCTCATGACGTTTCTCCCTTGGGCGCCGGTGTTTCCGGCGATTTGGGCGTGCCGCGGTCGGCGACGCCGAGATGACGGTCAAGCGCCGCGGCATCGGCCATGAGCGCCTCGCTTGCACCTTCCCAGACGACGGCGCCACGGTCGAGAATGACGGCCTTGTCGGTCAGCGGCAGGATCTTACGCGCTTTCTGCTCGACCACGATGGCCGCCATGCCTTCCTCGCGCACGATGCGGCGGATCGCTGCCAGCAATTCGTCGACGATGATCGGCGCAAGGCCTTCCAGCGGCTCGTCGAGCAGCAGGATCTTGGGGTTGAGCACCAGCGCCCGGGCGACCGCCAGCATCTGCTGTTCGCCGCCGGACAGCTGGTTGCCGAGATTGCCGCGGCGTTCCTTCAGGCGCGGAAACATCGAGAAGACGCGCTCGGGCGTCCAGGTCCCCGCTGTCGCGACCGCCGTCAGGTTTTCTTCCACCGTCAGCGACTTGAAGATGCCGCGCTCCTGCGGCACCCAGCCGAGCCCAAGTGCGGCGCGCCGTTCCGGCCGCACCGCCTGGATGTCCTGGCCGGCGAGCCGGATGGTGCCGCCCCTGAACGTGGTCAGGCCGGCGATGGTTTCGATCAGCGTGGTCTTGCCGGTGCCGTTGCGGCCGAGCAGGGCCAGCGACTGGCCCTGGTCGAGGCGAAGCGACAGGCGGTTCAGGACGATCGCCTCGCCATAGCCGGAAACGACCGCGTCCAGGGCGAGCAGCTCGGTCATTCCGCGCCCTCGCCGAGATAGACTTCGCGCACCCGCGGGTCGGCCTGGATCTCCCGGACCGAGCCCTCCGTGAACACCGCGCCCTGGACCAGCACGGTAATGCGCTCGGCGAAGCGGAAGACCAGGTCCATGTCGTGTTCGATCAGCACCACGGTGACCTCGCGCGGCAGGCTGGAGACGATGTCGATGATCTCATGGCGCTCGCCTTCCGGCACGCCGGCGGCGGGTTCGTCGAGCAGCAGGACCCGTGGCCGGCAGGCCAGCGCCGTGGCGATTTCGAGGAGTCGTCTTTTGCCGTAGGGCAGCAGCACCGTGCGCTGATACATGACGTCGGCGAGTTTGAAGGTCGTGAGCAGGTCGGCGGCCTCGTCGAGCACGGCCTGCTTGGAACCGGTCAGCCGCCACCATTGCCCGCCCGTGCCCTGATATTCCGAGATCGCCAGCCCGATGGTCTCGAGCGGTGTCAGTTCGTTGAACAGCTGGTTGATCTGGAAGGTGCGCGCCAGGCCGCGCGTCACCCGCTTATGCTGGGCGAGCCGGGTGATATCGGCGCCTTCCAGCCGGATCGTGCCGGAGGTCGGCACCAGCACGCCGGTCATCAGGTTGATCAGCGTCGTCTTGCCGGCGCCGTTCGGCCCGATCAGCGCGTGGCGCGCGCCCGCCGCGATCGACAGCGACACGTCATTGGTGGCGACGAGGCCGCCGAACCGGCGCACCAGGTTGCGGGTTTCCAGCGCCGGCGTCATGGCTTCGTCCGCCCGGTCATGAGCCTCAGCCGCTCGGTGATCCGGTCGCGGCCGATCAGCACCAGGATGACCAGGAACAGCCCCATCCAGAACAGCCAATAGGCCGGGGTGATGCCGGAGAGGAAATCCTTCATCAGCTTGAAGGCAATGGCGCCGAGGAGCCCGCCATAGAGATAGCCGGAGCCGCCGATCACGAGCACCAGGAGGCCGTCGGCCGACTTGCCGAAATCGAGCACCTCCAGCGAGACGAAGGCGGTGGTCTGCGCCAGCAGCGCGCCGGCCGCTCCGGCATAGGCCGCCGACAGCGTGTAGATCATGACCAGCCGGCGCGCCGGCGAGATGCCGATCGAGGCGGCGCGCAGCCGGTTGTCCTTGACCGCGCGGAGCGACAGGCCGAAGGGCGAATGCACCACCCGGCGCGCCAGCAGGAACAGGACGAACAGCACGGCGAGGCTGTAGAGATAGGCGGTGCGCCCCAGGAAATCGAAGGCGAACAGGCCGAGGATCGGCCCCATGGTGATGCCGAGCAGGCCGTCGGCGCCGCCCGTCAGCCATTCCAGCTTGTTGGCGGCCTCGTAGATCAGCAAGGCGACGCCGAGCGTCACCATCAGCCGGGTGAGATCGGTGCCACGAATGATCAGGAAACTGGTGACGAAGCCGAGCAGGCCGGCTGCGAGCATGGCGACGATCAGGCCGGTGACCGGTTCGGCCACGACCGTCTTGGCGAGCAGGCCGGCGACATAGGCACCGAAGCCGAAAAAGGCGGCCTGGCCGAGCGACACGATGCCGGCATAACCTAGGATCAGGTCGATCGACAGGGCGAACAGCCCGAGAATGGCGATCTCGTTGAGCAGGGCGGCGCGATTGGGCGCAATGGCGAGCATGGCCAGCGCCAGCAGCCAGAACGCGATCTCCTGAGGCTTCCAGGAGGCCTGGTGCTTGAGAAAGCCGGTCGGGCTGGCCGGTGTTTCGCTGTTGCGGCCGAGGAATTTCAGCATGGCCGGCTCATCGCGTCACCCCGCGGGCGAACAGCCCGTTCGGCCTGAGCATCAGGATGGCGATCATCACCGCATAGATGATGAACGCGCCGGCCTGGGGGATGTAATATTTGCCGGCGACATCGGCGAAGCCGAGCAGGAGCGCGGCGACGAACGGGCCGGTCATCGAGGAGGTGCCGCCCACCGTCACGACGATCAGGAAATAGAGCATGAATTTCAGCGGAAAGGTCGGGTCGAGGCCGAGGATCTCGGCGCCGAGAGCGCCGCCGAGGCCGGCAAGGCCCGATCCGAAGGCGAAGGTCACGGCGAAGATGGCGTTGACGTCGATGCCCATGCCACGCGCGACCCGGGGATCGTCGACCGCCGCGCGCAGGCGCGAGCCGAACCGGGTCTTTGCCAGGACCAGCTGCAGCGCGATGGTCAGGGCGCCGCAGACCGCGATGAGGAACAGCCGGTAGACGCCGATGCCGACGCCGAAGACGTCGAAACGGCCGAGCAGGTAGGACGGCAGCCGGATGTTCTGCGGCGACGAGCCCATCATGTAGTCGGCGGCTGCCACCGCCATGAACACCAGGCCGATCGAGAACAGCACCTGGTCGAGATGGCTGCGCCCGTACATGTGCCGGTAGAGCAGGCGCTCGGCGACCGCGCCGAGCGCCGCGGTGGCCAGGAAGGCGAGTGGCAGGCAGGCCAGGAACGGCAGGCCGTAGCGCTGCATCATGACGACGGTGACATAGCCGCCGGCCATGGCGAAGGCGCCGTGGGCGAGATTGACGAAGTTCATCAGGCCCAGCGTCACCGCCAGTCCGCAGGCCAGCACGAACAGGAGCATGCCATAGGCGATGCCGTCGAACAGGATGGTGAGCATGTCGGCGCGTCTCGGCGGCGGGACACGGGAACGGACCGGGGCAGAGAGGCCGCCCCGGTCGCGGCGATGATCGGCTCAGCGCCCCTTGATCGGATCCGGCACCGCCTCGAAGGTGGCGAATTCGACATTGTAGAGCTGGCCGTCGACCTTCTCGACCCGCCGGACATAGATGTTCTGGGTGATGTCGCGGGTGCGCGCCTCGATGGTGATCGGCCCGCGCGGGCTGATCCAGCTCATGCCCTGCATGGCGCCGATGAGGGCGGTGCCGTCGCCGGTTCCGTTGGTCTTTTTCAGCGCCTCGTAGATCAGGTGCATGCCGTCATAGCCGCCGACCGCCATGAAATTCGGGCGCATGTTCGGATTGGCCGCGCGGAACGCCTGCACGAAGGCCTTGTTCTCCGCCGACGGATGGGCCGCCGAATAATGATGGCTGGTGACCACGCCGAGGATCGCGTCGCCCATGTCGTTGAGCAGGTCGTCATCGGTGACGTCGCCGGTGCCGATCAGCTTGACGCCGGCCTTGTCGAGGCCACGCTCGATGAACTGCTTGACGAACTGGCCGCCGATGCCCGAGGGCACGAAGACGAACAGCGCGTCGGGTTTGGAATCGGCGACGCGTTGCAGGAAAGGGGCGAAGTCCGGGCTGCGCAGCGGCACGCGCACCTCGGCCATCAGCTCACCGCCGGCCTTGGTGAAGCGCTCCTTGAAGGCCTTTTCGGCATCGATCCCGGGGGCATAGTCGGTGACCAGGCTGATCACCTTCTTGATGCCGTTCTGCGCCGCCCAATCGGCGATGGGCTGGGTCGCCTGCGGCAGGGTGAAGCTGGTGCGGGTAATGAAAGGGGATTGTTCGGTGATCGCCGAGGTCGCCGCGGCCATGACCACCATGGGGGTCTTGGACTGGGTGGCGAGCGGCGCCACAGCGAAGGCGAGCGGGGTCAGCCCGAAGCCGGCAAGGACCGCGACCTTGTCGTTGACGATCAGTTCCTGGGCGATGCGGCGGGTGACGTCGGCAGCCCCGGTATCGTCGCGGACCAGGAGTTCGATCCGGCGCCCGGCGACGGTCGCGCCCTTCTGCGCCATATAGAGCTTGGCGGCGGCCTCGATCTGCCGCCCGGTCGACGCCGACTGGCCGGTCATCGGCAGGATCAGGCCGATCTTGGTCACTTCCTGCGCCTGCGCCGTGGTGCCGAGGCCGGTGGCCATGGCGGCGCTGATCCCGGCGAGCGTCTGGCGTCTGTTCAACATGGTCATTCCTCCCTGTGTCATTATTCTCGGCCTTTTCTTGGCTCTTGTCGTCGCGCTGCGCCCGGTTTCTGTCAAGTGCGATATTCAGACGAAGGGGCGATTATCGCACTTCCTTTTGCGACTTAGGTTGGATGGCTCCGTGGATCGCGCCGTTTCGACGGCCCGTCCGATCGCATTGACCTCCGCGGGCCTGTGCTGAAGCAAGTGAGAAATTTGGTGCGATTTCTGAGCGGGTCTCATGGGCCGGCGCTGTGGCTCGGGTGCACAATTTGGTTCAATCGCGCCGAATAATGGATTTGATTCACCGAATGCTCTGCGTGCTGATGGTGTGGCGGGTCGTCAGGCTGCTTGGTTGCGACAGCGCGAGCGAAGCGCGTTGGAAAGCTGAAGGGGATCGGAATGGCGGACGCTGAACCTTGCCGGGATCTCGCTCACCTCGGCCATGTCGAGATGTTCACGGCCAAGCCGGACGAGAGCCTCGCCTTTTTCATCGATGTCATGGGCATGCAGGAGAGCGGCCGTGACGGCGCGAGTGTCTATTTGCGCGGCTGGGACGATTACGAGTTCCATACGCTGAAGCTCACCGAGGCCGCGACCTCGGGTGTCGGCCATGTGGCGTTTCGCACCTTCAGCCGGCAGGCGCTCGACCGGCGCGTCGCCGAACTGACCGCCATGGGCGCCGGCATCGGCTGGACCGAGGGTGACCTCGGCCACGGCGCGGCGTTTCGCGCGCGCGGCCCGGACGGGCACGTGTTCGAACTCTATTACGACACGCGCTGGTATGAGGCGCCGGATCATCTGCGTCCCGCGCTCAAGAACCAGGCGCAGCGTTTCCCGGCGCGTGGCGTCAATGCCCGGCGCATCGATCACCTGAACCTGCTGGTGCTCGATGTCGCGGCGACCAGGCGCTTCCTGGAACGAGGCCTCGGCATGCGCACCACCGAACAGATCGTGCTCGACGACGGCACCGAGGCCGGCGCCTGGCTGACGGCCACCAACAAGACCTACGATATCGCGTTTACCGCCGACCATGCCGGCGTCGCCGGCCGGTTCCATCACGTGACCTATGCGGTCGACAGCCGGGAAGACGTGCTGCGCGCGGCGGACGTGTTCCTGGAGCACGGCGTGTTCATCGAGACCGGCCCGCACAAACACGCGGTGCAGCAGACCTTCTTTCTTTATGTTTATGAGCCGGGCGGCAATCGCGTGGAGATCGCCAATGCCGGGGCCCGGCTGATGCTGGCGCCCGACTGGAAGCCGATCGTCTGGACCGAGGCCGAGCGCCGCAAGGGCCAGGCCTGGGGCTTGAAGACCGTCGCCTCGTTCCACACCCACGGCACGCCGCCGGTGGATCACCCCGGCGGGTCATGACCCTGGCCGGTCCGGGCAGCGGCGCAAACGGGGCTTGCATGGGGCGGCGTGGTCCGGGCCGGTCCATGCCCTTGCGGCGGGCCTCGCCGGCTCCAATCTCCCATCCAACTTGCTGAGGGCCGATCGACGGCCATCGGGGCGGCGGCTTGGCCTTGGGCGCCGGTGTCCCGTCCTCCAACATTTGGAACGGATCCACCATGCAACTCACCGGCATCCATCACCTGACCGCCGTATCGGCCGATGCTCCCGCCAATCGTGCCTTCTACACCGGCCTGCTCGGCATGCGCCTGGTCAAGCGCACCGTCAACCAGGACGACGTCTCGGCCTACCACCTGTTTTATGGCGACGGCGTCGCGAGCCCGGGCTCGGACGTCACTTTCTTCGAATGGCCGGTCGAGCCCGAGCGGCGCGGCACCAATGCGATCATCCGCACCTCCCTGCGGGTCGCCGGCGAGGACACCATTCGCTGGTGGGCCGCCCATTTCGCCGAGCATGGCGTCAAGCACCAGGCGCCCACCCTGCGCGATGGTCGCCTGACGCTTGATTTCGAAGATCCGGAAGGCCAGCGCCTCGCCCTGGTCGACGACGGCGGCGTGGGCGAGGCCCATGCCTGGGACGCCAGCTCGGTTCCGGCCGAACGGCAGATCCGCGGCCTCGGCCCGATCATCGCCAGCGTGCCGGTGCTCGAGCCGACCGAACGCGTCTTGACCCATGTCCTCGGCATGGGCCGGGCCCGCAGCTATCGTCTCGGCGAAGCCGGCCCCGAGGTTCATGTCTTCGAGATGGGCGAGGGCGGCCCGGCGGCCGAATATCATGTCGCGGTCGAGCCGGGTCTGCCGCCGGCCCGCCAGGGCGCCGGCTCGGTCCATCACGTGGCGTTCCGCACGCCTGATGCCACGCAATACCGCGCCTGGATCGACCGCCTGAAGGAGATGCGCATCCCCAATTCGGGGGCGGTCGACCGCTACTATTTCGAGAGCCTGTATTTCCGCGAGCCCAACGGCATCCTGTTCGAGATCGCCACCGACGGTCCGGGTTTCGATGTCGACGAGCCGATGACGGTGCTCGGCGAAAAACTGGCGCTGCCGCCCTTCCTGGAATCGCGCCGGGCCGAGATCGAACGTGGCTTGAAGCCGCTCTGATCCGCGCGATCGCGGCTTCCGCCGGAGCGTCATGTCAGCCTAAATTGCCGGTGCCCGATTCACCGGCAAGAGGCTGTCATGACGCTTTTCCGTTCCGCGCTCGCCCTTTGCGGCGCCCTTGCCCTCGCCGGCTGCAACACCGCCGCCGAGGCCCCGGCGGTGCAGCCGGCGGCCCAGGCCGCGACGCCGCAATATGTCACCCGTTCCGACTTCCGCCTGCCGGAAGGCACCGGCTGCTCCGGTGATATCGCCCGCTTCCGGGCGGTGATGGACAACGACCTGCAGACCGGCAACGTCAATCGCGAGGTTCATGGCCGGGTCATCGCCGATCTGCGCGGACCCGAGCAGGCCTGTGCCAGCGGCCGCGATGGCGAGGCCCGCGGCGCCTTGCGCACGGTGAAGTCACGCTACGGTTATCCGTGATCCCGATCACGGCCTTCCGTGATCCCGATCACGACCTTTCGTGATCCCGGTCACGGCCTTCCGTACCGCTGCATCGGCGTGAATTGTTTCACGGACCGGAATTCGGGCTTGCCCGGCATGCCCCTCGTCCTGTGAGATGAGGCATGGCTGCGGGGCCGGACCTGCCGGAGGACATGCCGGTGCGGATTGCCTTTCTGTCGGACATTCACGGCAACCGTGAAGCGCTCGAAACCTGCCTCGCCCATGCGCGCGACCAGGCACCCGACCGGTTCGTGGTGCTGGGCGATATCGTCGGTTACGGCGCCGATCCGGTCTTCTGCACCGAGACCGTCGCGGCGCTCGCGGCGCAGGGGGCCGTCGTGGTCAAAGGCAATCATGACGAAGCGGTCGGCCCGGGCGTGCCGAGCATGACCCGGGATGCCCTCGCGGCGGCGGTCTGGACGCGCACGCAGCTGGGTGTCGATCATCTGGCCTTTCTCGCCGGCCTGCTTCTGACCGCGCGCGACGGCGAGCGGCTCTATGTCCATGCAAGCGCCGACCGGCCGGCCCATTGGCCCTATATCATGACCGGTCAGGACGCCGAGCTCAGCCTGGCGGCGACCGATGCCGTCAAGGTTTTCTCCGGCCACACCCATGTGCCGAGGGTATTTCCGCTGGACGCGGCCGGCGTTTGCAGCACGATCGTTCCGGTCGCCGGTGCACCAGTGCGGCTTGATCCGCGGCGGCGCTGCCAGGTGGTGATCGGCTCGGTCGGCCAGCCGCGTGACGGCAATCCGGCCGCCGCCTACTCGCTCCTCGATCTCGGTCGCGAGACGCTGACGCAATATCGTCTGGCTTATGATCACCACCGCGCGGCCGGAAAGATCCTCGCCGCCGGCTTGCCGCCGCGCCTGGCTCTGCGATTGTCGCAGGGGCAGTGAAGGGGCGGTCCGGGCCGGTCACGCCGGCGAGCCCGCGCTTCGCCGCTCCAGCCACCATTCGGCGTAGGCCAATTGAAAAGCCGGCATAAGGCCCGGCCGCAGATCGCTCGCGTCCCGCACGATATGGATGTCGGCCAGTTCCGGGGTCTCGTCGGCGGCGATACGCGCGAGGATCAGGGCACGCAAGGGTTCCGCTGCAAGCGGCGAGCGCATCACTTTCACGAAGGCCGAGCGTTTGTCGTCCTCGCGCAGCCAGAAGCCATCCTCGATGGTCAGTTCGTCCGGGCGGAGACCGGTCTCTTCGGTCAGTTCCCGCCGGACGCTGCCGTCGAGGTCGACCCGCGTGCCGACCACGTCGCTCAGATCGGGCGTGCCGCCGGGAAAATAGATCTTGCCGGCATTGGCGGTGTGCGCGGCCATGACGCCCATCAGCAGGCAGTTGTCGGCGCTGGTCAGTCCGGCCAGGGCGAAGGCGTTGCGGGTCGATCCGTCGGCCGCGCCATGACGCATGAAATGCAGGAATTCGGCATAGTCGACGGCCATGTAACGGCCCCGAAACACATCGCCCTCGACCGCGCCTTCGGCCAGAAGCAGGACCCGCCCATTGAACATTGCCGGCTTGTCGGCAATCCACTGGTCCCAGGCGGAACGAATCGCTTCGGCATGCGTTTCCGCGTAGGTCCAACGGACGGTGGAGATCCCGGTCTCCATGGTGCGGATGAATCGGAACTGTGCGGTCACGGCAGGGCCCTCTTCGGGCCTTGTCTAGCGTCGGGACGGCCGGCTCACAACGGTCCGTCCCTGTGCACAATGGCAACACCCGGTTAGGCTTGCAACAGAGTCGGCCGGGGCAAGACTTGGCAAGGCCTCGCCGGATCACCTATGGTCCAGCCGGGTAGGGGCACTCAGGAGGGTTAGCAATGTTGAAGAAATTGGTTCTCGTTGGAGCTTTGGCGCTGACGCTCGGCGCTTGCACGGAGCGCGAAGAGCGCGCGGCCGGCGGCGGCGCCATTGGCGCGGGCGCCGGTGCACTGATCGGCGGTCTGGCGACCGGCAGCGCCGGTGGTGCTCTCGCGGGTGCCGCGGTGGGTGGTGTCGCCGGTGCCGTGATCGGCGCCGAAACGACGCCGCGCCGTCGTTGCTGGATCGATTCCTACGGCTATCGCCGCTGCCGTCGCGGCTGATCTTCTTTTCCACTGACAATGAAACCCGCCGGGCCTCGCCCGGCGGGTTTTTCTATTGTTTCAGATGCGCAGCTGGCCTTCCGCGATGATCACCGCGCCGCCACCGATGCTGACGCGCGCGACCGCGCCGGCCCGGGCATGCAGGCCGAGCTCGATCCGGCTCGGCCGGCCCATGGCGAAGCCCTGCTCGATGGCAAAATTGTGCCGCCCGTCGGTGAGCCGCTCGAACCGCGCGAGCACGCCGGCAAAGGCGGCGGCCGCCGACCCGGTCGCCGGATCCTCGGCGATGCCGAGGCCGGGCGCGAACATCCGGGCGTGGAAGGCAGCCTTCGGATCGACCGTGTCGGGCGTATAGGCGAAGATCGCCGGATGGTCCTCGCGAATGGCCGCAAAGGTCTCGGCGAACCAGCGCGTGTCGACGCTGATGCGGTCGGTCGCCGCCCGCGAGCGGACCGGCACGAAACAGAACGATACCGGTGCGCCGAAGCGGGTCGGCACATGGGCGGCGAAGCCGATGTCGCGGCTCTCCAGGCCCAATATGCCGGCGAGCTGGGCCGAATCGGGTGTGCGGTCGAGCGCCACCGGCAGGCGCGGCGCATCGAACGAGGCCTCGAAGCGGCCGTCGTCGCGGTGGGTCACGCGACAGGGCACCGGCCCGGCCTTCTCGCCGAGCAGGAACGTCGTCTCGGCGCCCGGGGCCAGGCCGTCGAGGCTCGCCAGGATGATGGCGGTGCCGACGGTCGGATGGCCGGCGAAGGGCAGTTCGCCGCCGGGCGTGAAGATGCGGATATCGGCGCGGTGGCGGGCCGTCGTTTCGGGCAGGACGAACACCGTCTCGGACAGATTGAACTCGCGCGCGATGGCCTGCATGGCCTCGGTGTCGAGCCCCTCGGCATCGTGCACGACGGCCAGCGGATTGCCGCTCAGCGCCTTGTGGGTGAAGACGTCGAGGGTGTGGTAGCGGCGAGCCATGGGAGCCTCAGCTGAGTTTCTCGGGCGTGAACAGACGACTGGGGCTGACGAATTCGTCCTGTGCGGCGACCGTCAGGATCTCGCGCGAGCCGGCCTCTTCGGTGCGCTTCAGCAGCCCATAGGTCGACGAGGCCGCGCGCGACAGGGCAAAGGCGATATCGCCCGACGTCGCCGCATGGACGAAGAACAAGGCGGCGATGGCGTCGCCGGCGCCATTGATGGACAGGCCGAGTTTCGGCGTGCGGACGCGGAACCGGCCCGCCGGCCCGGAGGCCATGAGGTCGATGGCATCGGCCGGGGTGTCCTCGGTGACCAGGCTGGTGACCAGCACGATGCCGGGCCCCTTGGCGTGGATGGCATCGGTGGCGGCGACCGCGTCGGCGAGCGTCGTGATGGTCCGGCCGGCGAGATATTCCAGCTCGAACTGGTTCGGGGTGATGATGTCGGCCGCCGGCACGGCCTGGTCGCGCATGAATTCCGGGATGCCGGGGCGAACGAAAACGCCGCGGCCGACATCGCCGATGACCGGATCGCAGCAATAGAGTGCCTTGGCATTGGCGGCGCGCACCCGGCTAACCGCGCTCAGGATGCCGGTGCCGATATCGGCCGAGCCCATATAGCCCGACAGGACACCGTCGCAGCGCGGCAGCACACCGCGTTCGGCGATGCCCTCGACCAGTTCCTCGATCATCGGCGCGTCGAAGACCCGGCCTTTCCAGGCGCCGTAGCCGGTGTGATTGGAGAACTGCACGGTGTGGATGGCCCAGACCTCGTGGCCGAGGCGCTGCATCGGAAACACGGCCGAGGCGTTGCCGACATGGCCATAGGCGACCCAGGATTGGATGGACAGGATGTTCATCGGACGGACTCCTGTCCTAACCTTAGTCGCGCCGGCGCGCAGGCGCCAATTCCGATCGTTGAAGCCAGCCATCAGGTTCGGCGACCGAAGCCGGCAAAGTGCCGACGATCGGCTAAAAAAGCGCGAATTCAGCTGGCGTTCATCGCCAGCCGCAAAAAGGATGCAAACCGCTCACGAACGCGTCATTGTAAACGGGCCAGATGACCTTGCCGCATCGATCCGATACGGCATCGCCCGATCGCGGCAGGCCCGGCCGCCGCGACGAGCTTAGGGAGACAAGTGCCGGGCTATCGAATGGGTTCGTCATGATCCTGTCGCGCTTTCTCACCGCTGCCGCGGTCTCCACCCTCCTGATCGGCCAGGCCATGGCGCAGGCCCAGCCCGCGCCGACGGCCCCCGCAACGCCGGGCGTGACCGCGCCGGCGACCACCGCGCCCGGCACGCACCGTCCGCCGGCGGCCAACCAGAACCAGCAGCACCCGGCCGCCACCGCGCCTGCCGCAACCCGCCCGGCCGCCACTGCGCCGACGACGCCCGCGGCGCCGGCGACCGCGCAGCCCGCCCGTCCCGGCACGCCTGCCGCCACCGCGCCTGCCGCCACGGCTCCCGCCGTCGCCCAGCCGGCGCGTCCCGCCGCTCCCGCAGCAGCGCCGGCGGCAACCGCCCCGGCAGCGACGCCCGCCCGTCCCGCCGCTGCCGCTCCGGCCGCGCCTGCCGCCGGCACCGCCGCCCGTCCGGCGTCGGCCTCGACCCAGGCCTCCGCCCCGGTGAACCTGAACACGGCGACCCAGGCCGAGCTCGACGGCCTGCCGCAGATCGGCGCCGCCCGGGCCCAGGCGATCCTGGCCGAACGTGCCAAGGGCCGTTTCCTCAACTGGGAGGATTTCGAGCGCCGCATGGCCGGCACCGCGGTCAACCAGACAGCCAAGGATGCGATCCGTTCGCGGATCCGCTTCTGACCTGCTGCGGCGCACCGCGCTATCGATCGAGGGGCGGCGACGAGCCGCCCCTTTTTCATGAGCGGGTCCACGGTGTCTGCCGGCTCACGGCCGCGGAATGCGCCCCTTCATGATCGCGAAGGTGCCGGTATCGAAGAACTGCGCCAGTTCGATGATCTGGCCGTTGCGGACGCGCATCTGATCGAGATTGTCGAAGCAGCCTTCCTCGGCATTGGCGCGTGCCTTGACGCGCGCGCGCCACCAGACCGCGATCGCATCGCCTTCGGCGACCACGCTGACAATGGTGAAATCGAGATAGTCGTTGGCCGCGTGAATATGCCTGAGGTAATTGGCGATGTCGGTCCGGCCGAGCCGCATGCCCGATCCCGGGTTGAGCACCGGATTGCCGAGCACGAACAAGCGGGCGTCGGGCGCGAAATAGCTGGCGAAGCTCTCGACGTCGCCGGCCTGGCGGGCGGCGTAGAAGGCGCCGATCGCTTCGCGCAGCGCGGCGCGTTGGGCCGCGGGATCAAAGGAGGGGCCCGCGACGCCGAACCTCACGGTCAGATCCTGCCGGACAGGACCGCCATCGAGGCGGTGTCCATGAACTGGACCAGCTCGATGATCTCACCGTCCCTGAAGCGAATATGCTCGGCCACCTCGAATTCGGCGATGGCCCCGGTGGCGACGCTGCGCAAGGTGACGTGCCGGCGCACCAATGCCGAATTGAGGTCGACGATCATGTCGACCAGCAGGCCGTCGATGTTTTCGTAATCGCGGAACAGGCTTTCCAGCACCGCCCGGATCGCGGCGCGGCCGCGCCGCGGGCCGGCCTCGGGGAGCAGGCCGGGATCGCCAAGGACATGGAAGACGCCGTCGGTCGCGAAACCCGCCGCAAACTGGGCCATGTCGCCACGGGCGCGGGCCGCATAAAGCCGGGTGAGCTTCTCCCTGACGAAAGGCAAGCCCGAGACGACGCGAAGACTCGATTGCGGCATGAACATCCTCAAGTCCCAACCGTAAACGGGCTGGTATCTCGATACTGTTCATTAGCGGGATATCGCGGCAGGTCAACTCATAGATGCGGGGAAATGCTGACCACTACCCGGCGCCGCAAAGATTTCCCGCAAATCCGATCGATCCGGTCGGTCGCGAACCCCGGGGCAGCAATACGCCCCGGAGCCGCAATGATGATCGGACTCAGTTCTTGGTCTTGTCGACCAGCGCCTTGGCCTTGATCCAGGGCATCATGTCGCGCAGCTTGGCGCCGACTTCCTCGATCGGATGGGCGGCCATGCGCGCGCGGGTCGCCTTGAACGAGGTCTGGTTGACCTTGTTCTCCAGCATCCAGTCGCGGGTGAACTTGCCGGACTGGATGTCGGTCAGCACCCGCTTCATCTCGGCCTTGGTCTCGGCGGTGATGATGCGCGGCCCGGTGACATATTCGCCGTACTCGGCGGTGTTGGAGATCGAGTAGTTCATGTTGGCGATGCCGCCCTCATAGATGAGGTCGACGATCAGCTTGACCTCGTGGAGGCACTCGAAATAGGCCATTTCCGGCGCATAGCCGGCTTCGGTCAGCGTCTCGTAACCGGCCTTGATCAGCTCGACCAGGCCGCCGCAGAGCACGACCTGCTCGCCGAACAGATCGGTCTCGCACTCTTCCTTGAAGGTAGTCTCGATGATGCCGGCGCGACCGCCGCCATTGGCCGAGGCATAGGACAGGCCGAGGTCATGGGCATTGCCCGAGGCGTCCTGGTGGATCGCGATCAGCGTCGGCACGCCGCCGCCGCGCTGATATTCCGAGCGCACCGTGTGGCCCGGGCCCTTCGGCGCGACCATCAGCACGTCGAGATCCTTGCGGGCCTCGATCAGGTTGAAATGAACGTTCAGGCCGTGGGCGAACATGATCGCGGCGCCCGGCTTCATGTTGGCATGAAGGTCGTCGCGATAGATGTCGGCCTGCAGTTCGTCGGGGGTCAGCATCATCATGATGTCGGCCCATTTGGCGGCCTCGGCCGGCGTCATGACCTGGAAGCCGGCGGCTTCGGCCTTGGCGCGCGTCGCCGAACCGGCTTTCAGCGCGATGGTGACGTCCTTGACGCCGGAATCGCGCAGGTTGAGCGCATGGGCGTGGCCCTGGCTGCCATAGCCGACGATGCAGACCTTCTTCGACTTGATCAGGTTGAGATCGGCGTCGCGATCGTAATAGACACGCATTTCCAGGCTTCCTTCTTGGTCTTCGGGCTCAGGTCCCGATCCTTGGGTCACGAAACAATCCGCCCTTGCGCGGCTGCGCGACGGTCAGATCATGAATGGCGCGCCGCTTCTTGGCGCAAGATCATTCCCGGCACAAGACCGGGCCTGCATAGGTTCATCCCTTGTCGCCGCAGGCGCGACGGTAGAGTTTCACCGTTTCAGTCATGCCATGGATGAGGGCATCGGCGATGAGGGCATGGCCGATCGAGACCTCGGCGATCGCCGGTATCGCCGATATCAGCGGCGGCAGATTGTCGAGCGTCAGGTCATGGCCGGCATTGACGCCGAGCCCGGCGGCGGTCGCCGCCTGGGCGGTCAGCCGCAGCTTGTCGCGCTCGGCTTCCGCCGCGCGCTGGTCGAAGCTGCCGCCATAGGGCCCGGTATAGAGTTCGATGCGATCCGCGCCGACCGCCTTGGCGCCGCCGACCAGCGCCGGATCGGCATCGAGGAACAGCGAGACGCGAAAGCTCCGCGCCTTCAGCCGCGCTGAGACGCGCGTCAGCAGCGCACTGTCCTTGGCGACCTCCCAGCCATGGTCCGAGGTCGACTGCGTCGGATCGTCGGGCACCAGCGTCACCTGGTCGGGCTTGGCCCTTTCGCAGAGCAGCAGGAAATCCTCGCTCGGGTAGCCCTCGATGTTGAATTCGGCCTTGGGGAATTCCCGGCGCAGCATGTCGGAGAGATCGAACACGTCGGTGCGCCGGATATGCCGTTCGTCGGGCCTGGGATGCACGGTGATGCCATAGGCGCCGGCCTGCATGGCGATGCGTGCCAGGCCGACCACGCTCGGCCAGGGCAAATTGCGCCGGTTGCGCAATTGCGCGATGGCATTGACGTTGACGGAGAGGTGGGTCGCCATGGACGCCTTCTCAAACAGACAGGGAAAGGGGCCGCATTCAACGACCCTGGGCGCCGTCGGGCAAGGCCGCATCCAGCATGCCGTCCGGTCCGCGGCTCATGGCGGCGATGCCGGTGCGCGACACCTCGACCAGGCCGACGGTTCCCATCAGGCGGATGAAGCGCTCGACCTCCTCGGTCGTGCCGGTCAGTTCGAACACGAAGGAATTGAGCGTCGCGTCCAGCGTGTTGGCGCCAAAGGCGCCGGCGAGCCGCAGCGCCTCGACCCGGCTGTCGCCCTTGCCCCGCACCTTGACCAGCACCAGTTCGCGCTCGAGCGATTCACCCTGGACGGTGAGATCGACCACCCGATGCACCGGGACGATGCGGTCGAGCTGGGTCTTGATCTGCTCGATGATCTTCTCGGTGCCCGTGGTGACGATCGTGATGCGCGAGACATGGGCCTCGTGTTCGGTCTCCGAGACGGTCAGGCTTTCGATATTGTAGCCGCGGCCGGAGAACATTCCCGCGATGCGGGCGAGAACGCCGGGTTCGTTGTCGACCAGCACCGCCAGGGTGTGGCGGCGGGTGGCGTCGACGGCGTCGGAGAGGAAATAAGCGGATTGCGATTGGGCCATGGTGTGCCGTTTCCTAAGGGTATGATGGGGAGGAGGCGCCTCGGGCACGCCGCCGTCGCGGCGGCGGCGATGCCCGGTCTTCGTCTTGTCGCATCGCCCAGCCGAACCGGTCGCGCCGGTCCGGCCTGACGATGCCGGCTTGGTGCCTCACACCAGTTGCTTGCCCTTGGCGTCGATGACGCTGCCGATGTCCTGGGCGGCATCGCCGAGGATCATCTCGTTATGCGCCTTGCCCGAGGGGATCATCGGGAAGCAGTTCTCGTCCTTGGCCACCAGGCAATCGAAGATCACCGCGCCGGGATGGTCGATCATCTCCTGGATGGCCGCGTCGAGCTTTTTCGGATCGGAGCAGCGGATGCCCTTGGCGTGATAGGCGTCGGCGAGCTTGACGAAATCCGGCAATGCCGCCGAATAGCTCTCCGAATAGCGGCCGCCATGCAGCAGTTCCTGCCACTGGCGCACCATGCCCATATATTCGTTGTTCAGGATGAAGATCTTCACCGGCAGGCGATACTGCGCGGCGGTCGACATTTCCTGCATGTTCATCAGCACCGAGGCCTCGCCGGCGACGCAGACCACCAGCTCCTTCGGATGGGCCAGCTGGACGCCGACCGCGGCCGGCAGCCCGTAGCCCATGGTGCCGAGGCCGCCCGAGGTCATCCAGTGGTTCGGCTCGTTGAAATGCAGATATTGGGCGGCCCACATCTGATGCTGGCCGACCTCGGTGGTGAAATAGGGGTTGCGGTGCTTGGTCAGCGCATAGAGCCGCTCGAGCGCATATTGCGGTTTGATGATCGTGTCGGAATTCGTGTAGGCGAGCGACTTGCGGTCGCGCCAGGTGTCGATCTGGCCCCACCACTCCTTCAGCGCCGGCTTGTCGACCTGGCCGCCGACTTCTTTCCACAGCCGCACCATGTCCTCGAGCACATGGGCGCAATCTCCGACGATGCCGAGATCGACCTTGACGTTCTTGTTGATCGACGAGGGATCGATATCGATATGGATCTTCTTCGAGCCCGGCGAGAAGGCATCGAGCCGGCCGGTGATGCGGTCGTCGAAACGCGCGCCGATATTCACCATCAGGTCGCAGCCATGCATGGCCAGATTGGCTTCGTAGGTGCCGTGCATGCCGAGCATGCCGAGCCACTGCTTGTCATTGGCCGGATAGGCGCCGAGCCCCATCAGGGTCGAGGTGACCGGATAGCCGGTGGCGCGCACCAGCTCGCGCAGCAGCGCGGAGGCGTGCGGGCCGGCATTGATCACGCCGCCGCCGGTATAGAACACCGGCCGCTTGGCCTTGGCGATCATCTCGACCGCCGCGCGGATCTTGCCGAGGTCGCCCTTGATCTGCGGGCGATAGGTCTTGTGCTGGTTGTCGCGCGGTCGCTCGTATTTACCGGTCTTGAACTGGATGTCCTTGGGGATGTCGACCACCACGGGACCTGGCCGGCCGTTCTGGGCGACGAAAAAGGCTTCGTGCAGGATGCGCGGCAATTCCTCGATCGAGCGGACCAGGTAATTGTGCTTGGTGCAGTGGCGGGTGATGCCGACGGTATCGGCTTCCTGGAAGGCGTCGGAGCCGATCAGGTGGGTCGGCACCTGGCCGGTGAAGCAGACGATCGGGATCGAATCCAGGAGCGCGTCGGTGAGGCCGGTGACCGCGTTGGTGGCGCCCGGACCCGAGGTCACCAGCACCGCGCCGACCTTGCCGGAGGAGCGGGCATAGCCCTCGGCCGCATGCACCGCGCCCTGTTCGTGGCGAACCAGGACATGCTTGACGTCGTTCTGCTGGAAGATCGCGTCGTAGATCGGTAGGACGGCGCCGCCGGGATAGCCGAAGAGCGTGTTGACGCCCTGATCGATCAGAGCTTGCACGACCATTTCGGCGCCGGTCATCTCGCGGGACATGGGGTTATCCTCTAGGGCTTTCGTTGGTCTGGTTGTCGAGTTGAAGGCAATAAAAAAGGCCCCGTAAGGGACCTTGGGTTGAGCGCCACCGTTCGGCTGCCGTGTGAGTGTCACACGTCCGTCGATGGCGCCCCGGATACGATAAGGATGGCTCGCGACACGCGCGTCTCCTGAAGAAAACAGGCGCGGACCGTAGACGAGGGCAGGGAGGGCGTCAAGCGGGATGCCGCCGGCAATTCGACGTGGTCATCTCACGTTGTTTCGAGCCGTCAGCCGGAACGGCTCGTGGAATTTCATGCCCGAGGGCAGGTTGCCTGCACCGTGCCCGGCTTCCCCTTTGTCGTTCGATTGCGAGGCGGCGAGCCGGGCAGGACACGATGCCCGCATTCTGGACCAAGTGATTTGTCTCGTTTCTGGATCTTTGCCTTGGTCCAGCTCTTTGACAGTGTCTCCGAAGGCCCGAACAGCGGCCCCTCCCGGCTGTCGGAGATACGCCTCATGGCAGTTGCCAACGAGAATTCCGGTTCGATCGATCCTTCCGTCCGTTTCAGGACGTGGCAGTGCTTGCTGTGCGGCCTCGTCTACAGCGAGCAGGACGGCTGGCCGGATGAAGGTATTCCCGCGGGCACGCGGTGGGAGGATGTGCCGGAGGATTGGGTCTGCCCGGACTGCGGCGCCGGCAAGAGCGATTTCGAGATGTCCGAGATCTGAAACCGGCGCCGCGCGATTTGACCCATCCACGCGGTCCGCTGCAGCGGAAAGGAACAGAGATGTACGTCCCTCCTCACTTCCAGGAATCGCGCGTGGAAGCGCTCCACGAGCTCATCGACAAATACGCGCTGGGGGTTCTCGTAACGAACGGACGGAACGGCCTCGACGCCAATCACATCCCTTTCGAGCTCGACGCGAAACACGGCGAACACGGCACCTTGCACTGCCACGTGGCGCGCAGCAGTTCAGTTTGGCAAGACATCGCCGATGGCGATGAAGTCCTCGTCGTCTTCAGGGCTGCCGACGCCTACATCGCGCCCAACTGGTTCCCCAGCAAGCAAGAATTCAAGAAGCAGGTGCCGACCTGGAATTACCTGGTTGTTCATGCCCATGGCCGCGTGACCGTCAGGGACGATGAGCGCTACGTGCGCGGGCTCGTCGCGAGGCTGACCAGAAAGCACGAGGCCGGCCAGGCTGATCCGTGGAAAATGACCGACAGTCCGAAGGACTATATCGACATGATGCTCAAGAACATCGTGGGCATCGAGATTGCGGTTACCAGGCTCGAGGGCAAGTCGAAGCTCAGCCAGAACCGCGAGAAGCGCGACATCGTCGCCGCGGGCACCGTCCTTGCCGCTCAGGGTGACACGCTGATCGGCGAGTCGATGCTTTCGTTTTCCAGAACCAAATCGGAATAACCGGCCCTTCGCGCAAAAACCGGATGAGGGCGATGCACCGACCCATCGTTATCGTTGGTGCCGGCCATAGCGGTGCCAAGGCTGCGGCTGCCTTGCGCAAGCACGGGTGGACCGGCCCGATCGCCCTCGTGGGCGAGGAGAGCCACGCACCTTACGATCGCCCGCCATTGTCGAAAGCTGTCCTGCTGGGCAAAAGGACGACGGACGAGTGCTCGTTCTACCCGTTGTCGTGGTTTCAGCAGAATGGCGTCGAGCTGCTGCTGAACCGGGCGGTGGCGACAATCGATCGTGCAAAGCATGAGATCATTCTCGTCGACGGCGAATGCCTGCCCTTTCAAAAGCTGCTGCTGGCGACGGGATCGCGCCTCAACCCGTTGCAGGTGCCCGGCGCGGAGCTGGCGAATGTGTGGCCGTTGCGGACGCCCGGCCATGCAAACGGCGTCGCCCGCGCGTTGCAACCGGATCGGTCGATCGTCGTGATTGGCGCCGGCGTCATCGGGCTGGAAGTCGCGTCCGCCGCCAGGCAGGCGGGATGTCGCGTCCAGGTTCTCGAGGCGGCGCCTCGCGCGATGGCGCGGAGCCTGCCGGAGGCAGCGGCTTCGGCGCTTGTTGCGGAGCACCTTGCGCGCGGGGTCGACGTGCGGCTGGGGGTGGCTGTCGAGGCATTGCTGGGGGAGGGGGCTGTCGAAGCGGTGCGCCTGCAAACGGGTGAGACGCTTCCTTGTGACACGGTTGTGTTCGGCGTCGGCGTAAAGCCGCGCACCGAACTGGCCGAGGCTGCCGGCCTGTCAGTTCACGACGGCATACTGACCAACTCACGCCTGCGGACCGACGATCCCGATATCTTTGCCTGTGGCGACGTCTGCCGATACCAGAGCGCCGCGTTCGACAGCAGGCTGCGCATGGAAAATTGGCGCAACGCAGAGGATCAAGCGGATCTGGTCGCCAGAAATATGTTGGGCCAGGACGTACCCTTTGATGCGGTGCCCTGGTTTTGGAGCAATCAGTTCGACTTCACCTTGCAGGTTGCCGGACTCCCGGCTCTCGGAACCTCGACGGGTGTCGAGCAGCGGGGAGACGCAAGGCTGTTCCTGTCGTGGGACGATAGCGGGCGGCTCGTGGGCGCAGCCGGCCTTGGCATGGTCAAGAGCGTGGCAGCACCGCTGCGAGAGCTGCGCGCGGAGATAGCGCGATCCCTTGACGCATCGCGCTCGGGCCTGCCGGCATAGCCAGGGCAGAACGGGACGCCATCGCGACAGACCGAAACTTGAGGGAGCACCGCCGATGGTCCGAAACTTCGACGGCCAGTTTGACTACATCGTGGTCGGCGCCGGAACGGCTGGCTGCATCCTGGCCAATCGCCTGTCCGCGGATCCGCGTCGGCGCGTGCTGCTCCTGGAGGCGGGAGGGCGCGACAATTGGATCTGGTTCCACATTCCCGTTGGATATCTTTTCGCGATCGGAAATCCCCGCGCGGACTGGATGTTCAAGACCGATCCGGAACCAGGTCTCAACGGCCGGGCACTTGCATACCCGCGCGGCAAGGTTGTCGGGGGGTCATCGGCGATCAACGCGATGATCTCGATGCGCGGCCAGGCGGCGGACTACGACCATTGGCGGCAACTGGGGCTGGCCGGCTGGAGTTGGTCCGATGTGCTTCCCGCCTTCAGGCGGCTCGAGGACCATTTTCTCGGCGAAAGCCAATTCCATGGTTCCGGAGGCGGATGGAGGATCGAGGCGCCGCGGGTGGCCTGGGATGTCCTGAAGGTGGTTGAAGAGGCCGCGACCCAGATGGGGGTCCGGCGCTCCGGTGATTTCAATGAGGGCGACAATGAGGGTGCCGGTCTCTTTCACGTCAACCAGAAGCGGGGGCGACGCTGGTCTTCCGCACGCGGCTTCCTCAAGCCTGTTCTTTCAAGACCGAACTTGAGGCTGGAGACCGGCGTTTTGGTCGAACGCCTGGTCGTTGAAGGCGGCCGTGCCGTGGGCATACGGTTTCGGCAGAACGGCGAAACATTTGAGGTCCGTTGTGCCGGTGAAGTGGTGTTGTCGGCGGGCTCGATCGGATCGACGCAGATACTCCAGCGATCGGGAATTGGCCCCGGTGATTGGCTGGGCGATCTCGGCATCGAGGTAAAGCTCGACCGCCAAGGGGTCGGGCGCAACCTGCAAGACCATCTTCAGCAGCGGGCGATCTACAAGGTTCATGGGATCCGAACGCTCAACGAGGTCTACTCGTCATTGTTCCGCCGGGCGGGCATGGGCCTGGACTACCTGTTCCGCCGCCGCGGCCCATTGACGATGGCGCCGTCGCAGCTGGGCATCTTTACGCGGTCGGATGCATCGCAGGAGCGGGCCAATATCCAATTCCATGTCCAGCCCTTGTCCCTCGACAAGTTCGGCGATCCCCTTCACCGGTTTCCCGCCATTACGGTCGCCGCATGCAATCTGCGGCCGACGTCACGTGGAACGGTCCGGATACGGTCGGCCGCTGCCGAGGCGGCCCCGCGGATCGCGCCTAACTATCTGTCGACCGAGGACGACCGGCGCGTCGCCGCCGATGCCATCAGGGTTACCCGGCGCCTGATGAGCCAACCGGCCCTCGGCGCATATCGTCCGCAAGAATATCTGCCGGGCCCTTCCGTCGCCGATGACCAGGAGTCCCTGTCGAGGGCTGCAGGAGATATCGGCACAACGATCTTCCACCCGGTCGGGACCGCAAGAATGGGATTGGCAAGTGATCCGATGGCGGTCGTTGATGAGCGATTGCGTCTCCACGGACTGGATGGACTTCGCGTGGTCGACGCGTCCGTGATGCCGACGATCACGTCTGGCAACACCAACACGCCGACCGCGATGATTGCGGAAAAAGGCGCTGCCTACCTCCGCGAGGACAGCAGATAGCGCCTGCGGTCCTGCGGCCTGCACTGAATCTTCGAGGCATGAAGGGAAGCGGGCGTAGCTGACATTCAACCGGGTTCATAGCGCGACGCGAAGCCGGGTTTCGCTACGCGCTACGGATACCCGCTTGCGAACTCTGTGGGCCGTGGCGCCACAGGTCTTCGTGGCCTGGACATATGCGTTCGGAGGCGTCCGGGCCATGGACCAAACCACAGCCCGCGGCAATGGATCACGGCGCGATCCCATGGGACGGCAGCTGACCTCGCGCGGCGACCAGCAGCACCGCTTTCAAGCGTTTTGCCGCAGCCTCCAGCTGGGGAATGGAAAATCCGCCGAAACCCAGCATCAAGCCTGGCCGGGGCGGGGTGGCCGAATACATCGGCGAGATCGGTCGGACCACCAGCTCTTCCTGGCGGGCGTGTTCCGAGATCTGGACGTCGTCGAGGCCAGGAGGCAGCCAGAGGACGACATGCATGCCCTGATCGCTGGGCTGCAGCGCGACCCAGGGCGGCATTTCGCGTTCGATCGCGCTCAAAAGGGCCGTGCGGCGCTCTGAATACGCCACGCGGATGCGCCGTATATGCGCTTCAAAATGGCCTTCTCTCATGTAGTGAGCCAGAACGTACTGGTCTGCCGTGGGCGAGTGACGGTCCACGAGCGCGCGAGCTCCGGCAAATGCGTCGACCAGCGACGGTGGCACGATGGCGTAGCCGAGGCGCATGGATGAGAACATCACCTTGCTCATCGTCCCCAGATATATGACGCGCGAGGGGTCGAGCCCCTGCAGCGATGGAAACGGATGACCCGCGTATCGAAGTTCGCTGTCATAGTCGTCTTCGACGATCCACGCGTTGTTCTGCCGGCCCCAGGCAAGCAGCGCGCTGCGCCGGGTCATGCTCATGGGCATGCCGAGGGGATATTGGTGTGACGGCGTGACAAACGCCACGCGCGCGTGGCGAGCCCTGGCTATTCCGGCTTCGACATCAATGCCCTGGCTGTCGACCGGCACTTGAATTTTCTCGACATCAAAATTGCCGAGAACCGCGAGGATCCCTGGATATGCAGGATCTTCCGTCCAAACCGCATCGCCGGGCGACAAGAGCACGGTGGCGGCGAGAAATAGACCTTGCTGGGTTCCGCCGGTGATCACCACCTGGTCGGCGTCGCACGAAACGGCTCTCGCTTTGCGAACGTAGTCGGCAATGGCCGCGCGCAACTGGGGTATGCCGCGCGGGTCGATGTATCCGGTAGGAGCCGCGGCTCGGGTTGCCCGGATCCGATTGCCCAGCCTCCGCCATTTATCGTCGGGGGCTACGGCGTCCGCCGGGTGGGCTATGGCGAAGGGCAAGGCATCCTGTGGTCTGAGCGTCTTGGAGATCGCGGCGAGACGCGCGACATTTGTGGGCAATTCCGGCCTTGCGGCTTCCGGCGCTTTCGATCCCGCTCCCCGGGATCTGCTGTCGCCGGCATGGACATTGGCGACAACTGTCGCTCCACGGATCCTCGCTTCGAGGTAGCCCTCGGCTTGCAACTGATCAAATGCAGCGACGACCGTGCCGCGCGCCATATGCAAGGATGTCGCCAGCGCCCGGGTCGAGGGAAGGCGCTCGCCAGGCGCGAGTTCCCCGTTGCTTATCGCCCGACGCAATGCCTGGGCAAGTTGCTGACCCAGAGGACCCGCCTGACGATCAACGGTCCTGAGGGACGGGATGCTGACAATGCCTCGCCGCCTCGCCATCGGTGCGATCAGCCTTCGGAGAGCAAGAAGAAACCATCAGACGACATCGTACGACCGCTCGGAACCGTGCGCCATTTCAGGTGGCTGCCCATTCATACGCACAAGCAAATGGCACGGCCAGAATAGACGATTCCTCGCCGGTTCATTGGTCCAGAATTGAATCCGTCCAACCTGATTCTTTTGCAATCTGGCTCTACCGGTCGCCGTCTATGCGATCATAATTCTCTCATGAAAAGAAAAAGCAGAGGGTATCCCCTCTCATAGCAAGACGCATTCCGAAAACAGAGAGAATGGATTGTCAGGAGTGGCCACAATTCAAGTGCCGGCTCATGGCCCGTCGCGCCCAATATCGCGCTTCGACTGATCCTTGAAATGTTCGTTACGACGGATGGGGGAACCAAGGGTGGTTTTCTATTTATCTCGCCGCCTGCTATCGACGTTGCCCGTTATGCTGACGGTTGCTGTGTTGGTGTTTCTGATGCTTCGCCTCACTCCGGGCGATCCGGCGGCGATTATCGCTGGCGACAATGCTACCACTCAGCAAATTCTCGATATCCGCTCCAAGCTGGACCTGGATCGACCCGTCCTCCAGCAGTTTCTGGCTTGGCTGGGGAGGATGCTTACCGGCGATCTCGGCGAGAGCTTCTTCTTCCGCAAGACGGTGTGGGAACTGATCTCCGACCGGATCGAGCCGACCTTGT